>CAVUWX010000007.1:0-659160 GCA_963745205.1 uncultured Alphaproteobacteria bacterium
CCAAGTGCTCCAATCACTTATCGAGCATCATCGCATCGCGCAGCGAAGCGTTTTGCAATCAGTTTTGCAAACTATCGTTCTCAGACCGTTCCCACTTCAAGATCGCGGCCGCGGCGAGCTTGCGTTGATTGACCTGGCGCGAGTAGTGCTCGACCATTGTCCGCGACTGCCCGGTGATCGCTGCATACTTCTGCATCGGTGCAGCCGGCTTCAAGCAGCGTCACGACCGCCGACTTGCGCAGCCCGTGGAAGACGAGACCGGCGTCGCTGAATAGCAGCGAGCGGTCCGCGAGCACCTTCTGCCCACGTGGCGAAAGCCGTCCGGCGTCCAGGGCACGCCACGCGTGTTGTGAGAAGCTGCACGGACGTGCGCTCATGGCATCGAGCACAGCGAGCAGCTTTTGATGCGCGGGGATGAGGAGTCCGGCCGGTCTTCTCCTGGCTCACCTCGATCAGTGCCGTCCTTGAATTTGCGCGCGGTCATAACGAGCACGTCGCCCTGGCGCTGGCCTGTGTAGAGCGCGAGCGCCACGGCATGCCACATCCACGATGGGCCGTGATCTCGAACGAGCTCGATCATCTCCCAGGGCCATGGCGCCCATCCATCGCCGCCCTTGAGCTTCGGCACAGAGAGGCAGGGGTTGTCGGAACGCCAACCCCGCGGCACCGACCAGCCCAGCATCGAGGAGAGACATCGGAGCAGGTTGTTGGCCGCGGCCGGCGTGCTCGCGTACTTGTCGCGCAGCGCGAGTATGTGCTTTGGCTCGATTCCGCGCACCTCAAGCGGGCCCCATTTGGAATTGATGCGTTCGAGGTAGAGGGTCCAGTTGTCGCGCGTGCTGTCGGACAGCTGTGACCACTCCGGCGCGGCCTTGTAAGCCTCGATAAGGGCCTCGACGGCATTCGGCGATCGCCGCGCCTCAGGCTCTCCAGCGGCCTTGCGGTAAGCAATCCAAAACTCCGGCAGGCGGGGATCGTCGGGCAAGCGCACCGGCCTGCGTGCGTTCTTGGTGCCGCGACCCGGGTGATAGTAATAGTAGGGCTTGCCTTTGACGCGCACGACGTTGACGTGCGCGGGAGCTCAATGGCTGGTTTTCTCGGTCGGGCCATCGCTCCGCTCGATGCCGGCAAGGTAGGGGTCGTCGCGATCGGCATGCGATTCGCCTCCGTCAGCAACTCCGAGGATGGTTTCTCACGTCCAACCAGCGATAGCGCGGGGCCTCGCCGAGTATCACCGTTGGCGGCGGCAGCAGACGCCGTTTGACGAGTTGATCGATGTAATCTGGCTCAACGTCGAGCCGCGCCGCGAGCGTCTCGCGCGCCATGTAGTCGGGCCAGAGATGAGGCTTGTGTCGACAATTCATGGATGAAGATCCATGAGCGCGAGCACACGGGAAGCGTCTGATCTAGACGCCGGTTCCGGGGATCGATGTTGCAATGTCCCACCTACGCGCTGAGCGCCCGCGGGACCAAGTGGCCCCGCCGGCTTAACCAGTGCTGAGCTGGCAGCAGGTGTGCGATCATTGCTGAAGTGAACTTAAGGCACCGCGGGTCTCGTCGGAAGACACACTCCAGCGTTTTGCACAGGCGGGCGCTCGCGTTCGTTGTTGGCGACTACCTTCAGCGCCGGCTTCCGTTCGATCAGCCCCGGTGCGATCCCGCAATTGAGGTAATGGACCACGCCACCGATCTTCTTCTTGTTCGCCCACGGCGCCTTGATGCCGAAGGCCTGCGGCCGCATCGGGTTCGAGATGCCCTCCCGGGCGCACCACGCGAGATAGGCGCCGTGCACGACCCCGGCCGGTAGGCGACCGTCGCAGCTGAACACGCACGTCTGGAAGAAGAGCTTGCGAAGGCGGATCTGTGCTTCTTCCTCGGTCTCACCCTCGGGCTCTAGTTCAGCCGATCTCGTGGTCGGCGCTGTCGCCGCGTCTGTCGGACCGGGCTTGGGAGTAGTCTGCTCGGCGCCGTGACCGAACACGAGCCACAGCCCGAGGCCGCTGCCGATCTCGAGGCAGACCGCAAAAATGATCTGGCCGACGAGCGCTGCCTTCTCCAGCTTCCAATCGAAGGCCTTCGAGATGGCGGTCGCCTGAGGATCTATGTCCTTCTCCGCCATCTTGACGTCGACCCTGATGACCTCGACCGCGGAGATCTCGGCCTCGAGCTTATCGGCTTGCTCGGTCGTCGCCTGGTCGCGTATCGCTTGCGCGAGCTCGGCACGGCGCGCAGTTTCATCGGCCACGCGCGCACGGCAGTTGGGCCCGACGTCGCCACACTCTTGGCCCTTGGCCTTGACCGCTGCATCGACGGCGTCCTGAGCCGCCTTCACGCTCTCGCCAGTGGCGCGGGTGAACTTGCCGAGCGCGTCGCGCTCATCGTGGAGCCGCGCCAGCTTGGCCGCTTTGTCGTTTCCCGCCGCCTTGGCGACAGCCTGATTGGCAAACCGCTCGGCGAGCTGCCCGGCCGTCCGTGCCGAAGGCGCACCAGAGCGACATGCCCGTCAGGAGCGCAAACGCCGCCCAGGCAAGATACGTCTTCGCCCGGGCATGCGACGACGACGCGATGATGGGCAACGACGCCTTGAGCAGATCGAGACCGCCACCAGCGAACCCATAGGCGACTGCGAACTCTTCCGTTGCGGCTTTCCCCGCACCGAACTGGTAGGCGAACCACGTTGAGATCGCGATACACCCCAGAACGATGAGGCCGAGGATCCCCTTAGCGACGCAACGCACTAACCCCGCCGCAAACCTAGCAAGCCACCCCCAAAGCCACATTCACTTCCCCCTCGAGTTGGTAGACCACGACAGGACGTCCTAGGGAGACTTTTCTGGAAAAACAGGACACCCAGGAACGACATTCCTGGCCACCCTGGCCCCGCCCCGGACCCCGTAATTGCTGGCTCTTTTGATCTCCTCCAGTTTGCTTGATCGCGAAATCGGACCAGGACACCTTATGGCAGCGGCGAGTCACCGGCAGTGGTTCCCTGCTTGCCAGAGAGGCTGTCGAAGCTCGTTAAGGCCGTCCGCGAGAACAATCTCGCGAGCATGGTCATCATCGACACGGCACCCCACACCGACAAGGGCGCCATCGAGGCGATCTCCGCTGCCGACCTCGTCATCTGCCCGATCCGGTACGGCATGTTCGACGCCAAGTCGCTGGAGGCGACTGTGGGTTTGATCAACATGGCCGAGGCCAAGAACCGCGCCATCGGCGTCGTCAACGCCATCAAGGAGAGCAAGACGACGGAGATCGCTGACGCCGAAGCGGTCACGAAGCGCCTAGAGCGCCACGGCATCCGCGTCGCTGCCCGCTACCTCAAGGACCGCCGCCAGTACGTTGAGGCTATCGAGCAGGGCAAGGGCGTCACCGAGAAGAAGTCGAAGAAGCCGGACGCCGCCGCGAAGGAGATCCAGGAGCTCTATGCCGAACTGCAGGAGACGTGGCCGGTCGTAGTGGCCGAGGAGGCCGTCTGATGATTAAGAGCGTGAATGACATTGCTCACATCGGCGGCGTCGTCGAGCCGAAGGTGACTGCAGCCGCTCAGGACCTCCGCAAGGATCAGAAGCAGATCATCACGTGGCACCACAAGGCGGTGAAGGCGGCGTTGAAGCAGCTGGCGGCCGAGCAGGACACCACCATTCAGAAGCTGATGGCGGAGGCCATAAACATGCTGTTGGTCAAACACGGGAAGGGGCCCATCGCATGACGGCCACGGCCCCAGGGGCCGGACTGAGGATGGGTAAGCGAGGAGAAGTGCCGTGCCGCGTCAGTCGCGTCGTAAGCGTGAACTATCCTTGCCCGCGTTCAAGGCGCACCGGGCCGAGCATTGGCTCGACAAACACGAGCGTGAGCGCGAAGAGCTCGAGGAGCGCCTGCGGAAGTTGCGGACGCGCGAAGACGTCGTCGCGGAGCGGAAACAGAGGGGACTTCAATGACCGAAGACGAACTGCGGCTGCTGCAGAGGATAGCTGGCGAAAGCAACACTCGGCTGCAGGCGAACGAACAGGCGAGGGAATTTCAGGTTGCTCGCCGCCTAGCCGATCTACGTGCTGCGTGTGAAGTCGTTGCTCAGCTACGGACACAAGCTCGGCTACATGCCCTTCAACGCGGGTGTCGCCATCAAGGTGCGCCCCGACCAGAGCCAGGCGCGCCTGGCTCAGCGCATAATCTCCGAAGTCGAAGTAGGCCTCCTGATCCGCGCCGCGCTTACGAAACGCGATCGCGTGCTTCTGCAGACGACCTATGCCGGTGGCTTGCGCGTTTCCGAGATCGTCGCCCTTAAGTGGAGCGACGTGATCGAACGCGATGCGCGCCTGCAACTCTCCGTGACGGGCAAGGGCGGACGTGTCCGCCAAGTCCTACTGCCAAAGAAGGTGAGCCGTTCCTTGCTGGCGCTGCGCGGCGACGCCGCCGCCAACAATCCGGTGTTCGCCTCGCGCAAGAAGGGCGGCCACCTCAGCGAGCACAGCGTGCACGTGATGGTGAAGCGGACGGCCAAGCGCGCCGGCATCAACGAGGCTGTCTCGCCGCACTGGCTGCGGCACGCCCACGGCAGCCATGCCATTGACCGAGGTGCCTCGCTGCCGGAGGTGCAGGCGACGCTCGGTCACGCCAACGTAGCAACGACATCCGGCTACTTGCACGCGCGTCCCGACAGCTCGAGCGCACTCTATCTGGATCAAGGCATTTTTCGTTGAGAGCACCACCGGCGACAGCATGAAGCCTAACAAGATCGATACCCCACACGACTTCTTCGAGCACGTTGTCGAGAGGGACTTCGAGGACTTTAAAGGGGATGCGATAGATCTGCGTCTCGCCTATCACGCATGTACTGCACTCCTGAGCCTGCGCGACTGGATCAAGCAGTCGTATCAAGGCAAGCCCTGGAGTGCGGGTGGGACTGTTCAGGTTCCGTTCAATAACGCGATGCAGCTGCAGGTGGCCCTGAAGCGATTGACAGGCGCTTCGCTATCGTGACCGACATTGCGAATGCCTCGAAGCACATGGTGCTCGATCGGCGAGCGCGAACCGGTTTGTGGGGGAGCGCAAATGTTGAAAATCAGAGCACTGGCGGTGCGATCGGAGGAGGCCCAATCGGTGGCGCACCTATCGGCGGCACATCGGATCGTCTCGTAGTCAAGATCGATAACACATTCCACGACGTGCTCGATTGCGTCACTGCAGTGCACACGGTCTGGATCAAACTGATGAGGGAGAATACTTGGTGAGCGAACTTTGTGGCGCCCGCACTCGCCGTGGCACCGCCTGCATACGCAAGGCGCTGGAGAACGGGAAGTGTCCAAACCACGGTGGCTTGTCGACGGGTCCGAGGACGGAGGCCGGGCGCCAACGCATCGCGCGCGCGCAACGACAGCGCTGGGCGCGGTGGCGAGCGTCTGCGCTGACGCGCGCGCACGAGCGCGGGAAAAGTCGGAAAAGCTCCAGTGAGCGCGACGAGTAGGACCCCATCACGCGTGCGCGCGAACCGAGCCGAAAGTGCCGAAAGTCGGCCCAAAAACCCCATGACGCACGCGCGTCACGCGCGCGAGGGCGTTCGAACCGTTCAGCGTGTCCAAAAATTCCCGGTCGAGCGATCCGGCGGAGGGACCGCCCTTACGCTTCCCGGCTTTCCGAGAGTTCCCGGAACCCCTACACGCATTAAATGCTCCGGGAGCGCAAGCAGGAGGCGGCTGTCCTAATCGCCGGGGTGTCCCAATTCGCCCGAGCGGCTGTCATGGTTTAGAGTGCTCGGTGGCATTATGGGTTGGTACTAGCCATCATCCGTTTTGCAGAGGAGGGATCATATGATGAGGAGCTATCTGGCGACGGTCGGATCAGTGATTTTGGCGCTTCTTATTTCTTGTGCTGGTGCGAGTGCGCAGGACAAAGGGGGGGCAGCCTGACTGGGCCGACATGAAGGCGACCATGCCCCCGCCGGTAGATCAAGATCGTATCGGCTGCGAAGCTTCGCTCCAGGCATACGACAAGCAAGGCTGCGATAATAATTGCTCTGAAGATTGCAAAAGCATCGGTTCGACTTGAGCGCGTGTAAGAATATTGGGAACCACACAGCGATCACATGCAGGCAATGAAGTGATTACGGCAAGGTCGCTGTCCAAATTCGCGACGCTGCTAAAACCGACCATTAAGGCCTTCAGCGTAATCTCCCACGCAACCCAGCACGGGTGTGGGAGCAGCAGTTCCATGGCCTTTGACGTGGAACAGGAGACTGAGAAGCACGCTCGCGCTGACGAGCTTGCTATCCTGCGGCATGCACAGCGCCTAAGAGCGATCGCGGCCGTGATCTGCTTGAGGAGACAATGCGAGATGTCTCCTCGCCGGATCTGCTGTCGGATTTCCATATTGGCCGCTAAGTGAGTGCGGTGCCAGCGTAGCAAGGGCCCCGGTCACAAGCCGGGGCTCATTGCATTTGCCGCTAGACTGCGTCGTCCACCTCGCCGCGCTTTTCGAACGCGATTGCGATCAGCGGGTTGCCTTTTTGGAAAGACCAGCGAGTTGCCAAATATGCAAGTAAGCCATTGAAATAGCGTAAATTTTTCCGCACGGCCTCGGCTTAACAGTTATACTCACTTGATCGGCCAATCGATATTGGAGGACGTGTGATGAGGAAATGCCAGGTTGAGAAAATCGCTGTTGAGATGGCTGGGCTCATCGAGGCGAGCCGCGGGGACGAGTACGGTCCGAAGGCGTACGCGGACATGAGCGTGATTGGTGCATTGGACCTTCAGCCGCTCGAGGATCTTCCGGCGGGCGAGCATTTCGTTCTGGCGAGATTGAACAAGCGGCCTCATCCGGCGGTGCTCACGTATCTCTATGACGTCGAGTTCATCGGCGCGCTGACGGGCTTGGGGGTAAAGGGGACTGATCATAAACAGCGCCAGCGTCGAGCACGTGCGGTCGCGAAGCCGATCAAAAAGTTATCGCATCGGCGAAACCGCCTAGCGAAATCGCAGTGAAAGACGCGACCGAAAGAAAAACAGCCCGGCAGCCTCGCCGGGCTGTTCTCGTCACTTGCTCTTGGTACGTGAGGCTGCCAGACGACCACATGCGGGTCGGCATCTCTCGGGGCACGCCGCGCGGCATGGCCGCCGGCTACCGTCGCTATCCGAAATTGTTTCCCGGCAAATGGTTCAACAGTGTCTCGCCGGCCGAGTACAGGCAACTCTACTTCACCGAGGTCCTCGACAAGCTCGACCCTGAGCGCGTCGTGCGAGAGTTGACCGACATGTGCGACGGTGCGGTGCCTGCGCTCGCGTGTTTCGAGAAGCCGCCGCCGGACCCCTCCTGGTGTCACCGGGCTCTCGTCTCAGCGTGGCTGCACGGATACGCTGGGCTCACTGTCTATGAGCTCGGGGCCGAGCACTGCGGGTGCGGCTGGGACCATCCCAAGATGCATCCGTCGCTCGCGCCCCGTAGAGAGGGGCTCTCAGCCCCCGTCAGAAGCGTCAACGATCCGGCTCACGAAGTCGCTGCCAGATTATATCGTGCAGTTGCTTCTCGATCTGTTTCTTCGCAGCGGCGATTTCGGAATTCCGCGCGATGTAATTGCCGATTGTCTGGCGGCTGCACTGCAGGATCCCGGCTGCGCGCCGGTTGATTCCCTTGGCGCGTTTCAGCGCGTCGATGACCTGGTCCGGGGCGAACCGCTTTTTGCGGCCGCCAGGGTGCTTCGGCTTGCGCGCTGTGCGCTTGGCTCTGAGCAGCGCAGCGGAACTCGAATGATGGCGTGGATTTTAGGGTGGCTGCGATCACCTGCTCATAGATAAAGCGCTGCCTGTCGGAGAGCGTGGCGAAACCGAGGTCGATCGCTTGGCGCGCAATGCTGTACGCGGCACTGCCTTGCTGTAGCGTGCCTTGAGCCATGAGTTGTTGAACATCTTCGGACCGATGTAGGTCGTCCCACTCCATTGCCGTCGCTCCTTTACGCAAACAGAGGCGACAGCACCAAAGAATGGTTAATGAGGCATTAAACTGTTCCGCGCGCGTACCGCGCAATGTTCTCAGCGGGGAGCGGCCGCTGTCGCGATCAGAGTTCCTGGAAGTTGGGGAGGATCTGCACGGTCGCGGTTTTGGTTTTGGTCGCGCCGGTGAGGTCGAGGCATTTGAGGGACGCCGTTAAGCAGCGGGGCCGGACGTCAAGTTGGAAATTTATCGCCGGCTACTTCTGCCGCTCGATCAAGCCGGAAGTGTCCAAACTACGACCGGTCGAAGACGAGGACCGGGATTTGGTCTAAAGGCCTCCCGTCGATCGTGCACAAACGCGGCGAGCTGTTCCTCCAGTTCCTTCTGACTGCTTGCCGTACCGTCCCGATGATCGTCAACAAACCGCCGCGGAATGCGAAGATTGATCGCATCGTTCGCCCAATCGATGCGTATTCGAAACAGTTCGCCGCCTGACGTGTCGGGCTCCGTCCCCTTGAGGATACGAAGCGTGGCGCCGTCCGGGAACAGCGGCTTCAGAACCGCCAGGAACCTTTGTTGCGTATATGGCGCCACGGCGCCCTCCGTTCGGACACGCGCTAGCAGTCGTCAGGACGCGATCGAAGATGCACTTTTATCGACGAGGGCGATGAGGCCCTGCAAGAGCGCTGTGGGATTTGGCGGACAGCCGCGAATATGGAGGTCGACAGGGATCACTGCCGAGACGCCGCCTATACACGCATAGCCGCCGGCGAAGATCCCCCCGTCGACAGCGCAATCGCCGACGGCAACAACCCACTTCGGATCGGGAGTTGCCCGATACGTGCGCTCGAGTGCCTCGCGCATGTTGCGCGTTACCGGCCCGGTGACCAGGAGCACGTCGGCGTGGCGCGGCGAGGCAACGAAACGCAAGCCGAAGCGCTCGAGGTCGTAAAAAACATTGCTGAGCGCATGGATCTCGAGCTCGCATCCATTGCAGGATCCGGCATCCACCTCGCGGATCGAGAGACTACGGCCGAGGCGTCGTCGGCTAACGCGGTCCAGCGCCTTCGCCAGCTCGACGATCGACCTCTCGTCCGCCAAGGGAGGCGGTTCGGTCAATGGCGCTTGAACGAGGCTCTTGAACAATAGCTTTCGCATGGCAGCATGATCTCAGAGGTCGTGCCCAGAATAGGAGCAATTGAACGATTTGTTGCAGAGTGGGAAATCCGCGACAATGTTACCCTCGATGGCGGCCTCGAGCAGCGGCCATTGGAACCAGGAGGGGTCGCGCAAATGAGCGCGCGCGATCGTGCCGTTGACAATCCGGGTCCACGCCAGGATGTCGCCACGGAATCCCTCCACAAGTGCTATGCCCTCGCGCGCACCTATTGCCTCCAGCGGCAGCTTCACACTCAAGCGCGCTGAGCTCTTCGGAAGGCTGTCCAGGATCTGCTCGATAATAGCGAGGCTCTGCTGCACCTCTTCGATACGGATCCAAATGCGTGCGTCGACATCTCCCTCCTGGCGAACGGGAACCTCGAATTTGAGGTCGGTATAGGGGCGATAGCCGGGGGTCCGGCGGGCATCCATAGACCGTCCGGAGGCGCGGCCGATGTACCCGCCCGCTCCGTACTGGCGTGCGAGAGCGGACTTCAAGACGCCGGTGCCGACGGTACGATCCTGGAGCGACGCCGTGTTGTCGTAGAGCTCCACCAGCGCCGGAAAGTGTCGGCGGACGGTAGCCAAGAGCGCAAGAATGCTGCCGATGCCTTCGCTTGAGAGATCGCCTACCACGCCTCCCGGCACCACGCGGTCCATCATGAGCCGGTGGCCGAAGCAGGTATCAGCGGCGCGCAGGACGTGCTCACGCAATGCGCCGCAGTGTGCATGCATGAGCGAGAACGAGGCATCGTTGCAGATGGCGCCAATGTCGCCGAAGTGGTTGGCGAGGCGCTCGAGCTCGGCCATGAGCGCGCGGAGCGCGATGGCGCGAGCGGGCGCTTGGACGCCGGCTGCGGCCTCGACAGCCTTGGCAAAAGCCAAGGCATAGGCGACCGTGCTGTCGCCTGAGACACGGCCGGCAAGCTTCGCCGCTTTCTCGAGCGGGGCCCCTATCATCAGCTGCTCGATGCCTTTGTGCACATAGCCGAGCCGTTCCTCAAGCCGGACGATCGTCTCGCCGTTGGCCGTGAAGCGAAAGTGACCGGGTTCGATGATGCCGGCATGGACAGGCCCGACGGCGATCTGGTGCATCGGCGGCCCTTCGGCTTTGAGAAAATCATAGGCTACGCCAGTCAGCTCCGGGGCCTGCCGTGTCCCGAGTGGGTGCTTTACGCCCCACCGGCTATGGTCGAGCCACGGACGAGCATCGGGCGCCCCTTCTGGTTCCAACCCGTAAAGGTCACGGATCGTGCGCTCGAGGCGCAGCGCGGGCGCGTGCGTCAATCCGACCGAAGGAAAGCGCCGCTTCGGACAGGGCAAGCTGACCACGGCGAACTCGGCATTGGATGCGCCAACAAGGCCCATGTGAACGGCCTCGCCATCACTCCACAGTCCCAGGAGCGTGGCCTCGCGGGCGGCGAGCCCAACGATTGCCTGTCGCCAGGTCTCTACATCGACGACGACGCGCGGCCATGGCTTATGGGCCGCGACGGGCCCGCCACGAGCGATCAATGCGGACACAAATGGCATGGCTCCCTTGCTTTCCGTTATCCGAGCAGCCGCGCAACGTTCTGAAACCAGGCGACGAGCGCTCCCGGCAGGTAGATCCCGGCGATGAGGACCAATGCGAGATGGGCGAAGAGCGGGACGTATGAAGCTTCGACGGGAGCCATACTGCCGGTCGGCTTGCCGAATGCCGCCTCGCCCAAACGCAGAAACAGCGCGCCGAAGGCGACCAAGAGCCCGAAAACGACCAGAACCGCGAGGAGCGGCTCGCGCGCAAATGTGGAGCTCACGATCAGGAACTCACTCATGAAGATGCCGAGCGGCGGTAGTCCGGCGATGGCCACGACGCCGAGCACGAGACCCCAGCCGAGCAGCGGGTGGCTCTCGGTCAATCCGCGGATCTCGGAAAGCTTCTGCGTGCCCTTGACTTGCGAGATGTGCCCGACGGTGAAGAAGATCGCCGACTTTGTCAGGCTGTGCATGGTCATGTGCAAAAGGCCGGCGAAGTTCGCGAGCGGACCGCCCATGCCGAATGCGAACGTGATGAGGCCCATGTGCTCGATCGAGGAGTAGGCGAACATGCGCTTGATGTCGCGGCGCCGGTAGAGCATGAAGCCGGCGAAGATGAGCGACAGGAGACCCAGTGTCACCATCAACGGACCGGGCGCGATCGCCGCTGGATTTGCCGCAAGCAGCATCTTGAAGCGCAGCACGGCATAGAGCGCGACATTGAGCAGCAAGCCCGACAGAACCGCGGAGATCGGCGTCGGACCCTCGGCATGGGCATCAGGCAGCCAAGCGTGCAGCGGCGCCAGGCCGACCTTGGTGCCGTAACCCAGCATCAAGAAGACGAAGGCAAGGTTAAGCATATCCGGGCTGAAGTCCTTGGCCCTGCCGATGAGGGACGTCCAGACCATGGCATCGTGGCCCTCGCCGATCACGGGCCGTGCCGCCATGTAGACGAGGATCGTACCGAACAGCGCCAAGGCGATGCCGACGCTTCCAAGGATGAAGTATTTCCACGCCGCTTCCAGCGCCTCGGCCGTGCGATAGATGCCGACCATCAGTACGGTTGTAAGCGTGGCAAGCTCGATCGCCACCCACATGAGACCGATGTTGTTCGCCAGCAGGCCGAGGTTCATGGCGAACATCAGGGCCTGGTACATGGCGTGGTAGAAGCGCAGGTGCGTCGGCGTGAGCCGGCCGATCTCGAGCTCGTGCTCGATGTAGCTCGCGCTGAAGACGCTGGTGGTGAAGCCGACAAACGTGCCGAGCACGACGAACACGACATTGAGGTCGTCGACGAAGAGATAGGTGCCGGGCGCGGGGCGTATTATGAGCAGCGACAGGGCCGCAAGGAACGTCAACAGCGCCGCCAGGACGTTGAGCCGCGCGGTCAATTTATAACCGGGCAGCAGCGCCAGCAGCACCGCGGAGAAACCCGGAATGACCAGGATAGCCGTCACCGGCTCAAAGGGCAGCTGGATGATCAAGGGATTCATGGGCGCTCTCCGCGATAATCATCGAGCGCCTGAACGTCGACCGAGTCGAAGCGTTCGCGGATACGGAACAGGAAGACGCCGATCACGATGAAGGCGACCAAAACCGAGAACGCCACGCTGATCTCGACCACGAGCGGCATGCCTTTGGCCCCGGCCGCCGCGAGGATGAGTCCGTTCTCGATCGACATGAAGCCGATGATCTGACTGACTGCGTTGCGCCGCGTCACCATCATGAGGAGGCCGAGCAGCAAGACCGCGAGTGCGAAGGCCAAGTCCTCTCGGGCTAGGGGGTCAGCCGCAGCGGTGGCGCGCAGCATGACGACCATGGAAAGAGCTACGAGCCCCATGCCGAACAGCATCGTGGGGCCGATGCCGCCGACCGTCTCGATCGTGCGGTGGATTCCGAGCCGCACTACCACTCGGTGGAGCGCAACAGGAATGATAATGGCCTTGAGCACGAGTGCGATCGCAGCCGTCACGTAGAGATGCGGCGCGTTCTGGATGTACGCCTGCCAAGCGACAGAAAGCGAGAGCACCACAGCGTGCAGCGCGAAGACGTTGAGCAGGCCGAACATGCGATCCTGGTAGAGCAGCATGAAGCTGACAAGCACCATGCTACCGGCGAGCATGTGGGCAACGTCGATTGCGGTCTGGTCCATCAGAAGCTCCGGGAAACAAAGAGCAGAAGCATGCCGAGTAGCCCCAGCATGAGGGCTATTCCCAAAAAATCGGGCACACGGAAGACCCGCATCTTGGCGATCGATGTCTCGAACAGCGCCAGCAGAAACCCGCCCACGGCGAGCTTCCCGACATAGCTTGCCAAGCCTATGGCGTGAGCGGCCGGCCCGCTGCCCGCCGGCGCCAGACCCCACGGCACGAAGATGCAGGCGATGAGCGACATATAGAGCAGCAATTTGAGCGCCGCGGCGAGTTCGAGCACGGCGAGATGGCGCCCCGAGTACTCGAGCACCATGGCCTCGTGCACCATCGTGAGCTCTAGATGCGTCGCCGGATTGTCGACAGGAATGCGCGCGTTTTCCGCAAGCGCGACGATGGTAAGAGCGACGAGCGCGAGCCCAAGCGAGACGCGCAAGCTGCCATGCGTGAGCATGAAGTCCGCCACTTCGGACAGCTGGGTTGACCCCGCCAGGAGGGCCACAGTGAAGACGATCATGATCATGGCGGGCTCGGCGATCGAGGCGAACATCATCTCGCGGCTGGACCCGATGCCGCCGAAACTCGTTCCGATGTCCATCCCAACGAGCGCCAGGAAGAATCGTGCAGAGCCCAGGAGCGCCGTGATGGCAATCAAGTCGGCGGTCCAGCTGAAATAGAGCCCCGTGGCGAAGGTTGGGACGAGCGCGGCTGCCACCCAGGTGGCCGCAAAGATCAAGTAGGGGCCACTGCGGAAGAGCCAGGAGGCGTTTTCCGCAATCACGACTTCCTTACGGATGAGCCTCAAGAGATCGCGGTAGACCTGAAGCAACGGGGGCCCGCGCCGGCGTAAGAGCCGCGCCTTTACCTTGCGCGTAAAGCCTAGCAGCAGCGGCGCCAGGATGAGTACGAGTGCCATCTGCGCGCCCTGCGGGATGAGATCGAGGATCAGGACCATACGAGCATCGCGAACATGAGGATCACCAGGAGGCCGATGAGCGCCACAAACACGACGCTCAGGAATTGGCGGATCGTCAGGAACTGGAGATAGTTGAGCTTGTCGGCCGCAAAGGCGGTGCCACCGGCAATCGGAGCATAGATGGAGTCCCAAACGAGATCGCGAAGGGTCACCGTCATCCGCGCGGGCCGCGCATCGCCCGGTGGGGGCATGTCAACCCGCTCGCGCGCGAGAAATACCACTTCTCCAAACACGCGCCGGATCGGCTGCGCGAAACTGTCGGCGGTATATTGCGTTTGCGGCCTGGAGTCCGGAAAGCCGCAATCCCAAGCTGGGCCACGACGCACGGCGTGCGAAGCAAAACGGTGAATGATTTCGACGGCGCCCAGCGCCGCGATCGTGATGAAGGCGAAAACCAGAAGGCCATTATAGGAGCTGCGGCTCTCTGCTATGGGCACGATCGACAGCCACGGAATTGCGCTCTGCACGGGCATGCGGCCTCCGACCAGGCCTTTAGCCACCGGTGCCAGGCCGTCGATGAAAAATCCCGGAATGATCCCCGCGATCAGGCACAGGAGGGCAAAAGCGAACATGGCTGCTAGCGAAGCGTTGTCGGTTTCTTGCGCCTTCTCCGCCGCCGGCGTGCGCGGCCGGCCCAGGAATGTCACTCCGAAGGCCTTTACGAAGCACCCAGCAGCGAGCGCTGCCGACAGGGCGAGCATCGCACCCACCGCGGGCACGATCAGCTTCAGCCCCCACGATGGCAGGATCGGGCTCAAGAGAATTGCCTGAAACGTCAGCCACTCGGAGACAAACCCGTTGAGTGGCGGCAGCGCGGAGATCGCGACGCATCCCGCGAGGAAGGCGAAGGCCGTTAGTGGCATGCGATGGATGAGGCCGCCCAGATGCTCCATGTCGCGCTCGCCCGTCGCCGTCAGCACGGCGCCGGCGCCAAAGAACAGCAGGCTCTTGAATACGCTGTGATTGAAAACGTGGAACAGCGCGGCTGTCAGCGCAAGCGCCGCGGGAGCCGGCATATCGTGCGCCGCAAAAGCGAGCGCAAGACCGAGGCCGATGAAGATGATCCCAATGTTCTCGACGGTGTGGTAGGCGAGCAGTCGCTTGAGGTCGTGCTGCATCAGGGCGCTGAGCACGCCGAGCACGCACGTCGCTCCAGCGAGCGGGATCACGACGATGCTCCACCACCAGGCCGGCGGCCCGTTGAGGTCGAAGACGATGCGGATGAAGCCGTAGACCGCGACCTTGGTCATTACCCCGCTCATCAGCGCCGAGACGTGGCTTGGTGCAGCGGGGTGAGCGAGGGGAAGCCAGACATGCAAAGGCACAAGCCCTGCCTTCGAACCGGCGCCCAGGAGAACCAGGATCAAGACCAATCCGGGTTGCATGCCGGTCGCGCCGCGCATCTCGTCGAACGCATAGCTACCGGCAGGACCTGCGAGTAGGCCGAACGCCAGGAGCAGGGCGAGCGTGCCAAAGCTCGCCATCACGATATAGATATAGCCCGCGCGCCGGTTATCAGGATCCTCGTGGTGTGCCATCACCAGCGCCCAAGACGTGAGCGACATGAACTCCCAGGCAAAGAGGAAGCTGAAAGCATCGTCAGCGAGGATGACCAGGTTCATTCCCGCGAGAAATGCAGGGTAGAAAGGCAGGACGCGGCCCGGCGACGCTTCATGCTCACCATACCCGAGCGCATAGAGGCTGGCGGCCGCGCCGCCGAGATTGACAATGACGAGGAAGAATGCGCTCAGGAAGTCAATCCGGAAATGCGCACCGATCCATGGCAATCCAATGGGTAGCCAAAGCGAGGATGCAGGACTGTCGCCGGCCAAGAGATAGGTGAGAGCGACCGCGAATACGGCGAGACAAATAGCAAGGCACGCCCCGTAGACGAGGCTCGTCGCCGCAGACCACTGTCGCGCCGCCAGGACGAGCAGAGGCACGCTGATCAATGCCGTGACGCTCCATAGTGCGGCAATCACAGGCGTCATGGGGGGCCCCCTTCGCCTTGAAGGCCGCAGGTTAATCGGCGGGGGCGATCGGCGATCAAAGCCATAACGACACCGTCAGCAGCAGGCCGACGAGGGCCACGAACACGAGGCTCAGATATTGGCGGATGGTGAGAAACTGCAGATAGTTGAGCTTCTCGGACGCATACGAGATCCAGCCGCTGATCGGCGCATAGATCACATCCCAGACGAGATCGTGAAGAGTGACGGTCATCCGCGCGGGCCGTGCATCGCCCGGCGGTGGCATTTCAACGCGCTCGCGCGCAAGAAAGACAACCTCTCCGAACACGCGACGCAGCGGCTGGGCAAAGCTGTCGGCCGTATATTGGGTTGCCGGATTCGGATCGGGATAGCCGCAGTCCCAGGCGGGAGCGCGGCGCACGGCGCGCGAGGCAAAGCGATGAATGACCTCGGCCGCAAGCATCGACGAAAGGGCAATGAAGACGAAGACGAGCAGGCCGTTATAGGAGCTGCGGCTCTCGGCCACCGGAACGATTGACAGCCACGGGATCGACGCCTGCACGGGCATATGCTGTCCAACCAGGTCTTGCGCGATCGGCGCGATCGCGTCGATGACGAAGCCTGGCAGAATTCCGGCAAGCAGGCAGAAGCTCAACAGCGTGACCATCGCCGCGAGCGAGAAGCTGTCCGTCTCACGGGCTTCCGCAGCGGCATTCGTGCGCGGCCGGCCGAGGAAGGTGATGCCGTAAGCGCGCACGAAGCACGCGGCCGAAAGAGCAGCACCGAGCGCCAGCATGGCGCCCGCCGCCGGCACCAACAGCTTCAAGCCCCACTGCGGCAGAGCCGGGCTCAGCAGGACCGCCTGGAACACCAACCACTCAGAGGCAAATCCGTTGAGCGGCGGGAGCGCCGAAATGGCGACGCAGCCACCTAAGAAAAGGAACGCCGTTTTCGGCATCTTGTGGATGAGACCGCCGAGCTTTTCGATGTCGCGCGCGCCCGTTGAGGTGAGGACTGCGCCCGCTCCGAAGAACAGCAAGCTCTTGAAGAACGAATGGTTGAGAGCGTGAAACAGCGCCGCTGTAAGCGCGAGCGCTGCCGCCCCATCCATGTCGTTTGCCTTGAAAGCCAGGGCCAAACCCAGCCCGACGAAGATGACGCCCACGTTTTCAACCGTGCTGTAGGCAAGCAGTCGCTTCAAGTCGCGCTGCAGGGTGGCGTGGAGCACACCGAGCACGGCCGTGGCGCTACCGAGCGCGAGCACCACGCTTCCCCACCACCAGACCGGGCCACCTAACAGATCGAACGTGATGCGGATGAAGCCGTAGATCGCGACTTTGGTCATGACGCCGCTCATGAGGGCCGAGACATGGCTCGGAGCAGCCGGATGCGCCAGCGGCAGCCAAACATGCAACGGCACGAGACCGGCTTTGGAGCCAGCCCCCAGCAACACCAGCGCCAAGACGAGACCAGGAAGCCAGGCAGCATGTTGAACGCCGCGCATATCCGCGAATGCGTAGTTGCCGGCTGGGCCTGCGAGCAGCCCGAACGCCAACAGCAGCGCGAGCGTGCCAAAGCTCGCCATCACGATGTAGATGTAGCCTGCGCGCCTGTTATCGGGATCGTGATGGTGCGCCATGACGAGAGCCCACGAGGTGAGCGACATGAACTCCCAGGCGAAGAGGAAGCTGAAGGCATCGGCCGCGAGAATGACCAAGTTCATGCCGGCGAGGAACGCGGGATAGAAAGGCAAGACGCGGCCCGGCGTCTCCTCGTGCTCGCCGTATCCCAGCGCATAAAGACTGGCGGCGGCGGCACCGAGATTGATGACGGCGAGAAAGAAGGCAGAAAGAGCGTCAATGGTGAAGTGCGCGCCGATCCAGGGCAGCCCAACGGGAAGCCGCAGGCTCTCAGCCGGCTTGGCGACCGCTAGAAGGGCGCCGCACGCGGTGACGAGGATCACCGAGCACGTCAGCAGGCACGAGAGATAGATCAGGCGAGAGCCGGCGCGAATTCGCTGCGCGGCGATCCCCGACACCGCGATGCAGAGCAGCGCCGCCACGCCCCAGAGTACCACCGCAACCGCCATGCCCTTTACCTCGCCCGCGAAGAAGCCAGGCGGGGCCGCGATCGCCCAGCGGTCATCCCTCCGCTCCGCACCTTCTTCACCCCTATGCCCTTAAGCCGCACACCACGACCGCTCGCCTGACTGGCCGCACCCTCACCGATCAACTCGACGCCCGCTTTGTCGAGCGCGGACACCAGCTTGGTCAGCGAGTCGACGTTGCCGCGGATCAGCCCGTCACTGGCCTCCATACGCTGGATGGTCGGCAGCGAAAGCCCGGCGAGCTCTGCCAAATCGCGCTGATCGAGTCCGAGCAAGGCGCGCGCCGCCCGCAACTGAGGGGCCGTGATCATGCGTCACATATCATTTATTGCGTCCGAGGCATCTTAATTCAAGTCGGCGCCGTCGTCACGCGAGCGCAACGCGCTGTCCACTTATTTTCCCAAGGATGCCGTGGCGCGCGCCGGCGCGGGATCGCCCCTGCAGCTCCGCGTGCGATCTGAGTGCGGTGCTGGCGCTTTACGTCGCCGACGAGCGGAACGTAACGGTGTCGAACTGACATCCGCTTCCCCATACGAGGTCTGCTGTTGATGCTGTGGACGGCTCCTCCCACGGGGCGCGCAAGCGCCCTGGAATCGGTTGCCGATGAGGCGACCAGGATCCGGAGGAGCTCGTCATGCTGGCAATCACGACAATCGGCCTCGATATCGCAAAGTCGGTCTTTCAAATTCATGGCGTCGACGCGCGCGGCAGCGCCGTCGTCCGTCGGCAGCTGAAGCGTCGCTATGTGCTCGCGTTCTTCAAGAAGCTGGCGCCCTGCCTGGTCGGCATCGAGGCATGCGCCACGTCGCATTATTGGTCACGCGAGCTGCAGGCTCTCGGGCACACCGTGCGTCTCATCCCTCCGGCCTACGTGAAGCCCTATGTCAAACGCCAGAAGAATGACGCCGCCGATGCCGAGGCCATCTGCGAGGCGGTGCAGCGGCCGAGCATGCGCTTCGTGCCGACCAAAACGCTCGAGCAGCAGAGTTGCCTGATGCTGCATCGTACGCGGCATCTCTTCATCCGACAGCAGACCGCGGTCATCAACATGATCCGCGCGCACTTGGCCGAGTTCGGTGTTGTCGCTCCCGTTGGACGCAATGGCGTGGAGGACTTGCTTTACACCGTCGCCGATGAAAGGGACGAGCGCATCCCCGAGGTGGCGCGTGCGTGTCTCGAAGCGTTGGGCGCGTTGCTCGGCAAGCTCAAAGCTCAGATCTTGGAGTTCGACCGACAGATAAACGCCTGGCATCGCTCGAACGAGACGAGCCGCCGGCTCGACGAGCTGCCCGGTGTCGGTCCTGCGCTTGCAACCGCGCTGGTCGCCAGCGTTGCCGATCCGAAAGCGTTCCGATCGGGCCGCGACTTCTCGGCCTGGATCGGTCTGGTTCCGAAGCAAAACTCGAGTGGCGGCAGAGAGAAGCTCGGCAGCATCACCAAGCAGGGAGATCGTTATCTGCGCAGCTTGTTCACGGCGGGTGCGCTAGCGGTCATCCGTTATGCAAAGATCCACGGCACCAAACATCGCCCGTGGCTTGCGAGACTGCTCGAGCGCCGGCCGACGAAAGTCGCAGCGATAGCCCTTGCCAACAAAATCGCCCGCATGGCCTGGGCGATGATGGCCAAGGGTGAGTGTTACAGGGAACCCATCGCGCTTGCCCGGTAGGGCGAAGCGACGAGGAACGAAATCGCGCCGATAGGCGCGGTGTGATGGCTGGAAAGGGCCGACAGCACGTAATGCAGAACCGGTCGATCCGGTGATCAGGACAACCCACATGGGCCAGAGCATCGTCGAATGCGAGCTTTTGACCGGGACCCGATCCGCGGAGGGCATTATGGCCAGCGGCTTTGTGAGCCGCACCGATAGGCCGAACACATGGCTGCTCCGACCAGCGCTGCGACGTGATCAATCCCTTGACAGCCGGGAGCCGTCCACACATGGCCCATCGCTGAAGTCGCTACCACGCTGGCGCGCGGCTGCCCTGAAGTGGAGAGCGGACCTGTCGGCACAACACGGAGTCGCATGAGCGGTCGTGTGGTCACCGCGCGCGGCGAGCCTGACGTATATGCGGCCGGTTGACCTGTTGGGGTCTGGCCACGGAACGTTAGAGAAGTAGCGGGGGTAATCTCAGCGACGAGCACTCAACCCGAGCTATTGACCGTGTACACAAACCCGATGCACATTGGCTCCGCACCGGTGTGCATCTACCTGCCAAAAACGCCAGTAAATACAGGGCTTCTGCGTTCTCTGAGAGGTTTCCTCTCGACCGCACCAGTCGCGTCCTAAGGGTCTCTAGGGGCCGCGGATGACGCAAGCTAATCGGCGAAGACTACGTTGATTTCTTCCGGCCGCTTTGCGGGGGGCAAACCGAACTTCTGGCGCGCCATCTGGCATGCATCGTCTCCTGGCTCGCAGGCGCGGCAAACTTCGGGTCGAACGGCGTAGATCGCGCATGAGGTCGAAGCACCAACGTCGCCGATCAAGGCGGAGCAACGATCTCCATTGCAGCGCATGCGCCCCAGATGATCGTCGATGAATTCACTCGAAATGCGCGCGAGGTCAGCGTCGGCCTCAGTCGTGAACCGCGGCCACTCGCGTGAGTACGAGCAGCAGGCCGCGCAGGCCTGGCAAGGCGATGCGTCAATTGCCGCCCAAGCAACGGGTGCGTTGGCCTGACTCACGCCTTGCGCACTTTGCGAGTGGCATAGCGGATATCGCGCGCGGCTGGCTCCGTCGCTTGGCGCACCTCTTCAGCACGGCGCGATGTTAAACGCTCAGCGGCGGGCAATTCGTGTGCGGTCGCGGTCGCCTGGCGATTCGTCATCTTGTCTTCTTGGGCGCTGCGTTGCCGGCCTCTTTCGCTAGCCGGATTGCTCGGAGGCGTTCAGTCTTCGCGAGAGCGGCAACCCTATTCGCCTTGTAATCGCGCATCGCCTGCGCGGCCTCTTGCGCGCGGCGCTCCTTTTTTGCTGCAGCGGAGCCAGGCTGCTCGGTCGTTTTTGAGGTTGTCGGCATCGGTCAATCTCCTCGGCCTTGGAAGGTGATCGGTTCGACGAAAAAGCCCGCGACTGGGTTCCAGTCGCAGGGCTTTGAGCCATAAGCTTTGCCAGTACATCCGTGGTCAAAGCGATATGACCGTACCTTGGTTTGTGGTTAGACTGCTTGCAGATTTTCTGCGGCAGACTTGCCAGTTTGGCCATCGGCGACGATGTCGAAAGAGACCTTTTGCCCCTCCGTCAGCGTGTCCATGCCGGCGCGTTCCACCGCGCTGATATGAACAAAGACATCCTTGTCAGCGTTCTCAGGCTGAATAAAGCCGAAGCCCTTTTGGCTGTTGAACCACTTCACGGTTCCGGTGATCATGCGAATTATTCCTCTAAAAGATATACGTTTCAGCCGCGCCGATGGCGTGGCCCGCTAACTCGAGATTTGTTGGAAGGTCATCAGTCAGGCGCGCTTTCCGCGGCCAGGCCAAGTCATTCGGCCGAAAACTCGATGGATCATAGATGGTGATCCTATGCTGATTGCGCAAGGCCAACGTCCTGCAATTTTCAACCGCACGACCCGAAATGCTATGCCCACGCCGATGCCCGATCACGCCCGTCGGACTGAGTCGTCAGTAATTTCGTCCGTCCATACCCGAAAGCCCTCGAGCGTGTTGGGGCCGAACGTCGTTGTGATGGCAACGTCTGCAGCGTCCCGCCCGCGCGCGATCAAAACTCGACCGATACGAGGAACATTGTTCCTCGGGTCGAATGTGTACCAATGGCCGCCAACAAAGGCCTCGAACCAGGCGGCGAAATCTCCAGGCGGATAGGGTGGTGGTGTGCCCACGTCGCCGAGATAGCCGGTGCAATATCGGGCCGGAATGTTCAACGCCCGGCAGAACGCCACGGCCAAGTGCGCGTAGTCGCGGCAGACACCTCGCTGCTCCCCATAGGCTTCGGAAGCCGTCCTCGTTACCCGCGCATGCTCGTAGCCGAACGAGATACGCCGATGCACCAAATCGCAGATGGCTTGGACGCGCCCCCAGCCCGGTGTTGCGTGGCCGAACAATGTCCACGCCAAATCCAATAGTCGGTCGCTGTCGCAGAAACGGCTAGCCAGGAGGAAGACAAGTGTCTCCTCCGGAAGTTGTTCGACCGGAACCTGGTTCGCACCGGGAGCGGATGGATCTGGCAGTCCGGTATCGTTCACGACGGCATCGGTTGAGATGCGTACCCGTCCGGCGGGGGCGACGATCCTGCTGCACCAGTTACCAAACCCGTCGCGGTAGCCGGAGATCGGCACCGATGGGTTGATGATGATGTGGTCAGGCGCTGCGAGGTCGGAAACACGTGTGAAGTGGATATTGAGCATCAAAATGACCGGGGTCGGTTGGGGAAAGTGGTACTGCAGCTCGTAACCGACCCGAAGTTTCATCTTGCTATCTCTGGTCTGGGACGTGCGTGGGCCGTCCGTCCGAAGTTGGAATGTTGCTCACCATAACCGCCGTAAAGAAAAGCCCTGGCGCGAACCAGGGCCTTTCCGATTTTGACTTAGGTGGATCGAGCTTTAGAAGCCCATGTCCCCCATACCGCCGCCACCCATCTGCCCGTGAGCGTGGCCGGCATCCTTCTTGGGCAGCTCGGCGATCATCGCCTCGGTCGTTACCAGTAGCCCCGCGACGGAGGCTGCATCCTGCAACGCGCAGCGTACGACCTTGGCGGGATCGATGACACCCTGGGAGACGAGATCCCCATAGGCGCCAGACTGCGCATTGAAGCCAAAGGCGTACGACGGGTTTTCGAGGATCTTGCCGACGATCACCGAGCCGTCTTCACCCGCATTGGTGAAAATCTGGCGAGACGGTGCCTGGAGCGCCTTGCGCACGATGGCGATCCCGGTTTTTTGATCCTCGTTGTTGGACTTGAGCGACTCGAGCGCCTTGATGGCCCGTAGCAGAGCGACCCCCCCGCCCGGAACGATGCCCTCTTCGACCGCCGCCCTCGTGGCGTGCAGCGCGTCGTCGACGCGGTCCTTGCGCTCCTTGACCTCGACCTCGGTCGCGCCGCCTACCTTGATGACGGCAACGCCGCCGGCAAGCTTGGCCAGCCGCTCCTGCAGCTTCTCCTTGTCGTAGTCGGAGGTCGTCTCCTCGATCTGCGCCTTGATCTGTTTGATGCGGGCTTCGATGTCGGCTTTCTTTCCGGCGCCGTCGACGATCGTAGTGTCTTCCTTATCGATCGTGACTTTCTTGGCGCGACCGAGCATTTCCAGGGTGACGTTCTCGAGCTTGATGCCGAGATCCTCGGACACGACGCTGCCACCCGTAACGGTAGCGATATCCTCCAACATTGCTTTGCGACGGTCACCGAAGCCCGGCGCCTTGACGGCTGCAACCTTCAAGCCGCCGCGCAGCTTGTTGACGACGAGCGTCGCAAGCGCCTCGCCTTCGACGTCTTCTGCGATAATGAGGAGTGGCTTGCCAGCCTGCACGACCGCTTCCAGCAGTGGCAGGAGGGTCTGGAGACCGCCGAGTTTCTTTTCGTGGATCAGGATATAGGGGTTTTCGAGCTCGACCATCATCTTCTCGGCATTGGTGATGAAGTAGGGCGAAAGATAGCCGCGATCGAACTGCATACCCTCGACCACCTCGAGCTCGGTCTCGAGGCTCTTTGACTCCTCGATCGTGATGACACCCTCGTTGCCCACCCGTTTCATGGCCTCGGCGATCTTGGCGCCGATTTCGCTGTCGCCGTTCGACGATATCGTGCCGACCTGAGCAATCTCGTCGTTGGACGTGACCTTCTTCGCCTTTGTTTTCAATTCTTCGACGACCGCCGCGACCGCCTGGTCGATGCCGCGCCGCAGATCCATCGGGTTGGCGCCGGCCGCAACCGACTTGGCGCCTTCCCTGATGATGGCTTGAGCAAGCACCGTAGCAGTCGTCGTGCCGTCGCCGGCCTCGTCGGAGGTCTTGGAGGCGACCTCCTTGAGCATCTGTGCCCCCATGTTCTCGAACTTGTCTTCGAGCTCGATCTCCTTGGCGACCGTCACGCCATCTTTGGTGATGCGTGGTGCGCCATACGACTTGTCGAGCACAACGTTGCGGCCCTTGGGGCCGAGCGTGACCTTGACGGCGTTGGCGAGGATGTCGACGCCGCGCAGCATCCGATCGCGCGCGTCTTGGCCGAATTTAACTTCCTTGGACGACATGTGGGGTAGCTCCTAGTTGGTTCGAGGGGTCGAGGGGGAGTGCGTATCGGGTTCAGGCCGCAGCCTTCATCTTGGTTGTGCCCTCGATCACGCCGAGGATGTCGCCCTCTTTCATGATCAGCAGATCGACGCCGTCGATCTTGACCTCGGTCCCAGACCACTTGCCGAACAGCACGATATCGCCTGCCTTGACGTCGGGAGCATTGATCTTGCCGCTTTCGTCGCGCAGACCGGGTCCGACGGCGACGATTTCGCCGCGCATTGGCTTTTCCTTGACGGTATCGGGAATGATGATGCCGCCCGCGCTTTTGGCGTCCTCTTCAATCCGCTTAAGAACAACGCGGTCGTGCAAAGGCCGGAATTTCATTGAAATCCTCAAATCTCTGATTTTTGGGGGCTGTCCGGATTTCGGCACGTTGAGAAACGGGCCTCACCGCCATGAATATATCTCTTAGCACTCTACCAGCTTGAGTGCTAGCGTTGTCTTGGCGCTTGATTGATTTGTCCCTAAGACGGGGGAGGCCCCGAAGAAACTGACATCAGAACGCTAGTTTCACCCCGATTGGTTGGGCATAAGCGTGCGCGCTCGACGCCGAGGAGACTGAGATATGACACTCGAGGCGTTGGGTTGGTGCGAGCGGCATCGAGCGGAATTCACGGTCCATGCCGCCGAGGGACTGGTGCCGGGGCGGGTCGTCGCTGAGCATCGCAGCCATTATCGTGTCGCCACCGCCTTGAACGAGCTGACGGCAGGGACGACCGGTTCCCTTCGCAATTCCGCCGTTCAGCGCTCCGATCTCCCCGGTGTCGGCGATTTCGTCGGCGTGCGCCTGGCGGCGGCCGACGGTCCTGCCACGATCGAGGTCGTTCTGCCACGCACCACCGCCCTAGTTCGCAAGGCGTCGGGCGAACGTCAGCCACAGCTCTTGGCGGCGAATGTCGATGTCGTCTTCATCGTAACGGCCGCGGATGGCGACCTCAATCTGCCGCGCATCGAGCGCTATCTCGCCTTGGTGCGCGAGAGCGGAGCCGCTCCGGTCATTGTGCTCAATAAGGCAGACCTCGCCGAGGATGTTGGCGAGACGACACGTCAGATCGCCGCGATCGCTCCCGGCGTTCCCGTACACGCCATCAGTGCGCGCGACCGCGAGGGCGTTCAGGGACTGGAGAAATATTTCGCTGGCAGTCAGACCGTGGGCTTTATCGGTTCATCCGGCGTGGGCAAATCGACGCTGACGAACGAGTTACTGGGACGTGCGGCGCAGGCGACCCAGGAAGTTCGCGCGCATGACAGTCGCGGCCGGCATACAACCACGCACCGCCAGCTGTTCCTACGCTCACAAGGCGGCTCCATCATTGACACCCCCGGAATGCGGGGGCTGGAGCTTTGGAACGCCGGCGAAAATGTCGGAAACGATTTTGACGATATCGAGGGTTTGGCCACCGGGTGCAAGTTTCGCAATTGCCGCCATGACAGCGAGCCAGGGTGTGCGGTGCGTGCCGCCGTCGGTCGCGGTGAACTCGAACCCAAGCGTCTCGCGAGCTACGTCAAATTCGCAAGCCCCGTTCGCGTAAGCCCACGCAAGGCCTCGTAAGGGCATCCTGCGTCAATGGTCGTCAAGGGGCGGGCCCAGCGTCCTGCGCAAATGTCCATGCAATCACCGGCCTGAGCCGCGGCCCAGGGTTTGGTGCGAAGGCTTGCAGCTTATCCGTCACAAACCTTGTCAGTCGCTCTTCGATCTCACTTTGTTGACTGGCGGGGCCGTCTCGATGGTCGTCAACGAACGCTCGCGGAATGCGCAGATTGATCGCGTCCATGGCGCAGTCGATGAGTATGCGGTGGAGCTCAGCCCCTAACGCGTCGGGCTCCGTGCCTTCGAGAAATCGAAGATTGGCGCCTTTGGGAAAAAGGGGCACCAGAAGCGCGAGGAACTTGCTTTGTGTATCAGTGATCATGGCAACCCTTCTTTCGGTGGACAGCGTGTGTCTGATCGCGTCTGGCCCGCACGCGGTGCTAGCCATGCAGAACTGCCGAGGAAACCCGTTTAACGGCTCTTTCGCAGTTGATGTGACGGGCCGGCACGACGACGGGTAGAGCAGGCCGGCTTAGTTGCGCTTAATGAAGACGAAGGCTTTCGCCTTGTCGTCCTTCGCAACGGTGCAGTTCACGTCCTTGGCGAACGCGCACAAATCCCCCAACGCCCTTGGGTGGATGTCGTTTCCGATCATCCCCGGTGGGAAAACGTCGCCTATCTGATCAAACCTGAGGCTGTAGCTCGCGCGCGGTGAGAGCGCGATGATCGAGTGGCGAATGATCATGCGATAGGGTTGCTGACCAGGCATGTGCGCAGCCTTTCATAGGCTAGAATTCGACACGCGCGTGTCAGCTTGCCCACGTTGGGAGCACCTTGTCGAATCCGGTGACAAGTCGGGGCTTTCCCGCGTCCTCTGTGGGTGGCCCCCACTAAAAGC
Organism: uncultured Alphaproteobacteria bacterium; assembly: GCA_963745205.1. Lineage (GTDB taxonomy): Bacteria > Pseudomonadota > Alphaproteobacteria > Rhizobiales > Hyphomicrobiaceae > Hyphomicrobium_A. Next base: position 26,480 of record CAVUWX010000007.1, read on the forward strand.
GCTAGAGAAAGCTAGAATCGGCGCAAGGTCCATGCCGTCTCCTGATTCTGGCGACACGGTCCCACCCTCTGGCCGTCCTGAACTTGGTGAGCCCCGGTCGTGACCGGGGCTCATTGCTGTCAACGTGACGTAAGCTCATTGCTATCGGGTCGAGTTCTGCTTGGTCGATCGCGACGGTGCGCTGTTCCCGGAGGGCTAAGAGCCCCGTGCGCGAGGCGGGTTACGAGTGTCGCCTCTTCGATTCTGCCGGCGCACGTACATAATCACCGCTTCTGGGTGCTCCGCCTTGACTTTAAGCGCGGCGATGAGAGCGTCTTCGGCGTCGACGATCACATGCTCGGATTTGGTCTTCAGCTTGAGTCCGACAGCGAATTGCAAGGGGAGCACTCCTACCTTAGATCAGTCTACCACGGTTGTGCTGTTATTGCCGTGCCAATGCACGCGGATCGGATCGGGAGGGAGGGCCTCATTGCGAAAGCCAGAGGAAAGCCCGAGAAGGCTAAAGCTGCGCTAAAGAATTCGACCGAAGTCCGGTTAGCGTCGGGCTCGTGACCCGTCTCGGCGGTGCCGTGCGCCGAGCAGTCCGTCTGCTTCTAAGCGAAGACTGGCGAGCTTGGCCGTCGCGGTCGTTTCCGACAATGACCCGGACCTACCGTTTCGACTGTGAGCCCCTTTTGCGGCTGCTGGCTGCAACAGCAGAACACGGTGGTTAGAGCGAGGCCCCTCTAGACTGAACGGATCTCGGGCTGTTCGCCAACGTATCCTGTAGGGAGCAGCGACTGCCACCAAGATGTCTTCGCGCCCACGCGCCGATAGACCAGGCCGGGCCGAACGATGACTTCGCCGGCCGCGAGTGCATCCACATCGAACGCACCATTAAACTTGCGTGGTGCGACGCCGGCGTAGACAAAGCGCCGTCCAAATTCGTCGATTACAGATTCCGGAATTTCTCGGTCCGCGTAGAAGCCCATACTGGGACCAATCGGTTTGGCATTGTGGAGTATGGAATACTCGATGGGCCGATCCAGGACGATGGTACCGCGCATGGTCTTCTCCCGCGGGTTCTCACGCCAAACTCAGCCTACTTACGGTCATCGACCACGATGTTTGCAGCAGCTGGCCACTCGATCTGCCCTGGGTGGCCTCCAGATGATGGCCAAGTTGACATTAAGAAGCGAGATGGAAGGACGGCGCGCCGCATAGGAATCTCATAAACGCTCCCCCGCAAGGCGGTTTTCCGAGCCGGCCTCTTATGAGATTTTCACGCATCGATCTGGCAAGTCCCCTCGAAAAAACACGCCCTTCATCCGAATCTACGAGCGAAAGGGACCGCCGCTCCGGCGATCCCACAAGCCTCGCTGAATAGCGATGCGCAGAACGCGCAGAGAAGAATCGAAGGACCGGTGTCATGACCGATTACGAGAGCGGCAAGAAAGCACGGCTCGAACGCGAGCCGCTTCTTGCAAACCCCTATTGGGGTTGGTTTAGGCGGATCGCCTGGGAGCGCGGCTGGCTCGATGAGGACAGGCTCTTAGCCGCACGCCAGGACATCGAAACTGCCGCTTCGCAGCCATCGCTCAGCTGCCACTGAAAGGGCTGGCCGCTGCCGTCGGGCGCTTCCTTTTTATCGGCAACGCGAAATCAGACCGGGGCGGTTCTATTGCTTTCTTATAAATGGCGCACTTATAAAAGGCGCCCCCTTTCCTCATGGAATTGATACGCGCCGGTGTGCTCTTTGGCACACGCGCGCTCCTACCTCCCCCGACTTCCGGACGCGATCTGAGGCTTTGCTTAAGGACGCCAGGAGAGACAAATGCCAAATGTCCACGACCTGCAGGATTGGTTCGGCTCCCTTAGAGAGTCGTATGCGTTCTTAATTGCAGCGCCGGTAGTCGTCGGGGTGACGCTGGCGTGCATCGCCGAATGGGCCGAACGCCACTTGAACGCAGCAGAGGGGGCGACAACGAGAGGGCACGGCGCAAGCTCGCTGCGACAGGCCACAGTAGCTCAGGACAGATAGAACGCATCGCGGCGATCAAGCCAACGATGGCAGCGGTCCGTACATAGAGTTCGGCGCGGCGTCGATAGTGCTGGCTCCGCGCGCACCATGGCAGGGTATTCAATGCTCCACTTTTCGCGAATGAAGACGGTGCTCATCCTCGGAGCCTGTCTCCTCGGAATGCTCTTGGCAGTCCCGAACTTTCTCAAGCCTGGCACTCTGCCCGCCTGGGTTCCGCAGCCAAGGGTCAACTTGGGTCTGGACCTCCAGGGTGGATCGTATCTGCTGCTCGAAGTCGACATGAAGACCGTTCTCAAGGAGCGCCTGATCGACCTGCGTTCCCAGGTGCGTCAGGCCCTCATGCAGGCGCATGTGCCGCATAGCGGGCTGGTCGTGCGCGACCAGGGCGTTAGCGTGCAGTTCCCCTCCGAAGCCGATGTCGCCACCGCGCGCAAAGCCTTGGCCGACGTGATTGAGACCAGAACTGCCGCCAACACGCCCCTTTTCATCTCGAATATCGATGGCACAGTCCTGACGCTGACGCTTTCGCCGGCGGCCCTAACGGATATGGCATCGAAGGCCGTCGAACAGTCGGTGTCGATCGTGCGGCGACGGATCGATGAAACTGGCGTAAACGAACCCGTGATCGCGCGACAAGGTCGCGATCGCATCATCGTCGAGCTGCCGGGCGTCTCCGATCCCGACCGCATCAAGCGCCTGCTTGGATCGACCGCCAAGATGACCTTCCGCCTCGTGGCTCCGGAAGGCTCGCAGGCCGACGCCGAGACGGAGCTGCTGCCCTATGCCGAGAGCGGGCACCGCACGGACAGCCTCGCCGTCCGCCGGCACGTCGAGGTCGACGGTGCAAATCTGACGAGCGCCACCGCCGGCCAGGATTCGCGCAGGGGTGAATGGGTGGTCAATTTCGCGCTCGATCGCGTCGGCGCCAAGCGCTTTGCCGACGTGAGCACACAACACGTCGGCGAACCGTTCGCCATCGTCCTCGACAACAAGGTGATCAGCGCGCCCGTCATTCGCGAGCCTATACTCGGCGGCCAGGGCCAGATCAGCGGAAACTTCACCGTCGAGGGGGCCAACGATCTTGCCGTGCTGTTGCGGGCCGGCGCCTTGCCGGCCCCGTTGACGGTTGTCGAGGAACAATCGATCGGCTCGAGCCTCGGTGCCGACTCCATCCGCTCTGGCGTGATGGCAGTCGCAGTCGGATTCGTCCTCATGGTCGCGTTTATCCTGGCGATCTACGGGCTCTTCGGCGGCTTTGCCGCTGTCGCTCTCATCGCCAATCTTGGCCTCACCCTTGCTGGGCTGTCGTTGCTGGGCGCCACGCTCACGCTTCCCGGCATGGCGGGCATTCTGCTGGCGCTCGGCATGGCTGTGGACGCCAACATCCTCATCAACGAACGCGCGCGCGAAGAGGCGCGCAAGACCAGCGGCGTGGTCTCGGCCATCGAGACCGGTTTCCGCAAGGCCTATCGCACAATTCTCGATGCGAACGCGACCACGTTGATCAAAATGCTGATCCTGTTTGTGCTCGGCACCGGAGCCATCCGCGGCTTTGCCATCACCATCAGCATGGGCATACTTGTGTCGATGTTCACCGCGATCGTGCTGGTCCGGCTGCTCACCTCTTATTGGCTCCAGCGCGCGCGGCCAAAATCCCTGCACATCGGCACGGCCTGGCACATATTCCCCGAGGGCACCGCAATCCCGTTCATGAAGGCTCGCTACTCAGGCCTCATCGTCTCGGCGGTGATCAGCTTGGCCTCGATAGGGCTTGCCATATATCCGGGACTCCGCATGGGCGTCGAGTTCGCCGGCGGCATTGTCATCGAGGCCCGCGCGCCGGCCCCGGTCGACCCCGCAGCTTTGCGCGCCAAGCTTGGCTCCATCGGTCTTGGCCCGGTGCAAGTTCAGGAATTCGGATCCGCGAACGACGTGCTGTTGCGCTTCGAGCACCCAACGGGCGGGACCGAGGCTCAGCAGACCGCAATCACAAAGGCTCGCAGCGCCGTCCAAGATGCAATCCCCGGGGCCGAGTTCAGGCGCGTCGAGGTGATCGGACCGACCATCGGCAGCGAACTGTTGCGCGACGGTGTCTGGGCCTTGGCTTGGGCCGCCATCGCCATGTTCGTCTATATCGCCTTCAGGTTTGAGTGGCCGTTCGCGGTGGGCGCTGTGGTGACGATGTTCCTCGATCTCACCAAGACAGTGGGTTTCCTTGCCTTGACGGGGTTCGAGTTCAATCTGACCTCGATCGCGGCGATCCTTACGATCATGGGCTTCTCCATCAACGATAAGATCGTCGTCTACGACCGCGTGCGTGAAAATCTGGTTCGCTACAAGAAGAAGCCGCTGCGCGAGCTGATTGATCTCAGCATCAACGAGACGCTGACGCGTACGGTCGGAACCTCGTTCGCGCTCTTTCTCGCCATAGCGCCTCTGGCGCTGTTTGGCGGCCCAGCGTTGCACCAGTTCGCGATTACGCTCCTGTTCGGATTGGTGCTAGCGACCAGCTCCTCCATATTTATCGCCGCTCCAATCCTGCTTAATCTCGGGGAGAAGCGCTTAAGGCGACACAAGTCGGCAGCCGCTTTTGACGCGCTGACTTCACCCACGCCGAGCAGCCGTGGAGGCAAAGGGAAACGCGCGGCGGTGGCGCTCAATTGATGCTGGTCGCGGTGGCGCGCACGCGTCGCGCGGTTTAGGTCCTGAGCTGCAGATCGGCGTATTGCCGGTCGCTCATGCCGTAGGTCCAAGCAACCGCTTCGCGTGCGGTCCGCAGATTTGCGGGTACAGGAAGGACGTAGTGCCGGCGCGCGCCGTTCGGCCCGGGCGTGCCGTCCATGACCTCGACGCCGCTCCACTTGTCTACCGTTATTCCTCGATGTTGCCAGGTCATGCCCCACAGGATGCCAGTCTCGTCCTGTGAGAGGCACCGCGCTGCGCCCGTCGTCACCAAGCGCTCCGGCGTCATGATGTCGATGAGGCATCGCCGCAGTATGGGGTCGAGCGTGTCGTCGAGTGCCGAGATGGTGATGCGCTCGGGATGCTCGATTGCCCAGGCAGGGACTTCCACGCCTTTCCAGGACCAGAAGCACCAGCCATCTCTGTACCGCAGAGCTGGCCCATCAGGGCTATGCAGGCGGCCTTGCGTATCGACCTGAAGTCGGTCTGGGCGCTCAGAGACCCAGCAAACATGCTCGTAGGGCACCAACCAGCCAGCGCTGGCCTCGACCTTCCAAAGGCCTAACAGGGCTCGTGTCTCGCACTTCCAACCCAAATCCCGAAGATACTCATAGACGGCAAGTGCAGCGAGGTCGCCGGGACCGAGGGCCACCTCGCTGAAATCGGATTTCGGCAACACTCGTGGAAACCCCCGCATTCTCAGCACGGCGTGCCTTGCCCTGACCGAAAGCCGAGCAAGCTTCGCGTTGGCAGCTTCGACCACGGCGTGATGTATGGCGTCCGCGCCGGCCGCAGCGTGCGCGCTCACGTCCATGGCTGCGCACAAGATGTCCTTCCAGAAGATCTCTGCGAACGTGTCTATCCTGTAGCGGACGGACTCGAAGAGCTCTTCCTTGACGTTAGCTCCGATCGCAGCCGTGGCCGAAGCGCTCGCCAGCCGGCTTGCAATCTCCACCGGTCCCCCGCACCAGACGATCCGCTTTGGCGGCGCCAGGTTCGCTGCCGCGTAGGCAAGCCGAATACCTTGCTCCGCCGTGGACCGATCTGCGGGCCGGCACGACAAGCGAGTGGCGGCGCACCGATCAAAGTGGCGCCGGAGACCGTCGGTATGTACCGGGGCGTTCATCGTCCTGGACTCAATCCTCGACGATGTCCGCGTCGGTCGGCTCGAGGCGCCGCTGCCGACGAACACGATAGGTGCCCGCTTGGAGGGTAATCGCCTTGTGCTCTTCGTGCTCAAGTCGCGCAGAGCCCGACTTCACGTGAAGGTGCCCCACATAGAGGCCCGGTGGGATGTCGCGCGCGAGCGCCGCGGCATCAAACAGCCTGATATGTCCATGGATCCGGTGGCAATGCCCGCTCAGCTCTCCCCGAGCGAGAATGACAACCGTCGCATCAACGACGTCCGTCTCACTGCAGGCAGCGGGGACATCATCGACGCGCTCGATCAGGATGTCGCCTTGCGCACACATGCGGAGCGGTGGCCCCCATTGAGCGAGCCGCGTGTCGCCCGATGAGGCCGAAGCAAGCTCAAGCCGGGAGAGAGCCTCGACCCTCTTTGGTCCCCCTGAGCGCGGAGGGATTGGTGAAGCGGTCGGTAGTGATGGAGCCCGCGGTGCCGGCGCGTTTCCAAATACGAGACATGCGAGAGAGGAAAGCCGGGTCGCCGCTCTGAAGCACAGCGTGCCAAAGTAGGTTGGCCCCTCCTTGCCTGTGCTTGTGGACGCTGCAGCGCCGGAGTGGAGCCGCGAACTCCAGCTCGATTTCGGCCTTGCGCATGCGGGCTTCGACCAGCGCCTGCAGAGGCCCCAACAAAGCGCCTTTGCCCATTCGCTGGGGTACCGCCGCGTGGGCTTTGCGCGTTGGTCTTGGGTGCGCCTGCGGGAGATGCAGAGCTCCCAATTGGAGCGTCGTGGCAGTGGACATGTGCCAACTCCTTTAAGGAAGGGATAGCGGCTCCCCCGCTCGCCTAAGATCAGCACCGGCTCATAGGAAATCGAGATGCAAGAGCGTGCCGGCTCATAAAGAAGACATAAGCGCCGGTCGGTTCGCGCCCCGGGGCAATGGCGCAGCTCACACCTTGAGCTCGACGGGCTCGGCCGAAACATGAACGGCGCCAGGCCGGCGATCCGTCTCGAATGCGGCGTAGTGCAATGCCGCGTCTCGTGACGTGAAGATACCCCCGGCCACACCGCTGGTTTCGACGGCCACCCAGCGTCCCTCTCGATTGCGTCCGACGCGAAAGCTCCGCTGCTGGCTGCCGGCCGCTGCGAGCGAGCGCGTAGCAAATGAGCTCAACATCTTTCGTGCCTCATTCGTTGCTGCGGCCGACGTTGGCCGCGCGCCGAAAATGGGCAAGCTCGCGTTGGGAAGCTAGAGGGATGGATTGGCGGCGATGTAGAAATCTCATAAATCCGTGCAGGCGGACCGCCATCGAGGTGCGCACTTATGAGATTCCTATAAACGACGCTGCGCCTCCAACTCGAAAAAATATGCAGCAAATGGGAGATAAGCGCCGGCTTAGACGACGGTCGACCTGATCCAAGTCAAAGCTGACGCGTGGTGCACGTGCGCTTGTGCCCGGCAGGGATCGAGATCTCGAAGGAGCATTCAATGTTGGACATCATTCTGGTGGCGATGGGCCTGGGCTTCTTCGCCCTGTCTGTAGGCTATGCGATCGCCTGCGACTGGCTCTGAGGAGAACCACCATGACCTTCGATTATTGGCTCGCCGCTGTCGTGACCGCGGGGCTGCTCGTCTACCTCGTCTACGCTCTGCTGCGGCCCGAGCGGTTCTAGCGCGGTTCCAGGCTGAACGAACACCAGCCAGCCGCCCGCAAGGCGCGCTGACTTAATTTCAAGAGGCGACCATGACGCTTATCGGCTGGACTCAGATTCTGCTCTACTGTGCGATCGTCGTCGCGCTGGTGAAGCCGCTCGGGGCCTACATGACCCGCGTCTTCAACGGCGAGCGTACATTCCTTTCACCAGTCCTGCGACCGGTCGAGGTGGTGCTCTACTGGGCCGGGGGCGTCGACGACAAACGCGAGCAGCATTGGCTGACCTACACGGTCGCCATGCTGTTCTTTCATGTCGGTGGGTTCCTCATTCTGTACGGTCTGATGCGCACGCAGGGCGCGCTCCCGTACAATCCGGCCGGGATGACGGCCGTGGCTCCTGATCTTTCTTTCAATACGGCCGTCAGCTTCATCACCAACACCAACTGGCAGAACTACGGCGGCGAAAGCACGATGTCCTACCTCGTGCAGATGCTCGGCCTCACGCACCAGAACTTCCTGTCTGCAGCTACGGGCATCGTGCTCGCCGTCGCGCTCATCCGCGGCTTTGCCCGCGCCTCCGCGAAGACGGTCGGCAACTTCTGGGTCGATATCACCCGCTGCACGCTCTACGTCCTCCTTCCGATTTGCGTCGTCTACGCGCTCTTCCTTGTCTGGCAGGGCATCCCGCAGACGCTCGGTCCCTATGTCGAGGCAACGACGCTCGAAGGCGCCAAGCAGACGATCGCCGTGGGCCCCGTGGCCTCGCAGATCGCGATGAAGATGCTGGGCACCAATGGCGGCGGCTTCTTCAACGCCAATGCCGCGCACCCGTTCGAGAATCCGACGGCGCTGTCGAACTTCGTGCAGATGATCTCGATCTTTGCGATCGGCGCTGCGCTCACCAACGTCTTCGGGCGTATGGTCGGTAACCAGCGCCAGGGCTGGGCGATCCTCGCAGTGATGGGCGTACTTTTCCTTTCCGGCGTAACGCTCTGCTACTGGGCCGAAGCCCAGGGCACGACCGGCCTCAACGCCCTCGGGCTCACGGGCGGCAACATGGAGGGCAAGGAGGTTCGCTTTGGCATCGCCGCCTCCTCACTGTTCGCCGTCATCACGACTGCGGCGTCGTGCGGCGCGGTCAACGCCATGCACAACTCGTTCACCGCGCTCGGCGGCATGGTGCCGCTGATCAACATCGAGCTCGGAGAGATCATCATCGGCGGCGTCGGCGCCGGCATGTACGGCATGCTGCTGTTCGTCATCATCTCCATCTTCGTCGCTGGCCTCATGGTGGGCCGCACGCCGGAATATGTCGGCAAGAAGATCGAGGCCAAGGAGGTCAAGATGGCGATGCTCGCCATCCTGGTCCTGCCGCTGATGTATCTCGGCTGGACGGCGGTTGCCGCGGTGAATTCGCAGGCCCTTTCCCAGCTCAACAACGCGGGGCCGCATGGCTTCTCGGAAATGCTCTACTTGTATACGTCGAGCACCGGCAACAATGGGTCGGCGTTCGCCGGTATTTCCGCTAACACGATGTTCTTTAACATCACCGGCGCCGTCGCCATGTTCGTCGGCCGCTTCTGGATGATCATCCCGGCCATGGCAATTGCCGGGTCGCTCGCGGCCAAAAAGACGGTTCCTCCATCGGCGGGCACGTTCCCGACCACGGGCGGTCTCTTCGTCGGTCTGGTCGTTGGCGTGATCGCGATCGTCGGCGGGCTCACCTTCTTCCCCGCGCTGGCACTCGGACCCATCGTCGAACAACTGGCGATGACCGCGGGCACCCTGTTCTGACCGGATTCACCTCGGAGATTTCGATGGAAACCTCAGCTATTCGCAAGCGCATGCCGGGCTCGGCGCTGCTCGATCCCAGGATCGCAGTACCGGCCATCGGCTCGGCCTTCGTCAAGCTCGATCCACGAACCTTGATCAGGAACCCGGTGATGTTCGTGCTTGAGATCGTCACGGCGCTCACCACCGTCATCCTGATCCGGGACCTCTTTACCGGAGGTGCCAACATCGCCTTCGAGTCTCAGATCATCCTATGGCTGTGGTTCACGGTGCTGTTTGCCAATTTCGCCGAAGCTGTCGCCGAAGGGCGCGGCAAGGCGCAGGCGGCTGCGCTGCGCAAGACAAGGACGGAAACGCAGGCCAAACTTCTGAGCGGGTCCGACCGGCAGCACTTCAAGCTGGTCGCGAGCACCAGTCTGAAGGTTGGCGACGTGGTTCTGGTTGAGGCCGGCGACACCATCCCGTCGGACGGCGAGGTCATCGAGGGCATCGCCTCCGTCAACGAGGCCGCCATCACGGGCGAGTCCGCTCCAGTCATCCGTGAATCGGGCGGCGACCGCTCGGCGGTTACCGGCGGCACGCAAGTGCTCTCCGATTGGATTCGCGTGCGCATCACTGCAGCGGCCGGCTCGACCTTTCTCGATCGCATGATCAAGCTGGTCGAGGGCGCCGAGCGCCAGAAGACGCCGAACGAGATCGCGCTCAACATCTTGCTCGTCGGATTGACCATCATCTTCGTCTTCGCGACCGTGACCATTCCGAGCTATGCGGCCTATGCCGGCGGTACGATCTCGGTCGTCGTCCTGGTCGCTCTGTTCGTGACGCTCATTCCTACGACGATCGGCGCGTTGCTGTCGGCGATTGGCATTGCCGGCATGGATAGGCTGGTCCGCTTCAACGTGCTGGCGATGTCAGGGCGCGCGGTGGAGGCGGCGGGCGACGTCGATACACTGCTCCTCGACAAGACTGGAACCATTACGCTCGGCAACCGGCAGGCGACCGAGTTCAAACCGCTGCGGGGCGTGACAGAGCAGGAGCTGGCCGACGCCGCGCAAATGGCCTCGCTTGCCGACGAGACGCCGGAAGGCCGCTCGATCGTCGTGCTTGCCAAGGAAAAGTATGGCATCCGCGGCCGCGATTTGGCTGAGATGCGAGCCAAGTTCGTTCCGTTCACCGCGCAGAGCCGCATGAGCGGGGTCGAGGTCGGCGACTCGTGGGTCCGAAAGGGCGCGGTCGACGCCATTCTGAATTACCTCGCCACATCGGGGATGGTCGGCAACCCAATGGGCGCAACCGCGCGTGCCCTGCAGCCGGCGGTGAGCGCCGACACCGTGCGCGAGGTCAACGCCATCGCGGACGTCATTGCGAAGTCGGGTGGCACCCCACTTGCCGTGGCAAAAGACGGCCGACTGCTCGGTGTTATCCACCTCAAGGACATTATCAAAGGTGGCATTCGCGAGCGCTTCGCTGAGCTACGGCGCATGGGCATTCGCACCGTCATGATCACCGGAGACAATCCGATGACCGCGGCCGCCATCGCTGCGGAGGCGGGCGTCGACGACTTCCTCGCCCAAGCGACGCCCGAGGACAAGCTGCGCCTCATCCGCAACGAGCAGGACAAAGGCAAGCTCGTCGCCATGTGCGGCGATGGCACCAACGACGCCCCCGCGCTTGCCCAGGCCGATGTCGGTGTCGCCATGAACACTGGCACGCAGGCGGCACGCGAGGCCGGCAACATGGTCGACCTCGACTCCAATCCGACCAAGCTCATTGAGATCGTCGAGATCGGCAAGCAGCTTCTGATGACGCGCGGCGCGCTTACCACGTTCTCGATCGCCAACGACGTGGCAAAGTACTTCGCCATCATCCCGGCGATGTTCCTCATCTTCTACCCGCAGCTGCAGGCGCTCAACATCATGAACTTGTCAACTCCCCAGAGCGCGATCCTGTCGGCGATCATCTTCAATGCGCTGATCATCATCGCGCTCATCCCGCTGGCGCTCAAAGGCGTTGCGTTCCGACCCATTGGAGCCGGCCCGCTCTTGCGGCGCAATCTGCTGATCTACGGTCTCGGCGGCATCGTCATTCCCTTTATCGGCATCAAGGCCATCGACCTCGCGGTCAATGCCCTGCACCTCGTCTGAGGAGACTGATCATGTTCAAAGAAATCCGCCCAGCGATCGTCTTAATCGTCGCCCTGACCCTTATCACCGGCTTGGCGTATCCGCTGGCCATGACCGGCCTTTCGGAGGCGATCTTTCCCTACCAGTCGCAGGGCAGCCTGATCGAACGGGATGGGAAAGTGATCGGGTCAGAGCTGATAGGTCAGGCCTTCGCCAGCGACCGCTACTTCCACGGCCGTCCATCGGCGACGACCGGACCGGACCCGGCTGACCCATCGAAGTCGGTGTCCCAGCCCTATAACGCCGCAAACTCTGGCGGCTCGAACCTGGGGCCTACCAGCAAGGCCCTCATCGATCGCGTCAAGGCGGACGTCGACACGTTGAAGCAGGAAAACCCGTCGGAACCGGTTCCGCAAGACCTCGTCACCACGTCGGGCAGCGGCCTTGACCCGCATATCTCGCCGGAGGCCGCTTTCTTCCAGGTGGCGCGCATCGCCAAGGCGCGCAACATTCCCGACTATCGCGTGCGCCAACTCATACAGGAACGCGTAGAGGGCCGTATGTTTGGCCTTCTCGGCGAGCCGCGGGTAAACGTGTTGGCACTCAACCTGGCGCTGGACCGCACTCCCGCACAGTGATACTGGCTCGGCCTACAAGACAGGCCGGTAAGACGATGACGGAACAGAAGAATGCCCCTGAAGGGCGGCCTTCGCCCGAGGCGCTGCTCGAAGTCGCTCGACGCGAGGGGGGGCATGCGGGGCGTCTCAAGATTTTTGTCGGGGCGGCCCCCGGCGTCGGCAAGACCTATGAGATGCTGCAGACCGCCCGCGGCAAGGTGAAGGACGGAGCCGATGTCGTCGTCGGCGTCGTTGAAACCCACGGGCGAAAAGAGACAAAAGCGCTCCTCAGAAACCTCGAGATCCTGCCGCCCAAGCAGATCGCGTACAAAGGACGGGAGTTGCAGGAGCTCGATCTCGACGCCCTGATCGCCCGTCACCCTCAGATCGCGCTCGTCGACGAGCTCGCCCACACCAACGCTCCAGGCAGTCGGCATCCCAAGCGCTACCTCGATGTCGAGGAGCTGCTGAACCGCGGAATCGACGTCTACACGACCGTCAACATCCAGCATATTGAAAGTCTGAACGACATCGTCGCGCAGATAACCGGAGTGCGCGTCCGCGAAACGGTGCCCGATTCGATCCTCGATCGTGCCGACGATATCGAGCTCGTCGATCTAACGCCCGAGGATCTCATTCAGCGGCTCAAGGAGGGGAAAGTCTACATCCCCGAGCAGGCTCGGCTCGCGCTCGAACATTTCTTCTCGCCCGTCAATCTGACGGCCCTACGCGAGCTGGCCCTGCGCCGCACGGCCGAACGGGTCGACGAGCAGCTGCTCACACAACTCCGGGCCAAGGCAATTCCCGGGCCCTGGGCCGCGTGTGACCGCGTTCTCGTCTGTGTCAGCGAGGACCGGCGCTCGGCGGGCCTCGTGCGCTACGCCAAGCGCGTGGCCGACCGCCTGCACGCCCCCTGGACCGCGTTGAGCATCGAGACGCGGCGCAGCCTGCGGCTGAGCGAAGAGGAACGCGATCGCATTGCCGACACGCTGCGCCTCGCCGAGCGGCTGGGTGGAGAATCTCTCACCGTGCCAGGAAGCCCCCGGCGCATCGCGGACGACATCATCGCGTTTGCCCGCGCCCACAACGTGACGCAGATCATTATCGGAAAGTCGGAGCGGTCGCGTTGGTTCGAAACGCTGCACGGCTCGGTCGTACACGATCTTCTGCGTCGGTCCGGCAACATCAGCGTCCAAGTCATCTCCGGCGAGGAGCTTTCAAGCGAGCCGATCCCGAAGAAGACCGTCCGCGCCGCGCAGGAGCAGCGCTCGGTCGATCCTGTCCCTTACGTTGCCGCTTTGTTGGCGATCGGCGCGGCGCTTGCCCTAGCGTGGTGGCTGAAGCCCTGGATCGGGGTTGAGAGCGTCGATCTCGTGTTTCTGACGGCTATCATCGCCGTCGCGGTGCGCTTTGGTCTCTTGCCATCGCTCATCGCCAGCGTTGCCGCCTCGCTCTGCTACAACTTCTTCTTCCTGCCCCCCATCTTCACCTTCACCATCACTGATCCGACCAACGTCGCGGCATTCGTGTCGTTCACGGTTGTGGCCGTCATTGTCTCCAATGTCGCCGCGCGCATGCGCAGCCAGGCGGTCATCGCGGTTGGGCGAGCAAGCACGACCGAGGCGCTCTATGCCTTCAGCCGGAAGCTTGCAGGCACTGGCACGCTCGATGATGTCCTCTGGGCTACTGCCTTCCAGATAGCCTCCATGCTCAAGGTACGGGTGGTGCTGTTGCTGCCAGAAAATGGATCGATAGCCGTCAAGGCGGGCTATCCGCCCGAGGACACGCTCGATCAATCCGATCTCGCAGCCGCAACTTGGGCTTGGCGCAACGACCGGGCGGCCGGGCGCGGCGCCGACACGCTACCCGGCGCCAAGCGGTTGTTCCTGCCGATACGAACCGGCCACGCCACGGTGGGGGTGGTCGGTATTGATAATGACAAGCCTGGCCCGCTGTTGGCCCCCGATCAGCGCCGCCTGTTTGATGCCTTGATCGACCAAGGGGGGCTCGCCATCGAACGCGTCCGCCTGGTCGAGGATGTGGACCGCGCTAAGCGGACCGTGGAAACCGAGCGCTTGCGCGCCGCGTTACTGACATCACTTTCGCACGACCTCAAGACGCCGCTGTCCGCGATCCTTGGCGCGGCGGGGACACTGCGTGATCTATCGGATAAGCTCAGCGGGGAGGAGCGGATCGACCTCGTTTCGACGATCATAGACGAGTCGGAGCGTCTCAACCGGTTCATCGCCAACCTGCTCGATATGACGAAGCTGGAAGCTGGAGCCGTCGCAGCGCACACCGGACTGCACGACATCGGCGAAGTCGTCGACGCGGCTCTAAAGCGCGCGAGCAAGATCCTCGCTCAGCACCGCGTTGAGGCCGATCTGCCACCCGATAACCGGTTGGTAAGCATTGATCCCGTTCTTCTCGAACAGATCCTGTTCAACTTGCTGGATAACGCGGCCAAATACGCGCCTCCCGGCACCACGATCCGCATTCGAGTTTGGCGCGAAGGCGATTCCATCTGCTTGCAAATTCTCGATGAAGGTCCCGGTATTCCGGCTGACGATCTCGAGCGTATCTTCGACAAGTTCTATCGAGTGCAGAAGGGTGATCACGTTCGTCCAGGCACGGGGCTCGGATTAGCGATTTCGCGTGGTTTCATGGAGATCATGCACGGCACCCTCACGGCCGCGAACCGCTCCGATCGCGCCGGCGCGGCATTCACCATTAGGATGCCGGCGCCAGCGTCGGCTGAAACTCTGGATAGCGCCGCATGAGCGCAGCGCCACCTAGGGTGTTGGTCATCGACGATGAGCCCCCCATTCGCAAGCTCTTGCGCATGGGACTAAGTGCGGAGGGCTACCAGGTGATCGAAGCGCCGAGCGGGCGAGTTGCCATGGAGCAGATCCCGCAAAAGCCCGATCTCATAATCCTGGATCTCGGCCTTCCTGATATGCAAGGGCTCGACCTGTTACGCGCGCTGCGCGAGCGAAACGAGGGCGTGCCAATCGTAGTTCTATCCAGCCGAGCCGACGAGACAGCAAAGGTGCAGGCGCTGGATTTTGGCGCGGATGACTACGTGACAAAGCCTTTCGGCATGAATGAGCTGCTCGCCCGCATACGCGCCGCCATGCGCCATCAGCTGCAGAGCCACGGCGAGCGACCAATCTTCCGCGTGGGCGATCTTGCCGTTGATCTTGTGCGGCGCATCGTCAAGATGCGCGATCAGGACGTGAAGCTTTCTCCGAAGGAGTACGATCTTCTACGGCTATTCGTGCAGCACGCCGGCAAGGTGCTGACCCATAACTTCCTCCTCAAAGAGCTGTGGGGTCCGACGGCCAACTCGCAATACGTTCGCGTCTACGTTCGGCAGTTGCGGCAGAAGATCGAGCCGCACCCGGATTGCCCCGAATACATCCTGACCGAAACGGGCGTGGGGTATCGCCTGCGAGTGCCCGAATAGGGTACACCGCGTCGTCCCCAACGCGCTGACCATGAGCACTAGATTGGCAATGCACATCAAAGATTTCTTGTCGCCTAGCGATGTCATCATCGACCTGCGCGCTTCCAACAAGACGAGCATCTTGCAGGAACTGGCCCGGCGTGCGGCAGCCGTCCTGAAATTGCCCGTCGACACCATCTCGGCGGAGCTCTCGAAGCGTGAACAGCTCGGATCGACAGGAATGGGCGGTGGAATTGCCATCCCG
Source organism: uncultured Alphaproteobacteria bacterium (assembly GCA_963745205.1). GTDB lineage: Bacteria > Pseudomonadota > Alphaproteobacteria > Rhizobiales > Hyphomicrobiaceae > Hyphomicrobium_A. Next base: position 42,202 of record CAVUWX010000007.1, read on the forward strand.
CATGCGCGCGTGGCGGGAGTGAAGAGCCCATTCGGGATGCTCGCACGCCTCAAGGAGCCCATCGACTTCGAGGCCGTGGACGGTCAACCGGTGGACCTCGTGTTCTTGTTGCTTGGCCCGTCCGCCCCGCAGGGCGAACAGCTCAACGTTCTCGCATGCGTCGCACGCAAGCTGAGAGCACCGGGAACCCTTGAAGAGCTGCGTGGCGCCAATGACAGCCGGGAGCTCTACCGATGCATGACTGAGGACACAAAGCGGGTCTGATACGTGCCGGAAGAAGCCTTCGATCAGCCTCTCTTCATTTGATCGCTATCGGGCATTTGGTTCAGATTCGGGGTCGGTTTCATCGGCTAGGAGACAGCGGCTATGAGACTGCTCTACTCTTATCGGACCGCCAGGCGCCAGCGCACAGAGAGGACTTTTGAAGACGCTCATCGTCACGGCTGACGATTACGGGCTGTCGGTGCCCGTGAACGAAGCCGTTGAGGAAGGACACCGCCGCGGTATCCTGACCGCGGCGAGCCTCATGGTCGGGGCACCCGCGTGGGAAGACGCCGTGAAACGTGCGCGCCTGTTGCCTTCTCTCGGTGTCGGCTTGCACCTGACCCTCGTAGATGGTCGTCCGGTCCTCTCTCCGGATCTGGTACCGGGCCTTGTCGGACCGGACGGACGCTTCTCCAATGACGCTGTGCGTTTTGGCATCGCGCTCTACTTTTCGTCAGAGCTGCGTCGCCAAGCCGCCGACGAGATTTCGGCGCAATTCGATCGTTTCCGGGAGACGGGCCTGCCGCTCGACCATGTTAACGGTCATCAGCACTTCCACATGCACCCTGTTGTGACCGGAGCGATCGCAAGGATCGCTCCGAGCTTCGGCCACGCGCCGGTCCGCATCCCAGTTGAGCCCTTTGGCCCGTCCTATGCTGCGACGGCCGACCGACCCTTTGCCCGACTGGCAACTTGGCTCTTCTATTTTGCGCAAACGAGACTGATGCGACGGACATTGTCCGCCGCGAGCCTGCCGTTGAACGATCATGTCTTCGGGGTGAACGACACCGGCGCCATGGTGGAAGCCCGCATGCTCGAGTTTCTTGATCATCTTCCCGAGGGAGTGTCGGAGCTTTATTGCCATCCGGCAACAAAGCGCTGGGAGGGTGTTGACAACCTTCCTGCGAATTACCGGCCACTCGAGGAGTTCGCCGCGCTCGTCAGCCCCGACGTGAAAGCAAAAGTGGAGGCAATCAAGGGGCGCCTCGTCTCCTTCCGGGGCATGCAAGACTTTGGCCGAGCTTGACTGCCTCGAAATGTACTCACCGCCGAGTTAGGGGTGGTGATCGCTATCTTGTAGATCGTTGGCGCTGATGCCGTTTCTCATTCTCTCTGTTGCCCAGATCGCGGGCGTGCTGCTTGGGTTGGCCGCTCTCGCCTACCTCGTGTTGGCCTTGCGTTCGGTCCGACGTTTTAAGGAGGGGCGGGCTAGCGTGGATGGTTGGCACCCGCCCGTTTCAGTCTTGAAGCCGGTCGCCGGAAACAGTCCCGAGCTCTATCAATGCCTGCGCTCGTTCTGCGAACAAGACTGGCCTACCTACGAGGTCATTTTTGGTGCGCACAGCGAGGATGATCCGGCGGTGGAGGTGGTGCGCCAGCTAATGCGGGAATTGCCTCATTGTGACCTTCGGCTCGTCATCGATGGATCGCTTGCAGGCCCCAACCGCAAGGTCTCCAATCTCGCCAACATCTTTCGAAGCGCGCGCTACGAGATCATCGTGCTGGCCGACAGCGACGTGCGCGTCGACGGCAATTGCCTCGCCAGCATGGCCGCTCCGTTCGCGGAGCCTACCGTCGGTGCGGTCGCTTCGATTTACAAAGGTTGGGCCATCGGTGGGACGGTCGCGCGGTTCGGCGCGCTCTATATCAACGATTGGTTCGTTCCTTCCGTCGTGGTGGACGTCGACTTGCGCGGCATCGATTTCGTCTTCGCAATGAGCGCGGTTCGACGGGGAGCACTTGAGGCCATCGGCGGATTCGTGCGGTTGGCGCAATTCTTCGCCGATGATTTTGCCCTCGGCCGCCTCATCAGTCGCAAGGGTTGGAAAGTTGTGCTCTCGACCTATGCTTGCGACACGGTCGTCGCCGAGCGCAGTCTTGCCGATATGTTGCGACATGAAGTGCGTTGGCAACGCACGGAGCGGGCGTGCCGTCCATTCGACCAATTTATGTCGGTGGTCACGTGGCCACTGCCCTTGTTGTTGGTCCTTCTCCTACCGCAATTGAGCATCGTCGGGCTCGGGATCATAGGATCCGAGGTGGGCTTGCGCGTCCTTCTACATTTTCAGGTGCGCCGCAGCTTTCGCATCGCGGGGCCCTATGAGCCCTGGCTTGTTCCGCTGCGCGATTGCTTCTGCTTTTTTGCCTGGGCGGCGGGGCTCTTCGGCAATAACGTGTACTGGGGAAACGAGGTGTTCAGCATCAAGGCCTACCGCAAGTTGATGTCAGCCGAGATGGGCGCGGCAGCTGAGAGCGGAACGGCCGGGACGATTGAGCGCGCAGACAAGATCGTCGGGTGAGGGACGGTGAGACTTGGATTGACTTTCGTAGCCTTGGTCGGCGTTGCGCTCGGCGTATGGCTCATTCTCTATTTCGGTCTCGAGCAGGTTGGCGAGGCTTTCCTCAGCGCCGGCTGGCAGGGCGTGCTGGCGATCACGGCCGTCTATTTCGTTTCGCTCATCTTGTGCGCGCTCGCGTGGCGGATGCTGCTTTCGAACGCGGCTCCGAATGCCTCGCTCTTATTATTGTGGGTCCGCTGGCTGCGTGATGGCACCGCCAACCTGCTCGCCGTGGTGCCGGCGGCGGGCGAGATTGTGGCGGTGCGCGAGCTTACGTTCCACGACGTGCCGCTGGGAATGGCCGCGGCAATGACGGTCGTCGATCTGACGATGGAGCTAGCAAGCCAGCTCCTCTTTACGCTGCTCGGCGTGACGATTCTGATCGTGGAGCGGCCCAGCGAGATGACCGGCTGGTGGCTAGCCGCCGGATTGGCAATCTGCACTGCGGGCATCGCAGGCTTCATCGTTGCGCAGCACAAGGGTCTCTTTCGCTTTCTCGAGACGTTGCCCGATCGGCTGGGCTGGACCCGAGCCTGGGGCAGCTTGTCCGAGACTGGGGGCATACACGCTGGAATACAGGAAATTTACCGGCATCGAGCGCGAGTCTTGGCCAACTTCGCCCTCCACCTTGCCGGCTGGATTGCCGGCGCCGGCGAGGCCTGGATTGCTTTGTGGTTCATGGGCAATCCTGTGAGCTTCGCCGATGCTCTCGTCATCGAGAGCATGGTCTACGCCCTGCGCACCGGGGCATTCATCGTGCCTTGGGCGGTCGGGGTGCAGGAGGGCGGATACATCCTTGCGGGTGCTCTCTTTGGCTTGCCGCCGCAGCTCGCTCTCGGCTTGTCACTATTGAAACGCGCGCGAGAAATCGTCACCGGCGTGCCGGTTCTGATCATCTGGCAGTGTTTGGAGCCGTGGCGGCTGTGGAGAAATCGCGGTCGCTCGCCCTCAGCGCTTTGATCAAAGCAGCGGAGGCGCTTCAGTGTAGACCAAGCTCGCCGACCCTGCGCACGGGCTGATGATTGACGCCGAGCGCGGCGAGGACGGTGGCGACGACGCCGTCGGCCGACAGCCCGGCGAGCTCGTACATGCGCTCGGGCTTGTCCTGGGCGATGAAGGTGTCGGGCAGCACCCTTGCGCGCACCTTGAGCCCGCGGTCGAGGAGCCCGCTGTCGGAGAGGAACTGCAGCACGTGGCTGCCAAAGCCGCCGATGCAGCCTTCCTCCACCGTCACCAGCACCTCGTGATTGAGGGCGAGACGCCGGATCAGGTCCTCGTCGAGCGGCTTCATAAAGCGCGCATCCGCAACCGTCGCCGATAGCCCGAAAGCGGCGAGCTGCTCGGCCGCCTTGAGGCACTCGGCCAAGCGCGTGCCGAGCGACAAAAGCGCCACCGCTGAGCCCTCGCGCAGGATGCGCCCCCTTCCGATCTCGAGCGGCACGCCTTCTGACGGCATCTCCACGCCGAAGCCTTCCCCGCGCGGATAGCGCACGGCGGACGGGCGGTCGTCGATTGCCGCCGCGGTCGCCACCATGTGCTTTAGCTCGGCCTCGTCCGCCGCCGCCATGATGACGAACCCCGGCAGGCAGCCGAGGTAGGCCAAGTCGAAGGAGCCCGCGTGCGTGGGCCCGTCGGCGCCGACGAGCCCGGCGCGGTCGAGGGCAAAGCGCACGGGCAGGCGCTGGATCGCGATGTCGTGCACGACCTGGTCGTAGGCGCGCTGCAGGAAGGTCGAATAGATCACCGCGAACGGCTTCATGCCCTCGGCGGCGAGCCCGCCGGCGAAAGTCACCGCGTGCTGCTCGGCGATGCCCACGTCGAAGGTGCGCTCGGGGAACTCTCTTCCGAAGAGGTCGAGCCCGGTGCCGTCCGGCATCGCCGCGGTGATGGCGACAATTCTGTCGTCCTTCCTAGCTTCCGCAATGAGGCTTTCGGCGAACACGCGCGTAAAGGTCGGCGCATTGGGCTTGGGCTTCACCTGCGCGCCGGTGACGACGTTGAACTTGGCGACGCCGTGGTACTTGTCGTCGGAGGCTTCTGCCGGGGGATAGCCCTTGCCCTTCTTGGTCACGACGTGCACGAGGATCGGCCCCTGCTTGGCGTCGCGCACGTTCTTCAGCACCGGGAGCAGGTGGTCGAGGTTGTGGCCGTCGATGGGCCCGACGTAATAGAAGCCGAGCTCCTCAAACCAGGCGCCGCCCATGCCAAAGGTGGCGCGTATATTCCTCCATGCGCGCCGCGCGCCGCTCCCAGCTTTTGGGCAACTGCTCGGCCAGCTGCTTGGCGATGTCGCGCAGGTAGAGGTAGGTGCCGCTCGAGGTGGTGCGCGCGAGGTAGGCCGAAAGCGCCCCCGTCGGAGGCGCGATCGACATGTCGTTGTCGTTGAGGATCACGATCAGGCGCTCGTCGCGCGCGCCCGCGTTGTTCATGGCCTCATAGGCCATGCCGGCCGACATGGCGCCGTCGCCGATCACGCACACGACGTTGTTGTCGCGCTGCGTCAGATCGCGCGCGACCGCCATGCCGAGCCCGGCCGAGATCGAGGTCGAGGAGTGCGCGGCGCCGAAGGTGTCGTACTCGCTCTCGTCGCGGCGCGTGAAGCCCGACAGCCCGCCCGGCTGGCGCAGGGTGCGGATGCGGTCGCGGCGCCCGGTGATGATCTTGTGCGGATAGGTCTGGTGGCTCACGTCCCATACGAGCCGGTCGCGCGGGGTGTCGAACACCCAGTGCAGGGCAACCGTCAGCTCCACGACGCCGAGCCCGGCGCCCAAGTGCCCCCCCGTCACCGAGACGGCATCGATCGTCTCCTGGCGCAGCTCGGCGGCGAGTTGCGGCAGGTCGGATTCGGGCAGCTGGCGCAGGTCCTCGGGCGTCTTTACCCGGTCGAGCAACGGCGTCCGCGAAGCCGTTGGTGTCTTGGCGTCCATGGGCCCAGTCCGCATACGTTGGTACTCTCGGCGGTTTATCGCCTTCCCCTAGGCCACGATTATGGCCCTCCGGTGAGCCCATGGAACGGATCCGTCGGTCGCGCCGTAGATTTGCCGTGCAGGTGTTGCTCGCTTGCCGCAGAAAGGGTTTGGTTCTTTCATGGCAAGCCTGGGGCAAGGAGAACGGAAAAGTATGACGCACGCAGAGCTATCGAGACGGTGGATTCTCAATGCAGCATTGGCGGCCGTGGTGTGGTTTGGATTACCGCCGCTCAGGACAGAGGGCGAGCCCGCGCATTCCGCCGCCGACCGCATCGGGGCTCTCTACGGCACCCTCATCCAAACCATGCAGCAGGCAAAGCAGCTCGGGGTCAAAGGGCGCTACGAGCTGCTGGCTCCGGTCCTCTCCAATACGTACGACATTCCTTCCATGTCCCGGACGGCGGTGGGCCAGAGCTGGAGCGCCCTCAACTCCGCGCAGCAGGCTGGCATCATCGACGCCTTCACGCGGATGATGGTTGCAAATTATGCCAATCAGTTCGACGGCTTCTCCGGTGAGCGCTTCGAGATTGTGCAGACAATCGATAGAGCGCCCGCCGATAAGCTCGTGAAGACCCACCTCATTCAGGCAAATGGCAAGGTCGTCGCGCTCGATTACCTGATGCGCAGCAATGGTGGCGAGTGGAAGGTCGTCGACGTGTATCTCGACGGCACAATAAGCGAGCTCGCAAACCGCAGGGCGGAGTTCAGCGCCATCTTAAAGGCCGGTGGCCCCACCGCTTTGATCGACTCTCTCCGTCGACAGGGCGACAAGCTGCTTGCCGGCGCCTGACCGTTCTCGGAGCCCGTCGAGACTATTCGGCGACAATCGCGGGCGTGCCGACGATCATCCTCGTCTCCGGCAATTGCTTCCCAACCTCGGGCTTCGCGTCAGCCCGCGGTGAGGGCTTCTCGGACCAGGCGGGCGAGGCTGTCAGGACCATGACGGGCTCAATCGCGTTGGGGTCGGCTGGGACGGGAGGCGCCGTCAACGCGCTCGTCTCGAGCGCTTCATGCAGATCCGCCTGGCGCTTCTGATCGGCGACGCTGCGCAGCATGGTATAGAAATCGAGCGAGCTCTGTTCCAGGGCCTCCATGTCTTCGACCTTGCTAAGGTCAGACAACGGGCCAAGTATCGTGCCCGCCGTGGAGACATTCTGGGCCGTTGCGGCAAGTCGTGCCGGATACAGTCCTCCGACGGGGATTTGCGCTGCGAACTCGATGCCGCTGCCGACGGCGTCGCGCACATTGGTCGGCCCTAAGATCGGCAGAACCAGATAGGGGCTGTCGCGCACACCCCAAACGTAAAGCGTCTGCCCGAAGTCACCGGATTGATGGGCAAGCTGCTGGGTTGAGGCAACGTCAAAGAGGCCGCCTATCCCCACCGTCGAATTGAGGACGAAGCGACCGAGAGTTGTCCCGGCGGCTTGCAAGCGCAGCTGCAGGACATCGTTGGCAAACACGACCGGCTCACCGAGATTGGTGGTGAAGGCACTGATGCTGTCGCGTACATCTTCGGGGATGTTCTCGTTATACGCTTTCGCAATAGGGTAAATGACGGCGTGGTAGATCTCTTGGTTACCTTCGAACACCGCGCGGTTTTGCTTTTCCAGCGGGTCGGAGATTTCGGCCTGCTCGACAGGCTGATCGGGGCTTGCCAGAAATTCCGGGCGTGGCATGGCAACGTCGGTAGCGGCGCAAGCCGACAGCGCCGTCGCAGTCACAATTACGGCGATGATGCGGATCAGAATGAAACAGTCCCTCAAGATCGCTCCCCGTCCCTCGCCTTGGCCGCCGAGACTACTCCCGTACGCTCAAGAGCTGGGTGACCCTAGGCTCCCCCAATGTCACCCGAATTTACGAGCACGATCGTGACTTGTCTGTGGCTTATTTGCACATCTCTCGCGATCATTGGCTCTATCTATGCCGGATTCGCTGCCTTCCTGCTCAGGCAGTCTCTGGCCAAGCCACCCGCGGCCGCACTCATCCACGGTCCGCGGTTGACCGTTTTGAAACCGCTTTGTGGAGCGGAGCCCGAGCTTGAGCTGAACCTCGCATCGTTCTGCACACAGGACTACCCCGGGCAAGTCCAGATCGTACTTGGCATACAAGATTCGGCCGATCCGGCGGTAGCGGTGGCAAAACGCCTCATCTCGGCGTTTCCGCATCTTGCCATCGATCTCGCGACGAACGCGCAACCGCCGGGCGCCAATCGCAAGATATCAAACGTCATCAACGCTATGTCGCACAGCCGCGGCGAGATTATCGTGCTCTCCGACAGCGACATCCGTGTCGGCCCGACCTATCTGCAGCAAGTGGCCGCCGCCCTCCAGACCCCTGGTGTCGGTCTCGTCACCTGCCTCTATCGAGGTCTGCCGGTCGCCGGATTTTGGTCACGGCTCGCCGCGGCCGAAATCGATCATCGTTTCCTTCCCAGCGTCCTCGTAGGACTAAGGCTTGGGCTCGCCAAGCCCTGTTTCGGCTCGACCATTGCCCTGCGCGCCGAGACGCTGCGCCGAATTGGAGGTTTTGAGCCTTTCGCCGGTCAGTTGGCTGACGATTATGCTATGGGGATGGCCGTACGCGGGTTGGGTCTGGGGGTTGCCATTCCACCAATCGTTATCGATCACGTCTGCTCTGAAGGAAGCTTTGCCGAGCTCGCCCGGCACGAGCTGCGCTGGGCCCGTACTATCCGCCTGGTCGATCCCCTCGGCTACGTGGGATCGGTCATAACGCATCCCTTGCCGTTCGCCCTGGCCGCCGCGGCCCTGCAGGGCTTTGGGGTTACTTCTTTTGCAATCCTCGCGCTCGTGCTTGCTTGCGGTCTCTTAGTGCCGCTACAATTTGGGCTCAGACTTGGGGGGAGAGTGTCGGTTTGGCTGACACCGGTACGTGATCTGCTGAGCTTTGCGATATTCTTGGCAAGCTTCCTGCCGTGGAGGGTGACTTGGCGGGGCCGCCGCTACAAGGTCGGTCCGGATGGGACGCTTACGCCCGCTTGAGGAGACGAGACGCCAATGCGCACGCTGTTCTTGCAGGCTCCGTCCTTTGACGGCTTCGATGGCGGTGCCGGATCGCGCTACCAAGCCCGGCGCGAGATTCGATCTTTCTGGTTTCCGACCTGGCTCGCTCAACCCGCTGCTCTTGTCGCGGATAGCAAGCTCATCGACGCTCCGCCGCATCGGCTAAGCCTCGCAGAGATTGCGACCGGTGCGCGCGACTTTGATCTTGTCGTGCTGCACACGTCGACGCCCTCCTTTGCCGCCGACGTCGCGGCTGTTGAAGCGTTGAAAGCCGTAAATCCACGCCTCAAGGCGGGCATGATCGGCGCCAAGGTGGCCGTCGAGGCCGACAAGAGCCTAAAGGCGGCACCCTCGGTCGATTTCGTCGCGCGCAACGAGTTCGACTTCACGATCAAGGAGGTCGCTGACGGCCGCGCCTTTAAGGATGTCAAAGGTCTCAGCTATCGTAACGACGCGGGCCTGATCGTCCACAACGCCGACCGAGCGGTGTTGGAGACAATGGACAAGCTGCCGTTCGTGACGCCGATCTACAAGCGAGACCTCGATATCGAGAATTATTTCATCGGCTACTTGAAGCACCCCTACATCTCTCTCTACACCGGTCGCGGCTGCAAATCGCGCTGCACGTTCTGTCTTTGGCCGCAGACGGTGGGCGGACACCGCTACCGCACGCGAAGCGTGGGCCATGTCATCGAGGAGATACGCTGGGCACAGAAGGCCTTCCCTCAGGTGAAGGAGTTCTTCTTCGACGACGACACCTTCACCGACGATCTTCCGCGCGCCGAGGCGATCGCCAAAGAGCTGGGCAAGCTCGGCATCACGTGGTCATGCAACGCCAAGGCCAACGTGCCTCGCGACACCTTGAAGGTACTTGCCGACAACGGGCTTCGGCTGCTGTTGGTGGGCTACGAATCCGGCAACCAGAAGATCTTGCACAACATCAAGAAGGGGATGCTGGTAGATGTAGCGCGCCAGTTCACGAAGGATTGTCACGAGCTCGGCATCACAATCCATGGCACGTTCATTCTGGGCCTGCCGGGCGAGACGAAGGACACTATCGAAGAGACCATAAGGTTTGCGACAGAGATCAACCCTCACACGATCCAGGTCTCCTTGGCGGCCCCCTATCCCGGCACATTTCTGTTCGAGCAAGCCGTGAAGGAAGGGTGGCTGGATGCAGAGCATGCCGAGCTTGTCGATGAGCATGGCGTGCAGGTTGCACCACTTCACTATCCACACCTCTCGCACTCGGAAATCTTCCACTCCGTCGAGTCGTTCTACCGGCGCTTCTATTTCCGCTCGGGCAAGATTGCATCGATTGTTGGCGAGATGGTCAGAAGCCCGCAGATGATGAAGCGAAGGCTGCGCGAAGGCGTCGAGTTCTTCCACTTCCTGCGCGAGCGCCGCGAGCTCGCCTCCTGATGGCCGGGCGCAGGTGCCTCTCACTTCTGCTTCGTTTGTCGCGGCGGCCCCATCAGGATCGGTTGGAACAGCACCGCCGCTGCGAGCGTAGTGAGGAGCGAAAGGCTCAGTAGCTTTCCCATGCTCGACGTTCCGGGGTGGTTGGAAAGCCACAAACTCCCAAAAGCGGTAGCCGTCGTCATGGCGCTGAACATCACCGCGCGCGTTAGCGGCGAGGCAAGAAGGCTCGTCTCCCCGCCGCGCCAGGCGAGCACGTAGTAGATCTTGAAGGCCACGCCGACGCCGAGCAGCAGCGGCAGCGCGATGATGTTGGCGAAGTTCAGCGGTAGCCCCACCAATACCGTCAACTCCATTGTCACGACGCCCGCCAGCAGCAGCGGCACGAGGGTTACCAGAACATCGCTTACGCGGCGAAGCACGATGAATAGGATCAGCGTAATGGATGCGAGAGCCAAACCGCCCGCCTCGAGAAAAGCCCGTACGACGGCGTTTGCAGATTCCTGAATGAGAATGGGACTGCCCGTGGCGCTGGGAGCCACCGACAATACGGCTGCGGCAAAGCGTTTCAGCGTGTTGTTGTCGTTGGCGTCGCCCTTGGCTGTCACCTCGATCCGCGCGCGGCCGTCCGCCGTCAGCCAATCGCGCGTGAGATCCTGCGGCAGTGTGTCGATTGCGATCGGTTCGGGCCTAAGCGCGTCTCGGATCTGACGAAGACGGATGCCGAAGCTCTCCATCAACGTGCGCTGGATGGAGGCCCGGCGGCTCGGCTCTGCGGTAGCGAGCTCCGCGAGCACAGCCGCCACGCGTAATGACAGTGCGGCCGTCCGTCCCGTTCCACGCGCCTCAACGAACGCGTCGCTGGCATCGCTAAGGGCCTGAACGGTCTGCTCGTCGGTTGGCGGCGGTTTCATCTCGGCGGGATCGAGCGTGGGTCCAAGGAGGCTTGCTGCATCGGCGATTATTGCAAGTTTCTCGTGCTGAGCGTCTGGAACGAAGCTCCCGAGCGTGGTCGCGCGTGCCACCTCCGGCAGTTGGTCGAGGCGACGCGCCAGCACAGATGCGTCGGCCAGCGACGGCGTAAGGATGTCGATAGTATTGAGCGACGTTGCCGGATCCTTCATCAGATCCAGCATCGTCGAGACGGACTCGACCTTGGGGCTGCGCAGGTTAAGCGGATTGAAATCGAACTTGAGATGCTGCAGCAGCGGCAAGCCTGAGGCCACTGCCAGGCCGGTCAAAACGAGTACCGCGCGCCGGTGGCGCGCGAGAAAGCGATCGACGGGAGCGAGACTGCGATATCCGACCTCGCGCACTTCACTCGGCGGGTTCATGATCATCAGCAGGGCGGGAAGCAGCGTGATGCTGGTCACGAAAGCAATCAGCATGCCGGTGCCAGCGATGAGGCCAAGCTCGGAAACGCCGCGATAGTCGGTCGGCACAAACGCGTAGAAGCCGGCGGCGGTGGCGGCCGCGGCAAGGGCCAACGGCTTGCCGGCCCCTGCCGCAGCGCTGGAGAGTGCCGTGGCAAGATTGTCGTTCGTATTTCGCTCCTGGCGATAGCGCACGGAGAATTGGATGCCGAAGTCGACGCCGATGCCGACGAACAGCACCGCGAACGCAACCGAGATGAGGTTCAGCGTCCCGACCATGGCGAGGCCGGCGGCGGCCGTTATGACGAGCCCCACGATAAGGCTCACCAGCACGGCGAGGATGATCCGCGCCGAGCGCAGGGCAAGCCACAAGATCAGGATCACGGCAGCAATCGTGAACGTCCCGTTGAGCAACGCGCCGTCGGCGACCGTGGCGAATTCCTCATCCGCCATCGGTACTGAACCAGTGAGCCGCACCGAAACCCCTCGATCGGGGACGAGACCGAGATCCTTTGCCGTGGTGCGGATAACGTCCGAAGCCGCAGCGCCGGGCTCAAGTGCGCTGTAGTCGAGCACGGGCTTGACCTGGATAAAGCGTCTAAGGTCTCGCACGGAGGGAGCGCTGCCGGTGATCAGCTCGCCCCACGAGAATGCGGCAGCGCGGCCGGCGAGCAGAGCTTCTAGCGTATCGGCGATTTTCGACAGCGGTTTGGCGAACTCAACGAATTCGATGCGACCCGCCTTCACTCCTGCTGGAATGAAGGACAATGCCTGGGCAAAGCCGCGCAAGGTCGGATCGGCAGCGAGTGTGCCGAGGAACGGTTGGGCTCGGATGAGCTGCTCCGTCGTCTGCTTTACATCCTCGACGGAGAGAAACAGCATGCCGTTTCGTTCGAAGAAGGGGCCGGCATCTAACCTGCGCACCGATTGGATGTGCTGGGAATTCTTCGCGAGCGCTTGCGCCAGAGCTTCCGCGGCGCTGTCGGCATGCTCGGGGGTTTCCGCGTCCACCACGACGACGGTCGTATCTGACTGTTGCGGAAATGCCGCATCAAATTGGATTTCGCGCTGCCGCCAAGGTAATTTTGCGGAGATGAGCTGGCTCGTATCGGTGCTGATTGCGAAGTTCTTTCGGGCGTACTCCGCGGCGCCCGCTGTGACGATCGCGGCAATGATGACGACAAGCCAGGAGAAGCGGGAGCAGGCCGTTACTACTGTTACGACAACCGTCTTTAGCATGTGCGGGGGGCTATCGGGCTAACGAGGGAACATCGGCAACGGTGGCGATATACCTGTCCAGCGCATCACCATCCGGGGCCTTCGGCATCGTTGGTCATGATAACCGGAATTGGGATCGGATCTGCCATAAAGCTGTATTATCTATGATCAACTGGGACATCCAACTTCAGACAAGGCAGAGTGCATGAGAGTCATACTCGCCCAACCTCGCGGGTATTGTGCCGGCGTCGTGCGCGCCATCGATATCGTGGAGCGCGCCCTCAAGAAGTATGGATCGCCCGTCTACGTGCGCCACGAGATCGTGCACAACCGTTACGTTGTTGAAAGCCTCAAAGCCAAGGGGGCCCTGTTCGTGGAAGATCTGTCAGAGGTGCCCCAGGGTGCCATCACGATCTTCAGTGCACATGGGGTATCGCGGGCCGTGGAGGACGACGCCCAAGCCCGCGGCCTCTCCGTGCTGGATGCCACATGTCCTCTAGTGGCGAAAGTTCATAAGGAGGGTCAGCGTTACGTTGATCACTCTCGCACCGTAATCTTGATCGGTCACGCCGGTCATCCGGAAGTCGAAGGCACCATCGGTCAGCTCACCGGACCTGTTCATCTTGTGCAAGACCAGAACGACGTGGCCGCTCTCGATATCCCGATCGACACCCCGGTAGCCTATATCACCCAGACGACGCTCAGCGTCGACGACACCCGGTCGACGATTCAGGCGATCAACGAGCGGTTCACCAATGTCGTCGGTCCCGATATTCGCGATATCTGTTATGCCACGCAAAACCGGCAGACCGCTGTGCGTGAGCTGAGCAAGAGGGTAGAGCTCATTATAGTTGTCGGCGCCAGCAACAGCTCCAACTCGAACCGGCTACGCGAGATCGGTGCTGAAGCGGGGGTTCCAAGTCATCTTGTCGCCGATGGAAACGGAATCGATCCGAGTTGGTTTGTCGGCAAGTCGACGATAGGGATTACGGCGGGGGCCTCGGCCCCCGAGGTCCTCGTCGATGACGTGATCGATGCGCTTCGCGCCATCGCTCCGGTGGAGGTTGAAATGCTGGCAGGCGTCGAGGAGAGTGTCGAGTTCCGCCTGCCATATGAACTCGCCGATGCTTGAGCCTTGGCTCATCTTCGGTACGCGCGGGAACAGGGATAAGGGGCACAGGTGGGTATTCCGCTAAACCAAGTTCTGTCGATCGGGGGTTACATTGTCGCCCAGCACCTCAAAGGGCGCCGGCGCTACCCCCTTGTGTTGATGCTCGAGCCGCTGTTTCGCTGCAACCTCGCGTGTTCTGGATGCGGCAAGATCGACTACCCGGATAAGATCTTGAATCAGCGGCTGTCGGTCGAGGACAGCTTGGGCGCGATCGATGAGTGCGGGGCGCCGGTGGTCGTTCTCGCTGGGGGCGAGCCGCTGCTGCATAAAGAGCTCAATCAGATCGTCGAAGGCGCGCTCGCTAAGGGCAAGTTCGTGACCGTCTGCACCAACGCCCTGCTCATGGACAAAAAGCTCGATCAGTACCGGCCGCACAGCCGGTTTAACTGGTCGGTGCACGTCGACGGCGACGAGGAGATGCACGACAAGTCCGTGTGTCAGAAAGGCGTCTATACCCGCGCGATCGCGGCAATAAAGAATGCGAAGGCGAAGGGCTTTCGCGTCAACATCAACTGCACGCTCTTCAGCGATGCGCAGCCGGAGCGCGTCGCGAACTTCCTTGACGCCATGAAGTCCCTAGGGGTGGGCGGCATCACGATTTCACCGGGTTACGCCTACGAGCGTGCGCCCGACCAGCAGCACTTCCTCAACCGCACGAAGACAAAGCAGCTGTTCCGCGACATCTTCCGCCGTGGACGCCGCGGCAAGGCGTGGCCGTTCTTTCAGTCGGCGCTGTTCCTCGACTTCCTCGCCGGGAACCAAACATATCATTGCACGCCCTGGGGCAACCCGACCCGTACCGTGTTCGGCTGGCAGCGGCCTTGCTACCTGCTCGGCGAAGGCTACGCCAAGACCTTCAACGAGCTGATGGAGGAGACCGATTGGGACGCATACGGCACGGGCAACTATGAGAAGTGTGCCGATTGCATGGTGCACAGCGGGTTTGAGGCGTCGGCTGTGGTCGATGCGGTCCGCAGGCCGTGGAAGCTTGCGGCCTTAGCATTGTGGGGCGTGAAGACCGAAGGTCCCATGGCGCCCGAGATCCCGCTCGACCGCCAGCGACCGGCCGAATACGTCTTCTCGCGCCACGTCGAGCACAAGCTAGCCGAGATCGAACAGGCCGAGACCGGGTCCCAATCGCCGGTAGCAGCGGAGTAGCGCCACATAGGCGCGGCACGCATCCGTAGCGACGCGCGCGAGCTGCAGGAACTGACCGGGGTTCCCGCCAAGAGAGCGAAGGACCGCTCCTGCGTCCGTAGTTCCATCGGCCCGCATGCCCGCGAGCGCTGCCGGAGGCAGGCCGCGCCCCTCGGGATCGGCGACGACGCGAAGGATAGCGAACGGCAAGTTGTGCTTTGCGGCGGTCCGTGCCGCCAGGTGACTTTCCATGTCGGCAGCTGCGGCGCCTGTCTCGGCAAACAGCGCCCGTTTTTGGGCTGGGGTAACCACCGGCCGATCGACGCCGGCGAAGCTGACGATCTCGGCTCGAACGAGTCGTGACTTCAAACGTGCGGTCCACGCTTCGTCCGAAGGGTATCGCCCGTTCCCGTGCGTCACCTCACGGCCGACCAAGCAAGCCCCAGGCCTCAGGTCACCTCTAAGGGCGCCGGCCATGCCGAAGCTGATGAGGCCACGGCAATCGTTCGTGATCGATTGCTCAATCAACCGCTCGAGGGACGCTGCGTCGCCGCCCCCAACAACGGCCCTCGTTCGCGGCGACCGGGCCGCGACGCGCGCTTCCGCCTGCAAACCCGTCACAGCGATAACATAGCCGCTGGTCTGTACCTCGGCGCTCACATGCCGACCGATACGGATTTCACGTTGGCCGCCTTCAGGTTTGCAAAGCGCGCCAGCGTCCAAAGCGGGAAGAACTTCGAATAGCCGTGGTAGCGGAGATAGAACACGCGCGGAAAACCCGTTGCTGTGAAACGGTCCTCGCTCCAGAAGCCGTCATCATCCTGACGCGCCATCAGATAGGCGATGCCGCGCTCGACCGCCGGATGGTCGATCTCACCCGCGGCCATCAACCCCAGGAGAGCCCACGAGGTCTGCGAGGCGGAACTCGGCGCCGGCTCGTAGCCTTTGTAGGCGAGCCTGTAGCTCTCACCGTCCTCGCCCCAGCCCCCATCGCTATTTTGGATCGCTAACAGCCATTGCACGGCCTTTTGTACGTCGTGCGAGCCGGCATCGATGCCGGCCGCGTTGAAGGCGCACAGCACCGACCATGTGCCATAGATGTAATTCATCCCCCAGCGGCCATACCAGCTGCCGTCCACCTCCTGCGTCCGCCTCAGATAGGCGATGGCCTTGTCGAGCACTGCGCTCTTGCCAGGTACGTCGCCAAGTTGGGCCAGCATGGAAGCGCAGCGTGCCGTCACGTCGGCGGTCGGCGGATCGAGCAAGGCCCCGTGGTCGGAAAAGGGGATTTGGTTGAGGTAATGATGGGTGTTGTCGGCGTCGAACGCCCCCCAACCCCCGTTCTTGCTCTGCATGCCCTCGACCCACAGCCGGCCGCGGTCCATGGCCTGCTGGTAGTCGGAATGGAGCGTGGCGGGAATGTGCTTGGAAGCGCGGTCCATGGCCATAACCACAACGGCGGTATCGTCGAGGTCGGGATAGTGCGGATTTGCATATTGAAAGGCCCACCCGCCGGGCAACACACCTGGCCGCGTCGCGGCCCAGTCGCCAACCGTGTCGAGAACTTGCAGCGGCTTCAGCCATTCGAGGCCACGCAGTGCACACGCCTCGGCGTCGGCGCCGCCGACTTCGAGAAGCGCATGTGTCGCGAGAGCGGTATCCCACACCGGAGAAAGGCACGGTTGGCAGTAGGCTTCATCGTCTCTGACCACCAGAAGCTTCTGGACCGACGAGCGTGCAACGGTGAGGTCAGGGTGGTCGGAAGGATAGCCGAGCGCGTCAAACATAAACACGGAGTTGGCCATAGCCGGGAAAATAGCGCCGAGCCCGTCATCGCCGTTGAGCCGTTCGGTGACGAAGCTTCGGGCTTTTTCAATGGCGAGCTTGCGCGTCGTCTTCGGAAAATATGGCTCCAGCACGCGCAAGATGCGGTCGATGGCTCCGAAAATACCCGACCAGGGCCATGTCTGATGCGGGCCTTTGGGCCAATGCCGCACGTCCTCCGGCGGCGTGACGAATAGTTCTTCGATGCCGATTCCCTTTGGGTTGCGCGCCCGCGGCTTCAAGGCATTGAGAACGGTGAGCGGCACCAGCACCGTGCGCGCCCAATAGGAGATCTTGTCGAGGTGGAACGGAAACCACCGCGGCAGGAGCATGATTTCCACTGGCATAACCGGGACCCCGCGCCAGGGAATGGCTCCGTACAGAGCAAGCAGGTTGCGGGTGAAGACGTTGCTGTTCGCAGCTCCACCCTGGGCGAGAATCCACTGACGCGCGCGCACCATGTGCGGGGCATCGATACGGTCGCCGATCATCTTCAGCCCGAAATAGCCTTTGACACTCGCGCTCACGTGAGACGGCCCCTCGTGAAACAAGGGCCAGCCTCCGTCCGGCGACTGGATGCGGCGCAGATAAACGGCAATCTTCGCTTCGAGCTCTGAATCGACCGGCTCGCCCAGGTAGTGGCGCATCAGCACGTACTCGGCGGGAATCGTGGCGTCAGCCTCGAGCTCGAAGACGAAGTGCCCGTCTTCCTTTTGCAGGCCAATGAGCGCGCGGGTAGCCGAAGCGATCGACGCATCGAGCTGTTCGGAGGGAACTTGCCGACGAGCGGCCTTATCAGCGGCCATTGCACGAGCCCCCATCATCCCTTGATCCTTTTTTGCGCTTCCACTGCAAGACTACGACTTCATCAGTAGGATCTGGCCCTCACTAGGTCGGCCGCCCGCGTGCCGGATCGGACTGCGCCTTCAATGGTTGCAGGCAGCCCGGTCGCTGTCCAGTCGCCGGCGAGAAGCAGATTGCGCCAGCGTGTCTGCGGCGGGGGCCGCCGTGCGTTCTCGCCCGGAAGAGCGGCAAACGTGGCCTTTCGCTCCTTCACAATGTGCCACGGCGGCAGCTCGCCATTGTGTCCGGAGAGGGCAGCCACTTCGCTCCAAATGCGACGAGCCAACGGCTCGCGCTCTGACTCGACAAAACGGTCGGCCGCACTGACGGTAATGGAGATCCTGTCGGGGAACGTGAATATCCACTCCGTAATCGCGTTGAGCACGCCGAGGATCCGGGGGAACCCCCGCGGGGCAGCAATCTTGAAGTGTGCGTTAAGGATAGCGCTGAATTGCCTCGGCACAGAAAGGTCCTTGATGAGCAAGGGCGCAACCCATCCAGGGACCGCTAGGATGACGGCGTCGTCTTTGCCGAGATCGATCTTGTCTTCACCGAATTCGAGGGTCCGCACATGGTCGTCCGCGAGGTCGAGCGCGCGGAGCTGATGATCGAAGCGGATTTCGACTCCGTGCCGCTGAAGGTAGGCGATCGCCGGATCGACGAATGCTGCCCCGAGCCCATCTCCAGCGATGAGCGGTCGGCAAGCCCTGCCGCCCCTCGCCAGGGTCTCGCGCACGATGGCACCTGCGAGCGCGGCAGATGCGATGGGTGGATCCGTATTGAGCGCAGCAAGAAATACCGGACGTAGCAGGCTTTGGTAGAGAGTCCCGCTGCAGGACAGCACATCCCCCAACGTCCGATCTCCTTGGCCGGTGAGCAGGCGCGCGAGCGGCAGGTAATCAAACGCGCTGGTTCCGGGGACGCGGCGCTGGCTCGAAAAGATCCACCAAGGCAGCGGGCCCATATTGGGGCGCACCGACCAACGCTTGCCGGAAGCCATGTCGGCGAATGCGAACTCGGCCGCATCGGGTCCGACGAGGAGATCTCCGGCGCCGACCGTCTTCAGGAACGTGAGCGCGGCGTGATTGCCCGAAAGCAGAAGGTGGTTGCCATTATCGATGGTGAGGCCGAGGGCCGGCTCGAAGTAGGAACGACATCGACCACCGGCATGACGGGCAAGCTCGTGCACGACGACCTTGCGGCCGGAGGCCGCAAGGCCGACCGCAGCTGAGAGACCGGCAAGACCGGCCCCGATGATGTGGACGGTTCCTTGCGCCATCAAATGAGGCCGTGACGGAAGACCGCCCAGATGATCAGCGGCGTCGAGTGACGCAACTTATGCCGTGGCGGTCGCCATCCCCGCGAAACAAGTTTGTCGAGCATGGGTCGATAGACGGCGGCCATCAGACGGGGCGAGCGAACGCTGTTGCGCGCGCAGCGCGCCATAGTGCTTTCGGCCGCGTCGAAATGGCTGCGGGCGCGCTCGGCGACGATGCCGCAAGCCTTGTCGAGCGAGGGATCGGCCAGGACTGCGGCGACGTCTTGATGGGCGATGCCGGCTTCGGCAAGCGCTTCGCGCGGCAGATAGAGGCGTCCGATGGCCGCGTCCTCGTCGAGATCCCTGAGAATGTTGGTCATCTGAAGAGCCCGTCCAAGGTGGTGCGAAAGCGCAAAGCCATTTGCCTCGTCCAGCCCGAAGATCCTCACCGACAAGCGGCCGACGGCGGAGGCGACGTGATCACAATAAAGGTCCAGCTGCTGCCAATCAGGCGCCCTTATGTCGCGCCGCACGTCCATCTCCATGCCGTCGATCACGGCGAGGAAGTCCGCCTGCTTGAGGCCGAAGGCATCGATCGGCGCTTGAAGTCCTTGCGTTAGCTCGGTCTCACCGCCGCCGCGATAGAGCCGGTCGATTTCGGTCCTCCACCGGTCGAGCGCGGCGAGGCGTTCGGGCCTGGGGCCTCCGTCGTCGGCAATATCGTCGACCGCCCGGCAGAAGGCGTAAATCGCATACATGCCTTCGCGCTGCGCGCGCGGCAGGATGCGCATGGCGGTATAGAACGAGCTCCCCGAAGCGACTGGCGTGCTGCTGGTGCCGGACGACGGCAATGAGGTCATCGCACGCTGCCCCTTGCCGCAGGGCCCAGCAGCAATTGCTGTCCGATGCGACGGGAGAGGGCACCGCTTGCGCCGCGCGCCGCCACCCAGATCGCCGCCGACTTGGAAAGATGCACGCTTTCGCTCAAGGGATCGCGAGCGCGAAGGAGCTCGATCAGCCTGTTGCCGAGCTTGACGATCGCAGCCGTCTCGAGACCGAGGCGCAGGTCTTTGACGCGGCGAGGAAGGTTGGCCGCCTCGTGCATCAGCTCGGCGGCTCGCGCGGTGACCGATTTGAGGCATGCGCCCAAAGCAGGAGAGGCCTTCGCGGCGGCCAGCGCCTCGACACCGACCCCCTGATCGGCGAGCGCATCGAGGGGAATGTAGACGCGGTCCAGCGCGCGGTAGTCCTTGCCGCAATCCTGCAGGTGATTGATCACTTGCAGTGCGGAGCAGAGTGCATCCGACGGCACCCATGTCGACTGATCCTCGCCATGCACGTCCAATACGAAGCGGCCGACGGGATTGGCGGAATACCGGCAGTAGTGCATCAGCTCGTCCCAGTCGACGTAGCGGCGCTTGGAAACGTCCTGACGGAACGCCACCAGCAGCTCGAGCGGATGGCGGGGCGCCAGCCCGGTCTCGGCGAGCGCGCGTCGCAGGGGAAGAGCGTCCGGCGCCGCGTCCGACTTGCCGAGGAGCGTAGCCTCGAGCGAATCAAGCACCGCAAACTTGTCGCGCTCGCTCAACGTCGGATGATCGGCAGCATCGTCGGCCGCCCGGGCGAAGCGGTAAAAGGCAAGTATGGGGACCCGAAAGCGTGGAGCAATCAGCAGGGAGGCGACGGGAAAATTCTCGTCGTGCTCGGACTTGCCGGACTTGAACTCGACACCGATCGTCATCGCTTCTCCGGGAGGGCCTGTGCGCGCCCTTTCCACATGCCCCCGCGCCCTCGCCAATGCTGGTAGGCGGAATCAACAGTGAAGACCAAGTACGCCGCCGCGATGAGAGGCAACGCCGGTCCCCAAAACGGCGACGAGCGATAGAAGCGCAGTGTGGGTTGAAAAGCTATCGCCATCAGCACCCAAGCAGCAACGCCAAATGTCCAGGACGGATAATCGCCGAAAATGGCGAGCATAGGCGCGGCGAAATAGCTGGCCGTCATTCCTACGATGGTGGCGGCGAGCAACAGCGGCGAGTAGCGCAGCTGCGCATAGGCCGAGCGCGCGACCATGCGACGGATATCCTCGACGCGCGGGTAGGGTCTGAGGCTCGATACACGCTGCGTCAGGCCGAGCCAAATCGGACCCTCTGCCTTCATCACCGTGGCAAGCGCGCAATCGTCGATCAACGCATTGCGAATGGTGGCCATGCCCCCGGCGCTTTCAAGGGTACGGCGCTCTACGAGCATGCAACCTCCGGCTGCGGCTGCTGTGCTCATCGATGCTCTGCCGACCCAAGCGAACGGGTAGAGCATTTGAAAAAAGAAGATGAAGGCAGGGATCAGGGCTCGCTCCGCGAAACTCTCGCAGTTGAGCTTCGCCATGAGAGAGGTCAGCACGTACCCGCCACTGCGAGCACGCGCAACGAGGTGGGTCAGAGCGTCGGGCGAATAACCAATGTCCGCGTCAGTCAATAAGAGGAATTGAGGAGGATCCTGCATGGCCGCAGCATGCGCGATGCCTTGCTGCATGGCCCAGACCTTGCCCGTCCAGCCCGGCGGTCGCGGCTGGCCTCGCAGCACGACGACCTCACGTCCCGCTGCGGCGGCAACGCGCCGTGCGACGTCGGACGTGCCGTCATCGCTTTGATCATCGACCAGTATGATTGTGATAGGGCGCGCATAATCTTGCGCGAGCAGAGAGCCCAGGCTTTGCGGCAGCATGGCGGCCTCGTTGCGGGCCGGAACCACAGCGGCCACGCGCGGCCAGGGCTCACCCGATTGGCGCGTCAACGACGGATCGCGCGCGTCGCTCTCGCGTCCGAGCCAAAACCCTCCGCGAAAGAGCAAGAGGTAAACCCAAATCGCCAAAGCGAGGACCGCAATGACGAGCTCAATCGTCATGTCACGTAGCCCATCGCACGGAACCACTGCAGCGCATCACGGAGCGCTTCCTCGACGGGCCTCGACGTGTATCCGAGCTCGCGCTCTGCCTTGGCGGAGGTGAAGTACATTTTGTACTTGGCCATCCTGAGACCATCGAGCGTGACGAAGGGTTCGCGTCGAGTGATGCGCGCGACTCCCTCTGCCGCAAGCGCCACAGGATAGATGAGTGCACGCGGCAAGCGTAGGCGCGGTGGACGGCGCTGAACCAGCAAAGCAATTCTGGAAAGCAAATCGGCGAGCGCGACGTTCTCGCCTCCCAGGATATAACGCTCACCGATGCGCCCGCGACGGAGCGCTGCCACGTGCCCTGCTGCGACATCGTCGACGTGCACGAGATTGAGGCCCGTATCGACGAAGGCCGGAACCCGGCCCGATGCCGCTTCCACTATGAGGCGTCCGGTCGGAGTAGGCCTGACGTCGCGCGGACCGATAGGCGTCGACGGATTGACGATTACGGCCGGCAAACCATGACGCGCCACCAAGTCTTCAACGAGCCGCTCGGCCGCGACCTTGCTACGCTTGTAGGTTCCGATCGCTTCATCCTCGGACAATGGGCTCGTCTCATCCGCCGGGCGCTCGCGCCCGTGCAATTGCAGCGTTGCGACGCTCGACGTATAGACGACACGCTCGACACCAGCTGCTCGTGCGGACGTCATCACGACGCGCGTCCCGTCGACGTTGGTGCGGGTGATCTCGTCCGGATCCGATGCCCAGAGGCGGTAATCGGCCGCGACATGGAACGCGTAGCGTGCGCCCTTGACGGCGGCGGCAACGGCATCGGCGTCACGTATGTCCCCTTCGACGATCTCGACATCGAGACCGTCCAAGTTTACGCGAGGACTGTCCCGGCGCACGAGCGCGCGGACGGCATAGCCCGAGCGGATCAGTGCCCTCACTACGGCCGAACCGACAAAGCCCGACGCACCGGTGACGAAGGTGAGATCACTGCTGGACACGGGCGCCTTTTTCGTGTGAGCGGCTTACAGGTTTGTTTCAGCCACGCCGGATGCCAACGAATCGCGCAGCCTCCCGCAGGGAGTCGGCTTGGCCTTCCCAGGCATCAAGAGCGCCAATTGCCTCGGCCTCAAGTTGTTTAAGCTTGTTCTTGCTGGCCTCGATGCCGAGCAGAGAGACGAATGTGGCCTTGCCGGAAGCGGCATCTTTGGATGTCGCCTTGCCAACCTCGGCAGCTTCGCCTTCGACATCCAAAAGATCATCTGCAATTTGAAATGCGAGGCCCAAAGCACGGGAATAACGTGCAAGTGCTCGGCGCTCAGCGGGAGCGCCGCGTCCGAGAATTGCGCCTGCCATAACCGAAAATTCGATTAGCGCGCCGGTTTTGAGAGTCTGAATAAGAGTAACCCCCTCCAAATCAACCCGAGTGCGTTCGGCAATCAGATCGAGCATTTGGCCGCCGGCCATGCCCTGCCAGCCCGAGGCCCGGGCCAGACCCAAAACAAGCTCGCTCCGGATCGCGGGATCAGCATCGGTGTCAGGCCGACTGAGAATCTCGAAGGCAAGCGTCAACAGCGCATCACCCGCAAGGATTGCCGTCGCTTCGTCGAACGCCTTATGCACGGTGGGGCGCCCGCGGCGCAAATCATCATCATCCATCGCCGGAAGATCATCGTGCACAAGCGAGTAGCAATGAATGCATTCGACGGCTGCGGCCACGGCGAGCGACCTCGCCTGTGACACCCCAAAAAGGGCGGCCGTTTCTATTACAAGAAACGGACGAAACCGCTTCCCGCCTCCAAGCGTGGCGTAGCGCATAGCGTCGGCGAGAAAACCTAAAGATGTCGCTTCGGCGCCGCTGATTTCCAAGAGGCTCGCAATCTTTGCATCGACCGCTTGCCTGTAAGCCCCCAGTTTTAGACTAAGATCCAAGCCACCCCCCCGAACCGCGTAACCCAGAAGCACTCATTGGGGGAGGCCATCGTGGCGATTGATTGACCAAGGCAGTTAATGGCGGGGGGTCTCTTTTGTCACGCGCATTTACCAAGAATCTAACTCGAAAGATCCAACCAATGCCTCGAGCCCCGCTTGCACGGTTGGCGGACGCCAAGCTTACAAGACGGATCGTCTTCAACCTAGGCGCGGCTGATGCCGTAACGCGAACGCCTTGGGCTCTGACGCCGGCCGTTGGATTGCACCTGGTTCCGTTCCAAGGGCAGCATTCGACGGCGCCAAGCGACTACCATGCCGAGGCACGAGCCGGCGAGCGCGACTGCGATTGAGATTGCGGTCGCTTCTTCATATCCCAACTCTGACCCGTAAAGACCCGCTCCGACCACGCCGACGAAGCCACCAAGCACCAAGCTTGCGAGCAGCGCACCAACAAGGCGCCGCACATTCCCGATTGGGCGGGTGATGGCATAGGAGAGGGCCAACGAAAAAAAGAAGGCGACGAGTGGTGTCGCTATTGAGGAGAGCATCAGTCACCTCCGGTTCTGAACGTGAAGACGATTGTTGCGGCGCCCGCACAATCGAATCAGCCAGCTGTGTTGCTGGGGGTTATTGCGAGCCCGACAGCGCGCGTCGACCGGATTGTGATGCCATCCACTTGTCGCTTCTACCTCGGGCCAGTGGGCCGTGCGGCAAATCAAAGCACCACGGCATCGACCACGGCCGCGAAGTGGCAGGCCGACGCCGCCAGCACGAACGCGTGCCAGATGGCGTTGTGGTAGGGCAGCTTCTGCCACAGGTGGAAGGCGACCCCGGCCGTATAGAGAATGCCGCCCAGCACCAGCAGCGCCATGGCGGTGGCCGGCACCGCTTCCAGCAGGGGCTTCAGCGCCGCAAGACACGCCCACCCTTGCGCAAGATAGAGCACGTAGGCCGTGCGTACGAACTGTCCCGGCAGGGCCAGCCGCGTGAACACGCCGATGGCCGCGATCGCCCATACGGCGCCGAGCAGCCCCAAGCCGGCGAGGCCGCCCATTTTCACCGCGGCGAATGGCGTGTAGGTGGCGGCGATCTTTATGTAGATCGCGGCATGGTCGAAGCGGCGCAGCAGCGCCTTGAGGTTCGGCCGCCTGACCAGGTGGTAGGCGGCAGAGCAGCCGAATACCGCGAGCAGACCCGCGCCGTATATCAACACGCTCGCGGTCGCGTGTGGCGGCAGCTCGCCTGCCGCCAAGAGCGCCAGGCTCGCCGCGGCGATGAGGCTCGCGGTGACGCCGATGACGTGGAGGGCTCCGTCGGCGATCAGTTCGCCTTTCGAATACTCTGGAAAAACGTGGGACATGCCGCAAGATAACGCGCCCGTCATGGCGAGGTCGGGGCGCACCCCGTGCGACACAATGACGGAGACCGCGATTGGCGCGGCTACTCCGCGGTCGGCACGCGCGGCGGGGCGTCGCGCTCCTGTGTCTGCGCCAGCCGCGTCGTATCCCACGGCCAGTGCCCGTTGATCTCCACGTCGAGCGAGATCGACAGGAAGGTGCGGATGAGCACGATGCCGCCCAAGACGAGCATGCTCTGCAAGGTCGGATCGAGAACAACGGACTTTATGATGTCGCCAGCGATCAGGAGCTCGAGGCCTAGCAGGATTCCCCGACCGATATTGGCGCGATAAGCGCGATAGGTCGTCTCAAAGTCCCCGCGGCGCAAGTGGATCAGGAATACGGCGGTCGAGATGGCGACCGCGCTGAGGATGACGGCGAAGCTTGCCGCTTCCAACGCTTCGCTCGCGAAGTGCGCAAGATCCTGCATACGTTTTCACTATCATTGCCGAGGCCGCTCGGCGCGCCTTCACGAACCCGCTATCCACATCTAGTTTGATCTTGGACCGTACGGCCGCCCGCCTGGCGGGCGGATCGGATCGATCCGGAGGGGGTGCTCACCGCCGATGTATGACCCAATCTCAAAGGCGCTCTGGTTCTGCCTGCAGCCCTCCTCGCTCCTGTTGATCCTCCTGTTCGTCGGCGCCGCGCTGATCTTCACCCGCTACGGCAAAGCGGGACGCTGGCTGGTCGTAGCCAGCGCGGCCCTATTCCTCATTGGCGGCGTGTTCCCGCTCAGTACCTGGATGACGCTGCCGCTGGAGCAGCGCTTCGCGCGCGCCGATCTGGCGGGCCGCGACATCGACGGCATCATCGTGCTCGGCGGGGTAGAGGATGCGCGCGTCGCCGCCGGACGGCACGCCCACGCCATCAACGAGACGGGGGAGCGCATTACTGAGGCCGTCGCGCTCGCTCTGCGCTATCCCCGCGCCAAGGTCGTGTTCACCAGCGGTGCCGTCACCTACCGTGGCGTCCGCGCCACCGGTGCCGAGGCGGCCGGCGTCATCTTCCGCGATCTCGGCATCTCCGCCGATCGCTTCGTACCCGAGAGCGCCTCGCGCAACACTTGGGAGAACGCCCTTTACACCAAGGCCCTGGTGCAGCCGCAGCCCGGCCAGCTCTGGGTCCTGGTGACCTCAGCCCACCACATGCCGCGCGCGATGGGCGCCTTCCGCAAGGTGGGATTTGCGGTCGAGCCGTGGCCCGTCGATTACCGCACAGCCGACAAGTACGACTGGTATCGAACGTTCGAAGCGCCATCGGAAGGCCTGCGGCGGCTCGACCTCGCGGTGCACGAATGGATCGGGCTCGTCACCTATTGGATCATGGGCCGCAGCGACGAGCTGTTTCCCCAGCCCTAGAGACTCTAGGCGATCGCCAGCGTTGCGATGCTGTGGCCGGATTCGGCGGCAGTGAGGAAATGGCGGATCGCCTCGATGGTGCCGACATCCTTCAAGAGGGGCGCGTGGCCCTGATTGGGAACTGTGACGGTAGCGAGCTCCGGGTGGCGCCGGCGCATTTCGTCGACCGTCTCGGCCGTGAGCACATCCGAGTTCTCCCCGCGCACGACGAGAACAGGGATCCGCTTCAACGCCTCGAACTGCGGCCATAGCTCGGGCACGGGACCATAGAGCACCGACAGCGCCTTGCCGAGCTTCTGGTCGTAGGCCTGCGCTGGCTTGCCGTTGCGGTCGTTGTACCACTGCCGCGCCAAATCCTCCCATTGCTGCTCGGGCACGTCGGGGAAATGGCGGCGGTTCAAGTCGCGCACCATGCGCGCGGCGTCGGCCCACGAGATTGGCAGCGGAATGCGTCCGACGTAGCCGCTGATGCGCACGAGGCCGTCGTGCTCGATGACGGGGCCGATGTCCACCAGCACGGCAGCGCCCAGCGCGGCCGGCCGCACGGCCGCCATGAGCATGGTGATGAGCCCGCCGCGCGAGGTGCCGATAACCGCCGCATCCGAAAGCCCTGCGAGCGTCATGAAGTCGAGCACGTCGAGCATCTCGACCGTTACGGTGTAGTTGCGCCAGTCGGGATCGTGCTCGGAGAGGCCGCGGCCGCGGTAATCGAAGGTATAGACGGTGCGCGCGTTGCTCGGATGGCGGCTCAGCGCAACGGCAAGGTCGTGGAAATCGCGACCGTTGCGCGTCAACCCGGGCAGGCAGAGGACTGAGCGTCCGCGCGCCGTGCCGGAGGCCGGATAGCGGCGGGCATGCAGCTTCAGCCCGTCGCGCGCGGTGAAGAAGATTTCTTCGAAGGTCGTGGCTTCCGACGTCATGAACTCCCCGCTACAGCGGCCGGTCGCTATTTGCCCGCTATCAGACGACGGCCTCAAGTGCTTCTCGCAGCTGGTTCGTCACTCGGACGTCGCCGTGTCGGTATTGGCCGCCTTGCGCGTCTGCGGCGAGAGCGAGGCTTCGCGCGCCCGAGCCAGGTCCTGGTCGAGGCGCAAGGCCGTCGTTTCGTCTCCGAGGCGCGCGCGATAGATCTGGATGTTGGACAAGACCTTGGCGACGTAGCGCCTCGTCTCTTCGATGGGGATGCGCTCGATCCAGTCGATGGGATCGACGTTGGCTTTACGCGGATCGCCGAATTCGCGGATCCACTGGTGCGCACGGCCCGGACCGGCGTTGTAGCTCGCGATGCTGAGCACATAGGAGCCATCGAACTCGACCAGGCGGTCGGCGACGTAGGCTGACGCGATCATGGTGTTATAGGAGCTGTCGGTGAGCAGCTGCTTGTGGTCGCACTTGATCTTGTAGTCGCGGCAGACGTGCTTGGCGGTGTCCTTCATGACCTGGAGGATACCGCGCGCACCAGCACCGGAGACGGTGTCGGAGTTGAATTCGGTCTCCTGCCGGGCGAGGCCGAACAGTAAGGCGTTCTCCGGTGGGGCCCGCAGCGGCTTGTAGTCGGGCAGCGCGTCCACCGGATAGCTGTACATGACGAGATTTTGCCCGCGGGCAACCGCCTGCTTGCTGATGCGCACCGCCGACTGCGTGTCGCCGGTAGAGTGCGCAAGATGGGCGACCATACCGGCCCAGCCTTCGCTATCGTCGAGCGTGTAGAGCCGCTGGAACATGATGCGCGGGATCGAGGCATTGAGGCCGGCTTTGCGGGCGACGAACACGGCCTTGGCAATGTCGAGATTGTTGAGGCGTTCGATCTGCTGCGGCGTCGGCTCGGCCGGCGGCGACAGCGAGATGCGGCGACTGCCGGGGTCGAGCTTCTGCATGGCGAGCAGGCCATAGAAGGTGTCCACCGATGCGGCGGCGGCGCGGTACTCTTCGGTTGCCTTGGCGCGGTCGCTTTTTGCCTCGTAGAGGCGGCCAAGCCAGTAGTGCGACTTGGCGCGGCTCAAGGGACCGTCGGCCGATTTGGCGAAGGCCGCGAAATGGCGCTCGGCGGCGTTCTTGTCCTTGAGGTAGCGCAGGGCGATCCAGCCCGCCATGAACGACTGCTCGTTGAACTGGTTGGCGCTGATGGGCCCCGCGTCGCGCACCAGATCGTAGGCGAGCTTGGACTTATTGGCGGTGAGCGCGAGGTAGGCAAGCTTCTGGCGCTCGAGCCACCATTCGTCGAGATTGGCGACGACGGCGGGATCGGTCGGCGCCGTCAGGATCAGCTTGGCGCCTTCATCGAGCTTGTTAGCCTGGCGCAGCGCCTGCACCTTGTGGAACACGAGGCCCCAGTCGGAGTCCTTCCCGCTCGGGGCGGCAGCCTTGAGCTTCGATTTCGCGCCCGGCGACTGGAGGAACATGGCGAGACGCGCCTGTGCCTTCTTCTGCTCCGGCGCGGAGAGCAGAGGAATGACGCGCTTGGCGATCTCCACGCGCTCCTTGCGGTTTGCCTGGTAGCGCACATCGTCGATGAGCAGCCGGTCGAGGCGCCACTTGTGGTCCTCCTGCGTGAGCAGCGAGCCGAAGCGCGAAAGGAAGCCCGTCTCGATCGAGGGCGGAAGGTCGTACTTGCGCCACGCCTCGGAGACGAGCGCCTTCGCCTTGTCCTTGTTGCCGTGCGCCAGCTCGACGGAGGCGAGCAACGCAAGGCCGGAGCCGCTTAGCGCGTTACCGTCCTTGAAGTAGGCGGCGATCACGTCGGTGCTGCCCCCCTCGAGGAACAGCGCTTCCTCCATGCGCTGGCGCAGAAAGTCCCGGCTCGGCCAGTCGGGGTTGGCGTTGAGGAAGGCCAAGTAGTCGCTCGCCTGTCCTTGGCCCTGCCGCAGCCGGTACCAGGCAATCAGCTTGCGACCGATGGGGTCGGTCACGTCCTTTTCGAAGTCTGCCGCCTTGGTGGGATTGTTGGCGGCCAGCGCCTCGATCGCGCCTTTGATCTTCGGCGCGTCGTCGGCCGGGAGATCGTATTTGGTCAAAGGTGCGATGATCACGTCGAGGCGCGCGAGGTGCGCTGCTTCGCGCTCCTTCGGCGACAGCCCGGGCGATTGGGGTGGCGATGGAGTCTTTGCTGCGGGCGCAGTGCCGGGGTCGACGGCGCCGGTTTCCGCCGCCGGCGGCGCGGCCGTGGCTTGCGCCGATTTGGCCGGGCTCTGTTGCGCCGGGGCGACGACCGGTGCCGCTGGCGGATCTGCGCTTGCGGGCATCCCCAGCGCAACAAGGACAATACCGGCCAGAACCTTAGCCGACCTCGCGCCCCGATAGGGTCGGGCGACCCGTTTGGAGCCGGTGAGCCATCGCTGCGTATGCGGTTGGGCCAATGAACATCCTTCCACACGCGTCATCGGAAGCTGGCTTGCGGGGTGTAGGTCAAGGTCCTAATGTCGCGCCCCATGAAGCGCGTTGCGACTCTGTCACCGACGCGCGGCGAAAGTATCAAGCAGGCCCGCGAGGGACAAGGCGCCGTCTCACGTCTAGCCGCAGGATGCCTCCAGATACGGCGATAGCGTGGCATTGGCGGCCTTCACGTCGCAAGAAACGCCAAGACGCGATAAAAGGGCCCCGAGCTCGGGGATTATGATCACATGTTCAAGGGATCTTTCACGGCGCTGATCACGCCATTCACCAACGGCGACATCGACGAGGATGCCTTTAGGCGCATCATCGAATGGCAGATCGGCGAAGGCACTCACGGACTCGTCCCCGTCGGCACCACGGGCGAGAGCCCGACGCTGTCGCACAAAGAGCACAAGCGGCTGGTCGAGCTAACCGTCGAGACCGCGAAGAAGCGCGTTCCAGTAATCGCGGGGGCCGGGTCCAACTCGACAGCCGAGGCGATCGACTTCACCAAGCACGCGGCCAAGGTCGGCGCGGACGCGGTGCTCGTCGTCACGCCCTACTACAACAAGCCGACGCAGGAGGGGTTGTTCCGGCACTACAAGGCGATCAATGACGCCGTCAACATCCCGATCGTCATCTACAACATTCCCGGCCGCTCAGTCGTGGACATGAGCGTCGAGACCATGGCCCGCTGCTTCCAGCTCAAGAATGTCGTCGGCGTGAAGGACGCGACCGCCAACCTCGCACGCTGCTCGCAGCAGCGCGCGGCGATGGGCCTAGATTTCAACATGCTGTCGGGCGAGGACGCGACCGCGCTGGGATTCATGGCGCACGGCGGGCACGGCTGCATCTCGGTCACCTCCAACATTGCGCCACGGCTGTGCGCGGAGTTCCAGAACGCGTGCCTCAAGGGCGACTATCGCGCGGCGCTCGCATTGCAGGACCGGCTGATGCCGCTGCACGACACGCTGTTCTGCGAGTCAAACCCCGGGCCCGTGAAGTACGCGGCTTCCCGCATCGGGTTGTGCGCACCCGACACGCGGCTGCCGCTGGCGCCGATCTCGGAGGCGTCGAAGAAGCTCGTCGATGCGGCGCTGGCGCGCGTTGGCCTCATCCAGGCGCGCGCGGCCGAGTAGGCATAGCCGAGCCGGCAACCAGGAGGCGCGTGGGCCATGGCGGCCAAAAAGGACGATGGCCGCCGTGTCGTTGCCGAGAACCGGCAGGCGCGCCACGAATACTTCCTCACCGACACGATGGAAGCCGGCCTGCAGTTGACGGGCACGGAGGTGAAGTCGCTGCGCAGGGGACAGGCCAACATCACGGAGAGCTACGCCTCTACCGAGGAGGGCGGGCTGTGGCTGATCAACGCCTACATCCCCGAGTACCAGGGTGCCGGCCGTTTCTTCCAGCATGAACCTCGCCGCAAGCGCCGGCTGCTCTTGCACGCCAAAGAGATCCACAAGCTCTCAATCGCTGTGCAGCGGCAGGGGATGACGATCATCCCGCTCGAGCTCTATTTCAATGCG
Source organism: uncultured Alphaproteobacteria bacterium (assembly GCA_963745205.1). Taxonomy (GTDB): domain Bacteria; phylum Pseudomonadota; class Alphaproteobacteria; order Rhizobiales; family Hyphomicrobiaceae; genus Hyphomicrobium_A. The sequence goes on from CAVUWX010000007.1 coordinate 73,529, forward strand.
CGCGGCATCGCCAAGCTGAAGCTTGCCCTCGCCGAGGGCAAGAAGCTGCACGACAAGCGCGAGGCAGCCAAGAAGCGCGATTGGGGCCGCGAGAAGGCGCGGCTCATGCGGGAGAAGGGGTGATGGCGGATGCGCCGGTCGACGACGGCGGCGCGGCCCACCTGGTGTACCGGACGCCGCTACCGGACATCGCGCTTCCGTCTAGCGCGGGCGGCGAGGTCAATCTACGCGAGCTCGAGCGGCCAACCATCGTCTACGTTTATCCGTGGACCGGACGTCCGGGCGTTGCCGATCCACCGGGCTGGGACGACATTCCCGGCGCTCACGGATCGACGCCGGAAAGCGTCGGGTTCCGCGCTGTCCACGCGCGCTTCGAGGAATTGGGTTTTTCCGTCTTCGGCCTCAGCACGCAGGGAAGCCAGCACCATCGCGAGCTCATCTCCCGCCTCGACCTACCCTTTGCGATTCTGAGCGACGAGCACTTTTTCCTGCAGAAGGCTCTGCGCCTGCCGACCTTCGAGGCCGGCGGCACGACGTATCTGAAGCGGCTCACGCTCGTTGTTCGCAAGGGGTGCATCGCGCGCGCGTTTTATCCGGTGCATCCGCCCGAGACGCATGCGGGCGTCGTGCTCGATTGGCTGGTGGGGCTGGCGCAGAGCCTCTAGCGCACGTCGCTCTCGATCTCGTCGACCGTATAGCCCATCTTCTCCAGGCCCTCCTCGAGAAAATCGGCCAGCATCGGAATGCCCATCAGGTAGCTGGCGGTCGCGTTGATCCGCTCGTTGCGCGCCGTCTCGACCGCTTCGGCGAACTCCTCCTTCTCGAAGGTGCCGCGCCCGACCCAGGCGAGCGCCACGAGGTTCGCCTGCTCGTCGTAGTTCAGCGCGTCGATGAATCCTGTGAGCTCGGCGCGCGTGGGATCGTTGGCGAAGTCCTCGAGAATCGCGCTCGGATCCTCCTCGGCATCGCCTTCCTCGCGCGTGTCGTTCCAGGCGCCAACCTTGGCGTCGTACTCGCGCGCCTTGATGATGACGTGGGCCACTTTCTCGGGGGCGATGTCCAACTTCATCGTCGAGCCTCTTTCACAGCACGGTTTCGACAACATATCGACCGAGCCTAACCGAGCCTTTAAGTACCTTGTCGTGCTGCCTGGTTGGAGCGCATGTGCAACGCACCGCGCCTCATCTCGCGGAGGCCGGTTGCGGTCTCGGGGCAGCATACTCCGAACGTCGGCAAACACCGCGTGAAACATCTCCGACGTCAGCCGTCCTGTGTTGGTGTTGTAGCGCGAGCAGTGGAAGCTGTCGAAGAGCGTGGGGGCCGCCGGGAGCGTGTGCTGCGCTCCGTGCGCGAATGGATAGAGAACCTTGCGGCACGCAAAGGCGGCGAGCGTGCTGTCGTGGGCGACACGACCCAGCGCCACGATTATCCGCAGGTTGGGGAGCGCCGCGATGCGCGCCTTGAGGAAGCTGCGGCAGGTCGTGGCTTCTTCGGGAGTTGGCTTGTTCTCGGGCGGAACGCAGCGCACGGCATTGGTGATCATGCAATCGACGAGCTCGAGCCCATCATCGGGTCGCGCCGCGTACTGGCCGCGCGCGAAGCCGAACTTGATGAGCGTGCCGTAGAGCAATTCGCCCGCGTAGTCGCCGGTGAATGGACGCCCCGTGCGGTTGGCGCCGTTGAGACCCGGCGCGAGGCCGACGATCAGCAGACGCGCGGCCGCAATCTCCGTAACGACGGCACCGCGCCATTATACCAGTCGGGTGCCTTCGCCCGGTTGCGATCGCGAAATGCGACTAGGCGCGGGCAGAGCGCGCAGCAGCTTCGGCGGCTCCGGTAGCTTCGGTTGCCGAAGTCTGCGCTGCCATCGGAGAAACGCCTATCAGACCTCTTCGGAGAGGTCGTCGGAGTCCTGAAACGAGCCGGCCTCGCGAGGCGCATAGTTCTGGCCCGCGGCCCGGGTGCTGGCGCGCGCCGCTGCGGTCCGTGCGCGTCGCCGGATCGCGGCAGATGAGCTGCTCGAGATCGGCGATGTCGACGAACTGGTCGGCCTGTCTGCGCAACTCGTCGGCGACCATCGGCGGCTGCGTCTGCAGCGTCGAGACGACGCTGACGCGCTTGCCCATCTGCTGTAGCGCCGCGACGAGGCTGCGGAAATCGCCGTCGCCGGAAAACAGCACGATATGGTCGAGCGACTGGGCGAGGCGCATGGCATCGACCGCCAGCTCGATGTCCATGTTGCCCTTGACCTTCCGCCGACCGGAGGCGTCGGTGAATTCCTTGGTCGGCTTCGTCACCATGGTGAAGCCGTTGTAGTCGAGCCAGTCGATGAGCGGCCGGATGGAGGAATATTCCTGGTCCTCGGCAAGCGCTGTGTAGTAGAGCGCGCGCACGAGCTGCCCCTTGGTGCGGAAGTGGGTCAGCAGCCGCTTGTAGTCGATGTCGAAGCCTAGGGACTTGGCAGTCGCGTAGAGGTTGGCCCCATCGATGAACAGAGCGATGCGTTCGTTTGGATAGAAATGCATTCCTTCACCTTTAAATGCCGCGCGTGCCAAAGCAGCGCCGAAAGTGAAAGTCGAACATACGCAGCGACGGAGCCGACAGGGCGGTGCTTGGCACGTGACGTTTAGCAAGACATTCTAGCGATTGGCAATTTTGCGACAATGTGGCACATGGCGCACCGCCAAGCGTTAGGCACTCTTAACAGACACTTTCCCCACTTGGACCAATTCGTAAACCAACTTTTGGCGACAGTATCCGGACCTTAGTGGCGACAGCATGACCTGCGCTTCGCCGTCTGTGGAAAGCCTAGCTTGGCTTGATTCGCCCGACGTTTCATGCGACTAGGAGCAACGAGGTCGCGCCGCGTTGCCGGCTTGCTGGCGCCGCGCTTCGTCTCCCAAGTCAGACCGCCAGGGACCAGAGGGGTGCTCGATCATGGCACGCGTGACAGTTGAAGACTGCGTCGACAAGGTACCGAACCGCTTCGAGCTGGTTCTGCTTGCCGCGCATCGCGCCCGCTCCATCGCCAACGGCAGCGCGATTACCGTCCCTGTGAACGACGACAAGAACCCCGTGATCGCGCTGCGCGAGATCGCCGACCGCACCATTCCCCCGAGGACATGCGCGAAGCCCTCATCCATTCCATCCAGAAGAACATCGAGGTGGACGAGCCGGAGGCCGTCGCGGCCCCGCTGCATGCCGCCGGACCGCCGTGCTCCCGTTCTCGGGCGCGACGACCCAACGAGCGACGCGGTCGTCGATGTGATGACCGAGGAGCAGCTTCTGCGTGGGCTCGAGAGCATGACCCCGACGGAGCCGTCGGCGAACGGCGGCCCCAATGGAGGCGGCCGCGAGCGCGAGCGCGATCGGGATCGCGACCGGGGGCGCTGAGCATAAGCGCCGGCGTTCGCCATTAGCGGGCGCCGAACGCCAGCAGGGCCGGAGGAGGCGTGCTCCGCTCTCCGTACGGCGTCCGCCCAGGGAGCGTGGCGGGCCATGATGCGGCAGTACGAGCTCGTCGAACGAGTTCTCAGCTACGATCCGAAGGCGGACGAGACCCTTCTCAACCGCGCTTACGTCTACGCCATGAAGGCCCATGGCACGCAGAAGCGGGCCTCCGGCGATCCCTACTTTTCTCACCCGCTCGAAGTCGCGGCCATACTCACCGACCTGAAGCTCGACGACGCCACCATCGTGACGGCGCTTCTGCACGACGTCATCGAGGATACGCCGATCACGCGGGCTGAGATCGATCAGCTGTTCGGACCCGAGATCGGCACGCTCGTCGACGGGCTGACCAAGATCCGCCGGCTCGACCTCGTCACTAAGAAGGCCGAGCAGGCCGAGAATTTCCGCAAGCTGCTCGTCGCCATCTCGAGCGACATCCGCGTGCTGCTCGTGAAGCTCGCCGACCGGCTCCACAACATGCGCACGCTCGAGCATATGAAGGCCGACAGCCGCCAGCGCATCTCGGAGGAAACACTCGACATCTACGCCCCGCTCGCCGGCCGCATGGGCATGGAGGCGCATGCGCGAGGAGCTCGAGGACCACGCCTTCCGCTGGCTGCACCCTGAAGCCTATGCCGCCGTCACGGCGAAGCTCGCGGACCTGCGCAAGTCCAACAAGGGTCTCGTCGAGGAGATTCGCGCGGCGCTCGCCGCGAAGGTGCGCCGAGGTCGGCATCAATGCCGAGGTGTCGGGGCGCGAGAAGAAGCCCTATGCCATCTGGCGCAAGATGGCGCAACAAGCAGATCAGCCTCGAGCAGCTCTCCGATATCTACGCCTTCCGCGTGATCGCCAACACCATCGACGACTGCTACCGAGTGCTCGGTGTCGTCGCACACGACGTGGCGCACCGTGCCGGGCCGCTTCAAGGACTACATCTCGACGCCGAAGCAGAACAACTACCAGTCGATCCACACGACCGTCGTCGGCCCGCGCCATCAGCGCGTCGAGCTGCAGATCCGCACGCGCGCCATGCACGACATCGCCGAATACGGCGTCGCCGCGCACGCGCTTTACAAGGACGCGCAGATCGCTTGAACGGCCAAACGGGAGCCAAGACGTCGGGCTCTCTACAGAAGGACAGTGGGCCCTACGTGTGGCTGCGCCGGCTCGTCGAGACGCTGCTCGAGGGGTCGAACCCGGAGGAATTTCTCGAGCACACCAAGCTCGAGCTGTTTCAGGACCAGGTCTTCTGCTTCACGCCGAAGGGGCGCCTCATCGCGCTCGCCGCGCGACGCCACGCCCCTCGATTTCGCCTACGCAGTACACACCGACATCGGCAATGCCGCCGTGGGCGCCTTCGTCAACGGCCGCCACGTGCCGATCGATACGGCGCTGCGCAACGGCGACGAGGTTGAGATCGAGACGGCGAAGGGCCACTCGCCACCTGCCGCGTGGGAGAACCTCGTCGTCACGGGGCGCGCGCGCTCCGCTATCCGCCGCGCCGCGCGCGACGCGGTGCGCAAGCAGTACCGCGAACTCGGCCGCCGGCTGCTCGCGTCGCGCTTCGAGCAGCTCGGAGAGGAGCTCACCGACGACGTGCTGAAAAAGGTACTCCCCCGGCTGGGGCGCAAGTCGCTTGACGACGCGCTCGCCGCTATCGGCCGCAACGAGCTGGCGATCGAGGACGTCGTGCGCGCCGCAATCCCCGACGCCGATGAGCGCAAGCGTACCAAGGCGTCCTACCGGCGCACGCGCCGCTTCGGACGCGCCCGCGGCCAGGAGGGCTGGTTCAATATAGATCGCGTGATGAGCCTGAAGTTCAGGGCCGATCAGGAGCCCAAGGGCACGGGGCTCGCCATCCGTGGGGTCAAGGACGACCTACCCGTCACCTTCGAACCCGGCGGCGCGGTGCCGGGGGACCGCATCGTCGGCGTGCTCATCCCCGGCGAGGGCATCCGCATCTTTCAGATACACTCTCCCCGGTTGAAAGAGTTCGAGCACGAGGGCTGGATCGACGTCACTTGGGACATTGATCCCGACACCCCGCAGCGGTTCCCGGCCCGAATTAATGTCATCGCCCTCAATGAGCCTGGAACTCTTGCCCAGATCGCCAAGGTTATAGGGGAGGCGGGGGGCAACATCGACAATGTGCGTATGGTGCGCCGGGCCTCGGATTTCACGGAAATGCGCATTGAACTCGAGGTCTTAGACCTGGTGCATCTAAACCACATCATTGCGGGTCTTCGTGAGAAAGCGGTGGTCAACAAGGTTGAGCGTGTGTTCGATTGATAGGAGAATCGGTCATAGGCGCGCGGCGGGCGTTTCTGGTCACTAGCGGCGATTGGAGTGAGCTCTAGGATGGTGCTTGGTCGTCGTGCCAGTATGGCGCGTCCGGTGGAGGGCGAGGCTCGCCCGGGCCTGTGGGATGCGTGGATGCTCCGGCTCAAGTCGGTGGCGCGCAATCTCGTCAATCTGAGAGCGAGCCCGCACGAGATCGCGCTCGGCTGTGCCATCGGGGCGTTCGTCTCGGTTACCCCGCTGCTTGGCGTGCAAACGATTCTCGCCGTGCTGCTCGCAACTCTGTTGCGGGGAAGCGTTCCGGCCGCCATCGTCGGCACCTTCGTCGGCAACCCGCTGAGCTGGCCTTTCATCTGGGCGTCGACCTATGCCATGGGCCTCCAGCTCGTCGGCCTCGAAGGCGTGCTCGATCCCGCGACTTTGCAGCACAACATGTTGCTCGTATGGGCCGCGCTCATCGAGCATTCCCCTCAGCTTCTCGATGCGACGGTGACGCTGCTGTGGCCGCTCGTATGGCCAATGATGGCGGGCAGCATTCCATTGGGCCTGCTCACGGGCGCCGTCGTCTACTATATATGCAGAAATGGCGTTCAAGCTTGGCGCCATCGTCGTATGACCCGGACGTCCACTGCGGCCGAGTAGTCGTTTTTCCAATTTGGTTTGCTGCATGCGTCAGCCGAGCCTGATTCCCCATCTGCGCCTGGGCGTGAACATCGACCACGTGGCCACCATCCGCAACGCGCGCGGCGGGCGCCATCCCGACCCGTTGCGTGCAGCACATCTGGCGGTGGAGGCCGGCGCCGACGGCATCACCGCGCACCTGCGTGAGGACCGGCGCCACATCTCCGACACAGACATCTCGCGCTTGAAGAGCGAGCTGACGTGCCCGCTCAATCTCGAGATGGCAGCGACGGAGGAGATGCTCGAAATCGCCCTGCGCCATGCGCCCAACGCCTGCTGCCTAGTGCCGGAGCGGCGCGAGGAGCGCACCACGGAAGGCGGTCTCAACGTCAAGGGCGGCGGCGCCCAGCTTGCGCGCGTTGTGCGCAACCTGAAGGCCGGAGGCATTCGCGTGTCGCTGTTCATCGAGCCCGACGCTGGCGCCATCGAGGCGTCGGCTTCGATCGGCGCCGACATCGTGGAATTGCACACCGGCGCCTATTGCGAGAGGGCGCTCGAGGACGATGCGAAAGGCGTGGCGCGCGAGGCCGAGCGGCTTGCGCGTGCGGCGCATCTAGCCGCCACGAAGGGCCTCGAGGTCCACGCCGGTCACGGGCTCACCTTCAATACGGTCGCGGCCGTCGCGCGCATGCCCGAGATCGTCGAGCTCAACATTGGCCATTTCCTCGTGGGCGAGGCGATATTCGGCGGGCTTGCTGGCGCCGTCCGGCGCATGCGCGCGCTCATGGACGAGGCGCGTAAGGGTGCGACTGAACCCCGCGAGCGCGTGAGGCCGGCGTGATCATCGGGATCGGCAACGACATCATCGACATCCGCCGCATCGAGAAGACGCTCGAGCGCTACGGGGAGCGGTTCCTTGATCGCGTGTTTACCGACGTCGAGCGCCGGAAATCCGATCGCCGCGCGGCGCGAGTTGCCTCCTACGCAAAACGTTTCGCCGCCAAGGAAGCGTGCGCAAAGGCCCTTGGGACGGGCCTGCGCCGTGGCGTCTACTGGCGCGACATGGGGGTCATCAATCTGCCTTCCGGGCGCCCCACCCTGAAACTGACCGGGGGAGCGGCTCGGCAGCTCGACGCCATCACGCCGGAGGGCTACGAGGCCCGCATCGACTTGACCCTGACCGACGATTTTCCCCTCGCCGAGGCGGTTGTGATCATTTCCGGCCTACCCGACAAGGGCGACCGGCGCTGATGGGAAGCCGTCGGCGGCGTGCTGCGACACGAACTGCGACACGAAGGCCGGGTGAATTGCGCCAACCCCGCAAAATCGCTATAGCGGCGCGGCGCAAATAGCGGGGCATACCCGCGTCGGGAGCTTTGAATGGCGGTATCGGTTAACGCAAGAAAGAGCGGCTGGGTCGAAACGGCCACCATCGTCATCGAAGCGCTCATCATTGCGATGCTGGTGCGCACCTTCCTCTACCAGCCCTTCAACATCCCCTCGGGGTCGATGAAGGAGACGCTGCTGATCGGCGACTACCTGTTCGTTTCCAAGCTCTCCTATGGCTACAGCAAATACTCGTTCCCGCGCCTGGTGACGCTCTGCATTCCGTTGACGGACGCATGCGTTACCTTCCGCGTCCTTCCCGACATCGTGTCGTCGGGCCGCATCCTCGCGGCGGAGCCCAAGCGCGGCGACGTCGTCGTCTTCAAGCTGCCGCGCGACAACTCAACCGACTACATCAAGCGCGTGATCGGCCTGCCGGGCGATGAGATCACCGTGCGCGGCGGCGTGCTCTTCATCAATGACAAGGAGGTGCCGCGCCGCCGCATCGCAGATTTCGTGACGCGGGAGGACGCCGGGCCGCCGCGCCCGATCCCGGCCTACGAGGAGACGCTGCCGAACGGGGTGAAGTACACCGTGCTCGATTCCGAGGCCAATGGGCCGTTCGACAACGTGGGTCCCTACAAAGTGCCAGCCGAGCACTATTTCATGATGGGCGACAACCGCGACAACTCAACCGACAGCCGCGCGTCCTGGGGCGTCGGCTACGTGCCGTTCGAGAACCTGATCGGGCGCGCCGAGATCATCTTCTTTTCCGCCGCCGTCGACGAACCGGACGCATTCCGATGGTGGAGCCCGTGGACGTGGCCATTCGACATCCGCTGGAGCCGTTTCTTCACGCTCGTCCACTAGTGGCGATCCTGCGCGCTCGCGGACGCGCTTCAATTCATAGCTCCGCGAGCCCACATTCCTTTCCGCGGCCGGTGCGGATGCGCTAATCTTGTGGTGCCATGCTGCGCGCGCGCAAATACAAGGAACTCGAGAAGGCGTTGGGCCACCGCTTCAAGAATCAACAGATCTTGGAGGTCGCGCTCACGCATGCGAGCATGCGCGGCGGCAAGGGCAAGCGCAGCGACAACGAGCGCCTCGAGTTCATCGGCGACCGCGTGCTCGGCCTTGCCATCGCCGAGCTTTTGAACGAGCAATTTCCCACCGCCAGCGAGGGCGAGCTCGCGCGGCGCTACAATCGCCTGGTGCGCGGGGAGACCTGCGCCAAGGTCGCGCGAGCGATCGGCATCGGTGCGCATCTCATCCTGTCTGAAAGCGAGGCGGGCAGCGGCGGCCGTGCCAAGGGCACGATCCTCGCCGACGCCGTGGAGGCGCTTCTGGGCGCAATTTTCGTCGACGGGGGCTTTGCCCCGGCGCGGGCTAGCGTGCGCCGGCTATGGGCGAGCACGGCCGGGGAAGCGCAGACGACCGCCAAGCCTGACGCCAAATCGGCACTGCAGGAGTGGGCGCAGGGCAGCGGCCTCAGCCTGCCGGAGTACGTCGAGGTCGAGCGCAACGGGCCGGACCACGCACCGCACTTCACCTCGGAGGTGCGCATCAAAGGCAAGCCGCCGGCGCGCGGCAAGGGCGCCTCGAAGCGCGCGGCCGAGCAGGCGGCGGCGCGGGCGCTTTTGGAGCGCGAGGGCGTGCGCGGAGCGGCCGTCCATGAGTGAGGCGGACAAGGAGGGCGCGGGCGCCGGGGGTCTCGTTCCGGCCGGCGCCAACCAGCGCTGTGGGTTCATCGCCGTCATCGGTGCTCCCAACGCGGGCAAGTCGACGCTGGTCAACGTCCTCGTTGGCGCCAAGGTGGCGATCGTCTCGCACAAGGTGCAGACCACGCGGTCCCCCGTGCGCGGCATAGCGACCGACGGCGACAGCCAGCTCGTGTTCATCGACACCCCCGGCCTGTTCGAGCCCAAGCGCCGCATCGAGCGCGCGATGGTGGACGCCGCCTGGGGCGGCGCGCATGCCGCCGACATCATCGTCCTGGTGATCGACGCGGCGAAGGGCCTTGACGCTGACCTCGAAGGCATCCTCGACAAGCTTCGTGACGTGGGCGCACCGCGCATCGCAGTCCTCAACAAGGTCGATCGCGTGGAGGAAAAGGCGCAACTGCTCGCGCTGGCGCAGGCGCTCGAGAGCCGCGTGCCGTTTCAGCGGCTCTTCATGCTGTCCGCACTGTCGGGCGACGGCGTTGCCGACCTCAAGGCCTACCTCGCCGCGCACGTCCCCGCCGGGCCCTGGCACTATCCGGCCGACGACCTCACGGATGTGCCGCTGCGCACGCTCGCCGCCGAGATCACGCGCGAGAAGATCTATAACCGTCTGCACGACGAGCTGCCCTATGCCTCGACCGTCGAGACGACGTCCTGGCAGGAGCGCAAGGACGGCTCGGTGCGCATCGAGCAGACGATCTTCGTCGCCCGCGACGGCCAGAAGGCGATCGTGCTCGGCAAGGGCGGGCAAACGATCAAGCAGATCTCGACTGAGTCACGGAAGGAGCTCACCGAGATGCTCGAGCGCCCGGTGCACCTGTTCTTGTTCGTCAAGGTGCGCGAGGGCTGGCAGGACGATCCCGAGCGCTACCGGGAGATGGGCCTTGAAATCCCCAAGAAATGACGCTGCGGGCCCCTGATGCAGTGGTCGGATGAAGGAGTGATCCTGTCGGTCAGGCCGCACGGCGAGACCGCGGCGGTGGCCGAGATCTTCACGCGCGCGCACGGACGCCACCTGGGGCTGGTGCACGGCGGGCGCTCGCGCAGGCTGCGGCCCGTGCTGCAGACCGGCAACCACGTCGACGCGGTGTGGAAGGCGCGGCTCGCCGAGCACCTCGGGCACGTCGCGGTGGAGCTGCGTAAGGGCTACGCCGCCCAGGCGATGGAGGATGCGTTGGCGCTCGCCGGGCTATCCTCGCTATGCACGCTCGCGCGCCTGCTGCCCGAGCGCGACCCGCACCCGAGCCTCTATGAGGTCACGCTGTTCGTGCTGGGCTATCTCGACGAACCCGACGTGTGGCCGGCGCTGATGGTGCGCTGGGAGCTGGCGCTGCTCGAGGAGCTTGGCTTCGGGCTCGATCTTGCCGCATGCGCGGCGACGGGCGCAAACGACAACCTCATCTACGTGTCGCCCAAGTCCGGCCGCGCGGTCTCGGCTGCCGCGGGCGAGCCCTACAAGGAGCGGCTGCTGCGGCTCCCCGCCTTCCTCGCCAAGGGGCGCCAGGGACCGGCGACGCCGGAGGACGTGATCGATGGCCTGGAGCTGACCGGGCATTTCCTCGAAGCCCGCGTGCTCGGCCCCCGCGACGGCACCATGCCCGAGGCGCGCCTGCGCTTCCGCGACCTCGTTGCGAGGCGCGCGACCACGACCTGACAGCCCCGTCCACGGACTCCGCACCCCAACGGGCCGGCTGCGGTCACGGCGGAGGCTCGGCCAGGGGCAGCTGGACGGGTTCAGCTCCCGGTGCGGCCTGCGTCAGCTCCACGATCACGCCGCCGCCGTCCGCCGGCTTCAGCGTATAGACCTGCCCCTCGCGCGTCTCGTAATGCCCCTTGGCTCCGGTGCGCACATCGGTCGAGAAGGTGAGCTCGCGCGGCATGCAGGCGGTCAGCGTCAGCGTTGAGTGCCCCTCGATGGCGCTCTGCGCGCCGCCGAGAATGTAGGGCACCGCCGTTGCGCCCGTGTTCTTGATCTTGAACGCGAACTTCATGCCGCGCGGCCGGGCGAAGAGCTGCACCGCGATGTAGCGCGGGTCGTCGGGCCCGGCGCGCGTCACCGCCACGCCGGTCTCGGTGGCGTAGGGCAAGAGCAGGTTGTGCCGGTGGCCGGGCGAATGCTCCCAGCCCTCGACCGCGAGCTTGGCGTAGCCGTTGGCGCTGAACCCGCGGCTGTCGTAAGCGACGGCAAGGTTTTCCCCGATCTGGCAGAAGGCGTAGCCGGCTTTGGCCGCGCGCGTCGCCGGCGTCGTGCCGTTGAGCAGGTGGGGCAGGTCCTTGCGGTCGCCGAGCAGCCGGGCGTAAGCGCGCGCCGCCGCCGTGAGCAGCGTATTGGGGGTGACGGGCCCGAGCTTGTTCTCCAGGCGGAACTCATTCGTCATTGAAATGATGGCCGCCTCGGTGTCGGGGATGTCGGGGGTGATGGGCATGAGCTTTGGCCAATCTTGGCCTGCCTGCGCGCTGCGGCCCAATAAGCGGGCCGTCACTGGTCCTTGCTGGTCTCGACGTGGAACTTGTGCAGCACGCGATGGAAGATCGGCGCCAGCACGAAGCCGGTGGCGATGACGATGATGAGCCCCGAGAAGATGGCGTAGCAGCCGGCGAACACCTTGCCCGATTGGGTCTTGAGCTCCGCCGCCGGCCCCATGCCGGACAGGATCATGGCGGCGTTCATGAACGCATCCGTCAGCGACATGCCCTCGAAGTGGGCGTAGCCGGCGATGCCGATGACGAGCCCGCCCGCGGTGAGGGCAAGCCACAGGCCGACCGCGCGCGCCATGCGGGCCATGAACACGTGCCGCGGGGCCACACTTTGGTGGCGCTTCTCGAAGCCGGTGACGGTCAAGCCGGGGGTGTCTTTTTGCATATTGGCATCATTCTACGGCCGCCCGCCGCGGGGGAGCAACGCCGCCGGTGCCCGGAACGCAAGGGTGGCGCCAGGCGTTCACTTTCCGCTCGCAATTGCACAGCGGCCTCACCACATGGCGGCTACGGCCGCTATACTGCCGAAGGGCAGGCCCGCCCGCGCGCCGCCCCTACAACCTTACACGATCAACTTCGCTAGGAGCCCGTGGCATGAGCCGCGCCTTCGTCAAAGAAATGGATGTGGTCGAGGATCTGCCCGATCGGCTGATCTCCGAGCACGCCAACCTCGTCACGCGCGAGGGGCTGGCCCAGATCGAGGCCGAGGTGCGCCGGCTTTCGGCCGAGCACGCCGCGGCGCAGGCGGCCGAGGACCGCGACCGGGTGGCGGCGACGGCGCGCGATCTGCGCTACTGGACGGCGCGGTTAGCGAGCGCCGAGCTGGTCACGCCGCCGGCGGAGAAGGGCCGCGTGCACTTCGGCTCGACCGTGACGATCGAGCGCTCGAGCGGGAAGAAGCAGACCTTCCGCATCGTGGGCGAGGACGAGGCCGAGCCGGCGAAGGGCACCATCCCCTACGCGGCGCCGTTGGCGCGCGCGCTGTCGGGCAAGGAGGTCGGCGACGTCATCCGCTTTGCCGAGGACGAGATCGAGGTGCTGGCGGTGGAGTAGGTGGAGCCTAGCTCCCCTGCCCAATCGGGAAGCTGCGCTCCCACGATGCCCCGTCGCTATCGCGCGCGAGCACATGCATCGTCTCCGCGCCGTTGACGCGATAGTCGAAGTCGACGACCGGGTTCTGCGACATGGTCATGGAGCCCTTCATCGCAAACACGCGCTCCTCCCCCTGCACAACCTCCATGTCGGTGATGATGCGCAAGGGCACGTAGAGCAGCGTGAGCTGGTCGAGCACCATGCCGGTGTGGTTGGGGTGGTTGATGGTGATGCGCGCCGCCGGCGTGATCTCGGTTGCGGCGCCCGCTTTGCCCAGCGGCGTAAACGTCATCTTGCCCATGTTGGCCGCGATCTCCTGCGGGTTGCCCTGGGGCGGCGCCGAGCACGACGCCTGCCCGCCCGCGAACTTGACGAAGCGGTCGGCCATGTAGAGCTCGCCGTCGCTGGCTTCCACGATGGCGCGCACTTGCGTTCCGGCGTTGAGGCGCAGATTGGTCGCGAGCTTCAGGTGATCGCGCTTGCCGCCGATGTCGAACACCGCGGCGACGGGGGAGGGGTTTTCATCGACGATAAGCGTCACGGCGCGCACCGTGCGCCCGTCCTTGAACGTCGCCTCGACGCCGATGGGGACCGCGCGCTGGTCTTCGGGGCGCGTGGGCGCTGACAGCGCCACGAGATCGCCGGCGGGGTGGATGGTGCGGGTGCCGAACACGCCCGGGCGGATCTCGTCCCAGGCGGAGCCGGCGGATGCGGGCGGGGCGGAGACGGAAAACGCGAGCGCACCGAAGGCGGCAACGGCGAGCGTCTCATAAGCGCGGCGCATGGGCTTCCCCCATTCCAACTCAGTCACCGATAGAAGAGTTTGTCTTAAATACAGCAATAACTATCGAAGCGACAGCAGCTCCGACTTGCACGACCGTGGCAGTGACGAACGTCATGATAATTCGCTCGGTCATAAGACGTTGATCGGGCGTAATAATCTTTGAGTATATGAAAAAGGAGTCAATCAGCACGAGAACTGCCGCGAATGCGAGCGTTCCGATTAGAGAGAGACTAAACAGGCCAAGCACTTTGACGGCGACCATCTGTTTGAGGCTAGGAGGATCTAAGTGAATTTCCTTCGCTAGTGCGCTTAGCTGAAGGTTAGCGACCGACGGGCCAATGCGCGGCGGGAGACTTCTCCCGCCGCGGCTTTGAGCTAGTCCTTGCTCGGTGGCCATCGTTAGGCTCTCAGCGCAACGCTCGTTTCATGCACTCCGGGTTGATCGCTCTTAGAGCGAAGAGTGATCGTTGCCATGATACGCGCGCCGAACTGTGGGCCAACATGCCGGAGGGCGAGGCCCTAACTTGGTAGCGGCCAAGACCGACGGTGCAGTACGGTAGTATTGCTGGCCGAGCGTCGACACGCAGCGGTCATCTGCAGCGACTTCGAGATCTTCGAAAAGAGCGCGAGTGGTGGAATCGAGTGTGTGGGCTTCGGTCTCAAGTCGGCGTGATACAATCTCCGTGCCGAACAAACCCCCGCCGCTCACTTAATCAAACTTATCCAAGAAGCTCCGCAGCTTGCGGCTCCGGCTCGGGTGCTTAGCCCTCGGGTCCAGCCCGAGGGCTAAAGGCTAGTTGTCCAGGAACGAGCGCAGCTTTCTTGACCTCGACGGATGCTTCAGTTTCCGCAGCGCCTTGGCCTCGATCTGGCGGATGCGCTCGCGCGTCACCGAGAACTGCTGGCCCACTTCTTCCAGCGTGTGGTCGGTGTTCATGCCGATGCCAAAGCGCATGCGCAGCACGCGCTCCTCGCGCGGCGTGAGCGACGCCAGCACCCGCGTCGTCGTCTCGCGCAGGTTCGACTGGATCGCCGCCTCGATCGGCAGCACCGCGTTGCGGTCCTCGATGAAGTCGCCGAGGTGGCAATCCTCCTCGTCGCCGATGGGCGTCTCGAGCGAGATCGGCTCCTTGGCGATCTTCAGGACCTTGCGCACCTTCTCCAGCGGCATGGCGAGCTTTTCGGCGAGCTCCTCCGGCGTCGGCTCGCGGCCGATCTCGTGCAGCATCTGGCGCGAGGTGCGCACGATCTTGTTGATCGTCTCGATCATGTGCACAGGAATGCGGATGGTGCGCGCCTGATCGGCGATCGAGCGCGTGATCGCCTGGCGGATCCACCACGTCGCGTAGGTCGAGAACTTGTAGCCGCGGCGGTACTCGAACTTGTCGACGGCCTTCATCAGGCCGATGTTGCCTTCCTGGATGAGGTCGAGGAACTGCAGGCCGCGGTTGGTGTATTTCTTCGCGATCGAGATGACGAGGCGGAGGTTGGCCTCCACCATCTCCTTCTTGGCTTGGCGCGCCTCGCGCTCGCCCTTCTGCACCGCTTTGACGATGCGGCGGAACTCGGGGATCTCGAGGCCGGTCTCGGAGGCGAGCGTGTGGATCTCGGTCCTGAGCTGCTCGATGCGCTTCTTCTCGTGCTTGATGAAGGAGCCCCACTTGCGGGTGAGCGCGCTGACGCGATCGAGCCAGGTCTGGTCGAGCTCGTTGCCGAAATACTCGTCGATGAAGCCCTGCCGCGGCACGCCGTAGGACTCGGCGAGCCGCATGAGCTGGCCCTCCTGGCCGACGAGCTTCTTGTTGATGCCGTAGAGCTGCTCGACCAGGCTCTCGATGCGGTTGTTGTTGAGCGAGAGGCTCTTCACCGCGACGATGATCTCGTCGCGCGCCTTTTCGTAGGCCTTCTGCTGCTGCTTCGATCCGGTCTCGCCCGCGACCTGCTGCTCGAGCTTCTTGTCCTGCTGACGGCGCAGCTTCTTGTAGGTGCCGGCGATGTTGTCGAAGGTCTCGAGCACCTTCGGCTTCAGCTCCGCTTCCATGGCGGCGAGCGAAAGCGCGTTCTCGTAATCGTCCTCGTCGTCGAGCTCGCCTTCGGGGCGCGGCTCGCCGCCTTCGGCAGGCTCCGGCGGCGCGGGCACCTCGCCCGGTATGACGGGCGGGGGGATCTTCGCCTCGGGGCCCTCGTAGGTGGCTTCGAGATCGATGATGTCGCGCAGCAGGATCTTTCCTTCGTTGAGCTCGTCGCGCCAGATGATGATGGCCTGGAAGGTCAGCGGGCTCTCGCACAGCCCGGCGATCATGGCCTCGCGGCCGGCCTCGATGCGCTTGGCGATGGCGATCTCGCCCTCGCGCGACAGAAGCTCCACCGAGCCCATCTCGCGCAGGTACATGCGCACGGGATCGTCGGTGCGTTCGGTCGGCTCGGCGCGGGTGGTCGTGGTGGCGGGGACGGCCTGGGTGGTGAGCGCGCGGCCCTCCTCCTCGTCGGGCTCCTCGGCTACGACCTCCTGGGCCTCCTCGGCCTCCTCGGTCTCGACGACGTTGATGCCCATGTCGGACAGCATCGCCATCGTGTCCTCGATCTGCTCGGAGGACACCTCCTCGGACGGCAGCACCGAGTTCAACTGGTCGTAGGTGACGTAGCCACGCGCCTTAGCGGTCTTCAGCAGCCGCTTGACGGATTGGTCCGAGAGGTCGAGGAGCGGGCTGTCGCGCTCCTGCGTCTCCGCCGGCGCGCCGCCCTGATCCTCGGTCTTCGGCGCGGCAGCCGCCTTGCGCGATCCCGATTGCTGAGCTTTCGATTTCACGGCCATGGCTTTCAAGGGCTTTAATCCTGCTCTAGGCGCTCAAAATTTGTGCAGCAATATATCGCACCCGGAGCCAAGCGGCCCCGCGGCGACACCCTCTGCGCACGTTCGAATTCAGGCCTTGTGACATTGCCACCTTCCGCACCCCCAAATGACTTGCTTGAGGCGGCTCCCCAGCCGTCCCAGCCGCTAACACGCAAGGCGCGCGCCAGTTCACCCGACCGGCTCTGCGAAGGGGGGCAACTGGCTTGCCCTCGCAAGCAGGCCCTGGATCTCGCAGATGCGCGCCAGCGCGTCCTCGGAGCCGTCCCGGTGGTAAGCCTGGACGGCAGCCTCGAGCGACTTCTGCAAGCCGACCTGCCTCTCATGCAGCGCGAGGGTGTGGCGCCAGCCAACTTCCACCTCGGCCCGCGGGGCATCAGGCTCAGCGAAACGATCGCTTCTATGTGTAACCGAGCGCTCCACAAGGTCGATAACCCTGCCGAGGCCCGAAACGTTCAATTGGGTGCGTAACGCCATGCTGTCAAGTGCATTTTCTACCGCATGCACGGATAGAATGGCGTCCCGCAGCCGCGCGGCCGGCTCCGAGCGGAAGCTAAGGGCCGAAATCTCCTCGGAATGGGCCTCGATCAGCCACGGGTGGTTGAGGATCGTTCCGACGATCAAGGCCTCTCGGGCCGGTACGCGCTCCGCCTGCTGGCTCAGCTCCGGGCTCGCCGCGGCCGGCTTAAGCTGCTGGGCCAAAGATTGCTGGCCGTTCTGGCCCAGCCTGGCGCGCTCGCGTACCCGCCAATCGGGCGTAACATTGTTGCGCCGAGCGCCGGTGCGACTGAGACGGCGTTGGCCTTCCCCGCGGGCGATCTCGCGCACCACGGTGCGATTGAGCGTCCACAGGGTTTCGCGCAGCTCGCGCTCGTAGTGGGCTCGGACCGTCGCATCGCCAATCTTCGCGACTACCGCCTTGAGGTGCGTCTCGAAGGCGGCGCGCTGCTCAGGAGTAGAGAGATCCTGCTCCTGCTCCTCGCGCTCCCACAGCACGTCGAATAGCGCGCGTGTGCGGGCAAGCTCGGCGGCGAAGGCCTCGGGACCCTGTTGGCGCACGAGGTCGTCGGGGTCGAGGCCGCCGGGCAGAAAGGCAAAGCGCACGCTAAAGCCGGGTTTCAAAAGCGGGATCACCGTCTCGACCGCGCGGAAAGCGGCTTTGCGGCCGGCAGCGTCGCCGTCAAAGCACAGCACCGGCTCATCGGCGAGGCGCCACAACAACTTGACCTGCTCCTCGGTGAGCGCCGTGCCGAGCGGCGCGACGGCCTCGGGGAAGCCCGCCTCGTGAAGCGCGATCACGTCCATGTAGCCTTCGACCGCGATGACGCGCGCCTTTGCATGCGCGGGCCCCCGCGCCCTGGCGGCGTTGAACAGCCCCTGGCCCTTGTGGAAGAGCGGTGTGTCGGGCGAGTTCAGATATTTCGCCGGCTGATCGGGATCGAGCGCACGCCCGCCGAAGGCGATGACGCGGTCGCGCAGATCGGTGATCGGGAAGATGACGCGGTGGCGGAAACGGTCGTAGGCAACGGGAATGTCGTCGCCGCCGATCAACATACCCGACGCGATCATGTCCTCGAGCGTGAAGCCGGCCTTGGATAGGTGCTGCTTCAGGGCCGCGCGGTCGCTCGGCGCGTAGCCAATACGGAACGCGGCGATGGTCTCGCGCTTCAATCCGCGCTTCTCGATGTAGCGCCGCGCCTCCGCGCCGGCGCCGCTCGCGAGGCACGACTGGAAGAAGGCAGCGGACGTCTCAACGAGCCGGTAAAGACGCTCGCGCTCGTCCTCGCGGGCTTCATCGCGCACGCTGATCTTTGGCATCGGCACGCCGGCCTCGCCCGCGAGCCGCTCGACCGCCTCCGGGAACGACAAGCCCTCGGTCTTCATCACGAAGGTGAAGATGTCGCCGTGCTCGCCGGACGCAAAGCAGTGGTAGAAGCCCTTCTGGTCGTTGACGGTGAACGACGGCGTCTTCTCCGTCTTGAACGGCGACAGGCCCTTGAACTCGCGGCCCGCGCGCTTCAAGCCAACCTTGCGGCCGACGACCTGGCTGACCGACAGCCGGGCGCGGATCTCGTCAAGGAAATGCGGGGGATAGCGCATCGGCAGCCTTCTGCGAATCAGATGCGCCAATCCTTGCCTGATTCGGCTGCCGTGCGGGCGTGTGGCCGGACGGCTGTCCCAGCTATGAACAGGCTCGAAAAGCGGGCAATTCGCGTTCCATGGGCTTGCGGCGCGGTAGTCTCCCAACGTTGCCGGATAGCCGCAGCCGGCCGACGATTACTTCAGCAGCTCCTTCACCGCCGCGCTGGCCTTGCCGAAGTCCATCTGCCCGGCGTAGCGCCCCTTGAGCGCGGCCATCACCTTGCCCATGTCCTTCTGGCTTGCCGCGCCGACCTCCTTGATCACGGCTGCAATCGCAACTTTCGCTTCGGCCGCGTCCATCTGCTTGGGCAGATATGCCTCGATGACGCGGATCTCGGCCGCTTCCTTATCCGCGAGCTCCTGGCGCCCGCCGGCGACGAACTGCTCGATCGAATCCCGGCGCTGCTTGATCATCCTCGTCAGCACGCCGAGGAGGTCGGCGTCCGTGATCTCCTTGCCCGAGGGGCGCGCGTCGATGTCGGCCGATTTGATCGCCGCGTTGACGAGGCGCAGCGTGCCGACGCGGTCCTTCTCGCCTGCCTTCATCGCCTCTTTCAAATCGGCGTTGATCTTGTCGCGCATCATCATCTCCTGACGTTCCGGGCCGCGTATTTAGGCGCGTGCCGGCGTGCAAGCAAGCCGCGCCACGTCACTTCTTCTCCCCGCCTGCGTCCTGCGGCTCCGCGATCTGCTCGACGCTCTCCTGCTCGTTGGGATCGGTGCGCGCCACGATCGCTTCCACCGCCTCCGTGTCGCTGAGGTTGATCGGCTTGTGCGGAAGGTCGGCAGGTATGTAGAGAAAATCCCCAGCCTCGTTGCTGACGCTCTTCTTGAGGCCCTCGCCGTAGAGCGTCTTCACGCGCCCCTTGATGATGTAGACGACGGACTCGAAGCCCTTGTGGATGTGCGCCTTCGCCGATCTGCCCGGCGGGATGACGACCTTGTTCATCGAGATGTGCTTCGCCCCGGCGTTCTTCCCCGAGATGCCGACGAAATTGGGCAGCCCCTGCTTGGTGTCGGTCGTCGCGGTCGGATGAATGACGATGATCTCGGCGTCGGCCGGCTTTTCTTCTGCGCGCAGCGGTTGCGCGGCAAAAGGCGCAAGCGCAAGGAGCGCGGTCGCGAGTGTCCCGGAACGCGTTCCGGAGCGCATCTGGGAATGCGTGAGGGAGCGCATGTCGGTATCTCCTGTGTGCATGAAATGACCCGCGCAATGCCCGCAGCTGTGTGCGAGCAATAGAGCGCCGCGGTGAAGTGTGCGCAAGCCGGGCATAGAGGGCACTCCGCCGGTTGACCTCGCCGACCGCTTCTCTTAGGGTCCGCCGCGTCCCGCCTTCCTCGCCGCAGCCCCGCGCCAGCGCGCGACATCCTGCGGGCGCCCGGAGCCACTTTTGAGCATCACGACGCCCAACCTCGGGCACGCGCCCGCACACACTCCCGCTCCTTGGGCCGACGCGCCGTTGACGGCTCGCCTCGTTCTGGCCGACGGCACCGTGATTGCCGGCACCGGGCTCGGCGCCACGGGCTCGGCGGTGGGCGAGGTCTGCTTCAACACGGCGATGACGGGCTACCAGGAGATCCTCACCGATCCCTCCTACGCGGGCCAGATCATCACCTTCACTTTCCCGCACATCGGCAACGTCGGCACCAACAGCGAGGATACCGAGACCTCTAACCTCGCGGCGCGGTCGGGCGTGCGCGGCTGCGTCTTGCGCGCGCCCATCACCGTTTCCTCGAACTACCGTGCCGCCGAGCAGCTTGACCGCTGGCTGAAAACCCGCGGCATCATAGCGATCACCGGCATCGATACGCGCGCGCTCACCGCACGCATCCGCGAGCAGGGCATGCCAAACGGCGTCATCGCGCACGAGCCTTCGGGCGTCTTCGACCTCGACAAGCTGAAGGCCGAGGCCAAGGCGTGGCCCGGCCTCGACGGCATGGACCTCGTTCCCGACGTGACCAGCGGTCAGAGCTACACCTGGGACGAGATGAGCTGGGTGTGGGGCAGCGGTTATGCGCGCCAGACGAACCCCGACCTGCACGTCGTTGCCGTCGACTACGGCTTGAAGCGTAACATCCTGCGTTGCCTCGCCAGCGCCGGCTGCAAGGTGACGGTGGTACCGGCGACGACACAAGCCGAGGAGATCCTGGAGCGCAAGCCCGACGGCGTGTTCCTGTCGAACGGCCCGGGCGACCCCGCCGCCACCGGGCGCTATGCGGTGCCCGAGATCAAGAAGCTCATTGACTCCGGCCTGCCCGTGTTCGGCATCTGCCTCGGCCACCAGATGCTGGCGCTCGCGCTGGGCGCGCACACGCGCAAGATGCACCAAGGCCACCATGGCGCGAACCATCCCGTGAAGGACTTCACCACCCACAAGGTCGAGATCACCTCGATGAACCACGGCTTCACGGTCGACCGCGACACGCTTCCCGCCGGCGTCGAGGAGACGCACGTTTCCCTGTTCGACGGGACCAACTGCGGTCTCCAGGTGAAGGACAAGCCGGTGTTCTCGGTCCAATACCACCCCGAGGCGTCCCCGGGCCCGCAGGACAGCCACTACCTCTTCGATCGCTTTGTAGCCCTGATGCGCAAGGGGAAAGGCCGTTGACCGAGCCGCTTTACCCTACGAAACATTAACGCGAGCAGGGCTGCCGTTGCGCGCCGGCTTAGCTATAGTGCGGGCCGCCGTGCCCTGGAGGACTTGATGTTGCGTTGTGCCGTCGCTTGCGTGCTGTTTCTCGGCCTGTCAGCCCTCCCTGCCTTAAGTGCCGACCCCTCCTGCAAAGACCAGGTCGCCGCCGCGTTCACCAAACAGCGCACCTCGCCGGCTTTCCGCATGGTGGCACAACTCAAGGGCGAGACCGGTCCGGTCGAGATCACGGTCGAGTACATCGCCCCCGATCGCATGCGCCAGAGGATCGTCGCGCCCAGCCAGGAGGCGCTCGAGACCGTGCTCGTCGGCACGCGGGCCTGGAGCCGGCAGGGTCCCAACTGGGAAGAATTGATGCCGGCGATCGCGCAGACCATCATCGCGCAGGTGCGTGAAGCCGTCGTCGATCCGCCCAAGGACGTGAGCCAGTTCGAATGCCTCGGCAAGGTGACCGTCGACGGAAAGGAATACCTCGACTACCGCAGCGTGGATGGGAATGCCGCGGCGCCGCAGGGGGCGAGCTCCGCCCCTCCCGTGCGCCGCACGGTCTACGTCGATCCGCAGACCGGGTTGCCAGCAGTCAACATCGTGTCGGAGGAGTCCCCCGGCGCCGTCCCAGTGTTCAAGGGCGTCTATTCCTACCCGACGGATATCGTCATCGAGGGCTTCCCCGGCGCGCCGCTGGCGAAGGTCCGCTGAACGGATTGCCGCGCGAGAGATCGTGGCGAGTGTGAGCAAGAGTGTACGAGTGCGTATAAGGAGAGAAACTACGATGCGCGGGATGCTGACGGCTGTAGCCCTTTTGATCGCGGCGGGTGGTGCCGCTGAAGCCGCATGCAAGGACGAGGTCTCCGCGGCGCTCGAACGCCAGCGCAAGTCGAGCGCCTTCCGTATGCAGACCGTGATGTTGAGTCAGGACGGCGTCGTCAACATGACGGTCGACTACCTGCTGCCCGATCGCATGCACCAGACGGTGAGCAGCTTGAAGGACCCCGCGCCCGTCGAGACGATCCTCATCGGCAAGCAGGCCTGGAGCCGACAGGGCGGGCCCTGGACGCCGTTGCAGCAGGAAACCACGAACCAGCTCGCGGAGCAGTTGAAGGATACCGTGGCCGCGGACGAGGGCAAGCTCGGCGACTTCGAGTGCCTGGGCAAGCAGTCGGTTGCGGGCAAGGATCTCCTCGCCTATCAGGGCGAAAACGAAGACCCGGAGGAGAAGAAGGACCCTGCGGCTAAGGACAAACCGAAGGCTCCCGACCGTCCCATCCGCGTCATCTACGTCGATCCCACCACCGGCCTGCCGATGCGCAGCGTCTTCGGCCGCGCGAATAAGCTGGAAAAGCCCATCTTCGAGGCAACCTACAGCTATCCGATCGACATCAAGATCGATCCGCCGAAGCTCGACGCGAAATAGGCGGGGCTTTGCTCGTTACGCTGGCGACGTTTGGCGGGGCGAGTCCACGCTGAGCGCGGCAGCGTCAAGAGCCGGTGCGCGACCGTTGCCCGAATCGGGGGCGGCCTATAGCCAAACCACCCGATCGGCAATAAAAGGCCGCCTCATGCCCAAACGTACGGATATCAAATCCATCCTGATCATCGGGGCCGGGCCGATCGTCATCGGGCAGGCCTGCGAGTTCGACTATTCGGGGACGCAAGCCTGCAAGGCCCTGAAGGCCGAGGGCTACCGCATCGTGCTGGTCAATTCCAATCCGGCGACGATCATGACCGATCCGGAGCTTGCCGACGCCACCTACATCGAGCCGATCACGCCGGACATCGTGGCAAAGATCATCGCAGCCGAGCGTCCCGACGCGCTGCTGCCGACGATGGGCGGGCAGACCGCGCTCAACACCGCGCTCGACCTGCACCGGAGTGGCGTCCTGCAGGAGTACGGCGTCGAGATGATCGGTGCGCGCGCCGAAGCGATCGACAAGGCCGAAGATCGCCTCCTGTTCCGCGAGGCGATGAAGAAGATAGGCCTCGAGACGCCGCGTTCGATGATGGCGCACGACCGGGTCGAGGCCGCAGCCGCGCTCGAGCTCATCGGGCTGCCGGCGATCATCCGCCCGTCATTCACGCTTGGCGGCACCGGCGGCGGCATTGCCTACAACCGCGAGGAGTTCCTCGAGATCATCGAGCGCGGGCTCGACGCCTCCCCTACGCATCAGGTTCTGGTGGAAGAGAGCGTGCTCGGCTGGAAGGAGTTTGAGATGGAGGTCGTCCGCGATCGCGCGGACAACTGCATCATCATCTGCTCCATCGAGAACGTCGATCCGATGGGCGTCCACACCGGCGACAGCATCACCGTCGCGCCGGCGCTGACGCTCACCGACAAGGAATACCAGATCATGCGCAACGCCTCGATCGCGGTGCTGCGCGAGATCGGGGTCGAGACCGGCGGCTCCAACGTCCAGTTCGCCGTCAATCCGGCCGATGGCCGCCTCGTCGTCATCGAGATGAACCCGCGCGTGTCGCGCTCCTCCGCGCTCGCCTCCAAGGCGACCGGCTTCCCCATCGCCAAGGTCGCGGCACGCCTCGCCGTGGGCTACACGCTGGACGAACTCGCCAACGACATTACCGGTGGCGCCACGCCCGCCTCCTTCGAGCCGACGATCGACTACGTCGTCACCAAGATCCCGCGCTTCGCCTTCGAGAAATTCCCCGGCGCCGACCCGACCCTCACCACCTCGATGAAATCGGTGGGCGAGGCGATGGCAATCGGGCGCACGTTCGCGGAAAGCCTGCAGAAGGCGCTACGCTCCATGGAAACGGGGCTCACCGGTCTTGACGACGTGCCACTGGAAGGCCTTGGAACCGGCGACGACAAAAACGTCATCCGCGCCGCCGTGTCCAAGCCCACGCCCGACCGCCTCCTCAAGGTCGCGCAGGCGATGCGCCTCGGCTTCGATGAGGAGCAGGTCTACGCCTCCTGCAAGATCGACCCGTGGTTCCTCGCGCGCATCAAGGAGATCGTCGACGAGGAGGCACGCGTGAAAGCGCACGGCCTGCCGCAGACGGCGGAACAGCTGCGCACCCTGAAGGCCATGGGCTTCTCCGACGCGCGCCTCGCCAAGCTCGCGCGCATTTCCGAAGCCGAGGTGCGGGGGAAGCGCAAGGCGCTCCGCGTTGCGCCCGTGTTCAAGCGCATCGATACCTGCGCCGCGGAGTTCGCCGCTCCGACCGCATACATGTACTCGACTTACGAGCGCGCGCTCGTGCTTCCCGAGGCCGGTAAGCCGAATGGCGCGGCCGCGTGCGAGGCGCGGCCCAGCGCGGCGCAGAAGATCGTCATTCTGGGCGGCGGACCGAACCGCATCGGCCAAGGGATCGAGTTCGACTACTGCTGCTGCCACGCGTGCTTCGCGCTGACCGCGGCCGGCTACGAGACGATCATGATCAACTGCAACCCAGAGACGGTCTCGACCGACTACGACACCTCCGACCGGCTGTACTTCGAGCCGCTCACGGCCGAGGACGTGCTTGAGATCATCGGCAAGGAGCAGGAGAACGGCAGCTTGAAGGGCGTCATAGTGCAGTTCGGCGGCCAGACGCCGCTAAAGCTCGCCGAGCCGCTCGCCGCCGCCGGCGTGCCGATCCTCGGCACTTCGCCCGATGCGATCGACCTTGCCGAGGACCGCGACCGCTTCAAGGCGCTGATCGAGAGGCTCGGTCTGCAGCAGCCGAAGAGCGGCATCGCCAAGACGCCGCAGCAGGCGCGCGCGGTCGCTGAATCGATCGGCTATCCCGTGGTCATCCGCCCCTCCTACGTGCTCGGCGGGCGGGCCATGGAGATCGTGCACGACGGCGCCGAGATCGACCGTTACGTGGCCCAGCTCTCGGCGACGCTCGAGCACCCGTCCGAGCTCGTCGTCTCGGATAAGCGCCCGCTGCTGATCGACCGCTACCTGACCGACGCCGTCGAGGTCGACGTCGACTGCCTCGCCGACGGCACCGATACGTTCATTGCCGGTATCATGGAGCATATCGAGGAGGCCGGCATTCACTCGGGCGACAGCGCCTGCTCGCTGCCACCCTATTCGCTCGGCCCCGACGCGCTTGCCGAGCTTGGCCGTCAGACGCGCGAGCTGGCGCTCGCTCTGCAGGTGGTCGGGCTCATGAACGTGCAGTTCGCGATCAAGGACGGCGCCATCTACGTGCTCGAGGTGAACCCGCGCGCGAGCCGCACGGTGCCCTTCGTCGCCAAGGTGATCGGCAAGCCAGTGGCCGCCATCGCCGCCGAGATCATGGCCGGCAAGCGCCTCGCCGACTTCAAGCTCGAGCCCTCGAAGTTCAAGCACGTCGCGGTCAAGGAGGCAGTCTTCCCATTCGCGCGCTTTCCCGGCGTCGATCCGGTGCTCGGACCCGAGATGCGATCCACCGGCGAGGTCATGGGCATCGACACCGATTTCGAACTCGCATTCGGCAAGAGCCAGCTCGGCTCGGGCCAGAGCCTGCCGACCGAGGGCACCGTGTTCGTCTCGGTGAAGGATAGCGACAAGGAGCGCATGGTCGCGCCGGTGCGTCAACTCGAGGCCATGGGCTTTAAAATTATCGCGACCCGGGGCACGAAGCGCCACCTCGAGGCGAACGGGATCAAGTGTGAGGTCATCAACAAGGTGCTGGAGGGCCGCCCGCACGTTGTCGACGCCATGAAGAATGGCGACGTGGCCTTGGTTTTCAACACCACGGAAGGGGCTAAGGCCTTGGCCGACAGCAAGGACATCCGGCGGACCGCCTTGCTTCATCACATCCCCTATTATACAACTTTGGCCGGTGCGGTGGCGGTCACCCGGGCCATCAAGGCCCTCAAAGCGGGCACATTGAGAGTGGCGCCTTTGCAGAGTTACGTGACTCACCCATCCTGAGCCGCTGGACCGCCTGCCCGCAGCGGCGCGTTCTGCTCCACATGAGTTGTGAGACAAGTGTGTCTAGCTATGGTCCTGGCAGCCCTGCCAGGCCTATGGGAGATGTTAGAAATGACGATGGAACGGGTGCCGATGACCATTGAGGGGTATCGCAAGCTCGAGACCGAGCTGCAGCGCCTCAAATCGGAAGAGCGTCCCCGTATCATTGCGCTGATCGCGGAAGCGCGTCAGCACGGGGACCTGTCCGAGAACGCCGAGTATCACGCCGCCAAGGAAGCGCAGGGCATGAACGAGGCAAAAGTCGCCGAGCTCGAGGACCGTATCGGCCGCGCCGACGTCGTCGATACCACCAAGCTGTCCGGCAACACCGTCAAGTTCGGCGCCACCGTCACCCTCGTCGACGAAGACACCGACGAGAAGGTCAAGTACAAGATCGTCGGCGACTTCGAGGCGAGTGTTCGCGAGGGCAAGATTTCCATCTCCTCCCCGATCGCGCGCGCGCTCATCGGAAAGACCAAGAACGACACCGCCGAGGTGACGACGCCCAAGGGCGCCCGCTCCTACAAGATCCTCAAGATTGAGTGGAAGTGAGCGGCTCAGCGCTTTTGCGCCTCGCTCTGACCGCGGATGGGCACGCCCGGCTCGCGCTTGGCTCGCCTTATGGTGAGGAACGTTTTCACGCTGGCGACATTGGGAGCGGCAGTGAGCGCGTTGAGAACGAAGTCCTGAAACGCGCCGAGATCGGGCGCAACGCATTTGAGCATGTAGTCGCTCTCGCCCGAAAGCATGTAGGCCTCGCGCACCAGCGGCCAGCCGAGCACGAGGTTCTCGAAGGCGCGCAGCTCCGCTTCCGCCTGATTGTGCAGCCCCACCATGGCGAAGGCCGTGAGGTTGAACCCGAGCGCCGGCTCGTCCAGCAGCACCGTGTAGCCGGCGATGAGGCCTGCCTCCTCGAGCGCCCGCACGCGGCGCAGGCAGGGCGGCGCCGACAGACCGACGCGAGCGGCCAGCGCTACGTTCGTCATGCGACCGTCGGCCTGCAGCTCCTTCAGGATGCGCCAGTCGAGCGGATCGAGGCGGACGGGCATCGGATCGTCTCTCCGTGACAACGCGCAAGGCTCGAGCGGGACCTAGCCGTCCTGCGACCCGAAGGGACTCGACTTGAGCGCCGGCAGCGGAGAGAAAGCACCTCATGATGAGGGATGTCCAGACTGACGAGCAGATGCGCTTCCCGCTCGCCGGGGCGAAGGGGTGGCTCATCACGCCCGGCATCGTGGGGATGGACGTGCAGACGCAAGGCGTCGCCGATGCCCTTGGCCTGTCGTATGAAATGAAGCACGTCGATCCGAAGGGGATCTGGAAGTGGGGTTCCCCGTGGGGGCCCGTCGCACCGTCCGAGCGCTTCGGAGAACCGGGCTCGCGTTTCGCGCCCCCGTGGCCCGACGTCGCCATCGCGCTGGGCCGCGGCAGCGTGCCTTATATGCGCGCGCTGCGGCGGCGGGCGGGCCTCGCAACGTTTACCGTAGTGCTGCAGGATCCCAAGACGGGCGCCGCAACGGCCGACGTGATCTGGGTGCCGGAGCATGACCGTTTGCGCGGCGCCAACGTGTTTACCACGCTGACCTCCCCGCACAGCTTCACGGCCAGGCGCTTGGCCGAGCTGCGGCGCACCATCCCCCCCGCCATTGCAGCGCTTCCGCGCCCGCGCGTGGGCGTCATCCTCGGCGGCAAGAACGCCGTCTACAAGTTCCGCGACGAGGACGACGCGCGTCTAGCGCGCTCGCTCGCCTCGCTCGGACGTCTTGGCGCGAGCTTCCTCATCACGCCCTCGCGCCGCACGCACGAGCGCCTGCGCCGGGTCGTGGAGGAGGCCACGCGCAATTTCCCGCGCATCTTCTGGGACGGCCTCGGGCCCAACCCTTACGGCGACTTCCTCGCGCACGGGGATCTCTTCGTCGTGACGGCGGACAGCGTCAACATGGTGGGAGAGGCCGCCGCCACCGGCAGCCCCGTGCTCGTGTTCACGCCCGGGGGCGGCTCGGCGAAGTTCCGCCGCTTTCACGCGGCGCTCGAGACGCGCGGCGCCACGCGGCCGTTGCCCGACGAGATCGATGCGATTCCAAGTTGGAGCTATGCGCCGCTCAACTCCAGCGACGAGATCGCGCGCGAGATCGAGCGGCGCTGGCTTGCGAGCGGACGCGGAGAGCCGGGGCAGGGTGCGAATGCCGGCCGGAAATAGCGCAGCGGTCGGGACCAACGTCTCGGGCTCCGGCACTGTCGGAATTCCCGACGGCCTCCTGCGCGCGGGCGGCACGCTTTCCGTCCGACCGCTCACCTTCGCACGCGGGCTGTGGTTGCCCGTCGAGATGGCGCTGATCTATCTCGGCGTGCCCTTTCTCGTCGCGGCCGCGGTGCACGGCTACCGGGTGCCCGTCTTCATCGCGCTGCTGCCCGTGCTCGCGATCGTGCTCCTGCTTCTGCTCATCGACCCGACCTTTTCGCTGAAGCGTGAACTCGGGCGCGGCTGCTCCGTGCTCAACCTCGCCTCGATCCTCGCCGTATTTCTCGTCGGCGGCGGCGCCGTCGCGGTCTGGGTGATGCGCTATCACCCCGACTGGTTCCTCGAGTTTCCGCGCAATAGGCCCGACACCTACTGGACCATCATGCTGCTCTACCCGCTGTTGTCGGTGCCGCCGCAGGAACTCGTGTACCGCACGTTCTTCTTCCACCGTTACGGCGCGCTGTTCGGGCGCGTGTGGTGGCTCGCAATTCCGCTCAACGCGTTGCTGTTCGGCTTTGGGCACATTGTCGTCGGCACGGAGCTTGCCGTGGTCGGGACGATGGCGACAGGAACGCTGTTTGCCCTCCGCTATGCAGCGACACGCTCGTTTTGGGCGGTATATCTCGAGCACGCGCTGTGGGGCTCGGTCGTGTTCACGGTCGGCCTGGGGCGCTTCTTCTTCACCGGCGTCGGCATCGTGGGCTGGCGCTGAGAGCGCGGCCGCGCGGGACGACCATCCCGCGCGGAGCCAAAGATCAGTGGTGGTGCTTGCGGCAGACCGCCTGCAGCTGCGCCCAGGCGCCCGGCGCCATGGTGTCGGTCCGCACGCCCTGGGCCGCAAGTGCCCGAATGCGCCCGCGCGTGAGCGCAAACTCGACGCGATCGGAATCGTGGCGAACATCACAACAGTTCGGGTGCCGCACACCAGGAACGTGATAGCCACGAGGCAGCCACGCGCAATCATTGAAGCCACCCGTGGCGGTCCAGCAGACATAAGCGCCCCCGGCACCGCCGGCACGGGCGGAATTGCTCGGGGGTTGCGGCCACGGCCAACGCCAGAACACCGAACGCAACGAACAGAGTACGCATCGAAATTCTCCCGCGCAGTGTGGGGGAGGCGGACCACGGCGCCAACGATTTGCCTGAGTAATCCGACCGAGGCGCGCCCCAAAATGCCCCCGCGCAGCGGCCGTCCCAATGAGGGTAGCGCGGGAACGACCGCCCGCAACGCCAATCGCGGACGTGCGCGCTAATAGGGCCGGAGCCGGCGCGGATATGCCACATGTGGCGTACACTTACGGTCGCCAGTTTCCACGGCGCCTTAACGCATATCTGCGAGCGCGGCCGCCCCGTTTTGCTGCGCTGCATTGAGGCGCGCGGTGCAATCCGCTAGAAGGCGCCAGGCTCCAATCCGGATCGCTAAACATTTCGAGGAGGCCGCTTCAAGTGGCGAACCCGCAATACGTCTATCACATGCACAAGCTCTCCAAGGCCTATCCGGGCGGCAAGCAGGTGCTGAAGGACATCTCGCTGTCGTTCCTGCCCGGCGCCAAGATCGGCGTCGTCGGCCTCAACGGCTCCGGCAAGTCGACGCTTCTGAAGATCATGGCGGGCGATCGTCGACGACTTCATCGGCGAGGCCTGGGCAGCGCCGACGGCATCAAGGTCGGCTACCTGCCGCAGGAGCCGGAGCTCGATCCCGACGAAGGACGTGCTCGGCAACGCCATGGAAGGCGTCGCCGAGAAGAAGGCCATGCTCGACCGCTACAACGAGATCGCCGCCAACTACTCCGACGAGACGGCCGACGAGATGACCGCGCTGCAGGACGTCAGATCGACGCGCAAAACCTGTGGGACCTCGATACGCAGGTCGAGCAGGCGCTCGACGCGCTGCGCTGCCCGCCGGGCGACGCGGAGGTGACGAAGCTCTCGGGCGGCGAGAAGCGCCGCGTGGCGCTGACGCAAGCTGCTGCTTATCGAAGCCCGACATCCTGCTGCTGGACGAGCCGACCAACCACCTCGACGCCGAAAGCGTCGCCTGGCTCGAGCGCTACCTCAAGGAATATCCCGGCTGCGTGATCCTCGTCACGCACGACCGCTACTTCCTCGACAACATCACCGAATGGACGCTGGAACTCGATCGCGGCCAGGGCGTCCCCTACAAGGGCAACTACTCGAGCTGGCTCGAGCAGAAGGCAAAGCGCCTCGAGGTGGAGAAGGCGCCAGGAGGAAGGCAAGCCAGCGCACGTTGACGCGCGAGCTCGAATGGATCAGGGCTTCGCCTAAGGCGCGGCAAGCAAAGTCCAAGGCGCGCTACCACGGCCTACGAGAAGCTCGCCGCCGAAGCCGGGCGCGAGGAGGTGGGCAAAGCCTCGCTGCAGATCGCGCCGGGCCCGCGCCTCGGCGGCGTCGTCGTGGAGGTCGAGGGCCTGTCGAAAGCCTTCGGCGACCGCCTGCTCATCGACGACCTGTCGTTCAAGCTGCCGCCCGGCGGCATTGTCGGCGTCATCGGCCCCAACGGCGCCGGCAAGACCACGCTGTTCAAGATGATCACCGGCTGCGGAAAAGCCCGACAAGGGCACAATCAAGCTCGGCGATACGGTCAAGGTCTCCTACGTCGACCAGAGCCGCGCGCACCTCGACGACAAGAAGACCGTATGGGAGGAGATCTCCGGCGGCCTCGACCAGATGCTGCTCGGCGGCAAGAAGGAGATGCCGAGCCGCGCCTACGTTGGCTGGTTCAACTTCAAGGGCGCCGGACCAGCAGAAGAAGGTCGGCCTCTTGTCGGGCGGCGAGAGAAACCGCGTGCATCTCGCCAAGCTCCTGAAGGAGGGCGGCAACCTATTGCTGCTCGACGAGCCGACCAACGACCTCGACACGGAGACGCTGGGCGCGCTCGAGGCGGCGCTCGAAGATTTCCCCGGCTGCGCCGTCATCATCAGCCACGACCGCTTCTTCCTCGACCGCATTGCGACCCACATCCTCGCCTTCGAGGGCGACAGCCACGTCGAGTGGTTCGAAGGCAACTTCGCCGACTACGAGGAGGACAAGAAGCGCCGCCTCGGCGATGCCGCGGTCGAGCCCCACCGCATCAAGTTCAAGCGCTTCCAGAGGGCGTAGATGTCAGAGCGGTTCAAACCAGACGCCATCAGGTCTCGCCTGTTTGCGCGCATGTTTAGTGACAAGCTCGTCGAGAACCGTTGGCGGGGAGACTTGGTCGAGGAGCTGGTTCGCATTGCATTGGAACTCGATGCCTGGACGCTGTGCAGCGCGGATTGGACATCCTGGGACTTGAAGCACGAGGAGTCCGGGTTGAAAATCCAGGTCAAGCAAACAGCGCGACGGCAAACTTGGGGGCTGTCTCCGACAGCCAATCGGTATGCGATCAAGCCCGTTAAAGGTTTCTACGAGGGCGCTATCTGGAAAGCGCTAGCCGAGCCGGTGCGGGTCGCAGAAATCTATGTGTTCGCGCATCATCCTATAGAGGATTCGACCGCAGACCATTGGGTCTCAGGGCAATGGCTGTTCTATGTTGTAAGCGAAGCGAACCTTCCAGCAGGGAAGCAAAGCATTTCGATCCAAGATGTTTCCCGGCTTGCAACGCCAGTGCATATCGATGGTCTCGCGAATGCGGTTCGGCAGTTAGCTGCAAGCACTGCGCCGAACGGCCGAACAGACCGCGCGACACGGTTGCCTGCAGATCGTGGTGACGTGGATGAAGCCGCCGGCGGCTCGCTATGAGCGTCAAGCCCCACCGCATCAAGTTCAAGCGCTTCGAGCGCGCGTGATCTTGCCCGGCTAACGCGCGGGAACCGCCGTTCCGCGCATTCATGCCGTATAAGCCGTATAAAGAGCAAAGCCCGCAATCATAACTTCATCATTTACAGTTCCTTGAGCCCCCACCGCTAGGGTTGCCGCTCGAGCGATGCGAGGTCGAAGCTTGTGAATGCGGACAAGGCGAACGCGGTGTTGAGGGCCATCGCGCGTAATCCCCGGTCGAGTGCGCAGGACCTGCTGCTGCTGACCGGCGCCATGATCGGCGCCGTGCTGCTAACGCTCGAGTACGAGCTGTTCTCCTTCGCCGAGCAGCTCACCGTGCATGAGCGCAAGATCACGCTCGAGGAGTTGATCTTTCTCACCGTGCTTTTGGCCGCCGGCATCGCCGCCTTCATCGTCCGGCGCCTGCGCGAGGAGCGGCGCGATCTCGAAAGCCAGATCGCTCTCAGCCTGGAGATGCGGGAGTTGCGCGAGCAGGCGCTCAACGATTCTCTGACCGGGCTACCGAATCGCCGCTCCATGCTGGCGAAGCTCGCCGAAGCGACGGGGCCGCACAGCGACGGCCACCGCCACGCGTTCTTCCTGCTCGACCTCAACGAGTTCAAGCGCGTCAACGACGTGCACGGCCATGCCGTCGGCGATCGCGTTCTGCAACTGGTGGTGGAGCGCTTTAAATCGGCATCGCGCCCCAGCGACGTGCTGGCGCGCCTCGGTGGCGACGAGTTTGCAGTGCTTGTCTACGACGTCGGGCGCGAGTCCGCCTGCGCAATCGGTCAGCGCTTCATCTCCGCGCTCAAGACCGACGTCTGGGTCGAGGGCAACCCCCACAATGTGGGTGTCTCGATCGGCGTGACGCTCATCCCCGAAGACGGCGTCACCACGCAGGAGATCTTGCGCAACGCCGACATCGCTATGTACCGCGCCAAGGAAGCCGGCGCATCGGCGCTCGAATTTTTCGACATTGTCGCTGCCGATAGCGCGCGGCGCATCTCCATCGCCTGACCGGCACCCGCATTCAGACCGGCATTGGGCGCCCTTACGGCGTCAAAACAAAGTGGCGCCCCGGAAGCTGGGGGCCTCCGAGGCGCCGGGAGTTTGGGAGGCTTATTGCCGGCATGCGAACATTTGGGAGGCGTTTGCTTGCCGGGTGCTCGCTTTAACGCGTGCGCGGTAGGGTCGGACGCGGTGGGCGAACTGAAGGACAACGCAGCACGCCCAGCCAATCCGTCGCTTGTGCAGCCAGCCCGGGCTGCGGCAGATGGGAGACAGGCTGAGGCGAATTGCCGCCCGCCCCGACGGGATTGCCCCCTTTCGACGTTAACCCCTCGGTGCCCGCGCGGGTGCCGACGGGTAGGTCGTTGAAAAACAAGGGAGCGATTCAAGATGAAAGCTAGTTTGTGCTTGGGCGTCGTGGCGGGCCTGATGGCATTCGGTGGGCTCAACGCCGCCAACGCCGTGGTCGGGGGAAGCGCCATTTCGGCGTCGCGTCCGGCCCTCTCGGTCGGCACCATGATCGAGCAGGCTGAATGGCACAAGAAGCACCACTGCAAATGGCACAACCACCACCGCCACTGCTGGTGGAGCTGATGGCCGGGGGCGGCGGTCGACCGCCGCCCTTTCCCCTCCAACTACCCCTTTGTGAATGAGCTTTGGAGAACTGTCATGACACGTCCCCTTTTGGTTTCCGTCGCCATATGCTTGACCGCGGTCGCCGCACTCGCGGCCGACAGCAAGGTTGATTCCGCCGTCGCGACCTTCAAGTCGGTCGAGAGCGACGCCGGCAAGCTCAAGATCTTCTGCGAAATGAGCACCGCCATGGGCAAGGCCGGCGACAATCCGGATGCCGCGGCCGACACTCAGATCGACGGCTACATGAAGCAGCTCGGTCCCGACTTCACGACGGCCTGGAACGCCGGCGAGAACATCGATGAGAACTCCGCCGACGGCAAGAAGCTCGACGCGGCGCTCGACGAGCTCGGCAACAAGTGCGGCTAGCCTGCCTCGGCGACCGTTGAGCCTTAGAAATCGCGCGCCGCCGGTCCTTGCAACCCTCAAAGGCCGGCGGCGAACTGTTAACCAACGTGACGCGGGCCCGCGACGGAAACTGCGCGCCCGCGGCGTTGATCCGCCGTAGGGCCCCTCCCGGCCATCCGCCCGAGCACCTGCCAGATACCGTCGTATC
This sequence comes from uncultured Alphaproteobacteria bacterium, assembly GCA_963745205.1. Taxonomy (GTDB): domain Bacteria; phylum Pseudomonadota; class Alphaproteobacteria; order Rhizobiales; family Hyphomicrobiaceae; genus Hyphomicrobium_A. Next base: position 108,050 of record CAVUWX010000007.1, read on the forward strand.
GCGGCTTCTGTTCTCGCAACCACCTTTGCAGTATCGAGCGCACGAGGGATCGCCGCGAGAAGCTGCCGCGTTAACTCAACTTCGTGCCGCGCATAAAGGCCGGCACCCATGCCGAAGGCGCCTCGCCGAGTGGACATGCCCGAAAACCCGACACCGCAACCGACACCGGCGCCGAAGCGCTCGACGGTCCGCCGCGTACTGCAGCGCCTGCTCGCGGTCGTCGTTGTAGCCGGCGTCGCCGTGGGGGGCTTGCACTGGTATGCGACGCGCAGCTCGGCGCCGCACGACGCCTCTGTAAAATCGAAAGAGGCGCCCGTTCCCGTCGATATCGCCGCCGTCGAGCGCGAGGACTTTCCCGTCTACCTCAACGGGCTCGGCGTCGCGCAGGCCTGGAACACGGTGACGATCCGGGTTCGCGTCGATGGTCAGATCGACAAGGTCGCCTTCCAAGAAGGACAGATGGTCAAGCAGGGTGACCTGCTGCTGCAGATCGACCCGCGTCCGTTTCAGGCCGCGCTCGACCAAGCCGCCGCCAAGAAGGCGCTCGACGAGGCCCTCCTCGCCAACTCCAAGCGCGACCTCGAACGCTATACCAAGGTCGGCACGCTCGCCGTATCGCAGCAGCAGATCGACACCCAGGCCGCGCTCGTAAAACAGCAGGAAGCGCAGATCAAATCCGACCAGGGCGCGATCGACAACGCGCAGGTGCAGCTCGGCTACACGACGATCACCGCGCCGATTGCCGGCCGCATGGGCTTCCGCCTCGTCGACCGCGGCAACATCGTGCACGCCGGCGACCAGCAGGGCGTCGCGGTCATCACCCAGATCAGGCCGATCGCGGTCATATTCACTGCGCCCGAGGAGGAGTTGCCGCGCATCAACGTTGCCTTGAAGGGCGGCGCGCTGCCCGTGACCGCGCTCACCTCCGACGGCAAGCAGGAGCTCGACAAGGGCACGCTCGCGCTCGTCGACAACCAGGTCGACATGACGACGGGCGCGATCCGGCTCAAGGCGAAGTTCGACAACACCGAGAACAAGCTGTGGCCGGGGCTGACGGTTGCCACGCGGCTCCAGATCGAAACCCTGAAGGACGCGGTCGTTGTCCCTGACCTCGCCGTACAGCGCGGCCCCAACGGCCTCTACGTCTACGTCGTCGGCGACGACAACAAGGTCGAGATGCGTAAGGCCGAGATCGATGTGATCCAGAGCGGCAAGGCCGTGGTGAAAAGCGGCATCGAGGCCGGCGAGCGGGTCGTGACCTCGGGGTCCTACCGGCTGCAGCCGGGAACGCCGGTCGAAATCCGCCACGGCGCGGAACCGAACTCCATCGCCGGCAAGCGCTCGGCCGCGAGCCCGGCGTCCGTGCAGGTCGAATAGTCGAGGTTGGATGACATGGCCAGCGTCTCGGAACCCTTCATCAAGTATCCGGTCGCGACCTCGTTGCTGATGGTCGGGGTGCTGTTCGTCGGCCTCGTCGCCTTCCCCAACCTTCCCGTCGCGCCGCTGCCGCAGATCGACTTCCCGACCATCCAGGTCAGCGCTTCGCTGCCGGGGGCCAGCCCGGAAATCATGGCGTCGAACGTCGCGCAGCCGCTCGAGCGGCAGTTCGCGCAGATCCCCGGCGTTTCGCAGACGACATCGACGAGCGGGCTCGGCCTGACCACGGTCGTCGTGCAGTTCGACCTCGACCGCAACATCGACGCAGCGGCCAATGACATCCAGTCCGCGATCAACGCCGCGAGCGGCCAGCTGCCCCGCAATCTCCCCGCGCCGCCGACCTACCGCAAGGTGAACCCGGCGGATTCCCCGATCATGATCCTGTCGGTCGTCTCCGACGCGATGCAGCTCACCGACGTCGACGACAACGCCGACACCAAGCTCGCCCAGCAGATCAGCCAGATCACGGGCGTGGGCCAGGTCTCGATCGGCGGCGAGCAAAAGCCCTCCGTGCGCATTCAGATCGATCCCGCCAAGCTCTACGCCAAGGGCCTGTCGCTGGAAGACGTGCGAACGCCCTTGTCGATCACCACTGTCAACAGCCCCAAGGGCAACGTCGACGGGGATAAGCGCAGCTTCACCATCTACGCCAACGACCAGCTCATCGATGCCGACGACTGGAACGACGTCATCCTCGCCTACCGCGACGGTGCACCCTTGCGCGTGCGGGACATCGGACTGGCCGTTCCCGGTCCCGAGGACGCCAAGAAGGCGGCGTGGGCCAACGGCAAGCGCGGCGTCTTCCTGGTCGTGTTCAAGCAGCCCGGCGCCAACGTCATCGACACCGTCGATAAGATCAAGGCTGCGTTGCCGCGCCTGCGCGCCGCCATGCCACCGGCGCTGCACGTCGATGTCCTGAGCGACCGCACGCAGACGATTCGCGCCTCCGTCAAGGACGTGGAGATGACGCTGCTGCTCACGATCGCGCTCGTCGTGCTCGTCATCTTCATATTCCTCCGCAGCTTGTGGGCGACGATCATCCCCAGCGTGACGGTGCCGCTGGCGCTGCTCGGCGCCTGCGCGCTCATGTATCTCGCCGGCTACAGCCTCGACAACCTGTCGCTGATGGCGCTCACGATCTCGGTAGGCTTCGTCGTGGACGACGCTATCGTCGTGCTCGAGAACATCGTGCGCCACGTCGAGGATGGGATGTCTCCCTATGAGGCCTCGCTCAAGGGATCGGGCGAGATCGGGTTTACCGTCCTATCTATCAGCATCTCGCTGATCGCCGTGTTCATCCCGCTCCTCATGATGAGCGGCATCATCGGGCGGCTGTTCCGTGAGTTCGCGGTCACCGTCAGCATGACGATCGCCGTCTCTGCCTTCGTCGCGCTCACGCTGACGCCGATGATGGCGTCCCGCTTCCTAAAGCCCGAGACAGACGTGCACCACGGCCGGCTCTACAACATCACCGAGCGCGGGTTCGACATCATGCTCCGGGGCTATGAGCGGATGCTCGCCGTCGCCATGCGCCACCGCTTCCTGACGCTGCTCGTCTATTTCGCGACGCTGGGGCTCACGATCTACCTCTTCGTCGTCATCCCGAAGGGCTTCTTCCCGCAGCAGGACACGGGCCTCCTCACCGGCATCTCGGAAGCCGCCCAGGACATCTCCTTCGCCGACATGATGAAGAAGCAGGAGGCGCTGGGCGAGATCGTCGCCGCGGACCCGGCGGTCGCCACCGTCGCCATGGCCATCGGCGCCGGCGGCCCGACGGCCTCGGTCAACAATGGGCGCATGTACATTACTTTGAAGCCCAAGGACCAGCGCGATGCGTCCGTGTTCGAGGTCATCGCACGCCTGCGTCCGAAGCTCGACAAAGTGGAGGGCGCCAAGCTCTTCCTGCAGGCTGCACAGGACGTCAACGTCGGCGGCCGCGCCGCGCGCACGCAGTTCCAATACACGCTGCAGGATGCCAATATCGACGAGCTCAACGCCTGGGCGCCCAAGCTGCTCGACAAGCTCAAGACGCTTGCGCAGCTGCGTGATGTGGCAACCGATCAGCAGATGTCGGGGACGACGCTGACGATCGACATCAATCGAGACCGCGCGGCGCGCTTTGGGCTCACGCCGCAGCAGATCGACGACACGCTCTACGACGCCTTCGGCCAGCGCCAGGTGGCGCAGTACTTCACGCAGCAGAACAGCTATCACGTGATCATGGAGATCCTGCCCGAGCTGCAGGGCGACCCGCAGAACCTCGACAAGATCTACATCCGCTCGCCGACGACCGGGCAGCTCGTGCAGCTCGCCACGTTCGCGACTTGGACGACAACGCCTACGAAGCCGCTGTCGATCAGCCACCAGGGGCAGTTCCCGGCGGTGACGATCAGCTTCAACCTCGCCCAGGGCGCGGCGCTTGGCACCGCGACGGATGCGATCCAGAAAGCGGAACGCGAGCTCGACCTGCCGCCCTCGGTGCTGACCACCTTCCAAGGCAATGCGCAGGCGTTCCAGCAGTCGCTCTCAACCGTCCCGATGCTGATCGGGGCGGCGCTCGTTGTCGTCTACCTGATCCTCGGCATCCTCTACGAGAGCTACATCCACCCCATAACGATCCTGTCGACCTTGCCTTCGGCCGGTGCCGGCGCGCTGATTGCCTTGATGCTGTTCGGATTCGATTTCAGCCTGGTGGCCATGATTGGCATCATCCTGCTGATCGGGATCGTCAAGAAGAACGGCATCATGCTCGTCGACTTCGCGCTCGTCGCCGAGCGCGAGGAGCACCTATCGACGGAGGAGTCGATCCACAAGGCGGCGCTGCTGCGCTTCCGGCCGATCATGATGACGACGATGGCCGCTCTGCTCGGCGCAGTGCCGCTGATGCTCGGCACCGGCATGGGCGCGGAGATCCGCCAGCCGCTCGGTTACGCCATGGTCGGTGGTCTCTTGCTCAGCCAGGCGATGACGCTCTTCACGACGCCGATCATCTACATTTATCTCGACAAGCTCTCGAACATGTTCGCCGGCCCGGCGCATGGCACGCCTGCGGCGCAGCCGGCCCAATAGGGCCCGGCCCGCGCCCGCTACAATCGGCGCATCTCACTGCGATCCGAACGGCGATCGGGCTAGTGGTTGAGGGCGACGACGAGCGACTTCGGGTTGCCGCCGTTCTCGCTGATGTAGTTCTGGAACAGGTTGTCGAGGAAGGACGTCATCCAGAAGCCGATCACTTGGGCGTCGCGCACCTTGTAGACGCCGTCGCGACGCACGACGAGCCAGCGCACGTCGTAAGCGTCACCGGTTGCCAGCGTGATGTGGCTGTCGACGTAGGTGCCGCGCGCATCATCCTGCGACTGGGCGGTGATGATAAAACGTGCGATCGGATACTTCGGTGCTTCCTTGGCGGCGTAGCGCGCGATGAAGTTGACCATGCCGTTGTAGTAGATGGGGCGATCGTTCTTGGACAGGCTACGCGCGTAGTCGCCCAGCGCGTTGAGACCGATCGAGGCAACGTCGGCGTTGGCGTTGAGGACCATGGCGATCTGCGAGGCCGAGCCAGAGCGCGAAGCCAGAAGCAGATCATTGCCTACGCGCTTCATGTAGGCGGCCGGGGATTCTTTGCGGGCGGGCGCCGTGTCGCTCTTGGCGGTAGCGGGGGCGGTGGCATTCGGCGCGGCCTGAGCTTGGCCGCCGCGCTCGATGGATGAGGTCGCGTCACGTGGGGCAGTTGGCGCGGCCGCACTCGGAGCGGCTGGCGGGCTCGCGGCGCGCGTAGCTGCGGGGGGAGCGGCAGGGGCTTGAGCGCTCGCGGAGGCGGAGAGAGCGATCAGCGCGAAACCGGACAAGGAAAGGATGCGGACAAACGCCGAGGACACCCGGCGTGGGGTGGCTCGCATCGAGATGGTCGTCATACGTTACTGCTCCCTCCAGGGAACGACAGGCAGACAACGGTCTGCTGGCATCCTCGCGGCCGCTGTTGTCCCTTCAACTCAATCATCCACGTGAACGCTGTTTCAGTCAAAGGGTGAGCGAGGATAAAGACGAATTTTTGGACGTACATATGTTCATGCATGGGCGGCATTTCTCCATGCCGGCAGGGCAATGCGCGGCAGCCGCCCGCCAAACCGGTAAAGCGCGCTGGGCGGAATTTCCGCGCAGGAGAGGAGCGCTGCGACCCGGTCGACCTCGCTTTGCGACATGCGCTGAGCGAGGCTCAAGAGCAGCGATTTCTCGCGCTCTGGATGCACGAGAATAAGCTCGTGGCGCGTGCCCGACAGGGAGGCGCGCACGTGGTGAGCTAAGCCGGTGAAGGCTGACCGCGGCGCCGACCAGGTCTGCTCACGAAAATGACCACTTTCGGTGACGGTGACCGTCGTCTCGTCGATGAGGATGGAGCGGGTGGCGACCAGCCGGTCGACCAGTCGCTTCAGCGGCAGGCCCAGGAGATAGGCCCCAAGGGCGATGCCTGTCAGGATCTCGAGCCCGAGCGCGGGGTGCTGGGCGATGATGGCACGGGGACCAGGCGCGACGAGGGCCTCCAGGATGAGCATAAGGCAGGCGACGCCGACCGCGAACACCGCCGGAATAGTGAAAATAAGCAGGGCCATGGCCGAACGGCGGGAGCAGGTTTCGGTTAGACGCAAAGGCAACTCGGCGGGGACCGGCGGCTCGACCCGGTCAAAAATGGCGACGCGCATCTGGGGATTTTCCGTCCTGCTATTGTCGCAAAGAAGGTAAAGGGAGGGGCTTACTCTCGGGTTAACTGGCGTACCAAAAATGGGCAGCGGATGTGGGAGCCGCCCGCGCTTGACATATAAACATATCTTTATATGATCCCGCCCAAGGGAGGCCCTCTTGGCCGGATCGTTTGCCAGCGATGAGATTGTCGCCGCGCTCAAGGCCGCGGCCGAGCCGACGCGCCTGCGCATCCTCCTGCTGCTCGCCGCCGGCGAGCTCAACGTCAAGGATCTGACCCAGGTGCTTGGACAAAGCCAGCCGCGTATCAGCCGCCATCTGAAGCTGTTGGCGGAAGCGGGGCTGATCGAGCGTTTCCGCGAGGGGAGCTGGGCCTATTTCCACATCTCCGATCGCTCGCACGGCGGCCGCCTCGCGCTTGACCTCCTTGCCCTCGTCGACGAGACCGACCCCGTGATCGAGCGCGACCGCGAGCGGGCGGGGGCCCTGAAGCGCGAGCGCGAGGCCGCCGCTCAAAGCTACTTCCGCACTCACGCCGCCGATTGGGATCGAATCCGCGCGCTGCACGTAGCCGAAAGCGAGGTCGAGGAGGCGATGGGGCAGGTGCTGGGACCGGGGCCATTCAAGCTTCTTGTCGATCTCGGCACCGGGACCGGGCGCACGCTCGAGTTCCTCGCCGACCGCTTCGAGCGCGGTCTCGGCTTCGACGTCAACCAGGCAATGCTCGCGTATGCGCGCAGCAAGCTTGCGCGCGCCGGCCTCTCGCGCGCTCAGGTACGCCACGGCGACATCTACGCGCTGGCGCTTCCCGATGGCGTCGCCGACGCGGTCGTCATGCACCAGGTGCTGCACTTCCTGGCACAGCCGGCGCTGGCGATCCGCGAGGCGGCCCGCGTGCTGGCGCCCGGGGGCAGGCTGCTGATTGTCGATTTCGCACCGCATGATCTCGAGTTCCTGCGCGAGGAGCACGCACACGATCGGCTCGGCTTTGCAGCGCCCCAGGTCGCGCAATGGATGGAGGATGCCGGCCTCCAACCGGTTGTGCAGCGCGATCTCGCCCCCGAAAAGCAGAGTGGATCGGAAAAGCTTACCGTCTCGTTGTGGCTCGCCGAGCAGCCAGTCACACCCAAAGCGCAAGCGCGCAATACGACTTCGCATGCCCTGCAGGAGGCCTCCTGATGGCGAACAGCCCCGAGCGCAAGAGCCGGCTTCTCGGCACCGGCGAGATCGACGTCTCCTTCGAGTTCTTCCCGCCGAAGACCGAGAAGATGGAGGCCGCGCTGTGGTCGGCGATCGAGCGGCTGGCCCCTCTCCACCCTGAATTCGTCTCGGTCACCTACGGCGCCGGCGGCAGCACGCGCGAGCGCACGCACGCCACGGTTGCCCGCATCCTGCGCGAGACCGACCTGAAGCCGGCGGCCCATCTCACTTGCGTCGCCGCGACGAAGGAGGAGGTCGAAGCGGTTGCGCACGACTATTGGGACATCGGCGTCCGCCACATCGTGGCGTTGCGCGGCGATCCCGCCGGCGGCCCCGGCACGAAGTACGAGCCGCACCCCGGCGGCTACGCCAACGCCGCCGATCTCGTCGCCGGCCTCAAGAAGATCGCGCGCTTCGAGGTATCCGTCGCCGGGTATCCCGAGAAGCACCCCGAGAGCCCCACGCCCGCCGCCGACATAGAAAACCTCAAGGCCAAGGTCGATGCCGGTGCCGACCGCATCATCACCCAGTTCGGGTTCGACAACGCGCACTACCTGCGCTTCCTCGAGCGCGCACGCGCCGCCGGCATCTGGGTACCGATCACGCCCGGCATCGTGCCGATCCATAATTTCAAGCAGGTCGCCGCTTTCGCCGCGCGGGCCGGCGCCAGCATGCCCTCTTGGCTCGCGCGACGCTTCGATGGACTGGAGAACGATCCCACGACAAGCCATCTCGTCGCCGCGGCGGTCGCGACCGAGCAGGTCATGGACCTCGTCGACGAGGGGGTAAAGAAATTCCATTTCTATACGTTGAACCGCGCAGATCTCGTCTATGCGATCTGTCATCTCTTGGGATTGCGAGGCCGCGAGGCCGTAGAGCGCCCGCAGGCGCGGGCGGCGGTGTGACGGAGAGCCGGTCATGAATAGAAAGCCAAGCTATGCCGCGCTACTGGCGGCCGCGGATCAGCGCATCCTCATCATCGACGGCGCCATGGGCACGATGATCCAGCGTCACAAGCTCGACGAGGCGGGCTATCGCGGTGCGCGCTTCAAGGACTGGCAACGTGACGTCAAGGGCAACAACGATCTCCTCGTGCTGACGCAGCCACAGATCATCGCCGAGATCCACGAGGCCTATCTGGCGGCCGGCGCCGACATCCTCGAGACCAACACGTTCAACGCGCAAGCCATCTCCATGGCCGACTACGGCATGGAGGAGCTCGCCTACGAGATCAACGTGGCGGCGGCCAAGATCGCGCGCGCCGCGGCCGACAAATGGACAAAGAAGACGCCAGACAAGCCGCGCTTCGTCGCCGGGGCCGTGGGTCCGACAAACCGGACCGCGTCGATCTCGCCCAAGGTGAGCGACCCCGGCTTCCGCAATGTCGACTTCGACGAGCTGCGCGAGGCCTACAAGGAGCAGGTTCGCGGCCTAATGGACGGCGGGGTCGACATCATCCTGATCGAGACCATCTTCGACACGCTCAACGCCAAGGCGGCAGGATTTGCCACGCTCGAAGTCTTCGAGGAAAAAGGTATCGAGCTGCCGGTGATGGTCTCTGGCACGATCACCGACCGCTCGGGTCGCACGCTGTCGGGCCAGACGCCGGAGGCCTTCTGGTACTCGATGCGGCACTTAAAGCCGTTCTCGATCGGACTCAACTGCGCGCTCGGCGCCGAGCCGATGCGGCCTTATCTCGCCGAGCTCGCGAATGTCGCGGATGCGCGCATCTCCGCCTACCCTAACGCCGGGTTGCCGAACGCCATGGGCGAGTACGACGAGACGCCCGACGATATGGCCTGCCAGATGGAGCCGTGGGCCAAGGACGGCATCGTCAATGTTGTCGGTGGCTGCTGCGGCTCCACGCCGGAGCACATCGCCCACATCGCGGAACACGTGAAGGCATATAAGCCCCGCCGGATCCCAGAGATCGCGCCAAAGATGCGGCTGTCGGGGCTCGAGCCCTTCGTGCATGAGTAAGGCAGACGACCTAAGTCTGTTAGCTAAGCTTGCGACGAGAGAAGGCAGTTCGAAACAATGACCACGGCAAACGCGGCACAAGCCTTCATCAACGTCGGCGAGCGGACGAACGTCACCGGCTCGGCGAAGTTCCGCAAGCTCATCGAGGCGAACGACTACGCCGCCGCGCTCAGCGTCGCGCGCGCGCAAGTCGAATCCGGCGCGCAGATCCTCGACGTGAACATGGACGAAGGGCTGCTCAACTCCGAGCGGGCGATGACGACGTTCCTCAACCTCATCGCCTCCGAGCCCGACATCGCACGCGTCCCCATCATGATCGATTCATCCAAGTGGAGCGTGATCGAGGCCGGCCTCAAGTGCGTGCAGGGCAAGGCGATCGTCAACTCGATCAGCTTGAAGGAGGGCGAGCGGCCCTTTCTGGAGCACGCCAAGAAGGTTTTGCGCTACGGCGCCGCGGTCGTGGTCATGGCCTTCGACGAGCAGGGCCAGGCCGACACGGCCGATCGCAAGGTCGCAATCTGCGAGCGCGCTTACAAGCTCTTGACCGAAGAGGTCGGCTTTCCTCCCGAGGACATCATCTTCGACCCCAACATCTTCGCGGTCGCGACCGGCATCGAGGAGCATAGCGGCTACGGGCTCGCCTATATCGAGGCGACGCGGCGCATCAAGGAGCGGATGCCGCTCGTCCACGTCTCGGGCGGCGTCTCGAACCTGTCGTTTGCCTTCCGCGGCAACGAGCCCGTGCGCGAGGCGATGCACTCGGTGTTTCTCTATCATGCCATCCAGGCCGGTATGGACATGGGGATCGTCAACGCCGGACAGCTCGCGCTCTACGACGACATCGACCCGGAGCTGCGCGAGCTGTGCGAGGACGTGGTCCAGAACCGCCGCTCCGACGCGACCGACCGGTTGCTCGAAGCCGCGCCGAAGTTCAAAGGCGACGGCGGCACGAAGAAGACGGTCCTGGACCTCTCCTGGCGCGAGAAGCCGGTCGAGGAGCGCCTCACGCATTCGCTCGTGCACGGCATCACCGATTACATCGAGATCGACACCGAGGAAGCGCGTCAGAAGGCGGAGAAACCGCTGCACGTCATCGAGGGCCCGCTAATGGCCGGCATGAACGTGGTCGGCGACCTCTTCGGCGCCGGCAAGATGTTCCTGCCGCAGGTCGTGAAGTCGGCGCGCGTGATGAAGCAGGCGGTGGCTTACCTGCAACCCTACCTCGAGGCGGAGAAGAAGATCTCCGGTCTCGAGGCGATGCCCGCGGCCGGAAAGGTCGTGATGGCGACCGTTAAGGGCGACGTGCACGACATCGGCAAGAACATCGTCGGCGTCGTGCTCCAGTGCAACAACTACGAGGTGATCGATCTCGGCGTCATGGTGCCGGCGGCAAAGATTCTCGAGACGGCACGAGCGCGAGAAGGCCGACATCATCGGGCTCTCGGGCCTCATCACGCCCTCGCTCGACGAGATGTGCTTCGTTGCCGCCGAGATGGAGCGCGAAGGCTTCGAATGTCCGCTGTTGATCGGGGGCGCCACAACGAGCCGCGTGCATACGGCGGTGAAGATATCGCCCAACTACGAGCGAGGACAAGCGATCTACGTCCTCGACGCGAGCCGCGCCGTCGGCGTCGTGTCAAAGCTCTTGTCGGAGCGGGAGCGGCCCACCTACGTCGGCGAGATCCGCACGGAGTATGCCAAGGTGAGGGAATCGCACCTGCGCAACGAGGCGTCCAAGCGCCGCATCACGCTCAACGCCGCGCGCGCCAACCGCTTCGCGATCGACTGGAAAGCCTACAAGCCACCCAAGCCCACGTTCCTCGGCACGCGCGCGTTTCCGGACTACAGTCTCGCCGAGCTCGTGCCGTATATCGACTGGACGCCGTTTTTCCAGGCTTGGGAGCTCAACGGCCGCTTCCCCGCGATCCTGAAGGACAACAAGGTCGGCACCGAAGCCCAGAAGCTGTTCAACGATGCGCAGGCGATGTTGAAGCGCATCGTCGCCGAGAAGTGGATCAAGGCGTCGGGCGTCGTCGGCTTCTGGCCGGCGAACAGCATCGTCGACGACATCGAGCTCTACACGGATGAGTTGCGCGGCGAGCGCCTTGCGATTCTGCACACGCTCCGCCAGCAGATCGCGCGCGATCCCTCGCGCGATCGCGCACACACTGCGCTTTCCGATTTCGTCGCGCCGAAGGAGACCGGGCTCGCCGACTACGTCGGCAGCTTCGCGGTGACGGCCGGCATCGGCGAGGAGGAAACGCTCAAGACGCGCATCAAGGTCACCGACGATTACAGCCGCATCATGCTAAAGGCGCTGGCCGACCGCTTCGCCGAGGCTTTCGCTGAACGCCTGCACGAGCGGGTACGCAAGGAGCTTTGGGGCTACGTCGCGTCCGAGAAGCTGTCGAGCGAAGAGCTGATCGCCGAGAAGTACCGCGGCATCCGTCCCGCGCCGGGCTATCCCGCGCAACCCGAGCATACGGAGAAGGCCACGCTCTGGCGGCTCATGGACGTCGAAAAGACGGCGGGCATCGAGCTCACCGAGAGCTATGCCATGTGGCCGGGCGCCTCCGTATCAGGACTCTATCTGTCGCATCCCGACAGTCACTACTTCGGCGTCGGCAAGATCGAGCGCGACCAGGTCGAGGACTACGCGCGCCGCAAAGGGCTGGACGGTCGAGCAGGCGGAGCGCTGGCTCGCGCCGGTGTTGAACTACGACCCACGCTCGCTGCGCGAAGCGGCCGCTTGACCCTTCGCGCGCCGCCAAAGAAGAAGGCGCGAACCGATGTCCGCGCCTTCTGGGTCTTTGCACTTGCCGTCCCGGGACAGGGGGAGATCCGGGACTAGGAATACCGAAATCGTGCCTGCGCTTCGCTACGCCTCAAACCATGCCAAACACGATTGCAGCGATGAAGCCGAATGACAGAAGCGCGGCTAGCACGTTCAGTCGCATCGTGAGTTCCATCGTTGCCTCCAATGATGGCCGCCTTGGGTGGCTGCTCGTTTCGGTGCGGACGGGGGCTGCACCAATGCGTTAAGCTAGGAGGCCATTCGCGGCGTTGCCAAGTTAAAAAGATATTGCGCTGCGGCAGCCTGCTCGGTTTCTAGTCGAATGCGATCAATCACTGTCATTCCGACGGATCGGCAACACCAGTGTGATCAGTTTGCCCAACTGCACGCCACGCAAGTGCTTCAGCCAGCGTGCAGTTCCGCCAGACGTGCACCATTTTGTAGTTTGCTTTTGCCGATTGTGTCCGCTCGGCAGTTCGACATCGAGTGGTGCGCTGCGAGACAAGCCTGTTGATGGGCTCAACGCTAGGAAATCTCCGCGGAGCTTCGCATGGACGACTTTAAGGCGCTGCTGCTGTCGCGAGGCGAGACCGGGGTGCGGGCGTCGTGGGAAACACTGCGCGAAAGCGATCTCATGGACGGTGACGTGACCGTGCGCGTCACGCACTCGACGATCAACTACAAGGACGGGCTCGCACTGACCGGCAGGTTACCTGGCGTGTGCCTGCCGCTCGTTCCCGGAATCGATTTTGCCGGCATCGTCGATAGCTCGTCGCACCCTGAGTTCGCAGCCGGCGATGCGGTGATCCTCAACGGCTGGGGATGCGGCGAGCGCCACCACGGGGGCTATGCAGAGCTCGCGCGCGTCAAGGGCGACTGGCTGGTGCGGCGCCCTGCGGCGTTCACGAATGCGCAGGCGATGGCGATCGGTACCGCCGGCTACACGGCGATGCTGGCGGTGCTCGCGCTCGAAGCGCACGAGGCCACGCCGGACAAGGGCCCGGTGCTGGTTACGGGTGCCGCCGGCGGCGTCGGCAGCGTCGCCATTACACTGCTGGCCAAGCTCGGTTATCGCGTCGTCGCCTCGACCGGACGCGCACAGGAAGCGGACTATCTGCGCTCACTTGGCGCCGCCGAGATCACTGATCGAGCGGAGTTGAGCGCGGCCGGGCGCCCACTCGGAAAGGAGCGGTGGGCTGGTGCCATCGACGTCGCCGGCTCGCACACGCTCGTCAACGCGCTGGCGATGACGAGCTACGGCGGTGCCGTTGCGGCGACGGGGCTCGCGCAGGGCATGGACCTGCCAGGTTTCCTCGCCCCGTTCATCCTGCGCGGGGTCACGCTCATCGGCATCGACAGCGTCATGGCGCCGAAGCCGCGGCGGGTCAAAGCCTGGGAGCGGCTGGCGCGCGACCTCGACCGTACGAAGCTCGCCGCGCTCACGGTGACGCGTCCGCTCGCCGACGTCGTCGAACTTGCGCCCGAGATCCTTGCCGGCAAGGTGCGTGGCCGCGTGGTGCTCGAGGTCGGCCAAGATCGCTAGGCAAGCCGCTTGCGGTAAAGGATCTCCGAGCGCCCTTCGCACACGAGGTCATCAAGCTTTGCCACCTCTCGAAACCCGAGCCGCTCGTAGAGGCGGCGCGCATGCTCGTTGATCTCGGAGGCCGCGATCCACAGATTGCGCTCATCTCCCGCGCGCGCTTGCCCTTCGACCCACCCGATGACCGCGCTGCCGAAGCCCCGGCACTGGAACGGCGGCAGCACCGCGAGAAACTGAATATAGGGACCACGCATCCAGTTGAGCCGCAGCCCGATGCCGCCGGCGACCTCATCTTCGCGCCGAAACACGAAGCGCGGCGCGCCAGGCTCGGGGCACGCAAGGAACGCAGCAAGCCTATCGGCGGGATAGGCGTAAGTGCGCCACGGCTCGAGCGCGGCGACCGCCTGCGCGAGTGGCCCGGCTTCGTCCTCCGTCATCGGCTCCGCGATGAGTGGCTTGCCGCCGCGCGCAGGCTCGATCTGATAGCGCCGGGCGGTGAAGGGCAACGGCGCGCTCATTGATGAACAGTCGTCTTGAAGTCGGGAATGCGCTTGCGCGCGGCCAGCACATCGTAGCGGTCCGTGTCGCCGGGCTTTTTGTCGTAGCAGCTCTGGGCGACGACGGGCTCGCCGGCTTCGAGCAGCTCCGAGACGGTGACGAACTCATAGCCCATCTGCCGCAGCTTCGGAATTGCAAGCGGCAGCGCCGCGGCGGTGTGCCAGCCGCGACCGTTGGCGTGGTTGAGGATGATGGAGCCCGGGCGCGTCCGCATAAGCATTGCACGCGCGATGGCTTCGGCGGACGCTGCTGGGGAAGGGTCGCCCGTTGCTACGTCCCACTGGATCGCGCGCAGACCCTGATCGTGCACGGCCCGCAGCGAAAGCGGATTGCAGGCCCCGTAGGGAAAACGGAACAGGGTGATGCGCGGCGCAATGCGGCTCTCGGCGCCGGCAGCCTCGCGGACGCACTGCGTTTGCGTCAGGCGCGCGCGGATCATCTCGTAGGAACGCTGGGGACCCAGGATCTCGTTTGCGAGGCGGTTGCCTTCCAGGCCGCGGAAGTTGCGGTGAGCTTCCGAGTGGCTACCAATCTCGAACAGCGGGTCCGCCATCATCTGACGCGCGCGTTCCTCATGCGAGCGCAGCCACTTGCCGCCGGCGAAAAACGTGGCCTTGACGTTCTCTCGCCGGAGATAGTCGACGATGGCGCCATCATAGCCGGCGACCTCGCCCGGCTGCTCGCACAAGTCGAACGTGAGCGCGACCAGTTTGCGCCCGCCCGAGAGTTTGACGCGGCGGATAACGCCGTTCTCTGGTTCGGCGATAGGGGTGAACGGTGCGAGCTCCATCCCGGGCGGCGGTGCATCGAAGCGGTGGTCGCCCTTGCGCACGCCGCTCTCTCCCGGAGCGCCGGTGAGTGCCGCCGGTGCCCAGCAAGCGTTGAGAAGAGAAGTCTCCTGGGCGAACGCTGGGGCGGCCACAGAGAACGCCGCGAGCGCGATCATCGTCCTTCTAGTTGCCGGTCTGGCGCGCATGAGACGTTTCCAACCTTAGTGAGGCATATCGCGCCGGAGCGCGAGTAAAGCAAGACCGGCGTCAGCGCCCCTGAAAGCGCGGCTTGCGCTTCTCCAGGAACGCTCGCCGCCCCTCCGCGTAGTCCTCACTCGCAAAGCACGCCGCGACGGCAGCGTCGAGCGCGGCGATGTCGGGGTCTTCCGGGTGGCGGACGAGCTCGTCGATGGTGCGCTTGGCCGCGCGCACGGTGAGGGGAGCATTCGCCGCAATCTCGGCCGCCAGCGTGCGCGTCGCGGCCTCGAGTTCAGGCGCGGGGACGACACGCGAGATGAGTCCCATCCCAACTGCCTCTGCAACTTTGAAGCGCCGCGCGGTGAACAGCATCTCCTTGGCGCGCGAAGGCGGCACCGCCGCGAGCAGCGGGCGCACCCAACGTACATTGTAGCCGAGCCCAAGCTTGGCGGCGGGAATGGCAAACTCGGCCTTTTCGTCGGCGAGCCGGATGTCTGCGCATAAGGCGACGCCCAAGCCCCCGCCGAGGCAGAACCCGTGGATCATGGCGATTGTCGGCTTGGCGCAGTGGGTGAGCGCCGTGAATGCCGCGTCGCTGAGCGCATCGTACGCCGCCGACTTGTCGCCTGTGCGCGCGGTCTCGAACTCGGAAATGTCAGCACCGGCCGAGAAGGCCCGCTCGCCCGCACCGCGCAGGATGATCACCCGCACCGTGTCGTCGCGCTCGGCTTCCGCGATGCGGCCGGGCAGGGCTTCCCACATGGCCGCCGTGAATGCGTTCATGCGCGCAGCGTTGTCTGCAATGATGAATGCGACATCGCCGTCACGCTCGAGCCGCAGGGCCGCCGCCACGGTCTTGGTTTCGGTCATTGGGAAATCCTGGTTTCCTTTCGATCCTATAGTGCGCGCCCCGCCGGGGCATTCAATCGCGCACTTCGCCCCGGGGCAGCCTTAAAGCCAATTTGAGCCTGCCGTGGTAGCCGTTGACGAACCGGCGCCATGTTTGTACCCCGGTCGGGCCGGAGCAGCGGTGTCCGCTGCAACCGGGAACGATGGCTCAGGAGTGGCCAGAATGGCAGCCAGGACCCGATCCGCGGCCGAGGGCAAGGTCAGCGCATACGACCCGATTTGGTCTGAGATCCGCAAGGAGGCCCAGGCGGCAATGGCGGCCGAGCCGGCGCTCGGCAGCTTCATCTACGCAACCGTCTTGAGCCACGATCGCCTCGAGGATTCCATCTGTCATCGTCTGGCGCAGCGGCTCGACCATTCGGACGTCGACGCCGTCCTCGTCAATCAGACGTTCCAGGCGGTGCTCGCCAGCCACCAGGAGCTCGGCGCGATCTTCCGCGCGGACCTCGCCGCGGTATTCGACCGCGATCCGGCCTGCAGCCGCTACCTCGATCCGCTGCTTTACTTCAAAGGCTTTCACGCGCTCGTCACGCACCGCTTCGGCAGCGTGTTGTGGCACGAGGGGCGGCGCGACTTCGCGCTCTTCCTGCAGAGCCAGGGGTCGCGCACTTTCGGCGTCGATATCCACCCCGCCGCCCGCTTTGGGCAGGGTATCATGATCGACCACGCGACCGGCGTGGTCGTCGGCGAGACGGCCGTCGTCGGCAACAATTGCTCCTTCCTGCATGGGGTAACGCTGGGCGGCAGCGGCAAGGAGACGGGGGACCGCCATCCGAAAATCGGCGAGAACGTGCTGATCGGCGCCGGCGCCAAGGTGTTGGGCAACATCACGGTGGGCGATGGCTCGCGCATCGCTGCAGGCAGCGTCGTGCTGACCAACGTGCCCGCGCACGTCACGGTCGCGGGCGTGCCTGCGAAGGTCGTCGGTTCGGCGGGATGCGCGGAACCGGCGCTCGAGATGGAGCAGACCTGGGTCGACGACTTCGGCGGCCTTTAGAGAACTGGCACGGCATTCCGCCGCACAAAGGAGATCCATCGTGAAACCGGATGAAGTAGCTCGCCTGCAGGCTTATTTGCGCAAGGTGTTCCGTACGCCCAATCTCGAGGTGCGCGCGCGGCCGAAGAAGGCCAATTCCGCCGAGGTATTTATCGGCGACGAGTTTATCGCGGTGCTCTTCCGCGAGGAGGAGGATGGCGAGGTCTCCTACCAATTCCAGATGGCGATCCTAGACCTCGATCTCGAACAGGTCTGAGGCGCCGACAGACCATGAGCCTTTACGAGCTCGACGGGATACGCGTGTCGACGCCGGGCGTGGGGCACTGCTGGATCGCGCCCACTGCCGTTGTCGTCGGCCAGGTGATCCTCGAGGAAGATGCCAGCATCTGGTTCGGCACCGTGGTGCGCGGGGACAACGAGCCGATCCGCATCGGCGCTCGCTCCAACGTGCAGGAGGGATGCGTGATGCATACGGACCCCGGGTTTCCGCTGACGATCGGCGCCGACTGCACCATCGGGCACATGGTGATGCTGCACGGCTGTACGATTGGCCGCGGTAGCCTGATCGGCATAGGCTCAATCATCCTCAACGGGGCCAAGATCGGCGAGGAATGCCTCGTCGGCGCCAACACGCTGATCGCGGAGGGCAAGGAGATTCCTCCGCGCTCGATGGTGTTAGGCTCACCCGGAAAGATTGTGCGCCAGCTCACGGACGATGACGTGAAGCGCTTCAGCGGCGCGGCAGGGCGCTACGTCGCCAACTGGAGGCGATTCGCCGCCGGCCTAAAGCCACAGGCCTAGCGCTGGCAATCAGCCTGCACCGAGGACGTGCTTAGTTGCCGTGGTCGGCGGCAGTCGCAACCGGGCTTTGCTGGGTATCGAGAGCAACCCAAACCCGCGGGTTGAGGTAGGACTGGCGCATGACGTACTGGTAGGGCGTCGTGGTCCAGACCTTCACGTCCTCGCTCTTGTTGTCGAGGATGAAGTCGCCCTGCACCGTGCGCGCCGTCAATACCGCGTGGCCTTCGCCCTTCTCGTCGCGGACGACAGTCATCAGCATAGCGCTCACCGGCCAACCCTTCTCGATTAGCTTGTGCCGCTTCAGAAGGGCGTAGTCCTCGCAGTCGCCGCGGGTCGTCGGCAGCGTCCAGTATTCGTTGACGCCGTAAACTTCCAGATCGGTCGCGGGGGTGATTGCCCGGTTCACCTCGCGGTTGACGGCGTCGAGCTCCCTCAAGCGCTCGGGAGAGGCATCAAACCGGGCCTCCGGTTTCTGGTCGGGGCCGCATTCCTTTGGCATCTCCTCGCAGAAGCGCACGAAGCCGTGCGGGGGCTGCGCCGGTCCGAACACGCGCATGAAGGGCGATGCGCCGGCCGTCGGGCGGCCGATCCCATCGTTCGGCTGGATCGCAGACAGCTCTTGAGCGCAAACGCTCGTTGCCGCCAGCAATCCGCCGAAAAGCACTATGGCGCTGAGTTGTGCCCGCTGCATGACTGACCCCGTTACTCTTTTTCCCTCAAGCTACCCGATAGAGTTCGAATTCCGCTGAAGTGCCGCCGCACGATTTGATGCAAAACTCAGGAGTGCCGTTCATCTTTTCGAGCGATGGCGTCGGCGATGCGTTTGAAGGCCTCTTCCGCTTCGAGACGCTGATTAACGAATTCAACGGCGATGCCTTCCTCGTGATGGCGCACGACGATCGCGCGCTCGTTGGAGAGGATGACCTCGGCGCCGACCGGCGGCTTGATCGGTGTAACGATCGAGATGCCGGAGCCGGAAACGTCGAGCATGGGGCACTCGAGCACCGTGCCGTCCGCCAGCATGAGCGTCGCAAAGCCGGTCGTCGGCGTGCGCGGCGAGATGCGCTCGTCCGCTTCGGCGAGGTCGGTTCTATTGATGAGCAGCTGAATGCGCGCCGCGAGGTTGTCCCGCTTGCGCTGGGTCGCCGTTATGCTCATGGCAAATCCGTCGCTGGTACGACGCACGACGGGGCCTTCGAGACCGCCGAGGTGCATGAGATAAACGATGACCTTCTCGCCTACCGTCGGTTGGGTGGGAGTGATAAACGCCGCACCCCCAACCGAGATGTCCTTGAGTTTGCATGGGTAGTCGAGCTTGTCGGGCCGCATGAAGCGCCCGGGAAGGTTCAGCGCAAAGCGTGGGTACCGTCGTCTGTCGGGACCTTTATGCTCCGACGCTTCGGGACCAAGCGGCTGCGATGGAGCCGAACTCCTCAACATGAGCCAATCCTGCGATGGGCCGCCTCAGCGACCGCAGCTGTCCGCGAGCCCGACTAGAACGCGTACAAGGAGGCTCTGTTCCGGTCACAACTATGCGGGTAGCCCGTTAATGAAGGACTAACCGGCGCACCATTTTCGAAAGGTGCCCTGCAACTCGAAGGGAGGGACCGGATCGTACTAAGGCAGCCAAAACGGCCACGCGTCCGCCCCTAGATCTCTTCGTCGCTGGTGCGGTTGAGGCCGCCATCGAATACCCGGAACTGGCGGCGCTCGCTGCGCACGATGCGTCCACCGCGCGGGCTCAACGCCAACGGCGCGTGCTTGGGCCGCACTGCAAACGGCTTTATATCGGCTTCGCCCGCTGGATTTCCCCCAGGCCAAATGAATTCATTGGCGATCAGCCGCTTGGTGGCGAGCGGCGCATGTCCGAGCCAACCTGGGCAATCGAGCGCGACGAACGAGCCGAGGATCCGGTCGATTGACTCGCCGGTATGGCGCAGTGGCAGGAGCAACAGCTCGAAGGGGACGGAGGCGCGCCCGGTGGGAGCGGCTTCGAGGTGGATGAGCTCAACGGCGCCTTGCCCCGAAAGCACCGACAGCCTCCGCATCAACGAATGGTGGTCTTCCGGAGGCCAGCCATCGAGGAAATTCGCGCCCCGCAGCTCGGCACCGAACATATTGCAGACCGAAGTCCCCGCCAGCCGGTAGCGGTAGGTCGCGGGATTGAGCCGCTCGAGCATGAAGGTGGACGACAGGATGCCCGCAATCTTTGCCGGCTCAATTTCGAACCGCCTGGGCGCCAAATAGGCGCCACGCACGCCGTTCCAGTACGCGAAAAGCGTCTCGCTGGTCTTATGTCTCATATCCATACCGCGAATGAATGCCCGGCTCGCGCTTGGAACCGACGCCCCTCGAGTTAACGGCTGCTCCGGATCGGGACAATTTCTCCGAGCCGCGGGCCGTCGGGGCGTTAAGGAGCAGCATCCGTGCCAGCGAGGTGCCACGGGGCCGACAAGCGAGAACATGGTTGCCGCGCGCGGATCGGACCGTTAACTCTGCCGACCGCTGTGCCCCAATCGCTGTCCCGAAGGAGCCGCCGTGAGCCGAGACGAGCCGATCTTCAATGTGCCCGGCAGCGTGCTGGCGGTGCTTGCGCTTCTCGTCGCCGTGCACGTGCTTCTCGCCGCACTTCCCGACGCATGGGGCAATTGGCTTCTGCTAGCGCTGGCGTTCATCCCCGCACGCTATTCCGGGTACGCGAGCACATTGCCGGGCGGAGAGGTCACGGCGATCACCTCTTTCCTCACCTACGCGGTCGTGCACGGCAGCCTTTTGCACCTGGGCTTCAATTCGGCCTGGCTTGTCGCGTTCGGCGGCGCCGTAGCCAAGCGCGTTATGGCGCTGCGGTTCCTCGCACTTTCGGCATTTTGCGCCATCGCTGGCGCGGTAACATTTCTCGCCCTAAACCGCGGCCTGATGGCGCCGATGGTGGGTGCGTCCGGCGCCATCTCGGGTTTGATGGGCGCGACCTTGCGCTTCCTGTTCTCGGCGATCGACACGGACGGATTGGGCGTGCTGCGCGAGAATCCCGAAAGCGTTCCGCTGATGCCACTCGCTCGCGCGCTGACCGACCGCCGCGTGCTCGTCGTGACCGGGGCCTTCATTCTCGCCAACATCCTCGCGGTTCTCGGGCTCGGTGGGGTGAACGTGGGCGGCATCGCGTGGGAAGCGCACATGGGCGGATATTTTGCCGGGCTCCTGGCATTCGGCTTTTTCGACCGAACCCCGAGCATGTGTTCACCGGAACCGGTTATTGAAAACTGAGTTCTTGCGTCCAGCCCCTGATTGCCGCACGATCAATTGCCGGAACTTTCATCAAAGCCTCCGGCCAAAAGAAACGTTTTGGCGTCGAATGCCGGGCACCATTGATCTTCGTGCATCGTTTCGCATTTGCGAGCATGACGATGTTGCAATGCGAAGCTTCGGCTGCCGAAACGCAGTGGAGGAAATGCCATGAATATCGCGCAGATATTGAAGGCGAAGGGGCGGGCCGTGGCGACCGTGCGCCCGGACGCATCGCTCTTCGAAATCATCAATAAGCTCGCGCAAAAACGGATCGGTGCCATCGTCGTCGTCGGAGATAACGGCGAGGTCGTGGGCATCATCTCGGAGCGTGACATCATCCGCCGGCTCGCCGCGCAGGGCGAGGCGGCGCTGAATGAGCCCGTCTCGCAATCCATGACGTCGTCGGTTGTCTCCTGTCAGGAAACAAGCACGATCGACGAGATCATGGAGGTAATGACGCAGGGCCGCTTCCGGCACGTCCCCGTGATCGAGGACGGCGCGCTCGTCGGCATCGTCTCCATTGGCGACATCGTCAAGAACCACATCGCCGAGGTGGAGATGGAGGTGACGGCCATGCGGGGCTATTTCGCCACCGGCTGATACGCGTTCGCGTATCGGAACGCTTGCGACCAGCCCTTCAGGCGATCTCGACGGCGCCCATATGGCTGCCAGGCGCGTGCTGGCGCGCGTCGATCTCACGCTTCATGTCGCCGAGGTGCCGTTTCGTGGCCGCCGCGCCGCGCGCGATCAGCTCATCGGCCCGGTGGAAATCGAAGAGGCCGAATTCAGACAGCCTGAGGTTGATCATGGCGTCCGGCGGATCGCCGGCGAGCCGCGAGCGTGCAATGCGGTCCTGCACGATGTTGAAGGCTTCCATCATCACGGTCGAAATGCCGGGGGCCGCTTCGCCTTTGCCGAACAGCTGGCGCTGCAGGAGCTGGCGCACGCCGGCGCCGTTCTTGGCCGTGATCGGCTCGGGTTCGGGCGCGGGCTCGGCGAAAGCATCCGGCTCGAAGTGAGGCATGATCGTCCCGCGGCCGCACACATCGAAATTGAGGTTCACGGCTATGACGTAGCGCGCGCCTAGCGCACGGCAGACGGAGACGGGGATGGGATTGACGAGGGCACCGTCGAACAACCAGCGACCGCTGATCTTGATGGGGCGGAAGATTCCCGGCAGCGCGTAGGAGGCGCGCACGGCATCGACGACGCGGCCGCGCGACAGCCATATCTCGTGTCCGGTGCCGATCTCGGTGGCGACCGCCGTGAAGCGAGGCTCAAGGTCTTCGATATTGAGATCGCCCAGGTGGTGGTCGAGCTGGTCGCACAGGCGTTGGCCGTTGATGAGGCCGGTGCCGGCGAAGTTGAAATCCAGGTAGCCGAAGACGCGCCGACGTGTGAGCGCCCGGGCGAAACTTTCCAGCGAGCCCAGATGCCCGCCGGAATAGCATGCCCCGACTACGGCACCGATTGAGGTCCCGACGATGATGTCCGGCTTGACCCCGGCCTCTGCCAATGCCCGGATGACGCCGATATGCGCCCAGCCCCGCGCGGCTCCGCCCCCAAGTGCCAAGCCAATTTTGGTTTTTGCCATGAGATCACCTGATGGATGCAAACGTTCCGCGATCCCTTTCGTTGCAGACCACGTGCCCAGCTCGGACAGCAACGATTGGTGCGGCCGAACGTCACCCTGCGACTCAAATATAGGCTTCCGAGATTAACCTCGCACTAGCTTGGTGCCGCCCGGAAAGGATTTTCTTCAGACGCTGCAGTGCAATAGCGATGTCAGCGATGGCGATTGCGCGCTGTGGGGACAAGCGGCACGGTGCCGGTTGGGCGCTCAAGTGGGACCGATCGGTAGAAGCAACTCCGCCGTCCCGTGTGACAGGCAAGTCCATCTCCCTCGACGCGGGCGCGCATCCATACGACGTCCTGGTCGCAGTCGGTGCGCATCTGGACGATCTTGAGAAGGTTGCCGCTCTCCTCGCCCTTCTTCCAAAGTGCGCGGCGCGAGCGGCTCCAGAAGTGACCGAGCCCCGTCTCGAGCGACAGCGCGAGCGCCTCTTCGTTCATCCACGCAAACATCAGCACTTCGCCCGTATCAGCGTCCGTGACGATGGCGGGGATCAGCCCGTCGACGTCGAACTTGGGCTGAAACGTAAGCCCTTCCTCGACGGCGTCCTTGGGGCCGCGGGTGCCAAAACGGGATGTCTGCGGGTCGGCCATGAGAGTTGACATCATCCAGAGGAGGCGGTCGCCTAGTCGCCGAGATTGGCCTGCACGGCCTGTAGAAAGCGGTCGCGCCAGACAGCATCGGTTTCGAAGACGCCGGTGAAATGCGAGGTGATCATCGTCGCCCCCGGCTGATTGACGGCGCGCAGCGTCATACATTGGTGCCGCGCCGCCACCATCACCGCCACGCCTTTCGGGGCCAATGCCTCCTGGATCGTACTGGCGATCTGCGCCGTTAACGCCTCCTGAACCTGCAGGCGGCGGGCAAAGATATCGACGACGCGCGCGAGCTTGGAAAGGCCGACCACGCGTCGGTTGGGAACGTAGGCCACATGCGCGACCCCGGTGAACGGCGCGATGTGGTGCTCGCAGTGGCTCTCGAAACGCACGTCCCGCAGGAGGATCATGTCGGAATAGCCGGAAACGTCCTCGAAGGTACGGGCGAGCTCGGCCACGGCGCTGTCGCGATAGCCCCCGAAGCGCTCCTCGAAGGCTTCGACCACGCGCTTGGGCGTATTGGCGAGGCCGGGGCGCTTCGGATCGTCACCGGCCCAGGCGAGCAGCGTGCGCACCGCGTCCTCCGCATCCTGGCGGCTAGGTCGGCGCTCGGCCGCGCCACCGACTGAGGCTTCGGAAGACTTCTTCAAATGGACCACTCCAAGCGGGGTCGGGCCGACTTTCCTGTCCCGCGTGCCCGATACCATATAGTCCCGCGTGCCCTATATAATGGGTGAGCCTTGAGAATTGGAAAGGAACGCCGCTTCGCGGCTACGCATGGCCGATCTGGACGAGATCTACAACACGAAGCTTCTGGAGCTTGCCGCGCATATCCCCTACTCGGAACGGCTGAGAGCACCCGATGCGACCGCCACAGCGCACTCCAAGCTGTGCGGCTCGACCATCACCATCGACCTCATGATGAGCGGAGACCGGATGACGGGCTTCGGCCAGACGGTGAAGGCGTGTCTACTGGGCCAGGCAACCGCTGCGATCGTCGGAGCCCACATTGTCGGCGCGACGGCTGCGGAGGTGCGTGCTACGGGCGCCGCCATGCGGGCCATGCTGAAGGAAGACGGCGATCCGCCGGTGGGACGTTTTGGCGACCTCGCGCTGCTGGCGCCGGCCCGTCACTATAGAGCAAGGCACGGCTCCGTGATGCTCGTGTTCGACGCGCTCGACCAAGCGATGGGCGATATCGAGCAACGCGGCGGCTCCGCAGCCAGCGCGCGGTCAGCCTGACTTTTGGGAGACCCTGATGGCGGTGATACGCGACCCCGCAAAGATAGAGGGCCGACGCGGGACGATCTATCCCGCAAAGTTTGCGCAGGGCTTCGAGGGCCGGATCAAGCGGGCGCTCGGTGACGCCGGCGGGCTCTCGCAGTTTGGCGTCAATCTCACGACGCTCGAGCCCGGTGCCATGTCCTCGCAGCGCCACTGGCACGTCAAGGAGGACGAGTTCGTATACGTGCTCGAAGGCGAGCTGACGCTCATCACCGATGCGGGCGAGGAGACACTGCGCCCCGGCATGGCGGCGACATTCCCGGCGGGGGAGCAAAACGGGCACCAGCTCATCAACCGTAGCGGCAAGCCGGCGACCTATCTTGAGATCGGCACGCGCTCGAAAGATGGGGACGTAACTTATTCCGATATCGACCTGTGCGGCCAGAGGCGCGACGGGGCCCTCCGCTTCTTCACGAAATCCGGCGAGCCCTACTGATGCGCATCGCAGGCGAGCTGCTGAAGGCACCGATCCACGTCTATCGTTGGACGTTGAAGCCGTACGTCGGCTGGAACTGCCGGCATCGTCCGACCTGCTCGGAGTACGCGCTGGAGGCGATCGACAAGCACGGCGCCTGGCGTGGTTTCTGGCTGACGCTCGGACGTCTGTCGCGCTGCCATCCGTGGGGCACCCACGGCCACGATCCGGTGCCCTGACATACCCATCGGCAATCGCCATTGGACGCTCCTGGACGGGCCGACATTGACGCATGTCGGGCATATGCCGCCGGGTCATGTCGAATGTGACGACTGAGCCGCGCAGCCGCTTGACTTATCCTCTGCTGCACCGCATCTAGCCTCCGCATCTTACCTGCTTGGTATGCAGAGATTGAGAGGAGGCGACCCCCGTGTCTGACATTAAGTCCGAGATCACGCTCACGTTCCCCGACGGCGCCGCGCGCACGTACGAGAAGGGGGTCACGGGTCTAGCCGTCGCCAAAGCGATCTCCCCCTCGCTCGCTAAGCGCACCGTCGCCATGAGCGTCGACGGCAAGCTCGCCGACCTCGCCGAGCCGATCGGCGCCGACGCCCGCATCAAATTCATCTCCCGCACCGACCCGGAAGCGCTCGAGCTCATCCGCCACGACGCCGCGCACGTGATGGCGGAGGCGGTGCAATCGCTGTGGCCGAAGACGCAGGTCACCATCGGCCCCGTGATCGAGAACGGCTTCTATTACGACTTCGCCAAGCAGGACCCGTTCCATCCCGATGATCTCGCCAAGATCGAAAAGAAGATGGGCGAGATCATCGCCAAGAACACGCCCTTCACCAAGGAGGTCTGGAGCCGCAGACAAGCGAAGGAGTTCTTCAAGGAGCGCGGCGAGTATTTCAAGGTCGAGCTCGTCGACGCCATCCCCGAGGGCGAGGACGTCAAAATCTACAAGCAGGGCGAATGGCTCGACCTCTGCCGCGGCCCGCACATGGCCTCGACGGGCCAGGTCGGCAAGGCGTTCAAGCTGCAGAAGATCGCCGGCGCCTACTGGCGTGGCGACCCCAACAAGCCGATGCTCCAGCGTATCTACGGCACGGCGTGGGCGACGGAGGCTGAGCTCGCCGACTACCTGCATCGGCTCGAGGAAGCCGAGAAGCGCGACCACCGCAAGCTCGGCCGCGAGATGGACCTCTTCCACTTCCAGGAGGAGGCGCCGGGCTCGGTGTTCTGGCACCCGAACGGCTGGACGCTATTTCAGACGCTCATCGCCTATATGCGCCGCCGGCTCGCCGCCGCCGACTACACCGAGGTCAACACTCCCGACATGATGGAGAAGCACTTCTGGGAGCTCTCCGGCCACTGGGAGAACTACCGCGAGATGATGTTCGTCACCGAGTTGCCGGACGAGCGCGATCTTCTGCTGCAAGCCGATGAACTGCCCCGGGCACATTCAAATCTTCAAGCACGGCTTGAAGAGCTACCGCGACTTGCCCCTGAAGATCGGCGAGTTCGGCAAGGTGCACCGCTACGAGCCCTCGGGCGCCATGCACGGGCTCCTGCGCGTGCGCCACTTCACGCAGGACGACGCCCACATCTTCATCACCGAAGCCCAGCTCGAGGAGCAGTGCCTGGAGGTGAACGACCTCCTGCTCTCGATCTACGAGGACTTCGGCTTCAAGGATATCGTGGTCAAGCTGTCGACGCGGCCGGAGAAGCGCGTCGGCTCGGACGAGCAGTGGGATCACGGCCGAGAAGCCGTGATGGCGGAAAGTGCTCACCGAGATCGAGAAGCGCGGCAAGGGCCGCATCAAGACGTCGATCAATCCCGGCGAGGGCGCCTTCTACGGTCCGAAGTTCGAGTACGTCTTGAAGGACGCCATCGGGCGCGACTGGCAGTGCGGCACGACGCAGGTCGATTTCAACCTGCCGGGCCGCCTCGGCGCCTTCTACATCGACGAGCATTCGGAGAAGAAGACGCCGGTGATGATCCACCGCGCCATCTTCGGCTCGCTCGAGCGCTTCACGGGCGTGCTGATCGAGAACTTCGCCGGCCACTTCCCGCTGTGGCTGGCGCCGGTGCAGGTGGTGGTGGCGACGATCGTGTCGGACGCCGACCCCTATGCGCTGCAGGTGCTCGATGCCCTGAAGGCGGCGGGTCTGCGCGCCGAGATCGATTTGAGGAACGAGAAGATCAACTACAAGGTGCGCGAGCACTCGCTGGCGAAGGTTCCGGTGCTGCTCGTCGTCGGCAAGCGCGAGGCGGAGGAGGGCAAGGTCTCGATCCGTCGGCTGGGCTCCGATGGGCAGCAGGTCGTGGCGCTGGATGAGGCCGTCGCCGCGCTCAGCGAGGAGGCCCTGCCGCCAGATCTGAGGCGGGCGGGCGCCGCCGCTATCGAGCAGGCGGCGTGAGCCAGAGCGATTTCGCCGGGCTAGTTCCGTTTGCCCACGCTGCCGATTTCGGCGCAACCGCCAATCATCGGTCATCTCCTGGCACAGACCGTATGGCCTTGATATACTAGATAAATTAGGAGGCCGAATTCATGGCAACGGAATTCAATGTCGTAATCGAGCGCGATTCCGAGGGATTATACGTCGCCTCCGTTCCGGCCCTACCGGGTTGCCATACCCAGGCATCTAACCGCGAAGAGCTGCTGGCTCGTGTTCGAGAGGCCATCGCCCTCCACCTCGAAGAAAGGGGCGAGGAGATCGAGCCACTCGAGTTCGTGGCCGTTGAGCGGGTGACGATCGCGGCATGACACGGCTTCCGCGTCTCGGTGGGCGGGCCATCATTTTGGCTTTGGGCCGAGCTGGATTCGAGGTGGTAAGAGTGAAGGGCAGCCATCATCTGTTGCGCCATGCCGATGGAAGAACGACGACCGTTCCAGTCCACGGAGGCGAGATCATCGGGCCGGGGCTGCTCGGAAAAATCCTGCGAGACTGCGACTTGAGCCGAGAGAGCTTTCTAGACCTGCTCTGAGGCAACGATCTCAGAAGGGTAAGCCGTGGGTGGCGAGAGCCCTGCTCGTCGAGCGCGGCTCTCTGTCGCCGATACCTTGCGGCTTGCACTTGGCGCAATCATTTGCAGGCTCAGTAGCCGCTGAGCGCATTGCCGACCATGTCGACGATCGAAGGCTGGCCCCGATAGCGCCCGTTACGCGCCGTCGGGCCGCCGATGGTCGCAGGCTCGGCCGCCTCGACCGGCGCCAGGTGATCGTGGCCGACGTCGATCTGATCCCACTTGCCTTCGAGCGCCTGCGTGATGCGCTTCTCGTGCCCGTAGATATCCTCAAAGGTGCGCACCTTGCCGTCGTCTGAAACCCAGGCCGTGAAGTAGACGAGGTGCATGGGGATCTTCTTCTCGATGACGATCTCGTTGTTGCGCGGGCCCTCGCTCTCCGTCTGATCGACCTTCGCGGCGTCCCAGCCCTTGTCCTCGGCGAGCACCAGCTCGGCCATCTTCATGGGATTGCGCAGGCGCAGGCAGCCATGGCTCAGCGTGCGCGTTGATTGCGCAAACATCCATTTGTCGACGGTGTCGTGCATGAAGATCGTGTGCTGGCTCGGGAACGTGAACTTGACGACGCCCATCACGTTCTTGCGGCCCGGCGGCTGCACCACCTCGTAGTTGCGGATGTCGGCCGTGCGCCAGTCGATTGAGTGGTAGTCGAGGGGCTGGCCCTCCTTGGTCTGCAGCTCGAGGTCGTACTGGCGGAACATGCTGCCGCCGCGCAACAGGTTGGGCTGCAGCTCGCGCACCTTGATGGACTCCGGCACGCGCCACATCGGCTTGAACACGATCGTCTTCAAAGGCCGCGAGAACACCGTCGTCTGCTTGCCCGTCTCGCCCACGACGATGCGCTCGGTGTGGATGACCTTGTCCTGCTTGTAGAGATAGACCAAGAACTCGGGGATGTTGGCGAGGATGTGCACCTCGCCGAGGTCATCCGGCATCCACCGCCACTCTTCCATGTTGGCGAGCAGCTTCTTGGCGATCGGCTTGCCGCGGCTTGCCAGATAAGCCTGGCGCAGCTTCTCGAACTGCGGCTGCTTGGGGTGGATGCCGCGCAGGTAGGCGTCGGGCGCATCGGCGGCCGCGATGGCGTTGAACACGGTCTCGGGATCGATGAGCTGCGGCTTGCGGTCGAGCTCGGAGCTCAACAGGATGGTGGGATCGATGATGCGGCCGCCGCGCGCAAAGCGCGCGTACTTCAGGATCGCGAGCGAGAGCGCGACCTCTGCATCCGCAACCTCGGCGGGGCTCAGGTTGGCCATCGCCGCATCGGCAACCCTGGGGAGCGCAAACTCGCCGGCGTCCAGTCCCCAGTCGCCGGCTTTCATCAGCTCGGCGACGACGGCGGCGCCCTTCGGCGTCAGGCCTCCCGCGCTCACCCACAGCGGCGCGTGTCCGGCGGCGTAGTAATCGGTGAGAACGGCCCGCTCCTTGATCTCCTGTGCGGAGCCTTCGGTTGGGAGCGATGAGAGCTTGTCGCGCAGCGCGGCGGCCGTCGGATCAGCCGGTGTGGCTGCCGCGGGTGTGGTTGTTGCGGCTGCTGGGGTCGGCTGCGGTTTCGCGTCCATGACGCCGACATGTGGCGGCGGCGTCAGCGCGGGGTCGGTCACGAGGGGCTGATCGGCCGGCGCGGCTGCCAGCACGCGCCCCGTCGCTACGACAAAGAGCGCGAGGCCCAGCGCGATGCTGTGCGAGCGAATCATTCCCCCTCCGAACACGAGATGCGCAAGCTACCTGAGCCGTCCGTTTCTCGCCAGTCGGCGGATATACCGAAAGATTGTGGCTGTGGCCGAACGGCCAGCGCCCTTAGCCGCGGCCGCGATAGGGCGCGACGCCCTGATCTGGCAGCCACACGCCGTCGGGCAGCGTCCCCGTCTGCCAGAACACGTCAATCGGCATGCCCCCGCGCGGGAACCAGTAGCCGCCGATGCGCAGGTAGTGGGGTTCGAGCAATGCCACGATGCGCTTGCCGATGGCGATGGTGCAGTCCTCGTGGAACGCGCCGTGGTTGCGGAAGGCGGAGAGGAACAGTTTCAGCGACTTCGATTCTACGAGCCAGTCCTTTGGCGCGTAGTCGATGACAAGATGCGCGAAATCGGGCTGGCCCGTCACCGGGCACAGGCAGGTGAACTCCGGCGTGGTGAAGCGGGCGATGTAGTTGGCATCGGGATGAGGATTTGGCACCCGCTCGAGCGTTGCCTCGGCGGGTGCGGCAGGGATCTTGGTCGCGTGCCCGAGGATCGTAACCGGCTTGTCCTTGTGTCCCATGTCGCTCACTCCGCTGCGTGGCGCAGAGACGAAGGGCCGGCGTAGATGCAGCCCTCTTGGCAGCTGTCGCGCGCGATCTCGATCTCGGCGAGCCCCGGCACGCGGTTCTGCAGCTTGTTCCACAGCCAGATGGCGATGCGTTCCAGCGTCGGCGCCGAAAGCCCGTCGACCTCGTTCAACAGCCGATGGTCGAGGGCATCGCGCGCCTCCTCCATGGCGTGGGCGAGCTCGTCGAAATGGAAAATATAGCCGGTCGCCGGGTCGGGCGTGCCGTCGATCGTGACGCGGGCGCGGAACGAGTGGCCGTGCACGCGCGCGTTCGCCGTACCGGGAACGGCGCTCGGGAGATAGTGGGCGGCTTCGAAGCGGAACTCTTTGTAGATGCGCATGCGGGGTGTCTAGGCGAAATCGCGAGCGTTTTCCAGGGGCTCCCGGGTCACGGGATGCCGAGGAGCTTATGAGTCTGCAGCGACAGGCGCCAGGCCGGGTGCGCCTTGCAGTAGGCGACGCTGAGCTCGGTATTGCGCGCGATGTCAGCGCCGTCCATGGGCTGCAGGAAGCGATGAGCGAAGTCGAGCCCCTCGACCTCTCCCGGATCGAGGCCATTTTGCGGGTAGATGAGCTTCAACTCGTCGCCCGAGCGCTGCTTGAGCTCGGTCCCGGCCTTGGGGCTGACGCAGACCCAGTCGATCGCATCGGGGACGGAGAGCGTGCCGTTCGTTTCTACCGCGATGGTAAAGCCCCTCGCGTGCAGCGCGCCGATCAAGGCCTCGTCGACCTGCAGCATCGGCTCGCCACCGGTGAGCACGACGAGATCGGGCTCGGCGCCGCCAGGCCGCGCGCGCGCACGCCGCCGCAAGCTCCTCCGCGTCGGCGAAGCGGCCGCCGCCCTCGCCGTCGGTGCCGACGAAATCGGTGTCGCAAAACCGGCACTCGGCTTGCGCGCGGTCATCTTCACGCCCCGACCACAGATTGCAGCCGGCAAAGCGGCAGAACACCGCGGCGCGCCCCGCGTTCGCGCCCTCGCCTTGCAGCGTGTAGAAAATCTCCTTCACCGCGTACATGCGGCATCCCTAGGGCTGCAGGCGGATTGGATCAAGCCCTAGGAGGAACGAGTCCAAACTCTATGGTAACGCCGATCAGCGCGCGGGCGGCAGCGCAGGCCCCGCACCGGCTCCCGTCGCCTTGATCGACGCGGCGATCTCGTCGAGGTCGGCGCGGCTGAGGTTGAGCGTTGCGGCGTCGATCCAGCCGTCGATCTGCCCCGGCGCACGCGCCCCGACGATGGCGCCCGTCACGCCGGGCCACGCCAGCGTCCAGGCGACCGCAACGGAGGCGGCAGTCGTGCCGTGTCGAGCCGCCACGGCCTTCATCGTGTCGGCGAGCTTCAGGTTGCGCTGCAGTTTCTCGCCGGTGAACTCATCCGCACGCGAACGCCAATCATCGGCAGGAAGCGCCTTCGCCCGTTTCTCCGTGAAGGCGCCGCTTAAAAGCCCGGCCTGCATGGGGCTGTAGACGATGACGCCGGTCTCGTGCTCGCGGCACCAGGGCAGCTCGGCCGCCGCGAACTCGCGGCGGATGGCGGAGAAGGGTGGCTGCAACGTATCGACGTGGCCGATGCGCTCGGCAGTCTCGAGCTGGGCGACGTTGTGGTTCGACAGGCCGACGGCGCGGACCTTTCCTTGCGCCTTCAAATCGAGCATCGCGCGCCAGTAGTCCTCGACGCGCGTGCCGTCCTGCGCCGGCCAATGCATCTGGTAGAGATCGATGCGCTCGATGCCGAGCCGGCGCAGTGAGTTCTCAACCTCGCGGCGGATGCTCTCGGGCGCACCGACCCGCAGCGGCGCCGCGGAGCGCTGGTTCTCATCCCAGATAAGGCCACACTTCGTGAACACATATGGCCGGCGCTGGGCGGGTATCTCCTTCAAAGCTTGGCCGACGATCTCCTCGGAGTGGCCCAGGCCGTAGATGGCAGCGGTGTCGATCCAGTTGACGCCGCGCTCAACCGCGTGACGGATCGCGGCTACCGATTCCTTGTCGTCCTGGGCACCCCAGCTGAATGACCAATCGCCGCCACCGATGGCCCACGCACCGAAACCAACGGGCGTGATCTGCATGTCGGTGCGGCCCAATCGGCGCCTGGGGAGCGCGCCCTTATCCGCTGCGGCCTTGCCGGAATGAGAGGCTTGCAGTGCCATGCGGCTGCTCCATCGTTCGAGGTGTCGAAAGCGCGCGACACGGGGCCTATTGGCTTCGCGCAGAGGGGTGCGCGAGTGATGTGTTTGCGGCGCGGCGGGCTCAGCCGACGTGACTTGGCCGTGTCGCCTCGTAGAGGAACCACACGCGCCGCTCGGTCTCGTCGATCCAGACCTCGATCAGGCTCGCGGTCGCAACGTCGCGGTTCTCGTCGCAAAGATCGTGCACCTCGCGCATGCGCGCTACGAGGTCCTTGTTGTCCTCGCGCAGCTCGGCCAGCATGTCGGGAGCGTCGACGAAGTCGGCGTCGTTATCCTCGACCCGCTTCAGTCGCGCGATTTGGCCGATGGAGCGGATGGTTGTGCCGCCGATCTTGCGCACGCGCTCGGCAAGCGGATCGGTCATGGCGAAGATCTGGTCGGACTGCTCGTCCAGCAGCAGGTGGTAGTCGCGGAAGTGGGGCCCGCTCATATGCCAATGGAAGTTCTTGGTCTTGACGTAGAGCGCGAAAACGTCAGCGAGAAGCGTCGTGAGCGCGGCCGACACATCGCGGACGGCATTGGATTTGAGGTCGGTGGGGGTTTCGAGCGGCGCCTTGCGGCGCGCGGCAACCTTGCTCATGTCGGCTTTGGCGTTTTCGCCCATGGACGTATCTCCTAAAAAGTTCCCAAGCCCTCGGTCGCGATATGCGATCGCACGCGGAAGGTTGCGAGGGGGCTAACGAGCGAATTTTAGCAGCTTTGGGCCGCGCGCCCGGAACGTTTCAGAAACTAGACACGACGACGCACCGAAAGTGCCCATAGCGCTAGGGTGCGGAGCGCACTTCCATACCCCCGTGCGTGAACCAGAAGGTTTCATCGTCCAGCACGGTCTTGCCGAGCTTCAGGCACGCGGTCGCGATGTCGTTGGGGATGATGTCGATCATGATGTTGTGGCCGCCGGTCGTCAGGTTCGTCTTGTGGTCGATGCAATCCTTGACCATGGCCTTGAACGCCGTCACCGCCGACGCCGGGTCGATCCGGTGGTCCGGCTCTATTTCCTTAGCGAGCGCCTTATAGCTCTTCTGGATGGTGGCGTAGGCGTCGACGTGCCGCTTGCGCGCGGCGCATACGTCCTTGATGGCCTGCTTGGTCTCCTCGGGTCCCCACTCGACGGTTTCCTTGACGACCGCTTCGCAGGCGGCGGGCGAGGCATCGACCTTGCCCTCCTCGTCGTAGCCGAACGTGAGGTGATCGGGGAGCGGCTTGCGCGCCTCGTCCTGAGCATAGGTCGAGGCGCCGGCGGCGAGGAGGAGCGCGGCGAGCAGCAGGCAGAAGCGCGACATGGGGTCCAATCCAATCATGGTGCGGGGTGGGAAACTGTGAAGCCGACGGTGAGCCAATCGGTCTCTGCGTCGAGAAGCTGCTTACCCATGTTGAGGCAAATGGCGGCGTCATCGTTCGGAATCATATCGCTCCGGATGTTGTGGCCGCCATCCGACATGCTGATCTTGTGCTCGATGCAGTCCTTGACCATGGCCGTGAAGCTCTTGATCGCCGCCCCGGCATCGATCTTGTGGTGAGTGAGAAGGCGCTGGCGCAGAGCGGCGTAGCTCTTCTGCAGCGCCTCGTAGGCCAAAAGGTGTCGCTTTCTTGCTCCACACACCTCGGCCGTGCCGATGACGATTTCGTCTTCCGACCATTCCACCATGCTTCGGACGAACGCCTCGCACGCCTTCGCGGAGGCATCAACCTTGCCCTCGCCCTCGTACCCGATGGTGAGGTGCTCCGGCGGCGGATGCCAAGAACCGTCGTCCTGGGCGTCGACGCGCGCGCCGGTGGTGGCGATAAACACAATGGCGAAAGTCAAAAGGCGCATGGGCGGTGCCCAGCTGAAGGGCAACAAGCGTAGGCCCTGCAATCGCGGCCGGCAATCGGCGCCTGATGCTTTGGCTTAACGGGAGATGCTCGCCCGGATCGCCGCGAGCTCGGCTTGCGGATCGGCAAAATCCTCGAAGGTCCGCGCAGCGCGGCCATACCAATAGCGGCTGTTGCCGGTATCGCCCTCGATCTTGTGCAGCACGGCATGCAGCCAGTCCGCCCCCGCGTTGCCCTCGTGCCGCTGAGCGATGGCGTGCGCCGTCTCCCAGTCACCGGCGAGAGCGCAATCGACGGCGCGGATCAGCTCTTCTGTGCTTGCCAATTTTCAAAGCCCTTGGCGCGCAGGTCGCACGCCGGACAGTGTCCGCAACCGTAGCCCCAGGCGTGACGGCGCGACCTGACGCCCAGGTAGCACGTATGCGTATCCTCGACGATGACATCGATGAGCGGCATGCCGCCGAGCTTCTCCGCCAGCATCCAGGTGGCGGCCTTGTCGATCCACATGAGCGGCGTCTCGAGCTTGAATTCCGCGTCCATGCCGAGCGAGATCGCCTTGGCGAGCGCCGCGATCGTCTCGTTGCGGCAGTCGGGATAGCCCGAGTAGTCCGTCTCGCACATGCCGCCGACGAGCGTACGAATGCCGCGCCGGTAGGCGAGGGCTGCCGCATAAGTAAAGAAAAGCAGGTTGCGGCCGGGCACGAAGGTCGACGGCAGGCCGGCGTCGTTGAGCTCGATCTCGGCCTCGCGGGTAAGCGCGGTTTCCGACAGGCGCCCTAGCTCCTTGAGCTCAACCACATGGTCGGGGCCCAATCGCTCACGCCAGCGCGAATCGAGAGCGGCAAGCTTCGCGCGGACGATCCCGCGCACGCCGAGCTCGGCCGCATGCCGCTGGCCGTAGGCGAAGCCGACGGTCTCGACGCGCTCGTAGCGGTCGAGCGCCCAGGCGAGACAGACGGTGGAATCCTGACCGCCGGAAAGTAGCACCAGGGCCGCGCTATTCGTCATCGCGTTGCGCCCACGTCTTGCTCAAAGGCTCTTGCCGTCGAACGGGACGATGTTGAGTCCGTCGAGATCGACGTCGTCGAGGCAGCGCACGTTGATCGCGACCATGTCAGCGCCGTCCGGCCCGGTCCCACGGGCGAAGGAGGACACACCGCAAGTATCGCAAAAGAGGTGGTGAATGATCTTCTTATTGAACTGGTAGTCGGTCAGCGCGTGGGTGCCGCTCCCCAGCTTAAATTTCGCCACCGGCACGAAAGCCAAAAGCGCGCCACGCTTGCGGCAGATGGAGCAGTTGCACGACATCACGCGGCTGAGGTCGGCATCCACCTCGTAGCGGACGCGGCCGCAATGGCATCCGCCAGAATAGGTCGCAGAGCTCGTCATGGGTGCTCCTTTCTCGCTGGGCGCTAATGCGCCTGGGGCCGTCACCGGTCTACGGCGTGTTCGGCCCTTTGCGCTGGTCGCAAGAGCGGCTAAAAGGCGCCGGACCCTCCCACGCCTCCGCGTGTCCTGCAACTCATAAGGTAAGGCTCATGACCGCCATCATCGACATCATCGGCCGCGAAATCCTCGACAGTCGCGGCAACCCGACGGTGGAGGTCGACGTCGTGCTCGAAGACGGTTCGTTCGGCCGTGCGGGCGTGCCCTCCGGCGCCTCGACCGGGGCGCACGAGGCCGTGGAGCTGCGCGATGGCGACAAGGCGCGCTACCTAGGCAAGGGCGTGAGCAAGGCGGTCGACGGCGTAAACGGCGAGATCTTCGACGCCCTCGCCGGCATGGACGCCGAGGACCAGCGCGGCATCGATGCAGCGCTCATCAAGCTCGACGGCACCAAAAACAAGAGCCGTCTCGGCGCCAACGCCATACTCGGCGTCTCGTTGGCTACCGCCAAGGCCGCCGCGGTCGCGAGCGGCCTGCCGCTCTACCGCTACGTCGGGGGCGCCACGGCGCACCTGCTTCCCGTGCCGATGATGAACATCGTCAACGGCGGGGTGCATGCCGACAACCCGATCGACATCCAGGAGTTCATGATCATGCCGGTTGCCGCCGCGACATGCGCGGACGCCGTGCGCATGGGCGCCGAGATCTTCCACACCTTGAAGAAGTCTTTGAAGGACGCTGGCCACTCGACCAGTGTCGGCGACGAGGGCGGTTTCGCGCCCAATCTGAAATCGGCCGACGCAGCGCTGGGCTTCATCATGAAGTCGATCGAGGCGGCGGGCTACAAGCCCGGCGTGGACGTCATGCTGGCGCTCGACTGCGCGGCGACCGAATACTTCAAGGACGGCAAGTACCAGCTCGCCGGCGAGGGCAAGTCGCTCGATGCCGCCGGCATGGTCAAATATCTGGAAGACCTCGTGCGCCGCTATCCCATCATCTCCATCGAGGACGGGATGTCGGAGGACGACTGGGCCGGGTGGAAGGCACTGACGGAGGCGATCGGCGCACGCTGCCAGCTCGTCGGCGACGACCTGTTCGTGACCAATACAGAGCGCCTCTCGCAAGGCATCGACCGCGGCATCGCCAACTCGATACTGGTCAAGGTCAACCAGATCGGCTCGCTGTCGGAGACGCTCGACGCGGTCTCAATGGCGCAGAACGCGGGATATACGGCCGTCATCTCGCACCGCTCCGGCGAGACGGAGGACGCAACCATCGCCGATCTCGCCGTCGCCACCAACGCGGGCCAGATCAAGACCGGATCGCTCTGCCGCTCCGACCGGCTCGCGAAGTACAACCAACTCATCCGCATCGAGGAGGAGCTGGGCGATGTCGCGCGCTATGCCGGAAAGAGCGTCATCCGCGCGGGGGCCTAAGATAGCGGCGCGCGTAGTCGCAGCCAATAGGGCGGAGGCGATGACGGGTTGCGCGAAGTGCGTGATCAATCCCAACCAGAGCTGGTGCGCCCAGAAAAAATATAAAGGCACCGCGGCGGCACCGATTTCGGCCGCGAGCTTCGCTGGATGAACCTGATGCAGCAGGACTTTTTCCGCAACGTCATGGCGGCCGCCTTGATCGATGTCACGCACGCGGGACAGCGCTTTACCTCGGGTTAAGGAGCCCGTGGCATAAAGCACGGGTCCTCAAGTTTTGTGCAGCGTACCCATAGTGCTGCGTCAGCCAAATCATGATCGGCGTTCGAGGCCACGGCAGGCGATGGTGTTGCTTCTCTGCCTGGGTTTCACGGCCTACTTCGCCTATCATGCAATATATGGCCGGCACGGCCTCGAGGTGCGATCCGCGCTGACCGAGCGGTCAGCTTTGTTGGAGTTCGAGATCAAAAGCCTCGAGGCCGTGCGCGCCAACCTTCAGCGCGACGTCGCTCTGCTGACGCCGGATAAGCCCGATCCCGACATCGTCGAGGAAATCGCGCGCGAGGTCCTGGGCTTCGTCAATCCGCGCGACCAGGTCGTAATACGGCATTGAGCTCTGCTGGGACCGCATTCGCGCCCTTCCGGATCGGGCAATCTTGCTAGGGTCGTTCTGGTCATCCCCGGTTGCCTCTTGTAGGGTCGGAACTCTGTCGCGCGCTGCGCATTTGCGCATAGCTGCCGGCGACAAACCTCCGGGGATTTCGATGGCACCAGCGAAAGCGTCCCGCAGCCGCTCCGGCACCGCTTCGGCCGCGTCCAAAGCGACGTCGGTCTCCAGCGGCCAGACCGGGGCGGTGACTGGGGCGGTGCGCTCCTTCACGCGCCAGGAGGATCTTTCCGCCTATCGCTCGATGCTGCTCATCCGCCGCTTCGAGGAGAAAGCCGGCCAGCTTTACGGCATGGGCCACATCGGTGGATTCTGCCACCTCTATATCGGGCAGGAGGCCGTCGTCGTCGGCATGCAGATGGCGGCCAAGGAGGGCGATCAGGTGATCACGGCCTACCGCGATCACGGACACACGCTCAGTGTCGGCATGGACCCCAAGAGCGTCATGGCCGAGCTCACGGGGCGCCGCGGCGGCTGCTCCAAGGGCAAGGGCGGGTCGATGCACATGTTTGCACCCGCGAAGCGCTTCTACGGCGGGCACGGCATCGTCGGCGCCTGCGTGCCGCTCGGCGCGGGGCTCGCGTTCGCAAACCTCTACCGCGGCAACGGCAACGTCTGTCTCTGCTACTTCGGCGACGGCGCGGCGAACCAGGGCCAAGTGTACGAGACCTTCAACATGGCTGAGCTGTGGAAACTGCCGATCGTCTTCGTCATCGAGAACAACAAGTACGCGATGGGCACCTCGATCGAACGCTCCTCGGCGACGACGGCGTTGTGCCGGCGCGGCCTTTCGTTCGCGATCCCCGGCGAGCATGTCGACGGCATGGACGTCGAGGCCGTGCGCGCGGCGGGCGAGCGCGCCATCGCGTACGCCCGCTCCGGCAAGGGGCCGATGATCCTCGAGATGCTCACCTACCGCTACCGCGGACATTCGATGTCGGATCCCGCGAAGTATCGCACGCGCGAGGAGGTGCAGCAGGTGCGCGAAATGCACGATCCCATCGAGAAGGTACGCCAGCGGCTCATCAAGCAGGGCGTCAGCGAGGATGATCTCAAGAAGGTCGACCGCGAGGTGCGCGATGAGATCAATGCGGCGGCGGATTTCGCGCTTGCCGATCCGCAGCCGGACGCGGATCAGCTCACCACGGACGTCTTCGTATGATGCGAACCCCCGTGCGGAGCGAGCTCTAGATGTCGACGCAAGTGCTTATGCCAGCGCTGTCGCCCACCATGGAGGAAGGGACGCTCGCGAAGTGGCTCGTCAGCGAAGGCCAGGAGGTCAAGGCCGGCGACGTGATCGCGGAAATCGAGACCGACAAGGCGACCATGGAGGTGGAGGCGGTCGATGAGGGGCGGCTCGAGAAGATCCTGGTGCCCGCCGGCACCGAGGGCGTGAAGGTCAACACGCCGATCGCTTTGATCGCCGGCGAGGACGATGAGCGTCAAGCCGCCGCTGCGCCCGCGCCGGCGAACTCCGAGCGCTCGCTTCCCTCCGCTGCAAAGGTGGCGACGGCCTCTGCCGGCCTGGGAGAGGAGGACGTCATACCCGCCGCGGCTAGCAGCGAGCCGATCCGCTGGTCGCGCGCGAGCCCGAGATCGCGCCCGGCACCGAGACGGTCACGCTTTCGGTGCGCGAGGCCTTGCGCGATGCCATGGCCGAGGAGATGCGGCGCGACCCCGACGTGTTCCTGATGGGCGAGGAGGTCGCACAGTACCAAGGCGCCTACAAGGTCAGCCAAGGCCTGCTGGAGGAGTTTGGCGACAAACGCGTCATCGACACACCGATCACCGAGCAAGGCTTCGCCGGCGTCGGCGTGGGCGCGTCGTTTGCGGGCTTGAAACCCATCGTCGAGTTCATGACGTGGAATTTCGCCATGCAGGCAATCGACCAGATCGTCAACTCGGCGGCGAAGACGCATTACATGTCGGGCGGCAGCATGCGCGCGCCCGTCGTCTTCCGCGGGCCCAACGGAGCCGCCGCCCGCGTCGCCGCCCAACACAGCCAATGCTATTCGGCTTGGTATGCGCACGTGCCGGGCCTGAAGGTGATCGCGCCGTTCACGCCAGCCGATGCCAAGGGCCTGCTCAAGGCGGCAATTCGCGATCCAAACCCAGTGATCTTCCTCGAGAACGAGCTGCTTTACGGAAGCCACGGACCGGTGCCCAAAGTCGACGACTGGCTCGTGCCCATCGGAAAGGCGCGCATCGCGCGCGCGGGCTCCGACGCTACCATCGTCTCGTTTGCGCGCGGAATGGTCTACGCGCTCGAGGCAGCCGACATCCTCGCCAAGGATGGCATCGAGGCCGAGGTGATTGACCTGCGTACGCTGCGCCCGCTCGACCTGGAAACGGTGCTGGCGTCGGTGCGCAAGACCAACCGCATCGTCACGGTCGAGGAGGCCTGGCCCGTGTGCTCGATCGGCTCGGAGATTTGCGCGCAGGTCGCGATGCAGGCCTTCGACCATCTCGACGCGCCGCCCGCCAAGGTCTCCGGTGCGGACGTGCCCATGCCCTATGCCGCCAACCTGGAGAAGCTGGCGCTGCCATCGACCGAGCGCGTGGTCGCCGCGGTCAAATCGGTGCTGTACGTGTGAAGAGAGGACGAGCGATGGAAGAGGAGCGCGCCCTTGAGCTCGATCCGCCCGATGGCATCGAGGAGGCGGATACGGCGGTGGAGGTCCTGCGCGCGTGGATAGGTGACGGTGCGCTCTTGGTGTCGCTCAACTCCTCCGCGTTCGCAGACGAGGTGCGCGACTGGGGGCGGCTGTTGGCCGAGATCGGCCACCACGTCGCCAAGTCGGCGGCGCTCAACGGCTACATGGGTGAGGACGAGGCGCAGACCGCGCTGCGCGAAGCGTTCGTGGCGAACTTCGAGACGACCCCGGGCCCGACCTCGGGCAGGCTGCGCGGTAAGACGAAGCATTAGTGTGAAGCATTGGCATTGGAGCGCCGAGAGGCGCGAAACGGACTCGCAGATCGTGGAACACGCCGGCGACACCCAGCGCATAGTGGCCTCCCCGCTTGCAAAGCGGCTCGCGCGCCTTGCCGGCATCGATATTGCAGGCGTCTCCGGCTCGGGCCCGCATGGCCGCGTCATCAAGCGCGACATCGAAGCTGCGATTGGGAAAGGGCAGTCTGCAGCGAAGGGTGCGCGCGGAGAGACCGCGGTCGCCCGGACGGGTGTTCCCGCACCGGTTGCTCTGTCCGACGACAAGATCCTCGCGCTCTACGACAAGGGCACCTACGAGATCGTCCCGCACGACAAGATGCGCCGCATCATCGCCGAGCGCCTGACGCTGGCGAAACAGACGATCCCCCACTACTACCTTTCGATCGATTGCCGGCTGGACGAGCTCTTGCGCGCCCGCGAGCGCATGAACGCGTCCGCCCCGCACGAGGGACCGCGCTCCTACAAGCTCTCCGTCAACGACTTCATCATCAAAGCGATGGCGCTCGCCTTGCAGGCGGTGCCGCAGGCGAACGCCACGTGGACGGAAGCGGGAATGTTGCGCCACAAGTATTCGGACGTCGGAGTGGCGGTAGCGGTCGAAGGCGGGCTATTCACGCCGGTCGTGCACCAGGCGGAGATGAAATCGCTCTCGGAGATCTCCAACGAGATGCGCGGCCTCGCCGACCGCGCACGTAAGCGCCGGCTCGCACCGCACGAGTACCAAGGCGGCACGACCTCGATCTCCAATCTTGGCATGTACGGCATCAAGAATTTCGATGCCGTGATCAACCCGCCGCACGCCACCATCCTGGCGGTAGGGGCCGCTGAACGCCGACCGATTGTTGCCGGCGACCAGCTCGAGGCAGCGACCGTGATGAATGTTACGCTTTCTTGCGATCATCGGGTGGTCGACGGCGCGACGGGGGCCGCGCTTCTCGCGGCATTCAAAGCTTTCATCGAAGATCCGGTGCGCATGCTGGTGTGAAGGTTAACGGCAGCTACAACCAAATCACGGTCTTCTCGAAACGCCCTTCAAAGCTGCCGCAGCCTGTGTCTCCAGGACCACTTCCGCCTTATTTCCCCAGTTAAGTATCTCCCAAAGTCGCGGCAAAAGCATAAGAATGGGGCAGTTGCTTGCCGCTGGCTGAGGGCGAGACTAGAAGCGGAATCGATCAGCGTGGGCGTTCAATCCTGACGGCTCAAACCTTGGAGTATTCCGCCATGAAGGCGCGCTCTGGACCCACCGCCGCAATTCTTGTCGCTCTCATGGCCGCCGGATGCGCGAATGACGGCACGCTCAGCGGTCTCAACACTTCCTCCATCGATCAGCCGGGCGCAAGTACGCAGACGGCGAAGTCGGATCCCGCTTGCCTTACGCTGACGGCGCAGATCGAAGCGCTCAATCGCGACGGCACGGCCGATAAAGTGTCCAAGGCCGCGGCCAAGAAGTACAAGCTGAAGTCGGAAGACCTCGCCAAGGCGGACGAGCTCAACAAGGCCAACACCGAATTCCAGACGAAGTGCTCGCCCTATCCGCCGCGTCCGGTCGTAGCGACCACGACGACGTCGACTATGACGACTTCGACCACCTCGGCGACGACAACGCCGACGCCGCCAAAGAAGGTTGCGGCCAAGAAAACTACGCCGCCAGTGCCGACGGCCAAGCCGGCTGCGACTGCGACGGCAACTCCGACGACGACGACTTCGGCGCCGCCGCAGACAGCCGAGAATCCCGATCCCACTCTTCCGCAGCCGTAACGGCAAGCATTGGAACCGCAGCTTCAGGGTGCGGCTCGCTTTCGTGCGCTCCGCCAGTGGCCCTCCGATGCACGGTTTTCGGGCGACAGGCGTGGCATGCGTGCAGCACCTCGACACAAGCCGCCGAGAGGGGTTGCGCGTCACCTATCCCTGTGGTGAAAAGCCTGCTGGTTCTCTTCCTCAGCGGAGGGTGTAGTGGCGGCAGGGGCTTCGACCGCGCATAGCTTGAGACGATTGGCTGCCGGCGCTTGCGCGCTGGCGCTGGCCGGATGCGCCAATGGCAATGCCAACGGCGACCCCGGACCGACGGCGTTGAGCAGCGGGGAAACCTGCGAGTCTATCCGCACCAATCTCACCAAGATGGACCGCCAGGGCGTGCCCGCGCTGGTCGAGCGCCAGAACGCGGGCAAGAGCATGTCGGCCGCTCAGAAGGGGCAGGCAGATCTCTACAACAAGCTCTTGAACGAATACCTGGGCGCGCGCTGCCACGTCTGATTTGCGTGCCAATTGGCCCGCGTGCCGATCCTTTCGGCTGGACCGGCGTTACCAATCTAGGCCTCGGCCTTTTGCGGGCCGGGGCCTTTCTGCTCACAAGGGGCGCTGCCGCCTATGAGCTCGCAGGTGTCCAACGAGTATGACGTCATCGTCGTCGGCGCAGGGCCGGGCGGCTACGTTGCGGCGATCCGCGCGGCGCAGCTCGGGCTACGCACGGCGGTCGTGGAGCGCGCCTTTCTCGGTGGCATTTGCCTCAACTGGGGTTGCATCCCCACGAAGGCGCTGCTGCGCTCTGCCGAAATCCTCCACGAGGTGGCAGCCGCGCGAAGCTTCGGCGTCGTGATCGATGGCGCCGCGAGGGTAGAGCTGCCGGCAGTGGTCGAGCGCTCGCGCTCGGTTGCGGCTGAGCTCAATACGGGTGTCGGCTTTCTTCTCAAGAAGAATGGCGTCGACGTCATCTGGGGCGAGGCGCAACTGAAAGGATCGGGGGCGATCGAGGTCGCCGCACCGCCAGCCAAGCCGAACGCGCGCGAGCAGGCCCCGCCCAAGGAGGCCCGCGGGCCCGGGCGTTATATCGCCCG
Source organism: uncultured Alphaproteobacteria bacterium (assembly GCA_963745205.1). Taxonomy (GTDB): domain Bacteria; phylum Pseudomonadota; class Alphaproteobacteria; order Rhizobiales; family Hyphomicrobiaceae; genus Hyphomicrobium_A. The sequence continues at coordinate 151,760 of CAVUWX010000007.1, forward strand.
CCACATCATCCTGGCGACGGGAGCGCGCCCGCGCACCCTCCCCGGCATCGAGCCCGACGGCCGGCTCGTGTGGACCTACTTCGAGGCGATGGTTCCGCCGGAGCTGCCGAAGTCGCTGCTCATCGTCGGTTCAGGCGCCATTGGCATCGAGTTCGCCTCGTTTTATCGCGCGCTCGGTGCCGAGGTCACCGTCGTCGAGATCCTTCCCGAGATTCTCCCTGCCGAGGACGCCGAGATCGCCGCGCTGGCGCGCAAGGCGTTCGCGAAGGCCGGCATCCGCATTTTGACCGGAGCCAAGGTGACCGGTGTCGAGAAGGGGACCAACCAAGTCACCGCGTCGGTCGAGCTTTCCGGCGGCAAGCGCGAGAGCATCATGGTCGAGCGTGCGATCTCCGCCGTCGGCGTCGTAGGCAATGTCGAGGGGCTAGGACTCGATGCGCTCGGCGTCGTGATGGAGAAGGGGCTCATCGCGGCGGACGGTCTCGGGCGTACGAATGTTCAAGGCATCTACGCCATCGGCGACGCGGCCGGGCCACCAATGCTCGCGCACAAGGCGGAGCACGAGGGCGTCATCTGCGTCGAGGCGATCAAGGGACTTAGCGTCCATCCGCTCGACAAGCAGCGCATCCCCGCCTGCACCTACAGCCATCCGCAGATCGCCTCGGTTGGTTTGACGGAAGCCCGTGCACTCGCCGCGGGTCGCCAGATCAGGGTGGGCCACTTCCCCTTCCGCGCCAACGGCAAGGCGCTGGCGCTGGGCGAGCGCGAGGGGCTCGTCAAGACCATCTTCGACGCCGAGACCGGCGAGCTCGTCGGCGCCCACATGGTCGGGGCCGAGGTGACGGAGCTCATCCACGGCTTCGTCATCGCCATGCAGATGGAGGCAACGGAGGAGGATCTCATGCGCACGGTCTTCCCACATCCCACGCTTTCGGAAATGATGGGCGAGAGCGCGCTGGCGGCGTGGGGCCGCGCCATCCATATCCCGCCGCCTGGCCGGCCATCCTCGGCTGGGTGAGCTCGAAGGCTCGAAAATTGAATCATTAGGGGAGGAACCGCCATGAACATCGAAACGCGCGCACTCGTGATCTTTCTCATCATCGGCCTCGTGGCCGGCTTCATTGCCTCGCTGCTCGTGGGCGGCGGGGGCGGCATCCTGCGCTACCTGCTCACGGGCGTGATCGGCGCCTTCGTCGGCGGCTTCCTATTCGAGGCGCTCAACATCGATCTCGGCATCCGTAACCGCTTGCTCTCCCAGATCGTGACGGCGTCCGCCGGTGCAATCATCGTCGTATTGCTCGCGCGGTTTATCGCGTAAGCTTGGGCAACAACAACAGATTCAGGGGAGGACTAATCGATGGAGGGCTATTCGCCATACTTGCCGTGGATCATCATGGCCGTGAACGGGCTCGTCGCCGGCTGGCTTGCCGGATTGCTGCTCGGCGGCGGCGGGCTGATCCGCGACATTTTCGTCGGCATCATCGGCTCGTTCGTCGGTGGCGCGCTGGTGCAGGCCGGGCTGCTCAAGCTGCCCATCCTGCTCGAGTATCCTTGGGCCCACCAGATCCTGATTTCGACCATCGGCGCGATTATCATCATCGTTCTCGCGCGCATCATCGGGCGCTAGCGGGGACGCCGACGGGCGGACCTTGATTTGCTCGGGCGCAACGGCGACGTTAGTGGATGGCGGCGCCACCACTCGGAACGTCATTGATGGAAAACATTCGCGCCAAGGCGAGCGCAGACGATAGGCCGGGCGCCCGCTCGGGTAGCGTCCCGGCCATGAGCCATCTTGCGAAGCCCTCCTGGATCCGCGTCAAGGCGCCGGGCTCTTCCGGACACGCGGAGACGTCGCGCATTCTGCGTGCGCGCGGCCTGCACACGGTTTGTGAAGAAGCGGGCTGCCCCAACATCGGCGAGTGCTGGGCCAAGCGCCATGCGACCTTCATGATCATGGGGGACACGTGCACGCGAGCGTGTGCGTTCTGCAATGTCCGCACCGGTCTGCCGCAGATGCTCGACCCGGCCGAGCCGGACAACGTCGCCGCGGCCGTGCGTGAGCTCGGGCTCGAGCACGTCGTGATCACGTCGGTCGATCGGGACGATCTTCCCGATGGTGGCGCGGCGCACTTCGCCCGCGTGATCGCCGCGGTGCGCGCCGAGGCGCCCGGCGTGACCATCGAGGTGCTGACACCCGACTTCCTGCGCAAGGCCGGCGCGCTCGAAACAGTCGTCAGCGCGCGCCCCGACGTTTTCAATCACAACCTGGAGACCGTGCCGCGACTCTACCTGGCGATCCGTCCGGGTGCGCGCTACTTCCACTCCTTGCGGCTGCTCCAGCGCGCCAAGGAGCTCGATCGGAGCGTCTTCACCAAATCAGGAATCATGGTCGGATTAGGGGAAGCGCGCGAGGAGGTCATGCAAGTGATGGACGACCTGCGCTCGGCCGGCGTCGATTTCCTGACGATTGGCCAATACCTGCGCCCAAGCCCGCACCATGCGGAGGTGAAGCGTTTCGTACCGCCGGATGAATTCGACGCGCTCCGCAGCATCGCAACCGCCAAAGGGTTCGCGCTCGTCGCGGCGAGCCCGCTGACGCGTTCGTCCTATCATGCGGCGGAAGGCTTCGCGCGGCTCCGGCAGGCGCGCTCCGCCCAGCGGCGCTAGCATCGAGCCATCGAGGACACGACACCTTGCCGAGCTTCGAGACGACGCGCCGCGTACCCTTCAGCTCCAGGCAGATGTTTGACGTGGTGGCCGATATCGAGCGCTACCCGCAGTTTCTGCCGCTGTGCGAAGGGCTCCTCGTTCGCTCGCGCGAGCAGGCGGGCACCGCTACCGTCCTCGTCGCCACGATGACCGTCGGTTACGGCGCCATCCGGGAATCCTTCACGAGCCGCGTCACCCTGCGGCCCGAGCAGTGTGAGATCCTCGTCACCTATCTCGACGGACCGTTCAGCCATCTCAATAACCAGTGGCGATTCCGCGACGCCAACGGGGGGTCGCACATCGATTTCTTCATCGACTACGCATTCTCCTCGCGCGTGCTGGCGCTATTGATGGGGGCCATGTTCGACAAGGCGGTGCGGAAATACACCTCCGCCTTCGAGGCGCGCGCGCACGAGCTCTACGACGCGCAAGCCCACGCGGCGACGGCGCCGAAGACCTAGCGGACGACCTTCTCGGCGTTGCGCGCACGCGCCAGTGCCGCGGTGTCGAGCCCGCGCACGCTCGTGAGGATGGCGCCATCAAGATCGGCGTCGGTGAGGTCGGCGCCAGTAAGGTCAGCTCCCGTGAGGTTCGCGCCCGACAGGTCCGCCCGCTTGAGGATGGCACCCGAGAGGTTCGCGCCGCGCAGGTTGGAGAACGAGAGCAGCGTGTAGGTCAGATCGGCGCCCGCCAGCATTGCTCCCGAAAGATCGGCACCCATAAGCTCGGTGCGCCATAGATGCTCGATGAACCCGGTGCGCCCGAACGGGGCGAGCGTAGCGCCTTGGAGATTGGCACCCTTCAAATTGGCGCGGGTGAAGCGCCCGAACAGCTTGGCGCCATGCAGATCCGCCCCGGCGAAGCTCGCGGCCTCGCTGGGCAAAGCTGCGAGCGTCGAGAAGTTGGAGGGGCGCAACAGGCTCGCTCCCGCCAGGTTCGCTCCATCAAAGCGCGCACCGATGATGACGACGCGGTCGAGCCGCGCTGCGCTCAAATCGGCCTTCGACAGATCGGCGCCCGTGAGGTCGGCGCCGAAGAGATCGCTGCCCGCGAGCTTGGCGCCCTTGAAGTCGAGCCCGCTCATGTCGAGCTCGCGCAGATTGTGGTGGCTGAAATCGACGGGATGCGCGGCATCGGCGAGATAGAGCCGCTCGGCCATCGCGCGCACGGTCAGGTCGGCGGCGGAGACGGGGGCGGTCGCCAACGCGGCGAGGAGGCCGGCAGCGCCAGCCAGATGGCGGATCGAGGGCGGGCGAATGCTCATGCGATGAACCCTGCTGAGGCCACACCCGGAGCATACTGTGCGGTGTGCGAAATGCCTAACTTGGACCTTCGGAGAGAACAGCCCGTGCCAGGTCGACGGCCGCTCTGACGCTTGCCAGCCGGATCTGCGTGCGGCCGATGCTCCCGAAGCGGCATTCGCGCGTCAACGTCGCGCCAACCTTGCTCGCGACCGCCAGGTAGACGAGCCCGACCGGCTTCTCCACACTGCCGCCGTCGGGCCCCGCAATCCCGGTCACGGCAATGACGAAGCCGACGGGCGCGTGCGCTAGGCCGCCCTCGGCCATCGCACGCGCGACCTCTTCGCTGACGGCGCCATGCGCGGCGATCAGCGCCGGATCGACTCCGACGAGCTCGGATTTGGCGTCGTTCGAATAGGTGATGAAGCCGCGCTCGACGACAGCCGATGCGCCCGCGATCTCGGTCAACAGCACGGCGACCAAACCGCCGGTGCAGCTCTCGACCGTCGCGAGGCGCAAGCCGCGGCACTTCAGCTCCGCGAGCAGCGCCTCGGCGTCACGAATGAGATCGACAGGAAACAGCGCCTTCATGCCGCAAGACAATCAACCGGGGGCCGACAATGCGGTCGTACTGTCTTGCTGGCCTGCGGAACCGTCAAATCGGCGCGAGCTTCTCGGCCTCGCGCAGCAGGCTGTCGAGCATGTTGCGGCTCTCCGCGCCCATGGCGGACACGGTCCGCTTCTGTGCGTCCTGCCAGATCGGGAAGGCGTCCTTCAACACGGCTTGCCCCTTGGCGGTGAGGTGCAGGCCGCGCCCGCGCCGCCCGGCTGGCGGATCCATGTTGATATGCCCCAGCGCCAACAAGCGCTTCAGATTGCGCGAGAGCGTCGACTTCTCGATGTCGAGGTCATGGCCGATCTCGACCGCGGTGATGCTGTCGCGCGCCGCGAGCTGGGCAAGCAGCGTGTACTGGCTCGCCGTGATCCCCAGAGGGCGCATGGCGTCGTCGTAAACGCGCGTAACGATACGCGAGAGCTGGCGCACTCGCGTTGCAACGCACGCACCCGCAGTCATCTCGGCAATGTCGGCGATGCTGGCGGTCTCCGCCGGCTTTCGCTCGAGCGTGTGTGTCATCACGTTCATGTCGGCCCCCGCGTCCTTTGTGTTCGTGGCGATACAACCCCCAACAGCTTGATGCCGCGATTCTGTCGCATGGGTCAACGAGTCGTGGACGGATGAAAATGCCCGCAGCTCAGGCAGGCAGCAGAATCAGTGCGCTGGCAAGGGCCGCTATTCCCTCGCGGCGGCCGACGAAACCGAGGCCCTCCATGGTCGTCGCCTTCACCCCGACGCGGCTGGGATCGATCTGCAACATCTGCGCGATCGATTGGCGCATCGGGGCGCGGTGCGGACCAATCTTGGGCGCCTCGCAAAGAATCGTCACGTCGACGTTGCTTATGCGGCCGCCGAGCGCGCGCACACGCTTCAGCGCATCCTCCAGGAACAGCCGCGAGGGGGCGCCGCGCCACGCAGCATCGCTCGGCGGAAAGTGCTCTCCGATGTCGCCGTCGCCGATGGCGCCGAGGATTGCGTCCGTCAACGCGTGGAGGGCGACGTCCGCGTCCGAATGGCCCTCAAGGCGCTGGGTGTGGGGGACACTCACCCCGCATAGCCAAACATGGTCGCCGGGCGCGAAGGCGTGCACATCGAAGCCGCTGCCGTTGCGAGGCTCGAGTAGAGGCGGAGCACCGCCGAGCAGACGCTCGGCCAGTGCAAAATCCTCCCGCGTCGTCAGCTTCATGTTGTTGCCTGGGCTCGCCACGAGCTGAACGCGCAATCCCGCCCACTCAGCGAGCGCCGCATCGTCTGTGAACGTGTCCTTGCCGGCCGCGGCGGCCCGGCGATGGGCGGAGAGAATGTCGGGGAAGCGGAAGGCTTGCGGCGTTTGTGCGCGCCACAGGTTTGCACGGTCGACCGTGTCGGCGATGAGACCGTCTGCGGATGCGCGCTTCAGCGTGTCGGTAACGGGCTCCGCCGCGATGGCTCCCTCATGGTCGTCGAGCGCGGCCAGCAGGCGTGTCGCCAGGTCGGCCGTCAGAAACGGGCGCGCGGCGTCGTGGATCAGCACGTACTCGGGCGCCATGACCTCCAGCGCCTCGAGCCCGCGGCGCACGGATTCCTGCCGCGTCTGGCCCCCGGCGACAGGCCCGGCGAGACGTGCGGCAAACGGCCCCGCCGCAGCGTCGTAGCGGTCCCGGTCGTTTGGATGAATGACGACCTGGGTGCGGTCGATCTTGGGGTGGTTAGCCAACACGCGGAGCGAGTGGGCCAACACGGGCGCTCCAGCAAGTGGGAGATACTGCTTGGGAATATCGCTCTGACCGCGCAGGCGCTCGCCCCGACCGCCCGCCACAATCACCGCTACCGTCGTTGCCATCGCTGCTCGAGCCGAGAATTCAGTTGGCATTGCTTAGACGGCCCCCTCGCTCGGGGCAATGTGGAGGGGGAATTTGTTCGCGCTTGCGAAGTAACTAGGTTACGCCTATTCTGCACAATTCGAGGGCACCTTCTCTAGTTGCCCATTTGCTAGGCAGTTTTCCGGGAGATCCCCGTAAGAATGCTCGCTGCCGCCCTGAAGATCGGCCCGCTGACCGTGCCGAATGCCGCCTTCCTCGCCCCCATGTCGGGCGTGACCGACCTGCCGTTCCGCCGGCTCGCGCACCGGCTCGGCGCCGGCCTCGTCGTGTCGGAGATGGTCGCATGCGAGGAACTCGTACGCCAGCGCGCCGACGTGGTGCGGCGTACGTCCGGCGCCGACCTCAAGCCGTTCGTCATCCAGCTCGTCGGCCGCGAGAGCCGCTGGATGGAGGAAGGCGCCCGCGTCGCGGAAGGGCTCGGCGCCGATGTCGTCGACATCAATATGGGCTGCCCGGCGCGCGAGGTGACGGGCAAGCTTTCGGGCAGCGCGCTCATGCGCGATCTCGATCACGCGCTGAGCCTCATCGCCGCCGTTGTGCGTGCCGTGCGCGTTCCCGTGACGCTCAAGATGCGGCTCGGCTGGGATGATCGCAGTCGCAACGCGCCCGAGCTCGCGCGACGCGCCGAGGCCGCCGGCGTGCAGCTCATCACGGTGCACGCGCGCACACGCTGTCAGTTCTTCAAGGGCCGCGCCGATTGGAGTGCGGTGAAAGAGGTGACGGGCGCCGTCACCATCCCGGTCATTGTCAACGGCGACATCGGCACGGCCGAGGACGCGCGGCAGGCGTTGGATGCGTCCGCGGCGGCAGGCGTCATGATCGGCCGCGGCGCCTACGGCGCCCCGTGGCTGCCGGGCGGCGTCGCAACTTATCTGGCTGGGGGCCGCATGCCACCTCCGCCGCCGCACGAGGACCAGGGCCACATCGCGCGCGAGCACGTCGAGAGCATGCTCTCGCACTACGGCTCGAGCCTCGGCTTACGCAACGCGCGCAAGCACATCGGCTGGTATCTGGAAAAGAGCGGCCGCGCGGCCGAGACGATCAAGGCCTGGCGCAAGCGGCTGTGCACCGAGGAGAGCGCCTCGCTCGTCCTGGAGGGTCTTGCGGAATTCTACGCGGATTCTAGCGAGGCTGCGGCATGACCAAGACGGCGACCAGCCACCGCCCTCCGGCGCCAACGCGGCGTCCCGTCGAGCACGATCTTCTGCTCGCGGCCCTTCCCCATCCCATCCTCGTGCTCGCGGAGGACAACCGCATCGTCTATGCGAACGCCGCGACCGAAGCGTTCCTCTCGACCGGCATCGCGCTTCTCAAACGCCTGCGCCTCGACGACGTACTGGGCTTCGGCTGCCCGCTGCTGGCGCTCGTTGAGCAGGTGCGGCGGTCGGGATCAACGGTCAATGAGTACAGCGTCGAGATCGCGACTCCGAAGCTGCCGGGACCAAAGCTCGTCGATGTTTACGGCGGCCCGCTCGCGGATCAGCCAAATCTCGTGGTGCTCATGCTGCAGCAGCGCAACATGGCGCAGATGATCGAGCGGCAGCTCACACATCGCGCCGCCGCGCGGTCCGCGTCAGGCCTTGCCTCCGTACTCGCGCACGAGATCAAGAACCCGCTGTCGGGCATTCGCGGCGCCGCCCAGCTTCTCGAGGCCGGCTCGTCGGATGAAGATCGGGCACTGACGCAGCTGATCTGCTCGGAGACCGACCGCATCCGCAACCTCGTCGACCGCATGGAAGTTTTTGGCGACGAGCGCCCGCTAGCCAAGGAGCCGGTCAACATCCATGACGTGCTCGAGCACGTGCGCCGCATTAGCGAGACGGGCTTTGCGCGCGGCATCCGCTTCACCGAGGACTACGATCCCTCGCTGCCCCCCATTCCGGGCAATCGCGACAAACTCGTCCAGGTCTTCTTGAACCTCGCCAAGAACGCGGCGGAAGCCATCGGCGACAACAAGCAGCAGGGCCGCATCGTCATGCAGACCTCGTTTCGGCCGGGTGTCCGCTTGTCGATGCAGGGCTCTGACACGCGCATCAGCCTCCCGCTGATGATTCAGATCGAGGACAACGGTCCCGGCGTCCCCGATCATCTGAAGGAGCATATGTTCGATCCCTTCGTCACCACCAAGCCCTACGGAACCGGGCTCGGCCTCGCGCTCGTCGCCAAGATCATCAACGACCACGGCGGCATCATCGAGTGCGACAGCGAGCCATCGCGAACCATCTTTCGCGTCCTCTTGCCCATGCAAGAACGCGCGACCGCCCCGAACCAACGCTCGAGCCCGAGGTAGGACATGGCCCGTGGCACCGTTCTAATTGCCGACGACGACACTGCGATCCGCACGGTTCTCAATCAGGCGCTCGCGCGCGCCGGCTATGCTCCGCGCGCGACCGGCAACGCCACTACGCTGTGGCGCTGGGTCAGTCAGGGCGAAGGCGATGTCGTGCTGACGGACGTGGTGATGCCGGACGAGAACGCCTTCGACCTGATCCCACGCATCAAGAAGATCCGGCCGGACCTGCCGATCATCGTGATGAGCGCGCAGAACACGCTGATGACGGCGCTCACGGCCGCCGAAAAGGGCGCCTACGAGTACCTGCCGAAACCCTTCGATCTCAACGAGGTGGTGGCCGTCGTCGGCCGCGCGCTGACGCAGCCGGGGCGGCGCTTGCAGCGTCCGACCCAGGAGATCGAGAACGAGGAACTGCCCCTCATCGGCCGCTCGCCGGCGATGCAGGAAATCTACCGCGTCCTCGCGCGCCTGACGCAGACCGATCTCACGGTCATGATCAACGGCGAGAGCGGCACCGGCAAGGAGCTGGTCGCCCGCGTGCTGCACGATTACGGGCGGCGGCGGCAGGGGCCGTTCGTCGCGATCAACATGGCGGCGATCCCGCGCGAGCTGGTCGAGAGCGAGCTGTTCGGGCACGAGAAGGGCGCCTTCACCGGCGCGCAGACACGCACGCAGGGCCGCTTCGAGCAGGCCGAAGGCGGCACGCTGTTCCTCGACGAGATCGGCGACATGCCGCTCGACGCGCAGACGCGCTTGTTGCGCGTCCTGCAGGAGGGCGAGTACACGACCGTGGGCGGGCGCACGCCCATCAAGACCAACGTGCGCATCATCGCCGCCACCCATCGCGACCTCAAGTCGCAAATCCAGCAGGGCCTGTTCCGCGAGGATCTGTTCTATCGCCTCAACGTCGTGCCGATCCGCATCCCGCCGCTGCGCGAGCGACTGGAGGACGTCGGCGACCTCGTGCGCCACTTCCTGCGCCAAGCCGCCCGCGAAGGCCTCGGCCAGAAGTCGATCGAGACGGCAGCCATCGATCGGCTCAAGGCGCATCCGTGGCCCGGTAACATCCGTGAGCTCGAAAACTTCGTGCGCCGCGTGGCCGCCCTTTACCCTCAGGACACGCTAACCGCGCCGATCATCGAACAGGAGCTGGCCGAAGCGTTGCCCGACAAGTCGGGCGATCGCGGCAGCGCGGATGCCAAGGACCTGAGCGAGCAGGTCGAGCGCTACCTCAACGGATACTTTGCCGGCTTTGGCAAGGAGCTGCCGCCGCCCGGACTCTACGAGCGCGTCATCCGCCAGGTTGAGCTGCCCCTGCTGACCGCGGCGCTGGCGGCCACCCGAGGCAACCAGATCCGAGCGGCAGAGCTTCTGGGGTTAAACCGCAACACGCTGCGGTCTCGCATCAGGGCCTTGGATATCCGCGTGTTTCGGACCCCTCAGCCCTAACAACGCTAAAACTCGTCCTTGATTTACAACGACAAGCGGTCAGCGCTTGCCTCGTAGGCCTACTTGCGTTACCCATCGGACACGTCGCGAAAATGTCACAGTCTGTTGTTTTGGTACGAAGCCAATGGCCGACGGCAATAGGGCAGCGCGCGGCGCTTCCTTTTCCCGTCCGTCTACGACCGCCTCGCGAGACCCGGGACGCTTAGTCCGCCCCTGAATTTAAGAGTTCGCAAAGATGCCGGACGCCCACGTTGCAGCGCAGCGACGTCCTGACCTGGGTGATGGGCCCTCCGCCCTCAACCCGGGCGATCGGGCTGTCCGTATAGGCTCGGGCATCGTCCTGCTCTCGCTCGTCTCCGCGTTCGCGACCTACCTGATCCTGACCGGCCTGACGCCGATCCCGCCGCGCGGCGAGGTTGTCGTTATCGTCCTCTTCGTCAACGTCGTGCTCATCATCGCGATGATCGCGTTGCTGACCTGGCAGGTGGTCGGCCTCGCCCGCGCTTGGCGCGAGCGCATACCCGGCGCTCGGCTGCACATTCGTATTGTGGCGCTGTTCAGCGTCATCGCCGCGCTGCCGACGCTGCTGGTGGCGGTCGGTGCCACCGTAACCTTCTCGCGCTCGCTCGACAGTTGGTTCTCCACCCGCACACGCGAGATCGTGTCGAGCTCGCTCGACGTCGCCGATGCCTACCTGGACGAGCACGGCCAGGTGATCCGCACCGACATCGTCAACATGGCGCGCGATCTCGATGCGGCCGCCGACTCCGTCGGGGGTAACGCGACCAAGCTGCAGCGGCTGGTCATGGTGCAGGCCGGCCTGCGCGATCTTCCTGCTGCCTATGTGATCGAGCGCGACGGTAGCCCGGTCGTTGAGGCGACCGAGAACTCCAAGCTGACCTACAAGTCGCCGCCGGACCAGGTGATCGCGGAAGCCGAAGCCGGGCAGGTACCGCTGTTGATGCCGACAGCTCAGAGCTACCGCGTCTCAGCAGTGACCAAGCTCGAGAAGTATCCGGGGAAGTTCCTGTACGTCGCGCGCGGCGTCAGCCCCATAGTGATGCACCACCTGCAACTCACGGCGCAGAATGTCGACGAGTTCAATCGGCTGCGCAGGGCCCGTGGCGGTCTCAAGATCGCGCACGCGCTGATGTACCTGATGACCTCGATGACGGCGCTGCTGGCCGCGATCTGGGTGGGCTTGTGGTTCGCTGGACGTTTCGTTTCTCCAATCCGCCGTCTCATCGCGGGGGCGCAGGAGGTGTCCAAGGGCAACTTGATGGTCGAGCTGCCCGAGAAACGGGGCGAAGGCGACCTGCGGCGGCTCTCGAAGACGTTCAACACCATGACGCGGGAATTGAAGCACCAGCGCGACGCGCTGGTCACCGTAAACGAACAGCTCCTCGAGCGACGCCAATTCATGGAGGCCGTGCTTTCGGGCGTCTCCGCCGGCGTCATCGGGCTCGACAGCCAGGACCGCATCACGCTCGTCAGCCGCGCTGCAGTCGATCTGCTGGGCCTCGCCGATAGCGATCTCGTGGGCAAGAAGCTTAAGGACGTGCTCCCCGCCTTTGCCGCGGCCCTCGACAAAAGGGAGGAGCACACACTCAAGATACGCGCGCAGGATGAAGTGACGTACCAGCGCCGCGGAGACGAGCGCACGTTCGCCGTCATGGTGACGCGCGAGAGCGCCAGCGGCGGGGATGTCGGCTCGGTCGTGACCTTCGACGACGTGACCGATCTCGTGGTGGCGCAGCGCACAGCCGCATGGGCGGACGTCGCCCAGCGCATCGCGCATGAGATCAAGAACCCGTTGACGCCGATCCAGCTTTCCGCCGAGCGTCTGCGCAAGAAGTACGCCAAGCACATTACGACCGACCGCGAGACCTTCGACAAGCTCACGACGACGATCGAGCGCCAGGTGGGCGACCTGAAGTCCATGGTCGATGAGTTTGCCGAGTTCGCGCGCATGCCCAAGCCCGAGATGGGACGCCACGACCTGCGCCACGCCGTACAAGAGCCGATCGTGCTGTTCCGCGAAGGCCACCCCGACATCCAGTACGTGCTGCGGTTGCCCGACAAGCCGCTGCTCATGTCGTTTGACCGCCGTCTCATCACGCGCGCCGTCACCAATCTCGTGAAGAACGCCAGCGAGGCGGTCGAAGCCGCCAAGGAGACCCACGTCAAGACCAACGGCTGGCGCGGCCGCGTCGAGACGGTCGTCACGCCGAAAGGCGACCGCGTGACCATCGAGGTGATCGACAACGGCATCGGGCTACCCAAGCAGAACCGAGCGCGCCTGCTCGAGCCTTACGTCACCACGAAGGGCCACAAGGGCACCGGGCTGGGGCTCGCCATGGTGCAGAAGATCACCGAACAGCATGGCGGCACGCTCACGCTCGAGGACGCGCCCATAGCGCCGGGGCGCACCGGTGGCGCGCTCATCCGCATAACCCTGCCTCTGGATGATGCGCGCGTATCCGCGCGGCCAGAGCCTTCACCCCCGCAGACCCAACAACCTCCGGCCCAGCAGGCCTGACCGAATTCGACTGAAGGAGCGACCGATGCCAGCAGACATCCTCATCGTCGACGACGAGGCCGACATCCGCGATCTCGTGGCCGGCATCCTCGAGGACGAGGGTCACAACGCACGGCTTGCGCGCGACAGTGACGAGGCGCTGCGGGCAATCGAGGAGCGGCGCCCCCACCTCGTCATTCTCGACATCTGGCTGCAGGGAAGCCGCCTCGATGGTCTCGAGGTGCTCTCCTACATGAAGCGCAGCTACCCTGATCTCCCCGTCGTCATCATTTCCGGCCATGGCAACATCGAGACGGCCGTCACCGCCATCAAGCGCGGCGCCTATGACTACATCGAGAAGCCGTTCAAGGCCGACCGGCTGATCCTCGTCACTCTGCGCGCGTTGGAGGCATTCCAACTTAAGCGTGAGGTCAAGGAGCTGCGCGAGCGCTCGAGCATCAGCGCCGAGATGATCGGTAAATCCTCCGCCATAAACCAGCTCCGCAACGCTATCGACCGCGTCGCGCCGACCAATAGCCGTATCCTGATCCGCGGGCCCTCGGGGTCCGGCAAGGAACTCGCCGCGCGCGTCCTCCACCTAAAATCGGCGCGTGCGGACGCACCCTTCGTCGTGCTGAACGCGGCCGCCATGGCACCTGACCGCGTCGAGGAGGAGCTGTTTGGCACCGAGGACCGCTCCGGTGCGCCGCGCAAGGTCGGCGCGCTCGAAGAGGCGCACGGCGGCACGCTATACATCGACGAGATCGCGGATATGCCGCTCGAGACGCAAGGCAAGGTGCTGCGCGTGCTCGTGGAGCAGAAGTTCTTGCGCTTGGGCGGCGCGCAGAAGGTGGCGGTCGACGTGCGCATCATTACGTCGACGAGCCGCGACCTCGAGCGCGAGATCGCAGAGGGACGGTTCCGCGAGGATCTCTACCACCGCTTGAACGTCGTGCCGCTGCGGGTGCCGGGTCTTGCAGAGCGCCGCGAGGACATCCCCGACCTCATCCAGTACTTCGTCGGCCAGCTCAGCAGCGCCTCGGGTCTCGCTCCGCGTCGCATCGGAGAGGACGCCATCGCCGTGCTGCAGGCGCACGACTGGCCGGGCAACGTGCGCGAGCTGCGCAATAACATCGAGCGGCTGATGATCCTCGCCGGCGGCGATCCCAACGCTGTCATCACCGCCGACATGCTGCCGGAGGAGATCGGCTCGAACGTACCGCTCCCCGTCAACGGCGGCGCTGAGCACCTGATGTCGCTGCCGTTGCGCGAGGCGCGCGAGATCTTCGAACGCGAGTACCTGCTGGCACAAATCAACCGTTTCGGCGGCAACATCTCGCGCACGGCCGAATTCGTCGGAATGGAGCGGTCGGCGCTGCATCGCAAGCTGCGGGCGCTGGGCGTCTCCTCCGAGCACCGCACTGCCGAGATCCGGCAGGCGTGATGCTGCAAGTCTAGGGTGCGGCCTATGGCTTCGGGGGCTCTGTGACCCGCATCGTCTACGTCAACGGCCGCTATTTGCCGTACGCGAAAGCCGCAGTCCACGTGGAGGACCGCGGCTTTCAGTTCGCCGATTCAGTCTATGAGGTGTGCGAGGTGCGCGCGGGGCATCTCGTCGACGAGCCTCGGCACATGGCACGGCTCGCGCGTTCGCTTGCCGCACTCAAGATCGATGCTCCCATGAGTGCGGCGGCTCTCGCCCACGTCATGCGCGAAACGATCCGCCGCAACCGCGTCCGCCACGGTCTCGTGTACCTGCAGGTGACGCGCGGGGAAGGCCCACGCGAGTTCGCGTTTCCAGCTTCCGATGTGCCGCGCACGGTCGTATGCCTCGCGCGTCCGCTGGCGGTTGACTCACAGAAGGCCTCGGCGGAGACGGGCATCGCCATCAAGACCATGCCGGACATCCGCTGGCGGCGCTCCGAGATCAAGACGGTGATGCTGCTGCCGGCCGTGCTAGCCAAGGAGGCGGCACGAAGCGAAGGTGCGCGCGAGGCCTGGTTCGTCGATGCCGATGGTTTCGTCACCGAGGGTGCTTCGAGCAACGCCTGGATCGTCACCAACGACGGGGTTGTCATCACTCGGCAACTCGACCCGGCTATTCTCCCCGGGGTGACTCGCGCCACGCTGATCGACGTACTGAAGGATGAGAATGTCGACTTCCGCGAGCGCCCGTTTCGCCTAGAGGAGGCCTTGCAGGCTCGCGAGGCGTTCATTACCTCCGCCACCAACACCGTGATGCCGGTGGTGCGCATCGACGGGAGGGTGGTGGGGGACGGAAAACCGGGGCCGATCAGCCGGCGGCTGCGCTCGAAATTTCACCAATTTGCCGACATTTCGAGCGCGTGAACGGCTTCTTTTCGCAAGAGAAATTGGTATATCTTTTAAGGTGCACTGCGGCAAAACGTTATTATATTGCACTACAGACGATCGCTCGGTCGAGCGGACGAAGTACCCCACGCAGACCTAGAACAGGCGGATAAAAACAATGGGTGCAGATCGAGTCCAAAACCTTCAGGACACCTTCCTGAACCACGTGCGCAAGAACAAGACGCCGCTGACGATCTTCCTCATCAATGGCGTGAAGCTTCAGGGCATCGTGAGCTGGTTCGACAACTTTTGTGTGCTCCTGCGACGGGACGGTCACTCGCAGCTCGTGTATAAGCATGCGATCTCGACCATCATGCCCGGCCAGCCCGTCCATCTCATGGAGACGGAGACGACCGAGGCCTAACCCGGAGCGGTAAAGGTCATCGACGAACGCGTTGACATAGGAGCGGCGGAACGGGGGGAAGAGCAGGCACAGCGCAGAGACCGCGTGCGTGCGCTCGTCTTGGTTCCTGAGCTGAAACGCCCTCAGCGCCCACGTCCAGTGCAAGCCGATGCAGCGAGTCGCCCCCGGGCGCCCCTGCATTCGGCCAAGGACCGATTGAGCGAAGCAAACGGCCTCGCCGAGGCGATCGACCTCGCGGTCATCGAAAAGCAACTCATTCCCGTCGCCACCCCGCGCCCCGCCACGCTATTCGGCCGCGGCAAGGTCGCAGAGCTCAACTCGCTCATCGCCGCACACGAGATTGCGCTCGTCATCGTCGATCACCCGGTCTCGGCGATCCAGCAGCGCAACCTCGAGCGCGCCTGGAACGTAAAGGTTCTCGATCGCACCGGCTTGATCCTGGAGATCTTCGGGCGACGTGCGCGCACCCGCGAGGGGCGGCTGCAAGTCGAACTCGCGCATCTTTCCTACCAGAAGAGCCGGCTCGTGCGCACGTGGACGCACTTGGAGCGCCAGCGCGGCGGCTATGGCTTCCTCGGTGGCCCGGGCGAAGCGCAGATCGAGCTCGACCGCCGCATGATTGACGAGCGCATCACCGCTATCCGCAAGGAGCTCGAGGTGGTCGTGCGCACCCGCGAATTGCACCGTAAGGGGCGACGCCGCGTGCCCTATCCCGTCGTTGCCATCGTCGGCTACACCAATGCCGGCAAGTCGACGCTATTCAACCGCGTCACCGGCGCCGACGTGCTTGCCAAGCAGCAAGTGTTCGCCACGCTCGACCCCACCATGCGCGAGGTGCGCCTGCGGAGCGGCCGCCGCATCATCCTGTCCGACACCGTCGGCTTCATCTCCGATCTGCCAACGACGCTCGTCGCCGCCTTCCGCGCCACGCTCGAAGAGGTGATCGAGGCCGATCTCATCCTACACGTGCGCGATATCGCCCACGAGGAGACCGACAACCAGGCGCGTGACGTCGAGGCGGTGCTAGCCGATCTTGGCATCGACACGCTGGCCGCCGACGGCCACATCCTCGAGGTGTGGAACAAGATCGATCTCCTGAGCCCGGTGACGCGCGCGGAGGCGATGAGCGCCGCGCAGTGGGTAGAGCGCAAGCCCGCGCTCGTTTCCGCGACGACAGGCGAGGGGATCGACGCGCTGCTCGACGCCCTCGATGCCCGCCTCGGCCACGCGGACTCAATCGTCGAGCTCTTAATCCCGGCACACGAAGGTCGTCTCGTGAACTGGCTCTATGAAGAAAGCGAGGTCCTTGCGCGCGAGGACCTCGAAACTGGGGAAGTGAAAGCGCGGGTGCGCATCGCGGCTGAAAAGAGAGAGCGGCTCAACGCGCAAGTGCGCCGCGCGGGCGCCGCACTAACAGCGGTCTAAAGCAAAAAGCGCGGAGCGATAAGCTCCGCGCTGGGGCTGCCTTGACGAGGGCGAACGCCTCGCCCGTTACTTAAGCAGCTTCACGAGGTCCTTGCCGGCTGCCGAGTTGAGCTCCTTGGCATCGAGCTTGCCGTCATTGTCGGGATCGGCCGCCTTGAAGCGCGCCTCGACGAGCGCGAGGTACTCGTCCTTCGTCAGCGTGCCGTCCTTGTCGGGATCGGCGGCTTCGAGATCCTTCTTCGACAGCCGGCCGCCGAGCTCCTTGGTGTCGATCGTGCCGTCAGTGTCCTTGTTGAGCTTGTCGAATACGGCGGTCGCCGCCTTCTTCGCCTCGGCGAGGTCGACGGTGCCGTCATTGTCGGTGTCGAGAAGCTTCAACGCCTTTTCGCCGCCCTTCGCCAGCGCGGGAGCTCCCGCAAGAGTGACGGCGACCCCGATTGCGCCGATCAGCGCAAAATACCTACCCAGCATGTGAACCTCCGCAGTCGGTGACAAGATGCCTGAGACGTAAAACGTGGAAGGCGAGCGAGCCTTGGCCATGTGCTCGTGGCGGCCGTTGTCGGCCAACTCGCCCGGCCAACACAGCTTGGCTGCCAAAACAACGCAAGCCAACAAAATGAAGCAGGCGATTGCACTGCCGATGATCACGCCACGATCGTCGGTCGGCCCGGGGCGTGGGCCCGGCATCGCAAGCAACGGTTATCTCCTTAAGATGCCTACGAACTCGCGTTCCCGTCCGCCGGTTCCAATGAGCTGCCGGCGATTGATCCCGCGGCAGATTCCGCGCGTCGCCTTGGTCCTGTGTACAAGTTCCGTCGTTTCCGCCGGGCGGTACCGCGCCCCGCGTTCTCAAAGACCTTTGGCCTTCGCCTCGTCCCAAAGCGCATCCATCTCCGCGAGGTTCGACTGCGCTGGACTGCGCCCGCGCTCGATGAGCCGCGCCTCGATGTGGCGGAAGCGGCGAGTGAATTTCTCGTTCGCCGCGCGCAAGGCACTCTCGGGATCGATCTTGAGGTGGCGTGCCACGTTGGCGACGACGAACAGAAGATCGCCGAACTCCTCCTCGATCGCGCGCGATGTGGCGTCGCCTTTCGGAGCCGACGCGATCTCGTGCTCGAGCTCGGCGAGCTCCTCCTTGAGCTTCGCCAGCACCGGCGTCAGCGATGGCCAGTCGAAGCCAACCTTCGCCGCTTTGTTCTGCAACTTGATCGCGCGCGTCAGAGCGGGCAATGCGACCGGCACGTCGTCGAGCAGCCCTGCGTCGGTGTTTGCAGCTTTCTCTGCGGCCTTGGCGCGATCCCAAAAGCCCGATGCGGCGCCGGCCGCGCGCTCTTCCGCCGTACCGAACACGTGCGGGTGGCGGCGGATCATCTTCGTCGTAATCGCCTCCACCACATCTGCGAACGCGAATGCGTCGCGCTCCTCGGCCATACGCGCGTGATAGACGACCTGCAGTAGAAGATCGCCAAGCTCGTCCTTGAGATCTTCGAGATCGCCGCGCGCGATCGCATCGGCCACCTCGTAGGCCTCCTCGATCGTGTAGGGCGCGATCGTCGCGAATGTTTGCTTGAGGTCCCAGGGACAGCCGCCGTCGGGGTCGCGCAGCGCGGCCATGATTTCGATGAGACGGGAGATGTCTTTGGATGGCGTCATGCGCCGCAAACTAGTCGAAGCGGCGAGGCGAGGCGAGGGTGGCTCTAGGCGCGCCCAGCATCAGCGGCGGCGGGAATACCCAAACAATGGCGAGCGGTACCATCCATCCGGCCCAGGCGGCGCATCCGTAGATCGGGTCGAACGGCAGGTCGCAGGACGTGGCGATGGTAGTCCCGAGGCGCACCCACAGTGCGCCCGAGGCAACGGCCGCCATCGCCAGCATGAGGCGTTGGTGCGTCGCGATCTGCTTGCGGCGGATCGCGGTGACTCCCAGCGCGATCAGTGTTAGCCACACGACCCCTTGCGCGAAGAAGCCGGCCCGCGCCATGGCGACGGAGTGGCTCGCCGCGGCAACCGGCAGCGACGTCAGGGCGCCGAGGACGACCGCCGTGGCCGCGACACGCCCCAGCGGCCGGTGCCATGCACGGTGCCGGCGCAGGACGATCACCAGCGGGATGAGCAACATGGCGGCACCCGATGCCAGCATGTGCAACTTGAAGATGCCGGGCAGGCGCTGGTCGACGACGAAGAGGTTGAAGGGCAACGGCGTCAGCGCCGCGCCCTCCGCAATGGCGACGAGGGCGGTCGGGACAGCAAGCAGCAAGACCAAGAAAATGACCGCAAGTCGCGGAGTTTGCGCGGCGAAGCGACTGACGCGCGACACAAATTCGCCTGCCGGAATTGCTCTCGTCGCGGCGTTGTGCATCAGTCAGCGAGGTTAGAGGCGAGCCATGTTGAAGCGTACCTTGAGCGTGATTTGTGTTCTGGCGGCGGCGGCGCCGCTCGTCACCGATGCGATTGCCGCCGACATCAAGGTAGCCGACGTCGCTGGGCGCTGGGAGGGTGACACCTACGCGCGCGAGGCCGGCGGCAAGCTCACTCTTGACATCGTCGCCTGCGGCGAAGGCTGGTGCGGCATTCGCGTCGCGGCCAACGACACGTGTGCGGGCACCGCGCTCAAGTTCAACCCCGGCGTCGTCGAGGAAGGCAACGCACAGTTCGAGGGGACGCTCGAGCTGGCGGCGGGAACGGAACCCTATACCGTGCGCGCAACGATCTTCCCGCTCGAGGAAGGCAAGCCGCTCACCATGCAGATTATCGGCGACACCGGCGGGCAGTTCCGCGCCTTTCGGCGCTCGTTCCCGTTCGAGGCACAGATGGCGCGCACTCGCGACGCGGTGTGCAAGCAGCCGCAAACTGTCTCATCGCTCCGCTGAGGCTGCGGACCCACTGTTCCGCTCTATCGCTTCGCGCTAGGCTCGCGCCGTAGGGGAGGGGTGCTGCGCCAAGGTCACGCGCACCCCGTGGGGCGGCCGATGATCATCCTGCGCATATTCGTCAACGGGCTCATCATGGCGGCCGAGCTGGCGGCGGTTGTCGGCATCGCCGCTTTCGCGTTTCACTACCCATTCCTGTTCGCGGCGGTGACGGCCGGCTTGAGCTTCCTGTTGGGATTGCACCTCGAGGTCGCGCGCCTGCGCTACGAGCTTCCCTTCTACTTCGGGGCGCTGATCAAGCGCGGCACCATCATCACCGCGCTCATCGGATCGTTCGAGGCGACCTTCAAGGGCGTGGTCGCCGGCATCTCCGCGCTCTTCACCTTCGCTGGCACGAACACGGACCGCCTCTACTGGGTAGCGATCCTGTTCGGCGTCTGCGTCTATCTCGGTGGCAGCGTGCTGCGGCTGCTTTCGATCCGCGCAGAGGCGCTGCCCATGCGCTGGGGCTATTTTCGCCTGGCGCCCGCGCTGGGGCTGTTGTTCTCAGCCGGCCTCGCGCTGCTCGGTGCGGCCCACCTGTTGCCCGCCGTCAGCGTCGCCGACATCGGCTGGGAAATCATCTTCAAAATGCCGGCGGTTCCTTCGATCGAGCAGGTGAGCGAGCTCTTGTTCCAGATCAAGCAGGCGTTCGACGATTTCATCGTGACGGTGTTGAGCGTGGCGCTCGACGAAAAGCTCGCGCGGCTCATCGGCATCGTTGTGAGCGTCAACGTGCTGTCGGGGTTCGTGAGCGCCCTCTATGCGTCGCTGATCGCGGCGACAGTGCGCAGGACCGAGGACGCGCTGCTGTGACCGCTGTGACCAAGGGCTCACGAAAGACCCGCGTGACTACTCGCTGATGCCACCCATACCTCGTTCGCATAATATATATTATGGAATGGTTCTTTATTTACTCATTATAAATCAAATTGCCAATTTTGACGTTTCTATCTCGCTGCATTACTTCTCGGCCTTCTCGTACTTGTCGGCGACGAAGCGGTCGAGCAGCCGCACACCCCAGCCGGAAGCCCAGCTCGGGTTGATTTCCGACTTCGGCGCATCCATCGCCGTGCCGGCGATATCGATGTGGGCCCAGGGCGTGTCCTTGACGAAGTATTTGAGGAACGCCGCCGCCGTACACGCGCCGGCCCAGCGCCCGCCGATGTTCTTGATGTCCGCGTTCTTGGACTCGATCATTTTGTCGTAGGCCTTGTCGAGCGGCATGCGCCACACCTTCTCGCCCGTCGTCGACGACGCCTCCAAAAGATCGTGCGCGAGCTTCTCGTCGTTGGCAAAGAGGCCGGCATACTCCTTGCCTAGCGCCATCATGATGGCGCCAGTGAGCGTGGCGAGATCGATGATGAGCCGCGGCTTGAAGCGCTCCTGCGTATAGGAGATGAGGTCGGCGAGAACGAGCCGCCCCTCCGCGTCGGTGTTGAGGATTTCGACCGTCTGGCCGGAGTAGGCCTTGACGATGTCGCCCGGCCGCGTTGCCGAGCCCGACGGCATGTTTTCCACGAGCCCGATGATGCCCACCACGTTTACGTTCGCCTTGCGCTCGGCAAGCGCGTGCATCACTCCGACCACGCAGGCAGCGCCACCCATGTCGCCCTTCATGTCCTCCATGCCAGCCGCGGGCTTGATGGATATCCCTCCCGTATCGAACACCACGCCCTTGCCGATGAAGGCGAGCGGCTTGGCCCGTTTCGATTTGGCGCCGTGCCACTGGAGGATGGCGACCCGCGCCGGCCGCACGCTTCCCTGTGCGACCGCCAGCAGCGCGCCCATCTTGAGCTTCTCGATCTCGGCGCCATCGAGGATCTCGACCTCCACGCCGACCTTTTCCAGCTCACGCGTACGCTCTGCGAACTCGACTGGACCCAGCGCGTTGGCGGGCTCGTTGACGAGGTCGCGCGCGATGAGGACGCCGTTGGCGACCGCCAGATGGCGCGCAAAGACCGACCGCGCCTTGTCAGGATCGGCGCAATGGATGACGAGCTTCTGCAGCGTGTCGGGCTCGGTAGCCTCGTCGTCCTGCTTCTGCTTGGTCAGATATTTGCGAAACTCGTAGTGGCGCAGCTGCGCGCCGAAGGCGATGAGCGCGGCGATCGCCTCCGGGCGCGTTGCGCCCGTCTCGGGGGCCTCGGCAATGATGCTCGCACTTTTCGTCTTGCGCGCGGAGATCGCGCCCGCTGCCGTGCCGCCGAGCAGCGTCCAGTCGTTCTCCTTCAGATCCGCGCCCTTACCCGTACCGAGCAGCACGAGCCGGCTCACACCGATGCGCGGCGGCACCAGCAGCTCGACCGTGCTTTTGCGCTTGCCCTTGAACTGGGCAGCCTCGGCCGCCTTGGCGATGGCGCCGCCCGAGCGCTGGTCGAGTTCCTTGCCTCGCGTCCCGAGCGCCATATCCTCGCCGGCGAGCACGAGGCACGTTGCTTCCGGCTCGGCGCTGAGTGGGGCGAAGACGATCTCGAGGCTTGTTGTCATCGGTGCGGGCTCCAGGTTGGTTCAGGCGCGGCGTCGGGCCCGCGAAGGCAAAGCCCTGGCGTTCGTGGATGCTCCCATCCACGCGCTGGCCGCTGCCGATCGCGGAAGACCCCGAACCTCGCGCCGTCGGGAAAGGCGACATCCACGCGCGAGCTAAGACACTCGCGCGTAAAGTTTCAAGCAAGCTGCGTATAGGCCACGCGATTTTGACCGGCGCGCAGCTATCCACGTTCTCCTAGTGTTCTTGCTTATGGCATTTACGCCGCAGCGGCGCTCAGATTGGCGCAAGTCTCTGGCACGGAGCCGAATTTCCGCCACGCTCGCGTGAAACGCCAATTCTCCGGGGGCGCGCACCGGGGGATCTCACGCCGCGCTTTGATATTTACCTCTTCGGATGTCCATGACGATCTTCGAAAGGTACGTCTTCCGGCAAGCCGGCAGTGCGCTGTTGATCATCCTATTATCGCTGTCCGGCATCGTCTGGGTTGCGCTGGCACTGCGCCAGCTCAACGTCGTGACATCACAGGGGCAGGACGTGTGGATGCTGGTCAGGATGACCACGCTCGCGCTTCCCAACCTGATGGCGATCATCGCCCCCTTCTCGCTGCTGATCGCGGCTATCCACACGCTCAACCGCCTCAACAGCGACAGTGAGCTCATTGTGCTCACGGCGTCGGGAGCCACGATCTGGAGGGCGGCGAAGCCGCTGATCCTGCTATCGATGCTGGTGGCGCTCTTCGTCGCCTTCGTCAATCACCTCGCCATGCCGTGGAGCATGCGGCTCCTGCGCGACTACATCGTGCAGGTTCGCACGGACATCCTCACGCAGGTCATCCAACCGGGCCAGTTCTCGAGCCCCGAGGATAATCTGACCTTCCACATCCGCGAGCGTGCGCTCAACGGAGAGCTCTTGGGCCTCATCGTGCACGACACCCGCGACAAGGCGCAGAGCCAATCCTATCTCGCCGAGCGCGGCATCATCGTGAAGCGCCAGCCTTCAAACTATCTCGTCATGAGCGATGGCCACATCGTACGGCGTACCGACAAAGACGAGCCGGCGCAGATCGTGGCCTTCGACAAGTACGCCGTCGACCTCGACCGCTTCGAAAAGAAGCTCGACGGCGACAACGACGATTTGAAGCCGCGCGAGCGCTACCTGAGCGAGCTCCTACACCCGCAGGCAAATAGCCAGAGCTACATCAGCTCGCCAGGCAAGTTTCGAGCGGAGTTGCATGAGCGCTCGTCAAACCCGCTCTACCCGATCGCATTTGCGCTGATTGCGCTCGCTGCAGTGGGCCAGGCGCACTCGACGCGCCAGAGCAGCGTGCGCCAGATCGCGACCGCCTTCGTCATCGCTGCCGCGCTCCGGCTCGGCGGCCTGGCGCTCAACAACGTCGTCGTCCTCCACGCCGCCGCGGTCCCGATGCTCTACGCACTCCCCCTCGGCGCCATCCTGTTGCCGCTGTGGTCGATCGAGCGCGCGCGCCGTCGCCTCGCCAACAACCGGCTTGCCGCATTGCTCGCAACCATCGCCGATATGCTTTTTGCTCCGCTCGGGCGCTTGATTGCGCTCCCGGGTCGCGCCTTCGGCGCGCGGAGCTGACCCGCATGCGCAGGCCCCGCACCCTCGGCCGCTACATCGCCCGCCGCTTCCTTCTGGGCATCGTCGTCACGTTCCTCCTCTGTTCCGTTCTGATCTTCCTTATCGATTTCGTCGAGCTTCTGCGCCAGTCGGGCACGAACGGAGAGGTCCCGCTGCTGACATTGGCCCTCATCGCGCTACTACGGCTGCCGGCCTATGCCGAGTACCTCATCTCGTTCGCAGTGCTCGTCGGCAGCATTGCCGCGCTTATGCAGCTCAGCCGCCGGAGCGAACTCGTCGTAATGCGCGCGGGTGGAATGAGCGTGTGGCAGTTCCTGCGCCCCGGCATCCTCGTGGCACTGGCTCTCGGCGCCTTGACCGCAACGGTATTCAACCCGCTGGCGGCCGCCGGGCGCACGGCGGCCGAAAGCATCTTTGCGGAAGCTTTCGGAAAGGAAACCAACGTCTTAAGCTCGCGCACGGGCGCCTCCTGGCTGCGCCAGGACGGCGCCGACGGCCAGTCCGTGATCAGCGCCGCGCTCGCCTCCAACCGGGGGCGCACACTGACCGGCGTCACCGCCTTCGTTTTCAGCCCCGAAGGCCACTTCGTGGAGCGGGTCGACGGAGCGCGCGCGGACCTGCGCGACGGCTTCTGGGAGATCCGTAATGCTTGGGTCGTGCGCCTGGGCCGCGAGCCCGAGAAGTTCGATACTTATCTCCTGTCCACATACCTTACACCGGAACGTGTGACTGACGCGCTCGGTACGCTCCTCTCAGTGTCCTTCTGGGAGCTCCCAACACTGATAGAAGTAGCTGAAAAGGCTAAACTTTCTAGCGGCCGATTGCGAATTCAATACGAATCCCTGATTTCCCGCCCGCTGCTGTGCGTAGCCATGGTCCTTTTGGCTGCAACTGTGTCGTTGGGGTCATTCCGTGCGGGGGGTATCCAGACTATGGTTACGGCAGGACTGGTGGGGGGTTTCGGCTTTTTCCTTTTATCAGAGGTCTCCCGGCAGATCGGAGTAGCCGGATTGGCGCCCCCATGGGCGGCAATCTGGTTGCCTGTGGTCCTTGTCTTGATTGTCTCGGCTACGGTGCTGTTGCACCAGGAGGATGGCTGAGTGATGCGTCACACGCGGGCACCGCAAGAGGGTTGCGGATCGTCACGCGTTCCTTGCCGGCGCCGGAAGGCAGCTGGCCGGGAGCGTTTGGCTATGCTCGCGTGCATGATGGCCGTGACTTTGCTCGGCGCACAAGACGCACACGCTCAGGACCCGAGCACGCTCTCACCTAGCGTGCAGAGATCGAGTTCGTTTCCAAAGAATTCGATGGTCGGCCCCTCGCGCAACGTCGACAGGTCGCAACCGCTCTACCTGCAGGGCGATGAGCTCGTCTACGACACGGGCGGCAATCGCATTGTCGCGCGCGGAAACGTCGAGATTTACTACAACAGCTATATTCTCACCGCCGATCAGGTCGTCTACGACCAGTCCGCCAACACGCTGACCGCGGTTGGCAACGTGGTGCTGAAAGAGCCGAACGGGAACATCGTCCGCGCCGATCGCTACACGCTCACCGACGACTTCCGCGACGGCTTCGTGCAGTCCTTGAGCATCGTGACCAGCGACGACTCGCGGATCGCAGGGGAGCGCGCGATACGGCGCGGCGGCAATACGACCGTGTTCACCAACGGGCGCTTCACACCGTGCAAATCCAACGACGGCATGCCGCCTTTATGGTGTATCAGCGCTGCGACCGTCATCCACGATCAACAGGCCGCGACCATCACGTACCAGGATGCGCAGTTCGAGCTGTTTGGCGTGCCGGTGCTCTACGCGCCCTACTTCGAACACGCGGACCCCTCGGTGAAGCGGAAATCCGGATTTCTGATGCCGGAGTTCGCGGGGTCCACCACGCTTGGCTACGGGATGGGCGTTCCTTACTACTTCGCGCTTGCTCCCAACTACGACCTCACAGTCGATCCTATGTACCTATCGCGGCAGGGACTCCTATTGCAGGGCGAGTGGCGGCATCGGCTTGAGAACGGCCAGTACTACATCAAGCTGGCCGGCATAGACCAAAACGCCAACGATCTGCCGTCAACCATCGTCAATCCCGACCAGTACGCCGGCTTCCGCGGCAGCATCGAGACCAAGGGGCTCTTCAACCTCGCGAGCTGGTGGCACTTCGGGTGGGACGTCACGGCCGCAACCGACGACACCTTCCGCCGCTTCTACAAACTCGACAACATTCTAGCGACCGACGTGGTCGACAGAGTGTTCCTTACCGGCATTTCTGAGCGTAATTACTTCTCTTTGGAGGCAGATGCTTACATCAGCCAGCAATTCATTGGCCCCTTCGAGATCGCGCAAGCCAACAAGGCTTATTCTTACCCGATCCTCGATTACAATTATGTGATGGCCGATCCTTGGGTGGGCGGCGAGCTTCGCTGGAACACCAACGCGTTGAGCTTCTCCGCTGACCAGAATCCAACAACGTTCGCGCCCCTTGTGAATGGCGCCACGCAAATGAACCGGCTCGTTACAGAAATTGATTGGCGCAAACGCTTTATCGACCCGATCGGCCTCACCTATACGCCGTTCGCGCAGCTTCGCGGCGATCTCTTACAGGCCAGTAACTTCGTCGATCCCCAGGATCCCCAGGGAGCGACGCAGAACACGTCGCTGGCCCGCGGTTTGGCGCTCGCGGGCGTGACCATTTCCTATCCGTGGGTGGCGAATGCGAGCTACGGTTCGCACGTCATCGAACCAATCGGCCAGATCATCGCCCGTCAGGCGTCAGTCAATCAGAGCACGCTGCCCGACGACGACGCCAAGAGCCTCGTGTTCGACGACTCAAACCTGTTCGACTGGAACAAGTTCTCCGGATACGACCGCATCGAGACCGGCACGCGCGCCAACGTCGGCTTGCAGTACACGTTCCAGGCCAACTACGGCGGCCGCGCGCGCATCCTCGCGGGCGAGAGCTTCCAACTCGCTGGCGTCAACGCCTACCAGAACCCCGGACTCGACGCCAACGGCAACCCGGTATTCAATCCAGACAGCGGCCTCCAGACCAATCGCTCGGATTATGTGCTCGGTGCCTACCTCCAACCTTTCACTGCCTTGCAGCTCATATCGCAGTCGCGCTTCAACGAGGCTAGCTACGCTCTGGAGCGCGAGGACGCTGGCGTGCAGACGACCGTCGGGCCCTTTACGGGATCCACGTCCTACTCGTACCTGGCGTCCGATCTGGCGAATGGCATCCTTACCCCTCAGGAGGAGATCTCCGGCTCGATTGGTCTCAGGCTCACCGACCGCTGGAGTCTTTCGGCCGGCGCTACTTATGACCTAGAAACCGACCAGCTGGCCTCCGATACGTTCCAGGCGCGCTACGCCGACGAATGCTTCGTGCTAACAGCGTCGTATACGGATAATCTCTACCACAACCCGGCCATCATCGACGGCCAGACAATCATGGTCCGCTTCGAATTGAAATATCTGGGTCAGTACGGCTACTCGACGAACGTGTCGAACGTTTTTAGCAGTCAGCAGGCGGGTGGCGGCGCGCCTGTGACGCCATGAGTGCCACCGGGGCGCCACGGTTCGCGTAGATATAGTCGGGCGGAGCCAAGCCGGGCGGAGCGACTGGCTTTGCGGTTGCGCGTCGTTTTTCGCGGAATACTCGGGCATGAACTTGGCGCGGCCTCACTCTCACCTGCACGTCGTCGCGGGACGCCACCCAGCCCTCGCCGCATTGGCTGTGCTCGTCATGTTGACAGGGGTGTCCCCCTCCGCGCGCGCGCAGCAGTCCTCGGACTGGAAGCCCACGGTCACCGACGACACTCCGGCCAAGAAATCCGGCAAGAAAAAGCAAAGCGCCAAGGGCGCCGCGCCGGCGACCCCGGCGCCCCCGACCACGACCGCGAAGGCCGATACCCGACCCCGGCAATGAAGGCCGGCAGCCGCAACCCAATCGATCGTCGCCCTCGTCAACGACGAGCCGATCACTGGCTACGAGATCGACCAGCGCGTGACGCTCACCCTTCTCGGCGCCCCCGAGTTGCAGCAGCGCATGCAGGCTAAGCTGAAGTCGCCGAGTATCAACGACCAGTTCAAGGCCTTCGCTCTGAAGCGCTTGCAGGCCGACCCGCCCAAGAGCCAGGCCGAGCAGCAAGCGCGGGTCAAGCAGCTGCAGGCGCAGTTCGTCGAGAGCTTGAAGAGCCAGGTAATGGCCGAGTTCAAGCCGACCGCGCGCCAGCATGCGCTCGATGAGCTGATCGAGGAGCGCTTGAAAATGCAGGAGGCGACGCGCCTCAACGTCGTGGCCGAAAAGGACGATGTCGACCGCATCGTCACCGGCATGGCCGAGCGCAACAAGATGACGTCCCAACAGTTCGCCGAGCACATCGGCAAGATGGGAGCGAACATCGACGGCATGCGCCAGAAGATCAAGGTTTCGCTGTCCTGGGCCGACGTGATCCGGCGCCGCTATGGCCACCAGATCGCGGTCACGAGCCGCGACATCGACAGCTTCGTCGCCACGGCCGAAGGCCAGGACGACGTGGAATTGCGCGTGCATCGCATCCTCCTCGCCGTGCCGACCAATGTCGACCAGAAGCAGATCGCCCAACGACTGAGCGATGCGGAAGCGCTGCGCGCCAAGTTCGACAGCTGCAAGAACACGAGCACGCTCGCCACCGGCGTCGGCGGGGCCCGCTTCGACGACCTCGGTGATCGTAGGCCCGGAACCATCCCCGAGCCGACCCGCACCCTGCTGCTCGCCGCGCACGACAACGAGATGCTGCCCCCCAGCCTGGGTGAAGGCGGCGTCGAGCTGTGGGCGGTGTGCAGCCGCAAGGTCATCAAGGCCGAGGAGGCGAAGCGTCAGACCGCAGAGAACGAGCTGCGCCAGAAGGAGTTCGACGTCCTTTCCAAGAAGCACCTCAAGGATCTGCGTCAGGACGCCCACATCGAGTACCGTTGATGGGGCAGCAGCCGGACAAGAGACGGCCGCTGCCGCTCGCGGTCAGCATGGGCGACCCTGCCGGCATCGGACTGGAGATCACGCTCAAGGCCTGGAGCGAGCGCCGCGACAGCGGCATCGGCCCCTTCGTGTTGTTCGGCGACCTCGAAGCCGCCGCCGAACGTGCGCGCATGCTCGGCCTCGCCGTACCGATCATCCCGGTCGCCACGCCGGCTGCGGCTATCGATGCATTCGCCGCCGCCCTCCCAGTCCGGCCCATCGCCTGCCGCGTGCGCCCACGGCCGGGCGAGCCCGATCCTGCGAACGCCCCGCCGTGATTGCGGCGATCGAGGAGGCGACGGCTGCTGTCGTCCGTCACGAAGCTGCGGCAATCGTCACCAATCCCATCGCCAAGCATATCGTTGGAAGCGTTGACTTCCCCTACGCGGGGCATACGCAATTTTTGGGCGCGCTCGCCGAGCGCCACAACACCGGCAAACGCTTCCACCCGGTCATGATGCTTGCGGCCGACACCCTGCGCGTCGTGCCGCTCACGGTGCACTGTCCGCTCGCGAGCGTGCCCGGCGCCATCACGCGCTCTCTCATCTTCGAGACGGTGCGCATCACCTACGAGGCCCTGAAGCGAGACTTCAGCATCGATGCGCCGCGCATCGCCGTCACCGGCCTCAACCCGCACGCGGGAGAGGAAGGCACTATCGGGCGCGAGGAGCTCGACGTGATCGCACCCGCGATCGCGGACTTGCGCGCCGAGGGGCTGTGGGTGACGGGGCCCCATCCGGCCGACACTCTGTTCCACGCGGCGGCGCGGCGGTCCTACGATGCGGCGATTGCCATGTATCACGACCAGGCGCTGATCCCATTCAAGACGCTCGCCTTCGACACCGGTGTAAACGTGACGCTGGGGCTGCCATTCGTGCGCACCTCTCCCGATCACGGAACCGCATTCGACATCGCGCGCGAAGGGCGCGCCTCGGCGACGAGCTTCATCGAGAGCCTGAAGCTTGCGGCCGCGATCGCCGCCGCGCGAGCCGCAAGCCAGCCCGCATGAGCGCGTCGGCGGAACCACCATCTGAGCGAGGCGCGAGCCCAGACGGCTTGCCCCCGCTGCGCGAGGTCATCCGCGAGCTGGGCCTGCGCGCCAAAAAGAGCCTGGGTCAGAACTTCATCCTCGACCTCAACCTCACACGCCGTATTGCGCGGGAAGGCGCCCCGCTCGAGGGGTGCACGGTTGTAGAGGTCGGGCCGGGGCCTGGGGGGCTCACACGCGCGCTGCTGCTCGAGGGAGCCGACCGCGTCGTCGCCGTCGAGCGTGACGAACGCTGCCGGCCCGCCCTTGCCGCGATCGCCGAGCGCTATCCCGGCCGCCTCGACGTGAACTTCGGGGATGCGCTCGAAGCACGTTGGCCGGAGCTGCTGCGCGGTCACCGCGGCAAAACCGTCATCGTTGCCAACCTGCCCTACAGCGTGGCGACGCTGCTGCTCGCCGGCTGGCTCGAGAGCGAGCCGTGGCCACCCTGGTATGAGCGCATGGTGCTGATGTTCCAGAAGGAGGTTGCCGAGCGCATCGTCGCCGTACCCGGCACCAAGTCCTACGGGCGGCTCGCGGTGCTGGCGCAATGGCGCACCAAACCCCGCATCGTGCTGACGCTGCCGCGCGAGGCATTTACGCCCCCGCCGAAGGTCGCCTCTGCCGTCGTCGCGTTCACGCCGTTGAAGGAGCCGGCGCCCCCCTGCCAGGCAAAGGTGCTGGCACGAGTTACGGCGGCAGCCTTCGGGCAAAGGCGCAAGATGCTGCGCTCAAGCCTGAAGCAGCTCGTCGAGAACCCGGATGCGCTGCTCGAGGCCGCGGGGATCGCCGGCACGCTGCGCGCTGAGAACTTGAGCGTGAAGGATTTTGCGCGCCTTGCGCTCCTCTTCGAGCGCTCTCAAGCCGGCCGGTCCACCGGGAGAACGTCACCGGTCGAGTGATCGACGGGAGCGCGCCCTACAAGGCCTTCTGCATTTCGCGCACGAAGGCGCTGAGGCCGTCGAGCCGCTCGCGCTTCAAGCGCTCGGCGGTGAGGATCGCCTTGAGGCCCGCCACCGAAGACTCGATATTGGCGTTGACGATCACGTAGTCGTATTCGGGCCAGTGACTAATTTCGGCGGAAGCTGCCTCCATGCGCCGGCGCACGACCTCGGGGCTGTCCTGCGCGCGTGTTTGCAGGCGGCGTTCGAGGTCGCGGGCCGACGGCGGCAGAACGAAGACGCGAACGACGTCGTGCTTCATCTTCTCCGAAAGCTGTTGCGCACCCTGCCAGTCGATGTCGAAGAGGATATCGCGGCCGTCCTTGATCGCGTCCTCGACGGTCGCGCGCGGCGTTCCATAGAAGTTGTCGAACACGCGCGCCCATTCGAGCAGCGCGTCCGTCTCGCGCATGCGCCTGAAGCGAGCTTCATCGATGAATTGATAATCGCGGCCGTCGACCTCGCCCGTACGCGGCGGCCGCGTCGTCACCGACACCGACATCGCGATCTCGGCATCGGCTTCGATCAGCCGGCGCGCGAGCGTCGTCTTGCCCGCGCCCGACGGCGAAGACAGCACCATGAGAAGCCCGCGCCGTTCGATCTTCGGACCTTCCGCCATGACCCGCGTGGGCGAGCGCTTTTGCCCGCCTCCCTCACTCGATGTTCTGCACCTGCTCGCGCATCTGATCGATAACGGTCTTCAAGGCAAGGCCCGCGCGCGTGATGTCCACGTCATTGGCCTTCGAACAAAGGGTGTTAGCCTCGCGATTGAACTCTTGTGCGAGAAAGTCGAACTTGCGGCCGACGGCACCCGGCTCATCCAGCAGCTCGCGCGCGGCGGCGATGTGAGCCTTCAGGCGCTTCAGCTCCTCTTCGACGTCGGCGCGGGTGGCAAGCAGCACCGCTTCCTGGTGGAGACGCCCGGGATCGAACATGTTAGCTCCCTCAAGAAGCCGGGCGAGCTGCTCCTTGAGACGGGACTCGATGGCGGCGGGAGTGCGCGCGGGCGAAGCTTCGACAGTCACGACGAGCCTGGCGATCTCATCGAGATTGGCGCCGAGCACAGCCTTGAGCCGTGCGCCTTCCCCGGCGCGAGCTTGCACGAGCGCGCTCAGGCCCTGCTCCAGGCTTTCCAGCATGGCGTTGATGCGCGCTGACGCTTCCTCCGGGCTCTCGGCCCGCTCGACCACCTCGAGCACGCCTTTGATGGCGATGAGGCCATCGGCGCGCGGCGGGGCGGCACCGGTCAATTGGCAAATGCGCTCGGTCGCCTTGAGGACCTGACTCAGCGCTGGCTCGTTCAGCCGCACCTCCTGCGTGCCACCCCGGTTCTCAGTGCTCAAGTTGATGGTGACGCTGCCGCGCGTGAGGTAGCGCGCCGCAGCTTCGCGCACTTGCGGCTCGAGCAACTCTGTTCCCGTCGGCAGGCGCAACCGCAGATCGAGCCCGCGGCCATTCACGCTGCGCAGCTCCCAGTGCCAAGAGACGTTGCCCGTGGCCCCCTCGGTGCGGGCAAACCCCGTCATGCTCTTGATGCTCATTGGGCGGCCCCGGCGGCAGGGTGATGGCAGCCGGGCGGGCGCCCAGCGCGGGCCGCAATCTAACGGCACGAGCGCAGACCAACAAGGTACGGGAGGCTCCGGCGGCCCACTACGTCGCCGACTGCATGATCCTGCAGGATCGGCACTACTTCTTGGCGCTCGTCTTTTTCGGCTTGCGCACCGGCACGGGCGCGACACCCTTCTCGGCCGGCGGCGCGTCGGCGGCTTGCGTCGCGGCGTCGGCCGCAGGCGGAGCTGGCACCGCGTTGGCTGCAGGCGGAGCCGGCACCGCGTTGGCGGGAGCGGCCTCCGCCTCCTTCTTGGCGCGCTCGCGCTCGACCTTGCGCCAGTTGGCGACGGCCGCGTTGTGCTCCTTCAAGGTGTCGGAGAACACATGTCCGCCGGTGCCGTCGGCGACGAAATAGAGGTCATTCGTCGTCGCCGGATTGAGCGTCGCCTCAATGGCCGAGCGACCCGGGTTGCAGATCGGCGTCGGCGGCAAACCGTCGATCTGGTAGGTGTTGTGCGCAGACTTTTGGTCGAGATCGGCGCGCGTCAGCGGCCGCCCCAAGGGGCCCTGCCCGCCGACGATGCCGTAGATCACCGTGGGGTCGGACTGCAGTCGCATGCCTTTGTGCAATCTGTTCACGAACACGGCGGCCACACGATCACGCTCGTCGGGGCGCCCGGTCTCCTTCTCGACGATCGAGGCGAACACGACCGCCTCCTGCGGCGTCTTCAGGAGCAGCCCCGGTTTGCGCTTCTCCCACGCGGTGGCGAGAAACTGCTGCATCTTCTCCTTCATGCGCTCGAGCAGAACCTGCCGCGTCATCCCCTTTTCGATGCCGTAGGTCTCGGGGAAGAGCGTGCCCTCCGGGGGCACTGCGGCGATATCGCCAGCGAGGTTTTCCTCGGCCTTGAGGCGCTCGACGATCTGCTGGCTGGTCAGGCCTTCGGGAATTGTCACCTTGTATTGGACCGCCTTGCCCTCGGAGAGAACGTCGACGATCTCGCGAATGCTCGCGTGCGGCTTGATCATGTATTCGCCGTGCTTCAGCATCTTCTTTTTGGGTCCGAGACGGCTCTCGGCGAGGAATCCGATCATGAATGGCCAACGGTTGGAAATGACGCCGTCCTTCTCGAGCATCTCGGAAATGTCGTTGCTGCTGAACCCTTCGGGCACCACCACGGTGCGTGCGATCTCCAGCGGCCCCGGCTGCTCGAACTCGTGATAGAGCAGCGCCGCCAACCCCAGACCGCCAACCATGATTGCAAGCAGGAGCGTGAACAGACTGCTGCCCAAACGGATGAAGGGTGCCAGCGCGCTCGATTGCGCGCGTCGGCTCCCGTTGCGCGGAGGGGCCGGAGGGCGCGAGGGCTCAAGCATCTCGGACGGGCTGCGCGGACGCATGCCGCCCCGGCGAAACTCGGGCTCCAGCCGCGGAGGGCGGGTATAGCTCATAGGTCCGCTCCGTTGACCGACGAGGCCGTTCCCGCCCGGCGTCTCAAGAGTGTGGATCTGAACCCTATAGGCAATTGTGGCGAAAGCGCGAACGAGGCTTCGGCCGCCGGCGGTCCGGCAGCACCGGCGTGGCCCACCCGCCTCATGCGACCCGGCGCAAGATCAGCGAGGCGTTCGTTCCGCCGAAGCCGAACGAGTTGGAAAGCACCGTATTGATCGGACGCTTCTTGGCCGTATGCGGCACGAGATCGATCGCCGTCTCGACCGAGGGGTTGTCGAGATTGAGGGTCGGAGGGGCAATGTTGTCGCGGATGGCGAGCACGGAAAAGATCGCCTCGATGGCGCCCGCGGCACCGAGTAGATGTCCCGTCGCCGACTTTGTCGAGGACATGGCAAGCTTGCCCGCCGCATTGCCGAACAGGCGCTCGACCGCCGCGAGCTCGATCTCGTCGCCCATCGGCGTCGAGGTGCCGTGCGCATTGACGTAATCAATGTCGCTCACGCCGATGTCGGCGCGCTTCAAGGCTGCGCGCATGCAGCGATAGGCGCCGTCGCCGTCGGAAGCGGGTGCGGTAATGTGGAATGCGTCTCCCGACATGCCGTAGCCGATGACCTCGGCGTAGATCTTGGCTCCGCGCGCCTTTGCATGCTCCAGATGCTCGAGCACGACGACACCCGCTCCCTCGCCCATCACGAATCCGTCGCGGTCCTTGTCGTAGGGACGCGAGGCCTGCGTGGGACGATCGTTGAAGCCGGTCGAAAGCGCACGGCACGCCGTGAACCCAGCGACCGCGATGCGGCAGATCGGAGATTTCAGCGCCGCCCGCCACCATCACGTCGGCGTCGCCAAGGGCCACGAGGCGCGCCGCATCACCGATGGCGTGCGCCCCCGTCGAGCAGGCCGTGACCACGGCGTGGTTAGGGCCCTTCAACTGATGCTTGATGGAGACGTAGCCCGAGGCAAGGTTGATGAGCCGCCCCGGTATAAAGAAGGGGCTAACGCGGCGAGGTCCCTTGTCCCGCAAGAGGATCGAGGTGTCGGCAATGCCCGACAAGCCGCCGATACCGGAGCCGATGAGAACGCCCGTACGCTCCTGCTTCTCGGGCGTGTCGGCCGCGTAGCCGGAATCGGCGAGCGCCTGCGTGGCCGCCGCCATCGCGAAGATGATGAAGTCGTCGACCTTGCGCTGCTCCTTGGGCTCCATCCAATCGTCGGGATTGAAGTTGCCCTCGGCGAGGTCGCCGCGCGGCACGAAGCAGCCGATCTGGCAGGACAGGTCGTCGACCTCGAACTCGGTGATGCGGCGAGCCCCGTTCGCGCCGGCGACCAGCGCCTTCCACGACGCCTCCGCTCCGCACCCCACGGGCGAGACCATCCCCAGTCCTGTGACAACGACGCGACGCATTCTGGTCCTTCGGATCTTCCCGCGTTGTCCGGTCGTTTCACCTCGCGCTCAGATTGCCGCAGGCAGCCCGGGCCTCGCCCCCTTTTGGCGCCCGCTGCTTCCCTTGGCTGGCAATGAGGGAAATTCGCCGTCAGGCGGCGCTGGCGTTCTTCTCGAGAAATTTGACCGCGTCGCCGACGGTGAGGATGTGCTCGGCGGCATCATCGGGAATTTCGCAGCCGAACTCTTCCTCGAAGGCCATCACGAGCTCGACCGTGTCCAAACTGTCGGCGCCCAGGTCGTCAATGAAGCTGGCGTTCTCGGTGACCTTGTCGGCCTCGACGCCAAGATGCTCCACGACAATCTTCTTCACGCGCTCCGCGACATCGCTCATCGTCTTCCCTCGCGTCGGTTGCTCTTCGCAATTAGCAGTTCGATTCTGTTGGGTTCGCCCTTGGTCCGGTCGCTGCTCTCGATCCGCACTGAAGGCTCGCGACTGGCGAGCACTGACACGACGCGGTTATCCAACTTTTCGCACCCCGTGCAGCGGCCAAACATGAGGCCCAAGCGAACGTGTGCGTAAACGCCAGGGGCCGAGAAACCGTTCGGCTCGTTAACACACTTAGCTGGCGTTGGCCAGCACCCGCAAGCGCCTTCCGTATGCGCTAGAATGCGCCAGAAAGCGCCGCTCAGGAAGGGTCCGCCGGATGCCTGGGGATGGTTTACTACCATGGGCCTTAAACCATCGCCATGCCGCCGTTGATGTGCAGGGTCTGGCCAGTAATGTAGGCCGCCTCTTCGCTCGCAAGGTAAACCACGCCAGCGGCGATCTCCTCCGGTTTCCCGAAGCGCTGGGCCGGGATCATCTTGGCGATCTCCTCCGTCTGCTTCTGATTGAGGGCCTGGGTCATCGGCGTGCTGATGAAACCGGGAGCGATGCAATTTGCGGTGATGGTGCGCGCCGCCAGCTCGCGGGCCAGCGACTTCGTCATTCCGATCATGCCGGCCTTGGAAGCAGCGTAATTACCCTGACCAGGGTTGCCGAACACGCCGGAGATCGAGGCGATGTTGATGATGCGCCCGAAGTTCGGCCTGGCTCGCAGCATCGCGCGGGCGGCTGCGCGGCAGAGCATGAACGTCGAGGTGAGGTTGACCGCGATCACCTCGTCCCACTGCTCGTCCTTCATCACCATGAATAGGTTGTCGCGCGTCAGTCCGGCGTTGTTCACCAGGATGTCGAGACGTCCGAGCTTGGCGATCGCCTCATCGATGAGCTTCGACACCGCTGCGCGGTCGGCCAGATCGCAGGGCAGCACATGCACGCGATCGCCGAGCTCTTTGGCGAGAGCCTCGAGCTTGTCAACCTGGCGCCCAGAGACGGCGACCGTCGCACCCGCCTGGTGCAGCGCGCGCGCCACGGCCGCGCCGATGCCGCCGGTTGCGCCCGTCACCAGCGCCGTCTTGCCCGAGAGGTTGAACATGGCATTCCTCTAGCTGTTGATTTGAGCCAATACGGCGTCAATATCCGCCGGCGAGCCGATGCTCGCGGCGTTGACGGCCGGATCGATGCGCTTGGCAAGGCCCGCGAGGACCTTGCCGGCGCCGACCTCGTAGAAGTGCGTCACGCCGTTGGCAGTCATGTAGGTAACACACTCGCGCCAGCGCACGGTGCCCGTCACCTGTTCGACAAGCCGCTTCTTGATCTCGTCGGGATCGCTGATCGCCCGCGCGATCACGTTGGCAACGACTGGAACGGCCGGCGCGTTCACGGTCACGCCGGCCAGCGCCTTCGCCATCGCATCGGCGGCAGGTTGCATCAGCGTGCAATGGAAGGGTGCGGAAACGGGCAGCGGTACCGCGCGTCTGACGCCGAACTCCTTGCCCACCGCGGCCACGCGATCGATCGCCGACTTCTCTCCGGAAAGCACGACCTGCGTCGGCTCGTTGTCGTTGGCGACCTGACAGACCCCGCCTTGCGCAGCGGCCTCCGCAACCTTGCGCGCGGCATCGATGCCGACACCGAGCAGCGCCGTCATCGCGCCCTGCCCGACCGGCACCGCAGCCTGCATAGCTTGGCCACGCAGCTTCAAGAGCCGCGCCGCATCGGCGAGCGAAAAGGCCCCCGCGGCGGCAAGCGCGGAATACTCGCCGAGCGAGTGGCCGGCGACGAACTTGACCTTGTCCTTGAGCGAGAAGCCTTTCTCGCGCTCGAGCACCCGCATCACAGCCATGGACACCGCCATCAGCGCCGGCTGCGCATTCTCGGTCAGCGTCAGCGTCTCCTTGGGTCCCTCCCACATGATCTGGGAGAGGCTCTGGGACAACGCCCCATCGACCTCCTCGAACACCTCGCGCGCGGACGCATAGGCCTGGGCGAGCTCGCTGCCCATCCCGACGTCCTGGCTGCCTTGTCCTGGAAAGATGAATGCGATGGCCATGCGAGACCGGAGCCCGCTTGCGGAATTTGGCTCGCAAGAACACCGGCCAATCCCGGCTGTCAAGCACCCGCGGAAGGGACCGCCGGTGCTGTCGCGGGATGGCCCGGCGTGTTATTTGTAGGGCCGCAGGGCGCCCACCAGGAGTCCACGTAATGCGCGTTGCCGTGCACGCTCTCGTTGCCTTGGCCCTCGCCGCGGCTAAGGTCGCCGGCGGCGCTGTTGCCTCGGAAGCCTGCGATGCTGCCGTTCACTATGCTTACGGCGAGCCGGTCGAGATCGAGGGCGCACTCAAGTCCGCCACCGGCCACCACGAGGCGCAGGGCGACTTTACCTATACCTACGTCGCGCTCGACAAGCCTGTTTGCGTCGACGCGCCCAAGGGCGGCGGCGACGACGATTTCGGCAATACCGGCACCGACAATCCGGTCGAGCGCATCCAGATGGCCGGAGAAGCGAGCCAGCAGGAGCTACCCGTGGGTGAGCGGGTCAAGGTGAAGGGCACGCTGTTTGGCGCCCATACCATGTGGCACGTGGAGGAGGTTCTGATCGATGCAAGCTCGGTCGACCGGCAATAGCGCTTCTCCGCTTGCCTGCCTTCGAATTTAGGCTATATACCGCCCCTTACCCGCTCCGGCTGGAGGCTGAACGGGGGGCTGCCTACCAAGGCGGTGGGGCGACAAAACGCCCGGCTCCCGGTGTCTTCGCTCTCATGGGTGACCTGTTGGGCCTATCCGGGTTCATAAGGGGCTTTGCGCCGGAGCAGTGAAACGGAAGAAAGGCCAAGCGCATGGCTCTCTACGAGCATGTCTTCCTGGCGCGCCAGGACGTCTCGAATACACAGGTCGAGACACTCACCAAGGAATTCTCCGACGTTATCGAGCAGGGTGGCGGCAAGGTCACCAAGTCCGAGTATTGGGGCGTCAAGTCCCTCGCCTACAAGATCAAGAAGAACCGCAAGGCGCACTTCTCGCTGCTCAATATCGACGCTCCGCCCGCGGCGGTGACCGAGATGGAGCGGCGCATGGGGATCTCGACCGAGATCATCCGCTTCCTCACCGTTAAGGTCGAGCAGCACGAGGCCGAGCCGTCGGTCATGATGCGCAAGAGCGATCGCGATGATCGCGGCGACCGTGATCGCGGCGGCTTCGGCGGCCGTGGCGGCGGAGGCCGCGGAGGATTCCGTGGCGACCGCGACGGCGGCGGAGGCCGCGGAGGTTTTCGTGGCGATCGCGAGGGCGGCCCACGCGGCGAGCGCGAAGGCTCGACCTTCCGCGCGCGTCCTCCGCGTGAAGGCGGGGATCGCCCGCGCGAAGGGGGCGGCGATCGTCCGCCGCGTCCCCCGCGCGAAAGCAGAGATACACCCGCCGCCGGCTCGACGCCGGCCACCGACCGCAACCCGAATTCGGAGACCTAAGCCATGGTCGAGATCGCTGCACCGAGCGGCCGTCGGCCGTTCCATCGCCGCCGCAAGACCTGCCCGTTCTCGGGCGAGCACGCGCCGAAGATCGACTACAAGGACGTGCGCCTTCTTGGGCGTTACATATCCGAGCGCGGCAAGATCGTACCGAGCCGCATCACGGCCGTATCCGCCAAGAAGCAGCGCGAGCTCGCCAAGGCGATCAAGCGCTCGCGCTTCCTGGGGCTACTGCCCTACGTTTTGAGGTAGACAAGGCGGTGTCGGGCGGCAGCGTCCGGCACCCCTCAGGCGACAAGGTTGGGCCGGACGCCGTTCCGTCTCTAACCGCGACAACCGCGGGACAGCTTATCGAATGCCGTATTCTCTTCTCATCGGGCTGGGCGCCGGATTTATCTCGGCCGTCGTGTTCGCCTCGGCGACCACCGGACCGATGTTCACGCGCCTCATCCTCTTTCTTCTGACACCGTTGGCTCTGTTCCTGGCCGGCCTCGGCGTGGGGCCCACGACCGCAATCATTGCCGGCATTGCCGGCACCGCGATCGTCTGGGCTGCCGGCAGCGCACCCGCGGCAATCGTGTTTGCCGCGAGCCAGGCCGTTCCCGTCGTCGTGCTCGTCTATCTCGCCTCGCTCAACCGGACGACGGCCGAGGGCGCCGAGTGGTATCCCGCCGGCCGTATCGTTCTCGCCGCCGCGCTGATCGCCGGCGCTTTCGCCGTGCTTACACTCTTGCTTCTCGGTGCCGACATGGAGCAGCTCCGCGCTACGCTGCGCGGCATGCTGGAGCAGTTCGTCAACACCCAGCTGCCGAAAATGCCGGACGCACCCGTGCTCGGACCACAGGAGATTGACGAGGCAACGTCAGTCGCGCTCGCGCTGCTGCCCGCCGCTTCCGGCATCTCGACCATGGGAAGTCTGCTGTTCAACATGTGGCTCGCGGGGCGCATCACGCTCGCTTCCGGGCGCCTGCAGCGCCCGTGGCCGGATCTTGCCGCCATCGCCTATCCGGTCGGCACGCCGCTGCTATTCGCCATTGCGACGGGCGCAGGCTTTCTCCCCGGCATGCCGGGTCTGATCGGCTCAGGTTTCGCCGGGCCTTTGTTCTTGGCTTACGTGCTGCTGGGCCTCGCCGTCGTCCATTACGTCACGCGCGGCCGCTCATGGCGCCCCTTTGCGCTGTGGGGCCTCTATCTGTTGCTCTTCATCGTGAACACGCTGGCCTCGCTCGCGCTCGCACTTCTGGGCCTCGCGGACGCCGTCTGGCCCATCCGCAAACCGCCTGCTTCTAGCGGCGCCCCGCCGCGATTCTGATACCCAAATCGAGAGAGAGGAGTACCCCCAATGCAAGTCATTCTGCTTCAGCGCATCGGCCGCCTCGGCCAGATGGGCGACGTCGTCAACGTGAAGGACGGCTTTGCGCGCAACTTCCTGCTGCCGCAAAAGAAGGCGCTGCGGGCAACGGAGG
This sequence comes from uncultured Alphaproteobacteria bacterium, assembly GCA_963745205.1. Lineage (GTDB taxonomy): Bacteria > Pseudomonadota > Alphaproteobacteria > Rhizobiales > Hyphomicrobiaceae > Hyphomicrobium_A. The sequence goes on from CAVUWX010000007.1 coordinate 192,287, forward strand.
AGAACCGCAAGCGGTTCGAATCGGAGCGCACCCAGCTCGAGGCCAACAACCTCGAGCAGAAGAAAGAGGCGGAGGCGGTCGCCGAGAGGCTCAAAGGTAAGACCTTCGTCGCCATTCGCTCAGCCGGCGACACGGGCCAGCTCTACGGCTCGGTCTCGACGCGCGATATCGCCGAGGTGGTGACCGCCGGTGGCTTCACCATCGAGCGCCGCCAGGTCATCATGGAGCACCCCATCAAGTCGCTCGGCCTGCACGAGACGAGCGTGGCCCTGCACCCCGAGGTGATCGTCAAAGTGACGCTCAACGTCGCCCGCTCCGCGGACGAGGCCGAGCGCCAGTCGCGCGGCGAAGACGTCACCGTCGTCAAGGAAGAGAAGCTCGAGCTCGAGACCTTCAATCCCGAGATGTTCGAGGAAGGCGCGGCGCCTGGTGCCGAGGCCGAAACGCCGAGCGAGGGCGAAGGCGAAGGGGCCTGAGGACCAGAGAAACCGGCGCTTGCATCCGATTCGCGCCGAGCCAAGCGATTTCCCGTCCCCGTGTGCATAGCGGGGACGGGTTCTCTTGACGGCTCGACGGCAGCCCTGCGGAATCGGATACGTTCCGCCGTATGGCACAAAAAGCGACCCTCGTTTCCGACCGGCCCAAGTCGGCGCCTGCCGATGCGGCCCTTCCCTTCCGGCAGGCCCCCCACAACCTGGAGGCCGAGCAGGCGTTGCTCGGCGCCATCCTCGTCAACAACGAGGCCATGGACCGGGTGTCCTCGTTTCTCGAACACCATCACTTCTTCGATCCGCTGCACCAGCAGATCTACGAGACGGCGGCGAAGCTCATTCACGCCGGCAAGAACGCGACGCCAATCACGATGCGGACCTTCTTCGAGAGGGCGGAGCCGATCTCGCCCAACCTGACGGTCCCCCAGTATCTCGGCACGCTCGCGGCCAACGCCACGACCATCATCAACGCCGCGGACTACGGCCGCACCGTCTACGAACTCGCCACGCGCCGCGCGCTCATCATCATCGGCGAGGACATGGTGACGGGCGCCTACGACAGTCCGGTCGATTTCACGCCGCAGGCGCAGATCGAGGAGGCCGAGACGCGGCTCTACGATCTCGCCGAGCAGCGCAAGTATGGGCAAGGCTTCCTCGGCTTCAGCACCGCGCTCACCAATGCCATCGACATGGCGAATGCCGCCTACCAACGCTCCGGGCATCTCTCTGGGCTCGCGACCGGCTTGACCGATCTCGACGCTAAGCTCGGCGGTTTGCAGCCCTCCGACCTCATTATCCTCGCGGGCCGCCCGAGCATGGGCAAGACGGCGCTCGCGACCAACATCGCCTATCAGCATCGCCAAGCATCACAGGGTGGAGCATCAGTCCGACGGAACGGACAAGACGGTGGACGGAGCTGTCGTCGGCTTCTTCTCACTCGAAATGTCGGCCGAGCAGCTCGCAACTCGAATCCTGTCGGAGCAAACCGAGATCTCCTCGGAGAAAATCCGCCGCGGAATGATCGGAGACGAGGAATTTAAGAGACTTGTTCTCGTTGCGCAGGAGATGAGCCACATCCCGCTCTACATCGACCAGACGGGTGGCATCTCGGTGGCGCAGCTTGCCGCGCGCGCGCGTAAGCTCAAGCGGCAGAAGGGCCTAGGCCTCATCGTCGTCGACTACCTGCAGCTCTTGACCGGTCACAAACGCATGAGCGAGGGGCGCGTGCAGGAGGTGTCAGAGATCACCACGGGGCTGAAAGCGCTCGCCAAGGAGCTCAACGTGCCTATCCTCGCCTTGTCGCAGCTCTCGCGGCAGGTGGAGAACCGCGACGACAAGCGGCCACAGCTATCCGACTTGCGCGAGTCGGGCTCGATCGAGCAGGACTCCGATGTCGTGATGTTCGTGTTCCGCGAGGAATACTACGTGGAGCGTCGCAAGCCCGATGAGGCCGATACCAAGTTCGGCGAATGGATGGCCGACATGAGCCGCGTGCACGGCAAGGCCGAGGTCATCATCGGCAAGCAGCGCCATGGCCCCACGGGAACGGTGCCGTTGGCCTTCGAGGGCCAATTCACGCGGTTTTCCAACCTGGAGCGCCACCACCAGGTTCCCGACTACGTCCGATAAGCGCCTCGTTTGCACCGCGATTCTCCGCTACAAAAAGAGGCTGATCAAGCTTCTCGGGGGAGAAGTCCCGTGCACGACATCCGGGTTCGCCCGACGCTATTCACCGGCGACGGTGAGCCGCCGACGCAATTCGAGCCGGCACCGTCGCCGGGCGTTCTGGCACGCGCGGCCGCAGACGTCCCGGCGGGCGCCACGGGCGTCATCACCGTCGACCTTGCGCAGGTCCGCGCCAACTGGCGCGCGCTTGCACGTCACGTCGCGCCAGCCGAGTGCGCGGCAGTAGTAAAAGCCGACGCCTACGGTCTCGGCGCCGGCCGCGTCATCCCCGCTCTGGTCGATGCCGGCTGCCGCACGTTCTTCGTCGCGACGCTGGATGAAGCGCACAGCGCTCGCGCGCTGGCTCCGGGTGCCGCGATCTACATTCTCGACGGGCTGCTGGCGCGCACGGAGAAGGACACGGCCGCCCTGTGCGCGATCCCCGTGCTCTCTTGCCTCGACGAGGCGCGCGCCTGGGCGTCGCTCTCCGGCCCCTCGGGTCGCTCTCCGCCGGCAGCGTTGCACCTCGATACCGGGCTCAACCGGCTCGGCATGCACGCGGCCGAGGTCGCTCGCCTTGCCGGCGATGCCGTCCTACTGCGGCATCTCACTTTGACGCTGGTCATGAGCCACCTTGCCTGCGCGGACGAGGCCGGCCATCCGATGAACCAGGAGCAGCTCGACACCTTCACGCAGCTGCGCGCGCTGCTACCCATGGCGCGCTCGAGCTTGGCCGCCTCCGACGGCCTCATGCTGGGCCGCGCGTTCCATTTCGATCTCGTGCGTCCCGGCTACGCACTCTACGGCGGCCAGGCCGCTCCCCAACGCATCATGCCGGTGCGCCCCGTCGTGCGCGTCAGCGCACGCATCCTGCAAGTGCAGGAGGTCGCCTCCGGCAGCCGCATCGGCTATTCGGCGAGCTACCGTGCGGCTCTGCCGCGCCGCGTCGCCACGATCGCGGCCGGCTACGCCGACGGCGTGTTCCGTCATGCGAGCGCGACGAACGACGCCTCGGGCGGCGCGGTATCGATCCGCGGGAAGCTCGCGCCGATCGTCGGCCGCGTGTCCATGGACCTCATCACCGTCGACGTGACCGACCTCGGCGATCCTGCGCCCACGCGCGGCGACTGGGCCGATCTCATCGCGCCTGAACTCACGATCGAAAGCGTGGGCGCCGCCGCCAAGAGCATCGGTTATGAGGTGCTGACGCGGCTCGGTCCCCGCTTCCACCGCGTCTATCTTGACGAGGGGAATTGATCTTCGCATGGCCAAGCCCAGCAAATCGAGCTTCGTTTGCCAGAACTGCGGGGCGGTCTCGCCGCGTTGGGCCGGCAAGTGCCCCGCGTGCGAGGAGTGGAACACCCTCATCGAGGAGGCCGACGTTGTGGCGCCGCCCGGCTCAGGCCTTGCCCGCAAGAGCAGCGGCCGCGTGATCGCCCTCGAAAGCCTCAAGGGGCGCACGAACGAGGCACCGCGCTTCTCCACCGGATTAGCCGAGCTCGATCGCGTGACGGGCGGCGGCATTGTTCCGGGCTCCGCGCTGCTGATCGGTGGCGAGCCTGGCATCGGAAAATCGACGCTGCTGCTCCAGCTCGCTGCCGTGCTCAGCCGCACGGGGCGCCGCGCCATCTATTTCTCCGGCGAGGAGGCCGCCGCGCAGGTGCGCCTGCGCGCCGAGCGGCTCGGCCTTGCGGATGCGCCGGTGGAACTCGCTTGTGAGACCAGCCTCGCCAGCATCCTAGCGACGCTCGAGCACGGCAAGGCCGCCGATCTCATCGTCGTCAACTCGATCCAGACCCTGTGGGCCGAGGCGATCGAGGCCGCACCCGGCACCGTCAGCCAGGTTCGCGCCTCCGCCCAGGCCCTCATCCGCCACGCCAAACGGGCGGGGAGCGCGCTCCTCCTCGTCGGCCACGTAACCAAGGACGGGCAGATCGCCGGTCCAAAGGTGATCGAGCACATGGTCGATACCGTGTTGTATTTCGAAGGCGACCGCGGGCATTCCTATCGCATCCTGCGCGCCGTCAAGAACCGCTTCGGGGCGACCGACGAGATCGGCGTGTTCGAGATGGCCTCGGAAGGACTGCGTCAGGTATCGAATCCGTCCGAGCTGTTCCTCGGCGACCGCGAGGCGTCGAGCCCCGGCGCAGCCGTCTTTGCCGGCATGGAGGGGACGCGGCCCCTACTGGTCGAGATTCAAGCCCTGGTCGCACCTTCAGGGCTGGGCACGCCCCGCCGCGCGGTCGTGGGCTGGGATGCGAACCGGCTATCGATGCTGCTCGCTGTGCTGGAGGCGCGCGTCGGGGTCGCCTTCTCTGGCCACGACGTTTACCTCAACGTGGCGGGAGGTTTGAAGATTACCGAGCCGGCCGCCGATCTCGCTGCTGCCGCAGCACTCCTCTCATCCGTGTCGGGTGTTGCGATTCCGCGACACCGGGTCCACTTCGGCGAGGTCTCGCTGTCGGGCGCCGTGAACGCCACCCCGCTGATGGGACCGCGCCTCAAAGAGGCGCAAAAGCTGGGATTTCGCCAGGCGGTGATGCCCGCGCGCGGCGAGGTCGACGGCGGCGCAGCAAAGCTCAAGCTCGCGCGTATCTCCCATTTGAGGGAGCTTGCGGACGGGGGCCCGCCATGCGACTGACAAGCGGCACCTGAACCCTTTGTTGAGCCGCGACAATCCGGGGCGATCATGCTGGGACCAATCACCTATCTCGACGCCGCGCTGCTTGCCGTCTGCTTCATCTCCGGCTTGCTGGCAATGTACCGCGGCTTCGCCCGCGAGATGCTGTCCATCGTGTCCTGGGTGATTGCCGCGGCTGCCGTCCTTTACTTCGTCATTTACCACAAGCCCGTCGCGCAAGACCTGGCGCAGCAGATGGGCACCCAGGTCGCGGTGGCTCAGATCGTGATCGGCGCTGTCATCTTTCTTATCGTCCTGATCGTGGTGCATCTCATCACCGCTCGCATCTCGGATGCGATCCTCGACAGCCGCATCGGCATGATCGACCGGGTGCTCGGGTTCATTTTCGGCGTACTGCGGGGCTTCATCCTCATCGTCGTCCCCTACATGTTCTACGAGGCGTTCTTCCCCGATCCGAACACACACTTCCCATGGGTGCGCGAGGCGAAATCGCTGCCGTATGTCAAGGCAACCGGGGACACGCTGCGCTCGGTGCTCGAATCGCACCTCCCGTCCTCGCTGACGGCACCGCCCGGCGAGCAGCCGGCGCAACCGCCAGAGGAACAACAGGCCCCCTGAAAAACCTCGGGGGCGACGAATTAGCGCTTGAAGCGCCGAGAAAACATCATATTTGTGTCACGTACCAGGGGGCGCGGCAGATGACACCGGCGTGAACCTGCGAGCGTTAACGGATACGTATCTTCGTCGGGCAGCGGCAGGCCACCAGCGGGAGGTGACCATGACTCTTCGGCTCGAAGCTGACGTTCAACGAACGACCCCGGGAAATTCGCGCCACGACGACGACAGACTCCGCGAGGAATGCGGGGTCTTCGGTGTTTTTGGGCACCCTGAATCCGCCGCCATCACCGTGCTCGGACTGCACGCCCTTCAGCACCGCGGACAGGAAGCCTGCGGCATCGTCGCCTACGACGGCAAGCAGTTCCACTCCGAGCGCCGCATGGGTCTCGTCGGCGACAACTTCAGCCGCGCCAGCGTCATCCAGCGCCTGCAGGGCCACATCGCCATCGGCCACAACCGCTACTCGACTTGCGGCGATCCCGTACTCCGCAACGTGCAACCGTTGTTCGCCGACATCGACACCGGCGGCTTTGCGGTCGCCCACAACGGCAACCTGACAAACGCGCTCACCATCCGCCAGGAACTCATCTCCTCGGGCGCCATCTGCCAATCGACCTCCGACACCGAGGTCATCCTGCATCTCTTGTCGCGCTCGCAGAAGCGCCGCATCGTCGAGCGCTTCGTCGAGTCGATACGACAGATCGAGGGCGCCTACGCGCTCGTGTGCCTGACCAACGAGATGCTGATCGGCGCGCGCGATCCCATCGGGATACGGCCGCTCGTCATCGGCAGGCTCGGCTCCTCCTACGTGCTCGCCTCCGAGACGTGCGCGCTCGACATGGTCGGCGCCGAGTTTCTGCGCGAGGTCGAGAATGGCGAGGTTGTTGTCATCACCGAGTCCGGTCTCGAGAGCCACCGTCCCTTCCCCATGCGTCCGGCGCGCCCCTGCATCTTCGAGTACATCTACTTCGCTCGGCCCGACTCCATCATCAGCGGCCGCACCGTCTACGACATTCGCAAGCAGATGGGCCTACAGCTCGCGCGCGAGGCCCCAGCGTCAGGCGCCGACGTGATCGTGCCGATCCCGGACTCGGGCGTTCCCGCCGCCATCGGCTTTGCGCAGGAGGCGAACGTCCCCTTCGAGCTCGGGATCATCCGCAACCATTACGTCGGCCGCACGTTCATCGAGCCCGAGCAGCGTATCCGCGCGCTCGGCGTCAAGCTCAAGCACTCGGCCAACTCCAGCGTCATCCGCGGCAACCGCATCGTGCTCGTCGATGACAGCGTCGTGCGCGGGACCACCTCCAAGAAGATCGTGCAGCTCATGTACGAGGCGGGCGCCCGCGAGGTGCATATGCGCATCGCCTCGCCGCCGATTACGCACCCCGATTACTACGGCATCGACACGCCCGATAAGATCGATCTGCTCGCGGCCAACAAGGACTTGGAAGGCATGCGCGAGTTCCTCGGCGCCGATAGCCTCGCCTTCCTGTCGGTCGATGGCATCTACCGCGCGGTCGGCTACGACCACCGAGACGCGCGCAGCCCGCAGTTCACCGACCATTGCTTTACGGGCGAGTATCCGACCGCCCTGGTGGACCAGAGCGGACAGACGGTGCCGCGACAGCTCTCCCTGCTGGCCGAGGTTGGATAACCACCTCTACTTTGGTCCAAGTTAGGGTAGCTCCTGGAAACCAGTCTCGGCACTGGGGCTTGCTTAGCGCGCGGGCGACAGCTAGCAGTCGGTGAGACGGCTGACGCCAGCCCCCGAACCAGGCATGCAAGATAAGAAACCTTTCCAAGATCGCCTGGCGCTCGTGACCGGCGCTTCCCGCGGCATCGGCCGCGCCGTCGCGTTGGAACTCGCCCGCCAAGGCGCCCACGTCGTCATCGTGGCGCGTACAATTGGCGCCCTCGAAGAGCTCGACGACGAGTTCCGCGCCTTCGGCGGCAAGGCCACGCTGCTCGACCTCGATATTCGCAAAGGCGACAAGATCGACCAGCTCGGGCCAACCCTCTATCAGCGCTGGGGCAAGCTCGACATTCTCGTCAGCAGCGCAGGCATCCTCGGACCGCTGTCGCCGCTCCATCACGTCACCGAGGACGCCTGGAACGCGGTGATCGAGACCAACCTGTCGGCGAACTGGCGGCTGATCCGCACGCTCGATCCGTTGCTCAAACGCTCGGAAGGAGGGCGCGCGGTGTTCGTCACGTCTGGCGCCGCCGCGGCCAAGAACGCCTATTGGGGACCGTATGCAGTCGCCAACGCGGGCCTCGAAGCGCTCGTCAAGACCTACGCGAATGAGGTCGCCAGCACGCCACTGCGGGTCAACCTCGTCAACCCCGGCCCGGTGCGCACGCAGATGCGCGCCAAGGCCTTCCCGGGCGAGGATCCAATGACGCTGCCGTCGCCGGAGGACGTGGTGCCGCTGTTCCTCGACCTCGTGTCGCCGCACTGCACCTTCAACGGCTGCGTCGTGAGCTTCCGCGAATGGCAGAAGCCAAAGCTATCGGTGCCGGCCAACAGCGAAGACTGATCTCGAAAGACTGGGCGCATCACTCGAACTCGATGACCATGCCATCATACGCAGGCTCGACGCCCGCCGGCAGCTCGCGCCGAAGCGCGTCGTAGTCGAGATCGGTCGTCATGTGCGTGAGGATGGCACGCTTGGGCTTCAGGCGATCGATCCACTCGAGCGCACGCTTGACGTGGAAGTGGCTCGGGTGCGGCGTGAAGCGCAGGGCGTCGACAATCCAGACGTCGAGCCCCTGCAAGAGCTCCGCCGTGGCTTCGGGCACGTCGCTGATGTCGGGCGAATAGGCAAGGCCGCCGAAGCGAAATCCCAGCGACGCGATCTCACCGTGCGTCTGCGGAACGGGAACGACCTCGACGATTCCCGTCGGCCCTTCGATGCGGACGGGCGACGGCGGGTTGAGGGTATGCGCGCTGAGAATGGGCGCGTAGCCCGAGCCCGGTGCCGTCGCGAAGCAATAGCGAAAGCGGCCCTCGAGGCTCAGAAGCGTGCCGGCATCGGCCCATATATCGATGCGCCGCTTCATGGCGTAGGCGAGCATGCGCAGGTCGTCGATGCCGTGCGTGTGATCGGCGTGATCGTGCGTGTAGAGCACGCCGTCGAGCGCTTCGGCGCGCACGCTCAAGAGTTGCTCGCGCAAATCGGGGGAGGTGTCGACCAGCACGGTGGTGTGACGGCCATGGCCGAGCCGCTCTACCAGCAGCCCGCAGCGCCGGCGCCGGTTCTTCGGATTCTTGGGATCGCAGGCACCCCACATCGCCCCGAGGCGCGGCACGCCGCCGGAAGAGCCGCAGCCGAGGATCGTGGCGCGAAATCTCATGCGGCGGCGGTATCCTCCACCGCCGGGCGCTCCACCTTGCCGAACAGCCGGAAAAAGTTCTCGGTCGTTGCCGCCGCAAGCTCGTCCGGCGAGACGCCCTTCACCTGCGCGAGCGTGCGCGCGGTGTGAACCACGTACGACGGCTCGTTGATCTTGCCGCGATAGGGCTCGGGCGCGAGGAACGGCGCGTCTGTCTCGACGAGCAACCGGTCGAGCGGCACGGACTTCGCGATCTCGCGCAGAGCTTCCGACTTCTTGAACGTGACGACACCGGTGAACGAAACGTAGAGCCCGAGCTTCAAGGCGCGCTGCGCAAGATCGGCCCCGCCTGTGTAGCAGTGCAGGATCGCCGGAAATGGCCCCCTGGTGTGCTCCTCCTCGAGGATGCATGCAGTATCGGCGTCCGCTTCGCGCGTGTGGATCTCGAGCGGCAAACCGGTCAGCCGCGCCGCCGCGATATGGCGGCGAAAGCCTTCCGCCTGCGCCTCTGGCGTCGAGTGCTTGTAGAAATAATCGAGGCCAGCTTCGCCGATCGCGACGACCTTGGGATGCGCCGAGAGGCGTACAATCTCCTCGACGGGAATATCGAGCTCCTCGTGCGCGTTGTGCGGATGCGTGCCAACCGAGCAGTAGACGTTGGGGTTGGCCTCGGCAATCGCGATGAGCTCGGGCAAGCGGCGGATGCGCGTTGAGATGGTGACGATCACACCGACGCCGGCATTCCGCGCACGCTGAAGCAGCGCCTCGCGATCCTCAGCAAGCTGCGGGAAATCGAGATGGCAGTGGTGGTCGACGAGCATCACGGTGTTTTCTTCGCCATCTTCTTCTGCTTGGGCTTCGCCTTAGCCTCCGGGGCCCCCCTCTCTTCCGTGCCGGCTTCGACGTAGCGCGGAAATACTCCGGTTGGCTCCGGCAGCACGGTACCCGGAACCAGCCGTCCAGCCTCGCCCAGCGCCTTGAAGGAACGCATATCGTCCGGCTGACCGAGAAGTTCCAGAAGCTTGCGGGCGGACTGCGGCATCACGGGCGCCGACAGCACCGCAATCTGGCGCACGACCTCTGCCGTCACGTAGAGGATGGTCTCCATACGCTTGAAATCGGTCTTCTTCTTCGCCCACGGCTCCTCGACGGCGAAATAGCGGTTGGAGTCCGCCACGACGGCCCACACTGCGTCGAGATATTTGGTGACGGCCTGGCGGTCCATCGCTTCGCGCGCCTTCGCGTAAAGGCCATCCGCTGCGTCAAGGATGGTCTTGTCGGCCTGCGTGAACGCGCCGGGCTCGGGAACCGTACCGCCGCAGTTCTTGGCGATCATCGACAGCGACCGCTGTGCAAGATTGCCGAGGTCGTTGGCGAGGTCGGCGTTGATGCGGTTGACGATCGCCTCGGGGCTGTAGTTGCCGTCCTGGCCGAAGTTCACCTCGCGCAGGAAAAAGTAGCGCACGGGGTCGAGCCCGTACGCATGCACGAGGTCAAAGGGATCGACGACGTTGCCGACCGACTTCGACATCTTCTCTCCCTTCGAGAGCACGAAGCCGTGACTGAACACGCGTTTCGGCAGCGGCAAACCGGCCGACATCAGGAACGCCGGCCAATAGACCGCATGGAAGCGCAGGATGTCCTTGCCGATCACGTGCACGTCAGCGGGCCAGTAAGGCCAGAGCGGGCTCGCCTCGTCGGGGAAACCGACGCCGGTCAGGTAATTCGTGAGCGCGTCCACCCACACGTACATCACATGCTGGGTCGAGTTCGACCCGTCCTCGCGTTTCGGCGCCGGCACCGGTATGCCCCAGTCGAGCGTCGTGCGCGAGATGGAGAGGTCTTCCAGACCGCCCTTGACGAAGCTCACGACCTCGTTGCGCCGCTCCGGTGGCAGGATGAAATCTGGGCTCTGCGCGTAGTGCTTGAGCAGCTCATCCTCGTACGTCGGAGAGGCGGAAGAAGTACGTTTCCTCCTCCGTCCATTCTACCGGCGTGCCCTGCGGACCGCGGCGGATCTTGTCCTCGCCGACGGTCGTCTCGGTCTCGTTGTAGAACGCCTCGTCGCGCACCGAGTACCAACCACCGTAGTTCTTCAGAAAAATATCGCCCGCCTTCTCCATGCGCCGCCAGATCTCGGCCGACGCTGCGTGATGGCGCGGCTCGGTCGTACGGATGAAGTCGTCGTTGGAGAGGCCGAGCAAACCTGCCATCTCGCGGAATCGCTTGGTATTGCGGTCAGCGAGCTCGCGCGGGGTCAGCCCCTCCTTGAGGGCCGTCTGCTTCATCTTGAGGCCGTGCTCGTCGGTACCGGTGAGGAAGAACACCTCCCTGCCGTCGAGCCGCTCGAAGCGCGCGATCGCGTCGGTCGCAATGGCTTCGTAGGCGTGGCCGATGTGCGGCTCGCCGTTGGGATAGGAAATCGCGGTCGTGATGTAGAACTTCGCGCGCCCGCTCATGGGACTTCAGGTCCTCGTGCTGACAGATGGTGAAGACACGGTTCGACTTGCGGCACTCGTCCTCGCTCCTCGCCTCACATTCGGGCGGAGCAGGGTGCGTTGGGTCTCATCCTGTGCATTGCGTGCATCTGCTAGGCGGGTTTGCGGTCCTGCGCGGCGGCGGCCAAGTCGGCGAAGGTTTCAAGTATGAGCGCCTTGCGGTCGAGATTGAGCGCCAGCGCGTCGGTCTGTTCGCGGCCAATTCTTTCCCACAGCGCGGCGAACGAGGCAAGCCGCCCTTCGCCGATAAGCCGCGCTGCCGTCTCCCGGTCTTGCCTCTCCCCTTCCCCACTGGCCTGGGCGCGGACGAGGCGGCCGACTGCGTCGAGCAGAAGCTCGTAGAACAGCTCGAACCGCGCCTGCGCAGGCGGGGGCTGCAGCTCGTCGGACAGCGCATGCACGGCGCGCCAGTCGATGCGCGGCAAACTCGCCACGAGTTTGGCGATGCGCTCGTTGAGCTCGAGGCCGCCCGCGCCCTGCAGGCTGAGGAGCCGACCGACGCTGCCATCCGAAAGACGCTCTAGCGCCGGCCAGGCTGCCGCATCCGGTGGGTCATTGCCCGATGCTTCGAGGGCTTGCGTTGCGGCGGCGCGCAGATCCGCAATCGACAGCGGCTGCAGGGACAGCGTGCGGCAGCGTGAGCGGATGGTCGGCAGCAGCCGCCCGGGGGCGGAGGACACGAGGAGGAATACCGCGCGCGCAGGCGGCTCCTCCAGCGATTTCAGAAGCGCGTTGGCCGCGTTGACGTTAAGGTCGTTCGCTTCGTCGACGATGACGACGCGCCAAGCTTCGGCGCCAGCGCGATGCGACAGGAACGAACGCAGCCGGCGCACCTCGTCGATCGGAATGCTGGCGGCAAAGCGCTTGCCCTTTTCGTCGTAGGGGCGCCGCAGCACGAGCAGGCCCGGATGCGACAGCGCCCGCACCTGGCGGCTCGCGCTCGTATTCTCGCCAACCTCGAGGCTCTGGCCGCTTGCCGCGCGCTCGTGCGGGTCGGCAAGAGCCGCACAAGCGAAGCGGTAGGCAAGCGTCGCCTTGCCGATCCCCTGGCGACCGCTGAGGAGCCACGCGTGGTGCATGCGGCCGTCGCGCAGCAACTCCGCGAGCATGCGCTCGGCACCCTTGTGCCCGTACAATCGCTTCGTCTGCCGCGGGTGCGGAAAGCCCTCGAGCCGGTCTGCCTCGGGTGGCGCGTCGATTTCTGCCGCGGCGGCGCGCGCCATCAGTCTGTCTCCGCAAGAAGACGCTTTTCGACGGCGCTCCATACGGCATCGGCCACCGCCGCTGGGTCGGCGCTGGCATCGATCATCACGCAGCGCTGAGGCTCGGATTTGGCGATTGCCGCAAACGCCTGCCGCAGCTTCCAGTGGAACGCCAGATCGCGTTTCTCGTAGGCATCGGGCTCCTCCCCGCCGGCGCCTACGCCGCGACGACGGTCATGCGCGCGTCCAAGGCCGAGCTCGGCGGGAAGATCGAGAATGAAAGTGAGATCGGGGGTCGTCGGCGCCACCACCATCTCTTCCAGCACGTTGAACACCTCTCCCGGCAGGCCGCCGGCCGCGCTCTGATAGACGCGTGTCGAATCCGAGAAGCGATCCGAGATCACCCAGCGGCCGGAGTTGAGCGCCGGCCGGATCGTCTTGTCGAGGTGATCGGCGCGCGCGGCATAAAACAGCAGCGCCTCCGAAAGCGCCGAGTGCGGCGGCATCTCCGGATCAAGAATTACCGTGCGCAACGCCTCCGCGAAGGCGGAGCCGCCTGGCTCCCGCGTCAGCACCGCCTCGATGCCGAGTTGCTCCAGCCGCTCGGCAAGACGGCTCGCCTGGGTCGATTTTCCCGAGCCTTCGCCGCCTTCAAAGGTGATGAACTTGCCGACTGCCATGCCGCCGCCCCGGTGAAATCAAGCCGAGGGCCCGTGCCTATCATGCCGACAGCGGGCGAGCTAGAGCACCCAGCCCAGCGCCAGATGGGCAAGCGAATCCAAACCGCGGCGCATGATGCCACCAGGCTCGACGTCCTCGGCGGCGTAGAGCGGCACCTCGTTCACCGTGTTCGTCTGGCTGGTCACACGCAGGGTCGCCACCCTGTCGCCTTTCTTGATCGGCGGCTTCAGCGGGCCGGCGTACGTGATTTCCGCCTTGAGGCGAGGGTTCACCGGCACGCGGGGCAGGATCACCATGATGGGCCCCTTCCCCGTCAGCGGCACGTAGAAGCTCTGCCCGCCCCAGACGCGCGCGCGCGCGACCGTCTCGCCGGCGTCGAACAGCTTGAACGGCGCAAAGCTCTTGAAACCCCAGTCGAGCAGGCGCTGCGCTTCCGCGCCCCCCTGCTCCGGGTTCGGCAGCCCCATGACGACTGCGATCAGGCGTTTGTCGCCCTGAACGGCCGAGCCGACGAGATGGAAACCCGATTCCTTGAGCTGGCCTGTCTTGAGGCCATCGGCACCGATGTCGGTGAACAGCAGCGGATTGCGGTTGCGGAATTTGAATTTGCTGTAAGCGAACTCTTTTTCCGAGAAGTATTTGTAGAACTCGGGATGCGTCTTGATGATGTAGTACGCGAGCTTCGCGATCTCTCGCGCGTTCATCACGTGGTCGGGATCGAATAGCCCCGACGGGTTCTTGAACACGGACCTCGTCAACCCGATTTTCTTGGCTTCCACGTTCATGCGCTTGGCGAAGTTCTCTTCCGTGCCCGCCATGCATTCGGCTAGCGCGATCGCCGCGTCGTTGGCGGACTGGATGATCATGCCGCGGATGAGCTCCTCGACCTTGGCGGTCGTGTTCACGGGAACAAACATCGAGGAGGTGCGAGAAGGTGCGCCGCCGGTTTTCCACGCGTGCACGCTCATAGTGCAATCGTCGTCGAGCTTGAGGCGCCCGTCCTTGATCGCCTGGAAAGCAATCTCGAGCGTCATGAGCTTGGTGACACTCGCCGGCGGCATTAGCTCATCGGCATTATGCTGAAACAGAATCGCGCCGGTGTCGCCATCCATCAGGACCGCGGAGCGCGCGCGCGTCGCGAATATCGAGTTGTCGGTCGGCGCCGCCCAGACCGACGCGGCAAAGGCGATCGTAAGGCCGACGATCGCGGCGGCACCGAGGAAGGCCCGGCGCGTGTGCCATTCTCCCAAACCCGGCATGGCTCCCCTTGCACCTCTGGTGGAAATCGGATGCATCTCGACTATCAAATCACCGCGCGGCGAGAGTCAACGGCATACCCCATCGAACCTAAAGCTACCGCGACGCAGGCTCGCCGGAGGTACCGCCAAGCCGCCCCATTTGCTCGCCTGCAACCTCTGTCGTCGGCTCATTCAAGGGCACCGCGCGCACGCGGTAGGCGGGTAGCTCGTCGGTGCCGGTGTTGTCGATGACGACCAATGCGGTATCCGCCAGCACATGGCGCATGCGCTCGGCTTCCGCAAGCGTGGCGAACGGACCGACGTCGATGATCGACGCCTGAGGTCCACCGAGGGCTTGGCGGGTCCCGCCCGAGCCCCGTTGGCCGTTGAGGCGTTGCCGGTAACCCGAGACCGACCAGTTGGGATCCGATTGGAGCGCCGCCATCGCGTCGAGCGGCAAATCCGGGCCCTGCTCCTGCGCGACGGACTGACTGCCCGAACCGAGCCAGGTTTGCGCCGCAAGATACTTCTGCTCGGTTGCATCCGAGCCGTCGAGTGGCGCAGATCCCGCATAGCGCACGCGCACGCGCGCCAGCCCGCGAGCGGCGAAGCCGAGCTCTTTCGCCGACCGCCACGACAGGTCGATCAGGCGGTCGTTGACGTAGGGGCCGCGATCGTTGACGCGGACCATGATGGTACGGCCGTTTTGCAGGTTCGTGACGTAGGCATAGGACGGTATCGGCAGCGTCGGATGTCCCGCCGTCAAGGCGCCCATGTCGTAGATCTCGCCGTTGGCGGTGCGACGGCCGTGGAAGGCCGAGCCATACCACGACGCGATGCCCGTGCGGTCGTAGCTGGTGACCTCTCTGGGCACGTACCAGCGCCCCGCCACCTTGTAGGGGCGCCCGACCTTGTAGTCGCCGCCGCCTTTCGCCACCGCGCGCCCGGCGACGACGCGCGGGCTCGCCGAAACACCGTACTTGGGGTCGGGCGCGTCGACGTCCGAGCAGCCGCCGAGCGCGGCAGCCGTCAACAGCAGCAGAGTTGCAGGGGAGAAATTGCCGAGGACGCACCCCTCGGCAGAGCAATGATGGACAGCCCTGCGCGCTTTCGCAGAGATCACGCCGGCCGGACGCACGTGCATGCCCTCAACCGCCACCGTTCGCTGCACCAATAGCGCCGCAGCTTAGAGGCGCAGCTTGGCGCCAAGTCGTCACAACGATGGCAAAGGTGGCTTAGGATTGGGTAAAAGCGCGGCAGGCTTGAGGACCGCTTGAGGACTGGGGCTGCCACGGATACGGTGCCGGCCTTCTTCCCGGCGCCGGGGAGAGCCTCAGGTGGGATGGGTGGCCGAGTGGTTTAAGGCACCGGTCTTGAAAACCGGCGTGGGTGCAAGCCCACCGTGGGTTCGAATCCCACCCCATCCGCCAGCCTCGCATGAAGCAGGAGAGCGACACCTCAGTAAGCGTCAGAACGCTCGCGGCATCCGCAGCTTCTGGCATACGGAGCCGCATCGCGGCAGCCGCAGTAGAGTGCCACCTATAGTGTCGAAGCAGGCGAGGCACTCCTGGTCCGACGTTTCGGCCAACTGGATACGGCTTCTGATCCCGAGCCCAACCTCAAAACCTGGGTACGGCTTCCACGTCTTGCCAGCTATCAATTTCCGGCTCTCTTGGGATCCACGCCACTACCTGCAAAGGGGTAGCGATTCGCGGAAGAGACAGCCCCGTGCGGGACATAGGTAGTTTCCAGAGTTTGCCGCCCCAACGGTACCGTGCGCCTTTCACTCGTCAGATCCCATAGGCTCGGCGGAGGACGCGTGCTCCTCAGTTCTCCTTGTGGACGGGCTTCCCCCGCTCGCCGGTCCAATCGTCCGCAAGCGCTCAAGCACGACCTCAGATGCCCCGGCGTAGCTCGCGGTGAAGCGTCTGCGAGGCCGCACGATCGCGCTCACAAGACTACAGGCCTCCGATGGCATCCGATCATGGTAGGCACTGACGTTGGTGGCGAGCCGTTGGAGACCATCGTCCGTCTCGATTCCGGAAACGTAGCGCTCCAGGCCTTCGATGAACTGCCGCCGAGCATCGTATTGGTTCATGCTCGCCTCCCTACCAAGGGAACTTGACCGAGGTACCGACCATGACGACGAGCGCCAGTACGAGCAGATACATCGGTGAGAGGAACGAGCGATCCATGATTGCCAGGATCACTGACAACACCACGAGCACGACCGTGACGATGAGCCAGACATTCGCGTTCATTGTAGTTCTCCCGATGTGAGTTCACTTCCTTTTGCTGGCAGCCTTCCCGCTTTTGGCCTTCTTTGCTGCGACGTGGTCTTCGAGCGCGAGCCGTACATAGACCGACAGTTCGCGGCGGTCCGCTGCTGCGAGTTGCTGTAGTTCGTCCTTGAGTTCGGGTGGCACCCGAAAGCTAAGGTGTTCGGTCTTCCCCATCCAATACCGCATTGTGTGACGTTGTGTATTGATAGTGCACACGCTGGCGGTCTAGCGTGTTTCCCTTGATAACGTTGGCGCCACTCGTCACAAGCGCGAGCGCTAGAATTGTGTCCGGCAGCGGAAAGGCATGCTCGAAGGCAAAATAGCACCCTGGCTGCGCGGCAACCGTGCCGACGGTAAAGAACTCCAACCAGAACACGAAAATGCCAATCCCAGTCGCGATTTGCACTAGGGACAGCGCGTATTGCTGTGGGCCGGATGGGGACAAGGCTTATTCTCGGTCGCCCGGATGGATAGAAAAGGCCGCCGAAAATCGACGGCCAGCTTGTGGGAGAGCCGACCCGGGGTCAGCTAGTCGCCTCCAGGATGCTTATAGCACGGCGCTGCTGGCAAAGCTTCGATACCCGCAGCTCAGTGGACGGGAGCGCTTTGAGCGCTGCCGCTCGCCCATGGGCCGCCAGGATAGCGACCGATCTTGCGGAAGGCCGTAACCCTCTTGGGGATGAGCAATCATCTCGCACAGCACTGCCGTAAGATCGTCGATCAGGACGTCGGCATTCATTGGGCTGTGCGCCTCGTTGCTCGGGACCGTGAAGGCGGTGTCAGTCCCCCCAATTGATTTCGGTAAATAACAGGGGGCAGAAGTAGATTGCGAAGCGGATGGCACCGACCGTAGGCTCCGATCGTAGAGCGCACCGTGTTCCAACGGCTGTTTAGGACCCGCTAAGTAAGAGGCCCAGCCCCAAAGGGAGGAACCGATGAGATGGATCGGCCTGATCGGGATCGCGGCGATTTGCGCCGCTGCCCTGCTTTCCGTGGCCATGGCCCGAGCTGACGCCTGGAGTGCGATTGCGGTGGAGAGAGCACTTGGTGCCGGGACCGTGACGGTCAGTGTTGTCGGCAAAGCCACCGAGGATATTGCTCGGAAAAGGGCGCTCGAAGCCTGCCGCACTGCGAAGAACGGGAACGATGCGGCTCGATCGGCTTGTGCAGTCGTCGCGACATTTCATCGGGAGTGTTTTGCTTTTGCCGGAGCCGAGTGGGCGATTGCAGCAGACGAGCAGTCAGCGCGCAAAGCCGCGGCCGCGAAGTGCAGCGGCGGTCCGTGCTCGGTTGTTTCGGGCTGCGGCACAAGTGCCGCCTGGAGATGGTGGAGACACCTCACGCGACTTGTTTCGGAGTACGGACCTACGGACGGGCCGAGGTGGCTTTGAGCTTCAGGCAACCGGCCGCAGCTTCATCTCCCGGCATTCGGCGTTGCCTCGCAGCCCCACTCTTTCGTGCGAGCGAAAGACCCGTTTGAGTCTCCTGGCGTTAATTCATTGCCGGCATCGCTCCAAATTATCCATTGCGAGCTTCGATCAGTGTCCGTCTGAAGCGGCCCGATCGCCGATCCAAACTTATGGCGGATGCACCGCCGCATGAGAAAGGGAGAGCCGATGCTGACCCGGATTTTTGGTACCTTGATGCCCGCCGCGCTGGCAGGCGGCTACTTTGCAATCGTTTTGGCGACGGTCCTGTTGGCCGCCGCGGCCCCTGCCATCGCTCAAAGGTCGGGCGCGACGTTAGACGCATGGAGATTAGGCAACTTCGGCCCGTCGGGTGTGTCGATAAGTCAGACGAATCCTGGCGCCCAGGATCTTGCGCGGCCTGTCGATCCTAATCAGGTCCGGAACCTTCCAGGTGCTCCGTCTACCGCGACGCAAACTCCGGCCGCCCCCGCGGTTCCGACCGCACCCATTCTTCCCAACATCGGCCGGCGTTGAAGCTGAGTTAGCTGCGACGAACTCGTTGAGCGTCGGAAGGCGCGTCGCGGGTCCGAGACGTTACGACTTCTCGTCGACTGACGCTTGAACCTCCGCAATACCGGCCTTGATGTCCGCGACGGCCGGGTGTTGAAGACATCATAGCACTCTGTTTACAGAAAACACTCTTGGTAAAGAGCACGGCTAGCTGAACTCGGCAGGCGTTTCCGGCATACGGCTCTCTGATCCCAGAAAGGGAGGAACCCATGGACCCAAAACGTGCGATCGCATTTCTGGCCGCGCTCCTCCTCGTCCTGGCCCTTCTCTCGTGGCTTCCACGGGGGTCCACCACCACGCCCCCTTCAGCCACAGCCCCTACGTCCAACCAGACCTTCAACGCAGCGACTTCGCGGGGCAATTCCGTGCCCGACTTTGATTATCTCGTCGCGAACGGAATACCCAGAAAGATTGCCCAGGCCGCCGTGATGAACCCGAAGATCATGGATGCCGTAATGGCAGAGATTGCCGAGCGCCGGCAGTCGCCTCGGTAGCGGGCGCTGCCGCAACAAAAAGATGGAGGGGACGATGGAAATCAAGCGGAGCGGTTCACAAGTCGCTGAACCCGGTGCCCAAAGTTTCGTCATGTCCAAAACGCGCTTTTGCGCTACTATGGTGGTCACGAGATCGGAGATTTCGGCGCGGGCGCCGGCCGGTCTGGGAGGTCACGATGTCAATCACACGTATGGCAGTCGCTGTCGTTTTGCTCGCGCTCATGTCAGCAGGAGCCTCGGCGCAAGTCGGCATCCGGATCGGTGGTGTCGGAATCGGACTGGGCCTACAGACCCCGCCCCTATTCGGGGGACGTGAGCGTTCTGACCGCGTCGAGCGCTATCGCGCCCCGCAGCGCTCGGACCGAGTACAGCGCAAGCGGAACAATGACGACGATGACGTGAAGACGGCAAAGAAGACGCCGGCGTCGGAGGAGTCAAAGGAGGCCAAGGCGCAGAACGAGAACTCGAGCATTGTCAGCGTCACCTCCGACAAGGATAAATCCGGCCCGACGACAACGCTCGTGACTGAGCAGAAGAAGACTGACGCGGCGAGGTCCGACACGTCGAAGTCCAACAACGAGAACTCGACCATCGCAAGCTTAGCATCGGCCGCCACTGCGACGGCTGATCCAGTGAAGGCCGAGGTTACAAAGGCCGACACGGACGCCAGTGCGAAAACGGTCGGCATGTGCAAGCGGTATTTCCCGACGGTCGGCCAGACCGTTACGGTGCCTTGTGATTAATTCGCGCCCCTGAGGTTTCGAGCGGGCTTCAGCCAAGCCGAAACCTCAGTTCGCCACCGGCGACTCTGCCTCCGGCATGAACAGTTACGCGACCGAACTGAAGTCATTCGCTTTGCGGAAGAGGGTCACGTGACGAGTAGCTATCTGGCGGCGGTCGGAACCGCGATTTTGGCATTGTTTATTCCATGTGCTGGTGCGAGTGGGCAGGGCTTGGGGATGCAGCTGGTCAATGAGGAGGCTACGATCCCTCCGCCAGATCAAGATCGTTTGGGCTGCGAAGCTTCACTCCAAGCGTACGACGATCGAGGCTGCGATAAGAATTGCTCTGACGAGTGCAAAAGGATCGGGTCGGACCTGAGCGGTTGTCAGAATATTGGGAAGCGCTCAGCGGTGGCGTGCCGGAAATGACGGGTTGAGCCGGCGCAGCAGTCGGCGCAGTTTGCGTGCCGTAGGCGGTTCTTATCCTGTATCGCGGCGTTCGCCCTGATCACGTCGAGCGCGACCCTGGTGTTCGACAGAAGGCACGCCAATCCATTTTGGAGTGGCCCCCGTCCGCCAAAAGTTCAACCAAGCGCTTGATATTCGGTCATTCCGTGATTCCGTCACACCACCCACGGACGGCGAACCGCGCCTGCAGCAACCTCGCCGCCGGCTCATACCTGTTGCGGCCGCTGCTCGATAGCCTGTCACGCGGCTTCCGCGAGCCCTGAGCTGGGCTGGCTCGGCCACCGGTCCGCCGGCACATCAATTGCCCTATGCGGGGCAGTTATCGCCGGATCGGCAGGCCCCGCAGCATAGTGCGGCTAGAAATTCATGAGCGCGCCAACACTGACATAGCGGAAATCGTCGAGGTCGCCGGGGCCGGTACCCGAGATAGCGGCCCTATGCTCGCGATATTTCATCCACACCGATAGCGAGGCGGCGTCGATTTCCTGCACGGCGCCGATGCCGAAGCGGCCAAAGTCGCTGCCCGTGGCTCCCGCCGCCAGCGCATTGGGCGAAAGCTGATCGATATATCGGCCGTACTCGCCGAACAGGATCGTGTGGCCAAGGCTGATCCACTGCCGCCGCACACCGCCCTTCACATACCATTGCTGCGAGTTGGGTTCGATGAAGCCGCCCAAGGTGCGCTTACCGTTGTTGTCCTCCTCTCCATAGGCGCAATGGATAAAGAGACCGGTGGCGAGATGCTCGGCGTAGCCACCCGCCTGGAAGAAGGCGGAGTCCTTGTCCCGCGACACCGGCGGCGGCTGCGTGAGCTCGTCCGTATTGACCGAGTAACCCGCGCCGAATGCGAGTTTGAACCCTGCCGCCTCACCCGAATAGCGCCCGACGATTTCCCAATCGTCGTCCACACCCCAGCTCGCTGACATGGAGAAACCGGCGAGCGTGGGGCTGTCGTAGCGCACGCCTTCCATGACAATTCCGTCGCAGTCGCCGCCCCACGGCCGCGCCTGGGAGTAGCAATAGCCGAAGTCGCCCCAGCGTAAGCCGAGCAGTGCGCCGTCGCGGCGCAAGAAGAAGCTGCCGCCGTCGAACAGCACATAGTTGGCGATGAGCTGCGTTCCCGAAAGGTCGGTGAACATCGCCGCGCTTTTGGCGGCCATCGCGTTCTTGCCAACGCTGAGCTTGCCCAGCTCCTTGCTGGCCACGTACCAGTACGACATCTGCACATTGAGACCCTGATCGATGACGGATGCGCTTTGACTGAGGCCCATCGAGTTATCGCTAAGATCTTGGATACGCATGAGGTAGCCAGCCTTCCAGCCGGGCGCGATGGTCGCCTCTCCAGTCAGACGAAGGTTCGTCGCCTGCGTCGGCCCGATGTCGGAGATGTAAGCGTTGCTTTCAACGCCATCGTCCCAGAACATGATCTGTTTGGTTACGTAGCCGGTGATTGTCAGCGACACCTTGCGGTTGCCCCTGCGCGCTGCCACTGCCTCCAACTCGGCGATGCTTTCCTCCAAGTCGGTGCAACAATCGCCTGCAAGATCCGCAGCCTCCGCCACAGCGGAACCGGAGAGGATCGAAGCGGCTAGGGCCGCAAGTCTCAATGCTTTGAATTTCTGCCACACGCTACGCGCCGCTCCACGCAACAGCCCCTACTGAACCCCCGCGCCTCTGCCGAGCGAGGCGCACTTGAACCTTGCTTCCGTGTGCTCAGCCGTCGGCAGCTCCATCGCTTTCGGTCGGACGGATGCTCCAATCAGGATGATGCACGGGTCGTCGCTTGCAATGGCAGCGATGCGTTCGGGCAGCGTGGCGAGCGTCGCCGCAAGCACGAGCTCGGACGGCCGCGTCGCGTTGAATACGGCGGCGGCCGGATGGCTCGCGGCAAGCCCGCGCCGCATCAGCTCGGCGCATAGCTCGCCGATCGTTGCTTTCGGCATATAGACGGCGGTCGTCGCTTTGGGATCGGCGAGACCAGCCCAGTCGAGGTCGTCGGGGAGGCGCCCGTTTTCCGCATGCCCCGTTATCGCCTGGAAACGGCGCGCACCGCGGCGGCGCGTGAGCGGCACGTTGAGGCTTGCCGCGGCCCCCTGCGCAGCCGAGATGCCGGGGATCACGCTGAAAGGGATGTCGGCGCCCTCGAGCGCGGAAAGTTCCTCCTCCAGGCGGCCGAACATCAGCGGGTCACCGGCCTTGAGCCGCACGACGCGCCGACCTGCCGCTGCGAGCGCCACCATCAGTCCGTTGATGTCGTCCTGCTTACAGGCTTTGCCATAGCCCTTTTTGCCAACGGCGATGCGATCGGCGCCGGCTGGAACAAGAGCCAGCACCTCCGCAGAGACCAAATGATCATAGAGGACGACATCGGCGCCCCGCAGCGCTTGCAGCGCCTTGAGCGTCAACAGCTCCGGGTCGCCGGGCCCCGCGCCGACAAGCACGACCCGGCCAGCCTCCCGGCGTCTGACGCGAAACGAAGCCGGCGCGACGGCGCGGATGGTTTTCTGCCCCTCCCGCGAGGTGGTGCTGCGCAGGCCGGCACCCACCTCGGCCCCCGCGCGCAAGAGCCCTCCGACACGATCGATAAGCGCGCCGAGGTATGTCCGGTCCGGGGGCGCGGTCTCGATCAAGGGCTCTGACAGTGCGTGCATTGACGCGCTCCTTTCAAGCCGGCGCAACGACCGCGCGCTGAACGGCGAGCGCCGTCTCGCAAGCGCGATTTGCGTCCAAGATGGCGCGGATCTCCGCGCGGCAAGACCCGCAATTGCTGCCGGCCTGCAAGGTCTCCCCAATCGCTGCGACGGTGTTGCAGCCGCGTGCCGCCGCAGCGACAATCTCGCCCGCGCCGACGCCAAAGCACGAGCAGATGATAGCGCCGCGATCGAGCACTCCCTGGCCGGGGCGCCCCGCAATGATCGAAAGCCGTGCTCGGCGATGGGAATGCCGCGCCGAAAGCTGCCCGATCGCCCAATCGCGCGAGACTGCCACGGGCTCGCGCGCCAGAAACACCGCGCCGACCAGACGCTCGCCCTCAAAGCAGGCGAACCGGTGCTGCCCGGCTTCGACGTCATGATAGGCGATGGTCTCGACAGAAGCTTCGGCGCAGACCAGGCCGGCGACGAAGCCCGCCCATTCCCTATCCTTGGACGCGAACGCCAGCTCCACGCGCCAGCCGCCCTTGCACTTGGCGATCGCCCAGTACTCCGCGTCGATGCTCGTCGGCTTCTCCCGGAGCACGCTAAATCCGTAGGTCGCAGCCACAAACCGTTCGATGCGCGCCGCGATGTTTTTCGACGCCGGCTGCCCCGATACTGCGTCGGTGACGGCCGGCGCCAGAACGTCGACGCGCGCACGGGCGGCGAACTGATCGTTCCAGTGCATAGGCACGAAGATCGACCCGACCTGCTGGCGCGGCGAGATTAGCGCGCGCACGAGCACGGCACCAAGTCCGGTGGAGACGCGGACGATGTCGGCGTCGACGATCCGATGGCGTACCGCGTCGTGCGGATTTATCTCGACGAACGGCTCGGCAGAGTGCTGCGACAAGCGCTGACTTTTGCCGCTGCGGGTCATTGTGTGCCAGTGATCGCGCACCCGGCCCGTGTTGAGCGTGAGTGGGAACGCGGTCGTTCGCCGCTCGACGGCGCTTGCGCGGACCGCAACGAAGCGGGCCTTCGCATCCGCCGTGAAGAACTTTCCGTCGGCAAACAGGCGCGGGCTCGAGCTCAAGCCGGCCGTACGCGGCCACTGGAACGGCTCCAAGGTATCGAACTGCGCCGCGCTGATCTGCGCCAGTGCACCGATATCGAAATCCCGCGTTCCCCCGTTCTCAAAATGCGATAGCGCCGCATGCTCGGCGAAAATCTCCGCGGGCGAGGCATAGTCGAAGCCCGCACCGTAGCCCATGCGCTTGCCGACTTCGCACACGATCCACCAATCCGGGCGTGCCTCGGCAGGCAGCGGCAGGAAGCTCCTCTGGCGGGAGATGCGCCGCTCCGAGTTGGTGACGGTGCCATCCTTCTCTCCCCAAGCCGCGGCTGGCAGGCGCACGTGTGCCAAGCGCGCTGTGTCGGTGGCGCCGGTCACGTCCGAGACGACGACGAACGGGCAGGCGGCGATCGCCGCCTCGACGTTGCCGGCCTCCGGCATGGATACGACGGGATTGGTCGCCATAATCCACAGCGCCTTGATGCGACCGTCGGCGACGGCGCGGAACATATCGACGGCCTTGAGACCAGGCTTCGAGGCGATTGTGGGCGAGTGCCAGAACCGCCGCACGCGGTCGCGATGCGTCGCATCTTCGATGTTCATATGCGCGGCAAGCGCATTGGCCAGCCCGCCGACCTCGCGGCCACCCATGGCGTTGGGCTGCCCGGTCACCGAGAAGGGTCCCATGCCCGGCTTGCCGATACGACCGGTCGCCAGATGGCAGTTGATGATGGCGTTGACCTTGTCGGTGCCTGATGCCGACTGGTTGACACCCTGGCTGTAGATCGTGACCGTCCTCTCGGTCGCAACGAACAGCCCGAAGAATTCTTCCAGCGTCGCGGCGGCAATGCCCGTCTGGCGGACCACGCCGTACATATCGAGCGCCTCGGCGGCGCCCACCGCTTCCTTGAAGCCGGTCGTGTGCGCGGCGATGTATCGGCGCTTGATGGCGCGGCTGCGCGCGACGTACCTGAGCAGGCCGAGAAACAGCACCACGTCGCCGTCCGGCTTGATCGGCAGATGCAGGTCGGCGATGTCGGCCGTCATCGTGCGGCGCGGATCGACTAGCACGACCTTCATCCCGGGCCGCATCTCCTTGGCCGCCGCAATGCGCTGATAGAGCACGGGGTGGCACCAGGAGAGATTGGAGCCGACCA
The DNA here is from genome assembly GCA_963745205.1 of uncultured Alphaproteobacteria bacterium. GTDB lineage: Bacteria > Pseudomonadota > Alphaproteobacteria > Rhizobiales > Hyphomicrobiaceae > Hyphomicrobium_A. The sequence goes on from CAVUWX010000007.1 coordinate 217,464, forward strand.
GCACAACGAGGTCCGCCAGCTCGAGATCCTCGTAGCACCCCGGCACCGTGTCCGAGCCGAAGGCGCGCTTGTGCCCGGCGACGGAGGAGGCCATGCAAAGCCGCGAGTTGGTGTCGATGTTGGCCGAGCCGATGAAGCCCTTCATCAGCTTGTTGGCGACGTAGTAGTCCTCCGTCATCAACTGGCCAGACACGTAGAACGCGACCGAGTCTGGCCCGTGCTCGCGGATCGCGCGCTGAAACTTCGCGGCGACGAGATCGAGTGCGTTGTCCCAGCTTGCTCGAGCGCCCGATACCTCTGGGAACAGCAGCCTGTCTTCGAGACCGACGGTCTCCGCCAGCGCCGAGCCCTTGGAGCAGAGCCGGCCGAAGTTTGCCGGATGGTCAGGATCGCCGCCTATATAAACGTAGCCATTCGGCGCGATCCCTGCGAGCACACCACAACCGACGCCACAGTAGGGGCAGGTCGTCTTTGTGCATTTCGCCGCCATCATGCCGATACCTCAGGCCGCGCGACCGGTTTGCGCTTCGAGCGCGATGAAGAGCGTCTCGCCCTCGACCTTGATCGGGATCGTGCGCACACACCCCTGATCGGCACCTTGCGCCTTGCCGGTCTCGAACGAGATGACCCAGTTATGCAGCGGGCAGGTCACCGAGGCGCCATGCACGATGCCCTGGCTGAGCGGCCCGCCTTTGTGCGGGCAGCGGTCCTCGATGGCGAAGACACGATCTTCGGCCGTCCGGAATACGGCGATCTTTCCGGAGGCCGTGACGACGCAACGCGCGCCGCGGCGCGGGATGTCGGAGATGCGACCGATGACGACCCAGTTCATCCGCTACTCCGCCGCCTGCGCCAGGCCGAGCGCCGCCAGCGGGCGGAACTCGTTCTTGTGCAGCCCCGAGACCCGTTCCGACCACGGGTCCACTTGGGCAAATCTCTGGGAGAAGACGAAGCGATCGAAGAACACCTTGCGCCGCTCGACATCGTCGAGAACCTGGCGGCGGATTTCGGCGACGCCGACGCGCTTCGCCCACTTGTAGATGCGCTCCAGGTAGCGCGCCTGCTCGCGGTACATCTGCACCAGCGCGACGATCACTTCGAGCGCCTCGTCATCGGTCTTGACGAGGCCGAGCACCTCGGTGCCCTTGATATCGAGGCCGGCCGCGCCAGCGAAATGGATTTCGAAGCCGGACTCGACGCACACGACGCCGACGTCCTTGCACGTCGCCTCGGCGCAATTGCGCGGACACCCCGAGACTGCCATCTTGACCTTGGCCGGCGTCCACGAGCCCCACATGAACTTCTCGATGCGGATGCCGAACCCGGTCGAATCCTGCGTGCCGAAGCGGCACCAGTCGGTGCCAACGCACGTTTTCACCGTGCGCAACCCCTTGGCGTAGGCGTGGCCGGAGACGAACCCCGCCTTGCCGAGATCAGCCCACACCGCGGGCAGGTCCTCTTTCCTCACGCCGAGCATGTCGATGCGTTGGCCGCCGGTGACCTTCACCGTAGGGATCGCGAACTTGTCGACCACGTCGGCGATGGCGCGCAGCTCCTTGGCGCTCGTGACACCTCCCCACATGCGCGGCACGACGGAATAGGTCCCATCCTTCTGGATGTTGGCGTGCGCGCGCTCGTTGATGAAGCGCGACTGGTAGTCGTCGGCGTACTCGCCGGGCCAATCGCAGACGAGATAGTAGTTGAGCGCCGGGCGGCACTTCGCGCACCCGCATGAGCTCTTCCACTCGAGCTCCTGCATGACTGCGTAAATGGTCCTGAGGCTCTTCGCCTTGATCAGCCGACGCACGTCGTCATGGCCGAGCGAGGTGCAGGCGCAGATCGCCTGGACCGCGTTCGGGTTGTAGGCGTCGCCGAGCGTCAGCGTCATGAGCTGCTCAACGAGACCGGTGCATGAGCCGCATGAGGCCGATGCCTTGCTGTGCGCGCGCACATCGTCGAGCGTGCTTAGTCCCCTCTCCTTGATCAGGCCCGTGATCTTGCCCTTGCACACGCCGTTGCAGCCGCAGATCTCTGCGTCATCGGGCAACGCTGCAACGGCCGCCATAGGGTCCAGCGGCGACCCTCCCTGATAGGCCTGGCCGAAGATCAGGGTTTCACGCATGTCGGTAATGTCGATCTTGCGCTTCTTCAGATCGTTGAACCAAGCGCCGTCCGCGGTCTCGCCGTACAGCACCGTGCCGATGATGCGGTTGTCCTTGAGCACCAGACGCTTGTAGACGCCGGCGGTAGCGTCTCGCAGGACGATCTCCTGGCGGTCGTCGCCGTCGGCGAAATCGCCGAGCGAGAAGACATCGATGCCCGTCACCTTAAGCTTGGTGGGGGTGTCGTTGTGCACGAAGGCCGCCTTGCGGTCGCCGACGAGATGCGCCGCGGCGACGCGCGCCATCTCGTAGAGCGGCGCCACGAGGCCGTAAACCTGACCTCCGACCTCGGCGCATTCGCCGAGCGCGATGATGTCGGGATCGGACGTGCGCATGCCCGCATCGACCACGATGCCACGATTGACCGCGAGACCGGCTTCCTTCGCTAGGCCGGCGTTGGGGCGGATGCCGGCGGCCATCACCACGAGCGTCGCTGCAACGATATGACCATCCGCGAGCTCGATCCCCTCGACCCTGCGCTCTCCCAGGATCGCCTTGGTCTGCGCCTTGGTGATGACTTTGATGCCCCGCTCCTCCAATGCCCGCTGCAGGAGGTAGCCCGCCGCCGGATCGAGTTGCCGCTCCATCAGCGTCGGCATCAGGTGCAGGACGGTGACGTCCATGTCGCGTGAACTGAGTCCGGCTGCCGCTTCGAGCCCGAGCAGCCCGCCGCCGATGACGACCGCCTTAGCGCGCGACTGCGCGGCGACGAGCATGGCATTGACATCATCGAGGTCGCGATAGGTGAGGACGCCCGGCAGGTTGTTTCCCGGCACCGGCAGGATCAGCGGCACCGAGCCCGTTGCAATCACCAGTTTGTCGTAGGGCTGCGTCACGCCGCGATCGGAGGTCACGGTCTTCGCCGCGCGGTTGATCGCGTTGACCTTGTGGCCCTTGTAAAGCGTGATGCCGTTCTTGATGTACCAGCCGTCGCCGTGAATGACGATCTGCTCGAAGTCCTTCTCGCCGGAAAGCACCGGCGACAACATAATGCGGTCGTAGTTGACGCGCGGCTCGGCGTTGAAGATCGTGACGTCGTAGCGACCGGGCGCCGCCTCCAAGAGATGCTCGAGCATGCGTCCCGGCGCCATGCCGTTGCCAATGATGACGAGTTTTTCGGTCATGCGCGGTGCTTCTCTCCTCATTCGGCAGCGTAGAGGGCCTGGCTGGGACCGACCGCGGACGGAGAGCGATCTCGGCGCTCCATGCGCCGGATCGATACGTCCATCCACACCAGCAACCCGACCACGATCGCAAACAGCAGTACGAAGCAGCTCGTCCACAGGCCGGTGAGGTCGTTGAGCAGTCCGAAGGCGATCGGCAGGAAGAATCCACCGAGCCCTCCGATCATGCCGACGAGCCCCCCGACCGCGCCGACGTTGCTCGGATAGTAAGTAGCGATGTGCTTGAACACGGCGGCCTTGCCGAGACTCATGAAAAAGCCGAGGACGAAGGCCGCGGCAATGAACGCCGGCAAGCCGATTTCGAAATGAAAGGCGATCTCGCCCTTGATGCCGCGCACCACATAGTTGGTCGGCGGCAGCGACAGGACGAGGGTCGCTGCCGCGGAGGCCAGGAGGCTCCAGTACATCACCGTGCGCGCACCGAGGCGGTCGGAGAGCACGCCGCCGTAGGCCCGGAAGATGCTCGCTGGAACGGAATAGGCCGCGCCGATCATGCCGGCGGCGGCGATATCGAGCCCGTACACGCCAATAAGGTACCGCGGAAGCCATAATGCCAACGCGACGAAGCCGCCAAACACGAAGAAATAGTAGAACGCGAACCGCCACACCTGGACTTTGCGCAGGGCACTCAGCTCGAGCATGAACGTCTTTGGGGCGGCACCGATGCGACGACGCTCGATCAACACAGGATCGTCCGCGGTGGTGAACCAGAACACCACCGCCATGACCGCCAGAGCGGCTGCCCAAACTAGCGCGACCGCCTGCCAGCCCCAGGCGAGAAGAACGAAGGGGGCAAGGAATTTCGTCACCGCCGCGCCGACGTTGCCGACGCCGAAGATGCCGAGCACGGTGCCTTGGCGGGAGCTGTCAAAAAAGCGCGAAACGTAGGCGACGCCGACCGCAAAGGATCCGCCGGCGAGCCCGACGCCGAGCGCTGCAACCAGTAACTGCGGGTAGGTGTGCGCGAAGGCCAGCAGCACCGTCGCCACGCTTGTGGCGAGCATCGTCAGCGTAAGAACAAGTCTCCCGCCGAAACGATCGGTCCAGATACCAAGGGCTATGCGCGAAAGCGAGCCGGTGAGGATCGGCGTCCCGACGAGCAGACCAAACTCGGTCTCGCTCAGGCCCAGCTCATCCTTGATGCGCACGCCGATGATGGAAAAAATCGTCCACACCGCAAAGCAGACGGTGAATGCCACCGTGGACATCCAAAGTGCGCGGCTTTGCGCGCTCGACGTCGTCAAGACTGCAGATCCGTCCCTGCGCATCAATTCGCTCCCTGCGCACTGCCCAAAACAAAAAAGCTGCCGGCCAAGGCTCGCGCTTCGATCGCGCGAGACTTGAACGGCAGCTTTGCCCGTGCGCGGCCCGTCGTTGGGCGCGCTCGGTTTCCTTAAGAGCAGAATCCGTGCCACATGAGGCACAACAGGATTACAGTGCTATATCAATAAGTTCCTGCTGGACCCCAGAATCGCGGCCATGCGGCGCCAGTCCAAACTTTCATCAATAGGCCGGGCAATCGATAAAAAATTGTGCAGCGCACACTTATTCGAGCGCTACCGTTTCTGGCCGGCGATGTAGGCGTCTAGTTCATCGGGATCGAACAGGCCACCATTGAAAAATCCATCTGGACCGAGGGTTAGGCTTGCGCCCGCCGACCCCACCGGCGTGGCCGATCGCAGCGCGCCCTCGACCTTGGCATTGGCGACGGGAAGGGCGATCCCAAGCGGCTTCAGCGCTGCACGGTAGAGATCAGGTCGATAGGTTTCGCGCGCGATCATCGCGTTCTCGGCGGTGTGATTAACCTGCCCCCAGCGCACCATCTGCGAATAGAACCACAGCGCATGGCTCTTCCAGGGGAAGGTCGCTGCCTTGGCGAAGGGCACGAAGAAATCCTCCACACGACGGACGTCGCCGCCGCCAGCGTCAAGCTCTCCCGAAAGCCCGCGCAGCATCCACTCGGCCGGTCGCGCCACGTAGGCTTTATCGGCGAGGATCCGGGCCAGCTCCTCTCGATTGGCGGGTTGCGCGCACCATTGCGCCGAGCGACAAAGCGCGCGCAGCAGGGCAGCCAATGCGTCGGGATGGTCTTCGGCCCACTTCGCCACGGCGCTCAAGACCTTTTCCGGGCTCGAGCGCCAGATGGCGGCTTTGACGGTGGCGATATGGCCACGCCCCAACAGTGCCGCGGCCGTGTTCCACGGCTCCCCGACGCAATAGCCGTCGATGGTGCCGCTCGCGAGCGCGTCCACCATGAGCGGAGGCGGCACGATAACGATGTCGACCACGCGCGCAGGATCGATGCCGCACGCTGCGAGCCAGTAGCGAAGCTCGTAGTTGTGGCCCGAGTATGGATGCACCACGGCAAAGCGCAGTACCGGCTCCGAGCGCGCAGCACGCGCGGTCACTACCTGCTTTAGCGCGCGCCCCGCCCCTCCCGGGTCGAAATCGGCGGCGGCGCCGTGTTCCACCATGCGCGCCCAAAGCTCGTTCGACACCGTGATGGCATTGCCGCCGAGCCCGAGCGCCATCGGCGCGATGGTCGGCACGGCGAGCGGCGTCAGACCGAGGTTCGACGCGATCGGCATGGGGGCGAGAACGTGGGCCACCTGGAAATGCCCGACGGCCATGCGGTCGCGGATGTTGGCCCACGAGGTTTCGCGTACCAGCGCCAGATCAAGCCCTTCGGCGTCGGCAAAGCCCTTCTCCTTGGCGGCAACGAGCAAGGCGCTGTCGAGCAGAGGCATGAAGCCGGCGACGATCTGGGGCCTTCCGCTCATGCTCATTCATCCTCCGGCGGCGCGAGGAGTCCGCTTGCGGTGATCAAGCTTTCGGCAATCTCGGAGATCTTACGGTTCTGGTTCATCGCCGTCTTGCGCAACAGTGCATAGGCGTCCGCTTCGGAGAGCCCCCTCGTCGACATCAGTATTCCCTTGGCCCGTTCAACCAGCTTGCGGTTCTCGAGCTCGGAGCGCGCCTCCTGCAGCTCCCGCGTCATGCGCGAAAACGCATTGAAGCGGCTGATCGCCATGTCGAGGATCGGCTTGACGCGCTCCCGCTTCAGCCCGTCGACGATATATGCCGAGACGCCCGCCTCCACCGCCGCCTCGATGGCCGCCTGATCGGAGCGATCGACGAACATCGCAATCGGTCGCTGCACAGCGCGCGAAAGCTGGAACATGTTCTCCAGCATGTCGCGATTGGGGTTCTCGAGCGAAATGACGATGACGTCGGGCGCAATATCCGCAATGCGCCGCGCGATGCCGACAACGTCGTGCACGACCGTCAGGTTGATATACCCGGCATCGCGCAGCCCAGCCTCGATGACGGAAGCCCGCAGACGGTTCTCGTCGATGATGAGGATCGAGAGGTTTGTCGGCTGCGCCGCCATACGATGGCTCTGTGCTCCAGGACCGCCGGGCAGGGAATGTCGGGCTGGTCTGCGGGAGCGCGCTTTAGCACGCAAGCGTGCGCGGGGGAAACAGGAGCCTACCCCCCATCAACGAATGGTTCGCAGTAGGATGGGGGGCGAGCGAGCTTATCGCCCTTTGCCTCCGCCTATTGCCCGACAGCGATCTGGTCGTAGATCCCGCCGTCGGCAAAGTGCTCCTTCTGCACCTTGTCCCAGCCGCCGAACAGCTTCTCGACCGTGAAGGTCTCGATCTTCGGGAACTTCGTCGCGTTCGCCTTGAGCACGGCCTCGTCGCGCGGGCGCAGGCTGTGCTTCGCGATGATGGCCTGGCCCTCGGGCATGTAGAGAAAGTTGAGGTAGGCCTCGGCGAGCTTGCGCGTGCCGTGCTTATCGACGTACTTGTCGACCACGGCGACGGGAGGCTCGGCCTCGATGCTAAGCTTCGGATAGACGACCTCGAACTTGTCGGCTCCGAACTCGACACCGATGCCGGCGGCCTCATTCTCGAAGGTGACGAGCACGTCGCCCGTGTCGCGCTGCGTGAACGTCGTGGTGGCTCCGCGACCGCCGCCATCGAACACCGGAACGTTGGCGAACAGCCTACGCACGAACTCGCGGGCGCCGTCCTCGCTGCCGGCTTTGCGCAGCGCATAACCCCAGGCGGCGAGGTAGGTATAGCGGCCGTTACCCGACGTCTTCGGGTTGGGCACGATCACCTTGATGCCGGCTTTGGCGAGATCGTCCCAATCCTTGATGCCCTTTGGGTTGCCCTTGCGCACGAGGAAGATTGTGGTCGTGGTGTAGGGTGAAGCACCGTTTGGGAACTTCTCCCGCCAGTTGGCGGCGACGAGGCCACCGTTCTTGACGAGGAAGTCGACGTCGGGCGCCTGGTTGAAGGTGACGACGTCGGCCTCGAGCCCGTTCGCCACCGCGAGTGCCTGCTTGGTCGAGCCGCCGTGCGACTGGTTTATCGTGGGCGTCTCGCCCGTCTTCTTCTTCCAGTCGGCGATGAAGGCGTCGTTGACGTCCTTGTAGAGCTCGCGCGAGACGTCATAGGAGGCGTTGACGAGGCCAGGGTCGGCCGCGCGCGCCGGGCCCCCCGCGACAACCACGGCGAGCACAAACAGGACCGCGAGCGTCGGGGCCGTCCACGACAGGAGTCGATCATGCGACATGAGAGCTTCCTCCACAAATTTGCGGGAAACCCGGCTTCGGTGCAGTGCGTGCTAGGTAGATTAAGAGGTCTTCTTGGCGTGTTTCTTGAGATGCGCCACGCGGGCGTGCTTGTGCTTGGCGAGCGCGTGCTTCACGGGTTTCTTCGCGTGCGCATGCTTCACGAGATGCTTGGCATGAGCGTGCCTCACATGTTTGTGCTTCGCATGGAGCGCCGAGTCGGTTGAGGCTTGGGCCCCGCCGGCGATCATGAAAACTGAGCTGATAATTGCGGCCTTAAGAAACGAGTTCATAGGTTCCCCCCAAGTTTGCCAGGATTTTTGACCCGTGACGACCCCGTTTCTAAGCGGCAGGTCGGAGCCCGCGAACCAAGAAGAAATGCTGAGCTTATTAACCGCACGCGCGTTCTTTTCCGGGCCGTTCCCTCATCTCTGGGCTCGAGATCACCGAAAACCTCTTCGTGCGTCAGGCCGTCGATAAGGGTCTCTCGCCCTATCAGGAGCCCAACGAGGTTCTCGTCGTTCAGCACGAATGCGGCGACAGCGGGCTGCAAGTTCGCCGCTAACGACCCCAGCCAATCGCGCTCCGGAGGGCATCCGCTTGCCGTTCATCGGCAGTTCAGCTTGCCGCGCCCAGCCTTGCCGCGGGGAAGGGTAGCTAAGATCGGTCTAGGAGAATCGCGATGATCCGAAACTTGATTTTGGCCTCAGCTCTCGCTGGGAGCTTGCTGGCCTCGACGATAACCTCAAGTCTCGCTCAAGCACCGACCAACGTGCCCGCCGTCAAACACGGCGGTGTCAACCTCGTCCGTTGGGGCGGAGGCGGATGGCACGGCGGAGGCGGATGGCACCGCGGTGGATTCCATCACGGCTTCGGCCCGCTCTGGCTCGTTCCCCCCATTGCTGTCGGCGCCTACTACGCTGGGTCATATTACGGAGGCTGCGGGTGGTTGTACCGGCGTGCCGTCTACACCGGCAGCCCGTACTGGTGGAACCGCTATCACGCGTGCGTCTCCTGGTAACGCATGGCGCTCGAGGCCAAGGCCCCGCCCGCAGCGCGCGCGGGGCTTTTGTTCCCGGCACCAGAACGGCCCGACCATCGGGACCTTTGGCGTGTTGACGGCCCTTAAGCAATTTCGAGCGCACGCTCGTCACGCCGTTTCATGCTCGCCGCCGCGACGGAAATTCAACGTTCGCCGCGTTGACATCTAAATACCTGAAAACATTGAGAGAGAAGCGGGCACCATGGCCATCGCTCCCGACTCAAAGACTGCTTTGGTCGCGCTGAACCGTTTCGCGTTCGGCGCGCGCGGTGGGGCCTCAGATCTCGCGCGCGCAGCGACTGACCCGCGCGGCTTTCTCAAGGCCGAGCTTCAGCGGCCGGCTGTCACGCAACTCGAAGCTACGACGTTGCCTTCGACGAACATTGCATTGCAGGCCGTCTACGCCGAGCAGCAACAAAGGAAGATGGAGCGCGAGGCAACCGCAGCGGGGAGCCCTGGCGCCCCTGCCCCGAGACGCAACTCGCCGGACATGCTGCGAGCGATCGGCAACGCCGACACGATGGCGAAAACCGACCCTGCCAAGGCCGTCGACGAGCCCGTTGCGCAAAAGCTCATGCGCGCCGACGCCATGGCGCGTTTCAAATGTGTTTCCCACGCCGAGGTCGGCTTTGCCGAACGCCTCGTGCATTTCTGGTCCAATCATTTCTGCGTGTCGGCGCTGAAGGGCCCAAACGTGCGCGCCATCGCCGGCTGCTTCGAACGCGAGGCAATCAGACCGCACGTGCTTGGGCGCTTCTCCGACATGCTGCTCGCCGTCGAACAACACCCCGCGATGCTGTTCTATCTCGACAACGCGCAGTCGTTCGGACCGAACTCGAAGGCTGGCCAGCGCCGCAAACGCGAACTCAACGAAAACCTCGCTCGCGAGATCCTCGAGCTGCACACGCTCGGCGTCGATGGCGGCTACACGCAAGCCGACGTCACCTCGCTCGCTCGCATCATCACGGGCTGGATGTTTGCGGGCCGCGAGGGGCGGCTCGGCGAGCCCGGCACCTTTGTTTTCTTCCCCAACGCGCACGAGCCTGGTGCGCAAACGCTCTTAGGCAAACTGTATCCGGCCGGTGGAATCGAGCAGGGCAAAGCGGCGCTGACCGATCTCGCGCGCCATCCGGCCACAGCCCACCACATAGCCCGCAAGCTCGCCCGCCACTTCGTGGCCGACGATCCGCCTCAGAGCTTGGTTGCGCGGCTCGCCAAGGAGTTCCGCGATACCGACGGCGATTTGAAGCGTGTCGCCACAACGCTCGTCGATTCCGACGAGGCGTGGGCCCTCCCCGCAGCGAAGATGCGTACGCCGTACGAGTTCATGATGGCTGCACTGCGGGCAATCGACCGCATGCCGGACGACCCGGGCGCGGTCCTCGGGCCCCTCGTCGCCATGGGCATGCCGCTGTGGCAACCGCCGGGGCCCAACGGCTGGCCCGATACCGTGGCGGCATGGGCGTCCCCCGAGGGCATGAAATCGCGTCTCGAAGTGTCGGCGGCCGTAAGTGCGAGGGTTAAGAACCTGATCAATCCTTCCGAACTGCTCGATACGATCGCTGGTGGAGCAGCTTCCGCCGAGACGCGCCAAGCCGTTGCCCGGGCCGAATCGCGACAGCAAGGTCTCGCCCTTCTGCTCATGTCACCCGAGTTCCAGCGGAGGTAAGCCATGAGCACGTGTTGCGAACTGCCGCCGCCCTCTCGCCGCGCCCTTCTTGTCTCTAGCGGCGCTCTCTTCGCGTGGGCTTTCCTGCCAAAGTTCGCTCGCGCCGCAGGACAGCGCGACCCGCGCTTCATTGTCATCATTCTGCGCGGCGCGCTCGACGGCTTGTCGACCGTGGGGCCCGTGGGCGACCCTTCTTACGTGGGGCTGCATGGCGCGCTCGCGCTCTCGGTCGCAGGCGACCACCCCGCAATCCCGCTCGATGGCTTTTTCGTGCTGAACCCGGCGATGCCGGTGCTGGGCCGGCTCTACAAGCAGGGTCATGCGGCGCTCGTGCATGCGACCGCTACGGCTTACCGCGAGCGGTCGCACTTCGACGGCCAGGACGTGCTCGAAAGTGGCTATCCCGGGCCAGGCACGATCGAATCCGGCTGGCTCAATCGCGCGCTGGAAGCTTTGCCCAATGGCGAGCCCATTGCGCCGAGAAACGGACTTGCTGTTGGTCCGGCGACGCCGCTTGTGCTGCGCGGTGCTGCTCCTGTGCTCGGCTGGTCGCCGCAATATCTCGCGGCTGCTTCCGACGATCTGGCGGCGCGCGTCATAGACCTCTATGCCCACCGCGACCCCGTCCTCCAGATCGCGCTCGCCCAGGGGCTCGAAGCCGAACGGATCGCCGCCCACGAAGGCATGACGGCGGACGCAGCCCAGAAGCCCGGTGGAATGAACACCGCAGTCGGCATGCGGCGCGCGGCCGAAGGAGCCGCCAAGCTCATCGCAGCCGATGATGGGCCGCGCGTTGCCGCACTGGCTTTCGACGGCTGGGATACGCACGCAAACGAGGGCGGCGCAACCGGTCGGTTGGCACAACTGCTCGGCGGCCTGGACGGCGCACTGGAGGCGTTCGAAAGCGGACTGGGGCCTCAATGGAAGGACACCGCGATCCTCGTCGTCACTGAGTTCGGACGCACCGCGCGCATCAATGGCACCACCGGCACCGACCACGGCACCGGGACGGTTGCGATTCTGGCCGGCGGCGCCGTCAAGGGCGGGCGCGTGATCGCGGAATGGCCCGGCCTGAAGGACGCACAGCTTTATCAGAACCGCGATCTCAAACCGACCACGGATTTGCGCGGCGTTATGAAGGGGCTGCTGGCCGATTTGTTTGGGCTGCCGGCGTCGGTTCTGATCGAAAAGGTCTTTCCCGGTTCAGGCAGCGTCAAGCCGATGCAGGGTCTCATCGTCTAAGCACGCCTGCTGGTCGACCTAGATGGTGCGAGCTCGAAAGCTCAGGCCCGGCGCACGAGCCCAACGAGCAAGAGCAGGATCAGCGCTCCGAGAAGTGCGGCGACGATATTTCCGCCCATCGACTCGGTATAAAGATGAAGCGCGGGTGCCAAAAGGCCGGCGATGCCAGCGCCTAGGATACCTATCACGATATTGCCGATGAGCCCGTAGCCATAGCCCTTGACCAGCACGCCGGCGAGCCAGCCGGCGATGGCGCCGATGACGATCCAGGCGATCCACGATTGTGAGGCGAGCATTTCTTCCCTCCATTCTTATCACGCGATTGCATCGTGACCCGGTGCGCCGGGCGAATCTCGTAAATAGCGCAATCGCGTCACAACAATCCTAACGGCGCCATGAGTCGCGGGCAACCGCCCCGGGTCCCAGAGGCCCGGATTGCCGGTTACGGAGCCGGCTTCATCGCGGCCGGCTCAACGGCTTCCAGCTCGCCCCCGACAACGAGCTTCTGCACCGTCGCCAGAGTGTCGGCCTCCGCTGCCGGCTTGTCCCAGCGAATGCGGTGGATGCGCGGAAAGCGCATGGCGATGCCGGATTTGTGGCGTGTCGACTTGAAAACCGCGTCGAATGCCACCTCGAGCACCAGCTTCGGCTCAACCGCGCGCACGGGGCCGAACTGCTCCGTCGTGTGGGTACGCACGAAACGATCAAGCCGGCGCAGCTCCTCGTCAGTGAAGCCCGAATAGGCCTTGCCGACCGGCACCAGCTCCTGACCCCCGGCTTCCGCCTCGCGCCAGACTCCGAACGTGTAGTCGGAATAGTAGGACGACCGTTTGCCCGAGCCGCGCTGCGCGTACATCAGCACGCAATCAAGCGTCAACGCGGCACGCTTCCACTTCCACCAATGGCCCTTGGGGCGTCCTGCGATGTAGGGGCTCGCCTTGTGTTTCAACATGAGGCCTTCGATGCCCGCCTCGCGCGTCCCGGTCCAGATCGCCTCGAGATGACCGAAGCTCTCGAAGGCGACGAGCTCGCTCAAGGCTGACAACCGCGGCTTCACGCGTTTGTACCAGGTGTCGAGCCGGTCGCGGCGCGCCGCATAGGGTAGCGTTCGCAAATCCTCTTCCCCGTCGAACAAGAGATCGTAGAGGCGGACGAAGGCCGGATACTCCTTCATTATGCGCGGTGTGACGGTCTTGCGGTTCAAGCGTTGCTGCAGGTCGTTGAACGGCGCCGTCTCGCCGTTGCGCACGACGAGCAGTTCGCCGTCGAGCACCCCGCGCTGTTGCCGGTATGCGGACACGACCTCGGGAAAGGCCGAGGAAATATCGTCGCCGGAGCGCGAGAAGACGCGCGCATCCTCGCCGTTCGCGGCGATCTGCACCCGCACCCCGTCCCATTTCCATTCCGCGGCTATCTCGTTTGCAACGAGCCCGGGCCAGTCGCCCTCCTCGATTGGATTGGCGAGCATGAGAGGGCGAAAAATCAGTTTGCCCTCATCGCTCGGCCGCTCGGCCTTGCCTTCGAGCCACAAGAACAGCTCCGCGTACGGGGGCGTCAGCGCGTGCCACACCTCCTCGATCTCGGTGACGTCTCGTCCGCTCATCTCGGCGAGCGCGGTCTTAGCGAGCCGCGCAGACACGCCGACGCGGGGTGCGCCGCCGAGAAGCTTGATCAGCGCCCAGCGGCCGCGCGGATCGAGGCGGTCGAGGAAGCCGCCCATAACCGGTGCGAGCGCGTTGCGACCGCGCTCCGCGACCGTCGCAACGACCTCGTTGAGCGAGGGGGCGGGCGCGCGCACCGCCGGCTCCGGCCACAGCAGCGAGACGGTCTCGGCCGTGTCGCCCACGTAATCGCGCGACATCTGGTACAGCACGGGATCGATTTTCTGCGTCATCAGCTCGCCGAGCGCGCGCCGCAACGGGAGGGACACAAAGAGCCCATCGGTCAGGGCGCCGAGCGCAAAGCCGCGGTCCGGATCGGGCGCGGAGCGGAAATACTCGACCAGCAGCGCCAACTTACCGTTGCGCGACGGGGTGGTGGTCAACCGGTCGAGAACCGTTGCGAAGCGCTCCACGATGCCCTCACTCGGCCTCGTCCTCGAAGCCAACGAGGGCAAGCGCACGCGCCCTACGCCCCATGAGCCCAAGCTGATAGACGAGCGCGTCCTCGCGGCCGTGTGTCACCCACACCTCCTCGGCGCCCGTTGCTACGATGGTGTCGAGCAGCTCCGGCCAGTCCGCGTGGTCCGAGATGACGAGGGGAAGCTCGACGCCGGCTTGGCGGATGCGGCCGCGGATGCGCATCCACCCGGACGCGAAGGACGTCACGGGGTCGTTGAACCGGCGCGACCAGCGGTCGTCGACCGCGGAGGGCGGGCACAGCACCAGCGCGCCGGCGTAGTCTTTGCCTTTGCCGCGGACGGCCGGGTCGACGTGGCGGATCTCGCCCAGGTCGACACCGAGGCGCTGGTAGAGCTGCGTGAGCTCCACGAGCGCGCCATGCAGGTAGATGGGGGCGTCATACCCGGCCTGCCGGCACAGCTTGATGAGGCGCTGACACTTGCCGAGGCCGTAGACGCCAACGAGGTGCGTGCGCTCAGGGTTGGCCGCCATCGAGTTGAGCAGCCGCCCGATCTCACTGCTCGGCGGCTCGTGCCGGAACACGGGCAGCGCGAAGGTTGCCTCGGTCACGAACACGTCGCAGGGGACGAGTTCGAACGGCGCGCAAGTGGGATCCGCCTGGCGCTTGTAGTCCCCGGACACGACCGCGCGCTCGCCAGCATGCTCGAGCACCACCTGGGCCGAGCCGAGGATGTGGCCGGCCGGCGCCAGACGAACGTCGACGTCTCCGATGCGCCGCACGGGGCCCGGCTCGAACGATTCGAACGAGCGCGCGCCCTGCGGCCCCATCCGCACTTTCATGATCTCGATTGTCTCGGGCGTCGCGAGCACCGAGCCGTGGCCGGGGCGCGCGTGGTCACCATGGCCGTGCGTGACAATGGCACGGGAAACCGAACGCGAGGGATCAATGAAGAAATCCCCGGGCTCGCAGTAGAGCCCTTTCTCGGTCGGATAGAGCCAGCGTTCGACGCCCGCCACAGCCATGCATATCTCCGGGAGTTGCCCTTCCGAATATGGGGGCCGGCAGCGCTGTCCGCCAGGGAACCGCGGCGCGGCTCGCGAGTTGGGCGCGGCAGAGGGCGGAGGGGACAACGCATCTTGGAGGAGGCACCATGCCCCGCCCGCGGCCCCTGATTTCGACCCTGCTCTACATCTCGATCGCCCTCGTCACGGTCGCCGGTTCCGATCACGCGCAAGCCCGTGGTGGAGCTTCTTCATCGAGCTCCATGTCAAGGTCCAGCTCGGTGTCGACTAGCGTGGCGCGCGGCACGTCCGCTTTGAGCGCGCCTCGCAGCTCGCCGTCGCTAGCCAGCAGCACCCTATCGCGGCCCACCACGGCGAATGGAAGTCCCGGGTCGGCGACGACTCAAGCAGGGATGCCGCTTCCAAATCTGCCGAACCCGGGCGCTCAGGATTTGGCGACGCCGGCCGATCCAAGCCCCACATCAACTCCCTCCGCGATGCCGGATACGGCGGGCACGCCGACTACGATGACGACGACGACAACCCCCAGCGCGGCTCTGGGAGCAACGCCCACCACGACTCCAACCCAGCCGAACATCGGCGCCACCACAGATCCCACCGCGACCCGCGACGCGACCACGACGGCAGACCCGAATGCGCGCGCCCCCGTCCCCATCGAATCGTCGGGCGGAAGCGCGATCCCAACCATGGGAGCGAAGGGCAAGGACATGCCCGAATGCATGGCGGCGTGGGACGATAAAACGCACATCACCAAGGTGCGCTGGCGCGAGATCTGCGCGCGCACGCTGAACGATTCCGCGCACCTCTAAACCGCTGCCGCCTCCTGCAACAATGGAACCCCGTCGGCTGCAACGTTCAAACACCCAATCTCGGGGCATTTCCCATGCAAGTTTCAACGCCAGGAGCATGACATGAGCAGCACGACCGATAAGGCCAAGGACGCCGCCAAAGAAGGCGCCAAGGCCGTCGACAACGCGCTGAACAAGTAAGCGTTCGCGCACAAGCGTTGACGTTACGTCAAAAAGCCGGCCCCCGAGGGGACCGGCTCTTTTTTTGCCGGAATTTCGGGCGGCTCAGCCTGCGCGGCCCAGCAGATCGGCGAAGTAGCGGCTGAGCAGCCGATCCTGCGGGTCCCACTGGCGGCGTGCGCGCGCAAACTCCTCCCAGCGCGCGCCGTAGGCTTTGCGCACCTGCGCGGGCGTCAGATGTTTCGTCTGATTGAACAGCGGATGCCCCCCGCGCTCGCTCGAAAATGCATTGAAGGCCTTGAGGAATGCGTCCCAGCCCGGCCCTCCGGTGGAGGCGGGATCTATGCTGATGGCGTCCGCATCGTACGCGTAGGAGAGCAGCGCTTTCTGATCCCTCGCGAGACGGTAGCCGACGGCGGGAAGATCGCAGCGAAAGCCGGTCTTGTCGGCGTAGTCGCGGCAGAAGCGGAAATAATCCTCGAGCACGTCGAAGAAGCGGTTTTCGTCGAACGACCACATCGAGAACACGAACTTGTAGCGCCCCGGCTTGTCCCGATGGCGGATGATCTGCCCCTGCGGGCGGGTGCGCTTGCCGCGCACGGTGATGCACGTCGCCCGCGTGAGCGCGCGGTCATAATACCCGCGCAGCGCCGTCGCCATCCTGGCGTTGGGGGAGACGCGCGTGATGAAGATCGTGCACATGGGTCCGAGCGTACGCCAGAAGGCGTTGCGCAGCCACCAGCCGCCAGACGACGTGGGCGCGACACCCGGCAGCTCGCGGCGAAGCTCGACCATGACGCGGTCGAGAAAGGGATAGAAGTACATCATCAGCGCGTACTTCTGCGCAATCAGCTCCGGAACCGCGGTGCGGAAGCTTGCGAGAGTGTAGACGCGGTGCTCGCATGAAACAGCCGTTAGCAGCTTCGTTTTCAGCGTCACCTCGACGATGACGCCGAGCAGGCCGTAGCTCGAGCGCAAGAGGCCCATCTCCGCCGGGTTGTCGGCTTCGGTGTAGCTCGTGATGGTGCCGTCCGGCCGCACGACCTTGACCCCCGACACGAATGAGCTCACTTGGCCCCAATGTGAGGTGCCGATGAGCGAGCTGTCCTTGGTCGCGGCGCAGGCGACCGCACCCAGCGTGACGCTGCCGATCTCGGTGTTGATGTGAAGCTGCTTGCCGCGTCTGGCGAGTTCCCCGGCGATATCGATGTAGAGGGCGCCGGCTTCCGCGGTAACGAAGTCCTCGCCGATCTCGATGATGCGCGTCATACCCGTCATGTCGAGCATGGTGCCGCCGTCATCGGCTGAACACGGTGCGGGGGAGTGCAGCTTGCCCACCGCGCGCACTGGCGAGGGATAGCGCAGTCCGTCGGTCACGACCCGGAAGACGTCGTCGATCGTCCGCGGCTTGACGACCACGACAGGCCGGTAGGTGACACCACCCTCCCAATTGGTGATGCCGATCGATGGCGACGTCTGTGCGTCTCTCAGCTCCTCGGCGACCAATGCGGTCGGGCCCGCGACTCTGAAGAGCGGCGCAACATGCGGCCCGAAGAATACGTGCGAGAACAACTTCATCGCTATACTCGGGCCCAGCCCGAGCCCACCCGTTTGCCCTTCCCCACTGCCTCGCACACTACCGTGTCTCGCCCTCCGTTCCGCATTACGGTGCGCCGGATGCTTAACCGTGCGCCCTCGTCTGTCCCTCGCCGACACCTTGCGTTGCTGATGCCTTCATGCGCTGCCCTACAACGATCAGCCGCGCGACGCGCTCGGCCGCGTCTTGCAGATACTGCCGCGACTTCTTGATCGCGATCTCGAGCGGCATGGCGTTTGGCGTCGCCGAACTCGAGCCCGTCGATGCCGTGCGCAAATACGCCAGCGGCGTCGTCCGCAAGGCCGCCACCGATGGCCACCACCGGCACCCCATGTTTGCGCGCCGCGGCCGCGACGCCGGACGGCGTCTTGCCAAAGGCCGTCTGAAAATCGACGCGGCCTTCGCCGGTGATCGCGAGGTCGGCGCCCCGCATGTGCTCTTCGAGCCGCGTCGCCTCGACGACCAGCTCGACGCCGCGTTTCAACGTGGCGTTGGTGAACGCCATGAGCCCGGCCGCGATGCCCCCTCCAGCGCCCGCGCCCGGGCGATCGGCCACGTCGGCTCCGGTTGAGCGCTTCACGACATGAGCAAAGTGCGCAAGATTCCTGTCGAGCTGCTCGACCATTTCAGGAGTGGCGCCCTTTTGCGGTCCGTAGACGCGCGAAGCGCCCTTCTCTCCGCACAAGGGATTGGTCACATCGCAGGCGACGCTGATGCGGACACGGGCGAGACCCGGGTTGAGCGCCGACAGGTCGAGCGCCTCGACCTTGCCGAGATCGCCCCCCGCGATGCGCGCGTTGATCGGAGCACCGCCGAAGTTGAGAAACCTCACACCGAGCGCTTGTGCCAGACCGGCGCCGGCATCGTTGGTCGCCGAACCGCCGATGCCAAGGATGATCTCGTCGACGCCGCGGGCGATCGCATCTGCGATGAGCTCGCCGGTGCCGTAGGTTGTCGCTAGGGACGGGTCGCGCTTGTCCTTCGGTACGAGTGGCAGGCCGGATGCCTCCGCCATTTCGATCACCGCCGTGCGCCCATCGCCAAGAAGCCCGTAGGAAGCGACCACGCGGTTGCCGAGCGGCGCCGTCACCTCGGTCTTGACGATGGTTCCGCCGGTGGCGTCGACGAGCGACTGAACCGTCCCCTCTCCCCCGTCGGCCATCGGCACCTTGACGTAAAGGGCATCGGGCCACACGCGGCGCAAGCCCGCCTCGAGCTCGCTCGCGACCTCCAAGGACGTCAGGTTCTCTTTGAATGAATCCGGGGCAATGACGATCTTCATCGGGAGCTTCTTCTAGGAACGCAGGGCTCGTCTCGTGAGAACTGCTAGTTTGCACCAGAATAGGGGAGAAGGCCTCACTCTGTCGCGCTGCGTTGCATTTGCCAGGCGACGGTTGCGTCCCGGCCGCAGCTCTAACAGACGCGAGTTAAGGAACGGGCCCGTCGGGCGCGGAAAACCCGTGCGGGTTCAGACCCAAGATCCCAAATCCTGAATCGCCTCGGACTCGACGATGTGCAACCCGGGGTCATCTTTCTCGCCGCACGCCAGCATGGCCCCGGCCACCGTTCGGGTGCTAATCGACCGGTACCGCCTCAAGGGGCCGACCATCAGCGGGTTGATCACGGCCAATGCCCGGGTGCCGAACTGCTCGGCGAGGCGAAACTCCTCCCGCTGCCCATCGAGCAACGAAGGCCTCAGGATGTAGGTCGACCGCACCGCTGCCCTGGCGACGCCCTCCTCCATCTCGCCCTTGGTCCGCAGATAGACGCTCTTGGAGCGCGGGTCAGCACCGAGCGAGCTGATGGTGACGAATGTTGCCGCGCCGTTGGCCGCGGCCCATCGGGCAAGCGCCACCGGGATGCCGCGATCGACCTGCTGAAAGGCTTCCGTGGAGCCCGCTTTCTTCTGCGTCGTGCCGATGCAGCAAAAGACCGCGACCGCGCCGGTGGACGCAACGGACTCCAGCTTCGCGAAGTCGATGATGCGTTCCTCGACCTTCGGGAGCCCGGCAAATTGCGTCGGACGGCGATGCAGGATGACGAGCTTCTCATAGTGAGGCGAGGATGCGGCGAGGGGCACGAGTTCACGCCCGATCGAGCCGGTGGCGCCGACGATCACCGCGGTTTTCTTTGACATGAGTTCGCTCACCCTGCATTGAGCTCAACCGCGGCAAACCTAGTCGGCGTCGCGGCGCCCGTCCAATGTCTTGCCCCCGGGCAATTTTGCTGCGGCTAATATTCGGTTGCCGGCGTTGACCTTGCGGTCGCAATGCAGGATCTGCCATGACGAATTTCACGGTCCACCGCAACAAGCGCTACCGCGCGACCCTCAGGCTCGGACTGCTCGAGCAATTGGCTGGCAATGACGCGGTCGCGGAGGCCCTGCGCGAGGCCGGCTTCACGAACGTGAGTGTCGAAGGTGCGGGCGCGACTCGGGTCGCGGAAGCGACGTGGCCGCTCGATGATGCGAGCGCGCCGCTTCCCTCGCAGTTGGTCTCCGTGTCCGAGGTCGAGGACGCCTGAGACGACCGCAGTCTTTCGGCGCTTGCTAGTGGCCGCTGCCAAGTCTCCAGTACCGCTGCAGCGTGAGCCCGACGACGTATGCGGCAGCGATCCCCAGAACGGCCTTGTCCCACCCGTCGACGGGAAATCCGCGCGCAACCGCCGCGATGGCCGCTACCGCCCAGGCCACCGTGATCGCCAGCGTCACCGCGCGCAGTCTCACGACGCGTAAGGGATGCACCCACTGCATCGGCACGAAGGTCAACGCGACGCAAGCGGCGACGACTGCGCAGGCCAACCACGGCGGCGCTGCGAACGCGAAGAGGTAGAAGGCGACGAGGTTCCACACCGCGGGAAAGCCGATGAAACTGTAGTCATCGCCTTTGCTGGCGAGATCCGCGAAATGGTAGAGCGACGATAGAAGGATCGCACCCGCGAGGATGGGCGCAGCCACTCCGCCGAGAAAACCCGCCCGCTGCAGCGCCAATGCCGGCACGAATACGTAGGTCACGTAGTCGACGACGAGGTCAAGCCGCTCGCCGCTGAAGCGGGGCAGGCGCTCCTCCACGTGAGCGAGGCGCGCAAACGTGCCGTCGATGCCGTCGATGATGAGCGCGAGCCCGAGCCAGCCGAACAATCGCTCCCAAGCTGCGTCGAACACGGCGAGCGCCGCAAAGAGGCCGCACACGGCGCCCAGTGCGGTGAAGATGTGCACGCCCGCGGCCGCGAGCCGGACGAATCGTATCTTTGCCACGAATCCAGTGCCGTTTGAGAAGGCCGCACAAGCGTCCGGCGCGCAAGCTTACGCGAACGCGGCGGCGAGCAAACGGCAAAACCGTGAGGTTCGCGGCGTGCGTCGGCAGGGAGACGGAGTGAGGCTCAGAACCGGTGCTTGACCGTACCGTGGATCGCCAAGTCCTCGTCGGGGTTTGGCGTGCCCTCGGGCACCCCGGCCGGTTTCTGCTCGGCCGCCCCATAGAGGAGCTCGAGGCCGAAATCCATCTTCGGCAGCACACCGAGCTTGCCGAGCCCTGGAATGCGAATCTCTGTGCCGCTGTCGGGCTTGGCCGCGGTCTCACCGGACAGGTCGAGGGGCTTCGCCTCGGCGGGAGGCTGACCCTCGGGCGCCGGCTGCTCGGCCTGGGCGGGCGCGCTCCCAGCACCGGTCGTCTGCTCCTGGAACGCGTAAACGCGTGGGCCGGCGAGCAATGCCAGCGCCAACACCACGCCAACGGCCAATCCGTTCCTCATCTCAACCAACCCCGCAGTGCAAAGCGTTCATCTTGCCCCTACGCAAAAATGCGGGCTCGCCCCTATGATGACAAGGATGTTTTAGGCACAGTTAAGTTCGAGTAAACGTTTGTGCCGGTAGTGTGGTGGATGAGCCAATGTTGCAGGGCAGCAACAGAGAAATGCAAACCACCGGCGGCCGGGACTTGTCCCCGAAATACACATAAAAGAGCCACCCCTTTCGGGGTGGCTCCTTCGGGTCCGGGGTAGGTGGAGTGGAGTTCGTTAGAACTGGATGAGTGCTCCGCCGATCACCTCTTGGAACGCATCCAGACCAATCTGGGTATTGTTGCCTGCGGTGAGGGTGCCGTCATCGTGCCTGTACATCAGATAGAAATCCATCGCTGCAGCGTCGATGTGCTGGACAACGCCACCAGCCCAGAAATCGAGATCGCTGCTCTTCACGTAAGTTGCGGGACCGACTGCGCCCCCTACGGATTTGGTGGGGTTCGAACCCCAATCGTCGTGGCGGAATTCGCCAAAGAGCGTGGTCTTTCCGAGCGGGTGCCACTTTTGCTCGATGCCAGCCTGAATATACCACGATTTGTCGTCGGTCACCGCGGTCGCTTGGCCTCCAATTCCAGGTGTCGTGTCGGCGCGCGAATTATCCGAGTTCCTCGCGTAGCCGCCGTACACGTACAAGCCAGTCGGCTTGTGCATGATCGTGGCCGCACCGCCCCACCAGTGGCAATCTGCATGGTTGGCATCGGTGCCGCTGCAGGTGAGGCCATCAAGTTCATCGCTATTCTGCGCGTAGCCAATTTGGGCAAGCAAGGCAAAGTCTCCCATCTCGCCTTTGTAGTTCAGCTTGGCGTCCCAAATGTCATTGGCCCCCCAAGCGGACGATGCCGTGAAGCCTTTGAACGTGGGCGAGTCGTAGCGAACGATATTGAGGCGCGTTGACTGGCCGACGCTGTCGTTGTCGGGGCCGAGCATGATGTTGCTCCACGTCAGCGCGTTGACGGTTGCGCCATTGCTCCTCAGCAGCCATGTCCTCATGAAGACACCTGCGGCCTGGTAGTCAGAGAAAAGGCGTGTGTTTGCCCCATCGGCATCGTCGAGCAGGTGGTACGTGGCGGTCCCTTCCACTCCGACGGTCACTTTGCCGTAGTCTTTGCTCTTGATCCACCAGTTACTCTTGCGGATCGTCA
This sequence comes from uncultured Alphaproteobacteria bacterium, assembly GCA_963745205.1. Classification (GTDB taxonomy): domain Bacteria; phylum Pseudomonadota; class Alphaproteobacteria; order Rhizobiales; family Hyphomicrobiaceae; genus Hyphomicrobium_A. Next base: position 239,960 of record CAVUWX010000007.1, read on the forward strand.
AAGTGGATGCGCCGGCAGCAACATCCGTGTTCTGATTGAAAGCTTTCTGAGCAGGCGCGTCGGTGCCGATCTCAAGGGTGAAGCCGGCCGACCAGCCATCGTGGATCTTGGCTTCGCCGGTGAAGCGGAAGCGTGATTGCTCCACATCGTTCGTTCCAACATAGGTCTTGTGCTGCGTGCCATCGTCCCACCAGTAGACGGCCTCATTCACCCAGCCTGAAATCGTCAGGCTGACTTTGCGGTTGCCCTTGCGGGCCGCCGTGGCCTCGAGCTCCGCCACGCGCTCCTCGAGATCGGCGCAGCAATCGCCGCCGAGATCGGCCGCCTTCGCCGAAACGCTCCCGCCAAGCACAATACCCACCGCCCCGAGAATGGTTGCCCATCCCGCGGATTTCCCTACTCCCCCGAACATATGCAACTCCCACGAAGTACGCCTCAACTTGGCCTTCGATCGACGCAACTGATACGCGACCACGCCGCTCAGCCCCGTTTCGCCGCACACACCCTGCCGGCAAGAGCCTTGCTGAGGTACAACTACTGAAGGGAAAAGCCTCTCGGTAAATGCGAAAGCGAGTATGACAGTTTGTGACAAGGCGGAGTGTTAACCCCAGACACGAGGCCATTGAAAACAAAATAGAAAAATCCGCGCGGGGGTCAAAAATGCCCCCCTGGAGTTGTCATGAAGAATAACGTTCAACCCGATGTAACCGTCGTCGGAGCCGGCCCTGCGGGCTTGGCCGCGGCGTTGAGCATCGCTCGCCAGGGGCTGCGAGTGGCTGTCGTAGCGCCACCGAACAGCCACCCCGACAACCGCACCGCGGCGCTTTTCACCGGCTCCCGGCAGCTCTTGCGCAACCTCGGGGCCTGGGACGATTGCAGCGCTTCCGGCGAGCCGCTTCTCGCCATTCGCATCATCGACGACATGGGCTCGCTTCTGCGCGTACCCGAGGTGGTGTTCACTGCCGCCGAGGTCGGGCTCAGCGCCTTGGGATGCAACATCCCCAACGTTGTCCTGACGCAGGCGCTGCGCTGCCAGGCGGCCGCGAGCGACGCCATCACCTTCATCGAGACGTCCCTCGCCGGTCTCGACATCGGGCCAACCGCGGCTGACCTCCGTCTCGCCGACGGCACCAGCCTGAGCGCACGCCTGGTGATCGGCGCCGACGGCCGCAAGTCCCTTTGCCGGTCCGCCGCCGGCATCGGGGCGCGCGAGTGGGCCTACGAGCAGAGCGCACTCACTTGCACGTTTGCGCATCAGCGTCCACACGACGGTATCTCGACGGAGTTCCATCGCCCCGCAGGGCCGCTGACCGTCGTTCCCTCACCCGGCAGATCTTCGAGCCTCGTCTGGGTCGACCGCCCCGCGATCGCGCAGCGGCTCGCTGCACTCGGCGACACGGCGTTCCGCGGCGCGCTTGAAGCGCGATTGCAGGGTCTGCTCGGGCCCATCGGAGAGATCGGGCCGCGCGGCGTGTTTCCGCTTTCCGGTCTCGTGGCGGAGGTCGCCGCACGCAACCGCGTTGCCCTCGTCGGCGAGGCCGCTCACGTCATTCCGCCGATTGGCGCGCAGGGCCTGAACCTCGGCTTGCGCGATGCGGCGCTGATTGCCGACTGCGTCGCGGACGCACTGCAATTGGGTGGCGACATCGGGTCGCCGCTGACGCTCGACGCCTACACGCGCGCGCGTAGGCTCGACATCGTTACGCGCGCCTGGTCGATCGACTTGCTCAACCGCAGCCTCATCTCTGCCTACCTGCCCGTTCAGTTGATGCGCGGCATCGGGTTGCATGCCCTGAGGTCGATCGGGCCGCTGCGGCGCCTCGCCATTCGCGAAGGCCTCGCGCCCTCCTACGTGGCTCCGAAGCTGATGCGCGAGGGCCGGGCGGCTTCGGGCGAGGCCCCTTGACGCCAAGGGCTCGGGATTGGCATCTCGAACCTAGTTAGCCCAAGAGATTCCAGCCCCATGAGCCGCAGCCCGCGACTGCAAGATCTGCAATGGCGCCTCGAATATGCCGTGCTGCGCTCCGTCGCCGCGCTCTTTCGGTCGCTGCCGTTGAACTTCGCCACGAGCGCTTCCGCGTTCGCCTGGCGCCGGCTCGCCCCCATCGTCAATCCCAAACGCCACCAGCGCGCACTCGACAATCTCACGATCGCGTTTCCCGAGAAGAGCGACGCGGAGCGGCGCGAGATCGCCCTTCGCCACTGGGAGAATCTCGGCCGCGTCATGGTCGAGACGATGCGCATCGACCGCTTCCTGGATGAGCCCGAGCGCGTCGACATCGTGAGCCAGAACATCTTCTCCCGCTACAAGGACAAGCTCGGCGCCGCCGTAGGCGTCAGCCTGCACATGGGCAACTGGGAGCTCGCGATATTGCCGTTCACGTGGGCGGGAGCGAACCCCGCCGCCGTCTATCGCTCGGTGACCAACCCCTACGTCGACCGCTATGTGCGCGCGCAGCGCAAGGACCTCTACCCCGATGGCCTGTTCGGACGCGGCAACGTCGGCGAGCACGGCGACGACCAGAAGACGGCGCGCGCCATTATGGATTTCGTGCGCCGCGGCGGCCGCCTCGGGCTCGTCTGCGACCTCTACGACCGCACCGGTATGCCGGTGCCGTTCTTCGGCAAGGATGCGAAGACGCAGGCGATCGGTGCCATGATCGCGCGGCGCGTCGGCGCGCGCATCTGGCTATCGAGGGTCAAGCGCATCGGCACTTCGAGCCGCTTCGAGATCGAGCTCAAGGAGCTGCGCGTGCCGCGAACCGCGAACCAAGCCGAGGACATCCGCTGGACGATGACGCACATGCAGGAGCAGTTCGAGGCGTGGATAAGGGACGCGCCGGAGCAGTGGATGTGGAGCAACCGGCGCTGGAGCTGACGCGTCGTGGGGCGCGCGGCATGAACGCTTGGCGCCGATGTAAATGGCCGGCATGAAGGCATGCCGCGCATGCATGAACATTTGCCAGCCCCGAGCCCGCCAGTTGCATAATCGTCACGTGTCTTGTGGGGATTATTCGGGCCACAGCCCTATTTGAGCACGCGGCGGCTTGTTAGGATTTTGTCGTAGGAGTCGCTCGGGCGCAGCCGGGCCCCTCCGGCCGAGCACGGGGCGAAGCGGAAATGGACAAGGTCCTCACGCTGGCCGACATTCATCCGCGCGACCGCCTCGCGTATTGGTACGATGTCGCCTGCAAGGTCTTCGTCGACCACGAATGCCGCGTGCAGACGCCCACGCAATTCGACGTGACGATGCATCACGCGGCTCTGGCCGATCTCGGCGTCGTAAACATCGAGAGCCTGGGCCTCGGCTTCGCGGAGGTCACCGCGCGCACCATCGCGAACGCAGAGGACGACGTGTTCTTCCTCTGCCTCCAGCTCGAAGGCAGCGCCACCATGAGGCAGGACGGCCGCGAGGCGGTCATCCATGCAGGCGATTTCGTGCTGCTCGACGCGCAGCGGCCCTACTCCTGCAACTATCCAAGGGACTGGAAGCAGATCATCATCAAGATTCCGCACCGCGCGTTGAAAGCGCGCCTAGCGGCGAGCTCGGAGCTGACGGCGCGCGCGGTGCGCCACACAAAGGGCATAGGCGGCCTCGCATCGGGATTTATCAAATTGATCCCGGACCACGTCGACATGTTGCAGCCGGCGGCCAAGTCGCAAGTCGCCGAGCATGTGCTCGACCTCACCGCTCTGGCTCTCGCAGCCGAGACCGGCAAGGACAAGCCGGCCGTGTCGTCGGGTCGCGCCGTCGCACTCCTGCAGCTGCGCATGGCGATCGAGAGCCGGCTGAGCGACCCTGCGCTCGATCCGAGCAGCGCCGCTGCCGCCGGCGGCATCAGCGTACGCTATGCGAACGTCCTGCTGTCGCAGCAGGGAACGTCGCTCCAGCGGCTCATCGTGTCGCGCCGGCTCGACCACTGCCGCCGGGCGCTGGAGGATCCAGGCCAATCGCATCGCACGATCACCGAGATCGCCTTTGCCTGGGGCTTCTCGGACTTGTCGCACTTCGATCGCCGCTTCAAAGCCGAGTACGGCTGCTCGCCGCGCGACTATCGCCAGCGCTTCCGGTCCTGATGTCCGTCGGCGCCTGCTGTGGAGTTATCACCGGTTAATGTGCGCCAATGTCGAGCCGACGTTGACATATGTCGCGACATGAACCCTCCCTTTGGCACCAGCACGCGAAGCGGGGGAGGCAGCTCGTGAGCGACCCAGCCCAAACGGTGCCGTCACGCGTACAGGCCTTATCGAGGAAGCTACACCGAGCGAGGCTCAGTGCAGCGAGCTCGTGGCGATCGTCGCACGCGGCGAGGCCGAGGCGCATGACGCGCCACCTCATGCCCATCGGTGCCATCGCGAGCGCGTTCCTGCTGATCGCGCTTCTCTACTTCGGCTATGACCTCGCCAAGGCGAAGATCTCGCCGTGCGAAGCTATCTTCCAGGAGACCTCCCTCGGCCTCAAAACCAAGATCAGCTTCCTCAAGACCGAAGGCGAGCTCGAGATCGGACGCGAGCAGTTGACCGACCTCGACGAGCGCGCGCAGATGACGGCGCTCAACCTCAAGACCTGCTGCACGGTCCTCGATGCCGGGCGTCTCGACCCCGAGCAGTTTCTGCAGTGCAAGGGCAGCGCGCGAGCCTACGAGGCAAGCCTATCGGACATCGCGGGCCTCGTGCGCCAGGCCGTCAAGGAAGGCATCATCACGAGCTCGATAGCGGCAACCGCCGCGCCCGTGTCCGTGCCCGCGCCCGTGCCCGTGCCAGACGGCCTCAAGCAGAAGATCGATACCGAGGTAAAGAGCGCGCAGCAGGTCTCGCGCGACTTCAATCAAAAGGTCGTCGCCGTGCGCCACGAGCAGGCGCTCGCCACGCTCGAGACGACGCCGCCGCAAAGCGTGCCGATCGAAGCGCAGGAGCGCGAGCCCAACGACGACGCGCTCGCCACCAACGAGATCAAGCTCGGGACGTGGATCACGGCGTCGATCGGCTCCGGCAAGGACGCCGACTACTTCGCGTTCACCTCGCCCGAGACGCACCGCGACTGGCTGCGCATCGAGTTGCAGAACCGCTCCACCACGCTCGAGCCGCGGCTCGAGCTCTTCGACGCGGAGAAAACGAGCCTGGGCTCGAGCTATAAGGCGACGCCCGGCGCCGATCTCACCTATTCGTTCGTTGCAGGGCCGGCGACGCGCTACGTCGTGCGCGCGAGCAACACCTACGGCAACAGCACGGGCGTGTATCTCATGCGCGTCGTGGCGACGAAGTCCTACGATGCGCAGGAGCCCAACGACGACATCCTGCACGCGAGCCCCATCACCCTATCGGCTCCCATCGCCGCCAACATCATGGACGGGCACGACTTCGACTACTTCGCGATCACCGCGGGCAAGGCCGAAGCGACGCTGATCGCCAGCCTGAAGAACCGCTCGACCACGCTGCAGCCGGAGCTCGCGCTCTATGATGGCAGCAAGCGCCAGCTCGGGACCCAAGCCAACACCACCCCCGGCGGTGACACGAGCTATACCTTCAAGACCGCACCGAACGCGACCTATTTCCTGCGCGTGCGCGACGTCTACAGCAACGCTGCCGGCGACTACACGCTGACCATCGCCGAGCGGCCGCCGGGCGACGGATGAGGCCGCTGACGACAGCACGGCGGGCCATAAGCGGGGCGCGGACGCGGATGGCGAGCCTCGCCGTTGCGACTGCGCTCGCAGCGGCGCCTGTCGGTCATGCGAGCGCGCAACCTGGGGCGCAGCCGGGCGACATGATCGGCGGCCAATGCCGCTACGTGCAGCATCCCGGGACCTGCACCATCGATAGCATGGAGAAGACGCCTGACTCGACTGCGCAGGCTTCGCTCGGCGGCGGTCCGGGCTACGCAGGGTTCGCGGTGGGGTTCACCTATACGGGCGTGCAGGCTGGCGACGACGCGCTCGTGCGCCAGGCGCTCGAAGGCCGGCACGAGCTGCGCCTCATGAACAGCTGGTATCCGGGGCCGCGCTTTCTCGAGCGCTACGGCATCGCCGCCGGCAAGTCATTCGCCTGTACGCTCAACGTCATCGCACAGGGCACGTGCACGCCTACCGTCATCAATTTTCCTCAGATCGACCGTGCCGATTATTTCGAATCCGATGCCCTATCCAAGTGAGCCATAGGGATTTGGTACTAAGTGACTGTGGTGAGTGAATTTATGCAGCCAATGAGATCGGATGTGCTGTTTGCACCGTGAGGATGTAGGTGGCTACATTTGCTCCGTAAGCCGATGGTTGGCGATGACCGCGCCTATCCATCCACGATTTGTTCTGGGGGAGCCATGCGCATCAAGCAGAAGCTCGTTCCTCGCGTTCCCGTCCTGAGATGCTTGAGGCCCTAACTGATCAAATCAGCCTTGGCCCCGAACATCACCTGACCAGTGCGGCTTCAAAGCTTGGAACGTGAGTTCGAAAATCGGAATCCTTTTGCGCAAGCGATGTTGTCGGGCGATCTAAGTCTCTGAATTAAATCATGTTCTACATTACGACTTTGGCAAAGCGGTTTTGCAAGCGGCTCCCATAGACTGCCTACATCGGGCCTCAACTCTTCAACGCGGCCGATGGGTGGGAGCGCGAACATGCCTCTAACTGACATCGGCATCCGGCTCTTATCCAACTGAGCTACGGGGCCTTGTTCGAGGAAAGCCGAACGATCAGCGAACATACCCGCCACCTCCTACGTTGCGGACGACGGCCCTTCCCGCTTGCGCCTGTCTCCAAACGCTGCAAAGTCTCGCCTAGATGCAGGGGGCCACACGGCATGGCTTTACGGGCCGATGTTTATCTCTGGCTCTTGAGCGAACCAACCCTTAATGTCATCAACCGTTGGCTTGTTGCTTTGGAACTCTTTCCATTTCACGAGGGGTTCTTTGGACCTAGGTTTTAACGGGAGGATGACGAAACCCCGCTCATGGAGATCAAGCGCCTCCGAGAGCATTCCACCTTGAGACCCTGAGACCCTTTGATCTCTTATCTGAGTAGTTTGATGGTCTTCATCTAACTGATTAAACGGAGGGCTTTCAGACAATTCGTGCATATTACAATCACTCCTCTACTAAATGAACTCCCTTCAAAGCAATATTCTTGACCCACCGGAAATAATCCCGGGCGCTTTTATCGTGCGCTTCTGTTAGGTGGAAAAGCTCATGCCCAAGAACAAAATCCAGGTCCCGAGATAGGCATCGGCGAATTAAGGCGCTCCGACTGATAGACATTGCGGTAGATGCTTGATCGAGACGTTGAAGAAGACCAACTGAAACATTAAGTAAAATAGGCTTCTGGGTATCCAATGACACTTCCTTTCGTTGTGAGTTGTGCTCTATCTACTCCTATTTATACAACGGCATATAGGGGTCTACCACTTGACATTGGGAGTCAAAGTCAAAAGTCAAGGGGGAATTATAGATTTATTACAACCAAACCAATAATATTTGCCCGGAACCACGACAAAGCTTTTAATCCGCCCAGCGATTAAACGGAATCAGGAGAAGCCCGGATATATTCTGGAATATTTCGAGACGCATTAATCGCCAGCGTTTGTGGTGTCGAAGTGGCCCTAAAAAGTATGAGTGCGAAAAGGATCAGCCTCGCCCTTTATCGCATCCCAATCGAAGTCATACTGCTCGTTTGTCGGCCAGTCCGGAAACCTCACGAGGAAGTAGCGGCCAATCCCTATTGTAAACCCGGGCGGTGGGCCACCGATTCCCACAGCCGACAGCACCGGTGGAGCGGGCGAGTAATCCCACGAGTAAAACTGAGCCGACAGAAGCGCAACAAGACCGCAAATCGCATCGAGCAGGTTGTCAAACTTCGCTTGGGAAAATTCTTCATGCCGATCATGCTTAGAAGCGTTGTATGCCTTATACCAGGACAAACTCCCACTCGTTGACCAACCAGCAAACGGTCGGCGTATCGATGCCCTACCCCGCCATACAGGCAGTTTGATCTCGAAGCCGGACAACAAATGGGTCCGCTCTAGCAGTTTGTAATCGTCCATGTTCCAGACGCCACTCTTGATGTAGTCGTTTTCGGTGAGGATAGCTTTGCAGTTCGCTTCGACTTCAATGCAGACTCTCATGAAAAGAGCGTGGGTGCGGAAAGAGTAGCACTGCAAGTTTTGGTCGGCAGGTTCAACGTAATCGAAAAGTTCGAGGAGGTCTTTCTGTATGATCTCGAAAGCCCTGGTGTAGTGCTCGGGCTCCTTCGCAAACTTTGGATGCAACAAATACATCCATTTGCCAGCAAGCGCATATTTGCCATCGGTGAACTGACGACACGTCCTTCGGAAAGGTCTGGAGATGGCCATGATTAGAACTCTTAGCGAAGGCCGGTTAGAAAGGAGAAGGAGCATCATAAGTCAACGCAAACGACGGCTTCAACGCCGGCCTCAGGGACACGAGACCCCCATGGGGCAACCTGTTAGACTCATGCTCACCAGCCAATCGTAGGGCTTCAATGAACCGCATCGCACAGGCTTTAGCTCTCGGCCTCTTTCTCCTCTCCCCCGTTTATGCGGCCGAAGAGACACCTCCATTGCATGACGTTGTCGATCACGTCGCGCCTAGTGTCGTTGGTGTCATCGTTGAGCTATCCGAACCAGCAGAGCCTGCCAAGGATCAGAACCAAGGGGGTCAGGTGAAAACCCGCGATGGAACGGGGATGGTCTTCTCATCTGAAGGACACATCGTCACTGCTATCCACGTTATCGAGAAAGCAAACAAGATCACCGTCGTGTTCCCCAACAACAATCGGTCAATGGCCCAAGTTGTGGGAACGGACCCAGTGACAGGGATCGCTATGCTCAAAGTCTCCGGGGTATCTAATCTCACACCTGTGCATTTTGGCGAAGCCCACCCTCTCCGGCGCAGCGATCCTATCTTCTCTATTGGCACACCGTTCGGTCTACGAGGCTCCGTCGTTACCGGAGTCATATCGGCATTGAGGAGAACGGGGGCACCATTTCCGCATGACCTTCTACAACCGAGCTTCCCAGTTCTATCTGGAGATGATGGCGCTCCTCTTTTCAATCTCAAGGGCGAAGTGATCGGAATGATCACGGGCAGCTACGCACGCTCGGGACGAGCAACCGGAATTGGCTTGGCGGTGATTTCAAACATCGTCAGGGAGGCGGCGGAGAAGCTGCAAAAATCGGGGACTGTGGAACGTGGTTGGCTGGGGGTTCAGCTACGAAAGCCAACAACCCAAGAAGAAGCCACGTTAGGGTTGCCGCATGATGGGGGTGCGTTTGTTGTAAAGCTCTTGGAGGACGGACCGGCGAGCAAATCAGGACTGTCTGCGGGGGATGTGATCACCACTTTGAATGGCGAGCCGGTTCGGGACGTAGCCTCGTTTGTCTCGTCCATCACAAACCTCTCCCCCGGCACAGAAGTGACGCTTGGAACTAAACGGGCGAGCGGGAAATCGGATGTGAAGCTGAAGCTCGGCCGACTTGCCCCATCGCAGCCGTCTCCTGCACCCGTTGAATTGAACAAACCGTCGGATGATAGTTCCGGCTGTATTCGATACGTCCCTAGTGCCGGGTTGACCGTATCCGTGCGTTGCGATGAATGAAACGGGAGGACCACGATGTCGATATCCCAGGCCGATGTAGATCGACTCCGGCGTGCCGTTCTGGCGTCCCTTCATGAGCACTGGCGGTTCTACTTGATTGAAGGGATCATTCTCGTTGCTTTGGGAGCGGCGGCGATTGTTGTGCCCCCCGTCGCAACTCTGACTATCACGATCTTCTTAGGTTGGTTGTTGGCAATCAGCGGACTAGTTGGCCTCTTCACGACTTTGCGGATGCGAGGGGTGCCGGGTTTTTGGTGGTCGCTTTTTTCCGCAGTCCTCGCCATTTTCGTAGGGGGGCTGCTGATCGGGGAGCCGATACGCGGAGCCTTCTCCCTGACCTTCTTGCTTATCGCGTTCTTCATCATCGAGGGCGTGGTTTCTGTGATGTTTGCCCTTGATCATCGGAGGGAATTGGCGGGAGCATGGGGTTGGATGCTGGCGAGTGGAATCGTGGACCTCGTCCTCGCCACGATGATCTTGGCGGGACTCCCCGGGACCGCTGTTTGGGCCATTGGCCTTCTCGTCGGAATCAACCTGACGTTTGGCGGTGTCGCCCTCGTCGCGATGGCCCTACAGGCTCGCAAGATCGACCCAGCCGCGCCTGCTCCAATCTGAACTACCGCTTGCTAATGGACGACCTTGCTGCGGGTCGCCCCTTCCTGTTCTCCGCGTGCGGCCAATCATGTGGGCATCCCAAAATTCGTAGTGGCTCTGCCATCTTGGGTGGCCTCCGAATCGGATAGGCGGTCAAGAGGTTCCGATACATCTCTGAGTTCGGAGGTACGCATGGCATTCATCGAACAAGCCAACACGAAGGTTGCTTCTCTGGCCTCGCAGGGGCTCTTTGACCCCACATCATTGACGCCGGATGATGTACGAGCGATCTGCGCGACGGCATTGGCGCGAGTTCCAGATCACCACCAAAACGAGATTGTGCAAGGCCGCCCCCTCTACGAGCAGATCGACATGGCCTTAGCGATGGTTCGGCTAAGCAATTCGTCCGACAAGGCTGCCTAGGTCAAAGCGCGCTCCACCCGAAATTGACCCCGAGTGGCCCAAGGTCGAGCGCCATCCTCGTCGCGAAAACACCCCAGAGCGCAACGCCGCAGCCTCGATGTCCCCGCAATCGCATGCAAGAAACCGGCGGGCGGACCGTCTTGACAGCCAAGAGACGGATGAGCCCGGCCCGGGCGGCGCTAATTCTAGCCTCTCCCCTAGCGGCCGTCCGGGCGCTCTCCATGCAACCACTCGCGAGACACCCTCCCATGCGTATCTCTACCGTTCTGATCACGACTGCCCTCATTCTCGTTGCCGGCGGAGCTTTAGCGCAGTCGGTCCGAGTTGGCCCCGACGGCTTCTCATTCCGCTTTGGCAAAGATGACCGCCGCGGCGACGTCGAAGGCAAGCGTGCAACCTGTGAGGTCTACTCGCGGATCGCAGTTATCCAAGCGGACGCCAATCAGCGTTTCCGTTGCGGCCTACAGGGACCTGCTTGGACGAACGATCCGGCGCGTCACTTCGAGTGGTGCCGGTACGTGCCGCGGCAGCGCGTGGCCGAGGAACAGCGCAACCGCTGTGAAGAATTGCAGCACTGCTTCGATAGGCTCGGCGATTTCGACGACGACCGTTGGGGGCGCTGACCGAACTGAGCCACAAAGAATGAACCGCAGCCATAAGCCGGGGTTCATCATTTTCAGGACGGCCAGAGGGTGGGGCCGTCCCCCTGCGCAGGGGCTGCAAATGTCCTCCCCGGTGCTTTTGGCCGCAGCCCGCGTTTGATCAAGATCAACCGGCCGTCACATGCTTCGTGACAGCATGGCGTAAGGCACGATTGCAACGGCCGGGAGGAAGTCAGTTTAAGCGTTGACTCTCGGCCGTCATATCGCGGACCTCAAATGCTGGCGGCGCGGTTATTGGGACGGGGGTAACATGAGGATTTTACAGCTGGCCGGTGCTCAACCGGATTTTTCATCAAGTCGAGTTGATGGATCGCATGATGGGGCTCGTTGGCGTCGATCCGGCCGTCGCCGGGCGTGTCGGCAAGGGGGCGGCCTGGTACGAAGCCCGCACCAACTGCATCTCCTGTTGCCACGAGCGCGAATGTCGCAATTGGCTGGAGTGCTCAGAGGGACTCCCCGTGCCACCGGAATTCTGTCCAAACGTCGAGTTCTTCCAGCAGTGTGCAGAGACAGCGCCCGCTGCGCCCAGGGTGTCTGCATAGACGTTCACCTTGGCGACCTTGGATGCGGCGAAAGTGGCGTCTTTGTCATTGTGGCCTAGGCATATGCAGCGAGGTTCCTGGCGCGGCTTGAAGAGTTTCAACGCTAACACTCATTTCTTGCAAGAAAACGCCTCTTGAAAAGCCCTCATTACGCTTGACCTGGCAGGTAGCTGCATTTTCTCGGGATTGCGGTCCGCCCAATTCACATACGCAGTCGCAAGCTGAACAGGGGTCACGCCGGCCGGAAAACATATTTGGCCCGTAGCCCCCACCAACTCCCGTGTCGAGAGATACCCGCCTACGAACCCGTAGATATAGTTTGTGCAAGCTGTCGCGCTCAGAACTTTGTCAGGCGGCAAAGGGCTGGGCGTCTTTTCATGGGCAACCACCGCTCGGCATTGATCGAGCATGGACTTCGTCGTCTGTCCCACACAGTAAGAAGCGCTGAGGACCAGGGTGCTCAAAGCGATTGCAGACTGTCGCCACATGCCTCGGGTCTCCATTCGGAGTATTCGGTAAGCGCCGGCACCTTTCGATAAAGTAACATGCTTCACGCAATGGTGTGGGTCGAGTGAAAGCAGCGGCGCCCACCGCAGCCTATATTTGGGCTTCGGAGGTAACTTCATGCGTGAAGCAGAGCCAGACAGACGAACCGCGAGCATCATCATCGCAGTTCTCGCATTTCTAGGCGCTCTCAGTTTTGCGTTTGCGGGTGTGAGTATCCTTGAGAACTCAACACCGACCGCAACATGGTCACCGCCGGACTCTATGAGTTCGCCAGGCTAAGTGCGATCAAGGCCGGGCTACGTCCCGGCTCTCGTGGACGTTTGCTCCAGTATGAGTTCGGCAGACTGCTTGGCGCTATCAGGCATACTTCGCATCCCGCGAGCCGCACGCCGAGCAGTTTATGGCTTGCCCACGAATGGACGGGTGAACTCGTGGGGCAGCGGCAAGCTCGCAGCTTGCCGTCTATTCGGGTGCCGCCCCTTCAAGCTCCTCCTCCCAATCCCCAGGAAGGTAACGGGTGACCCGCAGTCTTCCGCGGCGTGGATTGATCGTCAGAACTTTGTAGCGGTGCCAAACGCTAAGATGCCCCGCCTTTGGTAAGTAGTGGATGGTTAGGTTCCCGCGCTTGTATTGCATCACGGGTATCGCACCGTATTGGAACGGTAGTCCTTTAGCCTGGACCAGGGACAAAGCCCGCTCGTATAGGCGGAGTGCTCGATTTCTTTGTGTGGTTGTAAGGCCGTCGCCAACCATGGTTCACGCCGCTCGGGACGAAGCATGGTTCACGGGCTTCCAAAATCGGTGTGCGAGAAGCTATATCGGTCCGATCTTCCACATTATTGCGTTGACGTATGCATCAAGTGTCGTGAGCCAGCGCGCATCATTGCGTGCCAAATCAAACGTGACGATCAACGACATCAGAAGAACAGCAAGCAGTGCGCGCATGGCTAAGCCCCAAAGTTAGGGTGAAACGCCGCCACAGCTACGATCCGCTCCTTACCAGCAGCTTACGGCATCGGCGGCGCTAGTCCGATGCCCGCTCTGGCGTCTATGATCGGGTCCGTGGGAAGCCCACTGCCACAAAAAGCGAGCGGAGACCTGCGATGATGTACGACCACTACGTTTCCATTCACGGCTACGGCATCGGCCCCCTGCATCTGCTCATCGTTGCTGCCGTCATCATCGTTCCGTTCTGGCAAATCTTCTCGAAGGCCGGATATTCGGGATGGCTCAGCTTCTTTATGCTGCTACCGTTCATCAATCTGATCGCGCTCTACGTTCTCGCCTTTTCCGACTGGCCGGTGCTCCGCACGAAGCACACGACCATCACTTGATGAGGGATACGATGGAAACCACAGCCAAAGTTCGTTACCATCCACCACGGCCCGAGCAGGAGCCGGAGTATGACCCGCGCCCCCTGTTAGGTCTGCACGGTGCATCGGTGCTCCCTCTTCAACGCGCGATTTTTCGCATCGGCCTATTCGCCCTCGCAATGGCCGCCTTGATTGTGGTCTTCGTGGTCCTCGCCACCACATAATCAGGCCCCAGTGACCACCTCACGGGTAGTGCCGGTGACAGAAGCAAGTAATCCGACGTCACAGGTCCCACCTTGCCAACCTTGCCTCGCTTCGTCGGCGTCGAAGCGCCTTTCTACGCGGGAGCCGGAGAGCGGTCCGCTGGCGCGCTTCCAGTCGGTCTAGGATTCATGGCTGGCCGGGAATGACGGTCCTCGCGGACCACCCTTGGGCAGCGATGCCTTGACGAGCTTGACGCGCTACGCGAGGGCGAGCGTGGCTATGTCGTCTCGCTTTTCCAGACGCTAGAGGGGGGATTATGCAAGGGACTTGCGGTCAAGGGCTGGATACCAGCTTTATTGCGCTTGGTTACGGCAAGGTGGCCGCTCTCGGCGTCGTGCAAGGCATCACCGAGTTAATGCCGATTTCGTCGACCGCGCACATGCGCATCGTGCCGGCGCTTCTCGGTTGGCCCGACCCGGGTTCTGCATTCTCGGCAACGATGCAGTTGGCCGCATTGGCGGCAGTCGTGAGCTACTTCTGGGCAGACGTTGAATCGCTGACGGTCGGCGCGGTCACGGCACTGATCCGGCGCGATTGGGGGGACCGCCGGCTGCGGCTCGTATTCTGGATTGGCATATCGACGATACCGATCATCCTCGCTGGGTGGGCGCTTTCTCCCATCCTCAACGAATGTAATTCTCCGTTGCGCACCCTTTACGTGATCGGAGCGTCGTCAATCGTAATGGCGCTATTGCTTGCCGTGGCCGAGGTGATGGCGCGACATGTGCGCACTCTTCAAGACGTGAAGCTCACAGATGCACTGACCATTGGGATCGCGCAGGTCGGCGCCTTGATCCCGGGCGTGTCACGCTCCGGTTCCACGTTCACCGCGGCTCTCTTCCTTGGCCTCAAACGTGTGGAGGCTGCCCGCTTCTCCTTCTTGCTGGGCCTGCCAGCCATCACGCTCGCCGGCGGCAAGGAACTTTGGGAACTCTACAAGGTCCACCTCGATGCCCATGGCTGGTCCGTGCTCGCGGTCGGTCTTGCCACCGGGTCGGTCGCGGCCTTTTTCGCGATCTGGGGGCTGCTTCGCATCCTGGAGCAGTTCTCGTCCTGGCCGTTCGTCGTTTATCGTGGCCTGATCGGTTTACTGCTGCTCGTCGGTGCCTCTACTGGCCTCCTCACGTAAGCTGCGCAAGTCTTGCTTGCGCCACCGATCCGACCACAAAGCTGGGCGCGACCTTCACGGCCTACCACCCTTTGCGAGAGGCCACGCCCGCCGAGGCCTGAACCAGCGACAGCGGCGGGCGCAGCCAGACCGGGCTTAGGTGAGCTTGATCTTGTTCGACCCGTTTCAGCTGCACATGCTAGTCACGGGTTTCGGTTGGTCGGCTTCCGATGAGCGCGTCGCACCAAAGCTTGACGCTTACGCAGCAGGGTAATCGAATAGCTCACTCTTGGGATGCCGTTTATCAAGCCCACCAGCACCAGACGGAGGCACAGTGCAGTACCGGAAACTTGGCAGCAGCGACCTCATCGTATCCGAGATCGCCCTAGGGTCGTGGCTCACGTATTCCGGCGGCGTCGATAGGGATCGCTCAATCGCCTGCGTCAAACGGGTCCTCGACCTTGGCATCACGTTGCTTGACACGGCCAACGTCTACGGAAGGGGTGCGGCAGAGACACTCCTGGGCGAAGCACTCAATGGAGTTGATCGCTCTAGCTACGTCCTAGCGACGAAGCTGTACTTCCCAATGAGTGCCACCGATCAAGGATTGTCGCGAGCGCAAGTATTCAAGCAGTTGGATGCCTCCCTCGCCCGGCTCAAGGCCGGCTATATCGACCTCTACCAGTGCCACCGCTACGATCCCAAGACGCCGCTTGAAGAAACGATGCGGGCGCTGACCGATGTCGTTCGCCAAGGCAAGGTGCGCTACATCGGTTTCAGTGAGTGGCCTGTCGACAAGATTCAGGCAGCCGTCAGCATGGCGGGCGTTGAGAAGTTTGTTTCGAGCCAACCTCAGTATTCCCTGTTGTGGCGCGAGCCTGAAGCGAAAGTGTTTCCCTTGTGCCGGTCAAACGGCATCTCGCAAATCGTGTGGTCGCCGCTGGCGCAAGGTGTTTTGAGTGGCAAGTACCTTCCTGGGGCCGATGTGCCGAGCGCCTCGCGCGCTGCAAGCGCGACTATGGGGTCGATGTTCAATAAGGCGTTCCTATCGCGTCCCGTGCTTGAGGCCGTTCAACAGATCGAACCGCTGGCCGAGACAGCGGGGTTGACGCTGGCCCAATTTGCGCTGGCTTGGGCCCTGCGCGAGTCTGACGTGGCGTCTGCCATTATCGGCGCTACCCGCGTGGAGCAGATTGAGGAGAATGCCATCGCCGCTGGGAAGGCGGTGGACCCGGCGCTCTTTTCCGAGGCGGAGCGACTAATCGAGCGCGTTCTGCATCCCCATAATGAGTCCCCACCAGTCGCTCGATGAAGGAGGTTCAAATGTCGGACAGCGTTTACAAGGTCGTCACGCTGATTGGGACAAGCCCAGAGTCTTGGGAGAAGGCGGCCAAGGCAGCCGTGGACGCAGCATCGCAATCTTTGCGCGAACTCCGCATAGCAGAGGTCGTCAAGCAGGACATGGTGATCACGGATGGCAAGGTAGAGGCCTACAGGACCAAGGTGCGAGTGTCCTTCAAATATGAGGGCAACGCATAACTGCGAAGAGCCCATGTGAGTGGTCCTGACGGCGGGGAAGTAAGGAGCTACGACAAGCGAAACGTACCTTCCCCACTTAGCCCAGCCTCGCGAGGCTACAACTGCCGAGACTTGAACGACGACACAGCGGGCGCGGATCACGCCCCCGATCTTGTCTGTCCCTTTCAGGCGCGCGAGGCGGGCGGTGGCAAGCCTGCAATGCGGTCGTGGCCGTCCAGGCCACATCACCGACAGCGCCTAAAATCGCGACGATTACGATGCGGAGGAACGCCCCCTGCCCTTACGGGCTTGCCGCTCTTTGTGAGGCAATCACACCGTTGGGCGCAATGAGACGAGCTTAAGTGACTTTGACGTCGTCCACCTCGGTTCGATTTAAACGGAGGATTCGGCCGGAGCGGGAATGGCTGCGGTGGGCGCGGTCAGATCGGCTCAGGCGACCTTGATCTTGTCCGATCCTTTCAGGCGCGCGAGGCGGGCAAGATAGCCGCGAACCTCGGTCGGGCGCCCTGCGATGATCCCGGCGAGCGCATTGGCGCATCGCCGCAAATGCTGCCCCCTTCTCGGTGTCGAACTAACCGGCGCTTATCGAGTCAACGACCCCGCCGCCATCCGCCCAAAACCGAGTCCAGGCCCACCCGGCAAAGCGAAAACGCGCACAACAAGACAAAACTCAACAATCGTGGCAGGCCGCGCTGACGTAACTCTGTTCTCATGACATCGGAACAAGATGGGTTACTGGAGTCGCGGGAGATAAACGGATGGAGCACTCAGACAAAGTGAGGCATTTGGAGGAGGCGAGGCAGCAACGCCGGCTAGGAGGCATGGTCATTTATCCGGTTGCCAACCAACAGGGGTGTGCGATGGCACCCTTTGAGTTCGTGCAAGCTGCGGAGCCTGTGGCGCTTCAAAGGCCCGGCGGGGTGGAATGCGAGAAACGAGCTGCTCCATCCTCGGGAGCCGCCAGCCTTTCCGCTCACTAGAGCGAGCTAGGTCGACGACGTCCGTTATTGTGGGAAGAGCGGTGGCTCAGCGCGGACGTCGAGTTTCTGGCCGAGTTTGACCCATAGCAGCCGCACCCCTTGCTGATCAACCTAGCCACCCGCGCATTATGAGTGAGTCGTGCAGAGTAAGTTTAAAATCTTATTGTAGCGCCTATCACCGGCCCGTACATGGTGTTGTCGTAAACGAATTTGGATGTGCCGGAGCCCTGCGAAAAGTCCGCCGACAAGGCACGAAATCCGGCATAGCCATCGACTTGGATGCCGTTGGTCACACAGAGTTGCCAATTGTAGGTGGCGATTGCCTGCCATGTGAATTGGCTACCCACACCAAAGCCGCCGACGTCGCCACGGAGCACGATCTCCTCGCCAGGTGCCAGCTGATGGCGCAATCGCGCGCCGATGAACGGATCGACCCAATCGACAGAGCCAGATGACGCAATCGCGCGATTTCCCGATATCGTGAGGCCGTTCCGGTCCAAGGTCCCCGTCAAGTCAGCAGAGACATCTACCTCCTGGTGCCAATAGCGGGCACCTGCCAGAAGGTCGAAAGCTGTGAAACCAGTGGAACCTTGGCGGCCGCGGGACCAAATTGCGTAAGCACCGCCGGCTTCGATGATCGCCAATGTATAGTCAGCCTTGACGTCGGCTCCAAAGGTCGCGGTGGTTCCACCGCCGCTGACCGATCTGGAGACGCCTCCCGAGCCGGTGACGTTTGCGTAGATGATGTCATTGAACAAGCTCAGCGGACCGCGGCGGGCTTCCGCATAGCTCATCCAGGCCGGCAAGGTCGACCAGTCGAGGTGCTCGACGAGTTGAACGGGATCAACCGCCACGTCGAACGCGCGCCCCTTGACCACCATGTCGCCCGACAACCAGGGTATCCAGCCATAGGGCGTGAAGCTGAAGGACCATTGGTTCGGCGTGGTTACTGACTTCGGTTGATCTGTCCCGCCGAGGTCTGCGCTGGCCGCTTTGCCCGCCGCTCCCAACATCGCTGATACGCCGACGCATAGCGCAAGAAACGGACATTTTGAAAAGAGCCAACGCGAGACCATGGCGACACCCAGCGTACAAACTACACACAGCGATGAAGCCTAACAGGCGGCGTCATTGGTCCGCGTGTCGGCTGCATCACAAGCACAATTGAACCAATGATCAGATTGCCGATTGTGCGTCAGCTGTGATTGTATCGTCCCAGCGAGCCTGGTCGCGTTGGACAGGCGTCAAAGGCTCGGGGGGGAGGAGGACTTAGCGCTCATGTCGCTCCTTCCGAAGCACACGCAGATCGACATGATCTGGGTCCCCGGCGGCACGTTCGCGATGGGCTCGGATCGCCACTATCCCGAGGAAGCCGCGGTCCACCGCGTGACGGTCGACGGGTTCTGGATGGACCCCACTCCGGTCACCAACCTGCAATTTCGCGAATTTGTCGAGGCGACAGGCTACGTCACGTTCGCTGAGATTGCGCCCGACGCAAAGGACTACCCCGGCGCGCTGCCGCATATGCTCAAAGCGGGCTCTCTCGTTTTCCGTCCACCTCCAGGACCCGTGAACTTAAGCGACTGGAGCCAGTGGTGGGAGTTTCGCTTCGGCGCCAACTGGCGCCGTCCCTACGGACGAGGCAGTTGGATCAAGGGGCTCGACGAGTATCCGGTCGTGCACGTCGCTTACAAGGATGCCGAGGCCTACGCAAAATGGGCCGGCAAGGAGCTGCCGACGGAAGCGGAGTGGGAGTTTGCCGCGCGTGGCGGGCTCGAAGGAGCGGAGTTCGCCTGGGGCGACGAGTTCACGCCGGGCGACCGGCAAATGGCCAACACTTGGCAAGGCAATTTTCCGCACGAGAACCTGAAGCTTGATGGGTATGAGCGCACCTCGCCCGTAAACGCATTCCCGCCGAACGGCTACGGGCTCTACGACATGATCGGTAATGTTTGGGAATGGACCACCGACTGGTATGTGCCGAAGCACCCGGCGGATGCGGCGAAGGCTTGTTGCATCCCACAAAACCCTCGAGGTCCGCGCGAGGACGAGAGTTACGATCCTTGCCAGCCCCGGATACGCATTCCACGCAAAGTTCTGAAAGGCGGTTCGCACCTTTGCGCGCCAACCTACTGCCGACGCTATAGGCCGGCGGCGCGTCATCCCGAACCTATCGATACCTCCACCAGCCATGTGGGGTTCCGCTGCATCAAGCGGGAGAATCGAAGCGCTGACTTGAGGGGAAACGATAACAAGTAACCCAAGAAGGAACGCAAAATGCCTGAGGAAACAAAAGAGGTAACGTCCCAGCCGCATTCCGACTTCGATGCCGATCGCCGAAGCATTCTTTTGAGCGGCGTCTCCCTGCTCGCGCTCTCCGCGACAGGCGCAAGTGTCGCACAGGCCCAGCCGGGGCCGGCCGCGGGTACGGCTACGGCGCCCGCTCCCAAAGGAAGCCAGCCGAACATTGTCGTCATCATGGGTGACGACATCGGCATGTGGAATATCGGCGCCTACCACCGGGGCATGATGTCTGGACGGACGCCGAACCTCGACAAGCTCGCCGCCGAAGGCATGCTGTTTACCGACTACTATGCGGAGGCGAGCTGCACGGCCGGCCGCGCCAACTTCATCACCGGCGAGCTGCCGATCCGGACCGGAATGACGACCGTTGGCCAGGCGGGTTCGCCGATTGGCATCCCTGCGCAGGCGGTGACCATCGCCACAGCGCTCAAGGCGATGGGCTATGCCACTGGCCAGTTCGGCAAGAACCACTTAGGCGACCTCAACGAGTTCCTCCCGACAGTCCACGGCTTTGATGAGTTCTTCGGCTACCTGTATCACCTCGACGCGATGGAAGACCCCGCGCATCCCGGCTACCCACAGGAACTGCTGGACCGAGTTCGGCCCGCGCAATATGGTCCATAGCTGGGCCACGGACACGGACGACCCGACGGTGATGCCGCGATGGGGCAAGATCGGCAAGCAGAAGATCGAGGACGCCGGCACGCTTTATCCCAAGCGGATGGAGACCATCGACGACGAAATTCGCGACCTCTCCTTCAAATTCATCGACAAGGCCAAGGCCGAGGGCAAGCCCTTCTTCCTCTGGCTGAACCCAACGCGCATGCATATCGTAACGCACCTCTCGTCCAAATACGAAGCGATGCGTAACTCGAAGAATGGCTGGACCATTCACGAAGCCGGCATGGCCCAACTCGACGACATCGTGGGCGCCACCATGCAGAAGCTCAAGGACATTGGCGTAGACGACAACACCATCGTCGTGTTCACCACCGACAACGGCACCGAAGTCTTCACCTGGCCCGATGGCGGACAAACTCCGTTTGCGCAAAGCAAGGGGACGGTCATGGAAGGCGGCTTCCGTGTACCGGCCATAATTCGCTGGCCTGGCAAGGTTCCAGCCGGCAAGGTCGAGAACGGCATCATCTCTGGATTGGACTGGTTCCCCACCTTCGTCGCGGCAGCTGGCAATCCCAACATTGCCGAAGAACTGAAGGCTGGAAAACAGCTCGGAGACACGACCTACAAGGTCCATCTCGACGGCTACGACCAGACGGACATGATCACGGGCAAAGGCCCCTCGGCCCGCCATGAGATCTTCTATTTCGGAGAAAGCACGCTCGGCGCGGTGCGCATCGACGACTTCAAGTATCGTTTCATCGACCAGCCGGGCGGCTGGCTGGGTGAGAAGACCCACCCTGACACGCCTTACCTGACTAACCTTCGTCTTGATCCTTTCGAGCGTACAGGCTGGCCGGAAAGTGGGACGAAAGAGGGGGCTCAGGAATACTTCAGCTGGTTCCAGTATGAGTTCTGGCGCTTCGTGTTCGTCCAACAGGAAGTGGCGAAGCTCGCCATGACTGCCATCGAGTTCCCGCCGATGCAGAAGGGTGCGAGCTTCAACCTCGATACCGTGAAAGCGAAGATCGATGAAGCCATGAGGCAACATCAGCAGTAGTCGAGGTGTGAAACTGCCGGGCGGCTCGCAAGGGCAGCCCGTCTTTCATCATCGGCACGATGTTCGTCATTACTCAAGTGGATGCACGCAAACTCGCCAGCGTGTGACGAAGTGTCGAATACGCAAGCCGCGACCTTGCTCATGCCCCAAAAAAAGGACGCTGAGCCGGGGGAGGCTCAGCGTCCACAACCACTAACCCGAGGGGGGCAATTTCCCAGAGGGAAAGGGAAATTGTGGCATGCGGCTAGACTAATTTCTCAGCCGATTATTTGATATTGGACATTTGGGCATAACTGCTTTGCCCCAGTGATAAGCTGGATTGATCGCCTCCAGGTTGTCGGCGATAGCTGGACGACTCCACTCGCTCTTCCGTTCCTGGCTCTTCAGCGACTATCACGCGACGGCCCAAGGATGGCGGCTTTTCGGACCTGAAGCGAAAGCTCCCGTCATCAGTCCTGGTTTATGAGTTCACGGCCTAGGCAACGGAGGATTCGGCCGGAGAACGGTCCGCTGGCGCGAGTTCAGTCGGTCGAGGTTTCATGGCCGGCCGGGAATAACCGCCCTGGCGGAACGGCATTGGCAGCGATGCGCCCCCGGGTGTGCTTACGGGCTTACGCCTCACGCGAGCCAAGATATACCACCGCGCAGGCGAGCGCGATCCCATCATGATGCCGTCCAGAAAGCTGCGGCAGTTCAAGTAGGTCTTGGGGGAACTTCGCACCAGCCATTGACGTTTTCGGACACGGAGTGGTGGTTGTCCCTGCGTGGTGGTGCCATGATCGAGAGCGAAGTGCGCGTGAAGCCCATACCCTCAATGTGGAAGGTGCTCCTCTTCACAATTGCGCAGGCCGAGAAGCGCGAGCGCATTCTATCGGACTGGGAGGAGAACGTCTTCGGGCTGCACCTGCGGCCTAATGAAAAGTGGCGTCTCCATTAAACCAAAGGGAGGAGACAATGAAATTACGAAACCTCACAACACTTATAGCGTCCGCTGCTCTTGCCGTCGTGGTTATGACGAGTACAGCGGAAAGGGCTGAAGCTCATCGCGGATGGGGTTGGGGTGGCATCGGCGCGGGCATCGCCGCGGCCGTAATATTGGGCAGCATCTATCATCACCACCACTACCGCTACTACGGATACCCGTACCGTTATTACGGGGGCTACCCCTACTACGTGTACGGCTACTATCCTTACCGTCACTACAGCTACTATCGTCCCTACTACCATCATTACGGCCATCACCGTTGGCACCACTGGCGCTGATGTAGCCACGACATAGCAACAGCTTGAGCCCTGAGCCTGCCGTTGCCCGGCGAGACGCCGTCGCATCCGCGGGCAAGCGCATGAAGTGCTCGGCGTGTGGGTCGAGGAAGGTGGACGCCCCCAGCTGCACCGTGGCGGGATCGCGGCATTGCGCGAGCGGTGGCGGTAGTGAGATCAAAAGGAGGAAGGGTGCAGTACTGCTCTAGGCAGTTCTCACTTCGATCGGGGCTGATCGCCGTAGGCGAGTGCCATCACTTTCAACGCTGCATACTTCAACGTCTTCGAATTTTGTCCATTTTCCTGCGCAACCACCAGTACTGCGTGGGCTAGCCGAAGCCGTGCGTTCTCGCCGTCATCGTCGAAGCGATGCGCAGTTTTGGCCCACGCATCATCATAGGCCTTGCCTACGATCTCCAATGTCTCCGGCAAATGGAAAGCACCTTCAAGAGGATTGCGAGCTTTCAAGGCTGTGGTCCTGCTTTGGAGACGGGAGCGCACATATCGGCCCGCGCGTTTGCGGATGACGCCTCAAAGTACTTTTGTTTGAGCGGACTGCCTATGGGACATTCGGCTTACCCGTGTGGCGCGGGCAGGGACGTCGAACGTCTCTTAACCGTGCTCCCTCACGTTTCCTTAAATCTTTAGCGCATTCGATGCGTAATGGAGAGAAGAAGGTCAACCAGGCTCCGCGTTGACCGGCCTGGGCAGATTCTGGTGCCAGGTGGGGAAGCTATCCCCTGCCGCATCTTGGATGTTTCGGAGAACGGGGCCAAGCTGCGCCCAGGCTGGAAGGGCTGGGTGCCAAACACCTTCGAGCTGCTAGATGCTTTCACGGGTATCAAGCGTGTAGCGCTGACAGTTTGGACGGGGCTGACCGCAATTGGTGTCCGTTTTCGCGACGCGCGGCCGGACGAACCGAGAGAAACCGGATTTGGTCGGCGGCGACGATAGCTTCGAGGATGACGGTGTCTTACTTCCGCGACTTTGAAAGTAAGCATCAACCCAATGAACTCGCGATATTCGAGCGAGCTTACGAGGGTGCCTGCCATAAGCTCGGCATAGTATCCACGCCATCTGATCCAAACGACAACAAGGGCACACGAGACCAGCTCGCCGCCGCTATCGTGTATGCCGCTCGCTTGGGTGAGCGTGAGGTTGCTGTGTTGGCCGCCGCAGCAGTCGCAGCAGCCGTTCGCTACCGACACGCACCGAGGCGGTAGAGCCAATGCCATTTCTCAACGGCAAGTACGACCGTGATACACTCGCCACGATGCACCGCGCGCTCGAAGGGGCTTGGCGGGAGGTAGAGCTTGCGGTTGGAGGAAGCGCTGCGGATTTCGCTGACCTGCACAAAATCATGGAACTGAAGATTGAGGCGGCGGCCAAGGCTGGTGAACGCGACGGAGGCTGCCTGAAGCGTCTAGCCCTCAGTGTGATTGATGGGATGTACTAGAGCACGCGCGTGCTTACGGGCTTACGCCTCACGCGAGGCACCCCCGCGCGCAAACCGGCTCAGGTAACCTTGATCTTGTCCGACCCTTTCAGGCGCGCGAGGCGGGCATGATAGCCGCGGACCTCGGACGGACGGCCTGCGATGATCCCGGCGAGCGCATCCGCCCATAGCTCCAATGCGGCGCGTTTCTCGGCGTCGTACTCGTAGCGATTGTAGACGGCTTCCGTGATGCTGCCCTTGCGCATACCGCCGTGGTTCAAGATGCGCTCGCGCACGTCCTTGGGCACACCATACTGGCTCATGTACGTGCCCGCTGTGCGGCGCAGGTCGTGCATGGTGATGTCCTTGATGCCGAGCTTGTCCCGAGTTCGCTCCATGGCTTTGCTGACACTGCGTGAGGCGATGTGCGACGGGCCAAGAAATCGCTGGGCATCAAGAGCAACAAGGATGGAGAGAGGTGGCATTGGCGTCTACCTTCGGCCTGACGATGATCAAGCCGTATGCCTCGATCTCTGAACCCTGGCAGCCTTGGCTATGTTGACCATCTTGACCATCTTGACCATCTTGACCGCCTTGCAGGAAGCCGGGCCGTCAGGAGTTCCGGGAAGAGCAGACCATGGGGAGAGAAGGAACACACACACTCTCTCTCTTCTCTTTCCCTTGGTCTGCCCCTTCCTACCAAGATCGCCAAGATCGCCAAGGTTGCCAAGATGACCAAGGTAGCCAACCCGGTCAGATCAAATCACAGCGACATGGGAAATTACCCGGCTCGACGCACTATATTTGAACGATGGCTTCTCTCTATCGACGCAATGATTCAAACATCTGGTGGGTCCGGTTCCAACACAACGGCACCAGAGTCCAAAGGTCCTCCGGCAAATCTCGAAAAGCAGATGCTCTAAGGTTCCTCGCCAAGGCAATGGAGGAGGAGCGTCAACGTCAGGAACAGGGCTTCCAGAAGGTTCGCTTCGAGACTCTTTGCGCCGAATACATCAAGCTGCATCTCCCCATTCTCAGACCAAAGACGAGGATCAGCTACCAAGGCCACCTCAGGGTCCTCTTGGCTCACTTCGGCGGCGACCGTTACATCGATGAGGTCCGCAAGGCTCACGTCGCAGCCTTCATCTCGGAGCTTAAGAAGGCCGGAATGAAGACCCCAACGATCCGGCGCTATCTAGCCACCCTGTCCTCCCTCTTCTCCTTTGCCGAACGGTCAGGGTGGATCATTCAGAACCCGATCCTGCACCTCGATAAGAGGGCCATACCCGAAGCCCAGCCTAGAACGCGCTTCCTTTCCCGCGACGAATACAGACGCCTTGTCGCGGCTTCCCCATCCCATCTCCGACCCCTGATCGAGATGGCGGTGGAGACAGGGATGAGGTTGGAGGAGCTACTCGGTCTGAAGTGGGAGCAGGTCGATCTAGAGACGGCGGGAGGTTCGGCTTGGTCCTGACGAAATCTAAGCGCCCTAGGATGGTCCCGTTGTCAGATAAGGCTGTAGCCGTTCTTGTAGCGGGCACGAGGGATCGCCGTGCCAGCACCTACGTCTTCGTCAACTCGGCCACGGGAGATCACTATAGGTCGATTAAACGGGCATTCCGGACCGCATGTCGGCGTGCAGGGTTAGAGGACGTGAGATTCCACGACCTCCGGCATACCTTTGCTTCCTGGGCAGTGCAGTCAGGAGTTGACCTCTACCCCTTGAGCGGCATCCTGGGTCACACCACCCTTCAGATGACGACCAGATACGCTCATCTCTCGACGAAGCGCCTTCATGAGGTGATCAAGACGATGGCTACATCAACAGCTACAAGGGCCTCGGATTTGGCCGTGAACGTCGAGCGAGCATCACCGTCGATTTGATCCTGATCTCCAAGAAAATCGGACCTAACTCAACTCGCCCCGCGATCCATCAGCGACATTTCTTTCGAATCCGAGCACTAGCGCGGAAGCCTTTTTCGCGACTTTGCAACAGGCGCGGAAGCGCGCTCAGAGGCTTGAAACTCCTGGTCTTTTTTATGTCGGCGCTACCTTACGAAATGGTATGCCGAACGCCAACTACTCGCAATGATCGCGGCGCAGGGTGCGCGTCGGGTGATCAAAAGATCACCCAGACAGCAAATGGAGAGTTCCATATGTCTAAGAAGATTGTGAGCACCGCCATCCTCGCTGGCCTTCTGTTCGGCCTCGCCGCTCCCATCGCCCAGGCCAAGAGCGCCCCCAAGACCAAAGCCGAGTGCGAGAAGATGACGAACATGAAGTGGGACGATGCCACCAGCAAGTGCGTCAAGAAGTAAGCACGTTCCTACCGCGGCGGGTCTTCGGACCTGCCGCCTCTAGCCGCCCGCAGGTCGGTGGTCATTCCTAAGCTGGACACCATCACCTTCGGCCTCGTAGACTAGACACCATCACCTTCGATCTCGAAGGTGCTCTCAAAATCGGGGAGTAAGAAAATGAAACGTTTCATTCCGCTGTCGCTGTTGAGCGGCGTCGTGTTCATGTGCCTCGGCGCCGCCGCCGGTCATGCGGCCGTGTCGGGCTCCGGCCTCACCGTTTCGCATCCGTCGGCGCTGGTGAGCGTGCACTGGCGCCATCACCGCTGCTGGTGGAGCCACCGTCACCATCACTGCCGCTGGTGGTAAGTCCTACCGACGTTTAAGTCGCTACCCGTTCATCCGAAACGAACTGGTGCAGCCGCCTGCGGGCGTGCTGCACTTTTTTTGCGCGCACGCACTTGCGGTTTTGCAGCGCTCACTCCTTCGGGAAGCTCACGTTGATGCGCAAGCCGGGTTTGTTGTCGAGCAGCTCGACGCTGGCCCCATGCAGATCGGCAATGGCCGCGACGAGGCTCAGACCCAGCCCGCTGCCGGGAGTGGAGCGAGCTCGCTCCAACCGATAGAGGCGCTGGAACACGTTGCCGCGCTCATCGGCTGGAATGCCGGGACCTGTGTCCCACACGACCGCCACGTATTTCCCGACCTGGTTCAAGAGGCCGACGCCGATGCGGATCCCCTTCGGCGAATGGCGGACGGCGTTCTCGATGAGGTTGGCGAAGAGCTGCGTCAGGAGCTCGCGGTCGCCCCAGATTCTCCCCTTCACGTTCGCCGGCACCGCGCTCTCGAGATGGTCGCCCGCCTCCTCGACGACGGGCTCGTAGATGTCGGCCACCTCGGCGAGTATGGTGCCGAGCTCCACGTCGCAGAACCGCGCCTTGCGCGCGCCCGCCTCGAGCTGCGTGATGCGCAGCAGCGCCTCAAAGGTTTCGACGATGGAATCGAGCTCTTCCAGCAATTCTTCCACGCGCCCGCGGAAATCCTGCGGGTCCCCTTTCGCGCTCAGCGCCTCCTCCAGGCGGCGACGCAGGCGGCCGATGGGCTTCTTCAGGTCGTGGGCGATGTCGGAGGAGGCCTGGTTTACACTCTCGATGAGCTTCTGCAGATGATTGAGGGTACCGTTGATCTGCGCGGCGACCTTGTCGAGGTCATCGCCCGATCCCGTCAGCGGGACGCGATTGCCGATGTCGCCGTGGCTGACCTTCGATAGAGTTGTAGCGAAGACATCGATCTTCTGCTGCGCACGGCGGGCGAGATAGGTCGCCGAGCCGATGGCGATAAGCACCGTCGTCAGCAGACCCCAGCCTAGACCGTGCAGGAGGATGCGCTGCACCTCGCGGATCTCGCGGTCGCTTTGGCCGACAAGCAGGTATCCGCCCGAGACGGGCTTCCAGATCGAATAGAAGCGATCGTCGGGGTCACCCTTGCCGGCCACCATCGGCAGCCACGCACGGTCGAGGATGTCCCAGCCGGCAAAGACCTTCACGTTCTGCACATTGCCTGCCTGGAAGGAGCCGTCCTCGCGCCGCAGCAAGAAGATGCTGTCAAAATCGCGCACGGACTTTGCCTCATCCGTCACGACCACGGCGAGCGCGTCGAAGCCGTGCTCGGCGTCGATCGCTAGTAGCGTATCGCTCGTCTCCTCGACGCGCTTGCGGATATGGCTCTCTAGCTCGGCGCCGAGCGTCAGGTAGAGGACGGCGACGAGCGCGACCACGGTCACCGCGAACAGCAGCGTAAACGCCCCCGCGAGGCGGACCGGGGTGCGCTTCAGGAGGTCATGGGTTATCATGCATCGTGTAGCCGCTGCCGCGCACGGTGTGGATCAGCTCGCTGCCGTAGGGCCGGTCGATTTTGGTGCGCAGCCGCGAGATGTGCGTCTCAACGACGCTGGTCTTCGGCTCGAAATGGAAGCTCCAGACGCGCTCCAAGAGCATGGTCCGCGTCAGCACCCGGCCCTTGTTGCGCATCAAGACCTCGAGCAGGCGAAACTCGCGCGGCTGCAGATCAATGACGTCGGCGCCGCGCGTAACCTTGCGCCC
Source organism: uncultured Alphaproteobacteria bacterium (assembly GCA_963745205.1). Taxonomy (GTDB): domain Bacteria; phylum Pseudomonadota; class Alphaproteobacteria; order Rhizobiales; family Hyphomicrobiaceae; genus Hyphomicrobium_A. The sequence continues at coordinate 268,570 of CAVUWX010000007.1, forward strand.
GATGAGGTCCATCTCGAGATCGCCTACGCGCAGGATCGTCTCGGCGTCGCGCAGGTGCGGGCGGCGGGCGAGCGCGTTGACGCGCGCCATGAGCTCGGAGAAGGCAAAGGGTTTGACTAGGTAGTCGTCGCCGCCGACGTTGAGGCCATCGACGCGGTCGTCGACGCCGCCGAGCGAGGTCAAAAAGATGACGGGGACCTTGTGGCCGACGGCGCGCAGCGCGCGCACGAGCGAGAGTCCGTCAAGCCCGGGTAGCATGCGGTCAACGACGATGATGTCGTACACCTCGTCCATGGCCTGCGTGAGGCCGTCGCGGCCGTCGGCGACGGTCTCGGCGATATGGCCTTCCTCCACCAGCCCGTTGCACACGTAGGCCGCTGTCTCGGCGTCGTCCTCGACAACCAGTATGCGCATCGGCTGAAGCCTTCCCCTGGGGCCGCTGTAGTCTAAAATTAAGGCAGCGCGGGTTTCGAGACAATTTCGACGATATTACAGAACTGTAAGGGATGCGATTGCGACAACGAGCCCAGCGCATCGCGGCCGAGCCGGCGTGCCGCGCCAAGGCGAACTGACGCCGCAAAGGTCGCGCTGCTTCCTCAGTCAACGGATTGTGCCGTGTAGGTCAAGCGCGAGGGAACGAACTTTCGTTCAATCCGATTGTGCGAATCCGCACGGGGCGCGATTCGGGAACGCCAGGCCCGTGCTGGGATTGCGGCAGCGGAGCTTGACACTGGGGACCCATGCAGCGCGAAACCCAACTCGACCGATCGCCTCTTCATCTGCTGCACCGTGTGCATCAACGCGCGACCGAGCTGTTCCAGGAAAAGATGGCAGGCATCGATCTGACCGCGCGCCAATACGTCATCCTCGTCACGGCGTCGCAGAACGACGGCGCGAGCCAGCAGGACATCATCGACGCGACCGGCATCGACCGCTCGACGGTCTCCCAGATCATGCAGACCATGATCCGCAAGGGGCTGCTCAAGCGCCGGCGCACGAAGGACGACGCGCGGGCCTACGCGATCACGCTCACCGACCACGGCCGCGACATCCTGAAGGCGTCCGAGGCGATCGTGACGGGCGTCGACGAGGCGCTCGTCGCCGCCCTGCCGGCAACGCGGGCAAAGACCTTCCTCGACAATCTGCGAACCATCATCACCCAGCGCGAGCAGGGCAACGCCTGAGCCAAAGCAGCGCTCACCTCGAGCGAGCGCTGGCGGCACGATCGCTCGCGGCAAGCGTTGACTCCCGTCCGGCGCGACATAAAGTGCGCGGCACCGCAACATGGGAGCCCCGCCGATGGCCGCGACGCGCACGCCCGCGAAGTTCTATTCCCCCCTCGCCATCGGCGCGCCCGAGCCTTACCGCGCTCTCCCCGTCCGCATCGAGCGCATGATCCACTTCGTGCCGCCGCACAACGAGAAGATCCGGGCGAAGATCAAGGACATCGCCGGCCAGGTCGACGTGATCCTCGGCAACCTCGAGGACGCCATCCCCGCTGACCAGAAGGAGGCCGCACGTAGCGGCTTCATCGCCATGGCCAGCGCCAACGATTTCGGCTCGACCGGGCTGTGGACGCGCATCAACTGCCTCAACAGCCCATGGATGCTGGACGACGTCCGCGAGATCGTCGCCGCCGTCGGCAACAAGCTCGACGTCATCATGCTGCCGAAAGTGGAGGGGCCGTGGGACATCCACTATCTCGATCAGCTCCTCGCCCAGCTCGAGGCCAAGCACGCGGTAAGAAAGCCGATCCTCATTCACGCGATCCTCGAGACCGCCGAAGGCGTCAACAACGTCGAGGCGATCGCGGCGGCCTCCCCGCGCATGCACGGCATGAGCCTGGGCCCGGCGGACCTTGCCGCTTCCCGCGGCATGAAGACGACGCGCGTGGGCGGCGGCCACCCCGATTACGGCGTGCTCGCCGACGCCGGCGGGGAGAGCGCGTCGAAGCGGCCCTTCTTCCAGCAGGACCTGTGGCACTACACCGTCGGCAAGATGGTTGACGCCTGTCTCGCCTATGGCCTGAAGCCGTTCTATGGGCCGTTCGGCGATTTCTCCGATCCTGCGGCTTGCGAGGCTCAGTTCCGCAACGCCTTCCTGCAGGGGTGCCTCGGCGCCTGGTCGCTGCACCCGACCCAGATCGACATCGCCAAGCGCGTGTTCTCCCCGGACGAGAAGGAGGTCGCCTTTGCCAAGCGCATCATCGAGGCGATGCCCGACGGCACGGGCGCCGTGATGATCGACGGCAAGATGCAGGACGACGCCACCTGGAAGCAGGCAAAGGTGATCGTCGACCTCGCCCGGTTGGTCGCCGCCAAGGACCCCCAACGCGGCGCCGCCTACGGACTAACCTAGGGGGTGCGGCAGGAACGCCGCACTCGCATAACCGAGTTTATTGCGGCCAATTGACAGTCGCCTCCGGCTCCCTTGGAATGGGGACTCAGGGGGGCCGACCACGGAGTGCGGCGCCGCCACGCGCGGCGGGGACACTCAGGCATGGGCACGGTCATGGGAACGATGCGAGAGGCGAAGTTTTCGGTCGGGCAGGTGGTCCGCCACCGGTTATATCCCTTCCGCGGGGTGGTGTTCGACATCGATCCCGAGTTCGACAACACCGAGGAGTGGTGGCTCGCCATTCCCGAGGACATCCGTCCCCACAAGAATCAGCCCTACTATCACCTGCTCGCCGAGAACGCCGAGACCGAGTACATCGCCTACGTCTCGGAGCAGAACCTGCTCGCCGATGAGACCGGCAAGCCGCTGCGCCATCCCCAGGTCTCTGAGCTCTTCGCCGAGGACGAGAACGGCGGCTATAAGGCGCTCTATCTGCAGTCGCACTAAGTCGGCCGAGTTCCGCTCAAGCTGAAATGCAAAGACCGCCCGGCTCCCGCCGGACGGTCTTTCGATTTGCGGCTCTGCGCTAAGAGCTACTTCTTCGCCGACGGAGCCGGAGGAGCGGCGACCGGTGCGGTCTTTGGCATATCCGCCGGCGGCGGTGGCAGGTTCTTCATCTCCTCCGCCTTGGCCTTGTTCGCCATATCAATCTGCCGCTGGCGGATCTGCTCCATCAGCTTGCGGCGGTTCTCCGAGTATTCCTTGCTGTCGACGGGCTTGCCGGTCAGCGCGTCGCCGAAGCCGTTGAGCGGCACCGGCACCGTGAACTGGCGCCCGTTGGTCCAGATGGCGAGGACGGCCATGCCGGCGTTGCCCTTGAGCATGTCGGCGACCTCCTTCGTCGCCTCGGTCTCGGCCGTGCACCCGATCGGCAGGCAGTGCGAGAACTTGAGATCGACCGTCTTGAGATCCTTGAGCTCGATGGTCTCGTTCTTGGCAGCCTTCGCCCACTGGTCCGTATTGTAGATGGCGAGCTTCACGCCGCCGGGAATGACGACGCCGAGCGGCACCATGACGGCGAGAACCTGCTTGGGCGCGCCCTCGATCTCCTGCAGTCCGACCGAGACGATGAGCTGTCCGGTGTTGCTCTCGATCGCCTCGAACATGGTCGAACAGAGCTGCTTCTCCTCGCCTGGCGGGGCCTTAGCATCCTTGGCGTCCGGGGCAGCGTCCTTAGCGGGTGGCGCGGCGTCCTTGGCAGCGGCGTCCTTGGGCGCGGCATCCTTGGGCTTGGTGTTGATCATGATCTTGTCGCAGAGCTTGACCCACTGCGTCGACTTCTTGGCGTCCTTGCCGGCCTCCTTGGCGGCCGGAGCCGCGGCGGGCGCGGCGGGCGCCGCGGGTGCAGCCGGAGCCGCGGGAGCGGCCGGAGCCGGCGCCTTGGTGTCCTGCGCGGAAGCCGGTGCGCCGGCGATCATCAGTGCGAACCCCGCCGCGGCGCTGAGCGCCGCAACGCGCTGGAGCCGCGTAACTGCATATGTCATGGAATACATTGACCTCTCTCAGAGAGCTGGACCCACCAGCTCAGCCCCTCCGCTCGACGCGCAACCCTGAGCGCGCCTGTCAGACGCCCGCTGGCATCCGTCGACGGGGCAATAAGGCTGGGATTGCGGCAATCCCGTGGCCACAAGAATCCGCATTCGGCAATCCGAAGAACGGCCTGAAGCATCGTGGCAAAGGCGCAACGCGTCTGCGGCCGAAGCTTGCCGCGCAGACCGCCCCCGAGCGGCGCTAACATGTGATAAAGACGACCGGTTTTGCATGTGCCCCGGCTTTGGGGGCCGGACGCCAGAATTCCCGGAGCCCGCATGCTGCGCTTGGCCATGACTGCCTTGTTTTTCGTCGCGGCGAGCGCTTCGCAAGCCGCGCCGGCGCACGGCATCGCCCTCTATGGCAGCCCCAAAGAGCCGCCTGGCTTCACGCATTTCTCTTACGTCAATCCGGATGCGCCCAAGGGCGGCCGTCTGACGATGAGCGCTTTCGGCTCCTTCGACAGTCTCAATCCTCTGATCGTGCGCGGCGTGGCGGCAAACGGGATCCGCGACTTTGTCATCGAGAGCCTGATGGCGCGCGGCCTCGATGAGCCGTTCACGCTCTATGGCCTCATCGCGGAGACGGTCGAGGTGCCGGACGACCGCAGCTCCATCACCTTCCATCTCAATCCGAAGGCGCGTTTCTCCGACGGCACGCCTGTCACCGCCGACGACGTACTGTTCTCGTTTCAGCTCTTGAAGGACAAGGGGCGTCCGAACCACCGCACCTACTTCGCCAAGGTCGCGAAGGCGGAGCGGCTTTCGGAGCGCGACGTGCGCTTCACTTTCGAGAGCGCCGGCGACCGCGAGATCCCGCTCATCTTAGGCCTGATGCCGGTGCTGCCGCACCATCTCGTCAACCCCGACACCTACGAGAACACGAGCCTCGAAGCGCCCATCGGCTCGGGCCCCTACCGCGTCGGCAAGGTAGACCCCGGCCGCTCCATCACCTTCGAGCGCGACCCCGACTACTGGGGCAAGGATCTCCCCGTCAACCGCGGGCGCTTCAACTTCGACCAGATCCGCTTCGACTATTTCCGCGAAGGCTCGGTTATGTTTGAGGCCTTCAAGACCGGCCAGGTCGACCTGTGGGCAGAGGACGATCCGCGCCGCTGGGCCAACGGCTACGACTTCCCCGCGGTGGCGGACGGACGCGTCGTCAAGCGCGCCTTCGACATTGGGCTTCCTGCCGGCATGACCGCGCTCGTGTTCAACACGCGGCGCAAGGTGTTCTCCGATGAGCGCGTGCGCGAGGCGCTGATCTACCTGTTCGACTTCGAATGGATCAACCGCACGCTCTACGCCGGCCTCTACAGCCGCACGCAGAGCTATTTCGAGCGCTCGACCCTCGCCTCCGACGGGCGCCCGGCGGATGCCCGCGAGCGCGAGCTGCTCACCCCCTACCCCGGCGCGGTGAAGCCGGAGATCATGGACGGGACCTACCGCTTCCCCACAACCGACGGCAGCGGCCGCAACCGTCAGAACCAGACGCAAGCCTTCCGGCTCCTCAAGGAGGCGGGATACACGCTGAAGAGTGGCAAGCTCGTCGGTTCGGACGGCATCCAGCTCGCCTTCGAGATCCTCGCCGCCTCGACCTCGCAGGATGCCCTGCTCCTGAGCTTTGCCCGCGACGTGGAGCGGCTCGGCATCGAGGTCAAGCTGCGCGTTGTCGACAGCGCGCAGTACCAGGCGCGGCTGACGAACTACGACTACGACATGATCCAGAACACGTGGCCGTCGTCGCTATCGCCCGGCAACGAGCAATTGTTCCGCTGGTCGTCCGCGGCGGCGACAACGCCCGGCACCTACAATTTCGCCGGCGTGCAGAACCCGGCCGCCGACGCCATGATCGGCGCGATGCTTTCGGCGGCGACGGAGGACGGCTTCGTCTCCTCGGTGCGCGCGCTCGACCGCGTGCTGCTCTCGGGCGACTACGTCATCCCGCTGTTCTACACGCCCAAGCAGTGGGTGGCGTACTGGACGCGGCTCAAGCAGCCGGATACGACGCCGCTGTTCGGCTATAACGTCGAAAGCTGGTGGTCGGCAGAGGCGAAATGATCGACGCCGCCGAGACGCTTCCGCCGCGCTTCAACATGGCGGCTTACTGCATCGCGCGCGCCGCAGCGGTGCGCGCGAGTGAGCCCGCGCTGATCGTCGTCGACGATGCGAAGGCCGCGCGGCCGGCAGAAGTGTGGACGTTTCGCGCAAATCGAGGACGCAGTTCTGCGCATCGCCGGCGGCCTACGCGCGGCGGGGCTCGAGCCCGGCGCGCGCATCCTCATCCGGCTCGACAACACCAGTGCTTACGCGCTCCTGTTCTTCGGCGCCATCGCCGGAGGCTTCGTGCCGCTGCCGACGTCGGCGCAGCTCACCGAGCACGAGGTGCGCTTTCTCTTGGACGACAGCGGCGCTGAAGCGATCGCCGTCGGCGGCATGCTTGGCATTGGCGCGGTGCCGGCGGGCGCGCGCCTGTTCGAGGCCGAGGAGATCGCGCGCATGATCGCGCACGCGCCGCGTGCGGCCTTCGCCGATACCGCGGCCGACGATCCGGCGTTCCTCGTCTACACCTCCGGCACGACGGCGCAGCCGAAAGGCGTGCTGCAGGCGCAGCGCTCAGCCTTCGGGCGCCGGCCCATGTATCAGGGCTGGTACGGCATCGGCGCGGATGACCGCATGCTGCACGCCGGCGCCTTCAACTGGACCTTCACGCTCGGCACCGGCCTCACCGATCCGTGGGCCAACGGCGCCACCGCCATCGTCTACACGGGCGAGAGAGACCCGACCGTATGGCCGCGGCTGATCGCCGGCACCGGCGCGACGCTGTTTGCCGCCGTGCCGGGCCTCTACCGGCAGATGCTGAAATACGGACAGTTTGCGCGCGACGCACTCGGCGCGCTGCGGCATGGGCTTATGGCCGGCGAAACCCCACCTCCCGGCCTGTTCGAGGAGTGGGAAGCACGCACGGGCCGGCCGCTCTACGAGGCGCTCGGCATGAGCGAGATCTCGACCTACGTCTCCTCAGGCCCCGACGTGCCGCGCAAGGCGGGCGCCGTCGGCAAGCCGCAGCCGGGGCGCCGCGTCGCGGTGCTGCCGCTCGAGGGCGGCGAGGACCCGCTGCCGCCGGGAAGCGAGGGCCTGCTCGCCGTGCACGGCTCCGACCCTGGCCTCATGCTCGGCTATTGGCAGCGGCCGGAGGAGGAAGCATTGGTCTACCGCGGAGAGTGGTTCATCGGCGGCGACCTCGCGGCTATCGATGCCGACGGCTACGTGACGCATCTCGGCCGAGCCAACGACCTGATGAAGGCGCTCGGCTACCGCGTCTCCCCGTTGGAGGTGGAGGCGGCGCTCATGCAGCACCCGGCGATCGCGGAAGTTGCCTGCGCGGAGGTGCGCGTGCGCGCCGACGTGAGCGTGATCGGCGCGTTCATCGTGACGAAGGACGGCCTGAACCCGAGCGCAGAAGAGATCGAGCGCTTCGCGGCGGAGCGGCTGGCGGCCTACAAGCGCCCGCGCGCGGTCGTGTTCGTGCCGGCCCTGCCGCGCACCGCCAACGGCAAGCTCATGCGCTCAGGCCTGAAGCTGCCGTAGCCTGCTGCGCGTCCGCTGTGGACGCGAGAGCCGACGCGCCCTAGGGGCGCAGCTTGTAAGCCAATCCCAATCGTGCGCAGGGTTTTGTTCCAGCACAAATGGATAGGGAAACGCATGAAGTACATGCTCACTTGGAACGAACGTCCGCAAGGCTCGGCGACCGCCTACGAGAACGCCCAGAAGCGGATTCTGGAGGTCTTCACGCAATGGCAGGCGCCCCCCAATTTCAAGATCGAGTTGTTCGTCATCCGAGTCGGTGACTGGGGTGGGTACATGATGGTCGACTGCGACGATCCGCTGGCGGTCCACAAATTCTGCTCGATGTTGCCAGCTTTTGTATTTGAAGCGCGGCCGGTGGTTCCAGTCATGGATGCTGTCCGGGTCGAGCTTGAAGCGATTGCCTTCCGCGATGGCCTTAAAGGCAAGTAACATTCGAGAGCATCATCACAGGGGGGGCGTTGGCCCCGCAAACTCATGCAGCGCGTATCTTCGAAGGCGACATCCTTCTACAAGCGGATCTTCCCGATCATGTTCTTCGCAATTCTGCTGCTCGTGACGGTGGCGCCGCTGCTCGCGGGGTCGCGGTCCGGACAATTCCCGCCGCTGCAGTTTTTCATCATCCCCGCCATCATGGCCGTGTTTGCCTACTTCGTGATGGGGAAGCTCGTCTTCGATCTCGTCGACGAAGTGTGGGATGACGGCGACGCATTGGTCGTACGCAAGGGAACCACGGAAGACCGGATTGCACTGTCAGACATCAAGAACGTGAGTTACTCGGTGCTGACGTCTCCCCCGCGCGTGACGCTGTCGCTGCGACGGCCAAGCAATTTTGGACCCAACGCAACGTTTTGCGCGCCCCTACGGTTCATCCCGTTCTCGACGAGCCCAATTATTGACGAGCTGATCGACCGCATTGATGCAAAGCGGAAGAGCAGCCGTTCCTCCTGACGGCCAAGCTCATGCGCTCGGCCTGAAGCTGCCCGACGACTTTTCCACAGGTAGAGGCGTCACAATGCTCAAAGGCCGGCGTGGAAACGTCCTCGGCATCCTTTGCAAACGCGACGAATTAGGTTGGTATCTGCCTCTTGAAGGCCGCGGACGTGCCGGGGGTGATCGGCGTGCGTCGGAGATGTGCGGCTCGGGCTTCAGGAGGCGGGACATGCTGGACCAGCTCATTCTTTATCTTGGCGTGCACCCGGCGGTGCTCACCGCCATGGGTCTCACGGCGGTGCTCGCGGGGGTCGGCCTGTGGTACGTCGTCCACCACCACTTGCAGGCGATCCTCATCACGCTGCTGACCGCGGCCGGCATCGGCTCGGGCATGCTCGTGCTCTATCGCGGCTTCCGCACCGACACGAAGGACCTGATGGGCATCGGGTTGTTCCTGATCGCGATCTTTCCGGTGATCTTCTGGCAGGCGATCAAGCAGCTGGAGCCGGTCGAGCCGGTGGTGCGCACCGGGCGCCCGGCGCCCGCGCGTGCCTTCTACAAGCGCAAGACGACGTGAGCCCTACGCCGCTTTCTTCGCTTTGACCGCGATGGCGACGAGCTCGGAGATGAGCGCGCGCACGCCTTTTAGGCGCTCCGCCGGCTGGTCCCAGTCGCCCTTGAACACGAGCCGCTGGTCGGGCTGCACCTTCACGCGCCCGCGCGAAGCTTGCACCAGCTGAACGAGGCCCTCCGGGTTGGCAAACACGTTGTTGTGGAAGCCGATGACCGCACCCTTGGGGCCGGCATCGACCTGCGCGATGCCCGCCTGCCGGCACAGCCCCTTGATCTCCATCACGTCGAGCAGGTGGTTGACCTCCTCGGGCAATTCCCCAAAGCGGTCGACGAGCTCGGCCGCGAAGCCATCGATCTCCGCGCGCTGTCTCCAGCGTTGACAGGCGCCGGTAGAGGCCGAGGCGGAGCTGCAGGTCGGCAACGTAGGTCTCGGGGATCAGCACCGCGGTGCCGAGCGATATGGTCGGGCTCCACTGCTCGGCCGCGCCGTCGATGTCGCCGCCCTTCATGGCCGCGACCGCCTCCTCCAGCATCGACTGGTAGAGCTCGAAGCCGACCTCGCGGATGTGGCCCGACTGCTCCTCGCCGAGCAGGTTGCCGGCGCCGCGGATATCGAGGTCGTGCGAGGCGAGCGAGAAGCCGGCGCCCAGCGTGTCGAGCGACTGCAGCACCTTGAGGCGCTTATCGGCGGCCTCGGTGAGCGACTTGCCGACGGGGATGGTGAAATAGGCGTAGGCGCGCGTCTTGGAGCGGCCGACGCGCCCGCGTAGCTGGTAGAGCTGGGCGAGCCCGAACATATCGGCGCGGTGCACGATCAGCGTGTTGGCATTGGGTAGATCGAGGCCGGACTCGACGATGGCGGTCGCGAGCAGAATGTCGTACTTGCCATCGTAGAATGCGCTCATGACGTCCTCGAGCTCGCCCGACGCCATCTGGCCGCTGGCGGTGGCGAAGGTCAGCTCCGGCACCGCCTCGCGCAGGAACTCGGCGACGTCGGGGATGTCGGCCACTCGCGGCACGACATAGAACGTCTGGCCGCCGCGGTAGCGCTCGCGGCGAAGTGCATCGCGCACGATCACCGGATCGAACGGCGAGATGTAGGTGCGCACCGCGAGGCGATCGACCGGCGGCGTGGTGATGAGCGACAGCTCGCGCACGCCCGACAAGGCGAGCTGGAGCGTGCGCGGGATCGGCGTCGCCGACAGCGTCAGGACGTGCACGTCCTCCTTCAGCTTCTTCAAGCGCTCCTTATGCGTCACGCCGAAGTGCTGCTCCTCGTCGATGACCAAGAGGCCGAGGCGGGCGAAGCTGATCGACTTGCCAAGCAGCGCGTGCGTGCCGATGACAATGTCGATCGATCCGTTCTTCAGGCCCTCCTTCACGCTTGCCAGCTCCTTGGCGCCGACGAGGCGGGATGCCTGCGCGATCCGGATCGGCAACCCCTTGAAGCGATCCAAGAACGTCTTGAAGTGCTGGCGCGCGAGCAGCGTCGTCGGCACCACGATCGCAACCTGGAACCCGCTCATCGCCGCGATGAAGCTCGCGCGCAGGGCCACCTCGGTCTTGCCGAAGCCGACATCGCCGCACACGAGGCGGTCCATCGGACGCCCCGAGTTGAGATCGGTCAGCACCGCGTCGATGCTGGCGTCCTGGTCCTCGGTCTCCTCGTAGGGGAAGCGCGCAACGAACTCGTCGTAGGCGCCCTCCGGCGCGCCGATGGCGGGGGCCTCCTTCAACTGGCGCAACGCCGCGATCTTGATCAGCTCAGACGCGATCTCGCGCAGCCGCTTCTTGAGCCGCGCCTTGCGCGACTGCCAGGCGACGCCGCCGAGCCGGTCGAGCTGCGCGCCCGCCTCGTCCGCGCCGTAGCGGGACAGCAACTCGATGTTCTCGACGGGGAGGAACAGCTTGTCCCCGCCGGCGTACTCGAGCTCAAGGCAGTCATGGGGCGCGCCGAGCACGGTGATGGTCTTCAGGCCGGCGAAGCGGCCGATGCCGTGGTCGGCATGCACGACGAGGTCGCCCATCGACAGGCTCGTCGCCTCGGTCAGCACGTCGACGGCGGAGCGATTGCGGCGCGGACGCACGAGGCGGTCGCCGAGGATGTCCTGCTCGCCGATGACGGCGAGCTCCGGCGTCTCGAAGCCCTGCTCCAGGCCGAGCACCGCGAGAGCGGTCGAGGTTCCCGGCAGCGCCAGCGCCTCGGCGTAGCTCTCGACCTTGACGAGCTCGCCGAGCCCGTGATCGGCGAGCAGGCTCGACAGCCGCTCGCGCGCGCCCGGCGTCCACGCGGCGACGACGACGCGGCGGTGCTCGGCATGCAGGGCTTTCACGTAGTGCACGACGGCGTCGAAGACATTCACGTCGCCCTGCTGACGCTCGGCGGCAAAGCTGCGCCCGGCGCGCCCACGCCAGGAGCGCACGTGCGGGCCCTCGACCTCCTCGAACGGCGTGAGCTTGTTGACGTCGTGTGCTTTAAGGGCCGCGGCCCACGACTTGTCGTCAAGGAACATGCGCTCCGCCGGCACCGGCTTGTAGGGCGGCGCGCCGAACGCCTGCTGCTCGAGCGATTCTAGCCGCGCGTCGTAGTGCTCGGAGATCTGCTCGAAGCGCTGCCGCACCGCTTCCTCGGCGAGGTGATCGAAGCTCACCGGCACGCCCGGAAGGTAGTCGAACAGTGTCTCCAGGTGCTCGTGGAACAGCGGCAGCCAGTGCTCCTGCCCGGGGTAGCGCTGGCCGGAGCTGACGGCCTCGTAGAGCGGATCGTCGCCGGTCGAGCCGCCGAACAGCTCCACGTAGCGGCCGCGGAACAGCTTTTCCGCCTCCTCGCCCAACGCGACCTCGCTCACCGGGAGTAGCGCGAGCTTCTGCACCGGTTTCGATGTTCTCTGCGTCTGCACCTCGAAGGCTTTGATGGTCTCCAGCGTGTCGCCGAAGAAATCGAGGCGCACCGGCGTCGCCCGGCCGGGCGGAAAGAGATCGAGGATGCCGCCGCGCACGGCGAACTCCCCGGGCTCCATGACGGTGCCGCTGCGTTGGTATCCCATGAGCGCGAGGCGCTGCGTCAAGTGGCCCATGTCGATGCGCTGGCCGGGCGCGATCGGCTTAATGGCGCGCTTCAGGAATGCGCGTGGCGGCACGCGCTGAAGGACGGCGTTGACCGTCGTCAGAACCACGGTGGGGTGCTTGCGCGTACTTAAGCCCAGCTTGGCGAGCGCCGCGATGCGCTTGGCCACGATGTCGGCATTGGGTCCGACGCGGTCGTAGGGCACGGTGTCCCAGGCGGGGAAGGAGATCACCCGCACCTGCGGCGCGAAGAAGGCAAGCGCGCGCTCCAGCGCATCGAGGCGGCGGTCGTCGCGCGCGACGTGCAGCAGCGTGCCGGGCGCGGCTCCGCGGCCAGCCTCGGCGACGAGTTGGGCGAGCACCAGCGCGTCGAGCCCTTCCGGGACGCCGGTGACGATGCGTTCGGAGTGCATCCCACTTTCGGCTTCGCGAGACGTCATGCCTGCTTTGGTCCTTTGGCGGGCATCGCCGCCAATCCATGATAGCTGCGCAGCGCGTCGATGAACGCTGCCAACGCCGCCTCCTCCGGCCCCCCGCCTTCGTGGAACCACTGCGTCAGCAGCGGATCTGGAAGCGCGAGCAACCGCTCGAAATCGTCAAGCTCCCGGAGCGTCATGCGCGAAAGCCGCGCTTGCGCAAAACGCCCGAGAATCAAATCCATCTCCTTGGTGCCGCGATGACACGCACGATAGGCCGCGCGGCGGCGGCGTATCTCAATGTCATCGGTCATCGGCGAAACCGGCTCTGTTGGAAACCTTGGGCACAAGGCTTGACGCCACCCGGCGCGCCCGCCACCCTCGTTAGCGGTCGGGCCGTTGATATAGCGCCCGTTTCGCCTCGCGCAAAGGGTACCGTCGTGGACACCCGTGAGGGTGCGCCGGACCTGCCCATCGGCATGGCAGCCGTCGCTTCTTGGATGTGCAGAATCGCCCCATGCGGCCCAACGAGCTTACGCCCCTGTTCGCTTCGCTGCAGGCGCTGACCGGGATCGGCCCGCGCCTGATCGTGCTCCTGAAGAAGTGTCTCACGCTGCCGCCGGGCGTCGCAGAGCCGCGCGTGCTCGATCTCCTGTGGCATTTGCCGAACGGCGTGATCGACCGCCGCGCCGAGCCCACCGTCGCCGAGGCTGCGCCGGGCAGCATCGCCACGCTCAAAGTACGCGTGCTGAAACACAAGGCGCCCCCCCGCGGCAACACTAGAGCCCCCTACAAGGTGCAGACCGAGGACGACAGCGGCCGCCTCGATCTCGTGTTCTTCCACGCCGAGCGCAAGTTCATCGAGCGGCAGCTCCCCGTGGGCGAGGAGCGCTACGTGTCGGGCCGCGTCGAGCGCTACGGCGAGACGCTGCAGATGTCGCATCCCGACTACATCGTGGCGCCCGCCCAGCGCGACGAGCTGCCGCTGCTAGAGCCGGTCTATCCGCTCACCGCCGGCCTCTCCGGCAAGATCGTGCAGAAGGCCTCGCGCCAGGCGCTCGATCGTCTGGGCGCCGTGCCCGAATGGCAGGATGCCCAATGGCTTAAGGCGCGCGGCTGGCCAGGCTTCGTCGAGGCGCTGCAGCGCCTGCACCGGCCGACGGACGCCGCCGACGTGTCGCCCGGCGCACTGCCCTGGCAACGGCTCGCCTACGACGAGCTTCTGGCGGGGCAGCTCGCGCTCGGGCTGGTGCGCTTGAGCTTCAAGGCGCGACCGGGGCGCAGCGTAAAGGGCGACGGCCGCATTCGCGCGAAGATCGCCGACGCGCTTCCCTTCTCGCTGACGCGATCGCAGCGCGAGGCCCTGCGCGAGATCGAGGCCGACATGGCCGCGCCGCGCCGCATGCTGCGGCTTTTGCAGGGCGACGTCGGGTCAGGCAAGACGGTCGTCGCGCTGCTCGCCATGGTGGTCGCGGTGGAAGCGGGCGCGCAGGCCGCCCTCATGGCGCCGACGGAGGTGCTCGCGCGCCAGCATCTCGAAACCATCGCGCCGCTCGCCGAGAAAGCGGGTTTGCGCATCGCACTGCTCACAGGCCGCGAGAAGGGCCGCTCGCGCAAAGACCTGCTCGATCGCCTCGCTGGCGGCGAGATCGACATCCTCATCGGCACGCACGCGCTGTTCCAGTCGGACGTCGTCTTCCGCGACCTTGCCTTCGCCGTCATCGACGAGCAGCACCGCTTCGGCGTGCATCAACGGCTATCGCTGCAGTCGAAGGGCAACGGCTCGGGCACCGACGTGCTGGTGATGACGGCGACGCCGATCCCGCGCACGCTTTTGATGACGCACTACGGCGACCTCGACGTGTCGCGGCTCAGGGAGAAGCCGCCCGGGCGCAAGCCGGTCGTGACCAAGGCCATTCCGGTCGAATTCCATGGAAAAGCTGATCGACCGTTTGCGCATCCAGCTGAGCGAAGGCGCACAGATCTATTGGGTATGTCCTCTGATCGAGAGCTCGGACAAGTCCGACCTCGCCGCTGCCGAAGAACGACACGCGCATCTTTCGCAGTTGTTCGGCAAGGAGAACGTCGGCCTTTTGCATGGCGGCATGCAGGACAGGGCGAAGGATGCCGCCATGGAGGCCTTTGCCGAGGGGAACTTGAAGATCCTCGTGGCGACGACGGTGATCGAGGTCGGTGTCAATGTGCCCAACGCCAACATCATGGTCATCGAGCACGCGGAGCGTTTCGGCCTTGCGCAGTTGCATCAGTTGCGCGGGCGCGTGGGCCGTGGGTCGCGTGAGAGTTTCTGCATGCTGCTCTACAAGGCGCCGCTTGGCGAAGCGGCGCGGCAGCGCTTAGACATGATGGAAGCGACCGAGGACGGCTTCCTCATCGCCGAGAAGGATCTGGAGCTGCGCGGCGGCGGCGAGGTCATGGGCGCGCGCCAGAGCGGGACGCCGGGCTTCCGCATCGCGGAGGTGCCGAACTTCGAGGCGCTGCTCACGGCCGCACGCGACGATGCGAGGCTCATCTTGGCGAGCGACCCGCAACTGGCAAGCGAGCGCGGCCAGGCGCTGCGGACGCTGCTCTACATCTTCGAATGCGACGAGGCCGTGCGCCTTTTCCGCGCGGCTTGAGGCTAGCCCGCGGTGATCTTGGGGGGCCGGGTCTTGCCGGTGCGCACGCGTGCCTGCTCCGCGAGCTCCTTCAGCTTGGCCTGGCTTTCCGGCGTCACCATTCCGCCCGAGATGATGACCTTGGCCGCGTCCTCGATGCTCATGTCGAGAAAGATGACGTTGCGCCGCGGCAGGAAGCAGACGAACCCGGTTGGCGGCACGATGCCGGTCGGCATGAATACGCTCAACAGGTCGCTCTCACCTCCAGGCTTCACGGCGCCGACCTCGCCGGTCGTGTCGCCCGTCACGAACACGATCGACCACAGGCCCTTGGAGGGAAACTCGATGAGCCCAACCTTCTGAATCCCCTGATTGGGGCCCGTGGCCGTGATCACCAACTCGAAGATCTGCTTTAACGCGCGGTAGACGTTGCGCACGATCGGCATGCCGCCAACCATCTGCTCGCCAAACGAGATGAGCGTGCGGCCCAACAGGTTGGCGGCGAGCGCACCGATCAGCGTGAGCGCCACGATGCCGACGATGAGGCCGAAGCCTGGCACGGCGAACGGCAGATAGGTGTCCGGCAGGTAAGCCCTGGGCAGGAACGGTTTGATCCAGGCGTCGGTGACGTTGATGAACCACCAGGCGAAGTAGAGCGTGATGGTCACGGGCCCGACGATGACGAGGCCGGTGAGGAAGTAGTTGCGCAAGCGCGCGCCGACGTGCCAGCCCGGGGCACCATCTTCCTTCGCGAGCCGCTGCAGGCCGACCCGCAGTTGCGAGGATGGACTGACCGGCTGGCCCTCGTTCGCGTCTGAAGCGTTCATGCGACAATCCACAGGTGCTGGCCTGCTCGGCCTACGCCTTGCGAGGCGGCCGAGGCGATCTTCCCACGGTTCGCCGCCGATAAGAAGAGACGAGCTGTGACGGCTGACCCGCCAGTTGCGGGGGGAAATGCCCGGCGCTAGCGGGTCACAACCAGGCAGTCGAACCCGCTCGAACGCAGGCCGCTGCACAGCTGCTGCGGCTCCTTGGCATCGGCGTAGGGGCCGACCCGCACGCGGTAGAACGTGCCCATGTTGCCGAGTACGGCCTCGTCGACCTCGGGCCGGCGCGGGCCGAGCTCGCTCCCATGCTTCTCGACGAGGCTCGCGGCGAGCGCGTCGGCCTCGCTGCGCGAGCGCACGGCAGCCACCTGCAGGCGGAATTTTCCCGATGGCTCGCGCGGGGCGGCGGCCTTCTCCGTGGCGGACGCCTTGCCGGAGCTCGACACCTTGGTGACGAACGGCGAGCCAACTTCAGGGCCGGTGGTCACCTGCGTCGTCTGGCTCCAGCCCGTGGTCGGCGCGACGGGCGCGGTGACGGGTTGCGGCGGTGGCGGCGTGATCGAGGAGGTCGTCACCGTGCCGTCGTTGGCGTTGGGGGTGGTGTGACGTCCCGCCGCCGAACATATTGCCGATGCTGCTGAAGAAGCCTCCGATGCCGCCTGAAGATGTGGGCGCGGGTGGCGGGCCCTCGACGGGCGAGAGTTGGGCGGCGACCGGCGCTGCCGGTGCAGCCGGTGCAGCCGGCGCTCCGTTCATGGCCGTCTGCCAACCCGTGGCACTCGTCGCGTCGGCCGCCATCACCGGCGCGGGAACCTCCGGCACGTTGCTGATGCCCGCCTCCTGATAGGCGGCGGCGCGGTTCTTCAACGCGTCCTCGCGCTCGGGTCCGACCAGTCCGTCCTTGAGCCACACCGCGCTGGTCAGGTCGGAGATCGCGAGCCCCGGCTTGCCGAGTTTGCGGTTGGCGAGACCGCGATAGTAGAGAGCGCGCGCCATTTGCGGGCTGGTGAGACCGCCGCGCAGTGCCGTCTCGATGGTCTTGACCGCCTGGTCGGCTTTGCCGGCCTCGTACAGCTTGATGGCGGCGTCGAGCGCGCGCTGCGCCAGCGCCGCGGCTTTCTGCTTGTCGTCTTCGGCGCCGTTCTTCTGATCGTCGGCCGCGGCTGCGGGCTTGTCGGTCGCGCCCGCCTTCTTCTTGGGCGCGGTCGTCTGCGTGGGGCCGTCGAACGCGGCAAGCGGCAGCGTGCCCGCCGCTAAAATCGCGAGTGCCGCAAGGATGCGCGCGGTGTGCCCCATAGTCCCCTACCCGATGCCTTTGCGGCGCCAGCCCCCAGCCGTACGCCACCCAAGCCTATGTTAAGCGGCTGATCGAGGCAAATCCGCGGCTAGCCAACGAAGGGGGTTTCCCCCTATTCAACGGTCACCGACTTGGCGAGGTTGCGCGGCTGGTCCACGTCGGTGCCCATGATTACGGCCGTGTGATAGGCGAGAAGCTGCACTGGGACGGCGTAAATGAGCGGATTGGTAAAGGCGGAAGCCGTCGGCATCTCGATGTGCGCGGCGAGCTTGCAACCGACCTTCTCAGGAGCAGCATCCGAAATGAGGATGATCTGGCCGCCGCGGGTTGCGACCTCCTGCATGTTGGAGACGGTCTTCTCGAACAGCTCGTCCTGTGGCGCTACGACGATGACGGGCACGTTCTCGTCGATGAGCGCGATGGGCCCGTGCTTGAGCTCGCCCGCGGCATAGCCCTCGGCGTGCAGATAGGAAATCTCCTTCAGCTTCAGCGCGCCTTCGAGCGCTAAGGGATAGCTGGTGCCGCGGCCGAGGTAGAGCACGTCGCGCGACTTCGCCAGGAGATGCGCGATCGCCTCGTACTGCTGCTCGTTGCGCAAAACCGTTGAGATGTGGCGCGGCACCTCGATGAGCGCCTTGACGAGCGCGCGCTCCTGCTCCTTGCCCAGCACGCCGCGCTCGCGCCCGAGCGCCAGCGCGAGGCAGGCGAGCACCGCGAGCTGGCAGGTGAAGGCCTTGGTCGAGGCGACACCGATCTCGGGGCCGGCGAGCGTCGGCAGCGCGACATCGGACTCGCGCGCGATCGAGGACGTGCGCACGTTCACGATTGAGGCGATGCGCTGGCCTTCGGCCTTGGCGTAGCGCAGCGTCGCCAGGGTATCGGCGGTCTCGCCCGACTGCGAGACGAACAGCGACAGCCCGCCCTTGCCGAGCGGGGGCTCGCGGTAGCGCATCTCGGAGGCGACGTCGATCTCGACGGGTAGGCGCCCGTAGCGCTCGATCCAGTACTTGCCGACGAGGCCCGCGTAGTAGGCGGTGCCGCACGCGGAGACGGTTACGCGCGACAGCGACGCCATGTCGATGCCGAGCGGGGGAACCTTCACGGTGCCGGCCGCCATGTCGAGATAGTTCGACAGGGTGTGGCTGATGACCTCGGGCTGCTCGTGGATCTCCTTCGCCATGAAGTGGCGATGGTTGCCCTTGTCGACGAGCAGCGAGCTCGCGACCGACTTGACGAGCGGTCGCTCGACGCGCGCCCCGGCGCGGTCGAAGATCTCGACCCCTGAGCGGTGCAGCACCGCCCAATCGCCTTCCTCGAGATAGGTGATCGCATCGGTGAAGGGGGCGAGCGCGATCGCGTCCGAGCCGAGGTACATGGCGCCGGTGCCGTGGCCGATGGCGAGCGGGCTGCCCTGGCGCGCGGCAATCATAAGGTCGTCGTGGCCGGCAAAGATGATGGCGAGCGCGAAGGCGCCTTGCAGGCGCGCAAGCGCGTTCTTGACGGCCACCTCCGGAGTAACTCCCTTGCCGAGCTCGTCGCTGATGACGTGGACGATCGCCTCGGTGTCGGTGTCGCTCTCGAAGACATGGCCCTTGGCGGTGAGCTCGGCCTTGAGTTCGCGGAAGTTCTCGATGATGCCGTTGTGCACGACCGAAACCTGGCCGTTCATGTGCGGGTGGGCGTTGCGCTCGGTGGGGCGGCCGTGGGTGGCCCAGCGCGTGTGCCCGATGCCGGTGTGGCCGCTGAGCGGCTCCTTCAAGAGACGCCCTTCGAGGTTGCGCAGCTTGCCCTCGGCGCGGCGGCGCTCCAGATGGCCGTTCTCGACCGTCGCTATGCCGGCCGAGTCATAGCCGCGGTATTCGAGCCGGCGCAGCGCGTCGATAAGGTCGGTGGCGACCGCTTTTTGCCCGATGATCCCGACGATGCCGCACATGCAGTGAAATCCTATGGCACGGTTATAGTGGCTACACTTTCCGCAGGCTCGAATACTGGTATCGTTTGATTAACATGTCCCTCAAATCACACTGTGTTTCAGGGAAAATTGTGGTGGCTGCCCCACGCAACCAGTGCCGCCTTCTCGTCATATCGTCTTGGTCTTGCGCCGCCCCATCATGGCGCGGAACTTCGCCGCCCAACCGGGGCGCTCCTCCTGGGCCGACCGTTCGAGCGCGAGCGCGCCCGCCGCCACGTCCTTGGTTATGACGCTGCCCGAGCCGATGTAGGCGCCCGCGCCTATTTTGACCGGCGCGACGAGCGATGAATTGGAGCCGACGAAGGCCCCTGCCCCGATCTCGGTGCGGTGCTTGTTGAAGCCGTCGTAGTTGCAGAAGATGGTGCCGGCCCCGATGTTGGCGCCCGCGCCAACGTCGCCGTCGCCGAGGTAGGACAGGTGGTTGGCCTTGGCGCCCTCGCCCAGCGTCGAGTTCTTCACCTCAACGAAGTTGCCGACGTGCACATGCGCGCCGAGGTTTGCATTGGGCCGCAAACGCGCAAACGGACCAACGCGAGCCGCGCGCCCGATGTGCGAGCGCTCGATGTAGCAGTTGGCTTTGATCTCGGCGCCGTCCTCCACTGTCACGCCAGGACCGAAGAACACGTTGGGCTCGATGATGACGTCGCGCCCCAAGCGCGTGTCGTAGGACAGCCAGACCGTCTCCGGCGCGATCAGCGTCACGCCATCGCGCATCGCCGAGAGCCGCGCGCGGCGTTGGAAGATCGCTTCCGCCGCGGCGAGCTGGTCGCGCGAGTTGATGCCGAGCACCTCCTCTTCCTCGCAGGCGACGACGGCGGCACGCGCGCCGCCCCGGCGCGCAAGCTCGATGGCGTCGGTCAGATAGAACTCGCCCTTGGCGTTGGCGTTGCCGATGCGGCCGAGCACGCCGAGCAAATCGTCGAGGCGGAAACCCATGACGCCCGAGTTGCAGAGGCGGACGCGGCGCTCGGCCTCGCTTGCGTCCTTCTCCTCGCGGATGGCGGCTAGCCAGCCGCCGGCATCCGTCAGCAGGCGGCCGTAGCCGGTCGGATCGGCCGCCTCGAACCCGAGCACGGCGATGCCGGCCGCTTGATCGAGGGTCTCGAGCAACCGCTGCAGCGTCGGCGCCGTCAGCAGCGGCGTATCGGCGTAGAGCACAAGCACGTCGCCCTGGTGCCGCGCGAGCGCCTCGCGGGCAGCGAGCACCGCGTCCGCGGTCCCCTTGCGCTCCGCCTGCACGAATACCAGCGCCGACGGCGCCTCGCGTAGAGCCTCGGCCCTGACGGCATCCATGTCGGGACCGATGACGACGGCGAGCGAGCTTGGCGCAAGGTCTCGCGCCGCGGCGAGCGCATGCGCCAACATCGAGCGGCCGGCGATCTTGTGCAGCACCTTCGGCAGCGCGGACTTCATGCGCGTGCCTTCTCCGGCGGCGAGAACGACGATGAGCAGCGGGCGGCGAGTCATCCGGCCTCAGAGTTGGGGTGCGTCAGCAAGCACGGTAACGTTCGTGGTCGATGCGGGTGCCGGCGACCGGCAAGCACGGCCAGCATTGCCAGCATGGAGCAAGTCTCATACCGCCCGTCTTAGGTCGCGAACAAGTCGGGCCCCATTTGTCATTATAAGTCCCCCAGCGCACGCCGGTCGCTTGTTGCAATCCCATCACAGCCGTCGCCGAAAGCCCTTTGATTCGTTGTGCCATGTGACGCTCGCGTGCTCGTCCACAAGCTGTGGGGCGGATTTGCGGGCCTCGCGTTGACCCTAAGTGCGAGACTCACCGACCATCCAACTCGATTCCCTGGCAATCCGGTAGCAGCCAGGTGGTTTGCGCGTTTGCTCAATCAAGCGAATCGGGCTCAACCCTCGAACGTCCAAACCTCGGAAGCGAAAAAGCGAATGTCGGACCAAATTCAGAAGCCGCGCCGCCGAATCCTGAACGCCTACGTCCTGTTTTGGGTCTTCGGGGCCACCTTCGCGGGGATCTACCTCGCCGCGCTCGGTACGCACCCGGAGATGTTTGCGAGCTCCCAGAGCGGCCCGGATCTCGAGCAGAAGCTGGCGCAGACCCAGCGCGACGTCACCCGCGCCGTCGCCGACCTCGATCCGTTGAAGCAGAGCGTGGGGGAGATCAAGGCGGACGTCGACAACCTCAAGACCGCGCAGCAACAGGCCAGCGACCGCGACCAGATCATCATGGACAAGGTTGCATCGATCGAAAGCGCGGTGACGCAGCCCAACATCGCGCAGGCTGAGACAGCGCCTCCGGCCGCCAAGCCGCAGACGGCGCATAATACCTTCGCTGGCGGCCCGAAGGCATCGGAGGACATGGTGGCTGTGGCGCCCGCGGCGTCATTGAAGCCGCAGGACGTTGCCGTCATCGCACCGGTGCCGCCGATCAAGCCGCAGAAGACCGCCGCGGCACCGAAAAGCAACGCCATCGAGACCGGCAGCATCGCACACAAGAGTGAGAAGGCCGCCGCCCCCACAACGTCGAAGTCGCCGCAGATCGGGCTATTGCTCGGGAGCGCGCCGTCGGTCGACGCGGTCAAGCTCAACTGGACCATCCTCAACGACCGCCACGGCGACGCGGTGCGCAACCTGCATCCGCGCTACGTGGCGTTGGGCAAGGGAGCCGAGCGCACCTATGCTCTGCTGGCAGGTCCCGTCGCTTCGCCCGGACAGGCACAGACGCTGTGCAAGCTGATGCTCGACCGCGGACTTACCTGCGAGGTCAGCACCTACCGCGGCACCGCGTTCTAGCTTCGCTCAAGGGTTGGCCACGGCGAACGTATCGCACGCCCGCAGGTTTCCGCTTGCGAGCCCGCGCTCGAACCAGCGCACGCGCTGCTGGGAGCTGCCGTGCAAACCGGCTCGCTCGCTGGTTGCGCCACCCAACATGCTGTCGTCACCGATGCTGCCGACAACGGCACGCATCTCCGCCCGGAAGCGGTCGGACTTCGCCCACGCATCGCTCGCCTGGATCCACACCCCCGCGTAGCAATCAGCCTCGAGCTCGAAGCGGCGCTGAAATTCGGCACGGCTCCATGGTTGCGACCTAACCACGTAGTTGAGGAGCTGAAAGCGACCGAAGATGTTCTGGATGTGGTGGCCGATCTCGTGCCCGATCAGAAAGGTGATGCCCGCTTCGCCATCCGGCCCGAACCGCGACAGCAGGTGGTTGGCCGCATCCACGCCGACGAAGACGGTGGCGTTGCCGCTGCAGTAGGCCGGGCCGTCGCCGGAATAGAGGCCGAAGCAGTTGGACGGGGCGAGGTGCGTCACGAAGCGCACGTTGACGTTGCCGACCTCGAGCGCGTTGGCCGCGACGAGCCTCCTCCAGGTGGCGATGGAATCGTCGAGAGCACGCGCAACGATCGCACGCAGCCGCAGCTCGGGCGGGGGAACGCCGCTCTCGGATGCGGCCATAGGCGCGCCGATCTTGGTCGTCAGCGGGGGCTTGCTGGCCCACGCCATCGTCGCCGCGGCGAGAGCAGCAGCAGAGAGCAACCCGGTTGCGATAAGCGCGCACCGCATGCGAGCGCCAGCCTCATGCCCCAAGATCGTTCAAGACCCTTGCCGCATCAAATTCCGTCGCCCGTCTGGCCGTTCCGAGCGCTCCCTGCGACGCGTTCTCCCATCAAGGATTGTTGCTGAACGTATCGCAGGCGTTGATATCGCCCTGATCGAGCCCCGCCTTGAACCATTTGACGCGCTGCGCGGAGGTGCCGTGCGTGAACGATTCCGGCACCACACGTCCTTGCGTCTTCTTCTGGATCATATCGTCGCCGATCTGGCTCGCCGCATTGAGCCCCGCCTCGACATCGCCAGGCTGCAGCCGCTTCTTGAGCTGATCGTTCAAGTTCGCCCACACGCCCGCGAAGCAGTCGGCCTGCAGCTCCATGCGCACCTGCAAGGCGTTGGCTGTGGACTGGTCGGAGTTGTCCTTCAGCTCCTGCACCTTGTCGGCGATGCCGAACAGCTTCTGCACGTGATGGCCGACCTCGTGCGCGATCACGTAGGCCTGCGCGAAGTCGCCCGGCGCGTTGAAGCGGCGCTTCAGCTGATCGTAGAAGGCGAGGTCGATGTAGACCTTGCGGTCGAGCGGGCAATAGAACGGCCCCATGGCGGCGACGCCGACGCCACAGGCGGTGCGCGTCGCACCCGTGAACAGCACCATCGCGGGGTCGGTGTACTTCTTGCCGAGGCTCGCGAACTCCCGCGTCCACACATCCTCGGTGTCGGCCAGCACCTGCGACACGAACCGCTTCATGTCGTCCTCGGTATGCACGGCGGTGCCGCCGGGGAGGCCGGGGATGTCGGTCGGCGACTGCCGCGCCACTGGTCCGGGGCGCTCCTGATCGGAGTGCGGGATCTGCACCTGCGGGTAGTTGCCTTCGCTCAAGAGCTCGAGCGGGTTGATCCCCATGGCCCAAAGGATGAGACCGATAACGATGAGCGTGCCGAGGCTGCCGCCGGTCAGCGGGATCTGAATGGTGCGTCCCTCGCCGCCGCTGCCCGGGAAGGGAAACATCGGGGCCGCCCTCGTCGCGACGATCCTCGACGTTGGTGCTCTCGCGATCGTCCTCGCCGTAGCGCATGCCTCACTCCGCCCTTGCCGCAGCCGTGCTCTTGTTTTCAGCATTGTGCGCGGATTATCAGCGGTGACAAGGGCCCGCTGGCGCGGGCAGGCAAAGCCTGTTCAAGACGCCGTCTTGACCGGGAGCGGCGGCGGCAGTGCCGGGGGCGAGAGCGCCGCCGAGACCACGGCCGCCTTGGTCTTGGCGAGGGGCTTTAACAGGCTGCGCACCCCGCGCGAAGCGGCGATCGTGCCTTCGTTGGCGAAGGCCTCGTGGTTCTTCTCGATCTCCTTCAAATCGTAGCGATAGTTGACCATGAGGCCGAAGGCTTCGGCGAGGCTCTTGGGCGACGGATCGGCCATCCAGTTCAATCGTTCCAGCCGCGCGCCGTTGCCGAGATGGAAACGGGCGACCTGGTCGACCGGCTTGCCGTCGCGGCGCTTGGCCTCGAGGAAGTAGTAGGCCGCGAACGCCAGCAGGTCGGCTTTGCGCTCGCTCTCCTCGCCGTCCTCCTTCCCCGGCTCGAGCAGTGTCGAGCCCTGCAGCTCGTCGAGCACCGCGCGCGCCTGCGCGCCGATCTGATCGGGGACGCCAGCATCGCCCGGCGCAGCGGCGCGGCGGAGCCAATCGGCAAACCCCGGCGCCGGCGACAGCGTAACGAAGGTCTTGAGGCGCGCCTCCTCACGCGCCAGCTCCTCGACGACCTGCTTCAACAGGAAGTTGCCGAAGGATATGCCGCGCAAACCCTCTTGGCAGTTGGAGATCGAATAGAAGACCGCGATCGTCGGCGAGCTCGCGGCCGCGTCCTGTTGCGGCACGCCCAGGACCTCGCCGATCGCCTCGGGGACATCACGCGTCAGCGCCACCTCGACGAAGACGAGCGGTTCGTCGACGAGCGAGGGATGGAAGAAGGCAAAGCAGCGCCGGTCGGCCGGATCGAGGCGGCGGCGCAGGTCGTCCCAGCTCTTGATCGCGTGCACCGCCTCATAGCGAATGATCTTCTCCAGGATCGCCGCCGGCGTGTTCCAATCGATGCGGCGAAGCACTAGAAAGCCGCGGTTGAACCACGAGTAGAGCAGGCGCCGCAGGTCGGTATCGACGGCGGCAAGCGCGGGATCATCGAGCGGGACCTCGAGCAGATCGCGGCGCATGGCGACGATCTGCGCGGTGGCGCCGGGAGCGAGGTTGAGGCGGCGGAAGAATTCCAGCCTAGGGCTATCCAGCGCCTTCTGCAGGCGCGCAAGCGTCTCGTCGGGAGGATCGTCGAGGTAGGCTCGCGCGGCTTCCGCGAGGCGCGTCGCGTCGGGCTTGAGCTCGGTCGCGAGAAAGCGGAAGAAGGTGAGCCGTCCGCGTCGAGTTGCGTACGCAAGAACTCGCTCGCGATGGCGACGCCGGAGGCTTCGCCGCGCCCGGAGATGAGCACGCGGGCGAGCTCCTCCACGTCGGCCTCGGCGCCGGCGCCAAAGAGCGAGCGCGGCAGGAGCGCGCGGCCCTGGTCGGCAATCGTGCTCAGCAGCTCCTGCAGGAAAGAAACGTTCACGTCCAATACCCCTTCCACCTCGGCCGGCGCCTTCCGCCGGTGCCCTCCACCGGCAGGTAGTGCGGATCGCGCCGACGCTCAAGCCGTGTTCGACAGCACGACGCCCTCGTAGGTCAACTGGCGCCGCGATCGCGTCCAGGCGTCGACGAGGATGCGGAACTCCGCGTAGTGCGGCAGCTCGCGGTGCATGAGATAGGCCGCCTCGTCGGTGTAGACTTGGTAGAGCAGGAAGGACGCGCCATCGACGGGATCGAGGCAAACGTCGTAACGGCGGCAGCCGGGCTCGCGCTCGACGCACATCCGGGCATAGGTGACGAGCGCTGCGCGCATGTCGCCCTGGTGGTCGCGCTCCGCCTCCAGGAAAACGACGACCACGAACATGTCCTGCTGCTCCATGGACTCACCCGTACGTCTTTCGCCGCGGGCAGACCTAAAGTGTTTGCCCGGGCGCGCGATTCATGAGGACATACGTCAACCATTCCTAAACTCGTTGCTGTGACATTTCGTTAACCATCGCGCCGCAGCCCCGCCGATCTCGATCTATGGACACCTTGCCGAGCCCGGACCGCACGACCTCGAGCCTCGCCGATGCGAGGAACGACACCGGGCGCGTGGCCTTCTGCGGGCCATACGTCCTCTCCGCCATCACCGGCTACCCCATCAGCAAGATCGAGGACGTGATCCGAGCGGGTCGCAACAGCGCGCGCAAGACCGTGGTCAAGGGCACGGCGGCCGACGAGGTCGCGGAAGCGCTCGCGCAGTTCGACTACGAGATGCGGCTCAAGGAAAGCTACATGAGCCGGCCGCGCAAGGAGCGGCCGACGCTGTGGGCGTGGATGCAGCGTCCGCGCAACGTCTGGGCCCATTACATCCTCGCCGTGCACAAGGGCAAGGAAGGCCACTGGATACTCGTCAAGGGCGTGAAGATGTGCGACACCTACACCGAGGGACGCTGGACCTTCGTGGTGGACGGACCGCATCGCGGCGCGCGAATCATGGAAGTGTTCGAAGTCAGAAGGTCGCTCGGCGTTTAGCGGCCTTAAGGCCTCGTTCAAGTGAGCGCCGCTAGGTTGCTCCCATGTGCAATAGAGCGAGACCCTTCGCCGCCGCGGTTGTTGTGGCAACGCTCGTTTCCTTGGGGCCCGCGGCCGCTGACGAGGCGGCAACCATCAACGCGTGCCTAACAACGGAGCACACCGCAAACCGCAGCGGGCGCGACTGCATCGGTCGCATGTCCGACCACTGCCTGCAGCTGCCCGGCAACGAGTTCGACGACGAGCATGGTGCAGTGCGTCGATGCCGAGACGAACGTCTGGGACGGCCTGCTCAATGCCGACTACCAGCGCCTGCTCGGCGCGCTCGGGGATAAGGCGGGGGAAAGCGTGCGCCAAGCCGAGCGGGCGTGGATCGCCGCGCGCGACGCCGACTGCAAGGTGTCCTATGACATTTATGAGGGCGGCTCGATGGCCCGCCTCGATTCGGCAAACTGCGCGCTTGAACATACGGCGGAGCGCGTGCTGCAGCTGCGCGTCTGGCACGAGATGGCAAAGCCCGAGTAGGGCTTCAGTCCTTCGCGCGCTCGGCGTAGGAGCCGTCGTCCGTCATGACGACGACGCGCGTGCCGGCCCCGATGTGGGGCGGGACCATGATGCGCACGCCGTTCGACAGCACCGCCGGCTTGTAGGACGAGGACGCCGTCTGCCCCTTGACGACGGGATCGGCCTCGACGATCTCCAGCGTCACCCGCTGCGGCAGCTCCACCGCGATCGGCACGCCCTCGTGCAGCGACACTGAGCAGGTCATGCCCTCCTGCAGCCACTGCGCCTGGTCTCCCATCACGTCCTTCGACACCGTGATCTGCTCGAATGTCTCCGGATGCATGAAGGTGAAGCCATAGTCGTCCTCGAACAAATAGTTGTAGTCCTTCTCGTCGAGGTAGGCGCGCTCGACCTGATCGGTCGTGCGGTAGCGCTCGGTCACCTTCACTCCGTCGGCGATGCGGCGCATTTCGAGGTGCGTGACAGGCGTGCCCTTGCCGGGGTGGATGTTCTCGGCGTGCATGACGACGGCGAGCTTGCCGTCGAGATCGAGCACATTGCCCTTGCGCACCGATGAGGCGATGACCTTTGACACGTAGCGTCTCCGTTTTGCATGCAGCCTCCGCGGCGCTGGCGCGCGCGTGCGGCCGGAAGGGTCCAGGGAATCTCGGCGCTCTCATACCCTTTCCTGCCGCAAAGGCCAAGGCGGGCTTCGCTTCCCCTTCCGCGCCCTTGCGGAGAGGAGAATTCTCAGCGCGGATGGTCTAGAGACACCCCATGAGCAGCGACCGTCCCTGGTGGAGCCCTGAGGCGCACGCCGATCGGCGCCCGTTCCTCGCCTTGCGCGCGAGCATCAAGGCTGCGATCCGCGCCTGGTTCGAGGCGCAAGGCTTCACCGAGGTCGAGACGGGAGCCTTGCAGGTCTCGCCCGGCAACGAAGCGCATTTGCATGCGTTCAAGACCGAGCTCATCGGGCCCGATCTCTCGCACACCTCTATGTACCTCCACACCTCGCCGGAGCTTGCCTGCAAGAAGCTCTTAGCGGCTGGCGAGCGCCGGATCTTCACGTTCGCGCCCGTGTTCCGCAACCGCGAGCGCGGGGCCCTGCACGCGCCCGAGTTCACCATGCTCGAGTGGTATCGCGCGAACGAGGCCTACGAGAGCGTGATGGCGGACGCTGCTGCGATCCTGAAGCTCGCCGCCGAGACGGCCGACAACCGCTTCGTCTCCTGGCGCGGGGTGACCGCCAACCCGCGCGCCGCGCCCGAGTGGCTGACCGTGGCGCAGGCCTTCGGCCGCTACGCCGGCGTCGACCTCCTCGCCAGCATGACGGAAGCCGGCAACGATGCTGCCCGCCTCGCCGCCATGGCCGAGACTGCGGGCATCACAGCGCGCGCGGACGACACCTGGTCCGACATCTTCTCCAAGCTGCTGACGGCGCTCGTCGAGCCCAAGCTCGGCAACGGCCGCGCAACGCTGCTCACCGAATATCCCGCAAGCCTATCCGCGCTGGCGCGACCGGCCCCGCACGATGCCCGCGTCGCCGAGCGCTTCGAGCTCTACTGCTGCGGAGTGGAACTCGCCAACGGATTTGGCGAGCTGACCGATGCGGACGAGCAACGCCGCCGCCTCGAAGCCGAGATGGTTAACAAGGAAGCGCGCTACGGCGAGCGCTACCCCCTGGACGAGGACTTCCTGGAGGCGCTCGCGCGGATGCCGCCGGCTTCGGGCTGCGCGCTCGGGTTCGACCGCCTCGTCATGCTGGCGACGGGGGCGACTCACATCGACCAGGTGATCTGGACTCCGTTCAATTCGTAGCGAATATTTGCGCGCGGACCATCGACGGAGCTGCGCCAATTTCTCGCGCGCGATCCCAACTCGCTGCTACTAATGGGCAGGCGGTATCATCCCCGCTTCTGCTTGCGCACCGCGGAGCCGCCGATGGCAACCATCTACTCGACCAAAAACGTCCATCCTCGAGATAGTGTCGCCTATTGGACGGACGTGGTCGCTGCCCGCTTCGTCAAGCTGGCGTTGTCGCTCGCACGACCCTTCAACGGACAGGTCTCAACGGGCACAATTGGCCCACTCGGCATTGCCGCATACGACTGCGATGCTCATCGGATGAGCCGCGGGAAGCAAGAGATCTCGCGCGCCGACAACGACAACTATTTCATCTGCCTACAGCAGACGGGCAAGTCGGTCCACGTCCAGGGGGACCGAGAAGCCATCTTGGGTGGCGGCTCGTTTTTCCTCCTCGATCCCCGCCGGCCGTTCTCGGGGGCGCTGGCAGAGGCCGGCAAGATGCTCGCCGTATCGGTTCCGCGGCACGAGCTGGAGGTGCGCACCGGTCCCGGAGGCACGCTGATCTCCCGCGCGATGACCTCGGACAATCCAGTCGCAGGGCTCGCTTTCGGGTTCCTGACCATGCTGCCCGATCGCATCGACGCGTTGGATGAGACCGCCGCGCCCAAGATCGCCGAGCAGGCCTTGGATCTCGTCGCGCTCGCTTTTTCGGCCGTGAGCCAAGGCGGCGTCACCCTCTCCTCCCCGCGTGCGGCCGCGCTCACCGTGCTGAAGGCCACGATCGAATCCCGCCTGCACGACCCCAATCTGAAGCCGGTGACGGCGGCGATGGCGGCCGGCATCAGCGTGCGTTATGCCAACGCCCTGCTGGCGCAGGAGCACACCGGGCTCGAGGCCTACATCATCGCACGGCGGCTCGAGCGCTGCCGACGTGCGCTCGACGACCCGGCGCAGACGCGCAGGACCATCGGCGACATCGCCTTCAGTTGGGGGTTCTCGGATCTGTCGCACTTCGGGCGCCGGTTCAAAGCGGAGTACGGGTGCGCGCCCGGCGAATACCGTCGGCAGCGCGCGTGATGCGGCAAAAGCTCTGTTTCACGGCAGCCCTGCTCGCGGCACTCATCTTCTCGCTCCCGGCGCTGGCGAAGGTGCAGCCCTTCCCCGCAGGCTTCCGGACCCAAGACATCGAGACGATCGGCGCCACGATCCATACCCGCGTCGGCGGACAAGGGCCCGCGGTGGTGCTGCTGCATGGCTTTGCCGATACCGGCGACATGTGGGTGGGCGCCGCTCGCGGCTGAGCTCGCGCGCGATCACACGGTCGTTGTGCCGGACCTGCGCGGCATGGGGCTCTCCTCCCATCCCGAGATCGGCTACGAGAAGATGGCGCAGGCGCAGGACATCGCGCGCGTGCTCGATGCCTTGAGCATCGACGACGCCGATCTCGTCACGCACGACATCGGCAACATGGTCGGTTATGCGTTCGCGGCGCAATATCCGGCCCGTGTGACGCGATGGGTCGCCATGGACGCGCCGTTGCCCGGCATCGGTCCGTGGGACGCGATCTTGAAGAACCCGCTGCTTTGGCACTTCAATTTCCGCGGGCCGGACGCGGAGCGGCTCGTAGCCGGCCGCGAGCGCATCTATCTCGACCGCTTCTATAACGAGCTATCGGCCGACCCGAAGGCGATCGACGAGGAGACGCGCCAGCACTACGCCGAGCTATACGCGCGACCCGGCGCCATGCATTCCGCGTTCAACCAGTTCGCGGCGTTTTCCCAGGACGCTGCCGACAACAAGGAGCTCGTTGCCAAGGGCAAGCTCAAGATGCCCGTGCTGGCCATCGGCGCGGACAAATCCTTCGGAACGGCGATGGCAGACGATCTGCGCTTCGTGGCGGAGAACGTCAGCGGCTCCGTTATCGCCAATTCCGGGCATTGGCTCATGGAGGAGCAGCCGGCCGCGACCGTCGCCGCCGTGCGCGCTTTCCTTGATCGGAAGCCTTAGATGGCGCGCCCCTCACTCCGGCAGGGGGATGAATTCGCTCGCGTCGCCCGGCACGGTGGCAAAGCGACCCGCTTTCCAATCGGCCTTGGCGGCGTCGATGCGGTCCTTGGACGAGGAGACGAAATTCCACCAGATATGCCGCGGCCCATCCATCGGCTCGCCGCCGAGCAGCATGAGGCGCGTCTGCGAGGTTGCCAGAATGGAGATGCGGTCGCCCGGATGAAAGACGATTAGCTGGCCGGCCGTGAACGTTTCGCCCGCGATATCGATCTCGCCCGAGGCGATGAACACAGCGCGCTCGTCGTAGTCGGGATCGAGCGGCAGCACGGCTCCCGGCGCCAGCACGGCTTCGGCGTAAAACGCGGGATGCGGAAAGGCGGCGGGTGAGGTCTGACCGTACATGGACCCCATGATCACACGGACGGTCTTGCCGTCGGCCGAAATGCGCGGCAGTTCGCTCGCGCCGTGATGGACGAAGGCGGGGGCGCCTTCCTCGTGCGCCTTCGGCAACGCCGCCCATGCCTGGATGCCAAACAGCCGTGGGCCTTTCGCGCGCTCCTCCGCGCCGGTGCGCTCCGAATGCACGATGCCGTTCCCGGCCGACATCAGATTGAGTTCGCCCGGTTTGACCGCGAGCGCGGACCCGAGGCTGTCGCGATGCACGATCTCGCCGTCGAAGAGATAGGTCACGGTCGCGAGCCCGATATGCGGGTGCGGGCGCACGTCCATACCGGTGCCGATGAGGAACTCGGCGGGGCCCATCTGGTCGAAGAAGATGAAGGGCCCGATCATCTGCTTGCCCGCCGCGGGCAGCGCGCGGCGCACGGAAAACCCGCCGAGGTCGCGGGCACGCGACACGATCACCTGCTCGATCGCGTCGCAGGAGCGAGGGTTGCCCGGCACGGGATCGTTGGTCGGCTGCCAGCTCATCTTTTCACCTCGCTGCAAGTGTTCGCCCGCTCGCGTCTTGCCTATATGATGCTCACGGTCATCATTTGCACGCGCGCGGTCAAGGTGCCCGCGAACATGAATCAAACAAACAGCGGGTGAGTGAAATGCCGGGCATTCTCGAAGGCAAGGTTGCCGTCGTCACGGGGGTCAGCCACGCGGGCCAGGTTGGACAGGCCGTCGCCAAGGATCTCGCCGCGAAGGGCGCGGCGCTTGCCATCTGCGCGCGCACGCAAGCCAACGTGGAGGCGCGCGCGGCCGAGCTCAAGCAGGCGGGAGCGCGGGTCGTCCCCGTCGCCGCCTTGCTCACCGAGGAGCACCAGGTCAATCGCCTTATCGACGAGACGCTGCGCGCCTATTCGCGCATCGACATCCTCGTCAATCTGGCGGGCGGGCTCACGCTCTACAAGCCCGCGGTCGAATTCAGCCTCGAAGACTGGAACGCCGAGCTCAACAACAACCTGTTGAGCGCGTTCCTCGTCTCGCGCGCCGCCTTCCCGCACATGGCTAAGGCCGGCTCCGGCTCGATCGTCAACTTCGCGCGCGCCGGGCTCTCGCAGGCCAACATGGTCGCCTACAATTGCGCCAAGGCCGGCATCGAAGCTCTCACGCGCACGTTTGCGCTCGAGGGCCGCGACGCCGGGGTGCGCGTCAATGCCGTGGCGCCGGGGCTCGTCGACACCGAGTCAAACGTCGCCGCCATGAAGCCCAAGGACATGAAACGCTGGGCCAAGCGCGACGACATCGCCGAAGCGGTGGTGTTCCTCGCCTCGCCGGCATCCGAAGGCATTACCGGGCAGGTGATCGCGGTCACGGGCTGGGGCATCTGACGGCGGCAGAGCGTGGAGGCATGCAATGACCGCAGAGGAAGCCCAGCTGAGCGGGCCGGATTTCACGCAAGGCATCGAGGCTTCGCGGCTGGCTGAAGGCGCCATGCTGCTCGGTTACGCGAACGGGGAAGCGGTACTGCTCGCCCGCCGCGGCTCCGACATCTTGGCGATCGGCGCGGTCTGCACCCACTACAACGGCCCGCTCGCAGAAGGCCTGCTCGTCGGCGAAACCGTGCGCTGCCCCTGGCATCACGCCTGCTTTAGTCTGCGCACGGGCGAAGCGCTGCGCGCCCCTGCCCTCAACCCGGTCGCGTGCTGGAAAGTGGAGCAGAGCGGCGGCAAGATCTTCGTGCGCGAGAAGGCGAAGAAGCCGGCGGCCGAGACGCGCGCCGCATCCGCCGCGACGCCGCGCGCGATCGTCATCGTCGGCGGCGGCGCTGCCGGCAACGCGGCAGCCGAGATGCTGAGGCGGGAAGGCTTCGACGGCTCAATTACCATGCTCAGCGCCGACGACGCGGCGCCTTACGACCGACCCAACCTGTCGAAGGACTTCCTTGCCGGCAAAGCGCCCGAGGATTGGATTCCGCTCCGCTCGCCCGACTTCTACAAGAAGAAGGAGATCAACGTGCGGCTCGACGCAAGCGCAGTCTCCCTCGATGCCAAGGGCCGCGCTGTCGTCATGTCGGACGGCAGCCGCGTGTCGTTCGACGCCCTGCTGCTGGCGACGGGAGCGCGCGTCGTGCGCCTCGACGTGCCGGGTTCGGACCTGCCGCATGTGCACTACCTGCGCACGCTCGACGACAGTACCGCGCTCATCGCCGCGGCAGAGCGTGCCCGGCGCGTCGTGGTGATCGGCGCGAGCTTCATCGGGCTCGAAACGGCCGGAGCGCTGCGCGAGCGCGGGCTCGAGGTGCACATCGTCGGCCCGCAGGCGCGTCCGCTCGAGCGCGTCTTGGGCCCCGAGCTCGGCGACATGGTCAAGGCGATCCACGACGACCACGGCGTCGTCTTTCACCTCGGCACCAGCGCCAGCGCGATCGATCGCGAAGCGGTGACGCTGAAATCCGGCGAGCGCATTGCCGCCGACCTCGTCGTCGCCGGCATCGGCGTGCGACCCGAGATCGGGCTTGCCGAGCAGGCGGGGCTTGCCATCGACAACGGCGTGCTCGTCGACGCCTACCTCGAGTCGAGCGCTCCCGGCATTTACGCCGCGGGCGACATCGCGCGCTGGCCCGACCCGCATACGGGCAAGCGCATCCGCGTCGAGCACTGGGTCGTCGCCGAGCGGCAGGGGCAGACGGCCGCGCGCAACATGCTGGGGCGCCGCGAGCCGTTCGATGCCGTGCCCTTCTTCTGGAGCCAGCACTACGACTTGCAGATCAACTACGTCGGCCACGCGGAAAGCTGGGAGCGCATCGAGATCGACGGCCAGCCGTCGAGGCGCGACTGCACGGTCACGTACTTCGAGGGCGGCCGCAAAGCCGCGGTGGCGACCGTCGGTCGCGATCTCGAAAGCCTGCGTGCAGAGGTGGAGCTCGAGCGCAGCCGCGCGGGCGCTTGATGCTTACGACACGTCGCGTCGGCGCCGGGGGGAAGTGGGAAGGCCTCTTCGAACCCGGCCGACCGCGCGCCGCACGGTCTCGGCGAGCACCGCCAGATCGAGAAGATGCTCCGGGCTGCTGCAAGCCGCTGGGGTCTCCTGCTCGCGCGCGCGCATCCACGCACGCCCGATCTCCTCGTTCTCGAAGAACTGCGGCAGGGCCAGCGATATTGGTGAGCGTGAGCGTCGCATGGCGACCACCATCAGATCTTTGCGAAGCGCCCAGCGGGCTCACAGGCGATCTTGCGGATGTACTGGTTGGGATGCGCGGCGACCCACTTCGCACCCTCGACCTGCGATGCCATGAGGCAGCCGATCACGGTCGTCCCCTCACGCAGGGGCATGGGCGGCAAGTCATGGCAGGCTGCGCCTTCGACGATCGAGCAAATGCTGAACACCAATTGAAGCGTCATCGCCGCTCTCCTAGCGGTCGCCGGCAAGCGCGGCAGTTCTGAGCTTGCGAAATCTGCAACGCTGCAAATGTGCGGCCGGTTCCAAGGGGAAGCGGGCGACAATTCAGATCGCGTGAACGCGCAGGTCGTCTCGGTACAGGAACCGCCGCACCCGCGCGCGCGTTCCCGCACGCGACATCAGAAATCTATCGGCGGCCCGTAAAAAAAACCGCCGAATAAAATCGAGAATTGGAGGCAGCCAATGGCAGTCGCTGCTTATGAGCAAACCCCGAGAAGCTTCGTCGATCCGCACAACGACTTCCCGTCACCCGATCAAGTGGAGTTTGCCGCGCACATTCGCGCCTACCGGTCGTTCGTGCGCGGCACCTTACTCTTTGTCGCGCACGTCGCGGTGATCCTGGCGCTGCTGGCGTATTTCCTTGGCTAGCGCGTGCGCACGTATTGTCACTTAAACCCGTTCCACGATCCGAACTGATAGTTGATGCCGGCGCGGACGAGACTGCCGTCGGTGTCGAGCGTCCAGGAGTAGGTGTTGTGGTTGACGACGCCCGACACGTCGACCGAGCCGAAGTCGAAAAACAAATACTCGACCTTCACGCTCCACTGCCCGCTCAAGACCGTTTCGAAGCCGCCGCCGGCGGTCCAACCGTTGCGGAAGGACTCGTTTTGCGCGTTGAACGACACCGAGCACGGCGGAAATGTGCACGCATTCACCACCGACACGGTCGTATCGGCGCCGATGTATCCGGCCGTTCCGTAGAGGAGCCACTGGTTGAACAGGATGCCCAGCCTGCCGCGCAGCGTCAGGTAGAAATCCATGTTTGTGCTGGTCGAGGTGTCGTAGATGAAGGGGATGTAGTTCTGCGTTGCGCTGCCCGCGAGCCCAAGCTCGCCGAGGTCGCTTTCGAGACCGTAGAGAACCGGCCCCACCTGCCAATTGTAGCCGAGCTGAACACCTCCGCTGAAGCCGCTCGGCGCCGCGCTCCAATAGTCGCCGGCCTGGTTGAGCCCGTTGACATCGGTGGCGGTAGTGCTGCCCCAAGCCCCGCCGAGATTGGCCCCGAGGTAGAAGCCGCCCCAATTGTGCACGGGGAGAACGTCGGGGGTCGTATAGGGATCGGCGGCGCTGCGCTGCGGGCCTATCGCACTCAAGAACGCCACGCACAGCACAAGCACCAACTGTGGACGACGCATGACCTCACCCCTCATATTCGTTACGGACTGCGCCACTGAAACGGATGCTCTGCCTACGCCAAAACGAGCGCTCGGTAACGGGAGGAGCGAATCATGTCCCCGATATCAACAAGGTCAGTGCCGATATCCGGGAGCTGTGGTAGAGGCGGCACAAGCACGTGCAACCGCCTAAAATCGTTCGAGCATCGTCACGGAGTGACGTTCGTGCAGCGTCGCGGAGTGGTGTTCGAACATCGTCACGGAGCGAGCCATGACCGCCTTCCGGCAGACGCTGAAAACCGCCGACGACCTCGCCGATGCGGGGCTCGTCTCGCGCTCGCGCGCGACCGAACTCGCGCTGGTCGCAGAGCGCTATGCGGTGGCGGTTACGCCGGCGATGGCCGCACTCATCGACCCCGCCGATGCCAATGATCCGATCGCGCGCCAGTTTATTCCCGATCCGCGCGAGCTCGACCGCCGCGAGGGCGAGCGTGACGACCCCATCGGCGACGGATTAAAGAGCCCGCTTCCCGGCATCGTCCATCGCTACCGCGACCGCGTGCTCTTGAAGCTCGTGTCCGCATGCCCCGTCTATTGCCGTTTCTGCTTCAGGCGCGAGACGGTCGGCCCGGGCAAGGCCCCGACCCTGTCGGACGAGCAGCTCGCCGCCGCGCTCGACTACATCCGCGCACACCCCGAGGTCTGGGAGGTGATCTTAACGGGCGGCGATCCGCTCATCCTGTCGCCGCGCCGGGTTGCAGAGGTGACCGCCGCGCTCGGCGACATCCCCCACGTCAAGGTCCTGCGCTGGCATACGCGCGTGCCGGCCGTGGCGCCCGAGCGCGTCACGCCGGAGCTCGCCACCAGCCTGCGCTCGCAGAAGACAGGCGGTATTCGTGGCCCTGCACGCCAACCACCCGCGCGAGATGACGGCGGCGGCGCGCGCCGCCTGCGCCCGCCTGATCGACGCCGGCATCGCGATGGTGAGCCAGACCGTGCTCTTGCGCGGCGTCAACGACGACGCCGGCACGCTGGAGGCGCTGATGCGCGCGTTCGTCGAGGTCCGGGTCAAGCCTTACTACCTGCACCACGGCGACCTCGCGCCCGGCACGGCGCACCTGCGCACGACGATTGCCGAGGGGCAGGCCCTGATGCGCGCGCTGCGGGAGCGGCTGTCGGGGCTCGCGCTGCCGCTGTATGTGCTCGACATCCCCGGTGCGCACGGCAAGGTGCCGATCGGCCCGGCCTATCTCGCGCAGGGCCCCGCCGCGGCCGGCTACACCGTTGAGGACGCGCACGGAGTTCCCCACGCGTATGTGGATTGCTGCGCGCTTCCCTCCGCCGCCGTAGCCTGAGCCGGGTTGCGGCAACCTCTGATCTGGGTCAGAGTGACGCAACCGCCACGAGGCCGCAAAGGTCCGGCACAGGGCTCGACCCAGGGGAGGAACAGCATGAACGAGCAGGTCAAGCCGCAAACCTTTTTCGGCGCGCTGCCCGCACGACTGCCCCGACACCTGCGCCATGATCTACGAGGTCGCGGACGGCAAGCTCGTCAACGTGAAAGGCAACAAGGACCACCCGATCACGCGCGGCACCCTGTGCGTGAAGCTCAAGGACTTCCACGATCACCACGCCAATCCCGACCGGCTCATGTATCCGCTGCGGCGCACGGGACCCAAGGGCTCCAAGCAGTTCGAGCGCATCACCTGGGACGAGGCGATCGCCGAGATCGGCCGACGCTGGCGCGAGATCATCGCCGAGTACGGCAGCCAGGCCATCATGCCCTACAGCTATCTCGGCAACATGGGCCTCGTGCAGGGGATCAACTCCGGCGATCCGTTCTTCAATAGGCTCGGCTCAACCGTCAACGAGAAGACGTTCTGCACGTCGGGCTCCTCGACGGCGTGGCTATTGACGGTCGGCCCGACCGGCGGCGTCGACCCCGAAAGCTTCGTCCACTGCAAGTACATCGTGATCTGGGCCTGCAATTCGATCTCGACCAACCTGCACCACTGGCCGTTCGTGCTCGAAGCGCAGAAGCGGGGCGCCAAGGTCGTCGTCATCGACGCCTACCGCTCCCGCACCGCCAAGGCCGGCGACTGGCACATCTGCCCCAAGCCCGGCACCGACGGTGCCCTCGCCATGGGCTTCATCAATTCGATGGTCGAGCAGGGCCTCGTCGATCAGGACTACGTCGACAAGTACACCGTCGGCTTCCCCGAGCTGAAGGAGCGCGCCAAGGAGTTCACGCCGGAGTACGTCGAGACGGTCACCGGCGTGAAGGCGGACGATGTGCGCAAATTCGCGCGCGAGTTCGCAACGACGCAGCCATCGGCCATCCGCATCGGCGTGGCGATCGAGCGTTCCGCCGGCGGCGCGCAGGCCTCCCGCGCCATCTACTGTCTCCCGGCGTTGGCTGGATCGTGGCGCCATGTCGGCGGCGGCGTGCTGCAACTGCCGCTGTGGGAGTTCCCCGTCGACTGGGTGAAGGCTGCCCGCCCCGACTTCATCAAGCCCGGCACTCGCGTCGTTAATAATCTGCGGCTCGGCGCGGCGCTCACTGGCGAGATGAAGCTCGATCCGCCCATCAAGAGCTTGTTCGTCTTCTGCACCAACCCCGTGAGCCAAACGCCAGAGACCAACAAGATCGTCGCCGGCTTGAAGCGCGATGATCTGTTCACCGTCGTCGCCGAGCACTTCATCACCGACACGGCGAAGTATGCCGACATCATCCTGCCGGCGGCCATGGCAGGCGAAGCCGAGGACATGATGTGGTCGTGGGGCCACTTCTATCTGACGTATAACGAGAAGGCGATCGACCCTCCCGGCGAGTGCAAGCCGACGAGCGAGATGTGGCGCCTGCTCGCCAAGGAGATGGGCTTCGACGATCCCGTTTTCAAAATGCCCGACAGCGAGCTCTGCGCCGAGTACATTAACTGGGCCGATCCCAAGATGGGCGGCATCGACATGGCCTATTTCAAGCAGCACGGCTACTTCAGGATCGACGTTGGAAGCGCGGATACGCGCAAGCCGCACGCGGAAGGGAAGTTCCCGACGCCGTCCGGCAAGGTCGAGATGCTGCTGAAGGATGCCAAGAACTTCGTCGCGGGTCCGTTCCGCGCCATGTACGAGGGCGAGCAATCGGGTGAGCCGGTCGATCCGCTGCCCGGCTACGTGCCGGTGCGCGAGTCGCCGGAAACCAACCCGCAGCTGGCAAAGCTCTATCCGCTCAACATCATCTCGCCCAAGAGCCACGGGTTCCTCAACTCGTGCTACGCGAATGAGCCACACAAGATCAGGGGCCAGGGCGAGCAGTTCGTGATGATCTCGCCAGTGGATGCGGCCAAGCGCAACATCCGCGAGGGCGATCCGGTCAAAGTCCACAACGCCCGCGGCGACTTCGAGGGCGTCGCGCGCGTGACCGACGACGTCAACCCCGGCATCGTCGTCGCGACGCTCGGCTACTGGCGCTCGCTCAATCGCTCCGACGGGTCGGTGAACTCGATCTCGTCGGACGCGTGGTCGGGCTTAGGCCGTGCGCCGACGTTCTCCGACAACCTGGTCGAGGTCGTGCGCGTCAACTGACGCGCCGCCTGACACCGCGCGCAGTTGCCCCTGCCGCTACAGCGGCCATCGGTAGCAGCGTGCTCCGACGGCCGTTTGTCTTTTGCGTTGTGCATCACGCTTCTCCCCCTTGGTGTCTAGGCATGGTGGCCCCCCTCAAAGCTCAATTCTGCGAATGCTCGCTGCGAACGGCCTTTCCCCACTTGATCCAGATCAAGGCGCTCGGTGGCCAATTGCCGCCTCAACTGAGGGGGCGAGGCCGTGCCATGACGGCCGCTTTTTCCCGCCGCTGACGCAAGGCGCTGCCCAGGATGCGAAAGCCCAGATCGATCTGCGCCGGATGCGCCTCGCGCACAAAAGGGCTGTGCAGCGCGCTCGGCGAAGGCGATCTCTGCCGCCTCGGCTCCGCCAGCTGGCACCGGCGCTTCCGCGCCGGCGAGGCCATCCACGTTGAGGGCGAGGTTCCGCCCTCCTTTTGCGCCATCGTCTCAGGCGTCGTGAAGCTGATGAAGAGCCTGCCCAACGGTAGCCAGCAGATCGTGGGGCTGTTTGGCGCCGGCGATTTCCTCGGCCGCCCGTTCGGCGGCGAGGCGCGCGCTACCGCGATCGCAGCGAGCGAGGTCGAGGTCTGCTGGTTCCCACGCGCCACCATCGAAAGCCTCGCCACTTCGTCTGGAGCGGTGAAAGACTGGCTGTTCGAGCAAGCCTCCGACGAGCTCGAGAAGGCGCACGATTGGATCATGCTGCTCGGCCGCATGACGGCGGAGCAGAAGATGGCCGTGTTCCTCCTGACGGTGGTGCGCAAGACGGCCGAGGGGAAGGAGGGGCCGGCGCAAATGCGCGAGATCGCGATAGAGCTGCCGTTGTCGCGCACGGAGATCGCCGACTATCTCGGGCTGACGATCGAGACGGTGAGCCGGCAGATTGCCCGCCTGCGCGAGCGCAACGTCATTTCAGCCGGCAACACCCGCAGCGTCGTGGTGCACCGCCCCGATGTGCTGGCGGCCATCGTCGACAACGCGCAGCCGGGCGGCTACACGGCGCTCGCGCTTGGCCGGGTAGATGCATGAGCCCCGACCTCGTCAAACGGCATTCCGGCCCCGTTCCTCGCTACACGAGCTATCCGACCGCCCCCCATTTCTCGGACAGGGTCGGCACGGGACAGTATGCGGCGTGGCTCGCGGCGCTCCCACAGCGCGCGCAACTCTCGCTCTACCTCCACATCCCCTTCTGCAACGTCCTGTGCTGGTACTGCGGCTGCTCAACCAAGGCGGTCAACCGCTACGAGCCCGTGGCGCGCTACCTTTCATCGCTTCGGTCCGAGATCGCGAACGTAGCCGCGCGGGTGCCGGCTGGATGCGCTGCTACGCACGTGCACTGGGGGGGCGGCTCGCCCAACATTCTCGAGCCCGATGACATCCTGGCGCTTGCCGAGGCGACGCGACAGAGCTTCAACCTTGCGAAGGGCGCAGAATTCGCCGTCGAGATCGATCCGCGCGGCCTCGACCGCGACCGCATCGTCGCGTTCGCGCGCGCGGGCGTCACACGCGCCTCGATCGGCGTGCAGGACTTCGATGAAAAGGTGCAAATGGCAATCAACCGGGGGCAGTCGTTCGCGACGACGCAGGCCGCCGTCGCGGTGTTGCGCGAGCACGGCATCGGCGCGATCAACATCGATCTCGTTTACGGCCTCCCGCATCAGACACGCGACAGCGTCGAGGCAACCGTCACGAAGGTGCTCGCGCTCGAGCCGAGCCGCATCGCGGCCTTCGGTTACGCACACCTGCCCCAACGCCTGAAGCACCAGGCGCTCATCGACGAGGCGGCGCTGCCGAGCGCGGTGGAACGCTTCGCGCAGTCGAACCGACTCGCGCACCTGCTCACGGCTGCGGGCTACGTGCGCATCGGCCTCGATCATTTCGCCCGCGCTGACGATCCCCTCGCCGGCGGTCCAGTCAACCGCAACTTTCAGGGCTACACTACCGACACGGCCGATGCCCTCATCGGGCTCGGCGCTTCCGCGATCGGCCGCCTGCCCGAGGGCTACGTTCAAAATTGCGCGACGGTAGCCGACTACCATCGCCGCATCGCCGAACACGGGCTAGCGACGGTGCGCGGATTCCGTTTGAGCGACAGCGATCGCATGCGGGGCTTCGTCATCGAGCGCCTGATGTGCGACCTCACGTTCCCGGCGGCCGAGCTCAATCGCCGCTTCGGCGCGGCGGCAACGCCGCTTCTCGAAGAGGCGCAGGCTCTCATCGAGGCCGATCGCGATCGCCTCATCGAACCCGATGGGGCGGCCTTCCGCGTCACCGAGCGAGGCCGCCCGTTCGTGCGCGCGATCGCCGCGTGCTTCGACAGCTATCTTGGGGCGAAAGAGGCGCGGCATTCCGCCGGCGTTTAGCCTTGCGGCCGCGCAAAACGAGAGGAGAGCGCAACATGGACGATCATTTTTGGCCGGCCATGTATCCCGGCATCATCGTTGGGTTCTTGCTGGGTCTCGGGGGCGGGAACGTCGTGTCCACGATCCTGGGGACCGTCGGCGGCCTTGTCGGCGCCGTGGCGCTCTATTTCGTGTTTACGTGGCTCGGCCTGGAGGACAGCATCCTATCGCTCGTAGGACTCATCGGCGGGGCCGTGGCTGGGGCCTATCTGCTGATGAGCGTCCGGAGCCGGGTTGGACGAGCGAGCGCCTCGAAAGGCTGAGGAGCGGGTCTCGCTGAATCCCCCAATCCAACGAGCGGGGTACCTTCGCGCCCCGCGCCCGAAGCAAACTTACCAAGGTCGGTGTCATCAAGACGTCGGGCGGCTTGTTCGATTTCCTCGCGGGTAAAAATCCGCGCGCGCCCCAATGGATGCAAGCGAGCGGCCTCGAATGGCTCTACCGCTTGTCGCGCGAACCGCGCCGCCTGTTCCGGCGCTACGCGAGCTCCAATTTGCACGCCGCCTATCTGCTCCTCACGGCCCCATCCGTAAAGATCTGTTCCCGAACGGCCAGCGAGCGTAGATTACAACATCACTCCGGCGAGCTATGACCCGCGCTTGCCTCAATAACTTCACAGATACGGGTACGAGTTCGGCGCAGGGAACTCATGGACGGTCTGATCGCGACCGGAGTACCCCGTGCGCCGGCACTGCCTGGGTTGCCGCATTCACCTGCACGTGGAATCGCCCCCGAGGCACTCATATTGCGCGACAATTCTCACTTTGCGTGTGTACGTTTTGTGGGCGGCGGTTTCGTATCACGAGCGATACCTTTCCGCGGCGCCCGGTGGGATACCACAGCCAACGCCCGGAAGCCGGCGCCCAGCGGTCCCGCCTTACTGGCAGCAACCCGCGCACCGGTATCATCCGCACAC
Organism: uncultured Alphaproteobacteria bacterium; assembly: GCA_963745205.1. Lineage (GTDB taxonomy): Bacteria > Pseudomonadota > Alphaproteobacteria > Rhizobiales > Hyphomicrobiaceae > Hyphomicrobium_A. Next base: position 311,138 of record CAVUWX010000007.1, read on the forward strand.
GCAGTTCCCTGCGGAACAGCATAAAGATCGGAAGCTCCCCATCCTCCGCAACCGCCGCAGTGCGGTTTGCAAGCGAGGAGGGATCGATGTCCGCCATTCAGAACTGGATCGAGCACGACGACGCCAAGCGCGCCGAGGAGCTCAAGACCAAGGCGACGTCGTGGTTCGTCCTGAGAATGCTTTTCGGCCTGCTGAGCCTGGCCAAGGCTGCGCATTTTGCGCTGACCGCGGGCGGACCGGGCGGCTACGTCCTGGCGGCGCTGTTCACCGCGGGCGGCCTCACCTGGCTCGTCGAAGGCGCACAAGGCCTGCGCTCGAGGCTGCTCGCACAAAAAGTCTGACGCGATTTCATAGACATAAGACGGGCACACGCCGGGGGTGGCTCCCCACGTGACTGCGGCGTAGTCGCTGGTCCGTCTAGAAGGTCGAAGGCGCCCGTCGTCGCCTTGGCGCCACCACAGGCGCGCGAGCGGCGCACACCTCGGCGATGCGCGCTTTGTCGCGGCCAAGCAAACCGAGCGAACGTTCGGGGAGCATGTATTGAAGCGCGAGCGCCCTGCCGAGGCTTCATGAGATGCTTCACGAGCTGGCAAGCCCCCGTAAGATTTCGGTAAGGCGGGGCTGGCGTTTGCGGCGGTCGATAAGGAAGTCATCACGGGCCTTGCTGACGTGCTAGGGTCGTGGTTCTTGTTTGGTAAACATGCTTGCACCGGGAAAATCAACAAACGTCGACCGGAGGATCAGCGCCTTGGATGTGCGAGAGTCAGACGTTGATAGGCGCGACCTGCGAGTTGAGACGGGGGGAACGTTCGCGCGGGCCCTGACGCTCGTCGGTTTGAACGCCACGGCGATGCTGCACGACGCCACTGCGGCCATTCGCACCGCGTGGCAGGGGCTGCAGGTCCGAAAGCTCCTGCGGGGCCTGTACCAACCCTCGCGCGGCTTCGGCGATCTCGCCGGCTACACCTCGATCATCAAACATCGCAAGGTGGCCGAGCGTTTCAATTTCAGCGACCCCTTCTATCGCTGCCATGAGGAAAGCGTCGGGTCGAAGATCTTCATCGACGGGCGCGAGCACCTCAACTTCGCCTCCTACGATTACATCGGCTTGAACCGCCACCCCGCCGTATCGCAAGCCGCCAAGGCCGCGATCGACCAGTTTGGCACCTCGGTCTCCGCGAGCCGCATCGTTTCGGGGGAGCGCGTGTTCCATCGCGAACTCGAGAGCGCGCTCGCCGATCTGTACGAGGCGCAAGCCGCGCTCGCGTTCGTCAGCGGGCACGCGACCAACGTCTCCACCATCGCCGCTCTCATGGAGTCAGCCGACCTCGTCATCCATGACGAGCTCGCCCACAACAGCATTCTCGTCGGCGCGAAGCTGTCGGGCGCCACCGTACGCCCATTCCGCCACAACGACATGGCGGCGCTGGAAAAGGTGCTCGCGGAGGAGCGCGGCGGCTACAAGAATGCGCTCATCGTCGTCGAGGGGCTTTACTCGATGGACGGCGACATTCCCGATCTTCCCCGCCTGATCGAGTTGAAGCAGCGGCACAACGCGTGGCTGATGGTCGATGAGGCGCACGCGCTCGGCGTGCTCGGCAAGCACGGGCGCGGCGTCGCCGAGCACTTCGACATCGACCCGAGCGACGTCGACATTTGGATGGGCACACTGAGCAAGGCGCTCTCGGCCTGCGGCGGCTACATTGCCGGCAGCCACGAGCTCATCGAAATCTTGAAGTTCCGGGCCGCCGGCCAAGTCTACTCGGTCGGCATGTCGCCCCCGGTGGCGGCCGCAGCTGCAGCCGCCCTGCAGCTTCTCAAGACGGAGCCTGAACGGGTCGCCCGCGTGCAGGCGAACGGCGCCCTCTTTCTTCGCGAAGCCCGTGCGCACGGGCTCGATACCGTGACCAGCCAGGGCTACGCCATCATTCCCATCATGGTGGGCGATATCGTGAGAGCGGGCCGCATCACCGACCGCATGCTGGCACGCGGCGTGAACGTGCTGCCGATCATCTATCCGGCGGTGCCTCTGAAGGCGGCGCGGCTGCGCTTCTTCGTCACCAGCGAGCACACGCCCGAGCAGGTCCGGACGGCGGTACGCATTACGGCCGAGGAGCTGCGCAGGCTGGCCTGACGGTAGTCCTCGAGCATTCCAGATCGCACTCCGCGAGACCTTGGAGTCACAAAGGTAGACACGACAAGCGGGCGCCTTTGGTCCATATTGTGCATCCATATCGTGCATAGCGTTATGGACGGAAACACCACAACCTTCGAGCCTGGTTAGGCTAGCTCCCCAAGAGCAGCGAGAGCATGCCCTCAGACGATGATGAGTTTCGGCTCGAGGCCGAGAACCTCGACTTGCGGCGCTTGCTGGCGCAGGCAGGCATAGACGCTGCTGAACAAGAGGTCGCTCAGAAATTGCAGCGCATTATGGTGGACGAGCTCCATCATCGTGTGAAAAACATTCTGGCTACGGTTCAGGCGATCGCGTCCCAGAGCCTTCGAGTCGCCCGGAGCGTCGAGGAAGGCCGCCACGCGATAGAAAGCCGGCTGCAAGCGCTCGGCCGCGTTCATGATCTGCTGCTGCGGACGAATTGGTCCAAGGTTAAGCTGGAGGCGATCTTGAGAGCCGGCATCGAGCCCTTTGTTACCACCGCGGCACCTCAGATCGCGATGCGAAGCGCCGATATCGATGTGGCGCCAGCTGCCGCGCTTCCGCTCGCCATGGTGCTCAATGAACTATGCACGAACGCCGTAAAATACGGAGCGCTCTCACGCCCCATGGGACGGGTGGATATCGACGCAACGGTGACAGCCAACGCCGCCAGTTTCCTCCTCATTTGGGCCGAAAAGGGTGGGCCCACGGTCCATGAACCGACCCGTCGAAGCTTCGGCTCTAAGTTGATCGAGCATGCTTTCGTGGCACAGCTCCATGCGAAGGCCCGTCTCTCCTTCGATCCGGCCGGGGTCCGTTACGAACTTGAAGTTCCCCTCGCGGCGCTGCAACCGCCAAACTCAAACTGACAGGTGCCGGGCCTTTCACCTCCTGACAGAGGGCCTCACCCGGCCTAGTATGCGCCGGTAGGCCGGCCGGGGGGCCGGCTGCAGCCGTTGGGGGGAAAGCGCCGTGCAGCAGATCATCAGTTCGATCATACAGTTCCTGCAGCAGGGAATTGCCGCAATCTTCAAATTTCTCGAGCTGGTCTGGACGTGGTCGTTCGGCCAGATAATCGCCGTGTTCCAGTCGGACTGGAAAACGCTACCCGTGTGGAAGCTCGTCGTTCTCATCGCAGTCGTGGCCGTGATCGCCTACGTGCTCTACAAGGCGGTAACCGTGCTCTGGGAGGCGGCGGTGGCCGTGTTCGGGGCTTTCGTCGCGCTGCTCACTGCCTTCGTGTCGGTGTTGCCCTACATCGTGGTGGCAGGGCTCATCGCCTTCGCCGGCGGATGGGTCATCCACAACGTGAACTTCTAGCAGAGCGTTCGTCACACCGCGCACGGGGGAGACATGCAGCGACTGCTGGCCAAGAAGTCGATCGCGACCCTGCAGGCCGAAGCCGAAGAGACCGAGGTGCAGGCGCTCGTCACCCACGGCGGGGTGCCGCTCAAGCGCACGCTGACGGCGACGAGCCTGCTCGCGCTCGGCATCGGGGCCATCATCGGCGCCGGCATCTTCGTGCTGACGGGGCACGCCGCGGCGGCGAACGCGGGGCCGGCAATCGGCATCTCGTTCATCATCGGCGGCATCGCCTGCGCCTTCGCGGGGCTGTGCTACGCGGAGATGGCCTCCACCGTGCCGATCTCCGGCAGCGCCTACACCTATGCCTACGCGACCATGGGCGAGCTGATCGCTTGGATCATCGGCTGGGACCTGATCCTCGAATATGCGCTCGGCGCCACGACGGTGGCGATCGGCTGGTCGGGCTACGTCGCGAGCTTCCTCGATGACATCGGCATCCACCTGCCCGACCGCCTGGTCAACTCGCCGCTCGCCTACGATCCCGCAAGCGGCGTCTGGGCGACGACGGGCGCGCTGCTCAACGTGCCCGCCGTGGCGGTAGTCGCCGCCGTCTCGGCGCTGCTGGTCGTCGGCGTGCACGAATCGGCGAAGGTCAACAACGTCATCGTGATCATCAAGGTGGCGATCGTCGTCGCGTTCATTCTGGCCGGGCTGAGTTACATGTCGATGGCGAACTGGGTGACCGCCACGAACCCACAGGGCGACCTTATTCCGCCCAACATCGCGCCAGGCGAATACGGCTGGAGCGGCGTCATCCGCGGCGCTGCCGTCGTGTTCTTCGCCTACATCGGCTTCGACGCCGTCTCGACGGCGTCGCAGGAGGCGATCAATCCGCAACGCGACATGCCGATCGGCATCCTGGGCTCGCTCGCGATCTGCACGCTGCTCTATGTGCTCGTCAGCTTCGTCATCACCGGCATCATGCCCTACGACAAGCTGAACGTACCCGACCCGATCGCCGTCGGCGTCGATGCTATCGGGTTGACGTGGCTTTCGCCCATCATCAAGCTCGGGGCCATCTTAGGGCTAACCTCGGTGGTGCTGGTACTGCTGCTCGGCCAGCCGCGGATTTTCTACGCGATGGCGCGCGACGGGCTTTTGCCGCCGTGGGCCGCCATCATCCACAAGCGCTTCCGCACGCCCTACGTCACGACGAGCGTCACCGGCGTGATCGTGGCCATCCTGGCGGGAATCCTGCCGATCGGGCTCGTGGGCGAGCTCGTTAGCATCGGCACGCTGTTTGCGTTCGCGATCGTATGCCTCGGCGTGCTCACGCTGCGCATCACGCAACCCGAGCTCGCGCGCCCCTTTAGGGCGCCGGCGATCTACTTCGTGGCGCCCGCAGGTGCGGCATCCGCGGCCTTCCTCATGTTCGGCCTGCCGGCCGACACGTGGGTGCGCCTCGGCGTCTGGCTGTGTTTCGGGCTCGCGATCTACTTCTTCTATGGCATGCACCACAGCCGCGTCAGCTCGCCCGCAGCCGGCAAGTGACGCCGCTGCGGCCAAAGCCGGGCCGAACTGCCTGATCTTCAAGGCGCTTCAGTCGAAGAAGCCAACGGGCTCTACCGTGCGGATGCGGGTGCGAAACCCCGCTGCCTCCAGCTCCGCGCTGGCCCGCGCGGCGCGCTCCGCGGAAAGCTCCCAGTCGAGATCGCGCTCCATGGTCGGCAGCAGGGTGAAGGCGCCTAGAGCGCGCGCCGGATAGCCCTGCATGATCTCCCGGGCTTCTGCGTCCCGGCGCATCGCGTACGCTTCCGTCAGGACCGTGTAGAGCGCGCTGAGAATTGCTCGATTGTCACGCATATCGCGACTGTCACGCATATTGAGACCCCTCTCACTCAACATGTCCGCTACCCGACACATTCGTACACCGCACCTGCGGTAGGGCGCTGTTGTTTAAGCGTCTTTTCCACAGTTGCTGATGAAATGTGGGATGCTGCAGACGAGCACATGCCGATGCCGCGGCCTAAGGCTGCACGCTTCGATCTTTCGAAAAAGAGAACGGCGCCGGCGCAGGGCGCCGACGCCGCGTATTTTGTAAGAGCTGGCGCGGTCCGCGTTCAGCTCTGCCGCACCTCCATGTAATACGTGATCATCAGCATGGACATGAGGAGCGCCGAAGCGAGGCCGGCAACCGTTCCCACCCAGACCGGAGAGTAGGTGCCGCCCACATCGTCCAGGATCTCCTTGCCGCCGAGGCTGCCGGCGAGGGAGGCGACGACGGCGAATACGGCAACCACCATCGGGATTTTGAAGTCGTTGGGGCCGGCGCCTGTCAGGCGGTTGATCAGCTCGTTGCGCACGAGCACGGCGACGATCGTAGCGATAAACCCCGAGATGACGGCCAGCACCGGCGGATCGAAGTTCGGCCCCAGCATGCCGCCGACAGCGGCACCAACCGCCGCGGCGACCAGGATAATGATGATCAGACTTGCGGATGTCACTCCTTCCGGCATGAGTCTCCCTTTCCTTTTTGATTGCAGCCGCCAATGCGCCCGCGCCACTCCCATGGCGGGATTGGTTATAGTAGTGCGATTCCACCGCGGAAAGGCCCGCTGCCCGGGCGTGATTTGGGACCCGGGTTGTTACGCTGCGGCGCGGACGAGGCTCAGTGGCGTTTGCGGCTGTGCTTCGCGGGCGCTGCGTCGGCAGGCGTCGTCGATGTCACTGGAGTGGGCGCGGGCGGCTTTTCTCCCTTCGCGACAATGAGATCGGGGATCACAGAAGCGCCAGGGCCGTACATGCCGAGGATGCTCACGCACAGCCGCTCAGTCTCGGAGGCCGCCCGCGTCACGTCCGCGAGCTTGTGAAACGACCTCTGATACTGCTCGTGGAATTTTTCGCCCCCGCTCGTGGTCGCGGCGTCGGCAAGCTTGTGCTCCTTGTCCGTACTGGTCGTCTCGCAGTGCTTCCAGCTCCAGTCGATGTAGGCGGCATCTTCTGGGCTGAACGCCTTTTCGGCCAACGCCGGTGCACACGCGAGTGCCACCCCCAGAGGCAGAAGCCGCACGATCCGATGCATTCTCCAACTCTCCTTCCCCCAGAGCGAATTGCAACGGCTTTACACTTATTTTGACGACGACAGTGAGGCGCGCGGGCGGGAGCGCCCCCAAGCCCTGCATCAGGCGCTCCCTAGCCGCCGATAGGACGGGGGATCATCGGCGGCCATAGACCTAACGCATGGGGGCCGGGAGGCTCCGTCGCGCCGGTTCCGCGACGCGGCGTCGCGGTTAAGGACGCTGCGAGGAAATCGGAAACGCAAGCACTGGCCCGATGCGGAATCAACGTGACTCAAGCACTGTTCCGGCCGGAACGGCACGCCAGCCTTTCCTGAGCTAAGGCTGCCTCGATGCGCTGGATTGTCTGGCGTACGCGAGGAACGAAATGTCTGAGGCAGCAGTACTGTCAATCACGCCGGGAGGCGGCCCAAGTCTCGCGCTTCCGAGCTACGATGACCTGCGCAGCCACATCGGCTATTGGGTGAGGGCCGCCTATCTCGGCATCGGCGAGCTCTCACTCACCTGGCCGGTCGCTGCGTTCCTGCGCGGCCTGTAGTCCCTCACCAGTATAGCGGCCAAAGCGCTCGCGCGGCGCAGCGCGGACGCCCCCACCTGGACGCCAAACCGCGTCCAGCGCCGCGCGCGCCAGGCCAGCCCCTCGTCGGTCGAAAGCGAGCGTAGGTAGAACGCCCGGGCGGCTGAGCTCTCATCGCATGCCCGCTTGATCGGATCGGCGTAAAAGCTCGCCAGCTTCTCAGTGCCCATCCCCGGCGACGCGAGCCAACGAGGAATGTGCACGTTGCACAGGCGTTCGACGTCGGTGAGGACCTTGTTTGCGCCGACGCCTACCGCCGGGCATGCCGTGGCGAAGGCGTCGCCAACGAGCACGATACCTGGCTGCCGGTAGCCCTCGGTGACGTAAAGATCGATGGGCCGGACGCGCACGTTCTCCGCGACGAAGGCGCCAGTGACGCGGTCGAGCTCCGGCCACAGCCCGAGCAGCGTCTTCTTGGGATCGTCGCGCAGGCTGTTGAGACGTTCCTCGCGCGCGTTCCAATAGGTGAACATATTGACCCGTGTGGTGCTACCCGCCGCAAAGATCGACATATAGGCGACGCCGTCTGAAGCCTTCTCCGGGTAGCAGGTGAGCGCCTTGAAGTCGAAGCTCGAGCGACCGACGGGGCGCAGGTCGAAGCCGATCGCCATGGTATGGCTGCGGCTGACGATGCGGCGCTCGACGCCGAGCGACTGCGCCAGGCCCGGGTGCAGGCCGTTGGCCATGACGATGAGGCGCGCCGACACCTCCTCGCCGCCCGTCAGCATGAGGATTTGCCGGTCGTCGCTATTGGCGATGGCGGTGACCTTGGCGCGGAGCCGGCACACGCTATTGGGAATCTGCGCGCGGATGGTGTTGACCAGCGCATCGTAAATGATGCCGTAGCGGGCGCTCTTCTTAGTCTCCAAGAGACCGTGGCGGACTATCGTCACCGCGCCATCGAGCGTGGCGTTGCGCAGGACAGGCTCGGCGAGACCCGTCTTGCGCAAGAGCTCCACCTGCGAAGCATCGAGCTTCTCGCAGCGGAATTCGGCCGGATAGACTTCGTGCGGGTCGATCACCGCCACACCGTAGCCAGCCTTGCCCAGCATGGCCGCCGCGGTTGCCCCCGCGAGACCGCCGCCGACAATGGCGATATCATAATTCTTCATGAGCCTCTCCCGCTCCGCGCCTAGGCGACACTCTGAAGCTTGCCGACTTCCGCGGTGCTGACCCCGACACGACCCTCACCCAGGAGGTGGCGGCGAACGGTCTCTACTGTTTGGCGCGCGTAGAGCGAGTGCTTGATCCGGCGCTTGACGCTGAGCTGCCCTCGCCACAGCGGCGCGGCGAGCTTACCGCGCACCGTCAGTGGCACCACCGTATCAAACAGCGTATCGGTCTCGTTGCAGAAGGCGCGCTTGTATCCGGCCTCCCCGATGCCGAGGTCGAAGGCGACAAGGCCGCGCTCGCAAGCCATGCGCACGACGTTGGCGAGCAGCAGCTCGCCCGGGCTTTCGTTGGAAAGCTCGTTCATGATCATGGAATTAAACATGCCGCAGAACCTGCGGTCGGAGACGACGCCGGCGAATGTCGCGACGATCAGATCGCCGACAGAGGCCGCGTAGAGCTCGATCGGCGGCTCCCCCGTGTTGGAATCCGGACGCGTCGCCGCGGCCTCGATGAACTCGCGCACCCCCGGCTCGGTGAAGACATTGGCCATGCCGAGCTGCCGCATGCGCTCCGCCTTTTGCGCAAAGAAGACGTCAAGCACACGGCGAGCGTCCTCCTCCGAACGCACCCGCCAGTACCTCACGGCGCCACGTTTGATGAGGGCACGCTCTTTCTGGCGCATTTTCTTTCGCGTGCTGGCGCCGACGCGGTCGCGGTACAAGCCTTCGAAGTCGGCGCAAAGCGCGCCGCGGCAGATCTTACTCGGCGACTCATCGTGCGGCAGAAGCGCCAACGGGTTTGCCAAATGGCTCCAGCTTTTGGGCTGGTTGAGCAGGAGCAACATGTCCACGCCTCGATCGACGCGGGCAATGTCGGCAAGAATGGCGCCAAGCTCCGCGGCTGTAACGGTGGTCGCGATTTCCGGACGCCAAAGTGGAAAGTTTGCGTTCGAGTGCTTGCCGCCGAAGAAGCGCGCGATCACAAGCGGCCCCAGCCGTAGCCGGCAGAGCGGCCATAGGAACGCAGCCCGCCCCGAGTGATCGCGGCCGCCGACGATGTAGGGCGTGGCACCTTCCGCGCGGCCGATGGTCTCCTGCCAGCTCGAAGCCCAGGTGTAGCGCTGATAGGGGCTCGCCAGCGCCGCTCCACGCTCGAGTTCGAGCCAGATCGGTGCGGCCGCCGCCATGGAGTTGAGAATTTCAATGTGGAAGCGGCGCCCCGCCGCCGCTTCCGGCTGCGGCTCGACGCGGCTCCAGGTCTCTGGGGAGGCAATGCTGTTCATCGAGAGGCCACCGTAGAAAGCGTGACTGTCCAATGCGATCGGCAGGCAGGTCGCCCCATTGGGAGCGTCGCTTATGTCGGGGCCTTCCTTGCAACTCTCCTGCCAGCCTCCCGCGAAAGCGAGACGCCCAGCTGTTGTTGCGCCATATTGGGATTGCCCCCGGTGACCTCGGACCAAATCGGGACAGGGACCGCGCCAAAGGGATACGCCGCAGAGGGCTGCGTCCCTGCTTCATGCGCTTGCAGTTTCGGTAAGGTGGCCGGCCGGGGTTCAATACCTTACGTCGACCAACGACTTTCCGGCAGCGATCGGAATTGCCATGTAGGTGTAATTGGCCCGAACGAAGGTCGCCGGCTTGCCGTCGACGGATATGCGCGCGCCAGGGACGAAGCTGTCACGCACGATCAGCAAAGTGGGGGCGCGCGCCCGCACGCTGGCTGAAAGGTGATCCGGCGTATCCTCCAGGATGGCGACGGTGCCGGCGCTGCCGGCGAGGTACTTAGGACGCAACTGCTTGACATCCGCCCTCGCGAGGAACGCCGCTGCCCGGTCTTTCGCACCGCTCGATTGACGCATCCTCGCCAACACGGCCGGCCCGTCCTTCAAGACCTCCACGCTGCGAGCAAGCGAAACACGTTCGGCCGCGGCGGCGAGCTCGTAAACGTTGAACCCGCCGATGAAGCTTCTGTCGCGGCAGACGATCGGACCGGGGCTCCGCTGCCGTATCGGCCGCAAGCGGGGATCGTCGACATCGACATAGCTCACGATGAAGCGCGTTGCAGTGAGCCCGAGCAAGTCCGTGTTGATGCTTTCAAGTGGCACTTTCTTGATCTGCGAGTAGCATCCGTCGGCGCCCTCCTTGATGTAATCGCGGAGATCGAGCTCGAGATAGGCCTGGCCGAGCACGTCCGGGTCCGCATGCTCGCTTGCGTGCTTCGGCCTCAGAATATTCGACCACAGCACGGCGTAGTCATGGCTCATGCTCGACGCAGAGCCGTCGGACGCCCGGATGCGCTGCACATAGAGATACGCTGCCGCCGGTCTCGGTATGCGAAAATGAAAATAGCCAAGCGACGCCGTGTCCGGGGTGAGCATCGCAGCCCGCTGACGAGTGTCCTTGGATAGGCGAGCGACGCTTTCGAGGGCCGGGTCCGCGAGCAGTTCAGAAAGCCGCATTCCCGGCCGCTCGCGCTCGGCCGCAACTTTGGCGATGGCCAATTGTCCGGCGAGCACCATCAACGCTGCCGACAGGATGAAGACTTCGCGCCGCGGGAGGGCGCCGTAACCGATGGCCAGCGCGGCGCAGAGAAATATGGGGGCAATCACGTAGGAATAGTAATTGACCGAAAGCAGCAACGGGTACACAGCCGCCGACGGAGCGAGAACCGATTTCACCAAGACGTCGGGCAGCATGGCCAGCAGATAGAGCAGGCACAGCAGCCCAAAGTCCTGCAGTCTGCGCGTCAAGGCTGCGGCGGCGGCCGCCGCCGCAACGAGGACGCCGCCGAGGACGGTCAGCTTGGGTGCGCGATGGACGAGGAACCGTAGGCCGTCCCCAAACGAAGCCAATTCGGTCGCCGCGCGCACGCTGGTTCTGATCGCGTCCTCATGAAGGAGGAAGCTCAGGATGCCCGGCAACGCAACGACGCCTGCGCCGATCAAGGTCCCCGCGATTGGCCAGGCCATGCTCTTTGAGCGCACGATGATGGCGATCCAGATGAGCGCCAGCGGGATCGTGAATACCGACAGCGCGAACGTCGTCGAAAACGAGTAGAGCGCGCCCATCGCCACGCAGAGAGCGAAGATGAGACGAAGCCGCCGGCTCGTCGGCGGCTCCCGGAGAAGCAGGGCCGGCAGCACCAGCAAGGGGAAGAAATAATAGCCGGCCAGAAAGGCCGATCCGAAGTAGTCGTCCCCGAAGAAGTACCAATTGAAGACATTGAACCCCTCGCAGGCCAGTGCGGCCGCGGCCAGCGCGATCGTCGGCGCAACCCGGTAGTGCGCCACGAGGATGGTCGAAAGGCCTGTGAGCAGGGCAAAGTCCCGCGCAAAGTAATAGCCGAGCGTGGCCTTGATCGGATCGAGGTTGGCGAACAACAGCGTATCGAGCTTGGGGTCGAGCCCGTTCTCGGCTGCGTTGATGCCGGAGAGCATGAGGCTGAAACGACGGCACCAGCCGTAATCGAGGAGTTCGTTCGCTACGGCGATCCTGCTCAACAGGGTCGTCGAATAGTCATCCCAGTTTACGAAGATGCCCGAGACGGCCAATGGGACGTTGAGGAGCGCGGCTAGGAGCGCGCATGCGAATAGGAGCAACAATGTGCGCGGGCGAGGCCATGGCATTGTGTTGAGCGCGGTCCGGTGGGCCGGGGTAGCCTAAACACAGCGGCTACCAGGGGCAATCGATGGAATTTGGGCTCGCCAACAGGTGTTCGCTGCAAGCAGACCTTGCGGGCCCCGGGAGCCTTGCCAAGCAGGCCACCCTCACCACCACCCGATGGCTTGCAGGTGCTCGCCGCTCGCACCGGCCCAGATGGTGAGCGTCGTGCTTAATGCGATCCGTTGACGCGTGCCTACGGTTCGCAGGCATTCGCAGGGCGCCGATCAAGCTTTGCAGAATAATGCATGCGGCACTTGGGCAAATTGCCCGCCATGGACCGGGGGTCCTTTCCTTGGGCCCGGGCCGCGAGTATGCCAGAAAGGTCCAACATCGGATAAGATTGCCCGGCGGCAGCTCCTGCGCGAGTCGGCAATTTCACGGGTATTCGCGTCATCGGATCACGCTATTCGAGCGATACCCTCCGCGTGCGCGAGTTCCTGGCCAAGAACCGGCTCCCCTTCACGTGGCTCGATCTCGAGTCCGATCCCGACGTCACGCAGGTCCTGAAGCAGTTTGGAGTGAGCGAGGCCGATACACCGGTTGTGATGTGGGGCCGCAAGCTGATCTTGCGCAACCCGTCGGACAGAGAGCTCGCGCAGGCGCTCGGCATCCGCCGCCCGCTCGAGCGTACGATATACGATCTGATCGTGGTGGGGGCCGGGCCGGCCGGCCTCGGCGCAGCCGTCTATGCGGCCTCGGAAGGCCTGAACATTGTCGTGCTGGAGAGCGCGGGGCCCGGAGGCCAAGCCGGGCGCAGCATGCGCATCGAGAACTATCTCGGCTTCCCCACGGGCATCTCCGGCAGTGAGCTTGCCGAGCGCGCGGCTGTTCAGGCCAGCAAGTTCGGGGCACGCATCGCGGTCCCGACACCGGTCACCCGCCTGACGTTCGAAAGCCTGTATCCGACGCTGCACATCGACGGAGGCGAGACATTAACTGCAAAGTGCGTGCTGATCGCCACCGGGGCCGACTATCGCAGGCTTCCCGCCGAAGGCTGCGAACGCTACGAGGGCTGCGGCGTCTATCACGCGGCCACGCGCAACGAGGCGCCATTGTGCCGCAACGGGGAAGTCGTGGTCATTGGCGGTGGCAATTCTGCCGGACAGGCCGCGGTCTTTCTCGCCAGCATTGCGCGCAAGGTTTATCTCATTATCCGCGGCAACGACCTCTACGCCGGCATGTCGGCCTACCTCGCACGGCGCATCGAGCAGACACCCAACATCGAGGTGCTTTTGAACACCACGGTCCGGGCGATGCGGGGCGGCGATCACCTGAGCGAGATCGAGATCGCGAACAACGAGACCGGTGCGGCGCAACGATATCGACCGCAGCGGTTTTCAGCTTCATCGGAGCCGTGCCGCGCTCAGACTGGCTCCCGCCTGAGATTGAGAAGGACGCTAAACAATTCGTACGGACGGGCGCCGCGGTGGCACGCTCTTCCCATTGGACCGCCAAGCGGGAGCCCTATCTGCTGGAGACAAGCCGTGCGGGCGTATTTGCAGCCGGAGACGTACGATCGGACTCGATCAAGCGGGTCGCGTCGGCGGTGGGCGAAGGGGCCATGGCAGTGAAGTTTGTGCATGAGTACTTGAAGGCAATCTGATCCGCCACGGCCGCGCGCTGGTGCGGCAATTTTTTGTATCCGGCGGGGTCTTGAACACGGACTCCGCCTACCTAGGTAGCTCGGCGGGCAGCCCATTTCTGGGGCCTGAAAATGGTTTCTGTAGGTATCGCCCATTGGGAGGATAGCTATGGCGACTCTCGACACAACCGCGCTTGTCCAACGACCAACGGCAGGTCACCCGCAAAGCAATACGGTAAACCGCGAATTGAATTGCCGCGGCTTTCCGTATGGCGCTCCCCCGTGCCGGATATACCGGCCTTCGCCTTCTGCGATGCAATCGGGGCGAGCCGGGGCCCGGACGTGGGTTCTTGAATTTGAGCCTTTCGGGCACCGGACGATCGAGCCGTTGATGGGCTGGACAGCTTCGGACAATCCCTTCGCCCAGATTCGCCTCCGCTTTCCAACCTTCACAGCGGCCGTCGCCTACGCCGAACGGCAGGGCCTCGACTATCGCGTGATCGAGCCGCCGGCACGGCGCCGGCTCCGCGAGAGATATCAGGAAACCATCGCCGGCCTCGCTGCTGCGGCGTGACCCTGCGGGTTCTCGCATGGGCTTCCTCGCGGGCTCGGGCGCCCGCGTCTCAAAGTGGCATTTGACAAAATGGAGGTACAGCCATGGTTGACTTGAAAGCCCTCGTTCCCTGGCGGACCAGGTCCGAAACTCCGGCCCGAAAAGGGGACGTCTTTGATCCCTTCGTTGACTTCCGGCGAGAAGTGGACCGCGTGTTCGACGACTTTGCCAACGGCATCGTTTGGTCCTCCTTGCGGCCGTTCGCTGGCGACTGGCATGCCCTCGCGCCGGCCCTCGACGTAGCTGAGACCGACAAGGAGGTGCTGGTGAACGCCGAGCTGCCGGGTCTTGACGAGAAGGACTTCGAGGTGACGCTCGCAGGCGACGTGCTCACCATCAAGGGTGAGAAGAAGGCCGAGCACGAAGAGAAGAACGGCGACGCGCATTACATGGAGCGCCGCTTCGGCTCGTTCTCGCGCTCACTGCGTCTGCCGTTCGAGGCCAAGGACGACAACGTTGAGGCCAAGTACGACAAAGGCGTCCTGACCGTCCGCATACCAAAACCGCCGGAGGTTCAAAGCGCGGTGCGCAGGATCGAGGTCAAGGCAGCTTAAGAAACGCGGCAGAGCATTCGCGCTTGGCGCGGATGCTCTGCGCAACAAAGAACAGGAGGACGAAAGTGCTCCGTTTTGACTCGGCGAAAGTATTAGCGTGGAGCGGGCTCATTTTGAGCCTGCTCTTACTCCTCAGCATCACGCTGAGGCCAAGCTGACGCGCCGTCGTTCAACTACTCTGCGACAGGAAAGGAGGTATGTCATGTCTAGCATCGCAACAAATGTTTCAGCGCGCTGGCAGGATGCGACGAACCTATCCGGCGTCACAACCGCGAGCTTGCTCGTCGTTTTCCTGGTGGCAACGGGAATAGGCGCCGCAACCGGCCTGGTCCTCGATAGCGCCGTCACCCCTGTGCTGCTCGCTCTCATCGCAGGGTTCCTCGCCACCGTCATCGCAGGGATCGTCCGCAACACGCTGCTCGTTCGCGCTTGGGGTGTCGCGGGGGTTAAGGACACGGGCACCCCACTGGTTGTCATCGTGTACTCGGCGGTTGCGTCGCTGGCGGGCAGCCTCGCCGCCTACCAGATTACTGGGCTCGCGGAGATGACGGCGCCCGTACTGATCGGAACCCTCGCAGGCGTCCTGTCAGCGGTCCTCCTGGGGCTGCTGATGGTCGCCTACCGGATGATCCCCGATCAGGATACCCATTGGTAAGCAGAGGAGCGCCCGGCCTTTGTCTAGCGATCGAGGCCGGGCCTCTTTGCGGACTTCCGCTATGGGCCGTGGCCTCGATGGGAATACGCAACGCGCCTTTGATTGAGCTCGCCCCAATTCTCCCGCGTTTCATTAAACACTCGCCGGATCATGTTGAGCTCTCGCCTTGTTCGCACCTCGTGAGCGCACCGCGCGTCGCGGAGCCACGTTCATCCAACAGGTTCCCTCACCTTGACGTCCCCCGGAGGGGGTAAATGACGCACCACGTCCTACTGCTCGCCGAGCACTTTGTGAACGAGATCAACTATGTTCTTTGCGCCGAGTTTCTCCATAATGTTCTTGCGGTGAAACTCCACGGTGCGGGTACTAATTCCTAACTCGCGTCCGATCTCCTTGTTCGAAGTCCCCTTTACGATCTGAGCCAGCACCCCGCGCTCTCGTGGTGTCATCAACTCATGGCCCCTGAACGATCCCGATAAGATGTCGATCGCGCTATTTAACCTTTGTATTTCTTGCTTCGCTCGTTTGAGATCAGGAGTCTCCAGGAACTCCCACTCACCGTTACGCCGTGCCATGGAGAATTGGTGCGCACGTGCGACGTCCATCAAATCGACCGCCCTCGCTGCTTTCAGAGAATAGGTACACATCACGATCATCTTCTGACCCACTAGAGCGCGATCGAGTTCCTCTTCGTAGGCGCAAAATTCTTTCCACAACTTCTTTTCGAGCCAGAAGGCATTGCCGCTCACACGCATACCCTCGAAGCCCTTCCCCAACGCCAGTTGGAGTTTCTTGCTCCAGCCGCCGGTGATTGCCTTGAGGTTAAATTCACGGCCTTTGAGATACCAGTCATAACCGCGGAGTAACTCGATGCGCCCCTCTGCTAGGAGGCGATCGAAGTGGGGGACGCCTACGCGCAAGGCTTTCATTGCGGCCTCCTCCGCGATCGGCTTTGACACCGCCCATACGCAGAATTCGTCCTGATCTAGCCCCTCCTTAAAATACGCGACGCAGGTGTCGATCAGATCCTGCTTGGTCTCGTAGAACACACAGATGTGAGTGCCCCAAGGAACGGTACCGAGGACACGAATTCCGGTTCGGCGCAACTCCGGCTCAAGGGCGATCGACTGCTGAGCGCCGGCCGTACCTGGCTGGATACGACGAACCTTGTTCTTTCTTGTCGGAGACCGAGCCAACGAGGCCTCCATCAATGGAGCCTACTGCGACACGAATAACCTATGCTCTCTTTCAGGCCGACAGACCAGCCCGCTACCCGACCGGTGGGCGAGGTTGCCCAAATTATCATCGTCTCCACGGCCGCCCCACCCTATCCAAGAGGCAGCTTTGCTTCGCTGATGCTCTTAGAAGATGAGGCGGCAGGTCGCCAACTAATTCCACCGGTGTGATTTTGCCGCGCGTCGGATGATTTCAGCGAAGTAAGGCTCTCGCCACGTGCAAATCTGTTCGCTCTCCGAGGTCGACCAGAGGCTGCATAGAGAAGGCTCGAACTCCCCGTGTAAGAGAGTGCGTTTACCGAGAACAAATCCAGTGTCGAGCCAGTGACGCATAACGGGCTTCAGCGCACTGTGCGTTCAGAAATTGAGGGTTGGCAGTTGTCAATTTCTGAAGCGGCGCAGTGCGCTTGAAAGCCGTATATGTCACAGGGTCGAACTGGACCTGCTAAATGCTCTCGGTAAACGGAGTTCATCTTTCACGCAGTCAGCCTCCGGTCAATCTGCGAGCGCGAACAGGTCGGCACTCCGAAGCATTAATCCTGCGTGGAGAGAGCTGCTCGATTTCCGTCACGCCTTCACACGGTGAAGTCGTACCGCTTTTAGAAGCGTCCGGCCTCATGGGAGCAGTCGGCGACTGGGTACTACGCCAAGCCTGCGCTGAGGCCTCGACCTGGCCTGCACACATACGCGTGGCTGTGAACGTCGCCGTCGTCCAGTTCAACAGCTCAGGTCTCGTAAACCAGATCGTTAATGCCTTGGCGGGGTCAGGACTTGAGGCGGGGCGCCTCGAGCTGGAGATCACGGAATCAACCTTCCTCGACGATAGTGTAGGAGCAATCGCTCAGCTGCAGCAGCTTCACGCACTCGGTGTTCGTGTGGCCCTCGACGATTTCGGAACCGGCTATTCTTCCTTGAGCTATCTAAGCGACTACCCATTCAACAAGATCAAAATCGATCGTTGCTTTATCAAAACGCTTTCTAAGGGGGATCAGACCTCAAGAGCTATCGTCAGGGCTGTGGCCCGATTGGGCTTGGGCCTTGGCATTGAGACGACTGCCGAGGGTGTCGAGACCGCAGAGCAGCTCGAAATCGTGCGCGCCGAAGGGTGCACGTCGGCGCAAGGCTACTTTTTTTATCAGCCGATGCCTGCTTCCCAAGTCAGCATGCTCCTGTGTGGCTCTCAGCGAGCCTGCCCACAAGAGTCCTCGCCTCCCCAAAAACTGAACGTACGAGACCTCCGGTCGACAACCGATGAGGAGGAGCGTCTCCATGCGCTCCAACAATACGAGATACTGGACACGCCGCCCGAAGAGGCATTCGACCGCATCACCCGGATCGCGAAATCAATAATGCAGGCGCCCATTGCCATGGTTTCGCTTGTTGATCGAGACCGTCAGTGGTTCAAGTCGCGACAGGGCATCGATACAACTGAAACTCCACGCAACATATCGTTCTGCGCGCACACGATCCAAATGGATGAACCCTTCGTCGTCCCCGATACGCTGAAGGATCCCAGGTTCTGCAGCAACCCCCTTGTCACCGGACCAGCGCAGATCCGCGCTTATGTCGGAGTACCCTTGCGAACTTCTGCCGGACATAAGATCGGAGCCTTGTGCGTTAAGGACGTGAAGTCCCGCCAAGTCACCCAGGCTCAACTCGATAGCCTTCAAGATCTGGCGCGTCTCGTTGTCGATGAACTTGAGTTGCGGAAGCTGGCGGCGATCGACTTTCTGACCGGGGCGGCGGCGCCAAGGACGTTTCTGTCTGGCGGCAAGGCAGAGTTCAACCGGGCTAGACGCCACCGTGGCGAGCTCGCCTGCATTGCGTTTGACCTGGATAGTTTCAAGCGCATCAATGATACCTATGGCCATGCCGCGGGTGACCATGTCTTGGCGGAAGTAGTAAGCCATTGCAAAGCGACGCTCAGGTCGACCGATGTGATCGGACGCATCGGAGGCGAGGAGTTTGGAATTCTCTTGCCCGAAACTTCGGCAGCGTTGGCGGTCAAAATATCCGAGGAAATCCGCGAGAGAATTGCTCTGCTGGTTGTCCGGCACATGGGGCACGAAATTAGGCTGACGGCGAGCTTCGGGGTGGCCGCCTTAACGTCGGAGGACCGATCGTTCAAAGGCATACTTGCCAGGGCAGATAAGGCCCTCTACGAGGCAAAGAGCGGCGGACGCAACCAAGTGATGGCTTCAAGCCGCTCGGTGCCGCCAAAGGTCGTGAACTTGAGGGAATTCGGGTAGTCGTTTTCTGAGTCGCCTGTTGGCAGTCACGGCAACCGCAGGTGCGCCAGCTTTTTGGCCGGCACGCGCGGACCACAGGATTATGCGACGCCCCGTCGTGGCGCGGGAAAGTGCGCCTGTGGATACCCGCGCTAGTGATGGTCTCGACCGAGACCGAGCACCGACCTCGAAGGACCTCTCCGAGAGCCGAAGGGAGGAATGAATGACCGACTCCCGGAGAGATTTGCGAGATCCCCGCGTGCAACTCAACATCCCCGCGTGTGATTCAACACGGCCCTCGAGGAATCTCACCGCCGCATCCGTATAGGGCATTGTTCGAATCTAGACCAAATGCTGCAAAAGAAATACTCGGGTGTCTACGGGGTAGCTTTCCACGATCATTCGCGCGATGAAGCCGCTATCTCGCAAACGCCCGCAGGTTTCAGACAGGGCAACGCTGGCAGTTTCGCGCGGCCAGGAGTTCGAGGACACTGCTGACCTGACCGAGATACAAATGAGGTCTCCACTTGGCCCTAATCGGAAGAGCAGCCTTCGACAGTTTCTGAGGGAAGAGCGGACCCGGGACAGACGGCCCGAGAACGCGATACCGCCAGAGCCTCGACTTCCGCTTCCTCTGCAGAACGGTCGTTCTGCGCTGAAGCTACCGCAGCATCGCCGGCCAAGCACACCCAAGGTGACACCACGCGGGAGCGTCGTGGTGAACCGACTGACCAACAATTATTGCGTCAAAGACCGCCACCCGTCCGCACCTCCCCACCTTCCAAAAGATCTGTTGGCGATAGCATCCGGGGGTCCTCTAAGCTAACGTCGCGGCGCGGCAACTCGACCGCTTCGAGTCTCATCCACGGTGAGGTTTGAGCCATGCTCCAGGCTTGGCTGTCTATCGGTTACATCGTGCTGCTCGCAATTCTCGTGCTTGCCTTTATCTTGTGGCGCAGGGGGAGTCCCGTTCTGGCCATCGCTGCACTCGTGGTGGGTATCCCCCTCTGGTTTGGATGGGAATACGCACGTCCAACGTGGACAAGCGGCGTCATCACGGGAACGGAAGTGCGCCGCAGCGATCCCGACGCCCGCGGCAATACGACCGACATCGAATACATCTACATGCGAAACCGGTCCGACAGGGGGCTCGAGCTGATCAACGACAATTCTTGGTGGTGGTTGAAGCGCAACAGCGAGCGCGTCTTCAACGACGTCAAGACCGCGCAGGATCGCAACACGGAAGTGACGCTCATGTGGAATCGGTGGCGCTCCACGCTCTTCTCTTTGTACCCCAACGTGATCGCCATCCGCCCCGCCGGTTCCTGGCCGTTTTGGTCGGTGCGAACCATCATCTTCTACGGCCTCTCCATCGTCCTCTGGCTCAGTTATTTCTACGCCTTCTTCAGGCTGCGCCGTTCGAGTGCGCTGTAGGGCGGCGCGCTACCCACGATCGGGGTTGCGATCACGCACCGAGGCTCGCCCAGCTTCACGCAGCTCAAGCCCATCTGCATCGCCGAGGGCGCTAACGACGACGTCCCCCTCTGCCTCAGCCAAACCGCCGCCGTGGCAGCACCAATATCCGTGATACGTCCCGCATCCAATGCGCGTGACCTCACGCCTTAAATTTCCGTGCACTCCCTTGCGGAATTCGCGCGCTCCCGCAACGACTATGCACGCGAGCCGGGCCTCCCGTAAGATCAGCGCACTTCGCGTACGATCTGTGACAGGAATACCGGCCGTATCGCCAAGTGCCACCGGCGCTTGTCCCACACCGAGAAGACGTCGCCACGGCCGACGACGTAGACGACGAGGCCGCCGTCAAAACTCACGATCTCGCGCACCTCTCCCTCCGCGGTCGCGTAGCGATGGCCAACCCGCAGCGAGCTCGAAGATAGCGGCGCCTGAAACCCGCCTCTCTGAGAATTCCGCTCGGTCGCCCGCGATAGAGCCATGAGTGTCATTCCAACTCCCCCCAACGAGTGGGCCCGCTTCATCCCATTGCCGTCGCGCCGGCCTCATCTTGTGCAAACCGTGTCGTGGCCTGCAGCATTTTGGCAGTTGTCCGAGCGCTGTTAGCTTAAATGCCAGCAGAGCGGGCTAAAAAGCCGGCTAAGTTCGCTCCTTCAGCTCTCATAAATTTGCAAGGACTGGTCTACAGCCACGTGATCGGACTGAGGTCAAAGCCGTCTACCACCTCGGCACCGTCATCCTCCACCCCAACTGACGCGCCGAAAAGAAAAGCACCGGCACGGGGGTGCCGGCGCTTCCGCCTTCCCCGGAGTAACGCGCATGGGGTTGCTGCGCTGGAAGGGTGGCGCACCAAAGCACATCGCATCAGCACGACTGTGGGATCGATGCGCAAGACTTTCACACGTTGAGCCGTTCCATGCGGTGTATCGGCTGGGACTGTGATCTCAAAGCGGTCATGTACTAGGCGCCTTATTTGAGCCTGACATCCTCGAGGATTTGCGCGTCCCATCATCCACCGGCACCAGGACGCTCAAAGCAATGCCCCCCACCACGGCAAAGACGGCACCATAATAGAAAACGGCGGCGTGGCCTATCCGATCCCACAGCAATCCCGCGACGACGCTTGCCACGAGCTGTAACAACCCGACGGTCGTGCTGTACCAGCCGACTCCGCTCGCGCGAAGATGCTCTGGCACGAAATCCGCAGCCAAGGCTTTGCCGACAGCGCGGAAGATCCCCTGATATAATCCGTAGACAATGAACAGGGTCGCGATGGGAACTAGGTTTTGCGCGAGGGCAAATCCGAGATAGGCGATCAGGAAGATGACGAATGAGGCGAGCAGGATATTCTTTCGGCCCCACCTATCGGAAAGTGACCCTGCCGGATAGGAAATCAGCGCGGCGACCAGGTTGAACCCCGCGTAGATCAGGATCGTCGTTTCCAATGAGGCGCCGGTATCCTGCGTCCGCAGGATCAGAAACGCGTTGCTGGAGTTGCCCAGTCCGAACAAGGCCGTCGCCAGCAGATACTTCCAGTAACCGATCGGAAACTGCCCCAGGCCGACATCGATCTTCGACTTAGCGGCTACCCCTGCTGCGGGCCGCTCTTTCACCAATAGGACCATGAGGAAGGCCAGCAGGCCAGGAATGATCGCAAGGTAGAAAATGGTACGTAACTCAACATGCAGCGCATAGAGGAGATAGACGGCGAGCAGCGGCCCGAGGAATGCGCCCGCATTGTCGCCAAAGCCCTCAAGTCCGAAAGCTCTTCCTCTGTCTCTCTCATCCACGGAAGAAGCGATGAGTGCATCGCGCGGGGCAGAGCGGGTGCCGGCGCCAAGCCGGTCCAGCACCCGTGCGCCGAACACGCCTTGCCAGGTCGTGGCAAGCCCCATCAGCGGCTTGGCTACCGCAGCCATGAGATAGCCAGCGAGCGCGATGGATTTTCGCTTCCGCAGCTTGTCCGACAGTGCGCCGGAAAAGCCCTGCACGATATTCTGAGTCGCCTGAGCAAAGCCGTCCACCAGGCCAACGACGCTGCCACTCGCCTTCAGGGTTTGCGTCAGAAAGACCGGCAAGACCGGAAAGAGCATTTCCGTGGAGATGTCGGCAAAGAGGCTGGCGAAGGCGAGGAGAAACGTATTCCTCGATAGCCCGGCAAAGTATCGTTTGCTCGCGGACCTAACCATAGCTGCCTCGGCTTATGCATAGTTGAAGAGCGCCATGAACCCGAAATCCATATGCAGCTGCTGATGGCAGTGGAAGAGCGTCAGACCCGGATTGTCGGCGACGAAATCGAATTCGAGCTCCTGGAACCCGGCCAGCATCACCACGTCCTTGATCACGCCTGCGGTCGGCTTGCCGCCGATGCGGACGAGCTCGAAGCTGTGCCGGTGCAGGTGCAGCGGGTGGATGTCGTCGCTCGCGTTGCGGAATTTCAACCGGTAGCGGCGCCCCTCATGGACCATGAACATCGGCTTCATGGTTTCCATGGAAAATGCTTCGCCGTTGAGGGTCCACTGATTGAAGCCGTTGAGCGCAGCGTTGCGCTTGACGATCGTTATCTCGATCGTCTCATCGGGTGAGGCTGGCTCAGCATTCGCCTTGCCGAACTGCGTGTAGTCCCACCGGGCCGGCTTCGGCTTGGTCCATTGCGGCTCACCCTTTTCTCCCGCGTATTCGACGACGATGCCCATGCCGTGGCCGCGATCATCATCGGAGAGATCGCCCAGTACCCACACGCCGGGTTGCTTCATTTCGACGATCGCCGAGATGCGCTCGGCCGTGCCGAGCCAGAGCACCGGCACATCCGCTTGGGTGGGGACCGGATTGCCGTCGAGCGCGACGACGCGGAAGACGTGGCCAGGTAGAGCGAGGCTGCGGATCTCAGTCGCGCTCGCATTGAGGATATGGAACAGTACGCGCTCGCCCTGCTTCACGCGGATGGGCTCGCCGTGGCCGAGCATGCGGCCATTGACGCTGAACAGCTCGTAGCCCACCTCGAAGCCTTTGGTTTTCTCCTGTGCTTCCTCGTCGGCGGCGGCTCCCATCTGTTGCAGCTCCTTCAGCGGAGCGCCGGCGAGCACGTCCATCGCCATGTCGCCGCCGCGGCTGAAGGTAGGCTGGAACTCCTTCATCACCAGAAACACTTCGCGGTCATATGCGCCGGGGTTGTTCTTCGGCTCGATGTAGACTGGGCCCACCTGGCCGGTATAGGTGCCGCGGTTGAGGTCGCCGCCGGCTACGACATGCGTGTGATAAAAGCGGAAGCCCGCGGGTTTCGGCACAAAAGCAATCCGATGCATTCCGAGCGCCGGCACGAACGGCGAGCCTTCCTCGGCTGCGCCGTCCACCTCGCTCGGGATCATTTGCCCGTGCCAGTGGACGAGCTCGGGCGTGTCGGTGTCGTTGTAAACATCAACCACGGTTCGCTGCCCTTCCGTGAAGCGCAGAAGCGGTCCTGGAAACTGGCCATTATAGAGGGTGGCCGATACGATGTGGTCGGGTGCGAGCTCGACCTGCCCGGTTGCAATGCGCAGCGTGTAGTCGGCCTTCTCGGTCGTGACTTCACCCGCAGCCCACGCGAGTCGCGGCACAGCACCTAAGAAGGGAATGAGCCCACCATATTTAAGCAGCGAGCGGCGATCGAGATTCACAATTTTTATCCTCCCCCGGACATAACGGAGCGCTGTCGTGCGAGCACCGCATCCAGCGACCATACGCCGCCACCCTCAATCAAAAGGTAGAACGCTCCCAGCAGCATGGTGAGATCGGCGCGCGCCTCGTGCAGCATGCTCCAAAATCCGAGGCGCTTGATATCTGCAGACAGGTGAAAGAGGCCGACGTCGTGACCGAGCAGAATGGGCAGCTTGGTGGAAACGAGAGCGACGATCATGATGACGATGAGCGGGATCGCGGCAAGCCGCGTGAAGAGCCCGATGACGATGAGGGCCCCGCAGATCAGTTCGACCACGCCGACAAACGGTCCCATGAAGCCGGGGAAGGGGATGCCGATCCTCGCAAAGCGACCGGCTCCGAGCATATCGGGGAAGATGAGCTTTTGGAGACCTTCGGGGAAGAAGACGGCGAGACCAACAAGTAGCCTGATCAAGATCGTCCACCCTGAGGCATTGGTCCGCATCACGTCGGCCCAGGTCATATTTACTCTCCGCAATATGATGACCCGTCGCGCTATCCGAAGTCCGACCCCCCTGCAACGCTTCAGGTGCCAATCAGTTCAGGTTCCGCTCCCGGTCAAAGGCTGACGATCTACGCCCGACCGAGTCACGACCGCTTGTCGATAGCTGACGTCAAACTGAGGCAGGCGCGTTCGCAACGAGAGGGCAGCTCTTCTGTTTGCAACAGGGGCCTCAAAGAAGCCCGATGAAGCGCCGGTTTGCAAAACTCTATTGCCTACAGGCACGGCCGGGCTTCAAGGTCGCAGCCCCAGCCATCACCAGAATGCTTGCATCGCATCGAGCGGCTCCCTGCCCTTCCGTATCTCGCCCAGTCAGAGCCATACTCAAGCGCGGTGAAATCCTGCCACGACCTGATAGCTTCGGACTCTGCCGCCGCCCTGCTCCCTTTTCCGGAGCTACTGCCAGAGTGGAAGTGATCGGACATGCACGTCCGCCCTCCCTCCTTGCGCAAAGCGTGCATGTCGGCCAATCCCGTTTGATCGGCAAACGCCGGTCCGATCATTGCAGCAAGGCCCAGTCCGAATAGAATTTCAACTCGCATATTCCCCCTCCCCATGCGCTGAACGGTTCGAGAGAACGTCACACGACGTAAGGAATTGGATCAAGCTCAAGTGATCGTTTGGGGCGAGGCGGGCTGCGATGCGTGACAGCAAATCCACGCATAACGCAGAAGAGCCCCACACCCTTTTCAGGGGGAGGCTCCCGCCAGCATCGCTATCGTGAGTACCCGGCTATGCCAAAGCAAAGAGGTAATCGGATACCGACGCCAGTTAAACAACTTTGCGCCTCCACCACTTCGGTTGCAAGTGCACCACGGCAACAGTTTTCGCGAAATTGGCGCGTGTCGGACTCGAATCGACGAGCGTTTCGTTCCCAAACAATGAAGTGACAAAACTTGCGGCGAAGGTCGGGTGTCGTCTCCGATATTCGCTCGGCTCCTTTCCGGTTGTCACAACGAGCCAGTTAAGTGGCCACTTGCGAGCACAGGGCGGCAACGCTTCAGACTGCAGTAGAAGCGGTTGATGCGATCTTGCGCGCCTGCAAAGCCATCGCGACGAGGGCAACACCACCGACGGTCAAGTTGATGCCCAGGAGTATTCCGAGCACCCAGAGGGCCGAACCAGGAAGCCCGGCGAAGATGACAGCCACAATGAGTAGGTCAACAATTCCGCTTGCGAGCATCCAGCCCCAAGCTCCCACTAGGTACCGTCTGTGATCTAACGCGAACATGATCGATGCGATTCCTTCGATGAGAAAGAATGCAATAAGCAAAAGCGTCAGGGAGAAGGCACCGCTTATTGGCCTCCCGATCATGAGCGCACCGACGGCTATGGCCAGGATTGCGGAGATAAGAGACCACCAAAAACCAGGCACACCTCGCATCCGAAAAGTCATGAACAGGCCAACGAGTCCGCTGATGAGGAACAACCAACCCAAAAAGATGGTGACAGCGAGAGTGGCGATAGGCGGAACGATAACAGCCGCTGCTCCTAGGCAGATCAAAATGATCCCCTCGACTAGGTAGAAGACCCAGTGCTTGTGAAGGGACGCCACCACTTCATGCCGGAGACTATCAACGTCGCTCTGGGATATAGACATCAAAACCTCCTGGTGGTTTCGGAAGGCGACATGCGGCTAGTGAACACTAGCGGTTCGAGCCCTTCTTTGGAACGAGCGTTTGATTCTTCCCATCCTTCTTGTCCCCTCTGTCCGTGAGCCCATCTATTCGTCATGTGCGGTCGCATAACTCAGACATCACCGCCGAACCAATTGGGGGGCTTAGCATCGTCTCGCTGACCGAGCTGCTGCATGCGCCGTCGCACTACAACGGTGCGCCCGGTCAAGAGCAATGGGTGATCCGGCGAAGAAAGGTGAGCGAACCCTTGATCCTAGGTGGTGGGGTTCGTCCCGCATTGGTGTAAAAATGCGGATGGCGCGCGGAAGTCAATCAACGCCACGATAAAGCTAGCGCACAATCGAAGATGGCGGCGTGGTCTTACAGGCGGCATAGGGAAAAACATGCGATCGCGCATTCTGTTCATCGCTGCTTGTCTAATCCTCTCCCCGCTCGCCCCGATATCCGGAGAAGCAATGGCCTTAGATGTTCAGCAAAGTTGTGAGAGCGACTTCAAGAGATATTGCGGTAGTTACGAGGCCTACTCTACGAGTGGGAACGCATGCATGAGATCGATGGGAAGATCACATCGACTGGACAGAGATTGTCTCCGAGCTCTTGATGAAGGCGGATACGTTACCCAGGCCGATCGCGAAGCCTACAGACGCCGCTACCATTGAGCACATAGACGGGGGACATTCGCCACAGCAGGGCAGCTCTTGTCGAACTGGCTTTAGCTATCAGGTAAAGCTTCCCTTCAGGAGAGCCTGGACAACCTCACTCCCGGTGACGTCTACTTCGGCCGCGGGCAGGTTTAAGCTCGAGGCATCGCAGTCTCGCACACACGGATGGTGTCATGTGGTTTGAACACAATGAGGAACTCGTGGCCGTGCGCCACGCATTCTATAAGGCCTGCGAGGAGCTTGGTATCGGCCCCGAAGAACGCGACAAGGAACGCCGAGAGCAATTGGAGCAAGTGTTCCTTACGATCTTTAATTTCGGCGAGCGCGACCCCGAAGTGATCCGCGCCAGAGCGGTTCAGCAGATGCGCTTCCCCTCCGCCGGACTGTTCTACCAGCCGTAAGCCCAGGGCTGTAACCAAGCTACCGCACAACCGACCCCGTCAGTCCCGTGGCCACAGCAGGACAGCTCTTGTCTGATTGGGCTTTGGCTATCGTGTAGAGCTTCCCGTTCAGCTGAGTGAGCTCAGGCTTGTCGTCCAGTTTCAGCTCTACGTGCGCGATCCGGCAGCAAGAGTTACATCCCAGGCCGCTCAGAAATCTCCATAACCTCGATCGAAGCTTCAGGAATCCGCAGGTGCGGGTGGTCCGCCAACATTTTTGCCGCCGCCTCGTGAGATTCCGCTTCCAAGATCAGGTACCAATTCAGATCGTTCCGCACGTCGGAAATGCCTTTCGCGGTGACGCGTTTGGTCTTGCCCAGTGGCTTGCCCTTATCAACTAGGCTCTTCTCGTAATCCGTCATCCACTTCTTCCACGCGCCCATCATTTCTTCCGAGGCGGCCTTCATTTTTTCCGGCGGGGTACTTCTTTTCCACTCGTCAACGACCGAGGCGGGGATACTGAACAAGGCGAAGAATTTTTTCATGGATCACTCCCGAACTATAGAGACTCGCGGCGTGGGGCGAGACGAGCTTCAGGCGAGGTCATCCCAAACGGCCGAACCGGGTTGTGGTTCCAATCTCACAACACGCGAGGACATCACCGCACGACCGAAGACGGCGGGACATTCGCCACCGCTGGGCAGCTCTTGTCCGACTGAGCCTTCACCACCGTATACAGCTTCCCATTCAGCTGAGTGAGCTCGGCCTCCACTACCCGACCTCAAGCCCGGTTGACGTAACCGGGCTATTTTCGCGGGGAATGAAAATCCCAGCTCACCATGTCCCAGTGTTGGCCATTGAGGCCCAGGGCTCGCACTGCGGGAGCGCTGATCCTTTTTGCAGGATTTCGATAGAGATGTTGTCCGGTGATCGGATAAAGGCCATGTGTCCGTCGCGCGGCGGCCGGTTGATGGTAACGCCGGCGTCTCCCAGCCGCTGACAGAACACATAGATGTCATCTACCTCAAAGGCGAGATGGCCAAAGTTGCGCCCCGATCCATAATCCTCTTTGTCCCAATTATAGGTGAGCTCAAGTAAGGGAGCGCGCTCCGCTTCGGCCCGCGCACAGTCGCCCGGCGCCGCAAGGAAGATCAAGGTGAAGCGCCCCTTGGGATTGTCCATGCGTCGGACTTCTTCGAGCCCAAGCTTACTGCAGTAAAAGTCAAGGCTCTCGTCTAAGTCTCTGACGCGCACCATCGTGTGCAGATATCGCATTCGTCCTCCTCTCACTTGCCCCTCGGCCGCCTGCTACAACGATCCCAGATGGACGACGGGCCCGACTTTGCAAACATGAGCCGCCAGAGGCCCGCTCTGTTGACCCAAGTCAACAGCAGCAGCCTGGGTCGGAGCTACTAATGGGCTGCCGCGAGGGTGCTGCGCAGCAACGATATGCCCAAAATGAGAAATCCCGTCGTGTACGTCCGCGTGCCAAGCTGCCGGCCTCCTGCCATTTTCCGCGACTACGAAAGAAGAAATGGTCTGGGGGGCATATGCTGCGTCTGATTATCCTCGTGGGCACGCTGGCCTTCGCGTCCACACTCGCGGCAGCACCGGTACGCCTTACAGAAGAGGCCATCCGCCAAAGTCTCGTCGGTTCGCTTCTTGAAATTGACACGCCTCTCGGCGTGGCTGTGCCTGTACGGATCTCTGCCGACGGGCTGGTAACTGGCGAAGCAGGACCGCTTGCCTCCACGCTCGGAGCAGCCCATGACCGGGGGCGCTGGTGGATTGATCACGATCAGCTGTGCGTCAAATGGTTCAGGTGGTTTGAGGCACAAACACGCTGCGTCACGCTTCAGCGCGAGGGTGCGAAACTTTATTGGCAGGATGCCGAAGGCAAGAACGGCACCGCCACCATCGCCACTCCGCAAGGTCCCGCGATCGCCAGCACGCCGCCGATCGACACTAGGCGAGGTGCTCCTTCGAGTGAAGCGACAGCGGTTCCCGAGTCGCCCGCTGAAACTACGGTCGCGCAAGCCGACGATAGCTCCCACTGGGAAGCACCTCGATTTACTGCCGTTGACCTAAGCATGAGCGAAGCACCCCAAGCGTTCTCTCGGGGGACCAAACTCGCAAAGCCTGAGGCGAGCACCCCAAACATTCGCGCCACCAATCGATTGATCACGAGTACGACTCCGGCGGCGAATGCAGGACCAGCTCGTTATCCGGTTAACTTAGCAACGCGCGCTTCTTCTGGGCACCCTTCGTTTCGGGTTGCCCGCGTGAGCATGGATGACTTGCTTGTCGTGCGCAGCGGGCCCTCCGAGTATCACGCCGCCATTGGAACTATTCCAGCAGATGGATACGGAGTAGAGATCGTAGGTGACTGCGAGGATGTCTGGTGCCCTGTCCGACATAATCGCACGAGGGGCTGGGTCAATCGCTACTATCTCGACGAGGAAATCAGATCATTGGCAGCGGATAAAGAACCGCGATGACGCCCTCGTCCGTCGGCGGTAAGACTGCCGGGCCACCAGACTCTGGTGTGCCCTCCTCATAAGAGAGAGATTATGCGATCAATTATGCTGTTGGTCGGTAGCTGTCTGATCGTTCTCGCCATG
Organism: uncultured Alphaproteobacteria bacterium; assembly: GCA_963745205.1. GTDB lineage: Bacteria > Pseudomonadota > Alphaproteobacteria > Rhizobiales > Hyphomicrobiaceae > Hyphomicrobium_A. The sequence continues at coordinate 340,865 of CAVUWX010000007.1, forward strand.
ACCGCCAGCGAAAGCACGGCCTTAGATGTTCAGCAAAGTTGTGAGAGCGACTTCAAGAGATATTGCGGCAGTTACCAAGCCTACTCTACGAGTGGCAACGCCTGTATGCGATCCATGGGAAGATCACACCGACTGGACAGAGATTGTCTCCGAGCCCTTGATGAAGGCGGATACGTTACCCAAGCCGATCGCGAAGCCTACAGACGCCACTACCATTAAGCTATCCCACAACCGAAGACGGCGGCACGTTCGTGACGAGAGGTAGCTCTCATCGGTCCCTCGGCAGGGTTATAGTCCTCGTGGCCCTTGAGCATGAAGGAGAGTGAGCATGACACAATTCCTTGCTCATCACGCGCTGGTTTCTATCGTCTTCCTCGGCTGCCTCGGCTTTCTCTATGTCGTCGCTCTAGACCACGTCTTTAGCAGATGATCTAACCGAATGACCGAACCAGGGCCCTGCGGCGAAGCTCGCGCCACCAAATCATGGCAGTCGCTTCCCACGCTTGACGGCGAGGCACTTGCTTGGGAATAACGAAGGCACAGGCTCGGTTGTCGGCGGTGCGGGCCTCTACCGCACAACCGAAGATGGCGGCGCGTTCGCCACAAGAGGGCAGCTCTTGTCCGACTGAACCTTCGCTATGGTATAGAGCTTCCCGTTCACGTGGAGGATCTGGGCATCTCGCTCCGCGTCGGTCTTTGAAGAGAGCAACGGCGCGTTGAGATCAAATCTCACCGCGAGTAGACGCGTCCGCTCGGTGTTCAGCAGCGTCGCACCAAAAAAAGAGGCGCCCGGCCTGGTGGCAGACCGTAGCGCCTCTGGCATGCCACGAAGCCGGGGGACGGCTAATCTTGCGGGGGGAGCAAGTCGCGGCAGCGGCCCTGATATAGTCCCATTGCCCGTTCTGTGAAACAGGACCTGCCTGATACTTTCGTCGCAGGGTCATTCCTGCGGATCAGCCGGCGGATTTAGATCTCGAAAGACTCTATCTTCGCACCCTTCTTCACGGCGTCGATAAGCCAATTCGGTTTCCGGCCGCGGCCAGTCCACGTCTGCGACGCATCCTTGGGATTGCGGTACTTGGCGACGCCAGAGCCTTTGGCTCCGCGCTTGCCAAAGAGCTCCTCAAGCTTGAACCCTGCCTTCTCCGCGTAAGCGCGCAATTGATCCTTGGTCGCTTTGGCGTCTTCAGATTTACGCGCGACAATGGCGGCCGCGACTTTTTCTTGAAGAGTTAGCAAGTCAGCGTACGAGAGTTTATCAAGACCGTTGGCTCGTGCCATTGCGGCTACCTCATTCTGTGGAAGAGATTGGTTCGGGGGTCCTACTCCGGATGATGGCGCAAATCAATTGATCATTCCGCGAAACAGGAGAACGGCGAATGCTGGCGATTGCTTGGATGGCGGTGCTTCTATACGGCGGCGCTGCCAGCCCCCGGCTCCCGGGCTAACGATCTCTGTGCTAACGATCTCTGGACAAGGCCTGCCGCGCGCTCTTACACGGACCGAAGCTGAAAAATGGGCCGAATTACCCTGCTCCTGCCACACTACTGTCAACAGTAGGAGAGGGGAGCGGCAGCGAACGGAGTTTTGTGTGTAGCAGAAGGGGGGGAATCGTGAGGGGCATTCTAAGCCTATCTCTCATCGCGGCGTTGAGTCTTCCCGCGACAGCCCAAGTGTTCTGGGATTGGGGTGGAGGCGACCAGCGTGACGCAAGCGGCCGTGAGCGGGTGCGATTCAGTCCGCAATTTCCGTCCGGGGAAATCATCGTCAGCTTCGGGGATCGCCGGTTGTACTTTGTCACCCGCCCCGGCGAAGCCATCAGCTACCCCATCGCCATCCCCCGTGAGCAAGACCGCTGGCAGGGGGTCACGAAAATTTCTGACAAGAAGGTCAATCCTCCTTGGCGGCCAACCGCGGACATGCTCGCAGAGAACCCGCGGCTGCCCCCTTGGGTACCGGGAGGCCACCCCATGAACCCCTTAGGCGTTCGTGCGCTCTACCTCGGCGCCAGTTCCTATCGTATCCACGGCACGGACGCGCCATGGACCATCGGCACAGCCGCCTCTAAGGGCTGCATCCGCATGTACAATCAAGATGTGCTGGACCTTTATCCGCGCGCCCAAATCGGCGCTAAGGTAACGGTCACGTGGCAGGGCTTCAATTCAACGGCAGACTACTATTCGTCCGTTCCTGCGGCTCCAGCGCAGGCACGGCTTAAAGAGATGAGGCAGTCCGACCTGCCGCCCAGTGCCGGCGACGGACGCTGGACTCGCTAAGATCGCCGAATCGTGGACAGTTGGGGCCATGGTGGCGGAAGTGTGAGGCGTTGGTAGTCCCAGTTCTGCCGTAATAATCATCGCTGATTTAAGTTGGTCCATCGCGGGGTGATGGCAGAGGGCACGCCAAGTTCTCGTTTTTCGTGGAAGGACAGGCCATGCTCGCCCTCAGCACTATCGTGGTGGCACTCGCCTTCCTCGCATTCCTGGTTGTGGTTGGTCGCGCTTTTTGAAGTGCACCCCAGCACCGATGGAGGAACCCAGCCATGGGACAAGCTCACTGCCGATCAAAGGAAGCGGCAAAGACGCTTAGCCGCTTCATCAAGGCTGATCTCGCCGAAGGTCTTGCACTCGCGCTAATCCACCGCAAATTTCCAGGCATGTCCCGAGATGAGTTTCTGCGCGTCCTCGACCTTTGCAAGGACGAGGTCACCCTCGAATACGAGCGTTCTCAAGAACTGCTGGCAAGTATGCAGGAGACGACGGCAGGCTATGCCGCTCTGTTCGCGCTCGTGGACCTGTGGCGCGCGCAATCTGACGAACAACGCCGCGCGATCTGCGATGCGAGTTTTGACCTTGCCGAGACCCTCGACAGGCTACAAGAGCAATTGGTAGCCGCATCGACACAGAAGGGGTCGGAGCTACTGGCAAACCTGCACCATCTCCCGCATTAATGCGGTCGCGACGAACCCGAAGTCCACATCGACAGCGCCGATTCCCAGTTGCGCTGCCACATCTCGGCTGCTTGCATCCAGAAACCGAGAGGGTTGGACATGGTCTCAGGCGTGAGGCCGAAACCTGCGCCGGGAAGCGTGCGCAGTTGTGCCATGAACGGATCAGCCATTGGTGAAGTTAGTTGTTTCTGCCAAGCGTCCATCAACTGGTCGATTACGTGCATTTGCATCTTCGACGCTTGCACCAGATGCTTGTGCGATGCTTCAACAAGCTCCTTGGGCCAACCGAGAGCACGTGCAGCGGCTGCCATCTTGTCCAAGACGGTTTCGCTGTATCGTTCCGTGCTCGCACCTACCTCATCGCGCCAGGCGGAAAGGGCGTCGAAAACTGCTTCGATGGCTTCACGTGCCTCGCGCGGGAGACCTTGCGTCGCCCGTAAATCTCGGGAACTCGCCATGGCAGAACCTCCGGTTCAACAAAGAGACGCCGTGCCCGTCCGTCGGCCCCAATGGTACGCCTATCATACCTCCACCTACCGTCAAACTGACGCCCGGATCGGTCAGCCAGCCTTTTCCCCTCAGAACTAGTTCGGATCAGTAGCGCTGAGCCAGCGATCCCAGTCTTGTTCGGTCCACGAAGCAAGCTGTCTCCATTCGGAAGCATAGCCATATCGCCTGCGGGCAATCACGCGGCCAACGTAGTCAAAGGCGGCTTCCATACCTGGGCTTGGCGCTTTCTTTGACATGCACGCGGCCAGCTCGTTGATGACGGCCTCCTCGTCTTTCGACAGGCGGAAAAAACCTGACTGTTCGCGCTTCAAACCCATGACTGAACCCCCGTCCAGCTAAGTGAACAGTGAGGGGGCCAAACGAGCTAGGCGATTTGTGGGCTGGTATGCTCGGTGCGATCAAATGGATTGCAACAAAAGACAATCGCGGCACTGCTCGTGTGATTGAAACCCGGTAATCAGATGAATGAGCATACGCGCCCTTTTGCCGACCACTTCACTCTTTAGGCAACCCTTAGACACGCGGACGGGGGTCTGCACAATGACGATAGGTACTATCATTGCGGTCGCTCTTGTTGTCGCTGCGACGACGGGGCTCTGTGCTTTGCTGGTAGTGTGGCTCGCCAACTGAACCGTCGATTGCCGCAAGCGCGCGCGATCCTCCGAGCCTGCGGCTACGCGGCGGCAGTCGGTGGCGTCCGTGGGTAAGCGCAACGGTGCGGGCAGGTTAGCTTGGGGGAACGGATATGACCGACGACCTTCAATGGTACGCCGCCCGCAACGGGCACCAAATTGATGGTCCCTTTTCCCGCGACAAGCTAGGCGTGCTCCTTGCCACGGGTGAACTGAAACCCAGCGATTTCATCTGGCAAGAGGGTTGGCCTCGATGGAGCCCCGTGGGGGCGTTCCTAGAGCACAGTGGTGCGCAGCGAATTGCCGCAAAATTCTCGGCGGCAAAAGCAGGGAATTCGCGGCGTCCGTGGAGAGCGATTCGCAGGTATTTTCCCTGGAACCCTTAGTCCTCTCGACTGCCAATTTCCTAAGCGACTTGAAACTGATCGGTCGACGCTCTTTTCCGGGTGTGAGTAAGTTGCTCGGCTCGCTTACCAGCCAGGGAAGAAACCGCCGAAAGGATGCCGGAAAGCGGCGTCATCCTCGTGCTTCTCAGGGGATCGTTGGTCCGTCACATACCTCCCCGCCCTCCCAACTGTGGGCGGCTCGAGCTTGCGCATTATTAACCCGCCTTGTGGGTCGGTGCTGCTCACTACGATGAAATCCGTTGCAGGTCCGGTTTCCTTGTTCAGGTCCTCATCAGAGATAATCAAGGAGGAGCCGACCCAAACAGAGTCAGAGAAGCGGTCGATTACCTCTTGCGGGATGGTGATGCGGTCGATAGCCGCCGTCGCCGCAGCCGTGTCTGTTTGAGGAGTACCATCTCTGCTCGTTTTACTGATTTGATCAGACTGTCCGCCGCCGAGCGAAACGACATTCCAAAGGATGCCCACGCCACCCTTGTCGTAGTCGACCGCCGTAAAGATGTGGGTGCCAATCGACTTGTCGGGATCACGGATCGTGACCGGCATCTCCATAACCGCCTCGAATCCTTGGCGCACGTAGAGACGCTGGGTCTTCAGGCTGATGAAGATGGAGACCGGCGACAGTTTGCGCTTCGCTTCCCGAGCTGCCTCCAATGCCGCCACTTTCTGAGACTCAGCAGCGGTCGCTCTCTCAATGGCCCGATCCGCAGCATCGATGGTGGGTTGCCATTTGATCCGGATGGTTTCCAGCCGCCGCTGTGCGTCGTTCAAATTAGCCGATGCTCTCGCCTTGCGATCTTCGGCTCGCCGGATCGCGGCCGCTGAACCAGCAACCTGAAGTTCTCGCTCAACCTCGGCTACTTGCTGTTCGGCCTTGGTTGCCGCCTGCTCTGCACTGTGCACCGCCTTTAGCGCCTGATCTTTGGTGGGCGCAAATCGCTGTGAAGCAAGTTTGGCTTTATTCGCTTCCTTTGTTGCCGCGTCTGCCGCGGCTTTTCTGGTCTCGGCCACTGACCGCAAAGCGTTCAGCCGACCCGTTACCGCATCGAGAACGTCGTGCTTCGGATCATTTGCGAGGCTCGTCGCCCGAGCTGGTTGATCCGAGGTTGGGACGAGGAAACGGACATCACTGACAGTGAGACTCGGTTTCAGCAAATTGGGATGAGAGAAAGGGATTGGGGCAACATCGTTGCGGGCGATGACAACCCGCGTTCCGAGTTTGGTCAGGCCGAACAACCTTTCGGCAAACTCATAGGGAAGTCGGATGCAGCCGTGCGAAGCAGGATAGCCGGGCAAAGCCCCGGCATGGAGCGCGATCCCCGACCACGTGATGCGCTCCATGAACGGCATAGAAGCATCATCGTAGCGATTGGAGTGATGCTCTGCCTCCTTTTGCAGGACGCTGAAGACCCCAACGGGTGTTTCATACTCAGTTCGTCCGCTAGAGACTTGGGCACGCAAGATGGGTCCGTCCGCATCGTAGACAGTGACCCGCTGCTGTTTGAGGGCAACGACCGCTATGACAGGAGGGCCCGCAACTCGGCCTTGCGCGACGTCGTCCCACTTGGTTTCTCGATTGCTGCGCGCATTCGCTGACCCGGTGCAGCTAGCGACCGCAGCCAGGCAGGTGAGCATGAGGACGGAGCGGCTCGGCGTGATCATATTTAATTTGCCGCCACGGATAGGACGCCGAAGCCCCGGTTAAAAATATCGCGGGCGGAAACAGCTGCGTATTTTGAGTGCGAACGTACCGTTCGGAACCCATATATCCGAGCCGCGATGGAAGAGGGTTGCGAATCTGGCTTGAGCGAGCCGTCAGCGGCTGGTGCGACATGGATAGAAAATGCGGTGTCAACCACGTCTTCCCTTTCGGCAAGATCAAGCCGCGCAGCCAGAACAACGGCGGGCATAGAAGGTGTCTTTAGCGCGGCAATCCGTGTTCGCGCTCCTCCAGGCAGCGGCGGAACGGCCAGCGTTGCGTCGATACGCCTTTGATTGATGAGCGATAGCTTGGGGGGACCGTTTTCTAAATGCGGGAGAGCAAGGACAATCACTTGTTCCGCCACTACCGACGAGAGCTTCGTACCCAGTAAGCCGATCCCAGTGATTGCGAGGAGATATATGAGGACGCCCGCACACTGATGGATAGGAACTTGCACCATCGTCGCCACCTCGAACTCCCGAACCAACGCAAGGGCGGCAGATTTGTTCCTTAGCGTATCGTACTCGCTGACTACACCTGGCTCAAGGTTAAGGTTCGACTACATTTGCTGGCGGAAGCCCAATTCTGCCACTCCTACTGGGCGTTGAGCCAAGCGGAGCGGCCGCGCTCGAAGGCGCGCTTGAATTGATCGGCAAGCCGCTTCTCCTCGGCCTCCTTGGCAACTCGTGCTGCATCGGCTAGGCGGCCTTCCTGGGCTTTGCGCACCTCGGTCAAGCGTAGCGCGGCCGCTTCGGCCTTGCGTTGCTCGGCGGCCTTGCGCTCAGCCTCAGCCTTGCGACGAGCTTCGACCTTGCGGGCAGCCATACTTGCCCGTTCGGCCTCGGCCTTCTTGGCTTTCGCTTCGCGCTGCTCCGAGTCCTCAGTTGCGCGCGAGAACTTTTCTGCAATCGCATCGGCCGCGCTCTCGTCGGCGCAAGCTGCTCCGCCGACCAGTGCCAAGCCTCCAAATGCAACCGTACAGACAGCGTTCCGGCCGAGCCTCATCGCTGCAATTCGCATTTGATCCTCGCAAAGCAATGTCGTGTACCGAGGAGCCTGCTGCGGCCAGCGAAAGCTCCCTCAAATTTGGTGAGTTAGCAAAGCTCGGTTGAACGACGGCTAAACGATAGCCAAGAGGAGTAAATTTCGATGACGACCGAACGACAGATCGAGGCCAACCGCCAGAACGCCTGGGTCCCCCGGGATTGGCCGTCGACTTCAGAGCGGCATCTTCCCTCGACACGCTCCACGGCTTGGCGCAAAGCCACCGCAACAATCGGGCTGCAAAGACTGAGTGCTCCCGGGGGGCATGTGATCACCGCGGTGGTGATGCGCTGCTCCTGCGTCGACATGGGCTCACTCTCAATTTTGCCAACGTTCCCATCCCACTGCTCGGGGATTTGCCGACCTCAGATTGGGAGGCGAATTGCGTGAACATTGGGTGCGGCACTCGCGCACGCCGAGGAACCCCTGCGCCTCAAGGGAATTGAAGAGTAGTTGAAGAACTACAACGGGGGAATCCATGAGAGTTTTGACGGTCTTCGCCGCCCTGGGACTGGCCTCCGCGAGCCTTTCCGTACCGGCCGATGCGGCCTACAGCGATGGCGGCCCCATCGTTCTGGGCAACTTCTCCCAAGGGGCTTATGGCGCGAGTGTTGATCACAGTATCGCCCCACGCGAGGAGCCACGGCGGTCCGTGCGCACTGCGGCCTTTACGCCGACCGCCTACGTCCCGAAAGCGGCGACGATCACCCCTAAGAGCGTGACGGCGCCGCGCAAAGAAGAAGAGGTGCCACCCCCCGCGCCCCTGCCGCGCGGCCTCAGCGATGAGCAGGAACAGGCCCTGCTGATTGAGAAATCTCTGATCGCCGTTGCCTATGCCAAACGCAAGCAGGAAGGCAGCCCCCTGTGGACCTGTCTGCACGAGAGCGGCAAACAGCTATTGGCGCATATCGAGGCCCAATTCGGGCCGGTCGATATTAGCGAAGGTACCTGTGTCAAGCGCTCCATCGCCGGCACCGCAACCCTGTCGCAGCACGCCTACGGGCGCGCCATCGACTTCCTTCCCAGCAAGGGGCACAGCAAACAACAGATCGTGGCGTGGCTCATGGCCCATCGCCATGAGGGATGGGTCAGTGGCATCATGACCTACGCCACGATGAGCCACATTCATGTCGACACGGGACCCTATAACTTCGTGGCGCTCAACTCGCGTTAGCTCAGGACCACCTCGGCGAAGATTTGGGGATGGGGCACAAGCGCTGCGACGAGCATGCCGCGGATGAGCCGGCCGCAACGTTGGCATACTGACTTCAGTTCCAGTTCTCTAAATTCTGAAATGACTAGCGCCCACCACACTGCTCGCGGTCCCTTAATTTCACTGGGTGAAATGCGGCCGCGCCCGGGCCGTCTGAAAAGTGACGGCACCAAGCTACCGCACAACCGACCCCGTCAGTCCCGTGGCCACCGCAGGGCAGCTCTTGTCCGACTGAGCCTTCACCACCGTGTACAGCTTCCCATTCAGCTGAGTGAGCTCGGCCTCTCGTTGAGCGTCGGTCTTCGAGGCGAGCAGCGGCGCGTTGAGATCTTCTCGCTCGGCGAGCAGGCGCGCTCTCTCGGCGTCGAGAGCGGCGCAGTCCAGCTCCTGAGGTTGATCCGGCGCGGGTCCGCCGAGTGTCGGCAGTTTCGGCATAGAGCACGCGCCTAAGCCGAGCACGAGGACCGCGCTGAGCACAGCCCGCCCCAACTTCAACTCCGCGCTAAAGCACCGCCCCCGCACCCCTAGATCCCTGTTTCACCGGGTGAAACCGTGTCCCTTCCCGGCACCCGTTCCCTGATTTTAGTTTATAGGAGTTTATAGGTTGGTGGCGGCGCGGCCGTCAATGGAATTAACCATATAAGCCTTTATTTTTCTTGAAGAAAGTGGTGGGTGTAGCAGGATTCGAACCTGCGACCCGCTGATTAAGAGTTTTCGTGCTCACCAATGATTTCAATTGCTTAGGCACTAGTTTATAGGTAGGGTTTATAACTTTCTGAGTACAAAATGCTTTCTTGACGTTGTTTCAATAGCTTAGGTCAAGTTTATTCACTCAGCTTTGAGCTTTGCCGACCGAGACGAGTCGTGGCCCGAAAACGCTCTAAGCACCGACTGAACGGCAAGATCGAGCGCCTGTCTAGAGGAGTGGCGATCTACCGGACCTTCGCTTCCCCCTACTGGCTCGCCCGTGTCTGGGATCCCCGAGCCGGTCGCTACGTGGTCCGCTCTACCAAGGAGACTGGGAAGCTCAACGCTCGCCAGGTCGCCGAAGAGATCGCGCTCGGGTTCAAAGACGCCAACCGCGCGGCACCGCCCGAGTTCAGCTTCAAGGCCTACGCCGGCAAGACGATCGCGCGTGGCCGTCAGCTGGCGGAGAGCGGCGAGCGCAACAAGAACTACATCCGTACGACCAAGCTCTTCCTCGACAATGATGATTGGGGGCTCGTTCGCCACTTCGGCCATCGGGACGTGCGGGAGCTGAAGACCCGTGACTACCAGCTCTTCATCGACGGGCTGGCTAAGAGGCGACCGGATCTCTCCGCCTCGACCCGCAACATGCTGATGGCGACGTTCCGCAACGTGCTCAAGACGGCGCGCGATGATGGGATAATTGATGCGGTGCCCGCTACGCCCCGGCCCAAGCAGAAGGACAACCCCGGCCCGTTCTTCTGGTTTGCCCCTCTCGTTCCCAAGGAAGCCGACGAATATAAGGCCCTGCTGAAAGGGGCAGAGCAGTTGGCCGCCGACAAAGTGATCGTGAGGGGCATACCCGTTACGGCCGAGTTGTATGACCTCATTCTGTTCTCTGTTCACTCGTTCGTACGGCCGACCATTTCCGAGCTTTATGCCCTCAAGCACAGCGACGTGAGCGTTATCGAGGAGGACCCGCGGCATTTGCTGCTCACCATCCGGAAGGGCAAGACGGGCGCCCGGCAGTCGGCAACGATGTTTGGCGCCGTTTCCGTCTACGCTCGAATAAAAGCCCGAAACCCTCAAGCCAGTGGCGAGGATTATTTGTTCCTTCCCGACTATCCCAACCGCGCCACTGCCGCGCGCATCATTCAGCGCCAGTTCAATCACCTGCTCAATGTTACGGGACTCAAGCACGACCTCAAGTCGAACACCGACCGGAGCATATACTGCCTTCGGCATACTGCGATCTGTATGCGGCTCGTCCTCTCCCAAGGCAAAGTCAACATCTACTCGCTCGCAAAGAACGCCGGAACCAGCGTCGGCCAAATCGAGCGTTTCTACGCCAAGCGCTTGCCCATCTCGAAGGACCTCATCGAGAACCTTCAGTCCTTTGGGGAGTGAACGGCTGAGCATAGGCGGCAGGAACTGCCCGGCTGCCAAGTTGGTGCGACACCAAAACCAAACCTTCCCGCCCGTAACCTGAATCGGTCTACATGGGCTCGTATCTGTTTTCGCCAACAGTTTGCGGCGGAGCCTTTGTGCTGGTTTGCATTTGGCCGATCAAACTCTGCGAGGGAACCGATGAGACGCGAAGACGTCGCCACCGGGCGAGTGGATGAGGTCTCATTCGATCTTTTGCAGGGCTCCAAATTCCGGGGCGACGTCGACGAGCCTTACGAAACCACAGTCGTCATTGCGTGCGTCGCGTTGCTCGGCATCGTAGCCGGGGCCATCGCGTATATCGCCCTCATGGGCGTCTGAGGGTCGTCCGACTTTCTTCTATGGAAGGATAGTGGATCGATGGAAGGCGGCACAAAAAAATCGGATGTGATCGACGGGCCGTGGGACAAGGCCTTTTTGAATGCGATCGAACGTGTCGACCAGTGACTTTGAGAACGGCTGGTTTGCTGGCGCCGGGGTCGACATGCCGACACCGTTCCTAATCCCGAACACCTTCATGCAGGTCGAGTACTCGCACGCAGACTATGGCAGCTCGCAGGTCGCCCTGGCAGGAACGACGACCATGGGCAGGATTGAGAAGACAACGGACGAAGTGCGTTTCGGCTTCAAGTATTTCTTTCCAGTGGCCTCGCCTGTCGCAGTCGGCTCGCTGAAGTAACAATCCCGCGCTTCGACGAACAGACCAGATGTGCGACATGCCCCTCGGTGATGGCGTCGCTCACGCATCAGAACTCACCAGAATAGGCATATGGGCACCTAGATTTTGCCACCCTGCTGCACCATCCTGACCCAGATGAAGCGACCGATACGAGATTTTCGATGCGGCTTGCTCTTCTGATTGCAGGCATTGTTCTCATTCTCTTGGGCGCCGTTTGGATCGGCCAAGGGACCGGCTATTTTCAGTATCCGGCTTCCAGTTTCATGATCGGTGACAGCAAATGGGCCTACGCGGGCTTGGCATTCCTAGTGCTTGGATTGCTGCTCGTCGCTTTGAGTCGCCGCGGCTAATTGCGACACCTCGTCTTCGCCGGAGGCAGATCCACAAGAGCCAAATGTGCCAAGCAGCTGCGGCCAGTACTGATCGTGTGGCCAAGGTGGCACGCTTAAAGAAAATAGCTAGGAACGCCCTCAAATTGAGCCCGTCAAGCCCCTACAAATTGGATGATCCTCAACGGGGTAGTCAAATGGCGACCCGGCGTTGGCGTGTTTGTGCGGCTGTGACGTTGCTCAGTGCGCTCGCAATAACCCCTTCAAGGGCGGAGGACATGAGCGTCCCCAACCTGGGCAGCAGCCTTGCCATCGACCCGAAGGACGTTCACCAATCAGATGCCGCAGCTGGTCAGGTCCGTGGGGATGATGCTTCGAGGATCACTGATCTTAAATCCACGCGCGCCGCGCTCGACCAGCGCGCTGGTCCGGCCCTTAGCCTCAGCGTGACGGGCTGGGTTGCCGAGCAAGTCATTCACGCCCACTGAGAATTGACGGCTTGCGTAAGTTTAGGTGTCTGGAGGCCTAAAAAAGGACGGGCGCAGATGTTCTGTGTCCTAAGATTGCTGATGCGGTTTGCTATAGGGGCCGGCGCAACCGCTGGGCTGCTCACGGCTCTGCCCGGCTGCTCGGGATCCTCATTTTCATCCTCGGTTTCGGAAACCGATCGCGTATTCCTTTCTGCGGCCGGGGTTTGGGATCGCAATCACGATGGCATCGTCACCTGTGACGAATGGAAAGCCTACGCAGGAGAGCTTTTCGACGCGGCCGACGCAAATCACGATGGTTTCATCGATCGCACTGAATACGCGACAATCGTCCATACCGACCGGATGTTCCAGACGGTTGATCTCAGCTATTATGACGCGAATGGTGACGGCAAGCTCTCGCGCGAGGAGTTTGTCGACAAACCCAACCGCGCGTTTGTTCTGCTCGACAAGGACAACACCTGCCAGCTTAGCTCGAGCCAGGTTGCCGGCGCGCGCGCTCACACTGAGCAGGTGTTCGACAGCAAGAAGCCGGAATCCGGCGATCCGCGCGACCATCCCGTTCCGGGAGTGAAGTAGTAGATGAAGGCAGTTACGTCATCTACAAGTGTCTACCGAGGGGGCACCCGCACTTTTCCTCCCTGGAATAAGGGATGGTGTGGTCTCAACGACCTGCGAAGGATTCGCCCCACGAAGCCCGATACGAAGTGCCCTGCGAGGGAGATGACGGTGAACGCTATGCAAGGCCTACGTCTGATGCTGATCAACAATCTTTAGATAAAGGTCCGCGTTCAACTGACCGACCGCGGTGCTACTCCTGACCTGCCGTCAACCTTTAACCAGCTTTGACTGGGCATCGCGCTGTCTTGCTGCCCACACCGCCAGAGCCCAGGCTCCGGGGAATGAACATCAACAAGCCGAATACCGGAGAACCGTGCTGTTCCCTAAACGCGAGGGGTTGCAGCGGCTTCGGGTTCTCAGGTTCACGTAAGCATAAGTAATCAACTTAAGTGCAGCGCTGGCCCGGTCGCTAACTATCGCGAACGGATACCCTCGTTGTGGAGGCGCATTTGGCCCAGCCTATGCCGGCTCGTTTAACCGCGCGTCTGTTTCGAGCGGCGGAACACGATGTTGAATATGAGGTGCTTGCCGACTTGGCTGTGCGAGGCAGTTTGTATGGTGCCTCATGGCCTGTATCCTCTTGGGCACGGCTCAACGGACAAAAGCTGGTCAATCGGACGATCTTGGCCGAGGTCACCGGGCTCAGTGTTTCGCATCATTGCCTTGCCAACGGCTCTGATGGCTACGTGTATCCAATCAGGGATCTGACGGTGTGGAGGCTGTGTAATGGAGCTTCTGCCACTGCGGCCATTCCGCGCGGCACGCGCATCCGCCTTAAGGTCGGTAGGACGCCGATTTCAACGGTCCTCGGAAGTCTGGAGCATGATGGAGCTATCGCTCTATTACCTTACCGTGTTAAGGACGTCGCTCCGCGCTTTCTTGTGTTAGTCAACGCCGGCTCAGTCGTACTTTCTGCCACTGCGTCGAGACGGGGGTCTAAGGCAGGTAACGGATGATGCCGCGGAAGCCGCGCAGCCCTTGGCCGAACGAGTCGCCCTTTGCGCGAAAAGGTTTATCCAGGGTCAGAGTTTCTCTGTTGTTCAAATCGGCTTGCGCCATGATAGTCTAGCTTCCATCGGCGCGACTGCCCAGGCGGGGTAGAGCCATGAAGCTGATTACCGCAAACATTAAGCCCTTCAAGTTGGATGACGTGCGGACAGCACTTTCTCGGCTGGGGCGGATCATCACCATCAGCGACGTCAAAACGCACAGCCCGCCACGAGCCGGAGCGGGCGCGGGCACGGGCGCGGGAGGTTCCTGGGACTCCGATGTGCCCAAAGTGAAGATCGAGGTCGTCGTACCCGACGAGGAACTCGACAACGTGCTTGAAGTGATCCGTAACGCTGCAGTGACCGGTCACTTGGGAGATGGGCGCATATTCGTTTGGTCTGTCGAGCGCGCAGTACGCATCAGTACCGGAGAAACGGAGGAGGCCGCGTTGTAGGGAGCTGCACGCGGGCCATGGCGAACCAGGAATCAAGGGCACCTCAGCCAAAATTTTCGGAAGCATGTGACCGTGTGGAGCGGAGGCAAATCCCAAGCAGCGGCCGCTCGCGAGCAGTACCGGTCAAGCGCAGACCGCGAGTTATCAATCGACACTAAAATGCCTGATCTGAACGAGAGAACCTGCAAGCGGTCAAGTAAGCCTCTTTCATCGGTTGGGTAGCCGAAGCAGACAACAGCATTTCGTTCTAATCTTATTGCTGCAGGTCGCCCCATCGCTCGAACAACTTGCGATTCTGTCATGCCAAGCGCGATGCCTTGTCCCGATCGCGGCGCGGCGTGTGCAGGGGAAGCAGCGAGGACGGCCACTAAGATTATCGCATAAATCTGTGCTCGCATCGTTCGCTGGCCTAGTGGGATTGGGGCCGGTCAAAGCATGCTTTGATTGTTTAGCCTGCGCTTGGAGTCGGCGCCCAAATTCATACGCGACATCTGAGCCCATCTTCGCATCAGCATGGCGGTTAATCATCTTTTAGTTTGCGCAATTTTGGGCTCTCAGTTACTTGCGCGCAACAAGTGATTCTCTTGCGGACTGGTTGTAATGCCCGAGTAAGTAAAACCGGCTTCAGTGGCGGCGACGCGTTGTGAAATGTGCTCATGCGTACTCAATGCGAGATCCTGCAATTCGCAATTTCCTGCCGCTCGCGCCGCTTGTCCAACGAGCTTGCTTAAGTCTCGTTGTATGTGGCTCGATTGCTATGTTCGCGGGTTGTGCGGTCGGACCCGATTTTGAGACGCCCCAACCACCGTGGGTGGCGAGCATCACTCCTCATCCGCTGACCACGCCAGGCGCAGCAGCCGGTGAGATGCAGAGATATGAAACCGGCGTCGATATTCCGGGTGCCTGGTGGGGTCTCTTCCACTCTACAGAATTGAATAGCCTTATCGAGCGCGCGCTCAGAGACAACAACGACTTGCAAGCTGCTCAGGCGGCACTTCGCGGCGCCCGAAGCAACGTCGAAGCACAAAGGGGATTCTTTTTCCCAACCATCGAGGCGAGTTACTCGGTTGACAAACAAAAGGTCGCTTCGAGCGTGCTCGTCCCCTCCACACCGACTGCCACCCCATTCTACACACTGCAGACCGCCCAACTTGCGGTCAGCTACGTGCCAGACGTGTTCGGCGGAAACAGACGGCAGGTGGAGAGCCTGGAGGCTCAGGCGGACGCACAGCGCTTCCAGCTCGAGGCGATCTACCTGACGCTTACGTCGAACCTAGCGGTCGCCGCTATCCAGGAGGCTTCGCTGCGCGGCCAGATCAAGACCACAAAGCATATTCTTGTCATTCAAAAAGAGCTTTTGGCCTTGCTGCGACGGCAATTTGGGTTGGGGCAGGTAGGGAAGATTGATGTCGCGACCCAGGAAGCCGCGGTGGCGCAGGTAGAACAAACGCTGCCGCTGCTCGAAAAACAATTGGCGCAGCAGCGCGACCTCATAGTCGCCCTCACTGGTCACCTTGCCGGAGAAGGGCTCCCCGAGCGCTTCGATTTTTCTTCTCTGCATCTGCCGGCAGACCTTCCCGTCAGTATCCCCGCAGCGCTCGTCGAACAGCGACCCGATATCCGCGCCGCCGAAGGAAATCTGCACTCAGCATCCGCTCAAGTGGGGGTGGCAATTGCCAACCGTCTGCCGCAAATCAACCTGACGGGCACGAATATTGGTAAACAGGCAGCGGGATTTGGCGACCTCTTTGTTTGTGGTGCGACCTGCACCCTCTGGAATCTTGCTGCGGGTGGCGCGCAGGTCCTATTTGATGGCTTCACGTTGGAGCAAAAGCAACGCGCGGCGGAAGCGGGCCTCGATCAAGCCGCTGCCCAATACCGCACCACTGTGGTCACCGCTTTCCAGAACGTTGCCGACGCCCTTCAGGCACTCGAGGCCGATGCGCGTGCACTTCGTGCGGCCGTAGCCTCTGAGCGCGCGTCGGAGAGAGTACTGAAATTGACGCAAACCCAGCTGCAACTCGGGCAAGTGAGTGCCCTGCAGGTTTTGGCGGCCGAACAGATTTACCTGCAGGCCTCACTGACGGCAGTGCAAACCAAGGCGGTAAGATACTCGGACACGGTTGCATTGTTCCAGGCGCTAGGTGGCGGATGGTGGAACCGTTCCGATGTCGAGCTCGACACGAAGGGCCGCTGGTGGACGCACGTTGAGATCACCGATGACACCGCGCGGCCGATGGCTACCCAAGCGGCATGCGAGGAGAACACGTGTTAGGCGTGTAGGCTTGGATGGACAAAGCAAGTAAATCTCGGCTCGGTATTCGAAGGCGACGCACACGGCTGGGTCTCGCGATCCTTGCTGTGCTTGCTGCCCTCGCCGCTGGGTCAATGAATCTTTTGCCGCTTTCTCAGTCCATAAGCTCGAGTGCTGACGCAAAGGTCGAGTCCGCCAATGCCGATGCCCCATCCCGACGCCCTTTCAAGCTAACGCCCGCTCAACGAGCCAATCTCGTTATCGAGCCTGTGACAGCACATGCGTTTCGCGGCGAAGTTACTACCGATGGCAAGATTGCCGTGAATGACGATCGCGCCACATCCGTCTTTTCCCCTAACTCCGGAGTTGTGAAGCGGCTGGCGGTAAAGCCGGGCGATACGGTCTCGGCAGGGCAGCTACTGTTCACGATCGAAGCGACGGACATGGTGCAGGCTCAGAACGACTTCATTACCGCAGTTGATGGTCTTTCGACCGCCCAATCACAGCTCAAACTTGCTCAGCTCAACGAGCAGCGCCAGCACGAGCTATACAAAGCGACCGCTGGTCCCCGAAAGGATTGGGAGCAGTCGCAAGCGGATCTCGCCACCGCCGAGAGCAACGTGAGCTCGGCCGAGATCGCGCTCGAAGCAGTGCGCAATCGTTTGCGTCTGCTGAGAAAGACAGAGCAGGAAATCGCCGATTTTCAACAGACCGGGAAAATCAATCCCGAGACGCCGATCTATGCTCCGATCGCAGGGACCGTCATTCAGCGGAAGGTCGGCCCCGGCCAATTCATCACCAGCGGACCGAGTGATCCAGCCGGCGATCCGGTCTTCGTTATCGGTGATCTATCTAGCGTGTGGCTCATCGCTAATGTGCGAGAGGCGGATGCCCTGAAAACGCATCTCGGCCAGGATGTCGAATTCAAGATCCTCGCTGCCGGCGATAGAGTGTTCTCCACCCAGATCAACTACGCCTCGGAAACGATCGATCCAGCGAGCCGCCGGCTGTTGGTAAGGGCCACGGTCGATAACAGCGATAGGGTCCTAAAGCCGGAGATGTTTGCGCGCGTCACCATTATCACGGCCGAGGAGCACAAATCGCCGGCTGTTCCCAAAGACGCGATCATCTACGAAGGCGACGAGACTCACGTTTGGGTGGTGGGCGACGATGGGTCTTTGGAGCTCCGCGTCGTTACCACGGGCCTGATCAGCGACAGTTACGTCGAAGTGACAAAAGGCCTGAAGGAACAAGAGCAAATCGTTACCAAGGGGGCTCTTTTTATCGATCGAGCTGCCGGAGGCTGATCGATGAATCATGTAATCGCCTTCGCATTACGCCAGCGCGTGCTCGTGCTGCTCATGTTCATCGCGTTGCTCTGCGCGGGTTTGGCTGCTTTTGCGAGATTGAATATTGAAGCCTATCCTGATCCGGTACCGCCGCTCGTGGATATCATTACGCAAAGCACCGGCCAATCGGCCGAGGAAATGGAACGCTATATTACGGTTCCGTTGGAGGTGCAGCTCGCCGGCATTCCGCATCTTACCGCCATGCGGACAATTTCTTTGTTCGGTCTTTCAGACGTCAAGCTGCAGTTCACCTATGACTACACCTATGAAGAGGCCGAGCAGAAGGTCTTAAACCGGCTGTCCCAATTGCCCCCGTTGCCCAACAACGCGCTACCCCAGATCTCCCCCTGGAGTCCCATTGGCGAAATCCTTCGCTATCGTCTTGTTGGCCCTCCCGGCTATAGCGTACTCGACTTGAAAACACTTCAGGATTGGGTTTTGGAACGGCGCTTCAAGGGTGTGCCGGGAGTAATCGACGTCAACGGTTTTGGGGGCAAGACCAAGACCTATGAAATCAATGTCGATCCCTACAAGCTCCAGGCCTTTGGCATAACACTGCCGCAGCTCGTGCAGACCCTCAATAATTCCAACATCAACGTGGGCGGGCAGACCGTCAACATCAGTGAGCAATCAGCCGTTGTACGCGGGATCGGCCTCATACGCTCATTGGACGATATTCGTAACACAACGCTCACCCAGCAGAATGGGCTACCGATAAGGATCAGCGACGTAGCTAGCGTAACAGTCGGGTATCAGCCGCGTCTCGGAATTGTCGGTGAAGACGCTGACGACGATATCGTTCAAGGCATCGTCCTCATGCGCAGAGGCGAGAAAAGCCTTCCCACCATTACACGGGTGGCTGCTGAGATCGATAAGATAAATAGTGGCTCAGTCCTTCCTCCAGGCGTTCGCATCGAACGTATCTATGACCGTAGAGAGCTCATCAGCGTCACCACCCACACCGTTCTGCACAACATGGTCCTGGGTATCGTTCTCGTATTCATTTTCCAATGGCTATTTATTGGCAATCTTCGCAGCGCCGTTATTGTCGCCGCCACAATTCCGTTCGCACTGTTCTTCGCCGTCAGCATAATCGTTATCCGCGGCGACTCCGCTAACTTGCTGTCTGTGGGGGCGATCGATTTTGGCCTTATTGTGGATGGCACGGTCATTATGGTCGAGAGCATCTACGCGCACCTCGCCGAGAGGCCTGCCATCGGGAAATACGACACTAGCCTGGCCGGCAAGAATGCTACTATCTATGACGCTGCCCGAAAGGTGAGCCGCTCTATTTTCTTTTCAGCCGCCATCGTCATTGCGGGCTTTGTTCCCTTGTTCACGCTTAGCGGAGTCGAGGGACACATCTTTGGACCGATGTCGCAGACTTACGCCTACGCCATCGCCGGCGGATTGCTGGCCGCCTTCACCGTCTCCCCGGCGCTCAGCTCGTTGATGCTGCCCGCCCATGTTGAGGAGCGGGAAACCCTTGTCGTGCGAGCGCTGCGGCGTTTCTACAGGCCAGCCTTGAGCACCGTTGTCGCGCACGCAAAAGTGGCGCTTGTCTTCGGCGTGTTGCTGCTCGTGCTCACGGGGTTCGTGGTGCGCCAGCTTGGCCTTGAATTTTTGCCAAAGCTCGAAGAGGGCAACCTTTGGATTCGTGCGACAATGCCCGCGTCGATCTCGTTGGAGGCTGGCAACGGTTACGTCAACAAAATGCGACGCTTGATTGCTAAGTTACCCGAGGCGGTTACTGTTATCTCGCAACAGGGCCGACCCGACGACGGCACTGATGCAACCGGCTTCTTTAACGCCGAGTTCTTCGTTCCGCTGAGGCCACAGAGTACGTGGCCTAAGGGCAAGGATAAATACGCTTTGACAAGGGAACTTTCGGATCAACTGGAAGAGGCATTTCCAGGCGTCGAGTTCAATTTCTCTCAGTACATCGAGGACAACGTAGAGGAAGCCGTTTCGGGCGTAAAAGGCGAGAACTCGGTAAAGCTGTTTGGCAACGATCTGAACACCCTTAATAGGCTCGGAACCGAAATTAAGAATTCAATGGCGACCGTAGCGGGCATCACCGATCTTGCCGTCTTCACCTCGCTTGGCCAACCTACGGTACAAATCGCCATCGACCGAGACAAGGCGGGCAGGTATGGCCTCAGCCCCGGCGATATCAATACGGCCGTGCAGACTGCGATTGGCGGACAGGCCGCGGGGGATCTTTACGAGCACGGAAGTGACCGCCACTTCAACTTACGCGTCCGCCTTGCGCCCCCGTACCGCAGGAGCATTGAGTCCATTCGTGACCTTACCATCGACGCTCCGAACCCTAATGGTAGCGGCACAGTGCGTGTCCCTCTCACTGACTTAGCCCAGGTCGAGGTCGTTCCCGGTCCTTCGTTCATCTACCGCGAGGCCCAAGAGCGTTACCTGCCAATAAAATTTAGTGTTCGAGGTCGCGACCTGGGCAGCACGGTGATCGAGGCCCAGCAGAAGATCGCTGATAAGATAAAGCTGCCGCCGGGGTATCGCCTCGAGTGGGTGGGGGAGTTCGCAAATCTTCAGGATGCAATCGACCGACTGAAAGTAGTTGTGCCACTCAGCATTGGGCTGATCGCAATATTGCTGTATATCAACTTCTCGTCGGTGGCCGATATGCTCTTAGGATTGAGCGTCATTCCCATGGCGTTGATAGGAGGCATATTTGCGCTTTTCCTGACGGGCACCCCCTTCAGCATATCGGCAGCGATCGGATTCATCGCGCTCTTCGGGATATCGGTGATGGGCAGTATAATTGTCATTGCCCAATTCAATCAAATCATCGCGCAGGGGATCAATAGGACGACGGCAATTCTACATACCGGCGAATTACAAATGCGCCCGGTGATCCTGATCTGCGTTATTGCAGGCGTGGGGCTCCTTCCAGCCGCAGTATCGACCGGCATCGGTTCGCAAGTGCAGAAGCCTTTGGCGGTAGTGGTCGTGGGCGGCATGCTGCTTGCACCGGCACTAATCCTCCTCATCCTTCCGGTGCTCATCAAGCTATTCTCACGCCGCGATGCGCAGAAAATAGCAAGCAGAGATCACGGGCCGCAGAGTCGGCCCTGACGAACCAGCCTCACCGCAACCGAGTAGAGGCGCGTGAAGGAGTGAATGCGCGCATGCCCGCCGAAGTCCTTGCCGAATGATTGGCAAGTGCGAACCTTTTCATTGTCCTTGTAGGCGAACCTTTTGTCGAAACGCGCCCAACCGAGGCGGGCGCCCGAGCGGCAATTTTTTCTTGAGCGATCGCGGCTTTCAGCGCTGCTTCCCGCCTCGCGTTAACCTCGGCCTGAACGCGTTGCGTTGTGATCGTCTTGATTCTCAACTTCCATGCCGCCTCATTACGTTTCGTGCCTAGGCTGTCTCGCGCGGACTGCGTAACGAGTTTAGGGCGGCTTAACGCTTGAAGAGGGGCTCCAGACGCGCCTGAGGTCTGTTGAGAGACGCGAGCGTGAGCCAACGATGGTACGGCCGCAAGGAAGCTCGCGAGTAATAACCCGGCGCGGCTATTTGTGTGGATCATAGATGCAACGTAGGCCCAGGTGTCCGAATTTCAAGGCACTACCATACCACACGACGGTACTGAAACTGAAACCATCGCATTCGTTGTCGGTTGTTCGCTCAAGGTGAATGACTGATCGCGCGGGAGGTCCCAATGCGCGTAGCACTAATCGGCGCCATTTTGCTTTCCGGGGCTGCACAGAGCCAGAAATATTCGCCCACGCCTCGAAAGCGTCCCTCATCCAGTGAAGCCGAAGGGCTTTTTGCTGGGGCGAGCACCGATTTCTATGCCCGCCAGCGCGTGCCTGCTCTTGGGGGTGATCAGCGCATCGAGGAAGTTGCGGATCATAAATACCAGCCCGTCGGTTTCGAGGGACTTCGCGAGCTGAAGATCGCTTAGCGCCAGCCTGGTGGCTTTGCCCTCGGCTCCAAGCCTCTGCAAGAGCTGCCGCTCGCTGTCGGTCAACACTACCATCGTCTGCGATCCGATCTGGATCAGTGCGCGTTGCCGTCGGCACGCAGGAAGAAGAGCGAGCTCGCGGTGTTCAAGCTGGAGGCATGATGCCTGCTAGAATATAGGTATGGCGAAGACGATATCATTCAGGAAATCTGGGCGGGGCAAAGATCCATCGCAACCGGGGTAGCTGCACGATTATCAAGCAACGATTGATCGCGACGGCCGCGAACGAGGTCAAGCCCCGTGCGCTCGGGAAGGTGGCGGGCGGGAAGGGGTGATGCGAAGTCTTCGGGGGGGTACGTTCATGCGTCGTATCGACAGGCTCATTAGTTTCGCCATGTGGTTCACCATCGCGATCTCGGTGCTCGTCATGGCCGTGATCGCACATGACCGTTCCTATAGAACGGATTGGCCCTATACGATTGCGCTGTGCCTGCTGTGGGTGCCTCCAGCGCTCTGCCTCACGTGGTTAGACGATTCACCCGACCCTCAATCGCCCTGGTTCTACCGCTTCGCCATTCTCACGCTGTTGTGGGGGGCCACCCTTGCCGCTTATGGCTACTTTCTTTTTGCCGAGTAAGACTCTTCTTCGCGGCTTCAGGCGCGCTTCCAAACGAAAACAGACGACCCCGCATAGTTCCAGACGGCCCCGACAAGAGAGCCGGCAATCCCGGCGAGCCACCAAACGGGGCGCTGCGCATAGAGCCAGGAGGAAACTCCGACATTACTAAGCGCACCAATCGAGCACACTACATAGAAGGTCAGGAGCGCGGGAATCATACGCCAGCCCCTCACGCGCTGATCACGATAAGTTAGCAAATTGTTCAGCAGAAAGTTGCTGGTCATGGCGACCAATGTCGCGGCGGTTTCGGCCGATGCAAAGGACAGACCCACTGCCAGACCTTGCCAGAGGCAAGCGAGCTGAACCGCGACGCCGGAGCCTCCCACCAAAAGGAAGCTCAAGAAGCGCACCGGCACCACATTGCGGGTCAGCTTGGCCAGGACGAGGGCGGCGAAGTCCACTGCATTACGCACGTCAAACTTGCTCTCTCCGGACTTTCGTGCCCGAAATCCGTATGGTAGCTCAACGATTTTCAAATTAGCGCCGCGCGCCGTGACGAGGATATCGAACAGGATCTTGAAACCCTCGTTCGATAATGCGGGTGCCAGCTGATCGACGAGGTCGCGGCGCATCATGAAGAATCCGCTCATCGGGTCCTTCACGGCGGTGCGTGTGAGCCGACGCGCCCATTGCGTCGCGATTCTGCTGATGGAGCGGCGCGTCGCACTGAAGCCGCTCGCATTTCCGCCAACGGTGTAGCGGCTGCCGATGACCAGATCGGCGCTCTGCTGCATGAGCAGCTCCAGCATTTGTGGAAGCAGGTTCTCGTCGTGCTGCAGGTCGGCATCCATGACAGCGACGAACTGGGCCTGGCTGGAAAGCGCGCCTTCGATGAAAGCGCCGGCGAGCCCGCGACGGCCGACACGTCTTATGCAGCGGACCCGCGCGTCGAGTTGGCCCAGACTCTTGGCAACAGCAGACGTGTTGTCAGGCGAGTCATCGTCGACAAAGACGAGCTCCCACGAGATCCCCATCAAGGCCAACGCGATACGCTCGACAAGCACGGGTACGTTCGCCGCCTCATTGAAGGTGGGGACGACGACGGTCAGCACGGGGACGTCGATCGGATGATCCTGATTTTCTGTAAAGCTGGATTGAACCGCTTTCATACCCCCCGAGCCAACCCTGTAGCAGTCGCCAGCATCAGCGGGCATATCGGCGGATCAGAAGATGCTCAACATTGTTCGGAGATTAAGGCGCACAAGCGTTGTTCAATTGCCACAGGGGCCCGTCGCAACAACACGGGTCCCCCAGCGGTTTGGGCAAGGCTACGCGCGCGCGTGCGGCTGCGTGGCCATTCGCAATCTACAATGTGTTCAATGTCCAAGCCATCTGATCTCGCTCCGAACCCTGCGCTCATTTCGCGCTCAGGCTATGCGGACATGGCGCCGCGCGACAGTCGCAGCGTGAACCGTTGCAGCTATGCTCATTCGGCCTGTAAATTTCCGATTAACGTGACAGTGCCGGTGAGTGCGATCAAGCCGCACCTCGATTTGAGATGGATCAAAGCGGTGGATGCTTGGTTGTGTGGACTGCTCCGCTGACACCGTAAATGCCAACTTTCGGCCACCCCGTTTTACGTAACATTCCCGTAAGCCAGCGACCCCAGGGTGCGCAGGGGTCGGCCCCTGGAGAGGGCTGCGCGTCTCACGTCGGAGATCGAGCACGAATCTGAGGTGCCGGAGGATCTGGCCAGCCATTGGCTGCCCAATGCGGTTCGACCTCCGCCGCTCGTGACCGTCGCCTAATTTCCAACGAGTTGCCGGGTGGTCTGCCAACTGGAGTCGGTTTCAACAAGAGCGCGATGAAACAAGTCAGGGAAAATGCATCGTTCTTGTGGAGGCGCGACCCGAGGTTCGTGCTGTTCGGCCTCGCGGGGAACCAGACCTCATGGCGAGGCTTGAGCCTCTTGGCCCTCGTGTTCCTCGGCTCGCTTGTTCTCGCCGCCGCCCTCTTGCCCTTCGCCTATCGGGCCCTCGAATCTTGGGACGCGGCGTATAACTCACAAGCAGCCCATCTACTGCTCAGCAGGGGAGCGAACAATTTCTTTGACTTGCTGCGATGGGTACCGATTCTCGTTGGGCTGCCCTGGGTCATGCGAGCCTGCCAACTATGGTCGTTAAGTGCGCTTGGACTTGGACGCTCTGGCTTCGTTCATCACCGCTGGGTTCCCGGATTTGCGGCGGGCGTTGTTCTGGTTGCAGTGTTGGCAGCTGGTCAACTTTCATTCGGGGCTACGGCGATCGCTCCCCGCGAGAGCCTTTCATTCCTCCATATATTAAAATGGATTTCCATTTCCCTAGCCCTTGGTGGAGTTGTCGCCACCATTGAAGAAGCCGTCTTTCGCGGCTTCATCCTGCGTGCCTTCTACAGCGCCACGCGCTACCCTTGGTTTGCGCTGGCTCTTTCGGCAGCATTTTTCGCCTATACCCATTTCAAAATCCCGACGGGCGGATGGACCAAAGTAGGGCCGGTGCAATGGCAGACCGGCTGGCTGGACGCTTATTGGATGCTCGTCGGCATCGCCGTTGAGTTCGAATTCAGGCGGTTTTTAGCGCTCTGGCTGTTGGGCATGCTACTCGGGGCGCTCACACTGCGCGCCCGCGCTTTGTGGCCAGCAGTTGGCCTGCACGGCGGGTTAGTTTTCGGGATGCTTATGTATCATGACCTAGCACGGAGCTTGGGTCCGCCCAGCAGCTTTTGGGGAACTACCGCGCTTATCGATGGGTGGGCGACGCCCGCCGCTCTGGGGCTCCTTTTGCTTGGCGTCATTCTTAAAACGCCACGCAGGACTGTGAACTCTTTCGTTATTGGCGAGCACCTAGAAATGCGCGCAAAGGCCAATGTCATGAACACTGTGCTATGATGCTCACGCCCATCTTGCAGCTCTATATTGGCCGGCGTTTCTTGGCGGCAATAGCAGCCACGTTCGCAGGGCTTGCCGTTTTAATCTTTATGGTCGATTTCGTAGAGTTGTTGCGCCGAGCGGGGAAGTACGGCGACACACCGCTTTGGAAGCTCGCTACTATCGCGTTG
This sequence comes from uncultured Alphaproteobacteria bacterium, assembly GCA_963745205.1. Classification (GTDB taxonomy): domain Bacteria; phylum Pseudomonadota; class Alphaproteobacteria; order Rhizobiales; family Hyphomicrobiaceae; genus Hyphomicrobium_A. The sequence goes on from CAVUWX010000007.1 coordinate 366,275, forward strand.
CTGCAACTGCCTGCCTACGTCGAACCACTCATCGGCTTTGCTGTACTCGTAGGCAGCATTTTCGCACTTTTGGCTTTGAATCGGGCGAGCGAGCTTGCAATCATACGAGCCGGCGGCATGTCGGTTTGGCAATTCTTGCGCCCCGGCATCGTTGTGGCATCTACCATCGGGCTCCTAGAATTCATCGCCTACAACCCGATGGCAGCCAGTGCTCTAACTCGATCCGCGCACCTTTACCTCGACGCCTTCGGTCGCGAGGATTCGGCGTCGTTGGCCGCCGGTTGGCTTCGCCAAGATGGAGCCGACGGTCAATCCGTGATCAAAGCCAACGCTGCAACCAATCACGGGCTTACTCTCGCCGGCGTGACCGTGTTTGTTTTCGACCCTCAGGGCCACTTTTCTGCCAGGATCGATGCGTCTCGAGGCACCCTTCAGGATGGAGCCTGGCTGCTGAAAGATGCATGGGTCTCAGCAATCGGACAAGAACCCCAAAAATTTCAAAATTACTTGCTAGCAACGTACTTAACTCAAGAGCGGGCGACCCAAGCGTTCGGTGATGCCCGCACGATATCCTCCTGGAAGTTGCCGGATCTCATCAAGGATGCGGAGAAAGCCAAGGTTCCCGCCACGCAGCTCAAACTCCAATACGAACTTTTATTGTCGCGCCCGTTACTATGCGCGGCCATGGTTCTTCTGGCGGCGACTGTGTCGCTCCGCTCATTCCGTTCGGGCAACATCACCGCGCTGCTCATAACTGGAATGGTTGGAGGGTTTGGCTTTTTCTTGATGACAGAAATCTCGCGTCAAATTGGCGTAGCTGGAATGGCACCTCCGTGGGTCGTTGTATGGCTGCCAGTTATGTTCGTGATTCTCGTCTCTGTATCGGTATTGCTGTACCAGGAGGACGGCTGAGGAAGAGAGCCTTTGCATGTGTTCTTATCGCGCCTTCGGAGTGGTGGGCGCTAAGCAGCCCTCGCCTGGCTTGTACATCGTGATTTGCCAGACTGATTGCCGATGCGATTTCCATTGGCTTGGCCAATCGGTTGAGACGACAAAGCTCTGCTCCAGCGGGGTCGCGGGCCTGCTCTTGTTCTGGGCGCGGCATAGGAGAGCAAGCAGTCTTCCTTTGTCTGCCTCGTCTATCGGTGTAATGACGGCGACCGGACCGGCTTGGCTCTCGGGCTGGCGCTGCGGGATGAGGCTGCGGCGGTCGGCAATCGTCACGAATGCCAGCGGAAGTAGCCGGCGAAGATTCCCGGCAGTCATCCGGTCAGTAGTCAGTATGGTGGCATTTTCAGCTCCCGCTAGCCGTAGCGCATCAGCAAGCGGCTCAAAGCGCGCCCAAGTCTCGCATGACCCACAGATTGGGGGACCGATAAAGAGGGCGAAAATTCGGAATCCAATTATAATTAGTGTGCCGACTAATATCGTCGCTACGTACCCATAAATTTGGCAAGACGAGTAGTTTTGATGCTTTGCAAATGCGACTGCCAGCAGAACTGCGGGCAAAAAGAGGGGATGCATATACTCGGAGCCACCTCTGTCAAAACCTATCAAAACGGCGAACGCCAGAAAAGCGAAAGCCCAAAGCGTCATTCTGAGAAGAAGGCGTTCATGCTGGTTTTCCAGACCCTGTAGGCCAAGAGTTCAAGCGGCTTTGCCAAAATTTGTCGTCGATCCCGGAAACAGCAACGGCAGAATTGGAATCAGCGGAAATAGAAAAAGCACAGGGCTTTTGAGCATATTCAGCAAGGCGGTCAAAGCGCGGTGCAGGTAGTCCTTTTCCAGAAGCTGGCCGAAACGCCCGGTCAGGCGGCCTATCGAGCTGTGCAGTGGATCGCGGTCCGGGGAATCGATAGCTCCACCATTCGACGGGTTATCGCTACGTCCAATAGAATGATCCTGTTTGATGATGCCGTTAGAAGGAAATGATGTGACGGCCGTCGCCGCCGCGGTAGCCGCTGAAGGCGACCCGTCCACTGCGCGATCTCCAACTATGAGCCATGCGCAAAATGGGGTGATCAGTACTAGCGTCGCAAATAGGCTCATTAATGCTCGTGGGCTTTGGACCCTACGCCGTGAAGATGGCAAAGAGATACTCGACAAAAGAAGAATGGCGAGGAAGATGATGAAATTGTAGTTGCTAAGCAGGCCTAGAGCGCAAAAGATGCCAAAGAGCAGATAGTCAAGCCAAGTACCGCGGTCGCAGAGCCGTAAGAAGATCCACAATGTCCCCATGATCATTGTAGTTAGGGCGGCGGTATAGGTCACGCCCTCGTGCATGCTCCAGCCAATCTCAAAGCAGAGCGAAAGAGAGAATGCAGCGAGCGCCCCCCACCTGCGATTGTGGAGTAAGCGAGATGCGGCAAGATATGTGAAGATGCACGTCGAAATTAGCAGGGCGTACTTGAGGAACAAGACCGCGGTAAGGTTGGGGCCAATCAACCTTTGTATGGCGGCCAACATCCAAATATAGAGTGGTGGTTTATCTCTCGTATAGCCGAATGACCAGCTTTGCGCGTAGACTAAAGAAAGAGAATCGTTAGTGCCCAGAGTAGGGGAAGCCACAAATCGTAAGACGCCATGAATGATGCTATACCCAAGCGCGACCAGAATTACGATGGCTAAACTCGGTATTCCCCCGCTACGGCGTTTTGTACCGACACTTGCTGGCATTCGGCGCTGCCGCGTTTGTGTGAATCGTGCTTCGGCTGATTTGAGCGCCTGAGCCTAAGAAGATCTGGCCGGCGTCCGATGAAACAAGTCGCGGGAATGTATCATGTCCCAGTCAGCGCCTCTCGGGTAGTTTACGCCGATTGCGCAAGCACCACACTGTCGGATCTAGTTAGAGTGGGAAAGCTGAAAATCGTGGCGGGCCACAGATCGCGACAGTCGAGAAGTCGTGTACCGCCCTAGGGGCTTGTGGTTGCCTATTTCCGAAGGACCTTGCGCGCATGGGTGAGAGCGACGGCTATCGGACGATATGAGTGGCCTGCCCCGATCGCCTTAGTCCTCGCTCGCGAACAGGTAGCTCGCGCGCAGCATCACGGCTGAGATTTTCGCGTCGCCACCAAGCGCAGAGGGGGTGCTGTCGATGGTGAGGCCAGCGTCGCACAGCGGGCAGTCGCCGCCTTTCGACAGGTTGATGTCCATGTAGTCGTACTCGATTCCGAGGATGACGCCGAGTACGATCATTGCCGTGAATGTCGGAGGCGCCGTCATCCCTGTTCTGCTATCGTTGTATTTGCTGGCCAAGAACAACCTGTGGGGGCGAGGTCTGTTGGCCACCGCGTGCGTCGCGACGGTTTGTTATCTGCTCGCCCAACCCGTTCCTGGCGTCGGCATTGCCATCCCGACGTTCGTACCGCCCTTTGTAACCGCCGTCGTCGCTCTGCTGGTGGCGGAGACTAACATTGCCGCGGTCGCCTACATCAGTGGGAGTCTCGGTACGCTCATCGGCGCGGACTTGCTCAACCTCGATAAGATACAGGGTATGGGCGCCCCGGTTGCCTCCATCGGCGGCGCGGGCACCTTCGACGGCATCTTTCTCACTGGCATCCTCGCCGTGCTCTTTGCGAGCCTCTCATTTCGTCGGTGATAAGCTATCTCACAACCGACCCCGTCAGTCCCGTGGCCACAGCAGGACAGCTCTTGTCGGACTGCACCTTGGCTATGGCATAGAGCTTCCCGTTCACCTGGATGATCTGGGCATCTCGTTCCGCATCGGTTTTTGAAGAGAGCAACGGCGCGTTGAGATCAGCTCTCACACCAGGCAACTGCGTCCTCTTTGCCTCACGACCGCGGCATTTGACTCCTGTTTGATCTGGATCACCGCACAAGATTGAAGAATCCGCGGATTTTGGACCGCTGCCGTCGGACTTTGTGCCCTGCGGGCCTTGTTGCGGCGGGTCCGTGGTCTTGACCAAATTAAGGGAAGGGCGCATGCGGCGAGGAACTGGGCCTATGTCGGGGTCGCCGCAAGGACTCCTTGCCAAAGGAGCAATCCTCACCACGTGCGCGCTCTTGACGGCTTGCGGTGGAGCGCAATTGGAGTCCGCTTCGCGCGCCGCTGCCCGCACACCGATCCAACTTTCCGCCAGCGAGCGAGAGCACCTCCGCCTCGGGATGCGAGTGTATCTCGAAAGCGTCGAAGGGATCACCGACGCCCTGGCTGGCAACAAGATGCGACTGGTTGCGAAGGCCGCGAAAAAGTCGGGCATGGGCATGGTGGACGAGCCGGAGATCGCAATCGCCATGAAGCTGCCGCCTGAATTCGTCGCGATCAGCTTGGACACGCATCAAAAATTCGATGCCCTGGCGCAGGAGGCCGCTGAGGGCGGGACCAAGGTGGGGGCTCTGACGCATATGGGCGAGATCCTAGCCAACTGTACGGCATGCCATGCGACGTACCGGCTTTCGCCCCAATGAACCTGCCACGCCGCTCTGAGCACGACGCAGCGCTACATTGAAGCCGACGTAGAGGCGCAGAGAAAGGTTGTGGACTTGCTGTAGGGTGTTCCAACGGGACGTAGCCTCGTCAATATCGGCGCCCTTTCTCTGAGGTCTCAAGATATGTTCTATTGGATCTACGATATCCCAACCCTGCTGGTCATAGGGCTGTTCTCTGTCGTCTTTGTCGGTGTTTGTTGGCTGGGCATTATCCTACTGGGACCTTTTGCTAAATCCTGGTTCCACGAGCAGCCTCAGCTGAACGAGATTCTAGGGAATTTCCTACATTATTTCGGGGTCATCTACGGCTTGCTTCTCGGTTTGCTCGCTATAGCGACATACCAGGATCACTCAGATGTCCAGAAGGCCGTCGCCGGCGAGGCTTCCTCGTTGGCTGCCCTCTACCGGGACGTAACCGCGTATCCCGAGCCGAGCCGCACCAAGTTGCAGGATCTCCTTCGGGGGTATACCCGCTCCGTCATTGACGACGCATGGCCCCTGCAGCGTAAGGGCATCGTTCCAGTTGACGGGGTCGCCGCGTTCCAAGCGCAGCTTGTTCTGTTCGAGCCACAGACCAAGGGACAAGAGGCTCTGCATGAAACAGCTCTGCGGCAGTTCAATACCTTCTACGAGTATCGAAGAACGCGACTTTACAGCGTCTACTCCGGCATCCCCGCCATCCTATGGTACACGGTCGCGGTTGGGGCGCTCATCAACATGCTTCTCATATGGCTGTTCGACCTCCGCCTTCATGCTCATTGGTTGCTTGGCGGGCTCATCTCGTTCTACCTCGCGACCATAATCTCGGTGATTGCCCTGTTGGATCACCCACTCCGCGGTAAGCTAGGTGTGTCGCCGGAGGCGTTTCAATTGGTCTACGATCAGCTGATAAAACAATAGCAAAACCCTCTAGCCGGCCATGCCGCTCTGAGCACGACCAGCGCTACATTGAGGCTGACGTTGAGGCGCAGAGAAAGGTCGTGGAGCTGATCTAAGGGCGTGAACTCAAATACCAGGAGCGATGGGCCGGCGAGCTTCCGCTTTAGGTCCGAAAGCCGCCATCCTCGAACCGTCGTGCCATGTCGGCTGAAGGGCCCATAAGCAGTCTTTTGCAGGTCAATCGTGGCTGCCCCCCGCCTGACCCCGCCGCACAACTGGCGGCTCAGGGTTAGCCTGCCACCACGTCCACATAGAACTTGTGACAACTATCTTCTTGTAACTCCGCTTTCCCACCAGCGCGAAAAATGAAGGCCGTAACCGAATGTCGTTGTCCCGACAGGACCGCCTAGGCACGGCGTTGGACCCATTTCACAGCCTCAGAAAGCGTGGGGCTTCTGCTTCAACGTCCTAGGCTGTGTGCACTGCCAGTTGCGCTACTCGTAACGCAGGGCGTCGATGGGATCGAGACGAGCCGCCTTTCGTGCCGGGTAATAACCGAAGAAGATGCCGACCGCAGCGGAAAACAGGAATCCGCCGGCGACCGCTCCCAGCGAGATTGGCGCGGGCCAGCCGGTCACGATGGAAATCGCTTTTGAGAAGGCGACTCCCATGAGGATCCCCGCAATGCCCCCGCTGACACTCAAGAACACGGCTTCGGCGAGGAACTGCAGGAGGACATGGAGCCGGCGGGCGCCGATCGCCATCCGCAGGCCGATTTCACGGGTGCGCTCCGTGACCGACACGAGCAGAATGTTCATGATGCCGATGCCGCCCACCACGAGCGAAATCGATGCGACGGCGGCAAGCAGCAGTGCCATGATGCGGCTTGAGCCCTCGGCGGCTTGCGCGATCTGACTGAGGTTGCGCACGGAAAAATCGCTAATGCCCCCCGGCATGATACGGTGACGGCGAGTCAGAATATCGGTCACCTGCCGGACCGCGGGCTGTACTTGGTCGGGGCTCGTCGCCTGCACATAGATCTGGTTTACGTAGCCCGTCAGGCGCGCCTGAAGGTTGTAGGGATTTGGCGGCGGCGGATAGACCCAGTTAAGCGGCGTCTGCTGCTGGCTCGGTGCAGCGACGCCGAGCACCTTGCGCTCGGCCGTGGCGAACGGAACCATGACGATGTCGTCCTGGTCCTGCCCATAACTTGTCTGTCCCTTGCTCCCCAGAACTCCGATGATGCGCAACGGCACGCCCTTGACCTGGAGGAGCGCACCGAGCGGGTTCTCGTCAGGCCTGAACAGCTGACGATAGACCGTTTGCCCAATCAGGGCGACGAGCGCGGCCTTGCTCTCGTCGTCATAGGAAATGGCGCGGCCAGCGGCCACCTGCCAGTTCGTGATCGGGGGATAGTTGGGGCTCACCCCCTGGATGCTGGTCGTCCAGTTCTGGTTGGCATACTGCGCCTGCCCCAGCTGGCGGATCAGATAGCTCACCCTTTCGACTGATGAGGCCTCGTGTCGGATGGCCTGGGCATCGGTCACCGTGAGTGTCGACGCGCTGCCGTAACCCGCACGAACGCCGCTCGTCGTGGTCGCACCGGGAAGGACCACCAGCAGGTTCGTCCCGAGGCTTTCGATCTGCTTTCTCACTGCCTCGTTCGCACCCTGGCCGATCGCCACCATGGCTATGAGCGCGGCGACACCGATGAAGACGCCCAGCATGGTGAGCGCAGAGCGCGTCTTGTTGCGGGCGATTGCCTGCATGGCGAGCGCCATGATCATCCCGCCGAAGGCGAGAAAGGCGCCGGAGCGCATCGCGGTTAGCGGCAGCTCCTGGTGGGGATGGAAGATTGCCATATCGGCCGACTTCGATAACGCTGCCGAGGTCTGTGGCCGCGGTGCCCGCCGAGGCGTCGGCTGGTCGGAAATGATATTTCCATCGCGCATGGTCACGATGCGGTCTGCAAAGGCAGCGATGTCCGCCTCGTGCGTAACAACGAGGATCGTCACGCCCTGCTCACGGTTGAGCGAGACGAGCGTGTCCATGATCTCATAGGACGTGCGGGTATCGAGGTTGCCAGTGGGCTCGTCAGCCAACAGCAGGCTCGGCGCGTTGATGAGCGCGCGCGCGATAGCGACGCGCTGCTGCTGGCCGCCAGAGAGCTGGCCGGGTGTGTTGCGCTCACGGTCGCCGAGGCCGAGGAGCTTCAGCGCCTGACGAGCTCGATCGAAGCGTGTGCTGCGGTCGGATGGGCCCGAAACAGTATAGAACAGCGGCAGAGCAACGTTCTCGATCGCGCTGGTGCGCGTCAACAGGTTAAAGCTTTGGAACACGAACCCGAGCCGCTCGCTGCGGATGCGCGCGAGTTGCGACTCCCCAAGCGTGGCGACATCAACGCCCTCGAAATAGTAGTGGCCGCTCGTCGGTCGATCGAGGCAGCCGAGGATGGACATGAGCGTCGATTTGCCAGACCCCGACGAGCCCATGATGGCGATGAACTCGCCGCGCTGGACCGTCAGGCTGACGCCGCGCAGCGCCAGCACGTCAATGTCGCCGACGTGATAGGTTCGCGTGACATTGTCGATCTTGATAACGGGCTCGGGCATGTCGCCCCCATACGCGGCAATCAAAACCGGGGCAACGGAACTGCACGCTGGCCGCTCTCCGATCCGCTCTGTTCCGAGATAACGACCTGATCGCCCATCTTAAGGTCGCCTTTTACGATCTCGGTGAAGCTGTCGTCATCGAGGCCAAGAACCACCGAAACGGCTGTAGGCTGGCCGTCACGCATGACCCAGAGGCGTCCCGCTTCGTTGATGCCGATGGAGGAGGTAACCAACGGGGCGCAGTGGCCTCCGGCATTGCCGCTCCCTCAAGACCACCGGGTGCATACCGCAACGCCTGATCAGGCACGCGGATCGCATCGTTGCGCTGATCGACGATGATCCTGGTCGACGCGGTCATGCCCGGCTTGAGCGCCAGGTCGGTATTGTCGACGCTGACCACGACGTCAAATGTCACGACGTTCTGCACCGTCTGCGGGGATTGGCGCACCTGAGTTACCACGCCCTCGAACGTGCGCTTGGGAAACGCATCGACCGCGAAAGTCGCGCGGTTGCCCTCCTTGATGCCGCCGATGTCGCTTTCACTGACGTTGGTGTCGACCTGCATCTTGGTGAGATCGGTGGCGATTAGGAACAGTGTCGGGGTCTGAAAGCTCGCTGCGACCGTCTGGCCCATCGTCACATTGCGCGAGACGACCGTGCCGTCCACTGGCGAACTAATATTCGTATAGTCGAGGTTCACCTGTGCGGCGTCGAGCTGGGCTTGGCGCTGATCGATGGTTGCTTCGTCGAATTGGATTTGGGCCTGTGCCTGATCATAGGCGCTCTTCGCATTATCGACCGCATCCTGGGAAGCTGCGTAGGTCTTTACCAGGTGAGCGTAGCGCTCGTAGGTCAGCTTCAAATAGACAAGGCTAGCTTTGTCCTTTTCGAGCTGCGCTTTCTGCACGGCAAGATTGGCTTTGTTCTCATTCACGACGGATTGATACGGACGCGGGTCGATCTTGGCGCAGATCTGTCCCTGCTTCACTTGTGTATTGTAGTCGCAATAGAGTTGCTGGATCACGCCGGAAACGTAGCTACCAACGATGATGGTCAGCACCGGATTGACCGTGCCCGTCGCTGTCACAGTGCGGGTGATCGGGCCTCGCGTTACCGGCGCGGTGGCATATTGAACGCCGGTATGGCTGCGGGAGGTCCACCACAGCGCCCCAGCTAGACCCGTGAGAAGCAGAAGTGACAGCAATCCGCCGATGATCCAGGCACTGCCGAGCATGACACGTCGTGCCGGTGAGGCACGCAGAAACGAACGAACCTTTTCGGTCACACCGCTTTCGCTCACACCGCTCCGCCGTACCTTGCTGCCAATCTGCTCGTTCATTGCATCACCGTGTCGTCCGCGCATTAGCAGTCGCGGCAGGTTTTGAGCTCCTTGTCGAACTTCTTCGTTCTGGAACTTCTGTAGGACCCTCGCGTCAGGCAAACTCTGGAGTTCCCGCCTTCCCCTTGACGCAGAGGATCGAAGCTGGGCGATCCCAACCACCATAGAGGATAAGAAAGGCGGCAGCGCACGTCATGACGCTCAATACCATCAACACCGCACTGTTCTACGCGTTAATGTGGGCCATCCCATCCGACGTATCCTGCCGCAAATAGCAAAGCGGCGCTCTTCGAGCGCGGACGCGCAAGTACATTCTTGGCTAGCCAGCGTGATTGCCTCCTCTAGGGGCCCCTACACCAATCGACCATTCCTCTGTCGCCGCTGTTCGTGACTCCGGATAGAAAATGTATCGCTTTGTAAGGGGAGCTAATGAAAGCGCCGACCGCAGGCCGTCATGGTCGGTGATTTCAAATCAGTTTCGTGTGCCGACCATGTGGGATCCTAACTGTGCAAGCGTGCTCTAGGGCCGCTGGGGCGTTGTAGCCCCAAAAGCTGACCTCCGATCCAACTACCACACAACCCGCAGACGGCGGGACATTCGCCACAGCGGGACAGCTCTTGTCGGACTGAACCTTGGCTATCGTGTAGAACTTCCAATTCAAACGGGTGAGCTCGGCTTCTCGTTGAGCCTCCCGACGATGCCAGGTCATGGTTCCCGCCTCACCAGCGATCCTAATAAGGCCAAGACTGCCAAGGCAGGAATCAGCAGCAACAGCACCACACCGACCGTGATGGCGATACCCACGAGCACGAACACGATGAGCGCGAGTGCGCACCAGACGGCCAGAAATACCCCCGCGCCCAATAACCAGGCACGCCACCCCCCGATAACTGTCGTCTCACCATTCCGAGTAACGACGATCGTCCGCCTTGTCGGCATCCCTGCTTCTCCGCTTTGACTTTGTCCATCACCACCGCTCTGCCACGGCGTACAGCCGCCGTTCATCGGCCGCGGCTATTCTGCTCATGCCTCGCTTGATGGAGTCCCCCTTCCCAATCGATGGCATGGGCGCCTCTCCGGCCTATCACCCCCACCACCCCCCGGGCGGGATCGAGGCGCCCTCACCCTTTTCGTCATTCGAAGAAGCCGAACGGCGGTTTCTTGTCCGGCTTTTTCGGCTGCTCCTCACCGGCGAGGAGACGTCTGCCCCTCGGTGTCACGACCGCTGCGAGGCCGACAAGGAATAGAAAGCCATCCGCCTCAAGTGCTTTGGCCGTTGCGAGCTCCTCATCCAGCAGCCGCGTCGCCTTGCCCTCGGCGGCAAGTTTTCTCAACAGCTGACGCTCGCGCTCGGTCAACACGTAAATCTCGCTTCTGCTGCTCGACCGCCAACGATCAACGTCGGTGGTTCCGTGGTGTACGGACTGACCAACAATTCCATTTGAAGTCGTGTATTGGCATTAATCTTATCTCACACAGCAGCCCCGCCGTAGCGCCGGCCACACAGCCTGGCCGCTTACCTCACAGTTAATGCCATCCCCTGTCAGCTGAGATATCGCGAAGGGTTCGCTTAAACTTTTCGAGGACATCTTTCGTCTCAGGAAACGTCTAGGAGTGTTGCGCCATGACCGTCGAGATACGGCAGGCCGGCGCCGAATGGCTCGTGGAAGTCCACGGAGAACCGGTCGGTCGAGCGGACAGTGCCGTGGAGGCCTTAGAGCTCGCTGTGTACTGGGAGAGGCGCCTCGATTGCGTAGCTTCCTGGCGGGTCAACCAGGACAAACGGCCACTGCCGGACTCACTCACCTGCATTCTTGGCGCTACTCAAGTCTGGGCAATGGCTGGCGTAGGTAATCCACACCGCGCGCTTTTCCGCTTGGCAAGAGCCGCGAGCGAGCCCGGCTCGGCCACGATCACCTCGAGCCCGACCATCTCCTTGTTGAGCCGGGCGCGGGGCGACTCGCCGAGAGACGAACGAAATGCTAGCGGATCATGCCCGCTCTGAGCACGACCCAGCGCTACATCGAAGCGGACGTTGAGGCGCAGAGAAAGGTCGTGGACGTGATTTAAGGCGTGAACTCATAAACTAGGAGTGATGGGAGCTTCTGCTTCAGGTCCGAAAGCCGCTATCCGTGAGCCGTCGTGCCATGTCGCTGAAGGGCCGATTGTGTTGAAAAACGATTTCGAGGGCCGCAGCCGAGACCTCAGAGGAAACGGGATTCCTGAACTGCGCGGGAAGAGCGAGTGGAGGCGTCACCGCTCGGCGCAATGTTAGTCTGCGCGGCGCCCTGAAGCGCGAGGAGGCCTGGCAGCCTCCATTCAGGTGCTTTGACGATCTTTCCCCATTAAGCCGCTGGCAAGCCGCAGCGCGAGGACTGCATGCAGGGCGACGGCTGGCCACAGAAGACGACCGCTCCATTCCCCACGAATTCCCGTATAAGCGAGGTACAGCGCAACGAGCACATTGACGCCGGTCGACGGCTAGTTGCCAAGCCCAAGCCGATAAGTGCGATGCCTGTCACCCGGCCGAAGATGTCAGCCCGGCGGCGTCCGTGCCAGCTAGCACCCGAATGACAAATTCCGGCGCCACCAGAAGGGCAATTCCTGTGACCCCTTCGGCGACAGCGGCGAGAATGAGCACCTTTTTCATCGCGCCGGTTACTCCTCGTCTCTAGCCTGACCGACCCTGTTGATGGCTGGAAGCTGCTAGCGTTTCGGTGCTTCAATAGGGTCGGGCTCCGGTGCGGCCATAGGCCCTAGTTCCGCTTTAGACTCCGGTACCACCTTAGGCTCCGGTTCGAGCTTGAACGTCAGTTTGTTGATCTTGCCAGTGAACTTGAACGGAACATCGTAGCGATACTCGAGCATCGCGACCCCAGTGCGGGTGTCCTGGCCAACGTCAAACGACTCGTCCTCCGGGAACGTGATCGGCGTGGTGTGTTCCATTGATTTCCTGTCCACTTCCTTGCCATCCACGGAGAGCACACCCGTACCGCCGCTCCCCAAGTCAGGGCCATCGGACTTGAAGTCGAAGACGATGGTGTGCTTGCCAGCGTCCAACGCGGGCCCTGACCACGTCGTGCGCTTGAGGTTAAGCAGGTTATAGAGGAATACCGGCTTGCCCGCACGAACGCCCGCCACGCCTTTGCTCAGGAACAGCCCGTAGCCGCCGAAGCGCCCGCCCTCGGTGACGATCATGCCTTCCGCACCACCATCGGGGATCTCGACCTCGGCGGTGATGGTGTAGGACTTGTCCAGAATGCGTGGTGCCGCGCTGGCTGGCACGCCGCTCAATTCGCCCGAGTAGGTGAAGACCGTTCGTCCCGCCGTGAGGCTTGGGCGCGGCGCGTTCCAACGCGCGAGCGTCGAGTTGTCCAGCGGAAGCACGTTGTACTTCGCCGCCTCGGAATAGAAGCGGTCCTGCAGCTCCTTGACCTTCTCCGGCATTTTGTCAGCCAGGTCGTTGAACTGGGTGGGGTCTTCGTGAAGATTATAAAGCTCCCACTTGTACCCGGTGATGACATCCGGAGGCGGAGCGCTGCTTAGCTCCCACGGGAGAGTCGCCGGCGTCGTGGATGCGATCCAACCGTCGTGATAGATGGCGCGATTGCCGAGCATCTCGAAGTATTGCGTCGTGTGTCGGGTTGGGGCGTCGGCATTCGCCTTGTCCCAAGTATAAGTCATGCTTACCCCTTCGATAGGGGCCTGCTTGATACCGTTGATCGTATCGGGCGCCGGGATACCGGTCGCGTCGAGGATGGTCGGTACAATGTCGATGACGTGGTGGAATTGGCGGCGGATACCGCCTACGTCCGTGATGTGGCCCGGCCAGGATATGGCCATGCCCTGGGCCGTCCCGCCGAAGTGCGATGGGACCTGCTTCACCCACTTGAACGGGGTGTCCATGGCCCATGCCCATTCTGCCGCAAAGTGCGGGAAGGTCCGGTCGGTCCCCCAGAACGGGTACCAGAGGTATTGGGCCTTCACCGGCACGGGGACACCATTAAAAGTGGTGAACTCGTTCGGTGTGCCGTTGAGCATGCCTTCGGCGCTCGCGCCATTGTCGCCGCTGATACAGATGATCAAGGTGTTGTCGAGTTCGCCGAGGTCTTCGACTTCCTGGATGACGCGGCCGATCTCATTGTCGGCGTAGGCGAGGTAGGCCCCATAGACATCCATTTGCTTGATGAAAAGCTTCTTCTGCAACAAATCGAGGGAGTCCCATTTCGGCAGTCCCCTCTCGCCCTCCGGCCACGGTGTTAACTTGGCGTTCTCAGGCATAATGCCCAAGCGCTTTTGGTTGGCGAAGATGGTCTCGCGTAGCTTGTTCCAGCCATCATCGAACAGGTGCATCTCGCTGATCTTCTTGATCCACTCCGGTGTTGGATGATGTGGCGCATGGGTGGCGCCAGGCACGTAATAGACGAGCCAGGGCTTGCCGGGCGCGATCTCCTTAAGCTGCTTCATGTATTGGATGGCCTCGTCGGCCATTGCCGTCTCCAAGTTCCAGCCGGGATTGTCCTGGAAGGGGTAGATGGCCGTCGTATTGCGGTACAGGTTCGGTTGCCACTGGCTGGTGTCGCCACCGACAAAGCCATAGAAATAATCGAAGCCCATACCGTTCGGCCATTGATCGAACGGCCCAGCTTGGCTCGACTGGTAAAAGGGCGTGTTGTGGTCCTTGCCAAACCACGCGGTCGCGTATCCGTTCGCCTTCAGGATTGTGCCGATGGTGCCCTTGTCAATCGGGATTATTGAGTCGTAACCCGGGAACCCCGTCGCTATTTCGCCTACCACCCCGTTGCCTACCGAGTGATGGTTGCGGCCGGTAATCAGCGCAGCGCGCGTCGGCGAGCAGAGCGCAGTGGAGTGGAAATCGGTGTAGCGCAGACCGTGTGCGGCGATACGGTCGAGCGCCGGTGTAGGGATCACCCCGCCAAAAGTGGACGGCGCGGCAAATCCGACATCGTCAGTCATAATGAGCAACACGTTGGGCGCGGCCTTCGGCGGTACGACGCGCGGCGCCCACCACGGCGTCGACTTCGAGGCCCTTTCCTTGATCACCCCGCCGAATTGCGGAGCGGGGGGCGGAATTTGATTCCCAGGGATTGTGGTGGTGGCAGTGGGTGAACCCAGCTCACCGGTGACCTGCTGAGCCACCGCCGGATCAGAGATGAGGGCAATGATGCTGAGGCCGGAGAGGGTGAGCGCCGTCGTCTTCATGACGCTACTCCATTTGACCGCTGTGCGTCGGGCGCGCTTCAAGCCAAGCTACGTATAGTGGTGTCGCATCGCGTATCCAGGCACGCCACTGTAGAGCGTAATACTACTGAGTGACAGCGCAGATATTCGGGATGGACGTGATTCAAGCCCCAAGTTGGAGGCTCGACATATATGCACTCAGATTACGAACGGCGTGAAGCGGGGTGACAAAAGTTACCGCACAACCGAGCTCGCCGGTCCCGTGGCCACAGAAGGACAGCTCTTGTCGGACTGCACCTTGGCTATGGCATAGAGCTTCCCGTTCACCCGGATGATCTCGGCATCTCGTTCCGCATCAGTGTTTGAAGAGAGCAACGCGCGTTGAGATCAGCTCTCACACTAGGCAACTGCGTCCTCTTTGCCTCAGGACCGCGGCATTTGACTCCTGTTTGATCTGGATCACCGCACAAGATTGAAGAATCCGCGGATTTTGGACCGCTGCCGTCGGACTTTGTGCCCTGCGGGTCCTTGTTGCGGCGGGTCCGTGGTCTTGACCAAATTAAGGGAAGGCGCATGCGGCGAGGAACTGGGCCTATGTCGGGGTCGCCGCAAGGACTCCTTGCCAAAGGAGCAATCCTCACGACGTGCGCGCTCTTGACGGCTTGCGGTGGAGCGCAATTGGAGTCCGCTTCGCGCGCCGCTGCCCGCACACCGATCCAACTTTCCGCCAGCGAGCGAGAGCACCTCCGCCTCGGGATGCGAGTGTATCTCGAAAGCGTCGAAGGGATCACCGACGCCCTGGCTGGCAACAAGATGCGACTGGTTGCGAAGGCCGCGAAAAAGTCGGGCATGGGCATGGTGGACGAGCCGGAGATCGCAATCGCCATGAAGCTGCCGCCTGAATTCGTCGCGATCAGCTTGGACACGCATCAAAAATTCGATGCCCTGGCGCAGGAGGCCGCTGAGGGCGGGACCAAGGTGGGGGCTCTGACGCATATGGGCGAGATCCTAGCCAACTGTACGGCATGCCATGCGACGTACCGGCTTTCGCCCCAATGAACCTGCCACGCCGCTCTGAGCACGACCCAGCGCTACATTGAAGCCGACGTAGAGGCGCAGAGAAAGGTTGTGGACCTGATCCGAAGCTTTGCCGGGAGTTTTACTTCTTCTGCCGCTGCATCGCCTCGCGCACGATGGTGTAGACCGCTTTTACATCGGCAACCCGGAAGAACATGGTACCGACGGTGCGTAGGAAGCCTGGGCCGTTCCAGCCGTACCAGTACCATGGCTGATCGCCGAAGGAGATCGTGCCGCTGCCGTCCCCGCGGTCTTCGCGCTTCAAACCACTGAGCGAGGATAAATCGATCGATTGCACGGAGCGACTGAAGACACCGGACGCGATGATGGCTCGCCGATCCGTGACACCGTAGACAAGTCGGGATCGGTAGAACGAGTCGGCGAAGAACCGTCCGACCAGCAAGTAGACGCCGATGCCAACAAATAGCACGCTCACTAGTCCGCCGATTGGATCCGGCGTCTTTGGTGAGCCCTGCCAGAAAATGTAAAGGACAAAGCCGAGCCAAACCACGCTGAATGGGATGAAATACCAATCCAGCGGCGTAAACACGATGCCTTGTACCGGCCGCCCCGCCCAAAGCAACTTCTCGCCTGGATCAAGGTATGAGTGCAGCTCGTCTTCTAATGCAGCCACGACGCGCCTCCCATCAACCGCACCATCACGATATCAAATCACCGCACAGTCGTCCGCTCCAGCCACTCTGCCCCCGCCGGACCTTCATCATCAGCGCGCAGGAAAATCTCAACGGTCGGCGGGTCTCTTAGGGACGTGCAGACGTTGGCCGGATGACCGCGATACGGTCATTTGATCTGCGACAAGTCCTGCTTGATCGACATGTGCTCAAGTAAGCTGTGCCATTGGTCAGGGCGATTTTGACCGCACCAATCGACCATCGCGGAGATCGCAGTTGCCCACCAGCAAGATACAGTTGGTCACCATTCTGTGGACCGTAGGGGTCTTCGGCTACGCATGCGCCCCTGTTGCGGCTGCCGTTCGCATCGAGGGCCAAGTCCAAGCAGCGGGCGGCCCAATCGCAAAATCAACAGTGACTTTATGGGCCGCGAATGCGAGCGCACCGACGCAGCTGGCTCAGACTCAGACCGGCGCTGATGGTCGATTTGAGGTTTCCATCGAGCAGTCGCCAAGCGACGACACCAGCTTGTATCTTATCGCCACGGGTGGCGAAGCCGCTGTCAACAAACAAGGCGATAATCCCGCCATCGTGCTCATGACGGTGTTGGGCAACAAGCCGCCGGCCAAGGTCGTGATCAATGAGATGACGACCGTCGCCTCGGTGTGGACCAATGCGCAGTTCCTCGACGGCACAGCGATCAAGGGGCCCGCGTTAAGCCTGCGTATTGCCGCGGGCAACGTGCCCAACTTCATTGATCTTCAAACGGGTGGCTGGGGGGCGGCTATTCAGGATCCACTCAACAGCGGCCAGACGCCTACCATGGGGAACTTCGCCACGCTGGCCGATCTGCTTTCCGGTTGCGCCACGCGGGTGAAGGCCGATGCGTGCAACAATCTCTTTGCCGCGACTACAGCTCCGAACGGCAAAGTGCCCACCGACACGCTGGCGGCGGCACAGTCTATCGCTCGCGCTCCATGGTACCAGCCCGAACGGCTCTATGCCTTGCTCGACCAGTTCTATCCAGTCCCGCAGGGCAAGAACCTGCGAGCCGTTCCGTTCATGCCGTACCTCAACTGGGCGCCCAGCGCCTGGGTCCTGCCGCTCAAGTTCGATGGCGGCGGATATCGTGCGGGCGGGAAGGCCATGTTCGACAGCGAGGGCAACCTCTGGGTCGGCGACAACTTCACGGTGGGTTGGCAGGGGCAGGACAGTTTGTGGCAGGGCAACGCGACCAAGTTCGCGCCGAACGGTCGCCCGATTTCACCGATCACCACGGGCTTCGCCGGTGGCGGAATGGAAGGAGGCACCTTCGGCGCGGCCGTCGATGCCAACGACAATGTCTGGCTCACCACCTACGGCAGCAAGGCGATCGCGGTGTTCGACAAGAACGGAAAGCCGCTGACGCCGCCGGAAGGCATCACCTTCGATGGCAAACTCGGGCTGATGCAGGGGGTGATCGTCACGCCCAGCGGAGACGTGTGGGTCCTGGGCGTCGAGAAGAGCCAGCTCGTGCACTTCCCCAAGGGCGATCTGACCAAGGGCCGGATCGTTTGCGAGGGTGACAAGGAGGAGCCGTGCAAGTCGTTCCGGGCGCCATTTCACCTCGGCATCGACCCGCAGGACCGAATCTGGGTGTCCAACAGCGGCGTCGACCACGTCACGCGCTTCCCCGCCTCTGATCCGAGCAAGGCCGAGAACTTCAAGACCGGAATCAACAATAGCGGTCTTGCCATCGACAGCCAGGGCAACGTCTGGGTCACCAACCGGTTCGGCACTGGGCTGCTGGGCATGGCCCATCTGATCGACATGGGGGTACACCTGAAGCTTAAGGGTGTTACGTCGGCCTCTGACTACCTGACGAAGACCATGTCCGAGCAAAAGGGCGGCGCAGGTAGCGTCACGCTGCTGCGGCCGGACGGCACCCAATTTCCGGGATCGCCGTTCAAGGGCGGTGGCCTCCCCGGCCCGTGGGCGGTGGTCGTGGACGGTAATGACAACGTGTGGATCTCCAACTTCGCCATGCCGAGCAGCCCGATCGTGCAGCTCTGCGGCGCCCGCACCGAGAACTGCCCGCCCGGCATGAAGACCGGCGACCAGATCTCGCCGCCCGGCGGGTACGTGGGTGGCGGCCTGCAGATGCTGACCGATATCGCGGTCGATCCGGCAGGCAACGTCTGGGCAATGAACAACTGGCAGGACATAGACAGCTGTATCGGCACCCCCCGTGAGGCAATTTCGACCCGCTGCGGTGGCCAGGGTGTCGTCATCTTCTATGGCATGGCCAAGCCGGTCCACGCACCGCAGATCGGACCGGCCAGACAACCATAGTGAAGAGGCACCGCGAAGGAAGGAGGGAGTGACCGATGCCGTTCCATTTGGAACGCGACAATCAGCACCTGGCGATGATCACTTCAGAGACGTGCAGATGTTGGCGGGCCATCCTGCGCTCAGCACGATGCGGCGCTAAATTGCCTAGAGGCGCAGAGTGATGATCCCGTTCATTCAACATTCAGGTTGGTAGGAAGCAGACTTCCGACCCGTGCAACTCGCAGGGCCTGGTGGACCGCAGCTGCCAAGACCGCAGCCTAAGTTTGCCACGAGTTAGGGTCCTTGCCCGATTGCAATGACATCGCAAATCGGAGGCCTGCAAATGATCAGGAAGAGTTTGACATTGGGCTCTTGTGGAGCGCTCGCCATTGGGCTCTTGGCCGCTGCTGCACAGGCCGCTCCCGGCCAAGTCATTACACTCAATAAGTCAGCTCAGACCAATAACCTCCTGACGCCTATTCACCGCGGAGGCGGAGGTTGGGGCGGAGGCAGAGGGTGGGGTGGAGGCGGACACTGGGGTGGTGGCCACTGGGGCGGGGGTAGGGGCTTCGCGTATGGAGGGTGGGGCGGCGGACGTCGCTTCTACCGCGGCTATGGTTTTGGCGTGCCTTACTATGGTTACGGCTACACCGGCTGTTTTTGGTACTACGGACGCTGGGTCTGCCCTGGCTATGGAGGGTATGGCGGGTATCCTTACTATTGAGGAGCGCGCTGCAGCGTTCTGAGATGCACAGCAGCGATGAATTCGGACGTGAGGGGGCTCGCTGGGGCCAAGGCCTCTTCCGCACTCTCTCTCGCCTACGCGGCGGCTCTCAGAGACGCATCGCGCAATCTTGCTGCCCCTACGGCCAGAGCACAGGTCCAGTGGTGAGCAGCAGACAAAGCTGGCGCACAATCGAGAATGACGGCGTGGTCTTATCAGGCGGCATCGCAAGAGGAAAAAAAACATGCGATCGCGCATTCTCTTCATCGCTGCTTGTCTAGTCCTCTTCCCGCTCGCTCTGATCTCCGGAGAAGCAGTGGCCTTAGATGTTCAGCAAAGTTGTGAGAGCGACTTCAAGAGATATTGCGGCAGCTACGAGGCCTACTCCACGAGTGGGAACGCATGCATGAGATCGATGGGGAGATCGCACCGACTGGACAGAGATTGTCTCCGAGCCCTTGATGAAGGCGGATACGTTACCCAGGCCGATCGCGAAGCCTACAGACGCCACTACCATTAAGCTATCTCACAACCGAAGACGGCGGCACGTTCGTGACGAGAGGGCAGCTCTCATCGGTCCCTCGGCAGGGTTATAGTCCTCGTCGCCCTTGAGCATGAAGGAGAGTGAGCATGGCACAATTCCCTGCTCATAACGCGCTGGTTTCTATCGTCTTCCTCGGCTGCCTCGGCTTTCTCTACGTCGTCGCTCTAGACCACGTCTTCAGCAGATGATGCTAACCGAATGACCAAACCACGGCCCCGCGGCGAAGCTCACGCCAGGTCATGGCAGCCGCTTCCCACGCTTGATTGTCAGACGCTTGCTTGGGAATAACGAAGGCACAGGCTCGGTTGTCGGCGGTGCGGACCTCTACCGCACAACCGACCCCGTCAGTCCCGTGGCCACCGCTGGGCAGCTCTTGTCCGACGGAGCCTTCGCCACCGTGTACAGCTTCCCATTCAGTCGAATAAGCTCGGCTTCTCGCTGGCCATCTGCCGTTGAAGAGAGCTGCGGCGTGGTAGACCGTCCCGCCGCCAGGCCGGGGGCGTGTCCTTTCTTCGCCAGGGATTTGATCTAGGGGTCTGAGTTACATCCCAGGCCGCTCAGAAATCTCCATCACCTCGACAGAAGATTCTGGAATCTTCAGGTGCGGGTTGTCGCCGAGCATTCTCGCCGCCGCCTCGTGCAATTCCGCTTCCAAAACTAGGTACCAGTTCAGATCATTCCGCACATCTGAAACGCCTTTAGCGGTGACGCGTTTGGTCTTGCCCAGTGGCTTGCCCTTATCAACTAGGCTCTTCTCGTGATCCGTCATCCACTTCTTCCACGCGCCCATCATTTCTTCCGAGGCGGCCTTCATTTTTTCCGGCGGGGTACTTTTTTTCCACTCGTCAACGACCGAGGCGGGGATACTGAACAAGGCGAAGAATTTTTTCATGGATCACTCCCGAACTATAGAGACTCGCGGTGTGGGGCGATCCTTATTAGCCCCCCAACGCTTATGGAGGTCGGTTCTTCTACGCTTCGCTATCGATCGCGGCTGTCAGCCTGCGTCACGACTGCTTTAGGGCGCCAGGTGATCGACGGTCAACGCGCTCGCAAAACTAAATCGCCAGAGATCCGGGGAAACCAAAGGCTGGGCAAAAGCGGCCAGCTTGATAGTCGATTGCTCGTACCTGGCGGCACTCGCGTCAGCTGCGTCAGAGCGGACATTTGACCATTGGGACGCGACGAGACACGCGGCTACCAGCCCGAACTCTGATCCGCCGCCCTACGCGCCGCCTTTGGTGCTGGCGACCTACAGTCTCTACAATGTAATCAGCGAGTGTCTGATCGAAGTAACGCGTTTCCGACGTTCCCGTACGCTCTGCCACGATACGCTCCCTACGCTTACGAGGAGCAGAACACCTCGCGATCTTGTTCGGATCGTGGCGTGCAAGATGGCACTTAAGTGACTAACATTTTTTTCTGAGCAGCCGCCGCCTCGGCTACGTTCGCTCAAATTTTCAATTCACGCTCGCGAGTGGAACGTCCAGGGCTCGGATGCAAACGGTTCCATCAACCTCGACATGACCCCTGTCGTACTTCTGACTAGCGATCCGCTCGAAGCTCTTGCGGTAAATCTTGAAGGTCGCAAAGTAGTCTTCGTGCTCGATCGGCACGATGTCGATGCTCTCGAGCGCCGGATTGGAAACAAGAATATCGACGGGTCTGCTACCGTCCTTCATGGTGAAGCGAACGGCTCTCATGCTGCGGTCCGCGAGGGCAGGGCGAGCAAAGGGTAAGAGCGGCATGGGGACTCCTACGGGTTGATGCGTCAGCTTCCTCCTGATCGCCACATCGCCAAAATAGTTCCCCCAACACTCAAACTATCCGCCAACAATCGCCTCGTCTAGGCTCGGTCCCCACATATCCGACGTCGGGACTTCTTCTGCGTTTGCGGGATTAGGAGTACAAGTCATGATATCGCGACCACCTCCCTACCGCTGCGCGGTGGCGATTTTGCTGCTCATCGCGTGGACGCTAATGGCAGCGGCGGCGCACCCCGTTTCAGCCGAGCCAGCGGACGAGGATTTTACGATCGAAGGTCTTTTGAAAGGCGGCTGGCAGATCGCCGGCTATACCGGTGCCATGGACAACTGGTCGACCTTTATTCTGTTCCGGCATCCGGATCAGCCCTACCTCGTGCAGTGCCGCTCGGGCTACGACGTGACGCGCCAGCAGCGCACGCAATCTCATTGCTACAAGTTGCGTTAGGGCCTTGGCGGCGACCAAATCAGGCAAAGCGGAAACACCCACATCGCCGGAGGAGAAGTCGGAAAGCTACCGCCGAGCTAGCGGGTTGATCCGAGAACGGGACATGGCGACCATTTCCAACCGTCCCTCGGGCGGGATCGAGGCGCCCACTCCTCTCCGATGGCCAATCGAGAAACATGGCGTTCCACGAGTTCAGAGCGGGGTCAGACGGGGCCTCACCGCGAGATAGCGACCGCCAGTCTTATCAATCTCCGTGACAAGCTCTCGAACACCTATCATCACCGTCTCGAGCCACTTTGCGGCGATGGCTGTGTCTTGGCCCATGGCAATTGCATAAGCTCGGCCGAATTCATGAAGAGCCTCTGAGCGATCCTCTGCGGGGAGCTTGGCGATCGTGATGGCTGTGCGCTGGATCGCGACGAGCGTATGTTCGACGAGCTCGAGCTCCTCAACGTATGAGAGAGATGCTTTGCGCACGCGACTACTCAAGCAAACATGTGTTGTTGCGAGCCGAACGGCCGGGGGTTGGGCGAGAAAGGAAGGCCAGCCCCATGGTCCCCCGGGATCGGCCCTCGACTTCAGAGCGGCATCTTCCCTCGACACGCTCCACGGCTTGGCGCAAAGCCACCGCAACAATCGGGCTGCAAAGAGACCTGAGTGCTCCCGGGGGGCATTAGGTTCAGACAAGTTCTCAAAGAAATTACTGCAGTTAGCTTGCGGGAGTTGGGTCGAACTCTTAGGTGTGCAGCGCCTCTTGGTCGGCATCCCCCCGCCGATCGGATGTCAAGAAAAACGGCGACATCGTCGATCTTCGCGGCGGGTCGCGCAGCGCTAATTAGCGATCCGAGCCGCCCAGCTCGGTGCTATGCTTAGGCATTGGAGAAGTTTGGGCGTTGGCAGAAGCGGGACCCAAGCGAGACGTAGTGCTTATTTGGCTCCCGAGCGGGAGAAAGGCGAAGCTCTCCGACTTTGCCCAAGGCGAGCCCTTTGGTGACCTTGAGTGCGCTGTTGCTCGTGCCATGGGCGCTGCAGTTCACGGAATGCTGCCTTGGGTCTGCTGCGACAAGAAATTTGTGCTGTCCCCCGAGGATATCTCCATGGCCCATGTTCAGTTCAGGGAGGGGGCTAACACGCGAAGGACCTAGTACCGTGATCCAGAAGGGGAGGAACCCATGGATCCAAAACGTGCGATCATATTTCTGGCCGCGCTCATTCTCGTCTTGGCCCTTCTCTCGTACTCGCGTACCTGGGTAGCGACGACCGCGCCTCCTTCTGCCACGGCTCCGATACCGGCAACTTCGGCGCCAGCACCTCCGGCAGCGCCCTAAGGCGCCATAGCCAGTTTGGACCACAACAGCAGGCGCTGGCCTAGCTCACGAGCCAGCGTATTGTGAAGACGATGACACGTCTGCCATTCTGACCTGAGCGCCAGCCATGCTCGCGCGGCTCTCCCGGCGCTATCCTGGATCTCGTATAGTTGCGGCGGGAGCGCTCCATCGGCTCGCAGGAGATTCAGATGTCAAAGCCCCTCACTCGGCCCATTATCGAACGAGCCCGTGTGCTCATTGCGGACGAGAAGCATTGGTGTCGCGCGGCGCTCGCGAGGGATGAACGTGGCTTTCAGGTAGACCCAACGGATGCGGCAGCACTCCAAAGGTGCGCTTTCGGTGCACTCGTAGCTGCCGCTTTCGAGCTCGTGGGCGATTTAAAACAGGCCCACAATCTCGCAGATGCGGTGGCGAGAGAAGTCCGCGGCCCCTCATCCTTGATCAACACGAATGACACGGAAGGCCATGCCGCCGTGTTGGCGCTCTTCGATAGGGTTCTGGCCATCTACTGAGAGGCTGAGCGGTCGGATCACGTCTCGTGGCTTGAACACCGCGAGTGCTCTCTTGCGATCGCTAGGCCCCCCCGGGGGGCTGCCTGCCCTGCACTTCATCAATCCCCGACAAAAAGCGGCCGTGGTCTCGTGCAAGCTAGGTGTGTCCGGCACACTGATGTCAGCGGCGCTACAAAATTCGTGGTCAGGGAGGAAGTGATGGCTACGCTAGCAGAGGCCTTAGGGGCCGAACGTGAAAAAAGGAAACGCGAGACCGAGGAAATGGCCGAGCAGCGCGAAGTGGGCCGAGCCGTGCTCCAGGCTCTGATCCAGCGCTTGACCCCCAACTCGGTGGCCAATTGGTTCTTCGTGCTCAGCGAGGATGAGGTCAGCGTGCTGCGCATAAAGAATGGCGCCAGCGCACGCGAACGCGTCGGATCCTGGGTTGTTGACGAGGAGATGAAATTGGTTTTCGGCACTTACACAACAGAGTGGATCACGGCGGAGAGTTGGTCGCGCGTCGTCGACGAGGCTGTCCAAATAACAGCCAAAGTCATCGTCGACGCGGAAGCGCGGGAGCCAACTGCGCCGCAGCTTCGCATCTATCCGGCTGCTGTTAGATCTCCAGCTTGATTTAGCCTGCTCACGAACTGCGCGGGTCGCACATGATCGTTCACACCGAACCCCTCCACGGTTCCGTTGCCGGCGGAGACGCCCATGCCCGAGGTTGGCAAGCACATGAAGTGCTAGGCGTGCGGGTCAAAGAAAGATAGATGCCCGGCCCGAGCTATACCTCGGAGGCGTGGTCGCCATGCGCAACCGTTAAAGGATAAGTCCAACACGTAGGTGGGGGAACACCTCGCACGTCTGCTAGATTTGGCCAATGCTGGTCGGGGACGACACGCCATGGCACATCCCTTCGTTGACAGGGTGCTCATCGAGGCGAGGAGCATCGTCGCAGACCGTCGTCGCCGGCTGCGTGGCGCCGAAACCGTAACAGCGGACGGGCGCGAGTGTGATCCTTGCGATGATGGGGCGGGGCGGTTTTGCGCCATTAGAGCCCTGATCCGCGCAGCTCACACAATCACCGGCGAGCCCGAACAGGCGCATCAGCTCGGCTGGAAAGTCGCGGGTCTTGTCGCCAAGGCAGCCAAGCTCCCACGTGTTGACGAGGACGAACCCGGCTGGAGCCTCGCCATGCTCAGCTCGACAGAGCAGGCATTCAAGCTGGCGCGCAGCTACGCAGCCGATCAGATGCGGATCGTTCAATCAGGATCGAAGCGCAGGGACTTGCTCACGGCGGCCTGAACAACGTCCTCGGGCCCCACTGCTGTGCAGGGACCTTGCTGAACGTTCATTTGCCATCGATAGCCCGACGACGTAGTGAACTGATCGCGGCCCAGAAGAAAGGTGCACGCATCATGCGCAGAACGGGTTTTGCCTTCGCAGCGTTTCTGTTGATGCTCGTTCTTGCCTGCGCCACGACCGTCCTCAATGTGTCGCGCAGCTACTCGGCGCCCTCGCAGAACTCGGAGTTTTACGGCCAGCTCGATCTCTTCGGCAATGTCCTTGAAGTGGTGCGCAGCAAATACGTTGAGCAGCCGGACGACGCCAAGCTGATCGAGAGCGCGCTCAACGGCATGCTTGCGGCGCTCGACCCGCACTCCGCCTATATGAACCCGAAGCAATATCGTGAACTTCAGACGCAGACTCGCGGCGAGTTCGGTGGGCTTGGCCTCGAGGTCACGATGGAGAACGGCGTCGTCAAGGTGGTGTCTCCCATCGACGACACGCCCGGCGCCAAGGCCGGCCTATTGGCCAATGACCTCATCACCCACATCGACAACGAGCAGATCGTCGGGCTCACGCTGGAACAGGCGGTCGAGAAGATGCGCGGTCCTGTCAACACGCCGATCACGCTCACGATCGTGCGCAAGGGCGTGGATGATCCGTTCGACGTCAAGGTGATGCGCGACATTATCCGCATTAACCCCGTGAAGGCCCACAACGAGGGCGACGTCGCCTACATCAAGGTGACGGCCTTCAACGAGCAGACGCACGCCAACCTGGTCAAGGCCATCGACGAGGCCAAGAAGACGATTGGCAACAATCTCAAGGGCTACATCATCGATCTGCGCAACAACCCCGGCGGACTGCTCGATCAGGCCATCGCCGTGTCCGACGATTTCCTGGAGGATGGCGCCATCGTGATCACCAAGGGTCGCAATGCTGAGGAAACACAGCGAGCGAATGCCCACCCGGGAGACGAGACCGACGGCAAGAAGGTCGTCGTACTCATTAACGGCGGATCGGCCTCAGCCTCCGAGATTGTCGCCGGCGCACTGCATGACCAAAAGCGCGCGACCGTTATCGGCACGCGCTCATTCGGCAAAGGCTCGGTGCAGACGATCATGCCGCTCGGCAGCAACGGTGCGATCCGGCTGACCACGGCGCGCTACTACACACCATCGGGTCGTTCGATCCAGGCCAAAGGCATCGATCCCGATATCGTCGTGGAGGAAGAGATTCCCGACGACTTGAAGACCAAACTTGCCGCCTACAAGCCTTATGGCGAAGCAAGCCTGCGCGGACATCTCAAGAACCCCGACGATAAGACGACACAAGCAGGCAAGGATCCCGAGGAAGCTCCCGGCTCATCCGCCTACGTGCCCAAGGAGCCCGAGAAGGACACGCAATTGCAGTATGCCTTGTCGTTCCTACGGGGAACGACGACCAACGCCAGGACGGCCGGCGATCCCGACCAGGTACCCGAGCCCGCAAAGAGCGCGACGCAAAATTAAGAAGTACCGCGCGCCGGACGTGCATGTGGTTGTCGGAGACGGAGCGGAGCGTTTGGTATTTCATGGGTGGTGTGAGCGTAGTTTTATAGGCTCATGCGTCCGCAGTTTTCTGCCAGCTATTGGCAGCTTGCCCTTGAGCCTGCCCTATTGATCGAGCCCCTGGCCCTAATCAAGCCTCGCGCCTTGATCAAACCTAGGAATCTCATTGAACCGCGTGGGTTGATTGAGGCTGAATGCCTGATTGAGCCCAGCGATGCTTCGCCGGCGCCTTCGTGGATTGCATCGCATTCCTCTAACGGGCCGCTCCAGGCACTGCTTCTCAACGGGGATGACGCGCGCCCATCTTCGCTTTTCCGGGGTCTGGATGCGCTACACGGGTCGCTCAAGAAGAACGGCGACACCGTGGTTGAGCGAGAGATTGCGAGCTCGCAGGGGCGACGATAAAATTAAAGCCTCGGTTACCAACCGAGGCTATTTTTTTCGCACTATTGGCCGATGGAAAACCGATCCATGTCGTCCCGCCCTCTTGTTTGGCTCTTCTGTGCCGCGCTCTTAGCCTTTGCTGCCGGCGATCGGGCGGTTGCGCTCGAGAGGTCGATGGTCCCCACAATCGGTCCCAGTGATCTGGTGGTGAAAATCGAGGGCCGAAAAGGCACGCGCGTCTACACGCCAGATGACTCGGCGGACTATAAGGCGTTAGTTGAGGGCCAAGAGAAGGTCACCGCGACACATGATGCAACGTCGCAAGAAAAGCTCGAGCGGTGCATGGCGAGCTGGGACAGCGGAACTCACATCACAAAACCAAACTGGCGAAAGATCTGCGAGCGGCAGCTGTTGGACGGCGGGCTATAGCTCGCTCCCTGTACGCCTTTTTTGTGGGCCATTGAACTCGACTGAGGCGCCCCTTTGCTGGCCAGCTCTGATGGATGCGCTACTCACCAATCCACGCTCTCGTCGATAGTGGGCAGTTTGAAAATAGAGCACCTTCACTCCCGATTGCGCGACGTCGCGACGCGGCTCATATTTCATGCATGACCGATAAAGCATCAGTGCCATTCGGCGGCGTGCAGGGGTGGCTCGCGGATTTGGCTATCCCCTACCCCGAGAAAGGCGAACGCCCGACCAAGAGCTACTATGTGGCAGAGCCCGCCATGCACCGCGCCATGACGGCGATTAGGGTCCACGCGAAAGCAAAAGAGGACGCCATCGTGACCCTGCGGCGCGCACTTTCCAAGGGCGAGGTCGCAGGACTCAAATTGAAGCCCGGAGAGGTCAAGCCGGCATGATCTCACACAAGCGCCCTCGCTCCGGTAAAGCAAAGAAGCCTCCGAGCAAGGCGATCCAGCGGTGGGATACCGAGGGTGGCGCGTCGAAGAGTGGGCCGCAGCAGGAGCCCAAGCGCCCCAAGGCGAAGCCCTTCTCAGGCGACTTCACGGAAAACCCTGGCTCAGTCGGAGAGATGCACGTCTCATACGAGAGCTACAAGAAGCGCTGTCCCAGGTAGCGAGCCGGGTTAGCGAGGGAGTTATCCGATGCACCGCCCTACAAGACGTCTCGCCTTCGCTGCGCTAGTGACGGCATCTCCTTCTCGTTCAGCCCGCGAGCGCCGTGGTGTTGGCGCCTCCAAGAGCGAGCGTGTCTCAACTCAGCGTCGTCGATCGTATCTATTGGCGTCGAGGTTGGTGGGGTACCGGCTTGCCAGACTGGCCGTTACTTACGCTCCTGATCGCGTTGCCAATAGACGAACAGCACCGTGACGAGGGCGGTGAGACTCATAATCGCGAGCATGTCGGGTCTTCTAACGAATCCCAGCCAAGCCGCTGTTGCTGTGAAGGCACCGGGCTAAAGCCAGCGATATCGCGGCCAGGGATCAAGACGGTGAAAGAGAAGCCGAAGGTCCGCATCAAAGAAGTTACGAATGGGCCGGAGAGTAGGAGAGCGACGGCTATAGATACGAGTGACCTGCGCCGACCGCCTTAGTCCTCGCTCGCGAACAGGTAGCTCGCGCGCAGCATCACGGCTGAGATTTTCGCGTCGTTGAGCGTCGGTCTTCGAGGCGAGCAGCGGCGCGTTGAGATCTTCTCGCTCGGCGAGCAGGCGCGCTCTCTCGGCGTCGAGAGCGGCGCAGTCCAGCTCCTGAGGTTGATCCGGCGCGGGTCCGCCGAGTGTTGGCAGTTTCGGCATAGAGCACGCGCCTAAGCCGAGCATGAGGACCGCGCTGAGCACAGCCAGCCCCAACTTCAACTCCGCGCTAAAGCACCGCCCCCGCACCCTAGATCCCTGTTTCACCGGGTGAAACCGTGTCCCTTCCCGGCACCCGTTCCCTGATTTTAGTTTATAGGAGTTTATAGGTTGGTGGCGGCGCAGCCCTCAACGGCATTAACCATATAAGCCTTTATTTTTCTTGAAGAAAGTGGTGGGTGTAGCAGGATTCGAACCTGCGACCCGCTGATTAAGAGTCAGCTGCTCTACCAACTGAGCTATACACCCGCGCCGACCTCGCGACCGCAGGATCACCTGCTCATCGCTCGCGGCCGGGACGCGCCCGGCACCATGACGGCAAAAGGGCCCGCCGCGCGAGCCCTATGGCCAGAGCCTCTAGCATCACGGGGCGCCCCTGTCCAGACGCGCCGCGGGCGGCGCGTCTGCGAGCATCGGCCAGCGGCTTTGCACCGGCTGATCACCCCACTCTGGGCTCCGGGTCGCGACTGCTGCATACTACGCGCGAGCCTCGAATCAATTCGCCTCCCGGCGTCCGTGATTGGACCGCTGATCCATGGACGAGAAACGCAAGACCATCCGGCGCCGTGTCCTGAAAGAGGGCAAGATCATCTTCGCCGACGGCATGCGCGTCATCGACTGCACGATCCGCGACATGTCCGACAACGGCGCGCGACTGCTGATCGCAAACAGCGTTGGGGTGCCCGAGACGTTCCACCTGTTCGAGAAGTCGAGCGGCATGGTCTATCCCACGACGGTCGTATGGCGCCAGCCCAGCGCCATCGGGGTCAAGTTCGACAGGCCGCCTACGAGCATCCACGACGCTGCCAACCGGCGCTATGCACGCTTGCGGTTCCTCTGAAAAACCGGCACGCCGTCGCTAGGGCCGCATCAAGAGGTGCGCGCGCTCGGTCAGCCCCGCGAGAACGGCGGCCGAACCCTTGACCACGCAATGCATAGGGTTCGGCTGGACGTGGAACTTGACGCCGACGCGTCGCGTCAAGGCGAGATCGAGCTTGTCGAGGAGCGCGCCGCCCCCCGTCAGGTGGATGCCGCGCCGCGTGATATCGCTCACGACGTCGGGGGGCAGCTCCTCCAGCGCCCGCTGCGCGAAATCGGCGAGCGCCTCGACCGGCTCGGCCAGCGCTTCCGCGATGTCCTGGGGCGTCAGCACCGCGCTTTTGGCCCAGCCCTTGCGCAGGTCGCGACCGCGGATGTGCACCTCCGCCGCGCGGCCGTTGCTGCTGGCTTGCGCGGTACCGGCCTCGATTTTTATGCGTTCGGCGTTGGCCTCGCCGATGAGGAGATGGTGCTTGCGCCGCACGTAGCGGATAATCGCTTCGTCCATGGCGTTGCCGGCGCAGCGCAGCGTGCGTGCCGCGACGATGGAGCCACCCGACAGAACCGCGATATCAGCGGTCCCGCCGCCGATGTCGACGACCATGGAACCGCCCGGCTCGTCGATGAGCAAACCGGCGCCGAGTGAGGCGGCAACCGGTTCGGCGATCATGTACACTTTGCGCGCCCCGACCGACATCGCCGTGTCGTAGACCGCGCGGCGCTCGACCGGCGTTGCGCCCGCCGGCACGCAAATCAAAATGCGCGGCCGGCGGAAGCCGAGCATGGTCTTGGCGCGCTTGATGAACTGCCGCAGCATCTCCTCGGTGGCGATGAAGTCCGCGATGACGCCGTCGCGTAACGGACGCACCAGCTCAATCGATTCCGGCGCGCGCCCCATCAGCAGCTTGGCCTTGCGCCCGACCGCGAGGATCTCACGGGCGGCGCGGTGGTTGCACACGGCGACAGCGGAGGGCTCATCGATGATGATGCCGCGTCCGGCCACGTGCACTAGCGTATTGGCGGTGCCGAGGTCGATCGCGATGTCGTCCGAGAAAGCGCTTGCTACCGCCAACTGCATCGTCTGCCCGTAACCTTCGGCCCGCGGCGGTCAGAATGCTCCAAAATAGCAAACAACTCCCTCGTCCGCGCACGTCGCAACAGATGTACCGCGTTCCCGCCCGGAACGCCAACGCAGGTGCGGTAACAAACCGGGCGGCTCGGCGGCGAACCCCAAGCCGCCCGCATCCGCGGTAGGGCAGGTCACAGCGCCTGCTGCTGCACCCGCGCCGTCTTCTGCCGCTTGACCATCAGCTTGTTGAGCGCGGAGACGTAGGCGCGGGCAGACGCGACCATCGTATCGGTGTCGGCGCCGCGGCCCGTCACCATGCGACCGCCCTCCTCCAGCCGCACCGACACCTCCGCTTGTGCGTCCGTGCCCTCGGTCACGGCGTGCACCTGGTAGAGGTCGAGCTTGGCTTCGTGCGGCACCAGCATTTTGATGGCGTTGAAGGTGGCGTCGACAGGCCCGTTGCCGGTCGACTGCACCGTGTGCTGCGCGCCGTCGATGTCGAGCGTCAGCGTCGCCGACTGCGGACCCATGTTGCCGGCGATGACCGTCAGCGAGACGACCTTCATGCGGTCGTGCGCATGCGCGATGCCTTCATCCACGAGCGCCTCGATGTCCTCGTCGTAGACGTGCTTCTTGCGATCGGCGAGGCCCTTAAAACGCACGAATGCGTCCTCGAATGCGTTCTCGCCCAGCTCGTAGCCGAGCTCCTTCAGCTTGGCGCGGAAGGCGTTGCGGCCCGAGTGCTTGCCCATGACGAGCGAGCTCTTGCCGACACCGACGGACTCCGGCGTCATGATCTCGTAGGTCTGCTGGTACTTGAGGATGCCGTCTTGGTGGATGCCGCTTTCGTGCGCGAACGCGTTGCGGCCGACGATCGCCTTGTTGTACTGCACCGGAAAATTGGTGACCGCGGAGACGAGCCGCGAGGCTCGCGACAGCATGGTCGCGTCGATGCGCGTGTCGTAGGGCAGCACGTCGCGGCGCGTCCTGATCGCCATGACGACCTCCTCCAGCGCCGCGTTTCCCGCCCGCTCGCCGATGCCGTTGATGGCGCATTCGATCTGGCGCGCGCCGGCAGCGAGGGCTGCGAGCGAGTTGGCGACCGCGAGCCCCAGGTCGTTGTGGCAGTGGGTGGAGAAGGTCACGCGCTCGGCGCCCGGCACGCGCGCACGCACGGCTGAGAACATGGCGCCGTACTCCTGCGGCGTGGCGTAGCCGACGGTGTCGGGCAGGTTGATTGTGGTGGCGCCGGCCTTGATCGCCGCCTCTACGCAGCGGCACAGGTAGTCGATGGGGGTGCGAGTGGCATCCATCGCCGACCACTCGACGTCCTCAACGAGATTGCGCGCGCGCGCAACCGTCGCGGTCACGATCTCCAGCACTTCCGCCTCCGTCTTGCGCATCTGGTGCGCGAGGTGGATGGGCGAGGTCGAGACGAAGGTATGGATGCGGCCGCGCCGCGCATGGCGCACGGCCTCGCCCGCGCGGTCGATGTCGGCGAAGATCGCCCTCGCTAGCCCGGCGACGGTTGCCCGCTGCACGCGTTTGGAGATCGCGCTGACCGCCTCGAAGTCGCCCTCCGAGGCGACGGGAAAGCCTGCCTCGATGATATCGACGCCCATGGCGTCGAGGCAATCGGCGACCTCGAGCTTCTCCTCGAAGGTCATGGTCGCGCCAGGGCATTGCTCGCCGTCGCGCAGGGTGGTGTCGAAGATGCGGACGTGGTCCGGGCCCTGCTCGGGCTCTTTCGGTTGTTCGGGTGCGGTGCTCATCGGTTCCGTCTCTCGCTTCGGCCAGCGTCCCGCAGGAGCTGGCGTTGATCCTTCAGCTCGCTCGACTTCTTATCCCCTGAGCGCCCGTCCCGGGTTCAGCCGGAACAAGAAGAGGCTCAGGGGCTGCTAAGGAGGAGGGTCAGAAGCTCGGCGCGCGCCGAAAGAGCGCGCAGCGGATAAGCTCCGCGCGGCTCTCAAAGCTGCCAGGAATGGCGAACGGCTGACGCATTAGCCAACGTCTAATACATCTTGACCGATTGCGCTAGACCATTGGCGGCGAAGGCCGCGCGCGAGGTTAGCAATTGGCAACTACCGGCAATTTTGGCGCGCCCGGTACCGTTCGGCTCAGGTCTCGAGCTTCCCCTCGACGACGCGCACGGCATGCCCCCCAATGCGCACGGTTGAAAGCTTGCCGCCCTCGACGATGAGCGTGAGGGTAATCGAGCTCGGCCGCCCCATCTC
This sequence comes from uncultured Alphaproteobacteria bacterium, assembly GCA_963745205.1. Lineage (GTDB taxonomy): Bacteria > Pseudomonadota > Alphaproteobacteria > Rhizobiales > Hyphomicrobiaceae > Hyphomicrobium_A. The sequence goes on from CAVUWX010000007.1 coordinate 399,238, forward strand.
GTGACCCTGCTCGATCACCCGCTTGTGGGGACCATCGGGGAGGCCGTCGAACGCGTACACCACCCCAGCCAACCCGACTGCCGCCGAACCCGTCGCTGGATCTTCGGGCACGCCGAGTTGCGGGGCAAACATGCGCGCGTGGAACGAGCAGCCGGTGTGCACGCACTGGCGCGTATAGAGATAGACGCCATCGATCTCGCTCTGCGGGAACGTGCCTTGCCACAGCGCGGCGTTGACGCGGGCCCTGGCGATCGCCTCGAGGCTAGTCACGGGTATGAAGGCGAACCTGTTGCCGCCTGCGACGCGCAGCGCGGTGTGGTTCTCGAACCCGATCTCGCGCGGAAGCAATCCCAGTGCGTCCGCCAGCCGGTCGCGGGCGGCGAGCGTGCCCGTCATCTCCGGGAGCTTGGGGGCATCGAACTCCGCGAATGGCGCCTGACCGCCACGCAGCCGCACGCCTACGCGCACCGTGCCGATCCCTTCTTCGAGTACAATGATGGCGTCGCGCTCACCGTTCACGAGCGAATTTCGCAGCTCCGCCAGCAGGATCGCCGTGCCAACCGTGGGATGGCCGGCGAAGGGCAGCTCTCGTCCCGGCGTGAAGATGCGGACTTTGGCCGAATGCGTGAGATTCTCCGGCTTCAGCAGGAACACCGTCTCCGACAGGTTCAGCTCGCGCGCGATGATCTGCATTTGTTTGCCGTCGAGCGCATCGGCATCGTGCACGACGGCGAGAGGATTGCCGCCGAAGCGGCGTTCGGTGAACACGTCGAGCGTGTGAAGTCTGAGCGCCATGCGACTGCGGTCCTCGCGGAGCGCGCGCACTCTGCCGCAATTGCGGTGACGGTCAAGCGGATAAAACGAGCCGCAGCTTCGCCCTGGCATAGGGCAGGATGGTCGGATCGTCGACCTCGGCCAGGTCGCGCACGATCACGACGTCGGCGAGCTCCGGGTCGGCCTGTTGCGCTACGTGGGCGAGGATGCGCTCGCGCAGCGCCTGTGCGGAAAGAGAGCTTTGCCACTCGATCGCAATCGAGACGAGGGGGCCGGAGAACGTGACGACGTAGCCCAGGCGGCGTTCGAGGGCGGCTCCTACGAGCCCCGTCTCCTCTTCGAGCTCGCGCGCAATGCTTGCATCGATGTCGACCATTCCGCTCGTCGTGTCCGATGGGTCGATGAGCCCACTCGGCGGATAGGCAAACCCGGCGTTGAGATGGCCCTCGCTCTGGCGCCCGAGCAGCACGCAGTCATCGGATGAGCGGATGAGGGAAGACCCGAAACCGTCGCGCATGGGCCCTTCGGCGCCGTGCTCGCGCCAATAGAGAAAGCTTTTGAAGTCGGTGCGCGCGAACGTACCAGTGAGCGACCCCTCATGCAGTTCATGCGCGGTGAGCACGTGCACCGGACCGTCGAACAGCTTCGGCCGCTCGACCCGAGCCCGCTGCCAATGCGCGGCGATGGCGTCGCGGTGACGCTCGGCGTAGCTCCACGGCTCAGCGCTCAAGGCGAGCGTGCAACGGGCGACGCGGGCCGAGGTGCCATCGGTCGTGCATAATCTTTGCGGCTGCATGCGGCCTCTTTGCTCTCCAAAAGAGCACAACAATTCGGAGGCTTATCTCCGAAAGATTAAAAGTGAAATCATAATTCCGCCGCGCCAAAACCACGCTGCGTCCACGATCGAAGTGTGGAATTCACTCGCGAACACGAGGGAGGGGGCTGCAAGGGTATCGCTTCTGCAGCTCCCAGGAAAACGCCGAGGGGAAGTCTAGAAAATCTCAAGAAGCGCGCAGGCGCGCCCGGGCTCTCTTTGCTCGCGGCGCGCACGCCGCAACGTCATCGAATCCGGCGGCGCTATCGCAACGTAGCGCCGCTGGAGCGGGCGGCAGAGGTCCCCGCTTCTCTGCCGTCCGTTTCCTGCGAGTGCTCGTCGCGAAGCGCAGCTTCCAGTCGAGCCCCGCCCGGAAGGCTCGCGCGGCCGTAGCCACACGCTACCCTCCCCAAAGCGGCCGCGCGGGTCTTCTGTGGCAGGCTGCAAAGGCTAACGCCGCACTTAGAGGCAGCCCAATTCCTTCGAGCCGCACGTGTAGTAGCTGAGCATCTCCGACGCACAGCACGGCTGACCCACGCCGCAACGCCAGGTCTTGATCTTCCCGCTCGCCAGTTTGTGCTTGCACACCTTGGTGGCCGCCTTCGCCGCCTGCGCGGTCGAATGCGTGCCGAGCGCGAACTGCGTCGCGATGATCGCGATTGCCAGCGCGACGAAAGCCAATTTACGCAACATAACGCTTACTCCCACGACAAAAGCTCCGAGGGCGCATCTTACGCTTCCGCGCGAAATCATTCTGTAGCGGGCGCGCCTCAGTTGCGTGTCTTATCGACGAGAGCTTTCGCCTTGATCCATGGCATCATGCCGCGCAGCTTTTGGCCGACTTCCTCGATCGGGTGAGCGTCGTTCACGCGGCGGATCGCCTTGAATTTCGGCTGTCCGGCCTTGCATTCGCGTATCCACTCGGAGGTGAAGGCGCCGGTCTGGATGTCCTTCAGGATCTTGCGCATTTCGGCCTTGGTGCGCTCGTTGATGATGCGCGGCCCGGAGACGTATTCGCCGAACTCGGCGGTGTTGGAGACCGAGTAATTCATGTTGGCGATGCCGCCCTCGTAGATGAGGTCGACGATCAGCTTCACCTCGTGCAGGCACTCGAAGTAGGCCATCTCCGGAGCATATCCCGCCTCCACGAGGGTCTCGAAGCCAGCGCGGATCAGCTCCACGAGGCCCCCGCACAGCACGACCTGCTCGCCGAAGAGGTCGGTCTCGCACTCCTCCTTGAAGGTCGTCTCGATGATGCCAGAGCGCCCGCCGCCGACGGCCGAGGCGTAGGAGAGAAAGAGGTCGTGCGCGTTGCCACTCCTGTCCTGGTGCACCGCGAGCAGGCAGGGCACGCCGCCGCCCTTGAGGTATTCGCCGCGCACGGTGTGGCCCGGACCCTTGGGCGCGACCATGCCGACGTCGAGATCGGCGCGGGGTTCGATCAGGTTGAAGTGTACATTCAGCCCGTGCGCGAACATGAGGGCCGCGCCCTGCTTCATGTTGGCGGCGAGGTGATCCTTGTAGATGTCGGCCTGCAGCTCGTCGGGGGTGAGCATCATGATGATGTCGGCCCACTTGGCGGCGTCCGCCACCTCCATGACCTTCAAGCCTTCCTTCTCCGCCTTCTTGGCGCTGGCCGAGCCCTTGCGCAGCGCGACGGCCACGTCCTTGACGCCAGAGTCACGCAGGTTCAGCGCGTGCGCGTGACCTTGGCTGCCGTAGCCGACGATCGCGACCTTCTTGGCCTTGATGAGATTGATGTCGGCATCACGATCATAATAAACGCGCATGGCTCCCTCTTGGGTTGGGCTCTTGAGGACATTCGGGTTCTGGTGGCGGCGCTCACGGCTAAGCCGGCTTCCGGGCAAGGCGGGCGGACCCTACTACCTGGCCCGCGGCAATGCCAACGATTGAGGCTCCTCTAGAGGCTTGCCGCGCCGCGGCCGATTGCTGCGATGCCGGTGCGGGACACCTCGACGAGGCCGAGCTCGGTCATGATCTGGATGAACTGTTCGAGCTTGCTCGGCTTGCCGGTGAGCTCGAAAACGAAATGCTCAGTCGAGGTATCGACGACCTTGGCGCGGAAGATCTCGGCGATGCGTAGCGCTTCGATGCGCTTGTCGCCCTTGCCTGAGACCTTGATCAGCGCGAGTTCGCGTTCGAGCGAATCGGAGTCCAGCGTCAGGTCGCGCACGCGGTGCACGGGCACGAGCCGCTCGAGCTGATGCTTGATCTGGGTGATGACGTCGGGCGTGCCGCGCGTGACGATGGTGATGCGCGACAGATGCTTCTCATGCTCGGTCTCGGTGACGGTGAGGCTGTCGATGTTGTAGCCGCGCCCGGAGAAGAGCCCGATCACGCGCGCGAGCACACCGGGCTCGTTGTCGACGAGCACTGAGAGCGTGCGCGAGACCACCGCCTGGGCGACGCCGGGGCCGACGTAGTGGCTCTTGGACATGGGCTTGGTCATCGCTCGCCTATTTCTTTTCCGGTGTCTTCTCGGGCGCCTTTTGCTCCGGCACTTTTTGCTCGGGTGTGGGCCCGCGGTTGAGCTTGGGCACCTCGACGCCGGGGAACAGCGCCTTGAAGAAGACGGGGAAACCGTCCTCATCCACGACCTTTTTGAATTTCTCCACACGCGTGACCGGGATCTTGTAGGTCGCGAACGCCGCGGTGATGCGCTGGCCCATGGTCTCCGCCAGCATCTTCGGCTCGGGCGCGCCCATTTTTTTCAGCGTTTCCGGCGGCAGGCGCGAGTAGACGAGCGCCAGGATCTGCGTCTCGAGGTAATCCTGGGCAATGCACCCTTCGAACGCCTTGGTGTATTCCGACGACAGGCTATGCGTCTTGTAGCAATCCTCGATGTAGTTGAAGGCCTTCGTCGCGCCTTGCGTGCGCTGAATCTCGGCGATGCGCTGAGCCGCATCCTTGATGTTGGCCGACTGGTCCCAATCGGGTTTTCCGGGCGCGGCGGAGGCGGGCGCCAGGCAGCAGGCAGCGAACGCGGCCGTCGCGATCGCGCGGCCAAAGTTCGCACGCCAACTGCTTTCCCACCCGCGCCGCGATGGGCTAGGAGGGGTCTCGACTTGGCCGTGCCGCCGCATCTTCATACCAGCACCTTCCCTTGCTCGCCGATCGCGCGCTCCACTTCCTCCTCGCTCACGTCCTCACCGAGCAACATCTCGTTGTGCGCCTTGCCCGACGGAATCATCGGGAAACAGTTGGCGAGCGCGGCTACGCGGCAGTCGAAGATCACCGGCCCCTTGGTGCCGACCATCTGGCGGATGGCGTCATCGAGATCAGCCGGGTCCTCGCAGCGCATGCCGGTCCAGCCGTAGGCTTCGCCGAGCTTGACGAAGTCGGGCAGACTGTCGGTGTAGCTGTGCGACAGGCGGTTGCCGTGCAGGAGCTGCTGCCACTGGCGCACCATGCCCATGTACTGATTGTTGAGGATGAACACCTTGACCGGCAAGTCGAACTGAATGGCGGTCGACGCCTCCTGGATGTTCATCAGGATCGAGGCATCGCCGGCGATGTCGATGACGAGCGACTTGGGGTGCGCGAGCTGCGCGCCGATGGCGGCGGGCAGCCCGTAGCCCATGGTGCCGAGGCCGCCCGAGGTCATCCAGTGGTTGGGCTCCTCGAAGCGGTAGAACTGCGCCGCCCACATCTGATGCTGGCCCACCTCGGTGGTGATGTAAGTGTCGCGGTCCTTCGTCAGCTCGTAGAGGCGCTCCACCGCGTACTGCGGCATGATCACGTCGCGCGCCGGCTTATAGGAGAGCGAATTTTTCGCCCGCCACTGGTCGATCTGCTTCCACCAGGTCTTGTGCGCCGCCTTGTCGAGCTGCGGCGTCCTCGACTTCCAGATGCGCAGCATGTCCTCGAGCACGTAAGCGACGTCGCCGAGCACCGGAATGTCGACGCGCACGTTCTTGTTGATCGATGAGGGGTCGATGTCGATGTGGATCTTCTGGGAGCCGGGCGAGAAGGCGTCGATGCGCCCGGTGATGCGGTCATCGAAGCGCGCGCCGACCGCAACCATCACGTCGCAATCGTGCATCGCCATGTTGGCCTCGTAGGTGCCGTGCATGCCGAGCATACCGAGCCACTGCTTGTCGGAGGCCGGAAAGGCGCCGAGCCCCATCAGCGTCGAGGTGACGGGGAAGCCCGATAGCCGCGCGATCTCGCGCAGGAGCTGGCTCGCCTTCGGCCCCGAATTGATCACACCACCGCCCGTATAGAAGAGCGGCTTCTTCGCCGAGATCATCAGCTCCACCGCCTCGCGCACGACCGCCTGATCCGGCTTGACCTTCGGCTTGTAGGTCTTGTGCCCGATGTTGGACGGGCCCACGTAATTGCCGGTCGCGAACTGGATGTCCTTCGGGATGTCGACGACAACCGGCCCGGGTCGTCCCGCCTTGGCGATGTAGAACGCCTCGTGCAGCACGCGAGCAAGATCGTTCACGTTCTTCACGAGCCAGTTGTGCTTGGTGCAGGGGCGCGTGATGCCGACGGTGTCGCATTCCTGGAAGGCGTCGTTGCCGATGAGGTGTGTCGGTACCTGGCCGGTGATGCAAACGACGGGAATGGAGTCCATCAGCGCATCGGTGAGACCGGTGACCGAGTTCGTCGCCCCGGGGCCCGACGTCACCAGCACGACGCCGACCTTGCCGGTCGAGCGCGCGTAGCCTTCGGCAGCGTGCACCGCTCCGCCCTCCTGGCGCACCAGGATGTGCTTGATCTTATCCTGCTGGAACAGCTCATCGTAGATCGGCAGCACCGCGCCGCCGGGATAGCCGAAAATGTGCTCGACGCCTTGGTCGATGAGCGCCGTGATCACCATCTCGGCGCCCGTCATCGTGCGTGCCATCGCTCCACTCCAGAACAAGAAAACCGCCCAAGCGCGTGAAGGGGGGGTGAAACGGTCCCTTGAGCCCGCGGCCGGCGGCGCAATCAATTGGCGGGCAAACTAGGCGGCCGAAGGTGCGTGGTCAATGCTAGCGATCAATAAAGGAGATAAAATTAGGATCATATGTTTTCATTTCTTTCTCAGATAGCCATTTCCACGCAATCATATTGCCTCGTGCCCAGGTAACCTGCCGCTTGGCATACTGCCGGGTCTCGCCCTTTGCCTCCGCCATCGCCTCTTCCTGGCCGATCTCGCCGCGCAGGTGCCGCAGCAGGGGCCGCACTCCCAGCGCCCGCATGATGGGGAGGGTTGCATCGAGGCCCAGCTCTGCGAGCTTCGCAACCTCCTCCATCGCACCCTCGCGCAGCATCGCCTCGAAGCGCGCGTCGATGCGCCGATGGAGCTCTTCGCGCGCCGGCGATACGACGAGGCGTATCGCCTCTGTTGCGTCGAGCACGGGCTCGCGCGGGACCTGCTGCCACTCGAGCAGGGAGACGCCGGACGCCTCCAGCACCTCCAGCGCGCGTACGATGCGCTGCGTGTCGCCCGGCGCCAGCCGCTCGGCCATACGCGGATCGCGCTCGCCGAGCCTGCGGTGCAGCTCGCCCGGAGCGGCTGCCGCGGCCTCCCCGCGCCAGCGGGCGCGCACGCCCTCCGGCACCGCTGGCATCGGGGATAAGCCGTCGAGCAACGCCTTGAAGTAGAGCCCGGTGCCACCAACGATGATGGGGCGTAGTCCCTTCTCGTGCGCTTCCGCGAGAGTAGGCGCAGCATCGGCGGCGTAGCGTCCCGCGGAATAGGCATCGCTGCTGTCGACGAAGCCATAGAGCGCATGGGGAACGCGGGCCTCCACTTCCCGGTTCGGGCGCGCGGTGAGGATGCGCAGGTCACGATAGACCTGCATGGAATCGGCATTGATCACGATGCCGCCGAGCTCAGCGGCGAGCCGCGCCGCGACGGCCGACTTGCCGCCAGCCGTGGGCCCCGCAATGAGGATGGGACGCGCGCCGTTCATGCCCCAGGGGTAGCGCAACTACGGCGCGCGAGCCACGCCCGCTGCCCTCTCGGCTGGCGAGCCTCAGTAGTTGATGGTCGTGCGCAGCCCCAGCACCACGGCGTTCGGCACGGCCTTCGCCGGGTCGACCGGATCGGGGACGTGCCCGCCGGGGTTCCAGAAATACTGGAAGTCCGGCTGGATCGTGAAGCCCGGCACGATCTGGGCGGTGTAGCTCACCTCCAGCATCGCCTCGAAATCGGCGATGATCGTGTCGCCCATGGATTTCTGGAAGGCCGAAGTCTCGGAGGAGACGCCCGTGTAGGCGAGCCCGATGCCAAGGATGTCGTCGGGGCGCTCTGCCGCGCCGCCGGTCGGGTTGCCGAGCACCTCGCCGATATAGTTGACGTGGAAGGTGATGCCCTCGCGCCCCAGCGCGGAGCGAATGCCGCCGGGGTCCGCGAGCTCGCGCGGCAAGCTAGAGGCAATCGAAGACTCCGGCAGGCCGGGGATGCGGTCGTCTTCCCGCGGGACGGTCTGCGCCGCGGCGGAAAGGCTGCACGCACAAGCGAGTGCCGCCAACAACGCGCATGTCGACGCGAGCCCGCGCGACCGCTGCGCAGCGCCCGTGGCAAAGTCGCGAGCGATGACCCGCTTCCAGCAAGCCATTCCGCCTTCCCTATCCCAAATGACGCTCTTGGCCGCCGTTGGCCGAAGCATCCTCGGGTCCCGCTAGAGGCCTGAAGAGTCGCACAATTCGTCCAGCATGGTCCTGCATCCCCCGACGTCGTCTCGGGCTGCAGCTTAGTTGCCAACGATTGGTCATATGCAAGATACCGCGGCTCCCGGCAGCCTCTCCCCAATGCCTGGTGTGACCGGCAAGGCACGTCGGGCGCGGGATTTGGGCGCCCGAACTGGGCACGGTCCGGCGCCGCGGGCTTGTCGCGCCGCGCCGAAGCCGCTAGCCATTTACGAAGAGTTCGATATCGCGGCGCCGCGCCGCGCTGGCGAGGTGCACATGGCAGACGAAGCGATCGTCGCCCAGAAAGGGCCCTATCAGGTCGAGCTCGCCGAGGGCAAACCCTACTTCTATTGCCGCTGCGGACGCTCCCAAAAGCAGCCATTCTGCGACGGGACGCACAACGGCACCGGCATCGAGCCCTTGCGCTTCGTCGTCGACCACTCGGGCACGTTCAACATCTGCGGCTGCAAGCACACCGACGATGAGCCGTTCTGCGACGGCTCCCACCTCATGCTCTGAACGGGCGCGCATCTGCCGAAAGACCCCGGGGGAAGATGGAATACTTCGTCCAGCAGCTCATCAACGGCCTGACGTTGGGCTCAATCTATGGCCTCATCGCCATCGGCTACACGATGGTGTTCGGCATCATCGGCATGGTGAACTTCGCGCACGGCGACGTGTTCATGGTGTCGGCCTTCATCGCGCTCATTCTCTACCTGCTGCTGACCGCCGTGTTAGGCATCACCGCGCTAGGGCTCGCGCTTCTGCTCGTTCTCGTTCTCGGCATGGCGCTGACCGCGCTCTGGAGCTGGGTCATCGAGCGCATCGCCTACCGGCCTCTTGCCGGCTCGTTCCGGCTGGCCCCCCTCATCTCCGCCATCGGCATGTCGGTGTTCCTGTCGAACTTCGTGCAGGTGGTGCAAGGCCCGCGCAACAAGCCAGTGCCGCCCATGCTGAACCACGTGATCGCGCTGCCAGTCGCCGGCGGCACTCGTCACGCTGTCGGAGAAGCAGGTACTGATCATGGTGGTGACGGTCGTTCTGCTCACAGCCTTTTGGATCGTGGTGCAGAAGACCAAGCTCGGACGCGCGCAACGCGCCTGCGAGCAGGACCGGCGCATGGCGGCGCTGCTCGGCGTCGACGTCAACCATACCGTATCGATGACCTTCGTCATCGGTGGAGCGCTCGCCGCCGTCGCCGGGCTCATGTTCATGGTCTACTACGGGGTGGTGAATTTCGCCGACGGCTTCACGCCCGGCGTGAAGGCCTTCACCGCCGCGGTGCTCGGCGGCATCGGATCGCTCCCCGGCGCCGTACTGGGCGGGCTCCTCATCGGGCTCATCGAGACGCTCTGGTCGGCCTACTTCTCGATCGACTACAAGGACGTCGCCGCATTCTCCATCCTCGCCGTTGTCCTCATCTTCATGCCCTCCGGCATTCTCGGCAGGCCGGACGTCGAGAAGGTCTGAGGCATGGGCGCGGGCGGCCACGACTCGATGAGGCGCGCCCTGCCGCCCCAAGCGGTTTCGATGCGGGAAGCGACGAGGGACGCGCTTCGCTGGGCGCTCGTGGCACTTGGCCTCTGCTTCCCGATCATCCTGTTACGCACCGAGCAGGACCTGTCGAACCGCATCGTCCTCAACGTGCGGCCCTGGCTCACGCTGGGGCTGGTGCTCGCGGTCTTCCTTGGCCGGTTAGTGTGGCTGCTCGCCGCGCACGCGCCACGACCCAAGAGGCTGCCCTTTCCGCGCCTCGATCTCGCCGCCAATGGCAAGCGCTGGTTCCCCTGGGTGGGGCTCGCCGCGCTCTTCTTCTTTCCGTTCCTGTCGCTCGCTCTCGCCGGTCCCTCCGGCGCGATCAAGTGGGTCGACAATTTCGGCGTGCAGATCCTGATCTACGTGATGCTCGCCTGGGGCCTCAACATCGTCGTTGGCCTCGCTGGGCTGCTAGACCTAGGCTACGTCGCCTTTTACGCCGTGGGCGCCTACACCTACGCCATCATCGCTGCCTACGTGATCCCGGCGACGGTGCCGGTGCTCGGGCCCTGGGCATTCTGGATCTGCCTGCCGCTCGCCGGGCTCCTCGCCGCGCTGTGGGGCGTGATCCTCGGCTTCCCGGTGTTGCGCCTGCGCGGCGACTATCTCGCCATCGTCACGCTCGCATTCGGCGAGATCATTAGGCTCGTGCTCATCAATTGGGTGGCGCTGACCAACGGCTACGCCGGCATCCAGACGCCGCGCATCACCTTCTTTGGGCTCCCCTTCACCTCGCCCAGCGGCGGCACGACGTTCTCGAGCCTGTTCGGACTGCCGGGCAACCCGACGGTGCACCGCTCGATCTTTCTCTATTACACGATCCTGGCGTTGGCGCTGCTCGTCGCCGCCGTGACCCAGCGCATGCGGCGGCTGCCCGTCGGGCGCGCGTGGGAAGCCCTGCGCGAGGACGAGATCGCCTGCCGCTCGCTCGGGCTCAACACCGTCAACACCAAGCTCACCGCGTTCGCTATGGGCGCGCTGTTCGGCGGCCTCGCGGGCGCGTTCTTTGGCGCGCGCCAGGGCTACGTCAATCCAAAGTCGTTCGAGTTCCTGGAGTTGGCGACGATCCTCGCCATCGTCGTACTTGGCGGCATGGGCTCGCTCGTCGGCGTCGCTGTCGCTGCGATCGTCGTCATCGGCGGCATCGAGCTGTTGCGCGAGCTCGACTGGATGAAGTCGGTCTTCGGCCAGGATTTCGATCCCGGTCAATACCGGATGCTGATCTTCGGTCTCGCCATGGTGGTCGTGATGATCTGGCGGCCGCGCGGGTTGATGTCCTCCCGCCAGCCCTCCATCGTGCTCAACGAAGGCAAAGCGATTGCCCGCGAGCACGTGAAGGAGGGCCACGGCTGATGCGCTGGCTCAGCGACCCGCTGCTCGTCGTCGAGGGCCTGACCATGCGCTTCGGCGGCCTTGTTGCCGTGCGCGATGTGTCGTTCTCCGTCGGCCGCGGCGACATCACCGCGCTTATCGGCCCCAACGGCGCCGGCAAGACGACCGTCTTCAACTGCATCACGGGCTTCTATAAACCGACCAGTGGCCTCATGGCACTGTCGACCGACGGCGCTGTCGATCCGGACGCGGTTGCAGCCTTGACCGCCTCGAGCCGCCGCTATATCCGGCGCGAGGACGCACCCGACGCCGACGGCCTCTTCCTCCTGGAGCGCATGCCCGATTTCGAAATCGCGCAAAAGGCGCACGTAGCGCGCACATTCCAGAACATCCGCTTATTCCCGGGCATGACGGTCTTGGAGAACCTGATCGTCGCCCAGCACAACCGTTTGATGCGGGCCTCGGGGTGGTCGCTGCTCGGGCTCGCCGGTGCCGCGAGCTACCGCGAGGCCGAACGTACCGCGGTGGAGCGTGCGGCTCTCTGGCTCGACCGCATCGGGCTTCTTGCCCGTGCCGACGACGCCGCGGGTGCGCTCCCCTACGGCGACCAGCGCCGGCTCGAGATCGCGCGCGCCATGTGCACCGAGCCCGTGCTCCTATGCCTCGATGAGCCGGCCGCCGGCCTCAACCCGAAGGAGACCACTGCGCTCAACGGGCTATTGCGTGCGATCCGCGACGAGCATGCGACCTCGATCCTGCTCATCGAGCACGACATGTCGGTGGTCATGGAGATCTCCGACCACGTCATCGTGATCGAGTACGGCCTGCGCATCTCCGACGGCACGCCCGACAGCGTGAGCAACGATCCCAAGGTCATCGCCGCCTATCTGGGCGTCGAGGACGACGAGGTTGCGAAAGCCGAAGCGGAGGTGGGGCTATGACCGCTCCCCTGCTCGCTTTGGAGGGCGTCACCGCTTGCCACGGCAACATCGCCGTGCTGCACGACATCGAAATCGCGGTGCCCAACGGCGAGATCGTGACGCTCATCGGCGCCAACGGCGCCGGAAAATCCACGCTCATGATGACGATCTTCGGCAATCCGCGCGCGCGTCAGGGCCGCATCCTCTTCAACGGCCAGGACATCACGCAGCTCCCGACCCACCAGATCGCGCGGCTCGGCATCGCGCAGGCGCCGGAAGGACGGCGCATCTTCTCGCGCATGACGGTTGCAGAGAACCTGCGGCTCGGCGCTGAGTTCGCTGGGCACTCCGATTTCAACAGGGAGCTCGAGCACGTCGCCGCGATCTTTCCTCGCCTCAAAGAGCGGCTGTCCCAGCGCGGCGGAACGCTGTCGGGCGGCGAGCAGCAGATGCTTGCGATTGCACGCGCGCTGATGAGCCGGCCTAAGCTCCTGCTGCTGGATGAGCCTTCGCTCGGGCTCGCGCCGCTTATCGTCAAGCAGATCTTCAATGTCATCGCCGACCTCAACACGCGCGAAGGCCTCACCGTGTTCCTTGTCGAGCAGAACGCCTTCCACGCGCTGCGGCTCGCGCACCGCGCCTACGTGATGGTGAACGGCGCCATCACGCTCTCGGGGACAGGACGGGAGCTGCTTGCGAGCCCCGAGGTGCGCGCGGCCTACCTCGAAGGCGGGCGCCATTAGCGGAGAATTCGGATGACCTTCTACGAAACCGGCGCTAGCGGACTCTGGATCTTCCTGCTGCTGACGGTGCTTGCCGGAGGCGTCGCAGCGCGTGCCACGGGGGCCTCCATTGCCGCGACCTGGCGGCCGCCTTGGCAGATCTTCGGCGCGGCTTTTCTGCTCGCGTGCGCCGTGCGCTTCCTCCACTACGCGTTGTTCGCCGAGCCGCTGCTTTCATTGCGGAATTTTCTCATCGACTACGCGGTGGTGCTACTCGCCGCCGCGCTCGGATACCGGCGCATGCGCACGCGCCAGATGGTCGAGCAGTACCCTTGGGCCTACGAGGCCGTGGGCCTGCTTTGGTGGCGGGCGAAGAGCGGGTAGGATCGCTTGCGCGCGGGCTAGATTTCAGCGCAATAGAAGGACCGGGCGGACGCTTTTTGGGCGCCGTCGATTGTACACGAGGAATTCGATGAAACGCGCGTCATGGGCAACCCTTGCATTCGCGGCCGTGCTCGGTCTAGCCGCTTGCGGCGACAACGGTCCTCCCAAATTGAAGCTCGGCGTCGGCGCGCCGACGACCGGCCCGGACGCCGCCTTCGGAATCCAGCTCAAGAACGGCGCCGAGCAGGCCGTCGCTGACATCAATGCCGCCGGCGGAGTCAAAGGGCAGCAGATCGAGATCGTGGTCGGCGACGACGCCGGCGATCCGCGCCAGGGCGTCTCCGTCGCCAACAATTTCCTCGGTGAGGGCGTGCATTTCGTCAACGGCCATTTCAACTCGGGCGTCACGATCCCCGCCTCTGAAGTCTACGCCGAGAATGGAATCCTGATGATCACGCCCGGTTCGACCAACCCGATGGTGACCGAACGCAACCTGGCGACCATCTTCCGCACCTGCGGGCGCGACGATCAGCAAGGCGCGGTCGCCGGCGCCTACATCGCCGAGCACTTCAAGGGCAAGAAGGTCGCGATCGCGCATGACAAAACCCCCTACGGCAAGGGCCTCGCGGACGAGACCAAGAAGGCCATGAACAATCTCGGCATCACTGAGGTGCTCTATGAGGGCGTCGGAGCCGGCGAGAAGGACTTTTCCGCACTTGTCTCCAAGGTGAAGAACGCCGGCGCCGATCTCTTCTACTGGGGCGGTGTGCACACCGCCGGCGGCCTCATCCTGCGCCAGATGCGCGACCAGGGCTTGAACGCGACGTTCATGTCGGGCGACGGCATCGCCAGCGACGAGTTCGCTGCGATCGCGGGGCCCGGCGCCGAAGGCGTTCTGATGACCTTTGCACCGGATCCACAGAAACGCCCCGAGGCAAAGCCCATCGTCGAGAAGTTCCTCGCCCGCAACTACAAGCCCGAAGCCTACACGCTCTACAGCTATGCCACGGTGCAAGTGTTGAAGCAGGCAATCGAGGCGGCGAACTCGCTCGATCCCAAGGTGGTCGCCGACTACATGCACTCGGGCGCCACCTTCCACACCATCGTCGGCGACATTGCCTTCGACAAGAAGGGCGACCTGACCAACATCCCCTACGTGATGTACACGTGGAAGAAACAGCCCGACGGGCACATTACCTACGTTCAGAACGACTGACCCTGAAAGCGCTGGTCGGATGCCCGCATGGCCTGGCTGCGTGCCCTTCCGCTGGTATGCCTTATCGCCGCCGGGATCGTGCATCCGGCGCTGGCCGATGTCCTCATCGGCGTAGCGGTACCGTTGCGTGGACCCGACGCTGGCTCAGGCGCCGACATCGCGCGCGCGGTGAACCTCGCCGCCGAGCGTTTCAACGCCGACGGGGGCGTGGGGGGTGAGCGCATCGCGGTCGTCGAAGCCGACGATGGCTGCGCGGGAAAACAAGCCGAGGACGCCGCCCGCGCGCTCCTCGACCGGCACGTCGCAGTCGTCATCGGACATCCCTGCGGCAGCGCTGCCGTTGCCGCGGCTCCCATCTATGCGCAGGCCGGCGTGCCATTCATCGCATCGGGGACGCGCCACCACGCGCTAACCGAGCCTCGCGCTGGCGCAACTGTATTCCGGCTTGCCGGGCGCGACGGGCATCAAGGGACGATTGCCGGCGCGTATCTCGCGCGCGAGTTCGCCGGCAAGCCGCTGGCGATCGTGTACGGGGGGAGCACCTACTCGAAGGATCTGGCGGCCGAGGCCGCGGCAGCGCTCAAGGCCGCCGGCCGCAAGGACGTGTTGAGCGCGGCGATCGCAGGCGCGCAAAAGGAGTACGGCCCAGTCATCGCCAAGATGGCTGCGGCGAAGACGGAGGCCGTGTATTTCGCGGGCTACCCCATCGAGGCTGGGCTTCTGCTGCGCCAGATGCGCGCCGCCGGCTTGAGGGCGACGTTTCTCGGCAGCGATGCGATCGCGGGCGAGCAGTTTGCACAGACGGCGGGCGAGGCGGCCGAAGGGGCCGGCACACTGCTCCCCTATGACCCGACACGAT
The DNA here is from genome assembly GCA_963745205.1 of uncultured Alphaproteobacteria bacterium. GTDB lineage: Bacteria > Pseudomonadota > Alphaproteobacteria > Rhizobiales > Hyphomicrobiaceae > Hyphomicrobium_A. The sequence continues at coordinate 414,443 of CAVUWX010000007.1, forward strand.
CGCTCGCGCCCGACACGCTGCGCGCAGCGTTTCCCGGGCAGGAGCCGACGGGCGCGTTCGTTTCGGCCTATGCGGGGATGGAGGCGTGGCGCGGTGCTGTCCAACAGGCGCAATCGACAGCGGGCGATGCGGTCGCCAAAGCCCTGCAGGGCAGCGGCTTCAATACAGTGCTGGGGCGTCTGACGTTCGACGAGAAGGGCAACGCGGAGGTGCCCTCCTACGACATCGTCTGGTGGACGGACGGCGCCTGGCGCTAGAGGCGCGCGGCGAAGCGGCCGGCGACATGGGCTCGCAAGCCGCCAAGCGGAGCATCAATTAAGAGGAGGACAGGACTACTGGGCCTCGAACGCGCCTCAGTCGCGACCTTGCGAAGCCGCCATGCACTCGTGCATCAGCCGCTTCTCGATGAGGACCAGATCGTCCGGCACTTTCAGCCCCGCTTGACGAAATTTCCGGATCTTGGCCTGCACCTTGGCGTAGCCCTCTCGGGGGTCGTCGGTCTGATCGAGCTCGGTGTTGAGTTCAGCAATCTCGGCTTGCATTTGGTTCGGCATAACTTGCCTCGGCCCTTTGTTTCCTCGTGTTGTCCCTCTTGCCGCTGGATACTCGGGCGGCGACGGCCACCATTATAAGACTCCAATGGCTACGTCTAAGTAACTTTTCGTTTCCTAAGTAAACTTGCAAGACTTCATCTTCAATTTCACCGTGGCCGTGACAATGTGCGCACAGTCATGACGTCGGCGAGGGGCGCCATCAACCAGCCAATTGTGGCCTGATCTGGGCCTTGATGTGGATATATTGCTGCGTCGCGAAGGCTATTTGTGTGCGTTGCAACAAAGCCACGCGTCTGTCTTCTCCAACGACACAGGATTTGTGATGTATATCCGTCTCGTAGGCGCCCCCTAAATTGCGCTCCCCAGTTTCGCACCTGCAATTCTAAGACCCGATTGACGGCCCAATTGAAGGCCCTGGGCCCCTCTGCTAGGCCTCGGGCCTAACGCGACGAGGCCTCGATGATTCCCCGCTACAGCCGCCCCGCGATGGCGTCGCTCTGGGCGCCAGAGACCCGCTTTCGCATCTGGTTCGAGATCGAGGCCCACGCCGCCGCCGCCATGGCGAAGATCGGCACGATCCCAGAGGCCGCCGCCAAGGTCATCTGGGACAAGGGCAGCAAGGCCACCTTCGACGTTGCCCGCATCGATGCCATTGAGCAGGAGACCAAGCACGACGTCATCGCGTTCCTGACGCACTTGGCCGAGATCGTCGGCCCAGAGGCGCGCTTCGTGCACCAGGGGCTCACCTCCTCCGACATCCTCGACACCTGCCTCAGCGTGCAGCTCACGCGCGCCGCCGACATCCTCATAGCCGACCTCGACCGGCTGCTCGCCGCGCTGAAGAGGCGCGCCTTCGAGTACAAGACGACGCCGACCATCGGCCGCAGCCACGGCATTCACGCCGAACCGACCACATTCGGGCTGAAGCTCGCCTACGCTTTTGCCGAGTTCACCCGGTCGCGCGAGCGCATAGTGACTGCACGCGAGGAAATCGCGACGTGCGCGCTCTCGGGCGCGGTCGGTACTTTCGCCAATGTCGACCCACGCGTCGAAGCCTACGTGGCCGACAAGATGGGGCTCGCGGTGGAGCCGATCTCGACGCAGGTGATCCCGCGCGACCGCCACGCCGCCTATTTTGCCGCGCTCGCCGTCGTCGCCTCCTCGGCCGAGCGGCTCGCGACCGAAATCCGCCACCTGCAACGCACCGAGGTGCTCGAGGCCGAGGAGTTCTTTTCGGAGGGGCAGAAGGGCTCCTCCGCCATGCCGCACAAGCGCAATCCCGTGCTCAGCGAGAACATAACCGGGCTCGCGCGCATCGTACGCTCGTACGCCGCGCCTGCACTCGAGGACGTGGCGCTGTGGCACGAGCGCGACATCTCGCACTCCTCGGTCGAGCGCGTGATCGGCCCGGATGCGACGGTAACCCTCGACTTCGCGCTGGCGAGGCTAGCCGGCATCGTGGAGACGCTCGTCGTCTACCCGCAAACGATGCAGAAAAACCTCGACAAGCTCGGCGGCCTTTTCAATTCCCAGCGCGTGCTGCTGGCGCTCACGCAGGCCGGCGTCTCGCGCGAGGACGCTTACGCGATGGTCCAGCGTAACGCCATGAAGACGTGGCGCGAGGGCAGGGACTTCCTCGACGAGCTAAAAGGTGACCCGCAGGTGACGGCGAAGCTGAAGCCCGCGGCACTCGACGCCATGTTCGACCTCGGCTACCACCTGAAGCACGTCGATACGATCTTTGCGCGCGTCTTCGGCAAGGCTTGACGGTTTAATTGAAGGGGCTTCTCCGGCGAGGGACGACGGTGAGCGGCAGATTGCGACGACCCGACTTCGTGGATGCGCTGCTGCCGACGATGGTCGCGCTCATCGTCTATCGCGCGGGCCTCATGATCCCCATTCCCGGCCTCGAGCCGAACGCCCTGCCTCATCTCGCCCACAACGGCGCCTCGACATATCTCCCCGTCACGGGAGGCGCCACCGCCCGCACATCCATCTTCGCGCTCGAGATCTATCCGCTGTTCGGCATCCTGATCGTCACCGAGCTTGCCAAGGTGCTGGTACCGCGGCTGCGACGCTGGGAGAACGCAGGAGCGGCCAATGCCGCAAAGCTCGCGCGCGTCGTTTTTATCATAGCGCTGTTCTCTGCGTGCCTGCAGGCAGGGGGCGTAGCGTCCGGCCTCGAAGGTATCTCCGGGCTGGTAGCGGAGCCGGGGCTCTCCTTCCGCCTATCCGCTATCGGCACGCTGGTCGCCGGCACGGCCCTCGTCACCTGGCTCGCCGCGCAGGTCACGCGCCGGGGGCTCGGCAGCGGCTTGTGGCTCATCATCGTCGCGCCGACGCTCGTCGGCCTGCCGGCGACGCTGATGCGTATTGCCGAGTTCGAAAGCCAAGGCGTCGTCTCTGGGCCGTCATTCGTGGCTGCGGGTGTTTTCACCGTGTTGGCTATCGCAGCGGTCGCCGTGCTGCAGCTTGCGGGGCGAGCAAACTCCGGCGCGCCAGCGGCCTACGCGTGGACGACGATCCTGGGCTACACCATGCTGCCGTGGGTGCTCGTGGCCTTGAGCTGGCTGCCCGGCACCCGTGCCTCTGGAGGCTCCATCTCGTGGGTCGAGCCTGGAAATCCGGTCCGACTCATCGTGCTCCCCGCTCTGATCGTGCTGTTCGCACAGCTCTATGCGAACTCGATCCGGCTCACTGGAGGGGAGGCTCCGTCCGTGCCCCCCGTCGTCTCGGGCGCGATCCTCGCCGCCATCGGCGTGGGCAGCGAGCTGCTGGCCTACCATTTCGACGTGCCGCTGCCGCTCGGGGGGCAGCCCCTGCTCGTCATTGCTATCGTGATGACGACACTGCTGCAGGACTGGAGCCCGCTCGCACGCGGTTCGCAAGCTCAATCCTCCGGCATGAAAAGGTAGCTCGCGCGTACCATCACCGCTGAGATGGTGGCGTCGCCGGTCACGGCCGATGGCGTGCTGTCAACGGTGAGGCCCGCATCGCAGAGCGGGCACGAGCCGTTACTCGTCAGGTCGAGAGAGATGTAGTCGTACTCCACGCCGATGATGACGCTGTTCCACGCTGCGTACTCAATGCCGCCGCCGATGGTCCAGCCGTCGACGAACTCGCTCGTGGAGGCCGTGCCGCCATGGGTGGGGTGGGTGCTCCTCACCTTCAGCGTCGCGTTGGAGCCGGCCCATCCGCCCTTGCCGAACACCATCACCCGGTCGAAGGAATAGCCGATGCGTCCCTCGACGGTGCCGAGCCAGTCGAGGTTAGTCGAGAAGGTATCGGTCGCGGGAAAGAACGGGCTCTTGACCGACTGCGAAAGGTTGGTGCCCGAGAACGAGAGCTCGGCGCCGAAGATCCACTGCCCGAGCTGCAGGTTGGCGCCGCCGATGATGCCGCCGGCGACGCCGCTGGGCGAGAAGTCGAGGGGAGTTCGCGGGTCAACGACGCCCCCGTTCGTAAACAGGTTGAGGTCCTGTCCCCAGCTGAAGTTGCTGAAGGCGCCGCCGAGCTTGCCGCCGATGTAGAGGCCGCTCCAATCGGTCAGGTATTGGGAGTCGGTCATGACCACGCCTGGAATCCCGTCGGCCGTGGCATATGTTGTGCTGAGGGTAAGCGCGATTGTGATCGCTGCAAGCCGCAGTGAGTTGGGGATAATCCCGGCCCTCGTCATAATTCCCGCCCCCGTTTCTGCCCTGCGGAGATGCAAGTTAAAGTGAGTCGCCCTTCCCTCCTACGGACGCAGATGATTCCATTGTCCCTTTTCCGGCCAGGTGTGATGCGCACATCCAACGCCGACATCCTGATGGTGCCGGGCTGGCGCGGCTCAGGTCCCGATCACTGGCAGTCGCGGTGGGAGCGCAACCTCAGGACCGCGCGCCGCGTCGAGCAAGACGACTGGGACAGACCTGATAAGAATGCGTGGGTCGGTAACATCATCCGGGCGGTCACCTCGAGCGCGAGGCCCGCGGTGCTGGTCGCGCATAGCCTCGGGGTGCACGCCGTCGCCGACGCGGCCGAGAAGCTTCCCCGAGGCGCCGTCTCCGGCGCCTTTCTCGTCGCCGCGCCCGATCTCGACAATCCGAAGGGGTTTCCGGCTGAGCTGGGAGAAGCCTGGCCCGCCGACGGCTTCGGCTTCCGGCCGGTGTCGATGCAACGGCTGAATTTCCCCTCGGTTCTGCTCGCCTCCGCCGATGATCCTTTCTGCCGCATCGAGCGTGCGCGTGAGTTCGCCGCTGCGTGGGGAGCGGGCCTGATCGAGATCGGACCGGCGGGGCATATCAACGCCGCGTCGGGACACGGACCGTGGCCTGACGGCGTGCTGCGTTTCGGCACCTTCTTGAAGCAGGTCGGCTAAGCGTCAGGGCTTCTTGGCGCCCGTCTCGATGTCGCTGACGGCCTTGGCTAAAAACTCACCCATCAGGCGGCGGATCTCAGCGTCGGGGACCGTGATCCCGGCGGCGTCGAAGTCCTTGCGAATCTTGCGGAAAACGTCGTGATCGCCCTTTTCCTCAAGGTCCGCCTTGAGGACGGCGCGGACGTAGTCCTGTAGCCCCGCGCCGCTGATTCCAAGCTTCGCCGCCGCCCACTCGGCGATCAGTTTGTTGCGACGCGCCTCGGCGCGGAACTTAAGGTCCTGATCGAGCGCGAATTTCTTCTCATATGCCTGCTCGCGGTCATCGAAAGTGGTCATTCTGGTCTCCACCTTGGGGTATGCCGGCGCCTCGAAGAACAGTCGTCAAGTTGCATCTACGGGGCCCCGAAATTCGGCTTTCGGGCCAGCCATAGCCGGTGCTAGGGCGCCGATCAATGCTGTCTCCCGGGTCGTTAGCGACACTTGCGACCAGATCCATCCTTAAGATTGTTTCCAGGGTCCGCTTCGGCTAGTGTCCGCGTTGGGTGTCCGACCGCGCGAGCCGGCCCCGCACGACTCCGTCTTGAGGCAAGAACTTGTCGCATTTTCAGCGGCTTGGCTTTGTCTCCGGTGTCGTCTCTCACCTCGCAATCGAGCAGTTTCAGGGCAAAGGACAACGCCTCAATGAACAAGCGTCGCCGCATCTACGAGGGCAAGGCGAAGGTGCTCTACGAGGGCCCCGAGCCGGGCACGCTCATCCAGCATTTCAAGGACGATGCGACCGCGTTCAATGCCAAGAAGCACGCGCTCATCGAGGGCAAGGGCGTGCTCAACAACCGCATCTCGGAATACGTCTTTCAGCGGCTCGGCGAGATCGGTGTGCCGACGCACTTCATGAAGCGCCTCAACATGCGCGAGCAGCTCATCCGCGAGGTCGAGATCATCCCGCTCGAGGTCGTGGTGCGCAACGTGGCGGCGGGCTCGCTGTCGACGCGGCTCGGGCTCGAGGAGGGCGTGCAGCTTCCGCGCTCGATCATCGAGTTCTACTACAAGGACGACGCCTTGAACGACCCGATGGTGTCGGAGGAGCACATCACCGCGTTCGGCTGGGCGACCCCGCAGGAGATCGACGAGATCATGCAGCTCGCGCTGCGCATCAACGACTTCCTCGTGGGCCTCTTCCTCGGCATCGGCATCCGCCTCGTCGACTTCAAGGTGGAGTTCGGGCGCTTGTGGGAGAACGAGCAGATGCGCATCGTGCTCGCCGACGAGATCAGCCCCGATTGCTGCCGGCTGTGGGACATCGCAACCTCCGACAAGCTCGACAAGGACCGCTTCCGTCGCGATCTGGGCGGCCTGCTCGAGGCCTATCAGGAGGTGGCGCGGCGCCTCGGCGTGTTCACGAGCAACCGGCCCGCCAAAGGCGCCGGGCCCATCCTCGTGGCATCGAACCCCGGCGCCAACAGCAAGCCGAACTAATACGGGCAGTAGGCAACAAGGCAGTGGTAGTGAGGCGTCTGCTGCGTCGCTGCTTCACTGCCCAACTGACTACTGCCTGCCCCCGGAGCACAAATGAAAGCCCGCATCAGGATCACGCTCAAGCCCGGTGTCCTCGACCCGCAGGGCAAGGCGATCGAGCACGCGCTGACGGCGCTCGGCATCCCCGGCGTCGAGGACGTGCGGCAGGGCAAGTACATCGAGGTGAAGCTTGGTGCGACGAGCGAGGCGCGCGCGAGAGAGACGGTCGAGCGCATGTGCAAGGATCTGCTCGCCAACACCGTGATCGAGAATTATTCCTACGAGCTCGACGCGTGAGGGCGCAATGACGGCCCCAGCGAAGCTTTTCTCGTCGCTAGCCGTCGCCGCGTTGCTGATCTCCGGAGGTGCTCACATGGCCTCGGGCGCCGCCGACACGCGCCCTGTGCTCGACTGCAAGCTCGGCTTTGATGCGATCAGACAGGCGGCCTACGCCCATCCCCGCGCCGAAAAGAGCGAGAAGCCCGACTGGGATATGGTGCAGGTGAAGTCGGCCGACCCCGGCGACAAGGAGTGGTGGCTGGCGCTGTTCGTGTTCACGAAGAAGGCGCATTATGCCTACCCGACCGTCACGCTGAAATCGATCTGGAAGGAGCCCGGCGGACAGGTTCTTTCCGAGCGCACCGCCTGCGGCTACGGCGACAAGGCGCTGTTCGACAAGGTGATGGCCGAGTTCGCCGAGCTCGACCGGCAGATGAACGAGGCCATCGCAAAAGAGCACCCCGAGAAACCGAAGCAATGATGGAAGGCTGAACCGCCATGCTGCGCGCCAGCGTCATCGTCTTTCCCGGCTCCAACTGCGACCGCGACATCAAGGTCGCGCTGGAAAGCATCACCGGCTTCCCCGCGAAGATGGTCTGGCACGGCGATGCCTCGGTACCGGCGTCCGACCTCGTCGTGCTGCCGGGCGGCTTTTCCTACGGCGACTACCTGCGCTGCGGCGCCATGGCCGCTCACTCGCCCATCATGCGCGACGTCATCGCCAAGGCCAAAGCCGGCACGCCGGTACTCGGCATTTGCAACGGCTTCCAGGTCCTGTGCGAGTCGGGCCTGTTGCCGGGCGTGTTGATGCGCAACGCTTCCCTGAGGTTCATCTGCCGGGACGTGTGGCTTAGGATAGAGAACGACGCGACGTTCTTCACCAAGTGCTACCGCAAGGACCAGGTGATCCGGCTGCCGATCGCGCACGCGGAAGGCAACTACTTCGCCGACACGGAGATCCTCGATAAGCTCGAGGGCGAGGGCCGCGTCGTGTTCCGCTATTGCGACGAGGCGGGCGAGGCGAGCGCTGAGGCCAACCCCAACGGCGCCCAGCGCAACATCGCCGGCATCTGCAATGAGACGGGGCGCGTGGTCGGCCTCATGCCGCATCCCGAGCGGCTGTTCGAGCTGGCGCTCGGCGGCGCCGATGGCCGCCGCATGATCGAGAGCGCGCTGCTGAGCACGTTGGAGCCGGCCTAGGCTCCGCTCGTCCCTACCCCATTGGAAAAGCGTGCCGGGCGTCGGACCCGGCACGCTTTGTTTCGTGTGACGCCGCGGCGTTACTTCTGCAGTGGGGTGTAAGCGACCTGCTTCAGCGGCTCGACCGTCATGGCGACGGCACCGGGCGAGCAGGTAAACCGCAGCTCGGTGCCTGAGCCGGTATCGAAGCGCGCGGTCTTGCCGGCCTCGACGGTGGCGCGGAAGCGGGCTGACACGGTCGCGGGCAACTCGTCACCCTTGATCTCGTCGCCAACGACCAGCGTGAGCTGGCAGACGCCGTTGTCGGTGAGGAAGTAGCCGACGGCGTGCTTGGCGCCCAGGTGCAGGCTCACGCCCTGGTTCGGCTTGAAGCTGACGGCGTTCGATTGCGCAGCTGCATTCCCGGCTGCGGCGAGGACGGACAAGGCAAGCACGGCGGCAACGCCGGCGCTTTTTGCGATCGCGGACATGGCTCCTGCTCCTTTTGAAGGCTAATGGGTGAAGCCGGGTTTGAACGAAACGAACTGCCCGGCGGGAGCGGGAACATAAGCGGCGGATTCCCCAGAACAAATGCAAATTGTTGCAATGCAGCAATGTTGGAATAACAGCGCGCAACTGTCGCGGGTAGGCCCCTCTTCCCACCCTTATGGGTGGCGTTCGTGGAACGCGCGCGTGTGCGTCGGCGTCTCTTCACCAAGCAGCTCGTGGAGATGCAATTGCCAAACGCCGCCTATGATTACGAGATCATCGATCTGTCGCAATTACGCGAGGAAGCCGCCTCGTGCCGGCGCTGTCCCTTATGGCGCAACGCTACCCAGACCGTATTCGGCGAAGGCCCGGTGCCGGCGAAAATGATGTTCGTCGGCGAGCAGCCGGGCGACAAGGAGGACCTCGCCGGGCGACCGTTCGTGGGGCCGGCGGGCCTCATTCTCGACCAGGCGCTCGAGGAAGCGGGCATCGACCGGACGAAAGTCTACGTCACCAACGCGGTGAAGCATTTCAAGAACGAGCCGCGCGGCAAGCGCCGCCTGCACAAAAAGCCCGACACGAGCGAGATCGAGGCTTGCCGCTGGTGGCTCGCCAAGGAGATCAACCTCGTGCGTCCGCGCCTCACGGTTGCGCTCGGAGCGACGGCGGCCGGCGCGCTGATGCGGCGCCCCGTAACCATCGGGCGGTTGCGCGGCGAGGCGGTCGAAAGCGAATTGGGGAGCCTGTGGATTACGGTGCACCCGTCCTACCTGCTGCGGCTTCCCGACGAGACCTCGCGCCAGCGCGAATTTTTGCGCTTCGTCAAAGATTTGCAGGGCGCCAAGAGCTGGCTCGCGAGCCACAGCAAGCGCGCCATCTGAGCAAGGCGACAAGCGCGCGATCGGCCGCTATAAGCGCAGTCTCTCATCCCCGGGGGAGACGAGCTTTTCCGCATGGACGCCACGACCGAGACGACGCCGGCCATCACGCCCGAGATCATCGCCGAGCATGGGCTGACCGCGGAGGAATATGCGCGCCTCTTGAAGATCCTCGGGCGCGAGCCGAGCCTCACCGAGCTCGGCATCTTCTCGGTCATGTGGAGCGAGCATTGCTCCTATAAATCCTCACGCTATTGGCTGAAGACGCTGCCGACGAGCGGGCCGCTCGTCATCCAGGGCCCCGGCGAGAACGCCGGCGTCGTCGACGCGGGCGACGGCTGGGCCGTCGTCTTCAAGATGGAGAGCCACAACCACCCGAGCTACATCGAGCCCTACCAGGGCGCGGCGACCGGCGTCGGCGGCATCATGCGCGACGTGTTCACCATGGGCGCGCGCCCCATCGCCAATCTCAACGCGCTGCGCTTTGGCGCGCCCGACCATCCCAAGACGCGCCACCTCGTGTCGGGCGTCGTCTCCGGCATCGGCGGCTACGGCAATTGCGTCGGCGTGCCGACCGTCGGCGGCGAGCTCAACTTCGACAAGGGCTACAACAACAACATCCTGGTCAACGCTATGTGCGTCGGCCTCGCCCGCGCCGACAAGATCTTCTACTCGGCGGCGAAGGGCGTCGGGCTGCCCGTCGTCTACGTCGGCTCCAAGACGGGGCGCGACGGCATCCACGGCGCCACCATGGCGTCGGCCGAGTTCGACGAAAAATCGGAAGAGAAGCGGCCGACCGTGCAGGTCGGCGACCCCTTCACCGAGAAGCTGCTGATCGAAGCCTGCCTGGAGCTGATGGAGAAGGACGTCATCATCGCCATCCAGGACATGGGCGCAGCGGGCCTCACCTCGTCCTCCTGCGAGATGGCGGACAAGGGCGGCGTCGGCATCACCCTAGATCTCGACCGCGTGCCCCAGCGCGAAGAGGGCATGACCGCCTACGAGATGATGCTTTCGGAAAGCCAGGAGCGCATGCTCATGGTGCTGAAGCCGGGCGCCGAGCCTGAGGCGGGGGCGATCTTCAAGAAGTGGGGGCTCGACTTCGCGGTCATCGGCGAGACCACCGACACCGGCCGCATGATCGTGCGCCACAAGGGCTACGTCGAGGCCGACATTCCCGTCACGACGCTGGCCAATTCCGCGCCGCTCTACCAGCGCCCGTGGTTCCCGGTGGTGGCGCCGAAGCTTATCCTCCCCGAATGGGTGCCGGCCCCCAACGCCATCCTCGAGACGCTTGAAGAGCCTGATGGGGGGCCCCGCGCTCTGCTCGCGCCGCTGGATCTGGGAGCAGTACGACCACATGGTGATGGGCGACACCGTACAGCGTCCGGGCGGCGACGCGGCGGTCGTGCGCATCCACGGCACCGACCGCGGCATCGCGGTCGCTTGCGATGTGACGCCGCGCTACGTCGCCGCCGATCCCGTCATGGGAACGAAGCAGGCCGTCGTCGAGACCTGGCGCAATCTCATCGCCGTCGGCGCCGACCCGATCGCCATCACCGACAATCTCAACTTCGCCAACCCTGAGCGGCCCGAGGTGATGGGCCAGCTCATCGGCGCCATCCGCGGCATGGGCGAAGCCTGCCGCGTGCTCGACTATCCCGTCGTGTCGGGCAACGTGTCGCTTTACAACGAGACCAACGGCGTCGGCATTCCGCCCACGCCGGCGATCGGCGGCGTCGGGCTGGTGCCGGACGTTTCGCGCATGGCCGACATCAAGCTGAAGCGCGAGCGGCGAGCTGCTCGTCGTCATCGGCCGCGAGGGCGGGCATCTGGGGCAGTCGTTCTACCAGGAGGCAGTGACCGGCAAGTTCGAGGGCGCGCCGCCGCCCGTCGATCTCGCCGACGAGATCAAGGCGGGGCGGCTCGTGCGCGCGCTGATCCGCGAGAAGAAGGTCTCGGCCGTGCACGACGTGCTCGGACGGCGGCCTCATCGTCGCCATCGCGGAGATGGCGCTCGCGGGCTCACTTGGCGTGGAGCTATTCGCCTACGAGGGCAGGCTGCCGGTCTACGCCATGTGGTTCGGCGAGGACCAGGGCCGCTACGTCGTCAGCGTCGACGCGATGCAGGCCGAGGAGGTTGTCGAGCGCGCGCGGCTCTTGGCGCTGCCGGCGCGCATCGTGGCGCGAACGGGTGGCGATACGATTGCCCTAAAGGGCGAGCCGGCGCTGCCGCTTGAGGATTTGCGCCGCGCGCACGAGGCCTGGCTGCCGGGGTATATGGGCGCCGCTTGAGCCCGTTCTGGGGCCATTCTTGACGTGCGCAGGCGGTGCTGGCAGCGTTGTCCGGGTGGCGTCCGACGGAGGAGACCCTACTGATGGCCATGGACGCCGGCGAGATCGAGCGGCTCATCAAAGCCAAACTGCCGGACGCCCGCGTCGAGATCCGCGATCTCGCGGGCGATGGCGATCATTATGCCGCCCACGTGGTCAGCTCCGCCTTCAAGGGCAAGACCCGCGTGCAGCAGCACCAGATGGTCTACGAGGCTTTGGGCGGGCGCATGGGGGGCGCGCTGCACGCGCTGGCACTGACTACGGCGGCCGCAGGCTGACGATTGATTTTGGAGCGAAAGCCCACACATTCATGATTGAAGCCCGGCGCGAGACGGCCTAAAGGCTCGCACAGCCACGGAGCCAGGGAAGGACCGCAGATGACCCCGCAGCAGGACGTGCAGGACTGGATCCGCAAGACCATCGCGTCAAACGACGTCGTCCTCTTCATGAAGGGGCAAAAGGCGATGCCTCAGTGCGGGTTCTCCGCGCAGGTTGCCCACATCCTCGGCCTGCTTGGCGTCAGCTACAAAGACGTCAACGTACTCGATGACGTGGGCATCCGCGACGGTATCAAGGTCTTCTCCAAGTGGCCGACGATCCCACAGCTCTACGTCAAGGGCGAGTTTGTCGGCGGCTGCGACATCGTGCGCGAGATGGCGCAGGCGGGCGAGCTGCAGCAGCTCTTCGACGAGAAGGGCGTCGCCTACGACAAGTCGAAGGCGCTGGCTTAGGCCCCGCCCACACGGCGGCCCTAGTTTTGCCGCCACGGCCCCTTTGACTGCGAGCCGCATCGGACCAGCCTTGGTCCGCATCCTCGAGGACTAGGCAAGTGCCATGCGCTTGGGTGGCCGGCGTTTCCTATTGAGCCTCGCCATCATCGGCGCCGCGGTATGCCTCGCGCTCGGCATCAGCCTGCCAATCCTCAGGCTCACCAAATTCATCTTCTGGACCAGCGAGTACTCCCTGATCTCAACGGTGGAAGTGCTGTTGCGCGATCACCAGACCTTCCTCGGCCTCGTCGTGCTCGTGTTCTCGATCCTCTTGCCGATCGTGAAGCTCGGCTATCTGCTGCTCGTCTCGACGCTGCCCGCGGCCGAGCTGCGTCGCCACGCCAAACGACTCAAGGCCATCGAATGGATCGGCAAATGGTCTATGCACGACGTGCTGGTGCTGGCGCTGACGATCTTCTTCTTGAAGAGCCAAGGCATCTACGATGCCGCGAGCCTGCCCGCCGTCTATCTGTTCACGACCGCGGTGGCGCTGATGATCCTGTCCTACGCCTGGCTCAAGACCGACATGGCGGCGGCCGGCGGCCCGCTCACGGAGATGGAGACGCCGAAGCGGCTGTCGACGGTGCGCAATTTCCTTTTGAGCTTCCTCATCATCGTGGCGACGGTCTTCTTCGCGCTCGGCATCATCCTGCCCGTGATCCGCTTCACCACCGTCTACGTGTGGACCAACGAGCACTCGATCGCGACCATCATCTGGGCGCTCTACGAGAGCAACGAATACTTCCTTTGCACCGTGGTGTTCGCGGTCTCGATCTTCTTCCCGTTCCTGAAACTCTTCTATTTGCTCACGCTCGTTACCTCGCCGGACCTGTCGCCGGAGTTCCGGCGGCGCTCCTTCTCCACTATGGAATGGCTCGGGCGCTACTCGATGACGGACGTGATGGTGCTGGCGCTGATGATCTTCTATGTGAACTCATCGGGCTACACGGAGGCGATCGTGATGCCGGGGGTATACTTCTTCGCCGCCTCCGCGCTCATCACCATGCTGGCCTACGGCTGGGCCAACACGGTGCCGCCGCAGCGCGCTGCGACCACCGCGACCGAGCCGGTTAGCGGCGAGATCGTGACACTCCCCAGCAACCCTGCGCGCCGCCACAGGCCGGCGTGAGCGCCGTCAGAAAACGTCCTCGAAGGGAGGAAACCCGTGACCCCTTGGGAGATCAAAGGCCGCGAGTTCGGCAACTGCAATTGCTCCTACGGCTGCCCGTGCCAGTTCAACGCGCTTCCGACCCATGGCCACTGCCGCGGGCTCGCCGTGTTCGAAATCGAGGAAGGCATCCATGGGGTGACGCGGCTCGACGGGCTGAAGGCCGCGGGGATCTTTCGCTGGCCGGGTCCCATACACGAAGGTGGTGGCGAGGGCGTGCACGTCATCGACAGGCGCGCCACACCTGAGCAGCGCGAAGCGCTGCTGCGCATCTTGCGAGGCGAGGACACCGAGCCGGGGGCGACCGTATTTAGCGTGTTCGCCTCCACCTGCGACAAACTGCACGAGCCGATCGTTGCGGAGATCGAGTTCGAGCTCGATATCGAGGGGCGCAAGGCTCGCGCGCGCATCGACGGGGTCGCAGAGATGCGCGGCGCTCCGATCCTCAACCCGATCACCGGCGCCGAGCACCGCGTGCGCATCGAGCAGCCGAACGGTTTTGAATTTGCGGTGGCCGAAATCGGCCGTGGGTGGTCGAAGACGGCGGCGCCGGTGAGCTTCGACCTCGACGACACCTACGGCCAGTTCGCGCGCATCCACCTCAACCAAAGCGGAATGGTGCGCTAAAAGGACTGGGCCGCATGATCGAGACGCTGCTGCGGCATGACCGCGCCATCATCGCGAGTGCGCTTGGCCTGCTGACGGTGCTCGCCTGGCTCGCATTGCTGCAGGGCGCGGGCACCGGCATGAGCGCGGCCGCCATGACGACGTGGCAGTTCCCACCGCCCCGCGTGACGCCGTTGCCTGGCGCATGGAACGCCGCCTATTGGCTGACGATGCTGGCGATGTGGTGGGTCATGATGGTTGCCATGATGGTCCCCAGCGCCGCGCCGATGATCTTGCTCTATGCGCGCGTCACCCGGCGGAGCGAGGCGCGAGGCCATGTAGCAGACACACTCGTTCCAACCTCCTTTTTCGCCGGCGGCTATCTCTCCTGCTGGCTCGCTTTCAGCATGCTCGCGGTTGGGCTCCAGTTTGCGCTGGAGCGCGCAGGTCTCATCGACGGCATGATGATGTGGTCGACGACCCGATCGCTCACTGCGGGGCTGCTTTTGGCGGCCGGTCTTTATCAGCTCTCGCCGCTGAAGAACTCCTGCCTCGGCCAGTGCCGCTCGCCTGCCGCATTCCTGGCCCGGCATTGGCGAGGAGGCCGGCGCGGCGCCTTCCAACTCGGCCTCGTCCACGGCCTATTCTGCCTTGGGTGCTGCTGGGCGCTGATGCTGTTGCTGTTCGCGGCCGGCGTCATGAACCTCGTGTGGATCGCGGGCCTTGCGATTCTGGTACTGGCCGAGAAGCTCCTTCCATTCGGTGCGCAGCTCGCCCCATTGACCGCGGCGCTTCTAGTGGGCGCCGCCCTCTACGCGATCCTCATCGCCTGAGCCTACGGAAACGCGAAGCGGCGCCCGCCGGGGCGCCGCTCGATATCGTTGTCGCCTTCGTTTACCGCGAGTAGAACTCGACCACCAGGTTCGGCTCCATGTGCACCGGATAGGGCACGTCCGAGAGAGCCGGGATGCGCACGAACTTCGCCGACATCTTGTTGTGGTCGGCCTCGACGTAGTCGGGCACGTCGCGCTCGGGGCTCTTGATCGCCTCGAGCACCAGCGGTAGCTGCCGAGCCTTCTCCTTCACCTCGATTACGTCACCGACCTTGACGCGGTAGCTCGGGATGGTCACCCGCCGCCCGTTGACGGTCACGTGGCCGTGGCTGACGAACTGGCGCGCGGAAAAAACGGTGGGGACGAACTTGGCGCGATAGACGACGGCGTCGAGGCGGCGCTCGAGCAGGCCGATCACGTGCTCGGACGTAGAGCCCTTGAGGCGCGCGGCCTCCACGTAGATGCGATGGAATTGCCGCTCGGTGATATTGCCGTAATAGCCCTTGAGCTTCTGCTTGGCTTTCAGCTGCTGGCCGTAGTCGGACAGCTTCTGCATGCGGCGTTCGCCGTGCTGCCCGGGACGGGACTCGCGGCGGTTGAGCGGGCTCTTCGGGCGCCCCCAGATGTTCTCGCCGAGACGGCGGTCGATCTTGTGTTTGGCGCGGATGCGCTTGGTCATTAACAGCACTCCAACGGTTCAAATTGTTGCGTGGAGCGCCCCCTCCTCTGTCTCTCGGGTGACCCCGAAAAACCGACAGGCGACGCCGTCGAAAGGCGCCGCCGCGGGTGCGCGAAGCAAACGCGGGCCATGAGCCATGGCCCGCGTTGCGAAGCGCTAGATACCGGTGCCGGGGCCCCACGTCAACTTGAAGGCTGACGATCCAAGTGACGAGGGGGTCGGGCCTACTTCTGGGCGGCCGCAGGCGGGGCTTTTTCGGCCGCCGTCGCAGGCGGGGCCGGAGCAGCCGGGCTTGCCGGCGGGTTGGGGCTCGTGCCGGGTGATTCCGGCGCCGGGGCCGCGGCGACCGTCGGAGCGGGCGCGGCTGGGCCGGTCTTCACGTAAGCCGTAATCAGGTCCTTCACCTTTTGCTTCTGCTCGGCGGTGCATGTCTGCGCTTGCTTCGCCCCCTCTTCGATGACGACGTCCTTGTCGCCCCCTTTATCGTCACCCTTCTCGACGAGCTTGACGCGGCCGGTCAGCAGCATAACCACGGTCAGGTGGAGCTGATTGATGTAGACGAGTTGTTGCGGCGTCCACTTCTTGGACAGCGTTTCGCGGCGCATCAGCGAATTGTGGTTGTCGGCCTGCTCCTGAGTGAGCTCGCACACCTGTGCATGCGCCGAAAGCCGCCCGGCGCGGATGACGTCGCGCGCCACATCGAGCGGGACCATCACCTCGTCTCGCTTCGTCTTATCGATCTGGATCGTCTCGCCATTGGGCTTAGTGAAAGCCTCCGGGGTAAGCGACCAGGCATATTCCATGAACGCGCGAGTGGCCTTCTCGCTCAAATCCTGCGCGCTGGCGGGCATCACCGCAAAACTTGCGACCAAAAAGGTCGCGCACGCCAAACTCCTCCCCGCCCTTCTCATGTTCCGCGTCTCCCGAACTGTGCTTGCGCTATATTGTTGCTGTTGCTTCACGCGCACGATCGTGCCTGACGATCGTGCTGCAAAATAGCCCCCTTAAGGAGGGGCATCGCTCAGCCGAAAATCTGGCCATAAGATGGCGGCCTATTCCGGCGGCTTGCGCCCCTGACCCTTGCCGTTTGCAAGCGTGGCAACAATACCACGCAGTGTGCGCACTTCCTGTTCCGTCGCCCCCATGCGCGAGAACATCGTGCGCACATTGTGCACAAGCGTGTTGCGTTTGTGCGGCGGGTTGAAGAAGCCCAGACGCTCCAGCTCGTCCTCGAGATGGCCGAAGAAGCCGATGAGCTCCTCCTTCGTCGCAAGCCGCGATTCCCCGAGGTTGAGCCCGGCCGCGAGCGGCGTCTCGTAGGTCGTGACGCGCCCCAGGCTTTGCGCCTCGCTGACCTTCATCCACTCGTAGCCCAGGATCAGCACCGCCTGCGCCAGGTTGAGCGAGGCGAAGCGCGCGTTCACCGGTATCATGACCAGCACATCCGCATTGGCGACCTCGACCCGTCTCCAGCCCGTTGCGCTCGCGCCCGAACAGCACCCCGCAGCGCTCCCCACGCGCAATGCGAGCGCGCATCTCTGCGACCGCCTCAACCGGCGTCATCACCGGCTTCCTAAGGTCGCGCTGGCGCGCCGTCGTAGCCGCGAGCCAATTAAGATCGCCGATCGCCTCCGAAAGCGTGGGGAAGGCCGCGGCGTCATCGATCACGTAGTTGGCGCCGGAAGCCGCGATGCGCGCCTTCTCGTTGGGCCAGCCGTCGCGCGGCGCGATGAGGCGCAGCGCGTCGAGCCCGAAGTTTGCCATCGCGCGCGCGACCATGCCGACGTTGTCGGCGAGCTGCGGCTCCATGAGTAGGATTGCCGGCGTCTCCCCCTCGCCAGCGAAGGCAGCGCCTTGCAGATGCGCGCGGCGGATGCCGTGGCGCAGCTTGCGCAGGACGCGGCGCGCCCAATACCAGTACTTCTCCCCCGACCAAGTCTTAACGAGCGTTTCGACGCTGTCGACGTGGAGCGTACCCTCGCCGGTGCCGGCGAGACGGACGCCTCCGTCGCCCACGACAATCTCGCGGTAGCGGGCAATGAACTGATCGAGGTTGGCGACGCCCTCGATCTCCGAGCGGCGGCGGCAGCCGGGGCAGCTTGCGGCATCCGCGACGCACCGCTCCTCCGCGCAGTAGGTGAGGATGGGCTCGAGCGTCGTGCGATCAAGCCCCGAGATGGCCACCCGGGCGAGACCCTGATCGATCGTCAGCTCGTGGCACGCGTATACGACCTCGGCGACCGCTGCCTCGCTGCCCGCGAGCCGCGGCACGCGCCGGTCATGCGCATCGGTGGCGATCTCGATGGCGGGCGCGCCGGTCATCGCTTCACTCTTGTTGCGCTGCAGCGTGGCGGATATTGTTGCGCCGAGACGCATTCCCGCCCCAGAGCCTGAGGCCCTTCAATGCAGAAGATCAAGGTGACCGGCACCGTCGTCGAGCTCGACGGCGACGAGATGACTCGCATCATCTGGAAGCTGATCAAGGACAAGCTCATCCATCCTCATCTCGACCTGCCGCTCGCCCATTACGACCTTTCGATCGAGAACCGCGACAAAACGAACGACCAGGTGACAATCGACGCCGCCAACGCCATCAAACAGCACGGCGTCGGCGTCAAGTGCGCGACCATCACGCCGGACGAGGCGCGCGTCAAAGAATTCAACCTGAAGGAGATGTGGAAGAGCCCCAACGGCACCATCCGCAACATCCTCGGCGGCGTCATTTTCCGCGAGCCGATCATCTGCCGCAACGTGCCGCGCCTAGTGCCGGGCTGGACCCAGCCCATCGTCATCGGCCGCCACGCCTACGGCGACCAGTACCGGGCAACCGACTTTCGCTTTCCCGGCAGGGGCACGCTAACCATCAAGTTCGTCGGCGAGAGCGGTGAGACGATCGAGCGGGAGGTGTTCAAGTCGCCTTCAAGCGGCATCGCGCTCGCAATGTATAATCTCGACAACTCCATCCGCGAGTTCGCGCGCGCGACCTTCAATTATGCGCTCAATCGCGATTATCCAGTCTACCTCTCGACCAAGAACACGATCCTCAAAGCCTACGACGGCCGTTTCAAGGACCTCTTTCAGGAGGTGTTCGAGCAAGAGTTCCGGCCCGGGTTCGAAAAGCGCAAGCTCACCTACGAGCATCGGCTCATCGACGATATGGTGGCCTCGGCCTTGAAGTGGTCGGGCGGCTATGTGTGGGCGATGAAAAATTACGATGGTGACGTGCAGTCCGACATCGTCGCGCAGGGCTTCGGCTCGCTTGGGCTGATGACCAGCGTGTTGATGACGCCCGACGGCAAGACGGTTGAAGCCGAGGCCGCGCACGGTACGGTCACGCGCCACTATCGCGAGCACCAGAAGGGCAAGGAGACCTCGACCAACGCAATCGCATCGATCTTCGCGTGGACGCGCGGGCTCGCGCACCGCGCCAAACTCGACGACAACGCCGAGCTTGCGCGCTTCTCCGCGACGCTCGAGCGCGTTTGCATCGACACGGTCGAAGCTGGCTTCATGACCAAGGACCTCGCGCTGCTCGTCGGCGACCGCCAGAAATGGCTATCGACGACGGGCTTCCTCGACAAGGTCGATCAGAACCTCAAGGCGGCGATGGCGAAAGCGGCGGCGTGAGACGGTTAAACATCAGTAGCTGCCATCGAAGCGCAACTGCAGCGCCGAGATTCCCACCGCGACGTTGAGACCCTGCTGTCCCTGCACGCTCAAGGGCTGCAACGCGACCGCGTGCTCGGATCCACCGACGAGCGCGTTGGCGCCGACGCCCAGACCGACGGTCGCTTCGGCGGAGACGCCTCCGTACTGCCCGGACAAGGCCCCGCTCCCGATGTCGGCAGACGGTGATAGCACGGTCCAAACGATCAAGGAGGACCCCGTGAAGCCAAGGTCGATACCATATTTGTTGATCGAACCCAGGTAACGGTCCTTCCCGCCGTTGGCGCGTTCGAAAACGCAGTCGAGATCCCTCGTCGATCCAAAGACAAAGCCGACACTGCCATCGACTTTGCAGGTGAGCACGCCGACCTCGACGTCGGCTGCCTGCGCGGCAGTGGAGACGAGCGCGGTGAGCGCAAGGGAGGTGAGGCCGGGGCGCAGCGAGCGGCCTTGCATCGGGCGGAAGGCGGAAGACATCGGTGGTATCCCTTCGGATTGGGTGGCGTCGGACCCTTGAGTGATTCACTGTGCCGCCAGCGTTTCAAATAAAAGCGGCAAATATCGAGCGCTGCCCCCACCCGGCGAAATTAACCGCGTTTGATGAGCTATTTCGATTTCTTCATCTGGCTCGCGCGCAGGCCCCGTGTCGGGCGGCCGGCAGCACCCTGCAGCGCCTCGCGGAACTCGTCGCGCTTCTCGTGGATCGAGGCGATGACCGGCCCCGTTGGCACACCCAGCCCCACGAGCGCAGCCTCGCTCAACTGCAGGCTCGCCTCGATCGTCTCCGGCACGGCATCGGTCACGCCCAACTTGTAAAGGCGACGGGCGTGCATCTCGTCGCCCGCACGCGCAACGATGACAATGTCGCTGCGCAGTTCGCGCACACTCGCAACGATCTCGTCGGCGACCGCGGGCTTGTTCACCGTGATGACGACACCTTCGGCCGTGCCGATGCCGCAGGCTTTTAGGAACGGTGGCCGTTTGGCATCGCCAAAGTAGACCGGCAGCCCCTCCCCGCGGCAGCGCGTGACGACGCTTGCGTCGCTCTCGACAATGATGTGCTTGACGTTGTGCTCTGTGAGCATTTCCGACACCAGCCGGCCCACACGGCCGCAGCCGATGATGATCGCCTCGACGCGCTCCTGCGGCGGCGCCAGCGTGAGCGCAGGGTTGGGCTCCTGCTTGGCGGAAAGCCGTCGCGCCCCGCCGCGGCCGAGGTGATCGAGCACGGGAATGCTCGCCATAGAGAACGAGGTGATCGCGAGCACGATTGCGCCCGTCTCATCGGAGACGATGTGCTTTAGCACCGCGAGCCCGATTACGATGAAGGCGAACTCACCGCCCGGCGCGAGCAGCAGCGAGGTCTCGAAGGTGGCGGGCCACGGCACGCGGAAGAGGCGCAAAAGCCCGGTCAGCACGCCGGCCTTGACGGCGATGAGGCCGACGATGCCGGCGGCGATCGCCAACGGGTGGGCTAGCAGAAGCGTAACGTCGAGGCTCATGCCGACGGAGAAAAAGAACACGCCGAGCAGCAGGCCCTTGAACGGATCAATAGTCGCTTCGATGGCGCGATGATACTCGGTCTCCGACAGCAACAGCCCGGCGACGAAAGCGCCGAGCGCCATGGAGAGACCGGCGGCCGCGCTGGCAAGCCCACTGCCGACGGCGACGAGCAGCGCCGCGGCGACGAAGAGCTCGGTGCTCTCGGCGGAGGCCACGAGACGGAACAGCGGGCGCAGAACGGCAGTGCCGACGATCACGATTGCGGCAATCACGAGCAGCGCCTGCGCGAACGCCTCCAGGAGGCCGCCGAGCAGCGAGCCCTGATTGTCGGGGCCGAGGATGGTGACGAGGAACAACAGCGGCACGACGGCGAGGTCCTGCAGGAGCAAGATCGCGAAGCTGGTGCGGCCCGTTGTCGTGTTGAGCCGGTTCTTGCGCGACAACACCTCGATGACGATGGCGGTGGACGACAGCGCCAGGCTGAGCCCGATCAGCACGGAGGCGCCGGGCCGCTCGCCGAAGAGGCTCGCGATGAACCCGATGATGGCCGCCGAGATCGCGACTTGCAGGCTGCCGAGCCCGAACACCAACCGGCGCATGGTGACGAGCCGCTTGAACGACAGCTCGAGCCCAATGATGAACAAGAGGAAGACGACCCCCAGCTCGGCGATGGCGCCGAGACCCTTCTCTTCAGAGATAGTGACCCAATGCAGGGCCGGGATGTAGCCCTTCAGCGCGCCGAGGCCGTGCGGCCCAAGCACCGCGCCCGCAATAAGGAAGCCGAGGATCGGACTCAGCTTGAAACGCTGGCCGAGTGGGACGAGCACGGCGGCGGTCGCCAGCACGATCATGGCGTCGCTATAAACCTCAAAGTCGGGGCCTTCCGTCATCCCTGTCCTTCCGTTGGTGCAATTCTCGCTGGACGGCGCGCCCGCTCTGCGAGCCACACCATAACAGAGGCGGGCGCGAGGGGAGCGTCGTCAGCAGGCGCTAAGCGCCACCGTCAGGCGGCCGCGCCGAGCTGCGCCTCGATGGCAGCAAGTGCTGCGTCCGCACGCGAGCCGTCGGGGCCGCCAGCCTGCGCCATGTCTGGGCGGCCGCCGCCGCCCTTGCCGCCGACCGCTTCCGAGCCCGCGCGCACCAGATCGACCGCGCTCACCTTGCTGGCAAGGTCGGTCGTGACCGCGACGACGATGCCGAGCTTCCCGTCTGCCGAATTGTTGGCGATGGCGACGATGCCCGACCCGATCTTGGCGCGCCCTTCATCGGCCATGGCCTTGAGATCTTTCATTTCGACGCCGGAGACCGACAGCTTCAGGAATTTCCTGCCGCCGACTTCGATGATCGCAGGGCCCGCGTCCTTGCCGCCGCCGAGCGCCATCTGCTTCTTGGCGTCGGCGAGCTGGCGTTCGAGCTGCTTTCTCTCGTCGACCAGCGCCTTCACGCGGGCAACGACGTCTTCGGGGCGCACGTGCAGCAGGGCTGCCGCCTCCTTGAGGCGCGCCTCCGCTTGCGCGAGGTAATTGCGCGCGGCGTCCGCGGTCAGCGCCTCGACGCGGCGGACGCCGGAAGCGCTCGCGCTCTCGGCGATGATCTTGACGAGTCCGATGTCGCCGGTGCGATGCACGTGCGTGCCGCCGCACAACTCGACCGACCATGCTCTATTCGCCCCGCTCCGCGGTCCGGCACCCGGGTCTTCACCCATGGAGACGACCCGAACCTCATCGCCGTACTTCTCGCCGAACAGCGCCATGGCGCCGGACTCGAGCGCATCTTCGAGCGCCATGAGCCGCGTCTCTACGGGCGCGTTCTGCAGCACGATCGCGTTGGCGCGCGCCTCGACCTCGGCGATCTCCTCGAGCGTCATCGGCTTGGTGTGCGAGAAATCGAAGCGTAGCCGATCGGGCGCGACGAGCGAGCCCTTCTGGGCCACGTGCGGACCGAGCACCTGGCGCAGCGCCTCGTGCAAGAGGTGCGTCGCCGAGTGGTTGGCGCGCGTCGCCGTGCGTCGCCGATGCTCGACCTCCAGGTCGACCGCCTCACCCGCCGAGAAGGTGCCGCTCTCGACCTTGCCCTGGTGCACGAAGAGGCCGCCGGCCTTCTTCTGAGTGTCGGTGACGCGAAACAGCGCGCCCTTCGGCCCGCGGATCACGCCTTCGTCGCCGACTTGTCCGCCGGACTCGCCATAGAACGGCGTCTGGTTGACGACGATCGCCGCCTCATCGCCGGCCTTGAGGCTCTTCACCGACTTGCCGTCCTTGACGAGGGCGACGATCTCGCCCGTCGCGGTCTCGGCGTGGTAGCCGAGGAACTCGGTCGCGCCGGCCTCCTCCTTGAGCTGGAACCAGATCGTCTCCGTCGCCACCTCGCCGGAGCCCTTCCAGGCCTTGCGCGCCTCCGCCTTCTGCCTCTGCATCGCCGCATCGAAACGCCTTGGTGTCGACGCTGATGCCGCGCGGGCGCAGCGCGTCCTCGGTCAGGTCG
The DNA here is from genome assembly GCA_963745205.1 of uncultured Alphaproteobacteria bacterium. Classification (GTDB taxonomy): domain Bacteria; phylum Pseudomonadota; class Alphaproteobacteria; order Rhizobiales; family Hyphomicrobiaceae; genus Hyphomicrobium_A. Next base: position 437,740 of record CAVUWX010000007.1, read on the forward strand.
AGCGGGAAGCCGAACGTGTCGTACAGCTTGAACGCGGTCTCGCCGGGCAGCACCGCGCCCTTCTTCAAGTCGACCGGTCGCGTCGTCGAAGCAGCCTCAGGCCATTGCCGAGCGTGCGCTTGAAGCTCTGTCTCTTCGAGCTTCAGCGTCTCGGTGATGAGCGGCTGCGCGCGGTGAAGCTCGGGATAGGTGTCGCCCATCTCGTGCACGAGCGCCGGCACCAATCGATACATTAACGGCTCGGTCGCAGCCAGATCGGTGCGCGTGGCGCATCGCGCGCCGCATGATGCGGCGGAGTACGTAGCCGCGCCCTTCGTTGAGCGGGAGCACGCCGTCGGCAATGAGGAAGCTCGTCGCGCGCAAGTGATCGGCGATGACGCGCCTCGCCGCCGCGAGGCTCTGGTCGCCCTCAATGCCCCTCTTGTTTGGGCACGACCTTGTCGGTTCCGCGGCGGAGGCCGCGATCAGCGCCTTGAAGAGGTCGATCTCGTAGTTGTCGTGCGTGCCCTGCAGCACCGCGGCGAGACGTTCGAGCCCCATGCCGGTGTCAACGGAGTGCTTGGGCAGGTCGATGCGGTTCCCCGGGCTGAGCTGCTCGTACTGCATGAACACGAGGTTCCAAATCTCGACGAAGCGGTCGCCGTCGGCATCCGCCGAGCCGGGCGGCCCGCCGGCAATCTTGTCGCCGTGGTCGTAGAAGATCTCCGAGCTGGGGCCGCACGGCCCGGTGTCGCCCATCTGCCAGAAGTTGTCGGAAGTGGCGATGCGCAGGATCCTGTCGGCGGGAAAGCCCGTCAGCTTCTTCCAGATGCGGAAGGCATCCTCGTCGTCGTGATAGACGGTGATGACGAGCCGCTTCTTGTCGAGGGCGAAATCCTTGACCAGCAGGTTCCAGGCAAGCTCGATCGCGCGCTCCTTGAAATAGTCGCCGAACGAGAAGTTGCCGAGCATCTCGAAGAACGTGTGGTGGCGCGCGGTGTAGCCGACGTTGTCGAGGTCGTTGTGCTTGCCGCCGGCGCGCACGCACTTCTGCGAGGACGCCGCCGTGTTGTAGGGGCGCGTCTCCTGGCCGGTGAACACGTTCTTGAACTGCACCATGCCGGCGTTGGTGAACATCAAGGTCGGGTCGTTGCGCGGCACCAGCGGCGACGACGCCACGACCTCGTGGCCCTCTTTCCTGAAGAAGTCGAGGAACGCTCGGCGGATCTCGTTGACGCTCGTCATCGCATCGCTTTCGGAATGCCTCCGCGGGCACTGACACCGAGGCCATGCGCCGCTCCAGCGGCTATCCGATGCGGATGGCGAGGCTTTCTGTCAAGCTCCGCGATCCCTGGCGAAAGGCGGCCGCGCACCAGCGGTTTGGGTAGAGCAGAGCCGCCTCGCGGAGCTGGCTCCCGAAGGTTTGCATGAGTGGGGAGACGGGGCGCGCACGCACCGCATCTATTCTATTTGCTCGGCGCTTGCGCGCCCCGTCAGCGGCCCGTTCATCGACCGTCCGGAATCGGGGGCCTTATTCCCTACCTGCGGGTTCAGGATCCCCAGACGATTCGCCTTCACCACGCCCTTCGGTCGTTACCCTCGTGACGTGGCTACTACGTGATAGCCGCACCCACCCCCAAAACTTGAGACGGTCTCGAGCTCGTCCCCGTGGGGCGGGGTGGGGAAAGGATACGCGCGCTGGCAAAGCCGAGGATAACCCTCTGTCTTAAGAGATACGGTGTCAGGCGCTGAGGGCCTGACACCACTGTGACTGGCCCGGTTGCCCTACCGCTTCGCGCGCGCCGGCTTCTTGGCGCCGGCGTCATCCTCATCGGGGAGCACGCCGTCCTCGTCGGGGACCTCGCCGTCCTGGCCATTGACATCGTATGCTCAGCATCGCTAGCCGGTCTGACGTAGCAATCGATGCAAGGGGAGACGAGAAATGACGCGCGCAACCGCCGCAATCGCGGCAGCGATAGTTGGCACGGTGTTGGCGGTCGGCATCTTCAGCGCAGACATGGCCAAGGCAGAAGACGAGAAGCACTGGTACTTCGACGTCGAAAACGATTCAAACGGTGTCGTACTCGAGTTCCGTACGCAGGAAGATGGCCAGTGGAGCGAGAACTGGCTTTCCAACCGCCTAGAGGCCGGCGACAAAATCAAGCTCGACTTCGAGACGAACGAAGGCAAATGCGAGGTACGGACTCAGATCCATTTGGCCGACGGCAGCTACTTCGATGCGGCGGTCGACTACTGCAAGGCCAAGACACTCGTCATCGAGAACAATACCTTGCTCTGGAAGTGAACCGCCTCCAGGCGGATCGACGCAACTGAAGGGCGCCGGCTATCGGCCGGCTCCTTCAAGCTTTGACCACTTCATCCGACGCCCAGTGTTTCTCTGCATCTGCTTAGGGCCATAAACGGACAAGAGAACAGTGGTCTTAGACCCGACTTCAACGACCGCTCGTATACAGAGCCGACCGCATCTTTAACCTCGGCGATGGACGAAGCGCCCCTAAAACGGATCGAAGCGCTCTTCCGAAGTCGCGCTATTCTTCATTTGCGCCAAGCATCGGGGTCACATGGGGAAGCAAAACCAAGCGCCTAAGCAGGTTTTGGGTGTCGTCACTTTGCACGCCGTCTGCGATGAGCGACACGTCGTTGTAGCTGAGCCATCTACGCACGTCGTGTGGACAGGGCCCTTGCCCACGCGACCCTTCCCATAGATGACGTTTGCAAGACCGTGCGTCGCAAAGATCACGGCGATATCGTGGGTCACAGCTTCGCCGAGCGCCTCGACCTTGACGCAATCAGCCTGAGCCGTCGCCGAAAGTGCGCAGATCACCGCCGTGGCGGCGAAGCCCAGTTTCAACGAACGCATTTGCCCCTCCAAAAAATGATTTATCCCGGTCTGGAAACTAGTTGAGCGCGTGGCCCTGGACAACAGAATCGGCCTGCTGCAAGCCGGTTCTCCCGCAAGGAACCGGAAAGCGTGCCGCATTTGCCAGCCATCCCGCGGCCCGTAGTGCCAGGCACGATCCACGCGGAATTAAGACCTCATGTCTCTCGAAGCGACCATTTCCGCTAATGGGATGGACCGGCTGCTTCCCCGGAACGGCGGGTTAGCCTGAATGGCTCACCGCCTAATCAGGAGAAGCAGCCCATGACGAGCGACCACGGCCAGACCGCACAGACCTTCGCGTCCATCGGCTTCGATATCGGCAAGGATGTATTCCACATCGTCGGCTTCGATGCCGCCAGCAAGGTCGTCCTGCGCAAGAAGTTCAAGCGATTGGCGCTGGAGAGCGAACTCGCCAAGCTGCCGCCGAGCATCGTCGGGCTCGAGGCATGCCTCAGCGCTCACTTCGTTAGCCGCACGCTGCGCCGGCTCGGGCACACGCCGCGCATCATCCCGGCGATCTACGTCAAGCCGTTCACCAAGGGCCAGAAGAACGACTACAACGATGCCGAGGCTATCGCCGAGGCGGCTCTACGCCCGAACCTGCGTGTCGTGCAGGAGAAGACGCAGGATCAGCTCGACCTGCAGGCGCTGCATCGCGTGCGCGCCCGGTTGGTGTCGCGCCGTACGGCGACGATCAATCAGATCCGCGCTTTTCTCATCGAGCATGGGATTGCCGTGCGCACCGGCGCCAATTCTCTGCGACGATCGCTTTTCGCCATTCTGGAGAACCGCGCCGACGAGCTGTCGCCGCGCATGAGCGACCTCATCGTTGGCCTCTACGAGGACTGGCTCTGGCTCGACGAGCGCATTGAGACGCTCACCAATGAGATCGAGCAGATCAGCCACCGGGAGGCGAACTGCAAGCGCCTGATGAGCGTCCCTGGCATTGGGCCGATCATCTCCACAGCCGTGGTCGCGGCGATAGGCACGGGTGAAGCCTTCGAGCGCGGCCGTGACTTTGGCGCCTGGCTGGGGCTCGTGCCCCGGCAATACAGCACCGGCGGCAAGTCGATCCTCGGGCGCATCTCAAAGCGCGGGAGCAGATACCTGCGCACGCTCTTCATCCAGGCAGCCAACGTCATCCTCATGCGTCCGCAGACCTGGGAGCGGTTCAGCTTTGGCGCATGGCTGAAGGCTGCGCAGCCACGCCTACATCGCAACAAGCTAGCGACGGCGCTCGCCAATAAGCTCGCCCGTATCGCCTGGAGTGTGCTGAGGCACAACACCGCCTTCGATACCCATCGAGTTGAAGTCGTGGCGATCTAGTCGCCCGACCAGCAACGGAGTTCGCGATTGAGAACAGCAGCATGGAACGGATCAATGAGCGTGCCCAGAGTCTGGTGACCCAAATGGTCGCCTGGCGACCTGTCCGCTAATGAGACCAAAGGCGCGCGCGTATTCCCATCGAGGCCACGGCCCGCGAGCCGATCAACAGGCCGGATACATATCAGCGACTTCCGAAGCCTGCGCCGAACTCACTTGCGATCAGCAGCCGGTCCATACATTTGGGTCATGAGCCGACGTTGCGGGTGGCTCGCGCCAGCGATCCTTCCTCATGCCGACGGTCCTATGAGAACGGTGTCAGGCGCTGAGGGCCTGACACCACTGTGACTGGCCAATTTGCCCTACCGCTTCGCGCGCGCCGGCTTCTTGGCGCCGGCGTCATCCTCATCGGGGAGCACGCCGTCCTCGTCGGGGACCTCGCCGTCATCCTCACCGGCCTCGGGCTCGACGAGCAGCTTGTCGACGATGAGCCCGGCGTTGGCGCGGATCGCCTTCTCGATCGCGGCCGCGACCTTCGGGTTCTCCTTCAGAAACGCCTTGGTGTTCTCGCGCCCCTGCCCGATGCGCTGGCCGTCGTAGGAGAACCAAGCGCCCGACTTCTCCACGATGTTGGCCTTCACGCCGAGATCGACGAGCTCGCCCGTCTTGGAGATGCCCTCGCCGTACATGATGTCGAACTCGACCTGCTTGAACGGCGGGGCCACCTTGTTCTTGACGACCTTGACGCGCGTCTGGCTGCCGACGACCTCGTCGCGCTCCTTGATCTGGCCGATGCGGCGGATGTCGAGGCGCACGGAAGCGTAGAACTTCAGCGCGTTGCCGCCCGTCGTCGTCTCCGGGTTGCCGAACATGATGCCGATCTTCATGCGGATCTGGTTGATGAAGATCACCATGGTGCGCGACTTGGAGATCGACGCCGTGAGCTTGCGCAAGGCCTTGCTCATGAGGCGCGCCTGCATGCCGGGCTGCATGTCGCCCATCTCGCCCTCGAGCTCGGCCTTGGGCGTCAAGGCGGCGACGGAATCGACGACGAGCACGTCGATGGCGCCGGAGCGCACGAGCGTGTCGGCGATCTCGAGCGCCTGCTCGCCGGTATCGGGCTGCGAGATGAGGAGGTCGTCGACCTTGACCCCGAGCTTCCTCGCATAGACGGGATCGAGCGCATGCTCGGCGTCGATGAAGCCGCAGATGCCGCCGTTCTTTTGCGCCTCCGCCACCACCTGCAGCGCGAGCGTGGTCTTGCCCGAGGATTTCAGGCCCGTAGATCTCGATGACGCGCCCGCGCGGCAGGCCGCCAATGCCGAGCGCGATGTCGAGGCTGAGGGAACCCGTGGAGATCGCCTCCACATCCATCGTGTGCTCGTGGGCGCCAAGGCGCATGACCGAGCCCTTGCCGTGCATTTTCTCGATTTGCGCGAGGGCGTGCTCCAGCGCCTTCATCTTGTCCATCGCACCCCCTTCGACCACGCGGAATTCCGGCTTCGTCAGCATGTCGGTTCACCTTATGGTATGCGCGTTATGTTCTCAATTTCGACTCATGTGTACATGATTTGTTCTTGTGCGTCCAGCCGGCAAACTTCGTAGCGGCGCAGCCACGCCTTGCACCCGATTGCACCCGCGCAACTCGCAAGGCTTTAAGCGCGCTCCCACGTGGCGCAATGTGCACGCAGCCATTTGGCCGCAAGCACCCGGGATAAAACGAGTTATTCTAGCCACTTCATTGGGGGCCGATTTGCGATTTACATGCCGGACGAGGCTAGCCAGCCGATCGAGGCCCAGACGGGCGCCGTGCCGGATGCCGCGACCGCTACCGCGGCGGGCGAGCCTGTGCCTGCGCCGGCGGTCTCGCCACCCGCTGAAGCCCCACCTGCGGGCGAGCCCAGCGCCGCCCCGCCCGCTGCCACCGAAACGACCGACCGCAACCTGTTCGGCGCCCTCGACGCCGACCTGCGCATCCGCGCCGCCGCCAAGCAGAACGAGCGCACGCTGTGGGCGGGTGCCGTCGGCGTGACGCTCATCTACGTGGGCCTCATCGCCTCGCAGGCGATGCAGCTCACGGCCGCCGACTTAGCCGAGATGATGAAGCGCAAGCGCGGGCAGGACGCGCCGGATTCGATCAGCGTCGAGCTCGTGCCCGATCCCGACCAGAAGGCGAAGACCACGAAATGGCGGGAAGGCGCTCAAGCGCAGCAGCAGCAGAACCCCGAGCCGCAGCCGCCGCAAGAGCCGCAGGTCGCGAGCCTGCCGCAACCGCAGGCCGAGGAGTCCCCGTCCAAGGACGAGCCCAAGCCCGAGGACGCCCCCGTTGCCGAGCAGCCGAAGACCTTCTCGCCGAGCCTGCCCGATCTCGACACCCTCGTCGATGCCGCCGCCGCCGACCTCGACCGCAAGATCAAGCAGGCGCTGGAAAAGAAGCAGCAGCAGCAGCAGAGGGAGCGTCAGCAGCGCCAGGCGGTGGCGCCGGGCGGGGCCATGCAGCTGCGCGGCACCGGCGCCTCGGGCCGCTCCGATCCGTTCTCGCGCAGCGTCATCGCCGCGCTGATGAAGACGCGGCCCGGTCCCTTCGCGCTGTGGGGCCGCGTGCTGGTGTCGTTCCAGATCTCGGAGTCGGGGCAGATCAGCTACGTGCACCTGCTGCAGTCGAGCGGAAACTCCGCGCTCGACCTGGCGGCGGTCAACGCCATACGCAAGGCGCAGTTCGAGCGCCCTCCAGCCGGGCTCTCGCCGGAGGAGCGCACCTACATCATCGACTACATCTTCGGCTAGCGCCTTCGGCTTGCAGGCCGACGGCCGATAGCTGCATCCGATAGCGAATCGGGCGCCCCCAGACTGTGCGCATGCCGCTCGTGGCCGCGGCGACACGTCGCAACGCCCCCGAATTGGGCATCGTCTGCCCCCCGAAGCCCCCGATGCGACCACAGGAGGACCGCATGCGCGTCACGGCACTGGCGAGCATCGCCTGCGTCCTTGTCCCCTCGCTCGCGCACGCCGATGGCATGACCGAGCCGCGCAAGCTCGTCGCCGCGCCGAGCGGCTGGACCTATCAGTTTACGACCTACGGCTGGGTGCCGTGGGTCAGCGGCGACGCTGTCGTCAAAGGCCGCAGCTTCTCGGTCGAGGAAACGCCGATCGAGGTGCTCGAGGATCTGCACTTCGCGTGGATGAGCTACCAGCAGGCCAAGAACGGACCGCTGACGCTCTTCTCCGACGTCATCTACGCCAGCCTCGGCGCCAAGGGCTCGTTCGTGACCTCGAAGACGTTCTCCCCGCACGTCAGCGGCAGCATCGGAGCGACGCTCGCGGCCGACTATAAATACTGGATCGTCGAGGCCGGCGGCACCTACGAGGTCGCGAGCTGGAACTCGCACGGGGGCCGCTATGCGACCCCCGACACCGAGCTCGAGCTGCTCGCGGGCGGCCGCTACTGGCACCAGGAGCTCGACGTTGCGGTGGCGCTCGCCGGCACCGTCAACGTCGACGGGCTGATCGTCTCGGGCGACCGGGCGCTAGCCCGCTCCGGCGGCGTCGAGTGGGTCGATCCCTTCGTCGGCGCGCGCATCCGCTTCCAGCCGGCGCGCGGCGAGGAGATCGTGGTGCGCGGCGACGTCGGCGGGTTCGGGGCGGGGAGCAAGTTCACCTGGCAGGCGCTCGCCACCTACAATTGGCAGATCTGCACGCAAGGCCCGATGCTGATCGACGGCTACGCCGGCTGGCGCGCGCTGTCGGTCGATTACGCGCAAGGGACGGGCGTCGAGCGCTTCGAGTTCGACGTGCTGCAGCAGGGCCCGGTCATGGGCATTACCGGGCGGTTCTAGGCTCAGCGGCTGAGCTCTTCCTTCACCTTGGCCGCGAGCTGCGGCAGCGAGAAGGGCTTGGGCAGGAAGGAGAACTCCTCCTCCCCGAGCGAAGCCTTGAAGGCGTCGTTGGGATAGCCCGAGACGAAGATGATCTTGAGGTTGGGGTTTTTCTTGCGCAGCTCCTTTAAGCAGCGTCGGGCCGTCCATCTCCGGCATCACCACGTCGGAGACGACGATGTCGATCTTGCCCTTGTTCTTCTCCATGACCTCGAGCGCTTCGATGCCGCTCGCGGCTTCGAGCACCTTGTAGCCCTGGCGTTTGAGCGCGCGCGCGGCGAAGTTGCGCACGACCTCCTCGTCCTCGACGAGCAGCACGCGGCCCGTGCCGGTGAGATCGGCGGCCTTCTGCTCCTTCTTCCGCTCCTTGGGCGCGGCTGCCTCGTCGTCTCTCTCGCCGAGATGACGCGGAAGGTAGATGCGGAAGGTGGTGCCCTTGCCGACCTCGCTCTCGGGATAGATGTAGCCGCCCGACTGCTTCACCATGCCGTAGACGGAGGCGAGCCCGAGGCCGGTGCCCTTGCCGATGGCCTTCGTCGTGAAGAACGGCTCGAAGATCTTGTCCATCACCTCCGGGCTCATGCCGTGGCCGGTGTCGCCGACCTCGATCAGCACGTACTCGCCCGGCGCGATCTCGCGGTGGCCGAGCTTCTGGCTCTCGCGCTCGTGCACGTTGCGCGCATTGATCGTCAGCGTGCCGCCGTCCGGCATCGCATCCTTAGCGTTGGTGATGAGGTTGAACAGCGCCTGGCCAAACTCCTGCTTGTCGGCCATCACGTTCCACAGCTCGGGCGCGGTCGAGACCTTCAGCTCGTGCTTTTCGCCGAGATAGCGTTTCAAGAGCGAGAAATCGTCGGTCAGAACGTCGCCCAGGTTGACCACCTCGTTCTGCAGCGTCTGCTGGCGGGCGAGTGCCAAGAGCTTCCTCACGAGCTCGGCCGCGCGGTTGGCGCTGGACTTGATGTTCATGATGTCTTTGTAGGCGAGGTCCTTCGGCCGGTGCATCGTGAGCAGCATGTCGGAGAAGCCGAGGATGGCGGTGAGCATATTGTTGAAGTCGTGCGCGATGCCGCCCGCGAGCTTGCCGACGACCTCCATCTTCTGGCTCTGCGCGAACTTGGCTTCGAGCGCCTTCTGCTCGGTGGCGTCGACCACGTAGAGGATCGCCGCCTCGCGCTCGCCGCCGGCGGAGGCAAACGGGCTCATGTAGACGCGCGACACGTGATCGCGGCGCGCGCCCACCGTGATCTCCACGGGCTCGTGGCTGGCCCGTCCCGACAGCACGCGCTTCAAACCGGCCTCGACCGCGGCCCGCGTAGTCGGCTCGGCGGAGCGACACAGCGCCTCCACCGCCGCGACGCCGATGCCGGCCGCGCCGTCGAGGACAAGCTTGCAGAAGGCGGCATTGGCGTTGGCGATACGGCCGTCGGGACCGAGGATGGCGATGCCGAACGGCGCCGACTGGAAGAAGCGCGCGAAGCGGGCGCCGCCCGCATCGGCTTCGAACTCGCCCGTGCTCTCGTCGGCGAGGTTCAGCACGGCGAGCGTGAGGCCGTTTCCGCTCGGCACCGCGCGGGCAAAGAGGCGGGCCGGCACGATGCGGCCGTCCTCGCGCAGAAGCTCGACGTCGAGGCTCGCAGCCTGCGTCGCCGCGCGGCCCAACAGGCTGGCGACGAGGCCGTCGCTATCGCCGGAGGTGATGTCGGCGAGCGTCAGGCGCTGCTCCAGCACCGATTTGGCCGTGCGCCCGACCCAGCGCGCGAGCGTGGCATTGACGTGCAGCAGCGAACCGTCGCCACCGACCGAAGCTAAACCAACGGGCGCTGAATCGAACTGGGCGAGCTGCACCTCGACGCTCGCCAGCCGCGCCGCTTCCTGCAGCCGCTCGGCGGTGACGTCGGCGATGCGCCACATGACGAGCCCGGCCTGGGCACCATCGGCGTCGGCTGCGAAGGGATGCACCGAGACCCGGAGCTTCCGGCCTCCGCGCTGGCCGGTGCCAGCGCTCCTCAGGGCAAACTCCTCGACCAGCGCATCGCCGCGCTCGGCGGCGCGCGTCAGCCGAAAGAGCGCCGCACTCGCCTGCGGCTCGCCGGTGAAGAGCTCCTGCAGGCCTGCGACGCCCTCGGTCTCTCTGCGGCCGATCATCGTCGCGAAGGCGGCGTTGGCATAGAGGCCCTCGCCGTCGCGGCTCGCGATCATCAGGCCGCCATCGAGCGCGTCCGTCGCTGCGGTGACAATCTCCGCGAGCGGCCGGCGCTGGCCGAAGCGGATGTAGCCGGCGACGAAAGCGAGCAGGAAGAACAGCCCGATGGCGGCGAGTGCCGCCATCGCCGCGACGAGCAGAAGCTTGCCGAGGCCGCTCACGATGAGCGCGACCGCGACGAGCCCGCCGGCCAAAGTCGCGGCGATCACCGGCAGTCGGCTGCCGGATGTCTGCGCCGCATCGATGACATCGAAGGGCGCAGGCTGCAGCTCGATTGCGTTGCGCTCACCCATGGCGGGCGAGGCTAGCTGATTCTGAGTACGCAAGGTTCGGGGAGGCCGCATGGGCGATTAATCTCTGTTACGCGTTTACAAGCACAGAGGCTTAACGAACGACCCGGACAAGCAATCGACTAAGGGCCGTTTTTCGCGAGTGGCGGAGCCGCGCCACACCGCTTTCTCCCTAACAGTTCAACCATTAGGGTTAAAATCGCATAAACCCGGGTTAAGCCTCGGAGGGCAAAGGAAAGCGCGAGTGCGCCACAAATGCGCGAATTGGCGCGGGCGATTGCAAGAGCTCTGGAAGGGATCAGTCTTCGCGATAGACGCGCTCTCGCCGCTCGTGGCGCTCCTGCGCCTCGACCGACAGCGTAGCGATCGGGCGCGCGTCGAGCCGCTTCAGCCCGATCGGCTCACCCGTCTCCTCGCAATAGCCGTAGCTGCCGTCCTCGATGCGCGCGAGCGCCGCATCGATCTTGGCGACGAGCTTGCGCTGGCGGTCGCGCGCGCGCAGCTCGAGAGCGCGGTCCGTCTCCGACGTCGCCCGGTCGGCGAGGTCGGCGTGCTGCGTTGATTCTTCGTGCAGCCCCGCAAGCGTCTCGCGCGTCTGGCGGATGATCTCCTCCTTCCACGCGAGCAGCTTCAGGCGGAAGTACATGCGCTGCCGCTCGTTCATGAACGGCTCGTCCTCCGAGGGACGATAGTTGGGAGGCAAAACAATCGACGAAGCCTTGGCGCGCGTCGCCATCTTTTTCCCCGCAGTTCTGGTCTTGCTCGCCGCCGCCTTGGCCTTGGGCGCCACTTCGGCGTTGCCCTTGGATGCAACCGCGCCATTGCCCTTGACGGCGCGCGTCGCGACCTTGCGGCCCACAGCGAGGGTCTTGGCACTGCCGGCGTTCTTGGCGTTCCGCTTGCTCATTCTTGCCTCCAAGAGGCTTCAAGAGACCGCGGCCGGGCCCTCGACCGGCGGCGACAAGCTGCTTCGGCGCCACCTTCTCTATGGACCGCGACCTTCTGTCAAGCGGTTCCCGTGACGTGATTAAGTGACGGGCGCATCACAAAAAACTTGCGCCCCTGCGGCGCCCGCGGCCGCTCGCTTTTTTTGTTGGAAGTGTGGCGCTATAGGTGCTTGACGCAAGTGCCGTCCGCGACCCCATTTTGCGGGTCGCAAAGTGCCGCCCCCGGCCTCCACTCAGCCTTTCCGCCCGGCCCTCAGGAGCCAGCAACCCGCATGCGATTCGATGGCACCCGCCGCTACGTCGCGACCGAAGACCTGAAGGTGGCGGTCAATGCCGCCATCACGCTCGCCCGGCCTTTGCTCATCAAGGGCGAGCCCGGCACCGGCAAGACCCTGCTGGCGCTCGAGGTGGCGGACGCGATCGGCGTACCGATCATCGAGTGGCACATCAAGTCGACGACCAAGGCCCACCAGGGCCTTTATGAGTACGACGCCGTCTCGCGTCTGCGCGACAGCCAGCTCGGCGACGCGCGCGTGCACGATATCCGCAACTACATCAAGCGCGGCAAGCTGTGGGAGGCGTTCCAGATGGACGTGCGCCCCGTGCTGCTGATCGACGAGATCGACAAGGCCGACATCGAGTTCCCCAACGACCTCCTGCAAGAGCTCGATCGCATGGAGTTCTTCGTCTACGAGACGGGCGACACCATCAAGGCGGTGAACCGGCCCATCGTCATCATCACCTCCAACAACGAGAAGGAGCTGCCCGACGCCTTCTTGCGCCGTTGCTTTTTCCACTACATCAAGTTCCCCGACACCGAGACCATGCGCCAGATCGTCGAGGTGCATTTCCCCGGCTTGAAGGGGCGTTTGGTCTCGGAGGCCATGCGCATCTTCTACGAGATCCGCGAGGTGCCGGGCGTCAAGAAGAAGCCCTCGACCTCGGAGCTGCTCGACTGGATCAAGCTCTTATTGAATGAGGACGTGTCGCCCGAGACACTGCGCGAGACGGATTCCCGCAAGCTGATCCCGCCGCTCGCCGGCGCGCTTCTGAAGAACGAGCAGGATCTTCACCTTTTCGAGCGGATCGCCTTCATGTCGCGCCGCAAGGGCGAGTAGTGTCCGGCCTAAAGCGCCGCTCGCGGCTCATCACCAAATCGTGCGGAAAAGTAACGGCGGGAACTGCGGCCGCGAAGAGACACGTGCGAGGCAAATTGGCGCGTCGCCGTGTTCGGAACATGAATGGGACATGAAGGCGGACTTCAGTGATTGTTCAATCCGCCAGGCTTAGATTCTTCCCATTCAAACTGTGACGCGAATGGAGCGTGTCATGTCGGAATTCATTCGCAGCGGGCTGATCATCCTCATGGGGGTGACGGTGATGGCTGCCGGTATCTTCGTCGTCTTCTACGGCTGAAGCCGCGGCCTTGCCGCCGCGCCCGCTTCGCACTAGCAAAGGGGACCCCGTGAGGTCCCCTTGCCCATTTCCGAAGACACCGCGAGCCGCGCCCTGCATCGTGCCGGTCTCTACCTGACCGACATGATGACGCCGACGCTGCGCCTCGGCGTGACGGGGCTGTCGCGCTCCGGCAAGACGGTGTTCATCACGGCGCTCGTCCGCAATCTCGTGTCCGGCGGCCGGCTGCCGTTCTTCTTTCCCGAGGCCGAGGGCCGCATCGAGCGCGCCTACCTCGAGCCGCAGCCCGACGACGCCGTCCCCCGCTTCGACTACGAGGAGCACCTGGAAACGCTCGGCCGCGATCCCCCGCAATGGCCGGAAAGCACCAAGCGCCTGAGCCAGCTCCGCGTGACCCTCGAATACCGGTCCGCGTTGCCGCTGCGCCGCTTCTTCGGGCCCTCCCGCCTCAACCTCGACGTCGTCGACTACCCCGGCGAATGGCTGATCGACCTGCCGCTGCTGGAGAAGAGCTATCAATCCTGGTCGGCGGAGGCGGTGGAGCGGGCGCAAAAGCGCCACGCAACCGGGCCGGCCAAGGCATGGCTCGAATTCTTAAGCTCCGTCGACCCCTACGCGCACAAGGATGAGCAGGTGGCGCTTAAAGGCGCGCGCCTCTTCGCCGACTACCTCAAGGCGGCGCGCGCCACCGATCATGTGCTGCACACGACGGGCCCCGGGCGCTTCCTGATGCCGGGCGACCTCGAAGGCTCGCCGCTGCTCACCTTCTGCCCGCTGCCGCTCGATCTGCGGCGCTCGCTGCCGCGCGGCTCGCTGGCCGGCATGATGGCGCGGCGCTTCGAGAGCTATAAATCGCACGTCGTACGCCCCTTCTTCCGCGATCACTTTAGCCGCCTCGACCGCCAGATCGTGCTGGTCGACGTGCTGGGGCCGCTGAACGAGGGCGGCGAGGCGGTCGCCGACTTGCAGAGCGCACTCGACGGCGTGCTGCGCGTGTTCCGAACCGGCGGCGCCACGTGGCTCACGGCGCTCATCGGCCGGCGCATCGACAAGCTCCTGTTCGCCGCCACCAAGGCCGACCACATTCATTCTTCCAGCCACGACCGCCTCGAGGCGATCCTCCGCCTCATCACCGAGCGCGCCATGGGCCGCGCCAGCGCTACCGGTGCCGAGGTCGGCGTGCAGGCGCTCGCCGCGCTGCGCGCCACGCACGAGGCCGAGGCCAAAGTCGGCGAGGAGCTGCTGCCCTGCATCGTGGGCGTCCCGATGCCGGGCGAGCGCATCGAGGGCAAGATCTTCGACGGGCGCGCGGAGGCGGCGGTTTTCCCCGGCGACCTGCCGCAGAACCCCAAGAACGCCTTGAAGCCCGACGCGGCGCCGGCTGGGTTGCACTTCGTGCGCTTCCGTCCCCCGCGCGTGCTGCCTCCCGGTCCCGACGGCGAAGTTCCGGTCCTTCCTCATATTCGCCTCGATCGCGCCCTCGATTTCCTGCTGGCGGACTGGCTCGCATGACCATCAACCCCGACATCCGCAAGCCGCGCGCGTTTGCCCCCGACGATCCGGCGTTGCGCGCCGCCGAGCGCGGCGAGCGCACCGGGCCAGCGCGAAAGCGCGCTCACGGCGCGCACGGTCGCGCCAGGCGGGACGCACGAGCGTGCGCCCGACGGTCGCCGACCTGTCGCGCGGCATCCGCTGGGGCGGCATCCTTCTATCGAGCCTCTTCGGCCTGCTGGCGCTGTCGACGACCCTTTGGTTCACGCGCTACGTCGAGGTCGCGGTAGAGCGCGACGACTGGGTCGGCTGGGTCTCGTTCTCGCTGCTCTGCCTGGTCGGGCTTTCGGTGCTCGTCATATTGCTGCGCGAGCTCATCGGGCTGTTTCGCCTCGCGCGCCTCGGCCGCTTGCGCCACGAGGTCAAGGAGGCGCTGAAGGATAAGGATCTTGCGCGCGAGCGGCGTGCGGTCGGCCATCTCATCGACATTCTCTCTTCGCGCGCCGATCTCTCCTGGCCGCTCGCGCGCTTTTCCGAACACGAGGGCGCGGTCTTGAACGCGGGCGATCTCCTCGCGCTCGCCGACCGCGAGCTGATGATGCCGCTCGATCAGGAGGCGCGTCGCACGGTGCTCGCCTCCGCCAAGCGCATTGGCATGGTGACGGCGATCAGCCCCATGGTGTGGATCGCGATGCTGTACGTGCTGATAGAGAATCTTCGCATGCTGCGCGCCATCGCGGGATTGTACGGCGGCCGCCCGGGACTGATCGGCGGCTTAAGGCTCGCGCGCCTCGTCATCGGCCACATCATCGCCACAGGCGGCGTCGCGCTCACCGACGACTTGCTCGGTCAGTTCTTGGGCCAAGACTTATTGCGCCGCCTGTCGCGGCGGCTCGGCGAAGGCGCCTTCAACGGAGCACTGACGGCTCGCATCGGCGCGGCCGCAGTCGATGTCTGCCGGCCCTTGCCGTTCATCGCGGCGCCGCCGATCCGGGCGCGCGACATGCTGGCGGAAGCCTTTCGCCGCGCCGGCACCAGCGGCGCAGCGGCGGCCGACTAAGCGGCGCGCGACATCCTGCCAACGCCGTCGGGATCGAGGTGTTCGGGTTGTTCCGTCTCGACGTTTGCCCGCGCGGCCCACTCGCCGCTCGCGCGGTTGGCACTTTCTATGATCGCCGGCGGGCTGCGCGCTTCACGCGTCGACAGCAGCGCGCGGCTGATGATGCCGGCGGGGCGCGAGGTGAGCCAGCTCAACGGCGCCGCCAGCAAGAGGCCGACGATGACGGGCGACATCCAGGCGACGGTCTGCAGCGACGCTTCCAAGCAGGCAATCGCGAGCAGCACTCCGACGAGCGTGTGGCGCCAGTGGAAGCGCAGCGCATCGCGGAAGGTCATGCAGATGCCGTTGCGGAGCTGCGGACGCCAACCGGAGTCGCGGCCGGACAGCACCTGGAACACGGCGACCGTCTGCGTGACCATGAGGATCGGGGACAGCAGGATCGAGAAGATCGTCTCGAGCGCCACCCCGAATATGGCGCGGAGCGTGCCGAGCGGCTCGCGCGCATAGCGCACGCGCTTCAGCTCGAGCATGAGCCCCAGCGCCTTGGACAGCAACACGATCGTCATGGTGGCGAGCAGCAGCCGCAGCGCCGCGCCCGGATCGGTCACCGGCCAGATCGGGAACAGTGTTTTGCTGTCGATGAAGTAGCTCGGGATCATCTGCTGGCCCTGCAGCGCCAGCACGACGCCGACGAAGAGCGATGCGGCCCACACGACCGAGATCAGGTAGGAGGTCGCGCCCATGATTAGGTGCACGCGGCCCATGGCGGTGAGGCCCGAGGCGCGCACGATCGACAAGTGCTGGAGATTGCCCTGCGCCCAGCGCCGGTCGCGCGCGATGACGTCGGGCAGCGTCGGCGGCTGGCCTTCGTAGGAGCCCTCGACGGTCGGCACGATGTGCACGCCCCAATCGGCGCGTTGCAAAAGCACGGCTTCGACGAAGTCGTGGCTCTGGATGTCCCCGCCGAACGGCGCGGGGCCGGGCAGCGTCGGCAGTCCGGCCGCGGAAGCGAACGCCTGCGTGCGGATGATGGCGTTGTGGCCCCAATAGTTGCCCTGGTCGCGGTGCCAGGTGGCGAGCCCCGCGGCAACCGCCGGCCCGTATACGTTGGAGGCGAACTGCTGGAGGTACTGCAGCAGGGTCACCGCGCCGGTCAAACGCGGCACCGTCTGAATGAGCCCTGCCTTCTCATCGCGCTGCATGGCGAGTGCCAGGCGAACAAGCGTCGTCGCCGACATGACGCTGTCGCCGTCGAGGATGACGAAATGCTCATAGGCCCCGCCGAAGCGGCGCACCCAGTCCTTGATGTTGCCGGCCTTGCGGCCGTGGTTCTCGCGGCGGCGGCGGTAGTAGACGGGGATGATCGATTGCAGGCTGCGGGCGAGCGCGGAGTAGGCCCGCTCCTCCGCCTTTCCATCGACCTCGCCGCGCGTATCGGAGAGAATAAAGACGTCGAAGGCCGTCGCCCGCCCCATCGACTGCAACTCGAACGCGATCGCCTGGATGGTGCCGGCGATGCGCGATGGCGTCTCTTGGAAGACGGGAAACAGCAGCGCGGTGCGCGCTTTGAGTGCGCCTTCGGGCGCCGGCAACGCGATGGTATCCGGGTTCTCGCCGACGAACAGCGGCAAGAAGCCCAGTACGCCGCTCAGCGAGCCGAGCGCGATCCAGCCGAAGGCAATCGTCGACAGCACCAGGAACAGGATCTGGATGGGCGTGAGCTGCGCGAGCCCCAGCACGTGATAGAGCTCATATGCGAAGGCCCCGGTGAGGATGGCGGTTCCGGTGAACAGTGCGGCGCGCGGGATCCAATAACCCCTGCGTTCGCGCTGCGCTGCCGGCGCACGCCTGCCGAAGTCCTGCTCGGGCATCTCGAGCGGTGCCTCGGGCGGAAGCATTGAATTTCTCGCGTCCGACAATCGGTCGACGCGAAGATTTCCAGCGCTCAAGTCGCTCATGATTTGGTCCATCTATAGAGCCAGCTCTCGGAAATTTGCTGTTCACCGGCCCGCAGCACTAAACGCAGTTCGGAGAGATCTGTTCCCGTCGGATCGAGCTCGAAAGTCACGCGCACGCCGTCGATCTCGGGGTTCGGGTGCACGATGACGTTCTCAACTGTGCCGGGATTGGCGCTGACGAGGGCGACGGGAAGCTGCGTTTTGCCGGCGACCGCCGCGCCCCCGAAATCGACGACGAACAGCGCCGAGCCTGCCTTCTTGCCCTTGCCGACGCGCGTCGAAACGACGCGCGCGCCGCTCCAGCCGACGGGGACGTCGTTGCTCCAGAGCATGCGATAGGCGAACGTGAACGGCTTGCCGGTTTCGGGCGCGACTGTGGGTTTCCAGTAGACGACGATGTTGTCGTGGATCTCCTCGTCGGTCGGGATCTCGATGAGCTCGATGTAGCCCGACCCCCACGAGCCTTTGGGCTCGATCCAGACCGTGGGGCGGCGCTCGTAGTGGGCCTCGAGGTCCTCGAAGTCGGTGAAGGCGCGGCTGCGCTGGCACAACCCGAAACCCTTCGGGCCGCGATCCATGAACGCGCTCGCCTGCAGCGTGCGCGGGTTCGTGAGCGGACGCCAGAGGCACTCGCCGTTGCCGTTGTAGATGGCGAGCCCGTCGCTGTCGTGGACAGCGGGGCGGAAGTCGTCGCCGATGCGGTGATGCCCGGGGCCAGTGAGGTACATGCTGGTGAGCGGGCCAAGGCCCACATGCGTGAGCGTGCGGCGTGGAAAGAGAGTTGCCTCCACATCGACGGTCGTCGCCTCTCCCGGCTCGATCTCGAAGCGGTAGGCCCCCGTCGTCGACGCGCTATCAAGGAGAGCGTGAATTACAATCGAGCGCGAGTTGGGCTTGGGCTTCTCGATCCAGAACGCGCGGAAGATCGGAAACTCCTCGCCGCCCGGCCGCGCCGTGTCGATGGCGAGCCCGCGCGCGGAGAGACCGTAGGTCTGGTCGCGGCCGACGGCGCGAAAGTAGCTCGCGCCCTGGAAGACGATGTATTCGTCGAGGTAGTCGGGCCGGTTGATGGGTCCGTGCACGCGGAAGCCGGAGAACCCGTAAGGCGCGCCCACGCCCACGTCGCCGACAAGCGGCCCGAGCGAGAACAGATTAGAGTCCGCCACGAGACGGTGGGCGTCGCCGTTGTCGACGAGCCAGATCTCGACGGGCGCGTCGAACAGCCAGCCCATGGGCAGAAGCTGCAGCTCGAAGTCGAGCTTCTCTCCGCGCCAGATGGCCTGGTCCGTGCGGAAGCGGATGTCGCGGAACTGATCGTAGGAAAGCTGCTGGAACGCTTGCGGCAGCTTAATCGAGGGCTTCGCAAAGGGCTGCGCGGCGAGCTGCTCGGCAAGCGCTCCTACGTGCGTGGGGCCGAAGGTTGCGCTTGCATCAAACGATGGAGACGCGAGGGCGCGCGAAGGAGCAATGAAACGGCCGCCCATCCCCACGAGCGCCAGCGCACCAGCGCGCATGAGGACCGACCTGCGATCCACCCTCATAGGTTCCATCGTTGTGTGCTTTCCGTGCCTCTGAGCGGCCCCTCGCCGCGCCATAACGCGCGACGCACCCGTAGCGTTCATTTGCGTAGAAAATCCCGGCCATCGTTTGGCACAAGATCCCTCCAGAGTGGCGACCGCTGCCCCCTCCCCGGTCTTCCATCCCGCGCTTTTGAGGATTGGTGGGCGACCGCTTTTGCCAAGCTCTAGCGGGCGTTCCACTCGCGCCAAACCGCCTCATGCGGCGATTTGCTTGCGATCCATGTCTTGGCGCACTTGCTGCGCCGCAACAATCTATCGCAGCCGGGGAGTCTGGGCAAGGGGCAGACATTGGCGCGCGGCCGATGCGCCGCGCCGCATCCAGCGTTTCGACGCATTCGGCCCATAGGTGTCAGGAGCGCGAGGCGGCCAGAGACGATTAATGCGACCGGCACTTCGTGGGCCCGAGCTTCACTGCCGCACGGTTCTCGTCACCCACAGCAGAGCTTTTGTGTCATCATACTGGCGTTCCGGGCGCGGGAATTCGTGAGACGAAGAAGAAGGGCTGCGAGGCGGGGGCCAATTGAGTTGCCGGAGCTCTTCCGCCCACATCGATTCGGGCCGGTGCAAGCCCCGCGGATAGAGGCGTTGGGGATAACCGGGGCGGCGAAATGCAGCGCGATCGCGTGAAAACGCCGACGGCTCAGCCGCTTAAGGCATCAAACAGGCTCGTTGCAGAGCGGCCACAACGCCTGTGAATTCCGCAACGATCGGCGCCTTGCCGGTTTCCTGTGCATCCATTCTCTGCTTATGTTTTTCCCCGAGCGGTGATTCGGTCATGCGACCGCCGCGACGCGAGTTCGTGGAGTGGATTCGGGTTTCGTAGGGAGTAGGCGGCACTTGTGCGTGGCGTCGCCATCAGAAAGTAAGCAGACGGGAGTAGGTCAATGAAAAAGTACAGTCTGGGTGCCCTGGTGGCAGCAGGCCTGCTGATGGGCGGGCTTGGGGCCAGTAGCGCGTCCGCCGCCGATCTCGGGGGCAACTGCTGCGCTGATCTTGAGGAGCGTATTGCTGAGCTAGAGGCCACCACCGCCCGCAAGGGCAACCGCAAGGTGTCCTTGACCGTCTCCGGTTGGGTTGGTGAGCAGGTCATGTGGTGGGATGACGGTGCTGCCAGAGGCACCTATGTTGGTGGCCTTGGCACCACCCTTGCCAGCCACGTAACCTTCACCGGTCAGGCAACCATCATGCCGGGTTGGTATGCGGGTTATGTGCTGACCCTGGAGGCGGATGAGCATGATCCGCTGTTCAACAGTCAGGGCAACTGGACAGCGTCTGACGGCAACCTGGTCCTAAGCGCTCCTTGGCTAGCACTGGTGTTTTCGGACGGTGGGCGTTCTCCAGTCCTTCTGGTTCATCAAGAGCGACCATCTGGGCAAGGTCAGCATTGGTCAGCAGTCATCCGCTGGCTGACAACGCGGCCATCCTGGTTGACGGCTCGGGTTCGCTCGTGCCTTCCAACTGGGTGATGTTCGACAACGCCAGCTTCTTCATTCGCAACAAAGAATGGCGCTCTTACCGGCGCAACCTGGGGCAGCTCTTGGGCGATCTGCTTACGTCGGGTCAGCGGATCGGTGGCGACTGCGAGGCAATCCCCACCAACCTCGTTCGCTATGACAGCCCGGTCTTTGCTGGGTTCTCTGTGAGTGCCGACTGGGGTCAGAACGGTGGCTACTGGGATGCCTATGCCCGCTATGCTGGCGAGTGGAATGGCATCAAGATCGCGGCCACCAGCGGCTGGGGTCAGGACAACACGGCCAATTTAACTGTCCTGCCTCTGGCTCAGTTGCCGACAGGTACAGTTACTGACCGTGCAGCCGCTATCCCGGGCGCTGACCCTTCAACCAGATCACGACTGCGATGTTGGCTACTGGCAGTCCGGCATCTACATCGAGCATGTGGCAACCGGCTGTTCGTCTACGGTGCCTATGGCCGGGAGTTCATGGACACTGCAGCCCGGCTTCAACGACCAGCCTGATCATTGGATGGTCAAGGGCGGTCTGCGTGAACGTTGGACCTCGCTCGGTCACACGGTGCTCTACGGGTCGTATGCCCAGCGTAACGACATGTTCGACGACAGATCTCGTGACTGGCTGGCATTCGATAGGGACAACTGGCGTTGCCGGTGTCGTCACAGCACCGAGACTCGGGAGTGGAGCCTTGGTGCGGTGCAGGAGATCGATGCTGCTGCCATGTCGCTGTGGGTCCAGTATGACCACTTCGATGCCGACGGCTTCTGGCTGCACGACGGCTGCTCGTCGACGTAACTGGAGGTTGCTTCCGTCGGTCATGGCCGCCACAGGTCAGCTTCGAATCCATGCAGCTCGTGAAGTTCGGCGGTCTGATCAACTTCTAAGACCCTCGAACCGACCTCAGAACAGCGAAGCCGTCCCGAAAGGGGCGGCTTCTTCTTTTCAGCTAAGCCTTTGAATTGCAAGTTGTTTTCGTCAATTTGGCCCAATCCGAGGTTGTGGCCTCGGCGGACACGTCAAGATCGCAAAGGCAACACAGTTCGCCGGTCGCAGCGGCCGCTTGGGTTACAAATTGGGTTACAAACGCCGCCCGATGCGTACCGGGCGTGGCATTACCGCAAGAGTTACATCGTCCCCCACGGGAACGGGTTTAAGTACCTCCGCCGGGTGCCAGAGGACATTCAGCCCCTCGAAAACAGACGTGCCTGGGTGAAGTGCCTGGGGAGCGTCTCGCGATTGGAAGCGGAGACCCTGGCGCATGGCTGGCCTATGAGCATGGCAAGCGGATATTGGCGCTGCGCGGGCTTGCCAAAGGTGAGCCGCGAACACTGCCGATAATCCAATCCCAGGATGGGCAGAACGGCACGCCGACGTCCATTGCAGCGATGCGAGAGCGTTCCCGTCGATGCAGCCGAACTTACGCAATGGCCGACGACCGCATCTGATGCGGTTGGTGGACCTGTGGGAGAGGAGAAAGTCACCGCGCAGTCAGATCGGCTTGGCAAGGACAAGGCTCTGTGTGCGGCGGTTTATCGATCTAGTTGGTGACCTGGAACCACATGAAGTTACCAGAGCCCATGTCATTGCCTACCGGGATGAGCTTGAGAACCTGCCCCGCATGAAGTCCGCCAACATCGCGGAGCACCTTTGCAAGATGCATGGGTTGTTCAATCTGGCCCTCAGTGAGGGGCATCGTTTCGACCAATCCAGCACACGGGATCAGAGCACGCGATTTTGGGATCAAGCTGTCCGCTAAACGGCAAGGGTTCACGTCAACTCAGGTGCGGGACATCTTCCAGGCGCTCGACTGGGGAGACTGAGGCATTCGGCTGGGTTGTGCGCCTGCTTGCCTATCACGGCATGAGGAGTGGAGAAGCCTGCCAACTGCGCAGCGCCGATGTCACCGTCCTTCACGGTGTTCCTGTGCTGAGAGTCCATGACCTGCATGGTCGTGTGAAGAACCGCTCTAGCATCCGTGACATTCCGATCCATCCCGCCTGCATGGACATCCTCAGACTGGCGAGGGAGGTTGAAGCCAAACACGGATCAGGTTCATGGCTGTTCCCATCACTCCCGGTCAAGGAACTGGGCCGGGGAAGATGGTTCCAGGACTACGGAAGCCGGTTCCTCCGGCACAAGGTCGGCATCACAGACCGACGTTACACCATGCATTCGTTCCGACACCTTTGGCGCACTCTGGCAAGGGAGTGCGAAATGCCAGAAAGCGTCTCAAGGGCCATCATGGGTCACACGCTGGGGAGTGGTGAGCATGGCGCTTACGGCGGTGCTCCCTCGCTCAAAGCTGAGGGCAGAATGGATGGCTAAGATCGATCCCCTTGGCGCGTAATTGTCTCATCCGCTTCCAGGGTCAGCACATAACCCGCATACCAACCCGGCATGATGGTTGCCTGACCGGTGAAGGTTACGTGGGTGGCAAGGGTGGTACCAAGGCCACCCACATAGGTGCCTCTGGCAGCACCGTCATCCCACCACAAGACCTGCTCACCAACCCAACCGGAGACGGTCAAGGACACCTTGCGGTTGCCCTTGCGGGCAGTGGTGGCCTCTAGCTCAGCAATACGCTCCTCAAGATCAGCGCAGCAGTTATTGAGGAGGATGCTGACCAGCCAACCTGCGCGAGATCCCGACACATTTTTCTGGTGAGATTGGCGGTCTAACCCAAGTTCTAACCCAAGATGCTGGGCTCAAGCTGCCCGGAGGGATTCTCCGTTGGCCCTCATGATGCGCCACACACTGGACCTGCTGATGCCAAGTTGGCTTGCGACCTGACAGGCACCTATCCCATCACCAAGAAGGCGGAGCACATCTTCGGCCTTGGCCTGGGCGGTTGGGGCACGGCCTTTGTATTTGCCCTCGGCCTTGGCCTTGGCGATGCCCTCCCGCTGCCGCTCCAACATCATGGAGCGTTCAAACTCGGCAACACTGCCCAGGACATTGAGCATCAGCTTGCCGGTGGCTGTGGTCGTGTCCAGGCTCATGCCCAGGATGCGGAGTGAAGCTCCCTTCCTCTCCACCTTGGCTATGATGTTGAGAAGATCGGGCATGGAGCGGGCCAACCGGTCCAGCTTGGTGACCACCAGCACATCTCCCTCCCGGATGTAGTCCAGGGCATCTTGAAGCTGGTCACGGTGGGCAATGCTGCTGATCTGTTCGGCAAAGACCTTCTCACACCCAGCATCATTGAGGGCGCTCTGTTGGGATTCAAATCCCGCCACCTGATCCAGGGTGGAGGTTCTGGCGTAACCAATCAGCATGTCAGGGCTTCAGTCCGGCTGGGGTTTCACAATGATCTAACACCCTCTGCAACAGAGGTTCCAAATGTGCCTCCCCAACTCATGTGAAACCAGAAACAAAGGCCCTCAGACATGCCCGCATATGGGCAAGGTCTTGTGAGACACAATTGCAGACTGCTCCTGGGCTGAGAAACCAGAGCCACCATTGATCTGGCCTGTCTCACCTTTGGGGGGCCCAACTCCCTGATGGGGGGTGCGCCCGCCCCAATCCTGTTCATGGGGGGCGCGGGGTGGTCTCCACATTAGATTTTGACCAACAAAGGTGAGACAGGTGAGACAAGGTGGTTGAAAGACAACACCCCCCAGTGTCCGCTCCCCCAAGGCCCTAGCCCCACCCCAGCCCAGGCCAGAACCCCGATCAGGTGACCGGATTGAGCAGCTATGCAGGCTAGGGTGCCGCCTTCCGCGTTGGATGGCGTTGGTGCTGGGGTAGCTCGAGCGTTCGCGCCTTGCACCGGCGCTCTACTGATGCTCGACAATTCCGAAAACGCTCGGCAGCCGATAGAACTTTGAATTGGATGGGGCTGGGCGCAGTGGCCAAGCCAAAGGAATCCTTGGGACGCAGGTGAACTCGGCGTGCTTCTCCAGCCATTGGAGTTGCTACTGGGTTCATTGGCGAGTTCTCTCTAGAACTCTGCCGCCTGAACCATCCCAGCCCCGATAGTACACCAGCAAACACGGCAACCCCTTCTCACTTCCCAACCACGTCTTTCGCGCACTTGGGGCTGATAACTCTAATGGGCAGCCAGCGGGTGTTAAGTGCCGGGTTAAACCTTGGTAAACGTTAATGGGGGTTCGCATTTAGTCGCTTTGCAATTTTACTTGTAGTCAATATTTGCCGTTCAACTCTCCTTAGGATGCGCAGAAGTTGCGTCGCTGAAATTGGGAGAGCGTCATCATGAAGGCCCTTATCACCCGCTTCAAGAAGGACGAGTTTGGCGTAACCGCCATCGAGTATGGCCTCATCGCGGCCATCGTTGGTGTCGGCATCATCGTTGGTCTGACCAATCTGAGCACCGGCTTGAACACCCTGTTCAACAACGTCAATACGAACCTGACAAAGTAAGATTAGCGACCGGATTCAATCGGCCGCTTTTAAGTTCCAGATTTGGTTGGGCGTGTGTGCGCCTGAGCTATCTTTTGGCTCTGAGTCGCCTCCCGAGCCGCTTAAATAGCGGTTCGGTGCCTCGGCGCCAGGAAGCTCACCAAGAAGGAGCGAAGAGAGGCTGCACCTATTAGGTCGCCGCGATCATAAGTCTTGATGTGACGAACTATGGCCTTCCAATCGTGCTGTCCACTCCACGGATAATTGCTCAGCAAGTTCAAGCCCCCGGCAGTGCTCATCGATATCCCTCAGCTTGTCATCCAACTCAATAAACCGGTGCGCGATTGCCCTGCGTTGCTCGGGCGGGTGCTTGCCTATGTCGAACCCTCCCCGATGTAGCCGCTCCTCCATGCGCGTGGCGATGATCCGACGGTCACGATGTAGGCCTTGAAGCCGGTTCGGAATTTGAAATCGCGGGAATGCGGTCAGGAATTGCGAGGCTAGTTCATCCTCCTGGAACAACAGCCAATCGGCATAGAACGCCGTTTGCTTGGGGACATAGTTCCTCGTGTGCACCAGTCGGATGACGTGCTCCTTGCCTCTGGTCAAAATCCATTGGGCGCACTGTGCCCCTAGTCGGGCGGTCTCGATCTTGCCATAGCCCCAATGGGACTCCCGCGCCGATGGAGCACCCATAGCCATGAGCCATGATGTGCAGAGATTTCGGCCGCCCGATGAGAACCAGGGAAGTCATGTTGCGCCTCCTGCATAGAGGAGGGCTGGCGTATCCGCTATGTTTGCCGTCATGAACGGCCACATCCCACTTTTGTGGAAACCACCTTGCCACGGATCGGCAGGTTGGTGAGTGCGCCAGCACTCGTCTTGATGTTCTCAGACAGTATGGCCGCTTTTTGATGGACTTTCAAGGCAGCCACCGTTTGACAGAATGACGCAGAATTACCCCGTGGAATTCCTGAATTATGATGGGCAATTGATGCTGCAATTCCTAATTGCCAAAAGATTGCCAATCAATTCCCTCGGAGATTTGCACCAAACCGACTGCCGATGTGAACTGATGCAGGGAATTAGCCAATTCAACCACCTGAAATCTGTCAAATTTGACGGCCATTAGCCGTCATAAAACCGTCATCAAATTATATTTGATCGGAAGCTCTAATTGAGATATACTAATTCATATCCCATCTTTGAATTGCGATGGGGCAATAGCCAATTATCTCGCACTGCCCTAAGGCGATCAAGTGTATATTCGCATGTATTTGTAAGTTATTGATATAGAAAGGAGTTCGTGCATGGATGAATTGTTCGAAGGTCAGGATTCCAATTTCGCTCTGGCTGAATTAGACCCCTCGCGGGACTCCCGGCCAGGAGCCGGCGTCGATCCGGCAGCCATCAGCCTTAGGGTCACTCACAACAGCCGCTTGGATAGCTCTCGTGGCTGGGTGACCAAGGAGATGACCGCTTCTCGAGTTCGAGGGCCTGTTCCTCGAGCATGGCGAATTTGAAAGAAAGGAGGATGGCTCCAGCGTTACGTCCCAGGGGTGATCCAGGGTGAGCGGCGGCTCAAACAGGCCGTCTCCCAGTTAGATTGGCTGATAATAGACCTGGACAAAGGGGAAGATATCAATGCCGTCATTGCAGCGGTTAAGGCGAAGGGACTGTATGCCCTCATACACTCCACCTACTCGCACCTGAGCCCCGAGACGGCAATTCGCCTCGATGATTATCGCAGGTTCACGCACACCAACGACATTACGGGGGAGGGATTACGGAGCTATCTGCTCAAGGTCCGGAACTATCGTCCGTGGTTGGCAGAGAACGTTGAAGTGACAGCGACCTACAAGGACACCCCATCGGGGGCCGTCTCCGTAGCCCGCCATGCACCCTTGCCGAAATACCGCATGGTGTTCCCGCTGGCTAAGCCATTCAGCCGCCAGGACCACTTCAACGACGGAGGCACCCAGAAAAGCTTTGAGGCCCTTTGGAAGGCGAAGTATGCGGCCTTTGCCAACTCTCTCGGGTTGGAGTGGGACCGCAGTTGCACCGATATCAGCAGGGCGTTCTATTGGCCATCATGTAAGCCCGGCGCAAAAAGAATGGCCACGAAGATAGAGGGTCAGCTTCTCGACCTTGATGCCTTCGACGTTCAGTTGGAGCAGTCAGATGGGGGCAAGAGGGCGGCCTCTAAGCTCGAGCGTACGAACCTCACCTTCCAGGGCTTCGATCTGAAAGCCTGGGCTGCCCAATACGGGGCAACCTTCCAGATCGAAGATGCCTTACGCTCAAGCTCGAATCTCCCCTCGGACTTCTTCCGCACAGAGCGGGACGAAGGCGGTGTGCACATCGAATGTCCCTTCGAGAACGAGCACACCGAACCGGGCGGGACAGGAACCTTCATCGTCAATGCAAGTGAGAACGGCGATACGGCTTTAGCGTCTTTTGCTCTCACTCCTCCTGCAAGACGAGACGGGGGCAGGGTGCAAGCGTGGACCGGCTGCTGTTTCTCAGGAAGATGCTGGAGGATGGTTGGCTGAAGCTCGATGACCTGAGCAATCTCGAGTTCGGTGGCGGACCAATATCGGCTCGGGTCTATCATGAGAACCGCAGTGACACCTCCCGTCAGGACTTACGCGTCGTCGACAAAGAGGGCAAAGGCATCGATGTGGCCATCTTCCACAACAGCATGATCGCCAAGCCCGGCCTGTTCGATTTCGCCCGCCTCAACTCACTATGCGGAACCCAGATCGAGCCCGACGTGACGGCACAGCAGTTAGCCGGGTTCATCGAATGTGGTCGCGTGACGGTTGCTCACCTGATCGAATGCGGGGCCTTGCAAACAAGTGATGAAGCCGATCCTTATCCCCAAAAGCTCAAGAACCTCGCTCAAGGAAAAAGCAGCAGGCAAGCTCCTCCAGCGCCAAGTCGATGACGCACTCAAGACCATAGCGAAGGAGTTCGAGGTTAAGAAGAACTCCATCGAAACTGATTTCAAGCGGTTCGAGACGCGAGACATCCTCACCGATACTGCGCTCTCGGTATGGCGTCCTCTCCGCCGAGGACACCGCTCTCATCAAACCGATGCGGGACTATGTGCGCGACTTCGCCATCCTGAACACCGGCGGTAAAGCCGTCATCATGGACCTGAAGCAGCCTGATCTGTCCAAAGCGATCATGGCGGAAAGCGATTTCGAGTTACTGCACCGCAACGAGTGGGTCGAAGTCGCAAGCGAGGATGGGCGTGTCAATTCCATCTTCCCGGCAAAGCAATTTCTCTCCAAGCCGCCTAAAGATACGCGGGTCTACCGTGGAGGGTTCGTGTTCAAGCCGTCAGGGACGGTTGCCGCCGACGAATACAACCTCTACCGGGGCATGTTGATCGAGCCTGATCCTTCGGGCTCCTGCTCAATGCTCCACGAACTGATCAAGGATGTGTGGGCACAGGGCGACGAAACGATCACCGAGTATGTGCTCGAATGGTTCATGCACATCATTGCGATATCCCGGCCAGAAGGTCGGCACGAGCATCGCCATCCGGGGCGGCTACGGGGACGGCAAGACCATCGTCCTCGAGAACCTGATGAGCAGGATATTAGGCGACTTGCTCCTGCTCGTAACAAATCACCGGATGATCCTCGGCGACTTCAACGAGGCCATGCTCGGCAAGCTTCTCATCGTGTGTGAGGAGGCGGCATTCGCGGGTGACAAGGCAGCCTTTGACAGGATGAAGGACTTGATCACTGGGGAGAAGATGCTCATCAACCCCAAATTCAAGGCTCCGATCACGGTCGATAACTATGCTCGCCTCGTCGTCATCTCCAACCACGCCGCACTTCCTGCACATCAAACCGGGCGACCGCCGGTATACTCGTTCTGGAGTCGAGTCCGGTTTGGAAGGGGACCAGCAAGTTCGAACAGCTTGTCGAGCAGTGGGCAAACGGTGGGGCGGCTCGGTTTGTGTATGACGCCCTGAACCACTCCTTCAGGGAACTTAATTCATCAAGAGCGATCACCTCGGCAAGGTGAGCGTCGGCAAGCAGTCGCCCGCAGGTGACAACACGACATGTTCCTTGAGCCGTTCGTCGACACTGGCCTCGGCGGGCCTGGGACGGCAACCGGATTGGCTCCAGTTGCCTTCGTCACGAACAGCACCGAGCTGGATGAGTGGAGCCTGGGCGCGGTTCAGGAGATCGATGCTGCGGCCATGTCGCTCTGGGTCAGTATGACCACTTGATGCCAGCGTAGCGGTTGCACCGCCGGTTTCACCGCTGCTGGCGCGTACGTCGGTGGCACAACTGCCAAACTCAACTACGACAGCATGCAGCTCGTGAAGTTCGGCGCGCTGATCAACTTCTAAGCGCTTCGAACCAACTCAGAACAGTGAAGCCACCCCGCAAGGGGCGGCTTCTTCATATTTGCGGGGCCCATTCTGTTGCCATCCTCGGGGTTGCCTGCCCTCGGCGAAGGCGACGGGCTGTCTCAACTGTCATCCTCGGGCTTGTCCCGAGGACCCAGTCCTCCGCTTGCGCCGCGCATGACGACATGAGGCGAGCTCGCGATGCCAAGTATTCGATCATGCAGTTGATTATGGGTTGGTCCTCGGGACAAGCCCGAGGGGATGACAGCCCGGGGCGAAAGCGCGGTCTAACCCCCGATCGCGCCGATTTCTATCCATATCGAGCAAGCAGGCCGGGATAGAGGTCGACCCAGTGTGGATTTGACCGTTCGATCAAATTGACTCCAGGCGCGAACATAGTGCTTCAACGCCTTTTCGCGCCGGATCGCTGCGTTGATATCGTTGAATTCCTCGAAATAGACAAGCATGGCCACGCGATAGCGGCGCGCAAATACGGAGCCCTTCCCAGCGCGATGCTGTTCGACGCGGCCCAGGATGTTGTTCGTCACCCCTATGTAGAGTGTTCCGCGTGACTGGCTGGCGAGGATGTACACCCAATACAAGTTCATGGCCGCCCCCGGCCTTGGAGTATGCGGTTCCGTGGATCCTCGGGACAAGCCCGAGGATGACAGTGGGGGCGTTCGCACCAGCCTTCGCACGACGCACGCGCTGTCCTCGAATTAGCTCTCGAATGTCGTCCTCGTGCTTGTCCCGAGGACCCAGCTGTCCGCTTGCTTCGCCCATGACGCTGGGGCGTCGCTTGCCGAGCTAGTTGCGTTGCCGCGCTCTTGGCGTCGTTAGGTTTTGCCGCCGAAGACGATGGCGGAATCGTCGATGTACCACTTCTCCCTTTCGACGATCTCCGGCGGCTTGCCGCTCGCGAGCTGCCAGCCATCGACGGCGTACTCTTGCTTCGATTGGTTTTCGATGAGGATCGCCGCAAAGTGCAGCCAGCCGGAAATGCCTCGGCGCAAGTCCTCCTTGGCAAAGACGGATCCGACGCGGTGATGGCGCAGGAGCTTGTGTCCTTCCAGGATGAGGAGATAGCTGGTCAGGTTGGTCGCGATATCGACGCAGTCCATCTGCGTTGGATCGCCATTGCCGGCAAAGTCGTCGCCCGGCCGGTCAGCGGATGTGCCGACCACATCGCCGACGCGGCGCTCCATCCAGGCGAGCGTGGCCGCGACCGCTTTGCGTTCATCGGCTGCGGTGGCCGTCTTCTTCTCCGACATCATCGATTGCAAGGTGGCGATGTCGGCGCTCGTGAACCTGAACTGGGTTTGCGTGCGGCAGCCATAGGCGCTGCAAACGAAGGCGCTGTCACGCTCGGGCATGCGCGCCTTGAACTGTGAGTAGTGGTCATCGATGGGGCCAAGGCTGTGGTAGGCGCAACCGGCAACGCCGGCCGACAGGAGCATCACGACGACACTCCGCCACAGCCGCACGAGCTGCCCGTCGCGATGCAACGGATCGTCCAGATCAATCCCCACGGTCCGCCCGTTCCAACGCAATACCGGCTTTTGGCAGGCCATCTTTTCTCTCGTCGGGCGACTATGGGGGGCAGGGCTGGAGTTGTCTATGATCCGTGAAGAGTATTTTCCGGCCGTATCTCAATGGCTTCCAGCGCTCCTTGAAGACCTCTGTAGCGAAAACCCGGAGCCGGTCCGGCGCGTGCCGCCGGCGGCGCCCCTAGCCAGCGCTCATGCACGGCCGCCATCCACCGGCCTTTCCACACCTTGTCCGTCAATTTGCTGATTGCGGTCGCCGAGATCACAGTCTCACCCGGCTGCTTGCGCGCGGGACGATGCGCTCCAAGAAAAAGAGGCCACCGCGCCCGACGTATGGCGGGTGAGCAATCTCCTGAAGTTGCTCAAGCTTTGCAGTCGTTGCGGCCACGCCGCCGGCCCATCCACGCGACGTCCCCACAGCGCGCCCGGGCTCAGGGCCACCGCGGCTCTGGCGCGACGCTCTCGTGGCCCTACCGCCACAGTCTCGGATTCGTCGGGGGCAAATCGGCACTGCCTAATTGTTGCACCCGCGCGAATCACAGCAGTGTCCGCCTTGGCACGCAGCGGTCCATAGAGGGATTCGCGTTGCGAATTGCTAGGGCGGTTTTTTTGTCTCGCGTTCCTTTGTTCAGCGTCCGCCACACAGCTGAGACGAAGACGGGAGACAAATGATGAGGAAATTCAGCCTTAGCGCCCTTGTGGCGACGGGCCTGCTGGTAGGCGGTCTTTCCGTCGGCAGCGCGTCCGCGGCCGACCTCGGGGGGAACTGCTGCGCAGATCTCGAGGAGCGCATCGCCGAACTCGAAGCCACGACCGCCCGCAAGGGCAACCGTAAGGTGTCCCTGACCGTATCTGGTTGGGTTGCCGAACAAACCCTATGGTGGGATGACGGTGCTGCCAGAGGCACATATGTCGGGGGCATTGGCACCACCCTTGCCAGCAACGTCAAGTTCACTGGCCAAGCGACAATCATGCCCGGATGGTATGCCGGTTATGTGGCTCAGATCGAACTTGATGAGCACGATCCGCTGCTTGAACACTCAGGGCAACTGGAATACGGCAGCCGGTAACCTAGTGCGGCCTTGGTGTTTTTGCGCCGGTGCAGGTTCTCCAGACCTACTGGTTCATCAAGAGCGACCATCTGGGCAAGGTCAGCATGGGTCAGCAGTCATCGGCGGCTGACAACGCAGCGATCCTGGTTGACGGCTCGGGCTCGCTCGTGCCTTCCAACTGGGTGATGTTCGACAACGCCGGGTTCCAAATTCGTAATAAGGCAACTGGCGCTCTCACCGGCGTAACCTGGGGCGGCCTTGGTAGCTGCTTCCTGTCGGGCCAGCAAATCGGCGGCGACTGCGAAGCCATCCCGACCAACGTCATTCGCTATGACAGCCCGACCTTCGCTGGCTTCTCTATGAGCGCCGACTGGGGTCAGAACGGCGGCTACTGGGATATCTACGGCCGCTATTCCGGCGAATACAATGGCATCAAGATCGCGGCCACCAGCGGCTGGTCTAACGACAACACGGCCACTGTGCTCCAGATCGTACCTGGCCCAGTGACCGTAGGAGATGGCCAGCTCAATGGGGCCTGCCAGGTTAATACTCAATCCTAATGCGGGAGGCTGCAACGCTGGCTATTGGCAGTCGGGTATCTACCTTGAGCATGTGCCAACCGGCCTGTTCGTCTACGGCGCTTATGGCCGGGAGTTCCTGAACACCTTCGCTGGCTTCAACAACCAGCCAGACCATTGGATGGTCAAGGCCGGTCTGCGTGAACGTTGGCACCCGCTTGGTCATACGGTCCTCTATGGCGCGTATGCCGAGCGTAACGACATGTTCAACGAGGATATCTTGGAAGCGCCTACTGGCACGATTCCTTTCGACACTACAAGCACCCAGATCCGCGAGTGGAGCCTCGGTGTGGTGCAGGAGATCGATGCAGCCGCCATGTCACTCTGGGTGCAGTATGACCACTTCGATGCCGGTATTTCCGGATGCACCAGTGTTGGCGGCTTCGAAGGCGGTGCTGGCGCGGCCGGGACTTGCAATGGCCCCGCTTCGCTCTCGCTCGACAGCTTCCAGCTCGTGAAGTTCGGCGGCCTCATCAACTTCTGATCCTGCCGAGCGACTATCTCTCTCTAAAAAACTCAACCGCCCTGGGAAACCGGGGCGGTTTTTTCTTGCTCGCTGTGGTTGTGGCAGTCCGGCTTTTTGGTCTAGCCGAACCCTGTCGGAAGGCGCCCGGAAAGCCCTCCTGCTTGGCCCATTGGGTTAGAAGTTGGGTTAGAAATTGGGTTAGAAATTCCAGATCATGGGGAGTAGGCCGAGGCATTATCGGAAGTGTTACATCGTAACCCACGGCCGGGGGTTCAAATACCTCCGAGCGGTCCCGAAGGACCTTCAGGCCATCGAGCACAGGCAGGTGAGGGCGTATCAGGAGAGGCGAGCCCTGCCCGTGCTGATCGTGTCTGCGCCAGGACTTCGCCTCTTGCTGCTACGGAACGGGACTCTACGCCTCCAGCACCCCAGAGGCCTCTTGAGCAGCCTGATGACCTTCTCTTGATGCGGCTGGTAGACCTGTGGGTGAGGATCAGAGCCCCACGTAGCCCTACCTCCATCAAGTCGATGAAAAGGTGCGTCCGACGGTTCACGGCACTGATCGCTGATCTGGATGCTCGGACGATCACCCGCTCGCATGTTGCTGCTTTTCGGGACGCACTAGAAACTCGGATGGGATTGAGTGCCCCGAACGTCGCAGGCCATCTGAACAAGCTGCACGTCCTTTTCAACACGGCGGTCAGTGAGGACCTTCTTGCCTTCAATCCGGCCCAAAGTGTCAGGGCACGGAATCCAAGCAGCAAGCTCGCAGGGAAAAGGCAGCCTTTCACCCCGGAGCAGGTCCACAGAATTTTCGGGGAGCTAAAGGGAGAGCAAAGCGACTTCAGTTGGATAGTCCAATTGCTCGCCTATCACGGAATGCGGAGCGGGGAGGTTTGCCAGCTCCGATGTGACGACATTTCCACCTTGCAAGGCACTGCGGTCATTCGCGTCCACGATTTGTATGGACCCTTGAAGAATAGGGCGAGCATCCGCGACATACCAATCCACCCCTCATGCGTCGGGATTGTGGATGTGGCCAAAGAAGCCGCAATGAATTATGGCGCCGAAGCTTGGCTCTTTCCTGCAATCCCAAGACGGAAGCGAAGGCCCGCGGACTGGTTCCACCACTATGCAAGCCTGTTTTTGCGGGAGAAGGTCGGGATTAAGGACCGGCGCTACACTATGCATTCTTTTCGGCACCTATGGCGCACCCTGGCAAGGGACTGCGAAATGCCAGAAAGCGTCTCACGAGCCATCATGGGTCATATTCTATGACGTCTACGGCCGTTATTCCGGCGAATACAACGGCATCAAGATCGCGGCCACCACCGGCTGGGGCAACTCGAATATAGCCGGTGTGCTCGAGGGCAACCCGTTCCCAATCGGCGGGTCTCCCGGGCAGGTCGTTCTGCCTGCTGGGCGGACCCATAGTAATGCCGGCTACTGGCAGTCTGGTGTCTACGTCGAGCACGTACCAACTGGCCTGTTCGTTTACGGCGCCTATGGTCGGGAATTCTGGTCGGATGTGGCTGCAGGCTTCAATAGCCAGCCTGACCACTGGATGGTCAAGGCCGGTGTTCGTGAGCGGTGGCATCCGCTTGGTCACACGGTGCTCTACGGGTCCTATGCCCAGCGCAACGACATGTACGACGAAGATGTCGTCGATGACGCCCTCTTTGCAGCCGGCGTTATCGGGGCGAACGGTGTAACCACCGGAAGTGAGACCCGGGAGTGGGCCATCGGTGTTGTGCAGGAGATCGATGCCGCCGCCATGTCTATGTGGCTGCAATACGACCACATCACTGGATCAACCAGCGGCTGCGGTGCTGGCGTTGGTGGGTTCAACGTCGCTGGAGCGGCTGGAACTTGCTTCAATCCTGGCAGCATCTCGTTCGATGCCAATCAAGTTCTGAAGTTCGGTGCGCTGATCAACTTCTAAGCTCACCACTAGAACACTATCTCTCTCAAACTTGAACCGCCCTGGCCTCGCCAGGGCGGTTTTTTCTGTGCCACGCCAGCCTCAATGCTGCAGCGGTCATCAGCGTCCTCCACAGCCGCCTCAAACATGTGCGCACGCGGCAACCCTGCGCGGACGAATCGCTGGCGCGCGTGTTAGCCGCGAAGAGATCCAGTGCTTGTCGCCCGTAGCCGTGGGGGTTGATCTGAGCGGACAGTTGAAGCGCGTTGGAGTGCCCGCGTGGGTGCGCGGCGGCATTATTGCGATGCTGCTGCCGGCCTCTATGCTCGGCTGCGCCTACCACGGCGACGACGTCATCGACGCCCATTATCAGCGCTACAAGGCGCGCATGCCGGAAGGCGATCGGATGTTCGCCTGCAGCGCCTATGGGTGCCAGAAGCAGACGCCGTTCCGTTTCACGGATTCCGATATCGCCAAGCTGCAGTCCCTGATGTCGGCGGCAAAGACCAAAACCGCGGCCGACGAACGCGCGGCGGTAAGAGAGACCCTTGCGTGGATGGAGCGTCGGGTCGACGCTGAAGTCGGCACGGCGAACGATCGGCCCGGCGACGACTTCGCGGGCAGCGGTGATCCATCGCAGATGGATTGCGTGGACGTCGCGACCAACCTGTCGAGCTATCTGCTCGTTCTCGATCGCCACCAGCTGCTGCGCCATCACAGCGTCGGCCCGGTGTTCGTGAAGGAGGACTACCGCAAGGGCTTTTCCGGCTGGACCCACTATGCCGCTGTGCTCGTCGAGAAGTCCTCGAACCAGAAGTACGCCGTCGACGGCTGGCTGCTTGCGAGCGGCAAGCCGCCGGAGATTACCGAAGTCGAGAAATGGTACGTTGACGACAGCGACATCGTGTTCGGAGCCGCGGGCAAGGTCGCCTCGACCGGCGAACAGCAGCAGAAATAGACGATTGCGCCAGAGCGACGCGAGCTAAGCTGGCACCGGCGGCCGCTTTTTCCTATTGTCGTCGAGGTAGCCGTTACCCTTTGCGGGAGCCCATGTTCGTCACCTTCTTCCACGCGCTGAAGCACGCCGGGCTTCCCGTGACGCTCAAGGAGTATCTGACGCTGCTCGAGGGTCTCGACGCGGACCTCGCCGGGCGCCGCATCGACGACTTCTACTTCCTGTCACGCGCCTGCCTCGTCAAGGACGAGCGCCATCTCGACCGCTTCGACCGCGTCTTCGGTCACGTCTTCAAGGGGCTCGAGGCGCTGCCCGACGAGGCGCAGGCCGAGATCCCCGAGGAGTGGCTGCGCCTCGTCAGCGAGCTCCACCTTACCGAGGAGGACAAGAAGCGCATCGCCGAGCTCGGCGGTTGGGAGAAGATCATGGAGGCGTTGCGCGAACGCTTAGCCGAGCAGAAGGATCGGCACGCCGGCGGCAATAAATGGATCGGCACGGGCGGCACCTCGCCGTTCGGAGCCTACGGCTACAATCCGGCCGGCGTGCGCATCGGCCAGAAGGAGAGCCGCCACCGCCGCGCGATCAAAGTCTGGGACAAGCGCGAGTTCAGGGATCTCGACGAAACGGTCGAGCTCGGCACCCGCAACATCAAGGTGGCGCTGCGGCGGCTGCGTGCCTTCGCGCGCCAGGGCTGCGCGGACGAGCTCGACCTCGACGGCACCATCCGCGGCACGGCGGAGAAAGGCTACCTGGACATCCGCATGGTGCCCGAGCGCCATAACACGGTGAAGGTGCTGATGTTCTTTGACGTGGGCGGCTCGATGGACTTTCACGTCAAGGGCGCCGAGGAGCTGTTCTCAGCGGCGCGCTCCGAGTTCAAGCACCTCGAATACTTCTATTTCCACAACTGCCTCTACGAGCGCGTCTGGCGCAGCAACGCGCGACGGCGCAGCGAGCCAACCGAGACCTGGGAGGTCCTGCACACCTATCCCCCGGACTACAAGGTGATCTTCGTCGGCGACGCCTCCATGAGCCCCTACGAGCTCACGCACGCGGGAGGGGCGGTCGAGCACATGAACGAGGAGCCCGGCGCCACCTGGCTGCAGCGCGTTACTCAGACTTTCCGCCACTGCGTCTGGCTCAACCCAGTCCCGGAGGGTTACTGGGACTGGACACCCTCGATCGGCATGATTGGTGGCCTCATGGAGGGGCGCATGTACCCCCTGACGCTCCAGGGGCTCGACGCGGCAACTGGTGAATTGATGCGCTAGGGAGTTGATGTCGCCTGGCGAATCCTTGCTTATGCCACGATTACGGGGTGCGCTATGCTGGGCAGCACCTCGATTGACGGCGCCGCTGTTGGCGCTAAAAGGGCGACGGGGGCTGGAGGAGCAAGGGGCTCGCGATGAAGGCCGCAGGCATTTCGCTCGCGCTGGTCGCGGCTGCGCTGACGGGCTGCTCGGCAGCGCCGAGCTTGACTACGGGCTCGATCCTGGGCGGACCGGAAAAGCCGGCAACCCCCGCCGGTCCCGTCAACGACCCGACGATGCGTGCCTTCCAGGTCGGGACGGTATCCGCCAGGGCGATCAAGTGCGGGTTCAATTTCGACCCCGCCAAGCTCAAGACGAACTACCTGAGCTACGAGCGCACAATGACGCCCGGCGGCGATCTCGCGAAGGTCGAGAAGATCTACGACGTCTCCTTCAACGGCGTCGCCAAAGCCGTCGCGGGCCAGTCCGACTACTGCTCGGAGGAGAAGACCAAGGCCATCAAGGCCGACTTGAGCCGCCACCTCGCCGGCGACTACACGCCGGCCGAGCGGCCGAAGGAAGCCGTCGACGACGAGAGCATCTTCGGCAAGATTTTTGCTGGCGACACCGGCGCCAAGGAATTCAAGGCAAAGCTCCCGACGGATAATAGTGACTGAGCGCGTTCGCTCCGGTCCGCACCGGCCCAATCCGCGCGATTGGTAAATTCGTGCAGCAGCTCCTCTGGATCGAAACGCTCCTCAAGCTCTCGGCTGGGCTTCTGCTCGCGCTCGCCCCGCGCTCGACCCTCGGCATCTTGGGCCTTCCGCGCACCGAGACGGGGTTCTGGCCGCGCCTGCTCGGCGCGCTCCTAATCGGGCTGGCGGGCGCCACCTTCCTCGAAGGCCGCTCGCCTGGCGGCCGCGGGCTGGGGCTCGAGGGCTGCGTCATTGTTAACTTTTCTGGCGTTTCAATGATGGCGACCTTGCTCGTGCTGGACGCCGGACCGGCTTCCGCCCGCGGCCGGGCGATGATGTGGACGCTCGTTATCCTCCTCATCTTGTTGTGCGTTTTGGAGATCGCGAACTTCTGAGCGGCCGCAGCGAGCGGAGCCGTGGCACGCCATGTGCTTGGCTGGCGTCGATAGACCCGCCCGCAAGAATCGTCCGCGCCGTTGGAGTTGTCGATGCCGGCTGCCGCCGCCTTCCCTGATCGCATTGGGCACGCGTGGACCGGCGCGCCCGCAGTGGGCGCCGTCTACCGCGACACAGCGGTGGACTCGGCGCCGGAGGCTTGCGCATTCGCGCTCGTCTCCGCACGCGCCGACTTCAATGCGCTCGAAACCGAGTGGAACGATCTGTTCTGGCGCGCAGGCCGCGGTGCGCAGATCTTCCAGACCTTCAATTGGAACTGGCACTGGTGCAACCACTACCTCGCCGGCTCCGCCGAGGCGCCCGCCCCTTCGCTCGCCATCGTCACGGGGCGCCGCAACGGGCGCCTCGTCATGGTGTGGCCGCTTGTGAGCGAGCGTGTGGCGGGGCTATCGCAGCTCGCCTGGATGGGCGACCCGGTCAGTCAGTACGGCGACGTGCTCGTAGAGCCCGAGGCCGTCCCTCTTCTCGGCGAGGCATGGACCTTCATCGCCCGCCAGCTGAAGCCCGACCTCGTGCGGCTGCGCAAGGTGCGCGACGATGCGGCCATCGCGCGGCTCCTCGGCGACCTCAACGCTTTTCCCGCCGAGCGCCGCGAAGCACCCTACCTCGACCTCTCCAGCGCAGCCGACTTCTCCGCCTTCGAGCGGCGCTACTCGCCGCGCTCGCGGCGCAACCGCCGTCGGCTCGCCCGCCGCCTGCAGGAGTTGGGCCCGATGGAGTTCGAGCGCTGCAGGGAAGGGTCCCGCGCGCGCGAGCTCGCGGTCGCCGCCGTCGAATTGAAACGCGATTGGCTGAAAGAGCGCGGTCTTGTCTCGCCTGCGCTCGCCGATCCGCGCTTTGCGAGCTTCTTCGCCGACGTCGCCCAAGGGGCAACCCGGCCCACTGGATGCGAGGTGCACGCGCTCACCTCCGACGGCGAGGCGGCGGCGATAGAGATCACGCTGCGCTGCCTCGACCGCATCGTCATGCACGTCATCGTCTTCAATCTCAAATATGAGAAGGCGGGTGCCGGTGTGCTGCTGCTCGAGGAGTCTATCGCGCAGGCGTTCGGCACGGACGCGCGCGCCTATGACCTGCTGTCGCCCGCCGACGGCTACAAGCTCGCCTGGGCCGATGCCGTGATGGGCGTCACCGATTGGGTGATCCCGCTGTCGGCCAAAGGCTGGGTGTTCGCGCGACTTTACCTCGGGCTCGCCCGCCCCGCATTGAAGGCTGCACTCGGCGCCATGCCCGCCTCGCTGCGGCGCCTCGTGGCCGACCGCTACGCGAGTTGACCCTGCGTCCGGTGGCCGAAAACCTAGCTGACGCCGAGCTTCCTCTGCAGGCTTGAGGACGAGGTCGTGTACTGGAACAATAACTTCTTGCCCGGATAGACGTACTTGTGCGCCTGCTGCGCCATCAGCGCGGCCTCGTGGAAGCCGGAGAGGATGAGCTTCAGCTTGCCCGGGTAGGTGTTGATGTCGCCTATGGCGAAGATTCCCTTCTCGCTCGTCTCGAACTTCTCGGTGTCGACGGGGATCAGGTTCTCGGTGAGCGCCAGGCCCCAGTTGGCGACGGGGCCGAGCTTCATCGTCAGCCCGAAGAAGGCAAGCATCACCTCGACCGGCAGCCGCTCATCGCCATCCTTGGTCTTGATCGTCACGGCGTCGAGGCGCCCGCCCTCGCCATGCAGCGCCGAAACCTGGCCGATAAGCAGCCGGATCTTCTGCTCGGCGGCGAGCAGGCGCATCTTCTCGACCGAGTGCGGCGCGCCGCGGAACTCGTCGCGCCGGTGCAGGAGCGTAAGGCTCTTGGCGATCGGCTGCAGATTCAGCGTCCAATCGAGCGCTGAATCGCCGCCGCCGACGATGAGCACGCTCTTTCCCCGGAAGCTCTCCATGCGGCGGACTGCGTAGAACACCGAGGTACCCTCGTAGGCCTCGATGCCGGCGAGCGGCGGCCGCTTGGGCGTGAACGAGCCGCCGCCGGCGGCGACCACCACCACCTTGGCGATGAACTCCTTGCCGGTGTCGGTCTTGAGACGGAAGCGGCCGTCGGGAAGGCGCTTCAGCTCCTCGACCTGCTGGCCGAAGTGGAACGCTGGCTTGAACGGCTTGATCTGCGCCAGCAGCCGGTCGGTGATTTCCTGCCCCGTGACGATTGGGAGTCCGGGGATGTCGTAGATCGGCTTGTCAGGATAGAGCTCCGCGCATTGGCCGCCGGGCTTGTCGAGGATGTCGACGACGTGTGCTGACACATCGACCAGTCCCAGCTCGAACACGGCGAAGAGGCCAATCGGACCGCCGCCGATAATGACGGCATCCGTCTCGATCACGCCGCCCTGCTCTGCGGCCTGCGCGTCTGTACTCATGGGATTGCCCTGCCGCCGCGCGCGCGCATCAGAACTGCTTCGCTGGAACGCGCACGATCAGGCCGTCGAGCTCGGGCTTCACCTTGATCTGGCAGGACAGCCGGCTCGAGTCGCGGACGTCGAAGGCAAAGTCCAGCATGTCCTCCTCCATCTGCGAGGGAGTCCCGGTCCTATCGCGCCAAGCCTCGTCGACGTACACGTGGCACGTGGCACAGGCGCAGGCGCCGCCGCATTCGGCCTCGATCCCCGGCACGTTATGGAGCCTTGCCGACTCCATGAGGGTCATCTCCGGCTCGCACTCGACCACCTGCTCGCTGTTGTCAGGCTGAATGAAGGTGATCTTGACCATGCGTGCGTGACGGGCTCCCTCAAAGCAACGAAATCGGGGCTTTACTGCTCTGGAGCATGCCCCGCCGTTAGATTTGGCATCAATATTCGGCGCAAGCCTCAAATTCAAGGCCGGCGAAGGGGAGACGAAGGTGCAGGGCAGCGGCCAGCCTAGGCCGCGGAATTGAGCGCAGCGATGAAGAGGTTGGCCTCGCTCAGCGCATTGGCCAGCTCGCACACCGCTGCTTCGCAGTCGGCGGGGTCGGTGCGGCGGCTCATCGCCTCGGCACGCTCGGCCAGCCGCGCCACGCGCCAGGCGCCCACGGCACGCGCCGAGCCCTTGAGCGTATGCGCCGCATTCCGCCAGTCCCGATCGATCCTGGCGGAATTGAGCGCCGCGAGCGTTATCGGGGCCTGCGTGATGAAGAGGTCGAGGATCTCCAGCTCCAGGCCCTGATCGCCGAGGGTGAAGCGACGCAAATGAGCGAGGTCGAGCGCGGGCTCGGCCCGAGTTGCAGCTCCAGCTTGCTTCAGGCGGCGGACTTTGGCGGCAGCGTCCATTGTGGGCCTTGGCAACGGCCCCGCGCAAGCGACTCGAGGCGCGGGCTTCGGGGGCGCGACCCGCCAAAGCACCCTCACACACAGGATATAAGTGCCAGTAAATTGCGCTTCCTCAAATCGAGCATTAACCTTCTGCCGAATTGGGGGAAACTCGAATTCGTGGCGGTCCGGCGGCGAACCTTGCTTTTGCCCTAAAGTCCCGCCAAAGCATTGACCGACGGGTGGATTTGCAGTTTCGCCGTGCGCTTTCGAACTTGGCCTCCAAAGGAGGCCGCGTGCGGCCTTAATTGCCTTGAGGCGGCCCGCCGATCGCGCGGTCGAAGGGGTGGGCGGAAGATCGCAAGATGCGGCTTCCTGGGACAGGGCGAATGGCTCAAGACAACAACAGCAAGCTCAGCGCCCGCGACGCTGAAGACAAGCCAGAGCCGACCCTGCCGCTTCCGAGTGGCGCCGCCGCTCCTGATGACGCCGGCAAGAAGACTACCCCCGCAGACCAGCCGATTGACTTGGTGCCGCCTCCCCTGCCGGGCAACGCCGAGCCCGAGACCGCCGCCACGACCCCGCCTGCGCTGACACGCGGCATGGATATGGGGAAGCTGTCCGCGTCGCCTGCGCTGACGCTCGGAACCGACACGGAAAAGCTCTCCGGCGGAGCCGGGGGAGAGAAGCTCTCCGTCCCGCCGGAACCCGAGGCAGCCCCACCGCCGCGTCGCCGCGTCGCACGCCGCCGCCCCGCCGGTGCCTCGCGCAACCGCATCGCTGCCAACGACGATGGCCCCAGCATCGGCGGCCTCATTTACGCGCTACAGCAAAAGCCCTCCAACACCCCCTTCAAGTTTGCCGCCACCGCCAGCACCATTTGGGGCGCCATCGGCGTCGCCTTCGGTATCGTGGGGCTGCGCTCGGACGCACCCGTGCTGGGTCTCATGGACCTGCTGTCGCGCCAGACCACGTTTTTCACCATCGCCGCCATCGTCCTGCCGATCAGCGTGCTGTGGCTCCTGGCGCTGCTCGCCTGGCGCGCGGAGGAGCTGCGCCTGCGCTCATCCACCATGACCGAGGTTGCGATCCGCCTCGCCGAGCCCGACCGGCTGGCCGAGCAGTCGGCCGCGTCGCTCGGACAGGCGGTCCGCCGCCAGGTCTCGTTCATGAACGACGCCATCTCGCGTGCGCTCGGGCGCGCCGGCGAGCTCGAGGCGATGGTCCACAACGAGGTCACGCTGCTCGAGCGCTCCTACGAGGAGAACGAGCGCAAGATCCGCGGCCTGATCCAGGAGCTGTCCGGCGAGCGGCACGCACTCGTCAACACCAGCGACACCATCACCGAGTCCCTGCAGCGCCTCGGCGGCGAGATCCCGACGCTGATGGACAAGCTCTCCGATCAGCAGGTGAAGCTGGCGCAGATCATTTCCGGCGCGAGCGAGAACCTGACCTCGCTCGAAGGTTCGCTAGCAACGAGCGTCGGCAGCCTCGAGACAGCCGTCGGCGGCCGCACCGAACAGCTCCAGGGCATTCTGGAGAACTACACATCGGCGCTCGCGGGCGCACTCGGCAGCCGCGCCGAGCAACTGCAGGCCAACCTCGACGACCAGCTCCTGCAGCTCGATACCTCGCTCGTCAATCGCACCGAGAACCTGCAGACCGTGTTCGAGGAGTACGCGATCGCGCTCGATTCCGCGCTCGCCAACCGCGCGCAGGCCCTCGATCACCACCTCATCGAGCGCACGAAGTCGCTCGACGACGCGTTCGCAGAGCGGCTGCGGATGTTCGATGAATCGATCATGCGCTCCACCGCCGCCATTGATACCGCGGTGGTCGACAAGACGCATGTGCTGACGAGCGCGCTCGATGCGCATGCCATCAGCTTCCGCGAAACCATCGGCAAGCAGGCGACCGACCTCGACGAGGCGTTGATGCACGGCATCAACTCGGTGCGCCGTGCCAGCGAGAACATCTCGCGCCAGTCCGTGAAGGCCATGGAAGGGCTGGCGAGCCAGTCGGAGATGCTGAAGAACATCTCCGAGAACCTGCTTGGGCAGATCAGCGGCATCACTGGCCGCTTCGAGAACCAAGGGCAATCGATCGTCAAGGCCGCCAACGCGTTGGAGACGGTCAACTTCAAGATCGACAAGACGCTGCAGAACCGCCACGCGGACCTGACGCGCACGCTCGAGCAGCTCTCCGGCAAGGCGAGCGAGTTCGCCACATTCGTCGAGGGCTACTCCAACTCCATCGAGGGGTCGCTGTCAGAGGCCGACATTCGCGCCCGCAACGAGCTCGAGCGCTTGCGTGCGCACACGACATCCGAGAGCGAGCGGACTCTGGAAGACCTGCGCGACCGCCTATCGTCGGTGTCGAGCGCCATGACCTCCGAGCTCGGCACCATGACCAACCGCTTCGCTTCCACTTCGGAGGAGATGCGCCAGCACGCTTCACGCGCGGCCAACGAGATCGCGGCCGAGCAGGGGCGCCTGCGCGAACAGATGGAGCGGCTGCCGATCGCGGCGCAGGAGAGCTCCGAGAGCATGCGCCGCGCGCTGCAGGATCAGATCAAGGCGCTCGACCAGCTCTCGGCGCTCACTGCGCGCACCGCCGCCCAGCGCGACGTGACGCAGCCTTTGAGCGCCGATGGACCTCCTCCGACGC
Organism: uncultured Alphaproteobacteria bacterium; assembly: GCA_963745205.1. Lineage (GTDB taxonomy): Bacteria > Pseudomonadota > Alphaproteobacteria > Rhizobiales > Hyphomicrobiaceae > Hyphomicrobium_A. The sequence continues at coordinate 481,771 of CAVUWX010000007.1, forward strand.
CACGCGGGGCGAGCGGCCAGGAGACGGCCCGTTCGCTCACCTCGCTTTCCTCCACCATCGCGCAGGAGATGGGCCACCGGCAACGCGCGCCGGCACCGCGCGGCGCGCGCTCCGCCCCCGACGGCCGCGAAGGCTGGTCGCTCGGCGATCTTCTCGCGCGCGCCTCCAGGGATGAGGACGGGGCCCCGCAGGGCGGCGGCCAAACCACATTCAATCTCGACCTCGCGGCGATAGCGCGGGCGCTCGATACGGCAACTGCAGCCGCGATCTGGACCCGGCTGCGGGCAGGACAACGCGGCGTCATGGTGCGGTCAATCTACAGCGAGCAGGGCCGCACGGTGTTCGACGATGTCGCCCGCCGCTGCCGCGCCGAGCCCGAGCTCGGGCGCACCATTGGCCGCTATCTCGCCGACTTCGAGCGCATCATCTCCGAATCCGATCTCAGAGACCCCTCAGGCCACCTGACGCAGTCGCACCTCGTTTCGGATTCGGGCCGCGTCTACCTGTTCCTGGCGCACGCCTACGGCCGCATCGCTTAAGCGCGCAGCCCGAACCTACCCCACCGCCATGCCGCACGGTGAAGCCCTGCTGATCGAGGCCGCCAGGGAAAGCTGGCCGCTCGCGCGCCCGTTCGTCATCGCGCGCGGGGCGAAGGTCGAGGCCAATGTCATCGTGGTGACGGTATCGGACGGCTGCGCGATCGGGCGCGGCGAGGCCGTGCCCTATGCGCGCTACGGGGAGACCGTGGAAGCGAGCCTCACGGACCTGCGAGCGCTCCCGGGCCCGCTCGACAGATCGCGCTTGTCGGGCCTGCTGCCGGTGGGGGCAGCCCGCAACGCGCTCGACTGCGCGCTGTGGGACCTCGAGGCGAAACGAGCAAAGAAGCGCGCCTGGGAGCTTGCGGGCCTCGCAGCGCCACGCCCCGTCCTCACCGCCTACACCTTGAGCCTCGACACGCCGTCGGCGATGGCAGCGGCGGCGCTCGCCGTGCCGGAGCTCAAGCTCCTGAAGCTCAAGCTCGGCGGCGTCGGCGACCCCGAGCGCATGGCGGCCGTGCGCGCGGCACGGCCCGATGCGCGCCTCATCGCCGACGGCAACGAGGCCTGGACGGCGGAGATGCTCAGCCCCTTCCTCGAGGCGGCGGCGCGTGCGGGGCTCGAGCTGATCGAGCAGCCGATCGCGGAAGCCGCCGATGAGATCCTGGCGCACGCCCCCCGCGCTGTTGCCATCTGCGCCGATGAAAGCGCGCACACCTGCGCCGATCTCGATCGCGTCGCCGCCCGTTACGATGCCGTCAATATCAAGCTCGACAAAGCCGGCGGCCTCACCGAGGCGCTTGCCATGGCACGCGGTGCCCGCGAGCGGGGCCTCAAGATCATGATCGGTTCGATGGTGGCGACCTCGCTCGCCGCTGCCCCGGCGCTGCTGCTCGCCAACGACGCCGAGTGGGTCGATCTCGACGGCCCGCTGCTGCTCGCGCGCGACCGCGAGCCGGGGCTTACGATCGACAAGGGCGTGATCAGCCCGCCGCCGCCGGAGCTGTGGGGCTAGGCAGCGCCGGCGCATCTGCCGTCTCCGGCCACAGCAAGCCGCCGCTCCATTCCTTCAGGAGGAGGACGCCGGCAGACAATCCAACGAGAGCCACCACCGCCGGCAGAACATAAACGCGCCCGCCCAGGCTCTCGTAGAGTGCACCCGAGGCAAGCCCGACAATGCCGAGGATCAGCCCGGCCGCGATCACCGCATAGAACGCTTGGGCGCTGCCGATGCCCTTGGGCGACACCGCGCGTGTAATGAACAGGATGGCGCCGAGGTGCGCCGCGCCGTAGGTGAGAGCGTGCAGGAGTTGCAGCGGCACGAGCAGCGGAAGCGGCGGGTCGAGCGCCATGCCCGACCAGCGCACCACGGCGGCACCGGCGCCAGCGACGATGAGCTGCACCGGGCTAAAGCGGCGCACGATTGGCGCCGAGAACGCAAACAGGATCACCTCGGCCGTCACCCCGATCGCCCACAGCGTGCCGACCCACACTGCTGAGAGGCCTTGCGCCTGCCAGTGCAGCGCGCCGAAGGTATAGAAGGTCGCGTGCGCGCCGTGTGTGCAGCCGATGGCCACCAGGAACAGCAGGAACAACCGCGAGCTCAGCAGCCGCACCGGGAACGACGTGCGCCAGCCCGCGCGCGAGAGGATGCCGGGGCCGGCTTTGCGCTCCGCCGGCTCGGGGAGCATGTACGCCGCCGCCACGGTGACCGCGGCCGCCAGCGCGATCAGCCATATGGCAAAGCCGCCACCCAGCGCTTCGATGAGCACGCCGCCGGCAAAGTTCGCAACGATGAAGGTGATCGAGCCCCAGAGTCGCATGCGGCCGTAGTCGAGGCCGACGGTGCGCACACCGGCGACCGCGATCGTCTCGACCAGCGGCAGGCACGTTCCGATTGCCAGCAGCAAAGCTACACCGACGAGCAAGATGGCCCAGAAGCCCGTCACGGCGCTCACCCCCAGCGCCAGCGCCAGAGCGCTCCAGGCCATGGCGATGATGACGCCGCGGTAGTTCTGCAACCGGTCCGCAAGCAGCAGAACGGCGGGCGTGAACAGCACGCGCACGAACAGCGGCGCAGCGGTGACGGTCGAGATCTCGATTGGCGACAGCCCGCGGGCGTGCAACCAAACCGGGAAGTACGGCACGATCACGCCATAGGCGAGAAACACGGCGCCGAAGAAGAACGACACCCGGACCGCGAGGCCAAGGTCCGGCCCAACCGAGACCCAATTCAGGGTAGCACCCGGCCAGCGGACGCTGCGCATCGAATTCGCCCCTCCGGAGATCTGACGTTCGGAAGTAATAGCCAAAGGCGATGGCGGCTGGTCAGCGCTGAAATAGAAAACTTGTGAAGGCGGCACAAAAAGAAACCGGCCCGGATGGACCGGACCGGTTCTTCAGCCAAGTCGGGCGGCGCCCCTAATCGCCTGATGCCCGACGCTCCCCCCGGAGCTCGTTACGACGCCAAAGCATCGCGTTGCCCATTTTTGTTGCAGGAACTCCGACCACTCGCAAGTGGGGAAAATCGCTTTGGTCAACGGTCGATGCATCCGGGCAACACCCCGGATAGGCTCGATTTATTCGTCCTTGCGCGAACGTACCGCGCTTAAATGATCGACGGGCCCCGAACCCCGGCCGACGGCGAGCCTCGCTCCTGACTGCAACGCCGCGTGCACGAAGCGCTTGGCCGCGTGCGCCGCGCCCTCGATCGTCTCGCCGCGCACGAGGTAAGCGGTGATCGCCGCGGCGAAGGTGCAGCCGGTGCCGTGCGTGTTGCGCGTGGCGATGCGCGGTAGCGACAGTCGCACCGGAGCGCCTCCCCGTTGCAGAAAAATGTCGACGGCCTCGGCGCCTTCGCCGTGGCCACCCTTGAGCACCACGGCCTCGGCGCCAAGCTCGAGCAGGGCGCGCGCCTGCACTTCCATCTCGGCCTCGCTGGCCGCGATTGGACGGTCGAGCAGGCGCGCCGCCTCGGCGAGGTTGGGCGTGAGCACGGTGGCGAGCGGGACGAGCTCGGTGCGCATAGCGTCGACGGCCACCGGTTCGAGCAGCATGTCTCCGCTGGTCGCGACCATGACGGGATCGACCACCAGCGGGGAGAGCTCGTATTGGCGGATCGCCACGGCGACGGCGGCGACCGTGGCGCGATCATTCAGCATGCCCGTCTTCACCGCGCGGATGTTGAGGTCGTCGGCGAGCGTCGCGATCTGCAGCGTCACGAACGCCGGCGGCACGGCGAGGATGCCGGCGACGCCGCGCGTGCTCTGGGCGGTGAGCGCAGTCAGCACGCTCGCGCCGTAGACCCCGAGCACGGTGAAAGTCTTGAGGTCGGCCTGGATGCCGGCCCCGCCTGAAGGGTCCGATCCCGCGATCGTTAGCGCGGTCGGCACGCGCGTGGCGGCGTCTTGGGTCATGCCTTGGTCATCGGTTCAACTAGCGGCCGCTGCCGTGCTGCATGATCTCGGTCCCGAGGTCCTTGGGCGTCACCATCTGCTCGAGCTGGCCCATGCCTGGGAACGTGTCGAGCATCCAGCTGCCGAACCAGTTGATGGAGCCAGTGAGGAACAGCAGCCCGGTTACGATGAGCACGACGCCCATCACCCTCTCGACCTTGTCGAGGTGGCGGCGGAAACGCTGCATGAATGCGAGGAACGGCCGCACGGCGACCGCGGCGAGGATGAACGGAATCCCCAGTCCCAGCGAATAGACGAACAGCAGCTTCACGCCCGTCAAAAGGCTCCCCTCGTTGGCGGCAAGCGCCAGCACGGTCGCCAGCACCGGTCCGATGCACGGCGTCCACCCAAAGGCGAAGGCGAGGCCGATGACGTAGGCGCCGATATAGCTCACGCCGTGGTGGTGGGGGCGGTGGTAGCGCGCCTCGCGATAGAGGAGCGCGACGCGATAGATGCCGACGAAGTGCAGCCCGAACAGGATGATGATGAGGCCGGCGACGATCTCCAGCTCGCGCTTGTAGCTCTGGATGAGCTGGCCGAAGTAGGAGGCCCCGGCTCCCAGCCCGACGAACACCGTGGTGAAGCCAAGCACGAACAGCACCGAGGCGAGGATGACGCGGCCCCAGACGTGGCCGGGCACGCCCCCTTCCGCCGTGAACTCGTCGATGGTGGTGCCACCGAGATAGCCGAGGTAGGGCGGCACCAGCGGCAGCACGCACGGGCTCAAGAAGCTCACGAGGCCAGCAAGCCCGACGCCGAGGTAGATCTGCACATCCGCGAACATGCTGCGCGCTACTCAATGACCCGAAGCATCGCTCGGGATTGCGGTCTCACGACTGCGCCCGGATGAGCGCCGCCACGCCGGGCAATTCGCGCCCCTCGAGCCACTCGAGGAACGCCCCGCCCGCCGTGGATATATAGGTAAAGTCGTCCGCGGCTCCGGCGGCATTCAACGCGGCCACGGTGTCGCCGCCACCGGCGACCGTCGTCAGCTTGCCTTCGCGCGTGAGCCGCGCCGCCTCGCGGGCGAGCGCGAAGGTGCCCTCGCCGAAAGGCGCGATCTCGAAAGCGCCGAGCGGGCCGTTCCACAGCAGCGTTTTGCACTCTTCCAGCACTTGCCTCATGTGCACGATCGACTTCGGCCCGACGTCGAGGATCATGGCGTCGCTCGGAACCGCCAACGTCGGGACAACGGCGTGTGCCACGCCTTTGCGGAATTCGCGCGCGATCACCGCGTCGATGGGGAGCACTATCGCGCAGCCGCGCGCCTTCGCCGCCGTCATGATCTCGCGCGCGGCGCCGACGAGGTCGGGCTCGGCCAGCGACTTGCCGATATCGACGCCGTGCGAGAGCAGGAAGGTATTCGCCATGCCGCCGCCGATGATGAGCTTGTCGACCTTGTCGAGCAGGTGCTTGAGGATCGGGATCTTGGTCGACACCTTGGCGCCGCCGACGAGGGCGACCGTCGGGCGCTCAGGATCGTCGAGCACGGCGCGCAGCGCGTCGATCTCCTCCAGCATCAGCGGCCCGGCGTAGGAGGGCAGCAGGTGGGTCAGGCCCTCGGTCGAGGCGTGCGCGCGGTGTGCGGCCGAGAACGCATCGTTGACGAAGATGTCGCCGCAGCGCGCGAGCTTGCCCGCGAAGTCGCGATCGTTCTCCTCCTCGCCCTTGTGGAAGCGCAGGTTCTCGAGCACCACGATCTCGCCGGGGGCTAGCGCCTCAGCCGCGCTCTCTGCGGCGGGCCCGACGCATTCGGGCACGAACTTGACAGGCTTGCCGAGCAGGCGCCCAAGCTCCTTGGCCACTGGCGCAAGACTCAAGCCGGGGTCGGGACCGTCCTTGGGGCGGCCGAAGTGCGAGATCACGACGACGCGGGCGCCGCGCGCGCTCAACTCCTTCAATCCCGGCAGCAGCCGTTCCAACCGCGTCGCGTCCGTTACCACGCCGTCCTTCGCCGGCACGTTGAGATCGGCGCGCACGATGACGCGCTTGCCTCTCACGTCCACCTTGGCGATTGACTTGAGTTTTTCCAGGTCCATGCCGGTGGCGATCTATTTCGCGAGGAGGCGGCGCACGGTCTCGACGGTCTTGCCCGCCGTGAGGCCGAAGTGCTCAAACAGCTTCGGAGCAGGCGCGGATGCTCCGAAATCGCTCAAGCCCACGAAACCGCCGCTCGGGCCCAGCCATTCGTGCCAGCACTGCACGATGCCGGCCTCGATGGCGACGCGGGGAGCGCTCCCCAGCACCTGCAAGCGATAGCCTTCGGGCTGAGCACGGAACAACTCCATCGACGGCATCGATACGACTGCGGCGCGCACACCCTCCTTGGCGAGCGCATCAGCCGCCTCCACGGCAATGCCGAGCTCGGCACCCGTCGCAATCAGCGTCACATCGCGGGCGCCGTCTGGCTCGCGCACGACATAGGCGCCCTTGGCGCTCAGGTTCTCGGCCGACGGTTTCGTGCGCACGTTCGTCACTGCCTGCCGCGATAGCGCCATCACGGATGGGTTCTCGGTGTGCTTCAGCGCAATCTCCCAGCACTCGGCCGTCTCCCCGCCATCGGCGGGGCGCAGCACCAGGAGATGCGGGATCGCGCGTAGGGCGGCGAGGTGCTCTATCGGCTGGTGTGTGGGGCCGTCCTCGCCCAAGCCGATCGAGTTGTGCGTCATCACGTAGATCACGCGCTGGCGCATCAGCGCGGATAAGCGGATCGCCGCCCGGCAGTAGTCCGTGAAGACGAGGAACGAGCCGCCGTAGGGGATGAACCCGCCGTTGAGCGCCATGCCGTTCATGGCGGCGGCCATGGCATGCTCGCGTACGCCGTAATGGATGTAGTTGCCGGAGAAGCTGCCCCTGGCGATCGGCGTGTGCGCCGACTTGGTGCGCGTTCCGTTGGAGCCCGTGAGGTCAGCCGAGCCGCCGATCAACTCGGGCAGCACGGGGACGAGCGCTTCGAGCACCATCTGTGACCATACCCGCGTCGCGCGCTTATTCTCGTCGGTTGCGAACGCCGACTTTGCCTGCGCGATCGCACTCGCGACGGCAGCCTGCGCGCGCGGCCCCCGCCGGCGATGCCAATGCCGCGGCGGCATCGCCTTTCGCTGTTCTCGCCTTCCAGGCCGCACGCTCCTTGGCGCCCTTCTGGCCGACGGCGCGCCAGGCGAGCAGCACCGGCTCCGGAATCTCGAACGGTGGCGAGCGCCACTGAAGCTTCTCGCGCGCGCCCTTGATCTCGTCCTCGCCCAGCGGCTCGCCGTGGGTCGAGGACTTGCCGGCCTTGGTCGGCGCGCCGTAGCCGATGGTGGTCTTGCAGGCGATGAGCCACGGCTTGGAGCCGTCGGCTCGAGCTTTGGCGAGTGCGGCCGAAATCGCCTTGGGGTCGTGGCCGTCGATCGTCACCGCGTTCCAGCCCGACGCCTTGAAGCGCATCGCCTGGTCGTCCGAGACGGAAAGCCCCGTCGGTCCATCGATGGAGATGCCGTTGTCGTCGAACAGCACGATGAGCTTGCCGAGGCCGAGGTGCCCCGCGAGCGAGATCGCCTCGTGGCTGATGCCCTCCATCAGGCAGCCGTCGCCGACGATGACGTAGATGTGGTGGTCGATGACGTCGCCGCCGAGGCGCGCGTTCAGCATGCGCTCCGCGATCGCCATGCCGACCGCGTTGGCGAGACCCTGGCCGAGCGGGCCCGTGGTCGTCTCGATGCCCGCGGCGTGGCCGTATTCGGGGTGGCCCGCGGTCTTGGCGCCCATCTGCCGGAAGCGCTTCAGCTCCCCGATGTCCATCCCCGGATAGCCGGTGAGGTAGAGGAGCGCGTAGAGCAGCATGGAGCCGTGGCCGGCCGACAGGATGAAGCGGTCGCGGTTGGGCCACTTAGGGTCGGAGGCGTCGAAGCGCAGCGCCTCGCGGAAGAGCACGGTGGCGACATCGGCCATGCCCATCGGCATGCCCGGGTGACCCGACTTTGCCGCCTGTACAGCGTCCATCGCCAGCGCCCGGATGGCATTCGCCATGTCCTTGTGCAGGATGTCGGCGTGCGCGACGGCCTGGGACGGCGTGGTCTTCTCGCGCGCCTCGGTCATGTTGCGGTCCCCTTTTGCGGCCGTTGCGCGGGCCGGCTCGTACTCCGCACGTTTAGCGATGCTGCCGCCCCACGTCTACGGGCGCGGCGGCACGTCTCCATTGGTTTGTATCAGTGTGTTTTGAGGAAGGAATTGAGCTCTTCCAGCGTCGGGAGCCCCGAGCGGGCCCCGAGCCGGCGGCATTTGAGACGCGGAGACGGCGGCGGCGATGCGCGCGCAGTCGGCCGGCGCGTGTCTGCTGGCCAGCGCCCAGGCAAAGGCGCCGTGAAACGCGTCTCCCGCTCCGGTGGTGTCGACGATCTCGATTGCGAACGCGGGCTGGTGGCCGGCTTGGCCCCCCGCCCCGGCCCAGGTGTAGCCTTCGGCGCCGCGCGTGACGCCCGCGTGCTTCACGCCCAGCGACAGAACGCGGGCAAGCCGCTCGGCATCGTTGGCGCCCGGTGAGAAACCGTCGAGCGCGGGGGCCGAGAAGATCGCGTAGTCGGCGAGGCAGAGGAATTCCTCCAGAAACCCGCCGCCCCCGAGATCGGCGTCGAGCAGAGTGGGAATGCCGGCTTCGCGCGCGGCGGTGAAGGCCGAGCGCGTTCCCTCCACCCAGCGCAGGTCGCTCAACACCGCGGCGGCGGCGGCGATGTGCTCGAGCGGCAGCCAGCTCGCGTCCATCGACATCGCGTGATCACGCTCGCCGATGATGAGCCGCTCACCCTTGCCGTCGACGATGACGGCCGAGGTGGACGAACGCGCACCCTCGTAGGGACGCACGTAGCGGATGTCGACGCCCTCCTGCTCGAGGAATGCGTGGATGCGCCTGCCTGCGCTGTCGGCCCCCGTGCGGCTCCACAGCTCGACCGCACCCCCGAGCCGCGCGATCGTGGCGGCGGCATTCGCCGCCATGCCGCCTCCGCTCTCGATGTGCTCGAGCGAGCGCACCTTCGTGGGCACAGGCGGAAACGCCTCGATGCGATAGACGAAGTCGAGCGCCGCATGCCCGACGCAGATGATGGGCTTCACTGCGCGGCCTCCTTGGCCCCCGAGGCTTCCTCCATCCGCGCCTCCTCGGCGGAGTCCTCCTCGAACAGCTTTTCGAGTGTCTTCACGTCGCTGCGCGCGCGCTCCTGCAGCTTCTCCAGGTCGCTCGCGAGCTTGTAGTCCTCGATCAGGCGGCGCTCGTCGTGCTTGCGGAAGGTGCTCGTAATGCGGTTCGCCTCGCGCTCGGTCAGCCCGAGACCCAGCAACAGGTCCTTCGTGACATCGATTGCCGAGAGCAACGTCTCGCGCTGCAGATGCGTCACGCCGAGATCGAGCAGGCGGTGTGCGTGCGCGCGGTTGCGAGCGCGCGCGTAGATCGGCAGATCCGGATAGCGGCTGCGCACCACCTCGGCCGTGCGCACGGAGCCCTCGACGTCGTCGATGGCAAGCACGAAGGCGCGGGCGTCATGCGCGCCCGCCGCGTCGAGGATCTCGGGCCGGCTCGCGTCGCCGTAGAACGCCTGGCTGCCGAAGCGTTTGACGAACTCCACCTGCTCGGCGCTGATGTCGAGCGCGGTGAAGGGTATCCGCTTTGCCCGCAGGATGCGCGCCACGATCTGCCCGAAGCGGCCGAAGCCGGCGATGATGACGTGGCCGTCTTTGGCAGGCGGTGTCTCGTATTCGGGTGTCGCCTTCTTCTTGCGCCACAGCATCTGCTCGAGCTTGAGCAGAATGGGAGTTGTCGCCATGGACAGGGTCACGACGATGCTCAAGAGCTCGGATGTCTCCCACGTCAGCGCGCCGGCGGCATAGCCCACGGTGAACAGCACGAAGGCGAATTCGCCGCCTTGTGACAGCGCAATCCCAAGACGGCGCGCCGGCCCCGGGTCCAGCGCCTGCCAGCGCCCGAGCGCGTAGAGCACGACTGCCTTGATGGCCACGAGGCCGGCGACGAGGCCGAGGATGAGCGCAGGCTCGTCCAACAGCAATTGCAGGTTGATGGTCATGCCGATCGCCGTGAAGAAGAGGCCGAGCAGCAGGCCCTCGAACGGCTGGATGTCGGCCTCGAGCTGGTGGCGATAGGAGGATTCAGCCAGCAGCGCGCCGGCGATGAAGGCGCCGAGCGAGGCCGGGACGCCGGCGTGCTGCATCAGGATAGCGAAGCCGACAACAGTCAGAAGCGCGGTCGCCGTCATCGCCTCCTTGACGCGTGCGAGTGCCACGAGGCGCACGAAATGATCGAGCAGGTAATGGCCGGCAACGATCGCGACCGCGATGATGCCGAGGCCTTTCAGGCCGGCGAGCAGGTCCATCTTCGGCGCGTTGTCGACGCCGACGACAGCAAACAGCGGGGCGAGCGCGATGAGCGGGATCGCCGAAAGGTCCTGAAAGAGCAGAACCGCGAAGCCTAAGCGCCCGTGACGGGTGTTGAGGTCGCCCGTCTCCTCCATCACTTGCAGCGCAAAGGCGGTCGATGAAAGCGTAAGCGCGAAGCCGACGAAGATCGCCGTCTGCCACGCGAACCCGAGGGTGAGCGCGATCACCGCCAACACGAGCCCGGTAGCCCCCACTTGCGCGCTCCCGAGGCCAAACACGGCGTTGCGCATCGCCCAAAGACGCTTGGGGCGCAGCTCGAGCCCAATCACGAACAGCAGGAGCACGATGCCGAACTCGGCGAAGTCGAGAATCTCCTTCGCCTCGTAGTCGGAGAACATGCGCCCCACGGTCGAGGGGCCGAGTAGGATGCCGGCGACGAGGTAGCCCAGCACGCTGCCGATGCCGAGCCAGCGCGCAAGCGGGGCCGCAATCGCAAGAGCGGCCAACAGAACTGCGGTCTCCTGCAGCGTGACGCCAGGCATCTCCTTCCCCTCTTCCTTAACCTCACATCCTCACGCACAAGCCGCTGCCCTGCAGCGAAGCGAATTCGTGTCCTTCAGGGATTGGTAAACTTAGCACGGGAGTGGCGAGGATTGCCGACCAAAAGGCACGCCAGCGGGCTCGTGCGCCGGTCCGCTCGCGCGCCTGCATCGGTGGCCGAATCGCCCGCATTCACGGATGCGTAACCTTAACGTCGCGTTAAGCGCTCTTTCCATAGTGTGAAGGAACCGCGGACGGAACGCGCTTCCCGGCGCTTCCGGGCGTCTCGCGGCCGGTATCACAACGCAAAGATGACCAAGGGAGTCGCGCGATGTCATTTGATCTCGTCATGCGTACGCTAGGGGTGGTCACCTGCCTCTACACCGTCGCCTACTTCGTCACGACCATGAGCATCTCGGCCCTCAATGCCGTAACGTTCAACTCCGGCCCCATGTGCGGGCAGAGCGGCTGTGTTTCAGTGGCCCAGCACCAGGAAAAGTTGATGCCCGGGCAGGGCCGCGACGCCGAGCCGTTGTGGGTCGTCGCTTCCTTCCTGCAGGACTAAGCGCCGGTCCGGCTCGATGCCTTGATCAGCGCGTCGATTGCCATCAGCTCCGCCATGAGCGGCGCGAAATCCTTGAGCGGCACCATGTTCGGCCCGTCGGACGGCGCGCGGTCGGGGCTCTCGTGCGTCTCGATGAAGACGCCCGCGACGCCGACCGCAACCGCCGCGCGTGCCAGAACAGGCACGTAGCGTCGGTCGCCGCCGGAGCTCGTGCCCTGGCCGCCCGGCTGCTGCACAGAGTGTGTTGCATCGAAGATCACGGGCGCTCCCGTTTCAGCCATGATGGGGAGTGCGCGCATGTCGGTGACGAGCGTGTTGTAGCCGAAGGACGAGCCGCGCTCCGTCAGGAGCACGTTGGGGTTGCCGGAGGCGACGACCTTGGTGACGACCTGCTTCATGTCCCACGGCGCCAGGAACTGGCCCTTTTTGATTTTGACGACGCGGCCCGTCTTCGCCGCCGCGACCAGAAGGTCGGTCTGGCGGCAGAGGAAGGCCGGGATCTGCAGCACATCGACGACGGGCGCAACGGCCGCGCACTGCCCCGGCTCGTGCACGTCAGTCACGACCGGCAGCTGCAGCGTCTCGCGGATCTCGGCAAACACCCCCAGCGCCGCCTCGAGCCCGACGCCGCGCTTGCCAGCGAGCGAGGTGCGGTTCGCCTTGTCGAACGAGGTCTTGAAGATCAACCCGAACCCGAGCTTGCCGGCGATCTCCTTGAGGGCGGCAGCCATCTCGAGTGCGTGCGCGCGGCTCTCCATCTGGCACGGGCCCGCGAACACCGCGATCGGCGCGTCGTTCGCAATCTCCACGCCGCCGACGAGGACGCGCGGATTGGGCTTCAAAGGGTCGTGCTTGCTCATAGGGCCTTATAGCACGAAGGCAGATGCGACGGCCGGAACGCAAATGACCGCGCTTAACGAGCGCGGTCATTCGAAAGAACGGCGCAAACCCTTATCAGGTCACGCGCCGGATGAGGCCGATGATGACGAGCAGGATGATGGCTCCGAGCGTCGCCGAGACGATCACGCCGACAATGCCCGGAATGTCCCACAATCCGAGCGAGGGGAACAGCCAGCCGCCGATGAAGGCGCCGATAACGCCGACGACGATGTTCCCGATAAGTCCGAACCCGTAGCCCTTCACGATGGTGCCGGCGAGCCAGCCGGCGATGGCTCCTACGATGAGTAGGACGATAAGCGATTGTGGATCCGATAGCATTTGTAAGACTCCCCTGAGCGCGATCAGTTTGTTTGCGCCGCGAGGCGATGCCCGCGGCATCTTTCGGAGGTAGTTCCAGAGCCCCTACGCCCTCCGCGTCCCCGTTATGGTCCGATTCGGGCCGTAGGGCTTCGCTATGTGTGGAACAGCTCTGTAACGCGCGCTAGGCGGGACCCGGCGATACGCCGGGACATAGTTGCGTGTTCGCCACACAGCAACCGCTTGTTGTCGGCCAGGATTTTAACGGACGGCGTTCAGTCGCCGCCCCGCCGGGAACGCGAGAGCAGGACGCCCTCGCGGCCCCGGCAGGGGCGCGCAACGGACCAGCCAGCGGTCAGATTGCCGCTTCGGCCGTCTCGCCCGTGCGGATGCGCATCATCTGCTCGATCGGAGACACGAAGATCTTGCCGTCGCCGATGGCGTTGGTGTTGGCGGCCGCCCGGATCGCGTTGACGACGGTGCCAGCCTGCGAGTCCGCCACGGCGACCTCGATCTTCACCTTGGGCAGCAGGTTCGTCGTGTACTCGGCGCCGCGATAAACCTCCGTGTGACCCTTCTGACGGCCGAAGCCTTTGACCTCGGTGACGGTCATGCCATTGACGCCGACCTTCGTCAGCGCGGCGCGCACTTCGTCGATCTTGAAGGGCTTGATGATTGCTGTGACGAGTTTCATGGGGAGCATCTCCTTGTGTCTGTCCCTTGCCCACGTCGGGCTTCATTGCCGGCCTGTTGGCGGCCGACTGTTGGTTAACGGCCCTATGGCACTCAAGACTTGTGCCAGTTGCTTAACGGGGCTGCTAATGCGCTGAAATCGCGTCTGTTTTTGCAGGAATTGTGGGGCGGTCGCTGCGCACCAGGGCAGCGATGCTTAACCCTTCTGCACAGAATCCATGCAGCCGCTGACGATCAAACAACTCGGCGACCGCAACGCAGCGGCCCGATTGCGCTGCACCGGACGCGGCGCGGCATGATTTGCTAGACGAGGCGGCTCTGCTCCACCGCTGCTGCGATGAATGAGCGGAACAGGGGATGCGGCTCAAAGGGGCGGCTCTTTAGCTCGGGGTGGTACTGCACGCCGATGAACCAGGGATGGTCGGGGTACTCGACCGTCTCCGGCAGCAGCCCGTCGGGCGATAACCCGGCAAAGCGCAGGCCCGCCGCCTCGAGCCGCTGGCGGTACTTCGTATTCACCTCATAGCGGTGGCGATGGCGCTCCGAGATGTGGCCTGAGCCGTAGATGCCGGCGATGCGGCTGCCTTCCGCGAGCACCGCCGGATAGGCCCCCAGCCGCATGGTGCCACCGAGATCGCCGCCCTGCCGGCGCTTTTCCAGCTCGTTGCCGCGCATCCATTCGGTCATGAGGCCAATGACCGGCTCGGGCGATGGGCCGAACTCGGTCGAGTTCGCTTTGCTGATGCCGACGAGATTGCGGGCGGCCTCTAGGCAGGCCATCTGCATACCAAAGCAGATGCCGAAGTAGGGCACGTTGCGCTCGCGCGCGAACTTCGCGGCGAGGATCTTGCCTTCCGAGCCGCGCTCGCCGAATCCGCCGGGCACGAGGATGCCGTTGACGCCTTCCAGATACGGCGCGGGGTCCTCGCGCTCGAAGATCTCGCTCTCGATCCACTGCAGCTTGACGTGCACGCGGTTGGCGATGCCGCCGTGCACGAGCGCTTCGATCAGCGACTTGTAGGCATCCTTGAGGCCTGTGTATTTGCCGACGACGGCGATCGTGACGTCGCCCTCGGGCGTCGCGATCGCGTGCGTGATCGTCTCCCAGCGCGTCAGATCGGGCTTGGGCGCGCCGCTGATGTTGAAGGCCTTCAAGACTTGCTCGTCGAGACCTTCGCGGTGGTAGGCGAGCGGCACCTCGTAGATCGAAGGCACGTCGAGCGCCTGGATCACCGCCTCCTCGCGCACGTTGCAGAACAGCGCGATCTTGCGGCGCTCGGCCGCCGGCACCTGGCGGTCGGACCGGCACAGAAGAATGTTCGGCTGGATGCCGATGGAGCGCAGCTCCTTGACCGAGTGCTGCGTCGGCTTGGTCTTGAGCTCGCCCGCCGAGGGGATGAACGGCATGAGCGTCAGGTGGATGAAGATCGACGCCCCAGGTGGCAAGTCGTTGCCGAGCTGGCGGATCGCCTCGAAGAACGGCAGACCCTCGATGTCGCCGACCGTGCCGCCGATCTCGACCAGCACGAAGTCGATGCCCTCGTTGCCGCTGGTCACGAACTCCTTGATGGCATCGGTGACGTGCGGGATCACCTGCACGGTGCCACCGAGGTAGGCGCCGCGGCGCTCCTTGGCGAGGATGTCCTGGTAGATGCGCCCGGTCGTGACGTTGTCCGACTTGCGGGCGGGCACGCCGGTGAAGCGCTCGTAGTGCCCCAGATCGAGATCGGTCTCCGCTCCGTCGTCCGTAACGAACACCTCACCGTGCTGGTAGGGGCTCATCGTGCCGGGGTCGACGTTGAGGTAGGGATCGAGCTTGCGCAGGCGGACCGAATAGCCGCGCGCCTGGAGGAGTGCGCCGAGGGCGGCGGATGCGAGGCCTTTGCCGAGGGAGGACACCACGCCGCCGGTAATGAAGATGTACCGCTGCATGGGCTTTGAGCCTTACACGAACGCGGCCGCGATTCGAAGAGGCTTTATGACTAATCCCCCGATTAGCTTAAGCCGGCAACGGGTTATGGCCTCGGGCGCTCATCCCTTCGCGCAACTCTTGCGCGTCTCCTCCGTCCGGACGGCCGCGTCCCTGTAATCGGAAACGGGCAGCCCTCCGGCGTATGCGATCCTCCGGCTGGACGCGCAGACGAAAGAGCCTCGGAAGATCTTAAGGCGAAATGCTCGTGCCGAGAGGAGCGCCACGGCCACGCGCGCCCACAGCTAGGAGCGATCCCGATCAGCGCGACTGAGGAACGACTGGCTGTGGCTGCTGCAGCTTGTCGAGAATGCCGCCGCGGCCCTGCTCGGGCGCGCCCGGCTGGCCGGCTGGCGGCGTGGTGCCGGGGGTGGCCGGGGCCGTGCTCGACGGCGGGGTGGTGGTGTCGAGGATCGAGCCCGCGGGCGTGCTCGACTGGGCCAGCAGCGTCAAAAGGATGCTGGTGGTAAAGAACGCCGCGGCGAGCGCGGCCGTGGTGCGCGTCAACAGGTTCGCCGTGCCCCGCCCTGTCAGAAAGCCGCCGGCGCCGCCACCGCCCATGCCCAGCGCGCCGCCCTCCGACCGCTGAAGCAGCACGACGCCGACGAGCGCCGCTGCGATCATCAGGTGCAGAACGAGAAGGGCAGTCGCCATGGCCGCGCAAAGCTCCGTAACCGGGGGATTGGGCAGCGTTCTATACCAGAAGCCGGCACGAGGCTAGTGCGCGGAAATGGGCGCACTACGGGGCGGCGGGGCTAGTTGCCCGTCGGCAGGAACGAGCCGATGTCCTTTGGCGACACGTAAGCGCTGGTGCTGTCGCGCCGCGCGGGCTTCTTCTTTGTTGCCGTTTTCTGGGCTCCCGGAGCCACGGCTGGCGCCTGAGCCTGAGCGGGCGTGGGGGCAGTGACGGGGGCCGTCGTCGGCTTCTTCGCCTCGGAAGCGGCCTGAGGCGTCGTGCTCACGGGCGTGACCTTGCTGGCCTGCGGCGGCTGTGGTGCCGCCGGCGGGGTGGTCGCCGCAGTTTTGTCGAGCTGCACAGCCGCCGTCGTCGGCAGCACGGCTGCGGGCGCGGTCACCGTGGTTTTGTTGACCTCTGACACCGGCTTGGCCGAAGTTGCGGTGGCCGCGGTGGTGGGCTGCGTGTTCACACGAGGCGGCTGCACCGCAGGCTCTGCCGACACCGGAACAACGGGCGGCAACTCTGGGGTCGTCGCGGCCGAGCCACGCTTGCGGTGCAGCGTCCTAGCCTTCTGGCTCGGCTTCGTCGCCGGAGCCGCGTCGTCAGCTTCTTCGCCGTTCGATTTCGCCGTCGAGGCCTTGTCATCCGCAGCCTTGGCAGGAGACTTGTCCTCCGGCGACTTGCCGTTTGGCACCTTCGCCACGTTGTGGCCTGGCGCCGAACCGCACCTGAACTCGAGTAGCCCTTGCAGCTCGATGACCCTGTTGATGCTGACGAGCCGCTCTGGGCTCAGGTTGGCGGACGCCCACGCGGCGCCTTTATCCATGTCCTCCTTGAGGCCAGATGCCAGCAGGCTCGATAGCTGGGTATTGAGGTCGGCGCAGGCGGTCTTGTCGAGATGGGTCGCCCAAGCGTCTCTGGCGCCGGCGACAAGAAGCGCCAGCGCCAGGGCGTGCCGGAACCGTTTCGTCCCGCGGATCACCGGAAGATCCAAGTCCCCAAATTCGCGCGCCAAGCCGATCAATCGGGCAACTCTAGCACTACACGGAATGATTCCCAGACCGGATGCCGAGCTTAGTGTGCATAGGTGGCGACGATGGCCAAAAGGTCACTTGCTCGCAGGCTTGCGCCACCAACAAGCGCGCCGTTCACGTTGTCGGCGCGCAACAGCTCACGTGCATTGCCGGGATTAACCGAGCCGCCGTAAAGGATGCGAATTGCGCCGCCCTCGACCCCGTAGCGCGTCACCAGAGCCTCGCGTATGGCGCCGTGCACCTGCGCTACGTCGGCGGCGCTCGGCGTGCGCCCCGTTCCGATGGCCCACACCGGCTCATAAGCGACCGCCGTGTTCGCCGCGCGAGCGCTATCTGGCAGCGAGCCTTGAAGCTGGCGCCCCACAGCCTCGAGCGTGAGGTCCGCCGCCCGCTCCCCCGCCGTCTCGCCGATACAAACGATCGCGGTGAGGCCGGCGCGGTGCGCGGCCTCCGCCTTGAGTCGGACCAAGCGATCGAGTTCGCCATGCGCAACGCGCCGCTCCGAATGCCCCACGATCACGGCAACGGCGCCCGCATCCGCCACCATCTCGGCCGCGATGTCGCCCGTGTGGGCGCCGGCGGCTGCCGGGTGGCAATCCTGAGCCCCGACCAGGAGCTTGGAGCCGCGGGCGGCCTCCGCTAGGGCCGGGATGAGCGTCGCCGGCGGGCAAATCATCACATCTGCCGCCGCCTCGGGCCCACGCCCAGAGAGTGCGTCGCGCACGCGCAAGGCCTCGGCGAGTTGCGACCGCAGGCCGTTCATCTTCCAGTTTCCGGCGACCAGCGGCCGAAGGATGCGGGTAGCCTCCATCGTGAGCACTCCCCCGAGCATCGGGCTCGTTAAGCTTAGGCGCCGGGCGCCCCGTCCGCTCCCGCGCGGCCCCGCTTGCAATAACGGACGGGCTGCGCTTCATATCATGCCGACACCCTGCGTCACGCGCAGGATTCTCGCGTGGCTTCTCGCGGCCGCGGGCACCCGGGCGACGCCCAAAGGCCCCTCGCAGCGCCGCTCAACCGGACGGAACGAACCATCGATGCTCGACGCGCTAAGACGTGGCTCCACGGGTATGGTGGCCAAGACCCTATTCGGGATCCTGGTCCTCAGCTTCGCAATCTGGGGCATCGGCCCGGTATTTCGCAATTTCGGCCGCGGTGCGCTGGCGAAAGTGGGCCCGCACGACATCCGCGTCGAGGACTTCCAGCGCTCACTGCAGGACGAGATCCGGGCGATCTCGCGGCAGACCGGGCGCCACATCACGGCGGAGCAGGCGCGCGCCGCCGGACTGGACCAGCGCGTACTCGCGCAGCTCATGGCCTGGGCCGCAGTGGATACGCACGCCGATCAGCTCGGCCTCGCGCTGTCGGACAAGGCGCTCATCGACGGGCTCAAAAACGATCCCAACTTCAAAGATCCCAATGGGAATTTCTCCCGTATCGCGGTCGACAATTTCATCCAACAAATGGGCATGAGCAAGGGCGGTTTCGTCGCGCTGCGGCGACGCGACGAGTTGCGCGAGCAGATCACCGCGGCGCTGATGAACGGCATCGCCGTCCCAGATTCGCTGGTCGATCTCACCAATAGCTGGCGCAACGAGAAGCGTGTCGCCCAGTATTTCGTCATCGATGCCGACAAGGCGATCAAGGTGCCGGAGCCCGACGATGCCAAGCTGAGAGAGACCTACGAGGCCAACAAGAGCGCGTTCACCTCGCCCGAGTTCCGCAAGCTCGGCGTGCTCATCCTCGCGATCGACGACCTCAAGAGCAAAATGGAGGTCAGCGATGCCGAGATCGCCGCAAAATACGAAGAATCGAAGGACGACTACAACACGCCCGAGCGGCGCCGCCTGCAGCAGATCGCCTTCAAGGATAAGGCGCCCGCCGAAGCCGCCAAGGCGGCGCTCGCCGGCGGCAAGTCGTTCGGGGACGTCGCCAAGGAGCTCGGCGCCAAAGACGCCGACATCGACCTCGGCCTCGTCTCCAAGGACAAGCTGATCGACCCCAAGATCGCTGACGCCGCCTTCGCGCTGCCCAAGGACGCCGTGTCCGATCCGATCGAGGGGCGCTTCGCCACCGTGCTGGTGCACGTATCTGCCATCGAGCCCGCGGTCAGCCGCACGCTCGCCGACGTCAAGGACCAGGTTCGGGATGCGATCGCGAAGACGAAGGCTCAGGCGCAATTGCAGTCGCTGCTCGACCAGGTCGAGGATGGTCGCTCAGCCGGCAAGCCGCTCAAGGACATCGCCGAGCAGATGAAGCTGCAGTACCTGGAGGTGCCCGCGACCGACCGCAACAACAAGACGCCCGACGACAAGCTTGCCGTCGCGCTTCCCGATGCCGCCGCTGTCGTCAAGGCCGGCTTCGACACGCAGGTTGGAGTGCAGAACGAGGCCGTCGAGCTTCACGACGGCGGTTTTGCCTGGGTGGACGTGTTGAGTGTGTCCGACAAGAAGCAGAAGCCGTTCGACGAGGTGAAGGAGCAGGTCAAGGCGCTCGCCATCGCGAAAGAGCGCGAGCGCCTGATCACGGAGCTTGCGAACAAGCTCGTGGAGAAGGCCAACACTGGCGCGGATTTCGCTTCGCTCGCGGCCGAGGCCGGCGGGGCAAAAGTCGACACTTCGCTGCCATTCACGCGCACGACCGAGGCGCAGGGCCTGCCGAAGGACGCCGTTGCGCGCGCCTTCACGCTCGCCAAAGACAAGGCCGCCTCCTCGCCGGAGAAGGACACGCGCATCGTCTACAAGGTGACCGAGATTACGCCGGCGCCGGAGCCGACCAAGGAGCAGCGCGCCACAATCGCCAAGCAGCTCCAGGGGGACCTCAGCACCGAGGCGCTGGACCAATATATCGTCGCGCTCGAGGACCGCCTCGGCGTGCACGTCAACCAGGCGGAATTTAAGCGCGTAACCGGGTCCGATACTGAGTCCGAGTAGACGCCCGCGGGGGCCGGGGAATGCTTTGAGCACGCTCGAGCGCAAGACCAAATCGAGAGCCGGCCCCCTGGAGGCGATGCCGCCGCTGGCGAGCTTTGCCGAGCGCTACGACGCGGGCGCCGCGCAGGTCGTATGGATGCGGCTCGTCGCCGACCTCGAGACGCCGGTTTCGGCCTACCTGAAGCTCGCGGCGGGGCGCCCCATGAGCTTTCTCCTGGAATCCGTGGAGGGCGGAGCCACGCGCGGCCGCTATTCCGTGATCGGGCTCGAGCCCGACCTCGTCTGGCGCGCCGAGGGCGACAAGGCCTCCATCAACCGCAATCCGATCGCCAAGCCCGACGCCTTCCGCGAGGACGTCCTCCCGACGCTCGCCTCCCTGCGCGCGCTGCTCAAGGAAGCGGAGCTGCGGCTGCCCCCTGAGCTGCCCCCCATGTCGGCCGGCATCTTCGGCTACATGGGCTACGACACCGTGCGGCTCATGGAGCGCCTGCCGCATATGCCCGACGACGCGCTCGGCATCCCCGACGCCATCCTGATGCGGCCGACGATGATGGCCATCTTCGACGTCGTCAAAGACGAGATCACGATCGTGACGCCCGTCCGCAAGGCGGCGCACACAAGTGCGGAGAAGGCGTACAAGGCCGCCTGCAAGCGACTCAAGGCCGTCGTCGCTGCGCTCAACGAGCCGCTGCCGCACGCGCCGTCGTCGCCGAGCCGCAGGCTGCCGGCACCGCGCCCCTCCTCCAACACCACCGCCGCCGAATACAAGTCGATGGTGCAGCGGGCGAAGGAGTACATCGTCGCCGGCGACATCTTCCAGGTGGTGCTTTCGCAGCGCTTCTCGGCTCCGTTCACGCTGTCGCCATTCGCGCTCTACCGGGCGCTGCGGCGGACCAACCCCTCGCCGTTCCTGTTCCATCTCGACTTCGGCGGCTTCGCACTCGTCGGCTCGAGCCCCGAGATTCTCGTGCGCGTACGCAACGGCGAGGTGACGATCCGACCGATCGCCGGCACGGCACCGCGCGGGGAGACGGACGCTGAGGACCAGGCGCTCGCGGAGGCGCTGCTCAAAGACCCCAAGGAGCGCGCCGAGCACCTGATGCTGCTCGACCTCGGCCGCAACGACGTCGGGCGTGTCGCCGAAGTCGGCTCCGTCGACGTGACCGCGCGCTTCTTCATCGAGCGCTACAGCCACGTCATGCACATCGTCTCCAACGTGATGGGGCGGCTCGACGCTTCCCACGACGCGGTTGATGCGCTGATGGCCGGATTCCCCGCGGGCACCGTCTCGGGCGCGCCCAAGGTGCGCGCAATGGAGATCATCGACGAGCTGGAGAAATCCAAGCGCGGGCCCTACGCGGGATGCGTCGGTTATTTCTCCGCCGCCGGCCAGATGGACACCTGCATCGTGCTGCGCACCGCGCTCGTCAAGGACGGCATGATGTACGTGCAGGCAGGCGCCGGCCTCGTGCACGATTCCGTGCCGGAGAAAGAGCAGCAGGAGTGTATCAACAAAGCACAAGCGCTGTTCCGCGCCGCCGAGGAGGCAGTGCGTTTCGCGGCGCGCTCTGGCTGAGGGAACGCTTTGTGGACTCGGCTGTTCACGCGCCCGGGCGGCGCGGCACCATCAGCGTTGCCGTGAATTTTTGTAGCACCTCTCCGTGCTGATTGCGCGTCTCGGCACTGATACCAATGGTGCCGCGGTCAGAGCGCGACTGCGAGGGCGTAACATCTGTGACCTCCCCGTGCACGGTGAGGACATCGTCGGCACGAGTGGGGCGCGGCCACATTAGGCTGCCGCCCAGTCCGATGAGGCCGCCCGCAAGCGGGACGCTCTCCACCAGCAAGCGCATGGTTATAGCCGCAGTGTGCCAGCCGCTCGCAACCAAGCCCTTGAAGACGGTCGCCTTCGCTGCCTCCGCGTCGAGATGAAAGGGCTGCGGATCGAACTGTGCGGCAAATGCTTTGATCTGCGCCTCATCGAGCGCGTGCGACGCGGTCACGAACTGCTGCCCGACAGAGAGGTCGTCGAGATAGAGGCCGCGGCCCCGAGCGGCGTCACTCATCCCTGCGCTCCGGGATCATTCCTGATGGTGGGGCTCGCCTTGTGCCATCCGTGGCCGGCGATGCCGATGCGGAGGCCATGTTCATATGCATCTGCCCAGACCCGCCCGCCGGGAACGCCACTACAGTAGAACAATCCCAACAGCGGCGCCATTGGGGCGTCTTTACGGTCGCTAGAGCTCGTCCCCGGAAAGTTGCATAACAGTCGAATTTGCGTACTTTGCTTGACACACGTCCAGGCCGCGGCATGGTCCGCCGATGCTGACGCTCATCCTCTTGCGCCACGCCAAATCGAGCTGGGACGGCCCCGGGCTTTCCGACTTCGAACGGCCGCTCGCCAAGCGCGGAAAGAAAGCCGCGCCCGAGATCGGCGCGGCGCTGGCGCGTCTCGGTCTTCGGCCCGATCTCATCCTCTGCTCGGGCGCCGTGCGCGCGCGAGAGACCCTGGCACTCGTGCTGCCGGCACTCGGATCGCAATCGCCCCCCGTCGTCTACGACAACGCACTCTACATGGCGCTGCCCGATGGGCTGCTCACCGGACTGCATAAGATCAAGCCGGACCACCAGGGCAACAGTCCCAAGTGCGTCATGATGGTGGGTCACAATCCGGGCTTCGAGGAGCTGGCGCTGCTGCTCGCCGGCGACGGACCGGCGGACGAGCTCGCGCGCCTGTCGGAGAAGTTCCCAACCGCTGCCGCCGCGGTCATCGCCTTCGATGCGGAGAGCTGGCCGGACCTCAGGCCGGGGACCGGACGGCTCAATCACTTCCTCACGCCTAAGGGGCTCCCTTGACGCTTATGGCGCCTCTCCCTACACCCTTGCACACAATTTGTGCGCCGGGATCGTGACCGCCATGCTCATCCTCATCGATAAGCAACATCGGCGTCCGGCACAGTCCTATCAGGTGCAGCTTCCTTCAAAAAACTTTTGTATTCCAGAATGTTACATCCCGTGACATCCGGGATAAACCGTTGTCATCCCGGAGCGTTGGGGGTATTTGTGCGGGTATGATAGGCATCGATGCCATTGACCGACACCAAAATCCGCAACGCGAGACCCTGCACAAAGCCCCTCAAGCTGACCGATGGCAGAGGGCTCTATCTGGAAATACGTCCGACCGGCACCAAGCTCTGGCGCTATCGCTATCGCATCGAGCGCAAGGAGAATGTCTTTGCTATCGGTGAGTATTTTAACGACAGACGCGCTGGACACATTTCGCTTGATGATGCGCGGCGCTATCGGGACGAAGCGAGGGAGTTAGTAAAGCGAGGCATCCACCCGGCACATCATCGGAAGGAAGCACGGTTCACGCAACGCGCAGAGGCCGCAAACACCTTCGAGGCAGTCGCTCGGGAATGGTTGGCGCACAAGCAAGCAGGTTGGACTCATCCCTACTTCTGCCAGGTCGAGCGCTTTCTTCAGGCAGACGCGTTCCCTCATATCGGTCGATTGCCAATTCGCGACGTGACGGCCGCCCACCTGCTGGAAGTTATCCGACGGATGGAGGCGCGAGGTGCGGAGAGCGTGGCACTGTTGGTGCGGCAGTGGTGTTCGGCCATCTTTCGCTATGCGGTTGCCACCCTACGCGCGGGAGGCGATCCGGCGGCTGCTTTGAAGGGCGCTATTGCTCGTCCTAGAGCCAAGCATCACAAGCCGCTGTCGCGCGGGCAGGCAGCCAGCTTCACAAGGGCATTGGATACCTACGGCGGGAATCGAACGACGGTATGCCCCCTGGCCCGAATGGCTTGAACGCTCGCGGATCGCCGCGTCCATGATCTCCTTGCCGATCTTGTTGCCCCACTTCACCTCGGCATCCGTCACCTCGGCCAATATGATCGGCTCGACATCGACGTACTTCTTTATCGCCGGCGCTTGGATCTGCGAATAAATCTGCCCCTTCTCGAGCGGCGTCAGCCCGATTGCGGTGGCCGCCTCCTCCGACGCCGTGCGGCGATCTGGGTTTTTGTTTGCGTTCAACGTGCGCGAGAACTGCAGGAAGCGCGCGCCCGTTTGACTGCCGAAAAAGGCGGTGAGGTAGCGCATCTCATAGATTGTGAGATGTGCCGCATAGATCCTTGTTATGTCCATGATCAGCTCGTCCTCATGCTCCTTGCAGAGCCGCAGCGTCATCTCGCGCGCATCGAATTTTGCATCGTTAAGTACGGGGTCGGTCTTTGTCAGACGCTCGGCCTCATCGGCCATTGTTGGAAAAAACCTGTCCTCGAGCGATTTAATCCCGCCGATGCGCTCGACCAGAACACGTGCCGCGCTGAGCGCCGTCGGAGCGGCCGGTGAAGCCACAGAGGCAGCAACAGAATGTTGCCAATCCTGAGCGAGGGTGGGGGTAAAGCTGGCAAACACAGCGGCAATAACCGCGAAGGCGAACATTGCGGCGCGCAGGACACTGGTGTGCATGCGTGGCGTCGTTTGGACGGTCGTATCAGTCATCATCGTCAGTACTCCTGTGTTAGCGCCCTAGCCATCAGGGCTGCGGGCGAACAGGAGACTGCCAAGGACACCATGCGGGCACTGTGAGAATTGCCACGCAGAGGCGAGCTATATTTTTGGCTTGGTGTTACGAAGGGAACGGCGCGTGGTCTCTATCGCGACTGGCGCAACCTGGGGCCCAACTTCCGTGCCTAAAATGCGTCGGCCGGGCGGTAGGTTTTCACCACACCGCGCCGGCCCTCGTAACCGCCACAGGAGACTACCCATAGCCACTATGGCGATTTTGTTATTTTAGCACGCTCGCCTGAAACTTGAAGCCCCGCTGGCGCAATTCCAGTGGAGCCTCTTTGCTTCCGCGCCCTGCAAGGCGGCCAAGGACAGTATGATCCATGACCGGGGAGAAGACTGCCAGGGTCGCGCCACTCGCACTGTGAGAATTGCCACTCTTATTGCGGAAGTTTGGCTGCAAGGGGCAAATCACAATGCGTGCTCTCTCGGAGTAGGTCATGTTCGCCCACCGCATCTTATGCTGGTTACTCTGCGCGCAGCTGTTTTCAGTGACGGGCAGCGGTCCTGCGCTTGAGTTGGAGGGTTCCGGCGTTAACCGAAGCGACAACAGAGCCCAAGCACAGCACAAGCTCACCCGCCGACACATCAGAAGCACGGCAGGAGAGAATTGAGCAGTGCATGGCAAGCTGGGACAGCAAGACTCACATCACCAAGAGCGGCTGGCGAAAGATCTGCGAACGCCAACTTTCCGATTAGGAAGGCCGTTGCCGGTGATCCATGCTAAGCCCCGCTCGAATAAGCGCGGCCCCAAGTCCAAGACCTGAGGCCGCGCGGTGTAGTTGTCAGCGCCGTCGACCTCATCGCTATAGCGGGCCGCGTCGCAGCATCTCATCGGGCGAAGCAGTGGGCCGCGCTTTGCATTGACTGGAGGAGGGAATGCTTCTGCTCGATGTAGGAAGCCGCCGATGGAGGATTCTCCTTTTGGAGCTATTCCTGTTGGTCTTCTTCGGTGCGATGGCGGCGGCACCCTTCACGTGGTTGGTCTACCGCTTCGTGAAAAATACACCGTGGGAACGGGCGGCCTGGAGTGTAGGAAACCTCGCGATCGGCACCGCAATTATCCTTGCACTAAGGGCCTTTGGCACGCGCTACGTAACACGATTGGAACGCCAGGGGGCTGACCTTCATATTTCTACTTTCGGCCTCCTCTCAAGGGAGCGCACTCTTAACGTCCGCGTTACCGACGTCACGTTGGGACCGCGCCATGAGTGGCGTACTCGAGACGGAGCGCCAACGCCATGGCGAGCACTGTCGTTACCGGGCTATCGAATGCCGTTCATCCTCGACCTTATGGCTCCTGTTCTGAACGAGCAGGTGCGTTCGGCCAAGGTGGCCCAATTCGCCCGCACCGTGAATGACAACTAGACGAGAGCCCCGTCAGCGATGGCGGGGCTTTTTGTTGAAGCCAAAAACCAAACGCGGCCCCAAGTCCAAGACCTGAGGCCGCGTGGTTTCGTTTGTCAGCTTAGCGGCCGTGGACGGTGGCCGAGGGTATGTACGGCTTATTGGCTGGTCCGGCAGCTGCCGGCTGTGTGGCGGCGACAGCGGTGAGTGCCAGCAGTGCCGCAAGAATGAACGTCTTCATCGATAGTCTCCTTTCAAGGTTACGGTCTCAAGGATCGGAATGATCCTGACCGGGGAGGGAGACTACGCAGGGCTCGAGTGATGGCGCTGTGAGGATTGCCACACTGGCGAAAGCCGCTGCGCTGGTGGGCTACTTGTTGAAGGCAAAAAACAAGCGCGGCCCCAAGTCAAAGACCTGAGGCCGCGCGGTCGAGTTTGTCAGCTTAGCGGCCTTGGCGAAAGGGATTCCCGCCATTGTTACCGGCGGCGGCCGACTGCGAGGTGACAACAACGCCCGACACCGCGGTGAGTGCCAGTAGTGAGGCAGGGATAAACGTCTTCATAGGTAGTCTCCTTTTGAAAAAGGTTGCGATCAAGGACGATAGCCGCCCGGCGCAGTTGCGGGCGGAGGCGGGGCACACAGTGCGGTCATCCCGCAGCCATATGTAGGCCGGATGAGGATGGCCGCTGCTGGCTGTGCAGCCGACAGGGCGGTTACAGCGAGTAGGCCGGCTAGGATGAACGTCTTCATGAGTAGTCTCCTTTCACTGTTACGGTCTCAAGGATCGGAATGATCCATGACCGTGTCGGAGACTACCGATGGTGCTGCGCCGGCGCTGTGAGGATTGCCACACAGACAAGAACCCCATTTTGTTGAAGCCGAAAAAGAAGCGCGGCCCCAAGTCCAAGACCTGAGGCCGCGCGGTCTAGTCTGTCAGCTTAGCGGCCGAAGCTGCCGCCTCTTAGGTCAGTGAAGGGAGCGTGCTGGAGAGCGGAGCTCATCCACGTAGTTGTTCCAGGCCGTAACCCAGTTCTGAACCCAATCTGCGCCGCCGACGGCGTCAATCTCGGCGTCGGTGAGCTGGACGAGGGAGCCGCGGGTGGTCAAGTCAAAGTTCTTCATGGGTAGTTCTCCTTTAAGGTTGCGATCGGCATCGGGATCGATGCCCATGACCGGAACCTACCCATGTCGCTCAGCGGGCGCTGTGAGGATTGCCACATCGAAGAAAAGCCCCCGCAGAGTGATCCGCGCGGGGCTTTTTGTTGAAGCCAAAAAATAAGCGCGGCCCCAAGTCCAAGAACTAAGGCCGCGCGGTCTCGTTTGTCAGCTTAGCGGCCAACATAGCCGGTATGGCCAGGGGGACTTCCGGCGCCTGCCGGCTGTGTGGTGGCGACAGCGGTCAGGGCCAGTAGTGAGGCAAGGATCAAGGTCTTCATGGCTAGTTTCCTTTCAAGGTTACGGTCTCAAGGATCGGAATGATCCATGACCGCGATGGAGACTACTCAGCGCGCGGTGCTAGCGCTGTGAGGATTTTCACATCGGTGGGAGAAGTGAAGGCGAACGGTTTTTGCACGGCGGGTAGGCGAAGAAATCTTCTTCCAGCGCCTCTACAGCGGCAGCCGCGGCCTCTCCGATAATTTGCCGCCGTCTTACGTATTTGAGATGTGCGTGCCGCGCCTTACGTTTCGTAGCGAATAGACCGGCAAGCAGTACCGTGGCGAGGCCGCAGGCGAGGAGCAAAGTGTTCATGGCGGCTTCCTATCTCAAGCTTCCGTTTGATCTCTATGCCTAGCCGCAACCTAACCGTTCCGCCTGAGGACCGTTGTGAGGATTGCCACACCTTACCGGCCGTTGCGGAATGAACGAGCCCAGTGATCCGGCAGGGCTTTTTGTTGAAGCCGAATCTGCGCGTTTATGAGTTCACGACCTAGCCACCCACGGCCTCGCCTCATAGCGGGGCCGTTCCCGTTTGGAGAGCCTGATGTCGAAACCGACACCCGATGCAAGTAGCAAACGCGCCAAGCAGCAGAAGCTCGAAGCGGCCCTGGTCTGCTTCCCTAAACCGATGCCAGGCTGACTGAGCGAATCCGGCTATTTCCAACCTCGACTGAGGAGATAAGGGAATGGCACGGAAGCGATTTACGACGGAGCAGATCATCGGGCTTCTGCGGGAAGCGGAGGTTCGCCTGAGCCAGGGTCAGGCGATCGGTACGGTGTGCCGAAGCATCGGCGTCTCGCAGCAGAGCTACTACCGCTGGCGGCGCGAGTACGGCGGCTTGAAGCTCGACCAAGCCAAGCGCTTCAAGGATCTCGAGCGCGAGAACGACCGCCTGAAGAGGGCCGTCTCCGAGCTGACGCTCGACAAGCTGATCCTGAAGGAAGCTCTCGAGGGAAAATACTAAGCCCTTCCCGCAAGCGGGCGTGCGTCGAGCACGTCCGCTCTCGGCTTCCGGTCTCGGAACGTCGCGCGTGCACTGTCGTCGGACAGCCTCGTGCGACGCAGAGACGGTGCCTCAAGACGCCTGACGACGAAGCGAAGCTGACGGCTGACATCGTGCGGCTCGCCACGCAATACGGCCGCTACGGCTACCGGCGCATCCGCGAGATGCTCGTTGCCGAAGGCTGGCGGGTCAACGTCAAGCGCGTCTATCGGATCTGGCGCCGGGAAGGGCTGAAAGTACCAATGAAACAACCGAAGCGGGGCCGTCTCTGGCTCAACGACGGGTCGTGCGTGCGTCTCAGACCCGAGCGGCCGAACCACGTGTGGTCCTATGACTTTGTCCAGGACCGCACTCAGGACGGCCGCGCCTTCCGCATGCTCGTTGTGCTCGACGAGTTCACACGCCGGTGTCTGGCGATCGTCGTTGCCAGGCGGCTACGGTCGGATGACGTGCTCCACTGTCTGGCTGACCTCTTCGTCACGCACGGACCACCCGAGCACATTCGCTCCGACAACGGTCCCGAGTTCATCGCGATCAACGTGCGCGAGTGGCTCGGCCGGATCGGCGTCAAGACGCTCTACATCGAGCCGGGAAGTCCATGGGAGAACGGCTACTGCGAGAGCCTCAACTCGAAGCTTCGGGACGAGCTTCTCAACGGCGAGATCTTCACAACACTACGAGAGGCGGAAGTGCTGATTGAGAACTGGCGCAGACACTACAACGCCGTCAGGCCGCATTCCTCGCTCAACTATCGCCCGCCGGCTCCAGAAGCGATCTTGCCGCCAGCATCCGGTCTGCCCTACGCTCCGCTCCGGCCAGCCCAGATGCTGGCCGATAGCGGCCGGGTTCTAACTTAGTGCCTGGTATCGACGACGGGGGGCAGGCCAAGGCGGAGGATCGCCTCGCGGTTCCGCGTCATCGAGTAGAGGTTGCACATGCGGCTCAGATCCGACGCTGAGCGATCAGTGCGTCAAGGGCACGCAACACAGCCGCCTGGCGGCGCCGATCGCTGAGCATGGCGAGGCCCCAGCCGGGTTCGTCCTCGTCAATGCGTGGGAGCTTGGCAGCCTTAGCGACAAGACCCGCGACTTTCCAGCCGAGCTGATGCGCCTGTTCGGGCTCGTCGATGATTGTGTGAGCAGCGCGGATCAGGGCTCCGATGGCGCAAAACCGCCGCGCCCCATCATCGCAAGGATCACACTCGCGCCCGTCCGCTGTCACGGCTTCGGCGCCGCGCAGCCGGCGACGACGATCTGCGACGATGCTTCGTGCCTCGATGAGCACCCTGTCAACGAAGGGATGTGCCACGGCTTGTCCTCCCCAATCAATTGACCAAATCTAGCAGACGCGCGAGGTGCCCCTCCACCTACGTGATCGGCTTATCCCGTAACCGGTCGCGCATGGCGACCACCCCTCCGGGGTATTGTTCGGGCCTAGCGTCGATCTTTCTGGACCCGCACGCCGAGCACCGCATGTGCTTGCCAACCTCGGGCACCGGCATCTCCGCCGGCAACGGAACGGTGGCGGGGTTCACGTCGCGTTCGTGGTGGCAGTCGCAGCAATAGACCCACAGCAGCTTGTCCTCGCGGACAAGATCGCTGAGCGTGACGGGTCCTGACGAGGGCTCGGGGGCCATCAGCGATCACTTGCCCTTAGCTCTATCGTCGCGTGCAGCGAGCCACTCTTCGGCTTGTTCGAGTGAAAATGAGTATTCGTGGTCGGGAACGCCTGAGGACATCCTTCCACTAGACTCAAGACTGATAATGTAGAAGCGATGCTGGCCCTTGCCCACTTTGTCGAGCCGGAAGCCCTTGCGCTCAGCTAAGCGGTGAACGTTCTTTTCGCGTGCACCAGTCATGGCACATCGGCCAGTTGAGACGAACCCAGCATAGACCTCGCACAAGCGAGCGAGAGCATATATCAAAAGACGAGACTGAGCGAAGATCCGCTCCGTCTCCGACAACCACGGCCATATCCTGAGCAGCAATGACTGACTTGCGCGCCCGTATCGAGCCAAAAGCCGTCCCGGCGGAAATCGACCGTTGGAACTGGGGCGCGTTCCTGCTCAATTGGATATGGGGTATCGGAAACAACACCTTCATTGCGCTGCTTACGCTCATTCCGTTTGTCGGACTGATCATGCCTTTCGTGCTCGGCGCGAAAGGTAGCGGCTGGGCATGGCGCAATGGGCGATGGGATAGCCTGGAACATTTCAAGCGCGTGCAACGATTGTGGGCAATCTGGGGAGCCGTGATCTGGATTGTCGCGATCGTGCTGGGCGGCGCCTTGTTTGGCAGCGCCTTCTATCTCCTCGGACAGTCCGAAGCCTACCAACTCGGCATATCCAAACTTAAGACCAGTTCCGAGGCGGCCGATGTTCTCGGTACCCCGATTTCGACCGGCATTCCTTCGGGCTCAATCACGATCGACGGCGAATCCGGAAAGGCGGTCCTCAACTTTTCGGCGACTGGCCCAAAGGCCTCAGGGCGGGTTTTTGTGGAGGCGTTCAAAGAAGGCGGAGTATGGTCGCTCAGGAGTTCTCACACTCAAAGTCGATGGTCGCGACGGAATGATTGATCTCCTCAAGCAATCAAAAGTCGAGCTCGAAAGCTTCCGCTGGCGCGTTAGCGAGGCGGAAAATCGAGTGAGAGAACCTCTGCAAATCGTCGCCATTCATGGTGTCGGCCACCCGCCGCTTGAGTTGACCGCTTATGGTACTCTCTTGGTTATCGAGGCAAGGGGTGTGCCTGTTGCGCATTGTGGCGTTTTGCATAGGGCTGATGATTACCCTACCGGCCGCGTGGCCGACGCTTGGAAGGATTGCGAGCAAGGGGAGGACCGCGATCTCTCGATCAAGGGCTGCACCGAGTTCATCACCAAAGGGGATCAGACAAAGCAGAACCTTGCCGTTGCTTACCACAATCGTGGCAACGGCTATGGGTTGAAGGGCGAGTTCGACCGCGCCATCGCCGATTACACCAAGGCAATCGAGCTCGACCCGAAATATGCGCACGCCTACTACGGTCGCGGCGTCGCCTATGGGTTGAAGGGCGAGTTCGACCGCGCCATCGCCGACTACACCAAGGCGATTGAGATCAATCCCAAAGACGCCCGTTATTACAACAACCGTGCCTGGTACTACCTCAAGGCGGGCAAGGCGGCGCAGGGCTTGCAGGACGCCGAGAAATCACTTGAGCTAAGACCCGACGAAGCGCGTACGCTCGGCACACGCGGACAAATCTTCGAAGCTTTGGGTCGACGCGAGGAAGCGATCGCCGACTATCGCCGCGCGCTGTCAAAAGATCCTTCGGACCAGGAAAGCAAGGACGGACTGAAGCGGTTGGGCGCATCACCCTGAGTAGGCTGTGGCTAACGCCAGCGCTCGGCCACGATCCCCCCGGGGTACAGCTCCGGTCGCGCATCGATCTTCCGCGAGCCGCACGCCCTTGTCGCAGTCGTTCCAATACTCGCCAGTCTCCCCGACGCTCCAGAAGTCATAGGGCACTAGCTTCCTGCCCTTCTTGTCGCGCTTAGCAACGAAGGATAGCGCCGGATCACGCGGCGCAGTTTGGTTGGCTTTAGACATCGACGCCTCCACGGATCTGCTCGGCGCTCCGGGAAACCCCGACGAGGCGCACGGCTGTTGATCCGCGCGGTATCGCTTGAGGCTTGCCGCTTGTCTCCACACGTCCGAGTACTCGGCGAACTGCTTGGGCGGTCCTGGCCAGTAGAGGCCGAGCCTGATTTTTGTCACCCAGCAACGCGACGGCGCAACCGGGTTCCAATGGCAGGTGCAGACGCACATAAGCGTGGGTGTGCCCGTCCTTATCGAGCGCCAACCCGTGCAAGTCGGGAGCGATCGTCTGGCCTGGCTTACAGACAACGCCATAGGCGACATCTGCTTCGTCTTTCGGCTTTGAGGCTTTGCGGGCGCTTCGGCCTTTGGCGCTCTTAGACATTGGCGCCTCCTGCTTCAGGGAGACGCGGCAGGGCATCCTCAGCCAAGCCAAGAAGGTGCGGGGCGATGGTCTGGCCCGTTTCCTCGAGGATGGCATAGACCTTTGGGTGCCAAGCAGGCGGAATGTAATCGGTCCGTATCCACCCCAGGATGACGGCCTCAGGCACGTCGAAGTATGCGGCGGCCTTCTCGGTCCCGCGGAAGTGGCCGATCAGGAGCCCGACCCAAACAATGTCGTAATCCGTCCAGTAGCCAGGACGCTCAGGAGCGTAAGGACGGTTCGAGAGCTTGATCACGGAGCCGGCCGGCAATTCGGGCTCCGGCTTGGGTTCGATACGATGTCCTCCCATGGCAAGGACGGCTTTCACCAGCATCATGTCGATCTCGTCATGCTCGGAGTGCTTGTGCAGCTTGCCGTCCTCGAACTCGAATAGCTCTGTGAAGACGATCTCGGCCATCTCCGTCACGTCGGCCCACGAGCGCGGAGCGTCTGCGCGCTCCAGAAATGACCCGATCATCTCTTCCACGGCGTCGCTGGTCTCGGCCACGCGATCCTCCCAAGCCTCGTCCTCTTCGTAGTCGCGCTCTGGGAAGCAATCGTTCCACGCCGCCTTGCGACGACGGTATTCGAGCAGGTCTGGAGAGGGATTGAAGGTCGGGCCGTTCGCGCGGCAGTAGGAAGCGCGAGGGCCGCCGCAGAGAGGGCACCGGCGGCAGCAAGACCGCCGGCTCCTGCGAGGATTGACCGGCGGTTAGGGGATGGCGTGCTTGTTACGTGATTAGCCTTGGGCATGGGTAATCTCCATTGCCTGGGGTTAGGCCTCCGTTCCTGTTAGCGCAGGCGCGGGGGCCGCTTTCATTGTAGCACGAACCGATATATGCTCAGGCCCTTGCACCGTCAATATCTGAGCGATATATAATCAACATGCAGCGAACGACCAAGAGCGCGACGCTTCTCCTTCGGATGCAGCCGGCAGTGAAAGAAGCTGGCATGAAGGCCGCCGGCGACGACAATAGATCACTTTCGGCACTCATCGAGACGTTGTTGATCGATCACCTGAAGGCGAATGGCTATCTATCGGGCGGCGGCAAGCCCGCCGGCAAGAGGAAGTGAGGTTCGATATGACTGATCAGGAGATTGTCGACCTAGCAAACAAGGTGGGAAAAGATTTGAACGGGGCCACGTTCTCAGAGGTGTGCGACTACATTGATGGCGTCGATGTCGTCTGGGGCGTTTGGCCTAGCGGTCAAAACATGCTGATCAAGGGCGAGGAGGTATTCCGGTTCATCGCCAATAGCGGAGTTGGAGAACAGCTTTCAGTAGGAGCTATTCCCTGTCGCTCTATTGAGGAAGCAGTGGCTCTCAAGAGATGCTGGAAAGCGAGTAAGCACTAGCAGCAGTGAAGGAGAGGGCGATGGCACAGTCGAGTAAGATAGATTCAGTCACGGCGATAGAGATCAAAAAGCTTTGGGGGCTGCCACAAATCGCGAAGGCGGTCGATTGCATCGCCCCCATGATCGTCGAGCTTGCGGATCTGCGCGACAACGCGACGCCATCATAAAGCTGCACCACGTAATGGCTCAACTCTATGACCGAGTGAAGCCATCCGCGATGGTGGAGATAGATCTTTGCCCTGGAGTTAATCCGCCAAAAGAGCCGCCCCCTGAACTCCTTCGGGCGGAGCGGGAGGAACGTGACCGTGCGGCGCTGCTAGCCGCAGGTGGGTATCGTGAGACCGACCCTGCAGTCCTGCGAAGGCTGGCTGCGTTGGGTGTCAACGTCAAGGGGCGCGGTTCTGCCTAATTGCCGCCTCTCCACTCCCGTCAGCGGCGACGGCCCGGAGCAGCCCGCCGGCAAGAGGAAGTGATGTGGCCTATCGGCGGCTGGAAATGTTGTCAGCGGACACGACGCGTTACCTCAACCGTTTAGTCGGCTATTGTAACCCATTGCTGATTGCACCGTTTTCTATTGGGGTCTTCCATGCCAGCGGGCAAACATACGTATGCGGGTGTAAGTCCGGACGATTTGGCCCTTCGCCTTGGCATCACACTCGTCGCGCTGATGGTTTACCGCCTCGGCTGCCATCTTCCTGTGCCCGGGCTAGATCCCCAGTTCGTCCCGGTGCTTGCAAATACGACAACCGAACGCTGTTCCATCTTTGCCCTGGGCATGATGCCAATCTTCAGGGCGCTTGTGCTCGCAGAGTTGGCCAAGGTGCTAGTCCCGGCGGTGCGGCAGTGGGAACAAGCTGACCTTCGCAATCGATACGAGCTCAATCGTATGGTGCTCGTGCTCGGCCTCGCCCTCGCGGTGTGGCAAGCCCGGGACATGGCCTTTGCGCTGGAGGCCTCACACTTTGCGGTGGGGAGCACGCATGTGGTCCCGGAGCCCGGTCCGATGTTCCGCATTCCCTACATCATCGTAATCGTGGCGGGGACGGCGTTTCTCATGTGGCTTGCCGACAAGATCACGCGCAATGGGGTCGGCAGTGGTTTCTGGGTCCTGTTGGTTGCACCAACCTTGGCCGCGGTGCCCGCATGGACTCTGCACCTCGTGACTTGGCTAGGGCAAGGCGAGATCTCGATGATGCAGTTAGCCGCGGGGATTGCCTTTGTTGTGCTCGCAATAGCGCTACTTTCCGGAGCGGTGGAAGCGGACGGCCACCGCCGGCCGCTTACGATCTGGGTTTGGCCGCTCATCCTCGCCTACAGCTCGCTCAAGTGGCTTCTTGATGCTGAACTTTTCCTACGCGGTCCACACAGCGCACCCACCTTGTTCGCGCCGGGGCAACCCGCCTATCTCCTCACACTAGGACTGCTGATCGCCTTTTTCGCTCTCCTAGAGGCGCGCTCGTTGCGCCTTGCCAAGGCGGGGTCGAGCGACCTGGAAACGAAGGAGATGGCCGCTGTACCGGTGGCCATCGTGGCAGCCGTTCCGATCGTCATCGCAATCGCCGCGGGGCTCCTGCGCCAGCTCGGGGTGCCCCTGCTAATTGGTGGCGAATACATCACCATCATCACGATCGTGATGCTGAGCATTCTTGGTGCGCTCGGACTGAGCGCCCGGGCACTTTCATATCTTAAGCTCGCGCTGTGACCGTCGGCGCATCAACCGTAAAAAGTCGTCTATCGCCGCCTGACTCCTACTCCCGTCAGCGGCGACGGCCCGGAGCTCTATAACAAGCGGGGCTTCGGGCCAACCCCAGAACCGGATCATCGAAGCTTCATATGGCGTACTGGTCTGTCACGGTTCGGGGCAACCCACTCGGTCTCAGCCATCTCGAACCACTGAAGCTCGAATGTCCGTGCGAACCACTCAAGCGAAGCATCGTGATTGACGTGCGCTTCAGCGTGCATTGCTTCACAGCTCAATTCGATGAGGCGCTTCACGACGCCGACGTGAAGATTATGGATCACAAGGTTGCCCGGGCCTTCGATGCAGACCGTTACGATTGATCCATGACCGAGACGGAGACTACTCAGCGCGCGGTGTTGGCGCTGTGAGGATTGCCACATGGGCAATCGGCGTTCTCATCGTCTTCGTCGTCATCGCATTCACGCGGAAGGGCGAGGCACTGCACACAGACAAAGACATTCCTGCTAAAGGCAAGTGGGCTGGCATACACGAAGGCGTCGTGCTCCTCGCAGTTCTCACAAGTGCCGCGTGGCATTGTTGCTCTAGCTCCAATCGCTAATTCCCGTGAAATCAGTGCTTGTCCGCAACTGTCGCAAGCATGTTGATGGTCATCGCCTGGGCGTCGGGCGCGCACGCAAACTCAAGCGACTTCCCGTCATCCACCTGATGGAGCGTCGACTTGTTGGCTTCGACGACTTCCTCGAAGCGAGTGGGTGCGTAGGCGAACTCATCCGTTAGGTCACGACCACGTCGCAGGCGCCTTTGTCGGCGATGAAATAGGCCACAGCGTCCTTGGTATCCGTGTGGAAGCTGAAGGCCTGCAAGGGCTTCACGGTCTCGGCGGCCTGAGCTGCCGTGAGGTAGCCGAGAACCGGTATTGTGTTATCCGGACCTGAGCAAATTTAGCTTTGCCTGAAACTCCGGTGCTTGAAGTTCCTGGCCGACAAAATCATAGAAACCGGCAATACGCATCAGGTGGCGTATTACCGCCTCCCTCGGGGGTGGACAAGCCCTAAGCCGATGCTTGGAAGATGGTTCTGTTTCATTTGTTCCCAGATCGCTCCGGCGGGGCTTCAGTTTCAGTGCAGCCTGTTCAAGACCGCGCGTGAGCAACATGGCTGGTTCGCCGGCGAGGCTTTGTCGGCAGCAGCTTTAGGCTTCTTTGACCGAGGATGAGGCATTCTCAGCCGGTCTCCCTGGTGGCGCTAGAATTATCCAGAACCAATATCATCCGTTGCAACCGGTTGCTGCCGATTTGCTTGCAAGGGTTACCTGCGCCCGTTCGGTGTGCGGGATTAGGAAAGGGCAACCTTAGGGGCGTCCAGAAAACCGTCAGCGGACTCATCAAGCTGGTATCGCCGAACCCAGATACTCCGGTTCCCGACGAGGTGCTGGAGTGGGCGTTGCGGATCGCACTGGAGTGCCGCCGGCGGGTCAAGGAACAGCAAAAGCGCATCGGTTCCGCCGAGTTTCGTAATACCCAGTTCAGCTACTCGATGGGCGATGACGGGGTGGAGAAGTTTGTGCCCACGCCCGAGCTTTACAGCGAGAACAGCATTGGCAGCGATCCTCTGCCGCCGGGACAGGCCTGGGTTATCTCGTCCGGCGGCGGCGACGAAAACCCGGGTTTGTATCAGGTGAATGTCACTGAAGGTCCGGGCAGCGGTGTGAAGATCCTGAACCAGCCGGCACCTCCGCCTTTCAAGGAAAGTGTCCGGTGCGCCGAGCAGAACCTCTATGCGCGCGCGAAGGAACTCGTCGGCGACCGCGACCCTCGCCAGCACGAGTTCTCGGTTCAACTGCGGGCATTTGACAGCGCCAAGAGCGGCTCTGCGGTCGGCGTCGCCGTGCTTGTCGCTCTCTGCTCATCGCTCCTCCAGAAGAGCATCAAGGGCGGTCTCGCTGTCACCGGAGGTCTAAACTTGGGCGGTTCCATCGAAACGATCTTCAATCCCGTCGCCGTCGTTGAAATTGCCATCGAGAAAGGTGCCGCCAGCATCTTGATGCCGATCAGCAGCCGGCGGCAATTGAACGACCTGCCCGACGATCTGGCGGCCAAGATCACCATCCACTACTACCTCGATGCCCGCGATGCGTTGCTGAAGGCGTTGGCGATCTGATCGGCGGAAGCAGGTTGTTTGGCTGCTCTCCCTGCCGAAGCATCTCGGAGATGATGCCGGGGCTATCCGCTGGTTCAGGCACGTCGGGTCACCGCTCAGTACCGATCGCTTTGTCTGCTGGTGAGCTCGGGCGTGGTTAGAGCGCCCTCATGGAATGTCGTCCGCTCTTATGACTTGCTCCACATGTGCTGCCCAGCGGTCAAGAGCCTCCCGCTTCTCGGGGTCGAAGGAATACTTCACGTATACGGCCCCCGTTACCGTTCCCTTCGTGACGCTGATGTGGTCGAGCACGAGGCTGATCGTGTGCGGGTTGATCCCAAGGGACGCCATTCCGGTGGCCACAGTGCGGCGCAGGTCGTGCACGCGGAAATGGTCAAGTCCGAGTGCCGGTCTGGTCTCGGGGAAACCAGATAGAGCAAAGCGTGACAGAAGACGATAAGGTCGATGCGAACGCAAACCTGCCGCCCCTAGGCGCCGACTTGCAAGGCGCCGAATGGCATCCACTCGACAGTCCCGGATTATCCGAAATAGTCCGCCCAAGACCGCATCCTTTTGAGGGGTAAAATGTGGGCTGGCCAAATGATAATTTTCAGATTACATTTGTAAAAACAAAGGCATATGTCGTTATGATGGCGGATTGTGCGGGGTTTCGAGCAGGCGAGAATCCGGTTAACGGCGTCGCGAAGGGGCTACCAAGGCAACCAGATCAAAGAAAACACCATGCGACCCTCCCCTACGCCGAAGTGCCACCGTTCATCCGGGCCCTGCGCGCCAGTGAGGCCATCACCGAGCCAACTAAGCTAGCCTTTGAGTTTCTCATTCTGACAGCTGCCCGTACAAATGAGGTGCTCCAAACACGCTGGACCGAAATGAAGGATGGCGTGTGGACCGTGCCCCCAGAGCGAATGAAAGCCAAACGAGAGCACCGAGTTCCGCTTGCCCCCAAATGTCTCGCAATTGTTCGGCGGGCCAAGGAGCTATCGGACGGGAGCCCCTATGTGTTCCGTGGCCATTCAGCAGGAAAACCGCTGTCGGACATGGTGTTCTTGATGGCTCTTCGCCGGATGGGCGTCGACGTCACCGCCCATGGCTTCAGGTCAGCGTTTCGCGATTGGGCAGCGGAGCGTACCAACTTCCCGCGAGAGGTTTGTGAGGCCGCGCTCGCCCACACGATACGCGATAAAGCCGAGGCCGCCTATCGGCGTAGCGACCTTTTTGAAAAGCGGCGTGAGTTGATGAACGCTTGGGCCGTCTTCGCCACGGCAAGCCGAGGCGACGGTGCTAAGCGAGGGTCACGCCGGCCCTGAGAAGCAAGTTCTCTGACCGAGGCGCAATATGGAACGGCGAAAAGCAAAATCTGTCCCCACTTCCTACGTGCCGGGCGAGGCCGGTCCCTCCCACGCGAGGAAAGACCTTCGACATGGTAATGAACGAGGCGTTGGATATTTTGCCCGCGATCATGCAGAGGCGCTGAGCCTGTTAGCCGACCTCTTGGACCCCCCGGACGGAACGGCTCGGCAACTCCAATTCGTCTCCCACCGCCGCCAGCGCCCTGCCCCCGATGATAGTCGCGACGAAGACTCCGATTGGGAAGGGGCTCTCGTCGAGGTCAAAGACGCCATCAATACCGGGAGCCTTGCCCCGATTGGACGGTATCTCCGAGACGCGGCTGATGTTTATCGCCAGGTGGGCGATGCTCTCGATCCCCGGCCGGGCTCCAGAGATTGGCGGTTGGAATTTGTTCGCAAAGGCCGTGGGAGACGTGACGACCCTGATAAGGCGCTTAAACCGACGTTCGTCCGACTGGCACTGGCCTCGGCAAAGCGGGAATACCCTAAGCAAGACTCAGCGATTAAGCATCTTCAGACGAAGGGAATCAGCCGG
Source organism: uncultured Alphaproteobacteria bacterium (assembly GCA_963745205.1). Classification (GTDB taxonomy): domain Bacteria; phylum Pseudomonadota; class Alphaproteobacteria; order Rhizobiales; family Hyphomicrobiaceae; genus Hyphomicrobium_A. The sequence continues at coordinate 521,200 of CAVUWX010000007.1, forward strand.
ACCAAGATCTTCCGAGCGAAGAAGAAGAAGGATTGAAGTCTCAGAAAAAGCGGTAATTGATGAGACTCAATAAAGCTTCGAAACCTGCCTCCTGTCTGCTAAAATCCATCTATATACTGTAGAGATTGGAGGTGTTCATGGAAAAACAAAGTATATTGCCTGAGACCGGCTTCGTTCGGCTTGCCACAGTTCTTGCCCTAATCCCTGTCGGGAAGAGCAGTTGGTGGGAGGGCATCAAGAAGGGAAGGTACCCGAAACCCGTAAAGTTGGGCCCCAGGACGACGGCTTGGCGGGTTGAGGATATCCGTCACCTTATCGAGCACCCCGTTCCCTCAAACTGAAATTGTCGCCTCGTTCAATTGGAGGCCTGTTATATTGGTAAGTGTTTGAAAGGATTTATAAATGGATGATTTTGTCGAAGCGTTTGAGTTGAAGGCGCCTGGATCGGAAGTTCCAACCGAAGGCAGCCGCAGGACGGCCTGCGGCTACCCCGGTGAGTTATGTGAGTTTGGTGAGTTATTTTCCGGCGAAAAAAAACGCCCGGGGTGCGAGTTCACCCTGCTCAGGAACAATCTGGGCTATGCCACGAAGGTTTTTGACCTTGATGACAAGGGCCAGCTCCGCAAGCGGTCGGCTGCCAATATCTATGAGGGAGAGGCGGAGCGGGTCACCATCACGGGTCTGGTCGACCTGAAGGAGCTGATCGAGAACCTGCCCTCGAGCTCCGCGCTCTGCTTTGGAACCGCCGAGAAGGAGAAAGCCCGCCTCCTCACCCAAGAGACCCTTCGGGCGGGCTCCTACCCGGATGCGATCGCTCGGGACCGGGACCACTTTTCATTCCGCAAATGCCAACCCGGCATCCTGATGCTGGATTGCGATGCAAGCCCTGGCAAACCTGCCCTTGATTGGCAGGAGATCGACCAGATCATCGCCCAGATCGTGCCCGGCTGGTCAGAAACCCAGCGTCTCTGGCGTGCCTCCTCATCGGCCTTCATTTACTCGAGCGAAGGAAGTGAACTGATCGGAAAAGGCGGGTGGCGCTGCTATGTCATGGTGGATGATGCTTGCGCCATTCCTGCCGTCGGGGCCCACATCTATCAGCGCCTCTGGGATCTTGGTCACGGCTACATCCTCATCTCGAAGGCCGGCCAAGCGCTCAACCGCAGTTTAATCGATGCCTCAGTGTGGCAGCCGGAGCGCGTCGACTTCGCAGCAGAGCCGGTGCTCGAGAGCGGCTTGGTTCGTCGTGCTCCCGACCCAACATTGCTGGGGTCGGTTCCGCTGTTGGCAACCGCCGGCATCAAAGCGCCCTTGACCCTGCGCGAGTGGCGGCAGTCGTCGGAGGTGCTCAAAAAGGCCAAGCAAGACACCGAGCCGCCGCAGGCCGCGGCACGCAAAGCCTTTGTGGCTGCACACGCCGACATGCTAGCAGCGGAGAAGCTCAACATCTCCGAGAAGCGGCTGCGCGCGCTCTGGGATCGGGCCGTAGAGCATCACGTATTGACGAGCGATTTCGTCCTGCACCGCGAAGATGGGAGCACAATCACGGTCGGCGAAGTTCTGGCCGACGCCGACAAGTGGCATCAGGCCCGTTTTGCCGATCCTCTCGAGCCCGACTATCGGGGTGACAAGCGGATCGCTTACGCCAATCTCGAGCTCGAGATGGGTAGTGACCCCTACCTCTACAGTCACGCTCACGGCGGCATCTGCTATCGGCTTGTGCGGGAAGCCGCGGAAATCATTCTCAAGAAGGGAGAACGGCCTCGCGTCTTGGATGCTGCGCTTTCGGTGATCAGGGAGCGGGGTGACCTTTATGAACGTGGCGGAGAGATGGTGCGCTTGGCCGGCGATACCATCCGGCCCGTTACGGATCCCTGGATGAGCGACTATTACGCTCGCCACATCCGTTTTAGCGAAATGAAGTTCGTGGGCGAAGAGTGGATCAAAGTACCGGCCGATCCTCCCGTTTGGCTGTGTCAGCAGACGAATGCCAAATCCGGTGAACGCGGGATTCGCGAGCTCAACGGCCTCATCACCGCCCCCACCCTGCGTCTTGACGGCTCGATTCTGTCCACCCCCGGCTATGACGCGGCAACCGGTCTTCTCCTCAAGGGCAGCGGTTGGCCCAAGATTCCCGAAGCCCCCAAGCCTGAAGTTTTGCAGCGGGCCTTCGCTGCCTTGTGGCGGCCGTTTGACAAGTTCCCGTTCGTCAGCAATGAGGACCGGGGCGTGATGGTTGCCTGCATTCTGACGGCGGTAATCCGGCGCATCCTGCCTCGCGCTCCAGCCTTTAGCTTTGATGCGCCTGCGGCCGCTTCCGGCAAGACGCTCTTGGGTCAGTGCATGTTGCGCCTGTGCGGGTCTCCCCCAGACATGGTGCCGGAGTGCCGGGACGAGGAGGAACTTCGCAAGCGCCTCCTTTCAGCCCTGCGCCAAGGCCGGCCTGGGATTCTCCTCGACAACATCAGGGGCCAGTTCGGCTCGGCCGCCTTGGAAGGGTTCCTCACCTCGGAGCTTTATACCGATCGCGTGCTGGGCGTATCGCAGATGCTGAGCCTGCCGACCAACGTCCTGTTCCTGATTTCGGGCAACAACTTTCACCCCAAGGGCGACCTCTACCGGCGCATCCTGACCGCCCGCATTGACGCCAAGACGGATGCGCCCGAACGGCGCATATTCAAGATCGATCCGCTCGAATATTGCCATGAACACCGCCAGCGGCTTGTCGCTGCCGCGCTCATCCTCCTGCGGGGGTTCGTTGCTGCCGGCCAACCGCGCACGACCTCGGACAGGTTGGCCTCCTTTGAGCGGTGGGACGACCTCATCCGGCAAGCCGTCCTTTGGATCGGTGCCCAGGAAATTGCCGATTTGGGTGATCCCACCGCCTGCATCGAGCGGGCCAAGGATCAGGAACCGGAGCGGCAGAAGCTGGCGGTCATGTGCGATCGTGAGGGTGTTCATGATGTTTGTCCAGATTCCGGCTCGTTGCCATCGGACGAACCGGTTGTAGCAAGTCGTCCGTGGGCCATAGACGTCCGGGAGATGGCGCCAGGGCGCGCCCGACCGAAGCACCCAAAAGATTCCGTTGAGAACGCGTCGGTCATCCACACGGGCCACGCCGCGCGACTTGTTTGGGAGCATCACGCGTAGAATGTCCCACTCGGTATCGGAAAGCTCATACCGCATGTTTGTGGGCTCCTCAGACATGAGCCGACAGCATCTCATGCGCCATCCATCGGGCCGCTTGGTGTCCTGTTTTTGGACGAGCGTGTTGCAAAACGATTTTGGGAGCCGGACCCGATAACTCTGTCGGAACCGGATTCCTCGCGCGAGTCCACGGCCAAACTCGATTCCTCGACGCCTCCTTGCGTGGGGACAAGATTCTATCCGTGCACACGATGATCTGAGTACAGATCGAGTTTTGCAACACGTTCTGGACCTAAGCTGACGTTTGGCGCAAAGGCGAGCCACTTCGCGTTGACCCTGAGCAGACGAAGGTCGAGGGGCGGAGCTGAACGAGGCTTGTGCCGCTGCCTCTCGGTTCGGCAAGCTCATTGGAGACCCGCCAGCACACAGCATCACTCACGAGTGCCATATGGTTGCGTTCGGTTGAGTCCCAAGTAGCGTGCGATGCCTCGGCGCAAAAACGAGCTTGGCACCTTGCCGTGGAGGAAATGAGCAATGCGTCCGATGTGACCCACAGGCGTGCGGAACGCCGGTCGGCGAGCCTCAAGCACGTTCGCGATCGCCACCGCCACATCCCGAGCATCCCCGCCTCGTTTAGCCACGTACGCCTCGCCAGCGCGGAAGACGTGCTGCACCCAGTGGCGATATGCGCTACTCTCGGGGCAGATGCGCGGTGATTTCTGCCAGATCTCCGTGATGTAGGGTCCGGGCTCCACAAGCATGACCTCGATGCCGAAGGGGCCGAGCTCGTGGCACATGGCCTCCGCCCAGCCCTCGATCGCCCACTTCGACGCGCAGTAGATGGAGTTCGCGGGCTCACCGATGAATGCCGAGTCGCTCGACACGATGAGAATGCGTCCCGCTCGCTGCGCACGGAAGGTCGGCAGAAGCGCGCGCGTCAAGTCGAGCACTCCGAAGAAATTGGTTTCCATTACGCGGCGCACCTCCGTCTCGGGTAGATCCTCGAAGGCGCCGCCGGCAGCCACGCCGGCATTGTGCACAACTGCATCGAGCCGGCCGCCCGATGCGGTGAGCACCGTCGCTACCGCCTCCCGCACGGATGCGGGCTCGGCCACGTTTAGCTGGACAATATCGACTTTGCTCTGCACGTGAGCGCCCTCGAGCGCCGCTTCGAGTGGGCCCCTGCGGCCCAGATCGCGCATGGTTGCGAGCACGCGCCAGCCCCGGCTTGCAAGCTCCACCGTGGCCAAGAGCCCGAAGCCAGAGGAAGTTCCAGTAACCAGGGCCGTCTGCATCGCTTGGCTCGTCATGGTGTTGGATAGTCGGGAGGATCAGAGGTGTCCTCGGAAAAGTGCGCAACCTCGCCAGCGACGCTACCGTCCCGGAGCTTAGAACGTCCTCTGCAAGGCGCACGGTTTCCAGGTTGGCCGGAGCGGTGAGTGGGAAGGAGGTGGCGCCGCACTTTTGGCTGCTAATCTTGGTCTGGTTGCGAGGCAACAGACAGAGCGGACAGCACGCCAAAGCCGATGCACCATCCGTTGACCGTCATCTCGAGGATAGTGGCGAGGGAGAATGGAGAATATAGCCGGTTGAGAACGTTGAAGCTAATGTCCAAAGTTCCGAGAAAGAGAAGACCGCCAGAGCAAACCAGCGACAAGGCGCGACCGCGACTCCGTCGCATCCCATCCTCGCTAAACAGCCATGTCCCGGCCCTCATGAATGCGAGCGCGAGAATGATGTCGGGAACCGTAAAGCTGTGCTGGAACACGAAATAGCCGAACGGGGGATCTGCCGGCGCAAGTCCCACGGTGAAAAATAGTAGCCAGTACGCGAGCAGACCCGCGGCGGTAAGCAGTTGCAGCCGCGCAATGGTTTTCAGCGGCACGCGTCTCGGCTGGTTGATGCTTCCCGTTGCTTCACCACCGCGGGTCGTGGACTTGTGCGCGCCGGCGCCCTCCCCGGCGCGGCTCCTTGCCGACAAAAAGCGATCTATGCCTTCCGCCAGCGCCATTGGTTTCCAGGACAGTTCCCGAATAGCTTTTTCGGAGCTCGGTTCCCACCCTTTCGTGAGGTAATCGATCTGGACAGCGGAGGCGAAAGGTTTGACGCTGATCAGCCTCGATGCCAATTCGAGGATCGATACACCAAGCTTCGTGATCGACACGGGCATGGTGATGGGAACGTATGACGCGACGCGGGCGCGCATCGTTCGCGCGATCTCGTCCAAGCTTGTCATTTGATCGCTCACGATGTAGGCGCCCCGGTTCCCGATGGATTTGATGGTCGCGTCAGCGAGCGAGCTGACATGAACGATCGGAAATCGCGTCTTGGTGATGAACGGCACCTTGTGCCAATTGCCTGAGACAAGGTTTTCCATGAACTCGGTTATGCCACTACCGGTGTTCAACCCTCCGAACACGGCCGCGGGATGTATGCTCGTTAGCCTGACGCCGTTCCTCTCCGCGAAATCCATGGCTGACCGATAGGCCCGCACCATCGATTGAAAATAGGGAGTCATATGACTCTCGTCTGCGATCGGCTGCGTTTCGTCGATCCGGTCATTGACGTTCTCGAACACCTCGTAGGTCGAGATGTACGTCAGGCCGTGCACGTCCGATTTGCGCAGCTCTTCCAGGAACGTTCTAAGCAGCGCGCAATTTACCTTCTCGAATATCTCGTGATCGAATGTGAATTGCTCGGGCAGCCCGATCCCGTAAATCACGTAGTTGGCATCCAGCATGGCTGTCCGGAACGCATCGCCCGAGAATTCCGGATACTGAATCACCCGCACGTTATCGGGGAACCGCAAGTCGCGCGCATTCCTGACCATGATTGAAACATCGTGCTCGGTGCGCGCTAGCGCTTCTGTCAGCGCATAACCGATCTGTCCCGTTGCGCCCAGGATCAGGATCTTCATCCAGCTGCTCCCGCTTAAGCCCGATAAACTGCAGTCCCCGCGTTGATCAGCGCGGGCGGCGAGACGGACGCGGCCGACACGTCAAGCAGAGGAGCATAACTTACATAGGCTGCCTGCTCCAATGCAGCAGGGCCACATAAAGACCCGTCTTGACCCTTTGGCGGCCTCAGTCGAACGCCCATCGACGGCCGCTTTCGGACTTAGAGCAGAAGCGGATGTTTATGAGTTCACGGCCTAGTTCGTCCGCTTGTGGGTGTTAGCGGCCACCGGAAATGCCGCCCTGTCTACCAGCTTCGGCCGGATGCGGGAGAACGACAGTCCCCGACACAAGAGTGACAAGCATCAAGGTCTTCATGGGTAGTTCTCCTAAGGTTTGCGATCAGCATCGGGGATCGATGCCCTAGACCGCAAGCTACCCGTGCCGCCGTGGGGCGCTGTGAGGATTGCCACACGAGACAAAAGATAGCAGCGAAAATTGAGCCCCGCCGGAGTGAACCAGCGGGGCTTAATGATGCATGGGGCCTTAGGAGGGCTGCTCGCTTCAATTCGCGGCAACCGTCGTCTGCAATTCGATAGTCATCGCCTGCGCATCTGCTTGGCAAGCGAACTGCAACGCGTTTTCGTCATCGAGCTGGCGGTGCATCGAGTTGTTGGCTTCGACTACGTCCTCGAAGCGAGCCGGTGCGTAGGCGATCTTGTCCGTAAACATTAGGACGACCTTGCAGGTGCCTTTGTCGGCCGTGAAATAGGCCACGGCGTCCTTGGTGTCCGTGTGGAAGCTGACGGCCTGTAAGGGCTTCACGGTCTCGGCGGCCTGAGCGGCCGTGAGGTAGCCGAGGGAGAGAGTAGAGAGCGTGGCGGCAACGATGATGTTCTTAATCGGGTTCATGGCAGTGCTCCTATGATTTGGTTGTGCATCTTCCCGGCTGGGTTTGATGCGATGGGTGGATCATGAAGCCTTCTGACCAGACGCGCTGTGAGGTTTGCCACACGGGGAAAAATCACCGGAGGGGCTAGCGGTATCTGGCTGAAATCTGGCAGCGAGAAAAAACAAACGCGGCCCCAGGTCCAAGACCTGAGGCCGCGTGGTCTCGTTTGTCAGCTTAGCGGCCCTGGTACGTCGGGGGGATGTTTGTGTGTTTGCCACCAGCCTCTGCCGTCTGAGAGGCCACGACGACGCCCGACACGGCGGTCAGGGCGAGCATGGCGGTGAGGATCAAGGTCTTCATGGGAAGTCTCCATTAAGGTTGTGATCGGCATCGGGGATCGATGCCCATGACCGGAACCTACCCATGTCGCTCAGCAGGCGCTGTGAGGATTGCCACACCGACAAAAGTTCTTTGACTGAGATAGCTCAGCCCCGCCGGAGCGATCCGAGCGGGGCTTTTTGCGTGATCGCCGTGATGTGGGCTTAGCGGCCTGCGCATCCCTTGGGGCAGTATATGACAGGTCCGCAGCTGCCGCACGCCGCTGCCGGCTGTGAGGCGACGACAACGCCCGACACAGCGGTGAGGGCGAGCATGGCGGTGAGGATGAACGTCTTCATGGGTGGTCTCCATTAAGGTTGTGATCGGCATCGGGGATCGATGCCCATGACCGGAACCTACTCAGGTCGCCCTGCCGCCGCTGTGAGGATTGCCACACCCGAAAGAATGAAGCCCCGCCGGAGCGATCCGACCGGCGTTCTTCTCTTTCTCGCCATCGCCGCCGCTTCCCTGAGCGACCCCGTTTTCTCTGAGCCTTGACCCTTGCATTCCCGGCTCCTATGTGCTACCTTTTTCTCAGATAGGGTATCGTAATTCAGCTATAGCGTCAGGAAAGACGGGCCAATGGCCAGGAAGAAGACCCCAGCCGTCGCGTACATTCGGACGAGCTCGGCAGCCAATGTCGGTTCCGACCGGGACAGCGACAAGCGGCAGCGCGAGGCCATTGCCGGCTTCGCCAAGCGCGCCGGCTTTGAGATCGTTGACGAGTTCTACGATGCAGCCGTGAGCGGCGCCGATCCGATCGAGGGGCGGCGTGGCTTTGCGGCCCTGCTCGATCGCATCGAGGGCAATGGCGTGCGCACCGTCATTGTCGAGGACGCCAGCCGCTTTGCTCGCGAATTGGTCACGCAAGAGCTTGGAGTGCTGACCCTGATCAAGCGCCAGGTGCGCGTGCTCACCGCCTCGGGCGACGACCTGACGGACAGTGACGACCCGAGCCGCAAGATGATGCGCCAGATCGCCGGCGCCTTCGCCGAGTATGAAAAGGCCCGCCTGGTCGGCAAGCTCCGCCACGCGCGCGAGCGCATCCGTAAGGACCGTGGCAAGTGTGAGGGACGCAAGTCGCTTGCCGAGACCAAGCCTGACGCCGTCGCACTCGCCAAGCGGCTGCACCGTGCGAGCCCAAAGACCGGGGAGCGCATGAGCTGGCGCCGCATCAGCGCCGAGCTCGCCGGAGCTGGCCATCTCAACGAGCTTGGCCGCCCCTACAATTCCAAGAGCATCGGGGCGATGCTTGGGCTGGTCGTGCGGCACCCCCAGCGGGGCAAGAAGGAGCAGGCCGACCTGTGATGCAAGTAAGCTCGGCGAGGTACGTCACTAACCCAATTGATTTCGGCAAATAAGCAAGGGGCCTAGATGGGCGGACGGGGAAGCGGATGGCAGGATAGCTCGGCGCCGCTCGTGGAGCGCTGCGAGAAGATCGACCTTGCCGATCTGAAGAAGCACAGGGCCACGCTCGAGGAACGCGAAGGCGTGGTGCTCAAGTCAGCAAGCTCGGCGCTGATTCATCTTCGCTATCCAGGCCTGCGTCTGCGCTACTGGGTGCGGCACCCGGATGGCGGGGAGTTCTATCTCGACGAGGTGGTGCCGTTCGCTTACACGCCGACGCAGTTCGGTGGCCGGCGGCAATGGCTCAAGTGCCCACACTGTAAGCGCCGCGTGCGGATACTCTACGGAGGGAAGCGAAAGCTGTTTCGCTGCCGTAAATGTTACGGGCTCGCGTACCGGTCGACGCACCTGAACTGGCACGAGCGTGCGGACACTCAAGCCGACAAGCTGGCGCTGAAAATCTGCGGCGGCGATCGTGACCTGTACGACGGGGAGACGTTTCCAGAAAAGCCGAAACGCATGCGCTGGACGACGTACTGTCGCCTCGAGGAGCGCTTTTACGACCTCAAGGACCTGTGGGCAGGCGGGATGATGGCGAACATTATGAGGTTCTCCCCCGATGCCGAGCTCGCGGCGAAGTGGGCCCCTTACAGAGGTCCTCCCCGAAGATGGCCCTGAGCTCGTCGGCTCTCTAGCCAATGGCACGGTGAAAAAGAACAGGCCCGCTCGGAGAGATCCGGGCGGGCCGTTGGCGTTTCAGCTTGCCTCGCGGTCATCATCGTCAACTTCGAATCTCGGTTTCCTTTCCGCAAAGCCAAGCAGTCCCTTCAACGTATTGATCTCCCGTTCCATGGATTGGGCGAGGAAATAAAGGCCGTCCGCAGTCCGCTCTTTATTGAAGACTCCGCCGTGGGCAGCGGCGTCCCACATGTTGAACAAGATCCCGACGCCGCCCGTGAGCCCAATGAGGGCTTCCTCGCACCGGGTCCACTCCTCTCCTGTAATGCGGTGATCAGACATTGACCCCTCCCATCGCGAGCTTGGCAACGGCCTGGGTCAGATACGCGCCTGGTCGTTCAGCCCAGTATTCGCTCTCGAGAGCTGGATCGCGACCGAGTGCAAACTGGAGTGGGTCGTCGCTGCGATCGCCGGGCAGCAGGTCCTTGTCCGACCAATAGAGCGCAATCATCCCAAGCTCAGCGACGTCGCTCCATGAGCGCACCGGCCGCCCGAAGATGACATTTTCCAGCGCCTGCAGAGCAGCATAGTGGGTGGGGAGCGGCGCCTTCTCGCGCTCCTCGTCGCTTGGGCGCGGATGGGCTCCTTCCCATTCATTGTCTGCCTCGAATACAGCCGCCGTCGTCTTGGCCATCGCATACCATTGCAAGAACTCGGGCGAGTACGATGCGCTGGCGTTTGCCGGCGCTGCCATCAGCGTACCAGCAGCGGCAATGCCGCAGGCCCCAGCCAAGATTGACCGGCGGTTAGGAGTCGACGTGCTTTGTGCGTGACTAGCCTTCGACATGGTTTCCTCCCTTGGCCATCGTGAGTACGGCGACGATTAGCTTGGCCGGCGCGCGGTGGCCCCCGACGAAATCGCCGAGCTCGCCGTCTAGGCTCTTTGCTGCCCAGAAGTGCGCGATCTCGGCAATCTCGATGACGTCGGACCAGGATCGTACTGGGCGCTCGAGCACTTGCTCAGACAGCAACTCGCAGCGCCGGCGCAATGCTTCGTAGCGTCCTTCGTCCTCTTCGCCGCAGGCCTCGATCGCAGAAGCGAGAAGGCGCAGCTTCAGCACGGCGGACGAGACCGGCACCGCCGTGTCGCCAGATGCGTTGTGGTTAGACATCGGCGCCTCCTGCTGCAGGAACACGCGGCAGGGCATCCTCGGCCAAACCAAGAATGTGAGGAGCGATGGTCTGACCCGTTTCCTCGAGGATCGCATAGACCTTTGGGTGCCAGGCGGGCGGAATGTAATCGGTCCGTATCCAGCCCAGGATGACGGCCTCAGGCACGTCGAAGTATGCGGCGGCCTTGCCGGCCCCGCGGAAGTGGCCAATCAGGAGACCGGCCCAGACGATGTCGTAATCCGTCCAGTAGCCGTCGCGCGCGGGGTAAGACCGGTTCACGAGCTTGATCACAGAACCGGGCGGCACTTCGGGCTCCGGCTTGGGCTCGATGCGAATTCCGGCCATGGCGAGCACGGCTCTCAGCAGCATTGTGTCGATATCTTCGTGGTCCGAGTGCTTGTGCAGTCCGCCGTCATCGATCTCAAACAACTCCGTGAACTGGACTTCCGCGATCTCCTTCACGTCGTCCCAGGACCGCGGGGCCTTTGCGCGCTCCAAAAACAACCCGATCGCCTCTTCCACGGCGTCGCTGGTCTCGGCCACGCGATCCTCCCAAGCTTCGTCCTCTTCGTAGTCACGCTCTGGGAAGCAATCGTTCCACGCCGCCTTGCGGCGGCGGTATTCGAGCAGCTCCGGCGAGGGGATTTGAGCTGTCTTGCCGGCTAGGGCCGGCAGGGGCCCAAGAGCACCGGCAGCAGCAACGCCGCCGACGGCAGCAAGAAGCCCGCGCCGGTTGACGCCGGTCGCGGGCTCTGAGTTGAGAAATCAACCTTAGTCATACGATACCTCCTACTAGACATCGCCCTCTCAGTTGTATAGGTAGAATACCTAAAATAGGGAAGCAAGACCCGAAATAGAGAAATGCGGTTGTCCACATTGAAAAGCGCCCGTACGCAGCCTGGCATGCTTACGCCAGATCAACTTCGGGCAGCACGGGCTCTTCTGGGCTGGTCGCGGGACACGCTGGCGAAGAAATCAGGCACCGCTGCTGAGACTGTGCAGTGGTTTGAAATCCCGCGGCAGTGATCCGAAGCTTTCCACTGTGTACCGGTGGCAGCGCGCGCTTGAAGCTAGCGGTGTGAGGTTTATTGAGGAGGATACTGCAGACGGATCAGGCGTCCGCCTGCAGAAGGGCAAGGACGGCCCTGGTGTGCGCCGCCAGAAAGCTAGACGCGCCGGCAAGAGGAAGTGAGGGGGCATGTCGCTCCGAAACCCCGTAATTCCTACGGGTGAACGCAGTACGTGAGGCGGGGCCGCAGCCACATGCCACCAGATGAATTCACCTCCGATCGCGAGAGCCGCCTCGCACGCTCTTTGAAGCGGCTCGGGCATCGCTTGGTAAAGCTGGCCAGCGGCGGCTTCGCTATAGGTGATGACAAAGGTAAGATCGTGCAGAGCGGCACTGCATTCGCGCCGACGATGACCCTAGACGATGTGCATGCCTGGATCGAGGAGCACGTCAAACGCAAGTGAGCCGCCCAAAATTAAGCGACCGCCTCAAGGCCCTTGTGCTTGATAAGCGACAACAGCTTGAGCGATGGTCCCGACGGTTTCTTCTCGTTGCGCTCCCACTGTGAGACGAGCGTCGACGAGACGTTCAAATATTTCGCGAACACCTCTTGGCTGACGTTGTTCGCTGCGCGGATGCGCTTAATTTGCCGGGCACTAAGCTCCTGCACCAACGTCAAGCACATCGCATCGAACTCGCGCATCGTCGTCTTGTTGATCACATCTGAGCGGTAGGCGCCCTCGGCCGCTCTGTGGACCACGCCGGCGATTTTGCTCTGGTACTTGTTCTTACGCATTCTGCACCTCGCGCCATTCTCCATTTACCACCAAGGAGGCCACTTGATTTGCGGTCCACGACAAGGCCTCTCTCGCAAATCGCTTTAACCGCCTGAGATCATCGTCACCTATGTTGTCGCGCTCATTCTTTGCGAACCCGTAGAGGAACAGCGCACGTTCGCCAGCCTGGTAGGCGATCAGTGTCCGGAACCCGCCGCGCCGACCTTGGCCGGGGCGCCCTACCCTCTGCTTTATCACTCCACCCTTAAGAAGCGTTGGCCATGGCGCAGGCGAACAAGGCGACAACGGACCGGGCGATCGAGATCGACCGTTCGTCGGCCTGATCGCCATGCTGGCCTTCACCATGACGGCGTTCACGTCGCTCGGAGGCCTGTTTGGAGGCCACTGCCGCGGTCATGGAGGGGAAGGATTGGCGCGTTGCCGACCTCGTAAGGGACGGCGACAGCGATTGGTCTGGGGGTGGCAGCCAGTTGCAAGCGGCGCTCGAAGAAATTGCGGGCGACCGCGGCAAGATCAATCCCCGCATCCTCGGGCGTTGGATCGAGCGCTATGCCAACACCAGATGCGGTGGCTATTACCTTGAGCGGCGTGGATCGAAGCACAGGGCGGCGATCTGGCGTATTCGGAAATACGCCACCTAATAAAGTCCAACTTTTTTTGGTCGGAAAATAACTCACAAAACTCACATAACTCACATTCCCCCAATGCCCGTTGAGCCGAATGGTTCGCCTAAACCCAATTGGGGGCCAACAATCACAGAGACGAACTAGCAAAACCCGAGATTGGCGATTGGAACAGCTAATATCGTCCGGAGCAAATCTCACCAGTTAATTAGGCCCATTTTCGGTTTTTATTCAGGTATTAATTGCGTGTTTATTGGAAGAAAGGAGTTAATTCCATGAAAGCGAAATTATCTGAGTCGGAGCTCACATTTGGCAGACATCAGGGCAAGACCCTGCCCCAGATCGTCCTTAAGGATCCGGATTGGTTCTTTTGGGCTCTGCGCAGGAGGCTATTTCGTCCTCCTCTTGCCGCCGAAGCCAAGGATATCACCTATAAGATATGCCATATTAAAATTCCCCGACCAAACCCGGAGGAGTGGAAATTCGAATTGATCTGCAATTCGGATGGCAAATTGCTTAATTTACGCCTTTTAAGAACCGAGGACGCAGTCTATGGGCACGTGAATAAGCAAATAATGGGTGTTTTAGACATGTCCTGGCCCCGGCTATGGGGAGGATACGGCAAATCTAGCTGCAAATGCCTGCTGGCGGCAATTAGGCACTATTATTTCGGCGGATCAAGGATGACAAAGGCAAGATGTGAGGCCTTTTTCTCCAATAATGCCAATTTCGCATGGAAAGACCAGAAATTGTTCGACATTGAGTATCAGAGCTTGGGGATCCCATCATACTAGGCCGCAAGGTGCCGGCCCTACACTTTGAACGGCGGCGGATAGGCATGAGAGCAGGTGAGTTTTGTGAGTTTCGTGAGTTATTTCCGGTCCCAATGATTAGAATACGTCAGAGATTTCCGTCAATTCAGTCTGTGATGCCGAGTTTCTTCAGCCTCGACAATCTCTGCCATAATTATTTAGGCGACATTCTCACAGAAGACCGGAGTTCTCATAAAAACCGGTAATTGATGCGGCTCAATTGAACTTTGAAACCTGCCCCACTCGGGTTATATTCAAATCACAGGTCAGCGTGATCTGGCTTGTTGACAAAGTTGGCTCTGTTGGCACATGACGTAGCCGCTTCCTATATCTCTGGCGGACTTTCTGGGGAGGGACGGCATGAAGGGCGAGGAATTCCAGACGCTTGTTGGTCAGCTGGGTGCGCTGTCTGAGGGTCAGCGGGCGGCGCTGTTTAAGGCTCTGTCGGGCGCGAAGAAGCCTGACGAGGTGATCCGCCTCATCGAGACGCAGTTCGACGCCTCACCGCGCTGTGGCCACTGCGGCTCGGCGCTGTTCAAGAGATGGGGCGTGGACGCGGGTCTCAAGCGCTACAAGTGCAAGGGCTGCAACAAGACCTTCAACGCGTTGACCGGGACGCCGCTTGCGACCTTGAAGCACCGTGACCGCTGGCTGGCCTACGCCAAGGCGCTGGTCGACGGGGTCAGTCTTAGGAAGGCTGCCAAGCGGGCGCGCATCGATCTCACAACCGCATTTCGCTGGCGGCACCGGTTCCTGAAAGTCCCCAAGACCACGAAAGCCGCCGCCGTCACCGGGATCGTCGAGGCCGACGAGACGTTCTTCCTGAAATCGGCCAAGGGTTCGAAGAAGCTCGTCGGGCGCAGCCCGAGAAAGCGCGGCGGCACGGCGAAGAAGAAGGGGCTCTCGACGGACGAGCACACCCCGGTGCTGATCGTGCGTGACCGCCACGGCGCGACGACGGATGCGATGTTGCCAGACCTCGAAGCCGCAACGATCGCGCGCGTATTGCAGCCGGTCGTCGCCAAAGACGCGCTCCTCGTCAGCGACGGTCGCGCCGCCTACGGCCAGTTCGCCGACGCCAACGGGCTCCTGCACATCAAGCTCGTGACCAGCAAACGCGAATACACCTACGGCAGCTATCACATCCAGAACGTCAACGCCTACATCAGCCGCCTCAAGCGCTGGATGCGCCGCTTCAACGGCGTCGCCACCCGCTACCTGGATAACTACCTCGGATGGTGGCGCATGATTGACCGCATGGGCGAAACCCTCACGCCGCTTACATGCATCGCCGCTGCACTGCCTCAGGCGTCAACGTGAGACACCAACAGAGCCACAAAGTTAATGGTCGAAACTTAAATATAGAGTTTATTATAATGGACAATGAGATTAAGTTCAAGCAAATCGAGTGCATGTTCGTCATGGGGCAGATTTTCCCTCTGCTTAAATCGGCAGGAATTGCGTTTGTAACGGTCGACTACAGCTTCGCCGACAGCCGTCAGATCGACGATATACTTGCGACCGGCCCTATGCCAGAAAGCGGACCAGCGTTAGAGATCCCTGAGGCGAAGGTGACGCTATGCGTACCCTCATTCCAGGACACCAGCGTCCGGGAGAAAACACTCTCAATCAGGGAAGCAATCGAAGAGCTGTGCTGGATGATACTTGAAGTCTACCACGCTGGCCCGGAGCACAACGACGGCGGCAAAGGTAACTTCAGGTTCGACATAGCCACGGAGGACTTCGAGCTGAAGCACAGTCAGTTTCGCGCTAAAAGCGATAGCTTGACGAGAGCAAAAAAGACCGTGCCTCATTTTCAGTTTACTGAATTAGAAAGCCATGGGATCGTCGAAAGGACAGATACGGCCGCAGGTTTTCAGTTTACTGAGCTCGGGGAAGAACTCCTCTGCAACTGCACCCACCCGGATTATTTCGCCGAAGCAGTCAGAGTCGCGTGGGATACTTCAAAGTGCGTTCGCCGGGCGAGTTTGTAGGCGCCCCGGGAAGCACTGACGAGCTGGAGTGCGTTTCCGCTCACAACTGAATTCTGCCAGCGCGGCAACCTTTCTTTCGCTACGCTAGTCTCGCAACTGTTGCGCTGGCAGAATTTTCCCGCGATCGGATTGCCTAGAGGGCGCTGGCCGAACGAAATGTCCGAGGCCATAGAGGACAGGGTCCGGCTTTGATGCCATGGTCCGCGGTCTTCGCGATCGGCCCATTTACTGCACCCTATACCGGCGGAGAAGCCCTTTGAGGTTGCTGCTATCGAGGCAGGCAGGCTCTCTCCGTAAAACTTCGGGAGGAAAGCTGAGCAGCCAATGCGGCCACGCAGGTCGTGCGGGTGACCTGGGAATTTGATAGTGGGCACGCGCTCTTCCTTCGGAAAGTTGCAAATGTTCGCGAACTCCGCTTGTTCCACGGGCTAAAGCAATCCTGCTTCGACGAGCTTCTTGCGAACCGCAGCCGTGGTGCCGACGCTGGCCCCTGTCACCTTAGCCACCTGCCGAACAGAGCGGCCATCGAGCAGGGCCGCTCTAATCTCCTCGCGATCGCAATTCTTGCCTTTCGGCCGGCCGATCGCCTTGCCTGACTTGGTACCGCTCTGGCGTGCTCGGGCAAGCCCAGCGTTGACGGCCTCGGGCGACCGGGGCCGCTTTTTTGTCCCCACCGCCAGCAACGGCTTGACATCGAACCCATCGAAGCACGCGTCCTTGGCATAGGCCACGCCATAGCCGCGCGGGTTGGAGATGATGCGGCAGTTGCCCACGCGGTAATCGCAGGGCCAGTGCGCGTGGCCGTGAAGCCATGTGCTGATCTGCGCTCTGTCTATTATCCACTTGCGAAGGTTTGAGAAGTAGGCAAAGTCGCACATACCGCCGTGGCGCGGCGAGCCGATCAAGCTGCGATGCGTCGGCGCGTGATGGGTCAGCACGATCACCTCGGTCTTCCCATCTGGCCTCCGCTTGAGAAAGTCGAAGGTCGCGTAATGGTACATCTGTTCCAGGGCCGCGAGCGAGTGCTGGTGGATGTCGCGCGCATGCGCGGGCGTGAAGGGCTCGCCGCTCTTTTCAATCAGACGAAAGTCGTTCATGCCATCGGCGCACGCCTGCTACCACTGGGTTCCTTGCGCCATATCCGTCCACAGCGTGCTGGCGATCATAAAGGTACCGGGCGCCAGCTCGACCACCTCATCTTCGAGGAAGTGGGCGTTGTGGCCTTGCTTGGCGAGGAAGTTGCGGTAGGTATCCGCGGTCTCGTCTATGTCCGAATGATAGGAGTCGTGGTTGCCGCCAATGAAATACACACGGCGATCTGGTCGAGGAACGTGGACATCGCTTTCTTCATGCTGCGCGAGCGCGCGTCATTGGCCTTGGTGCGCAGGAAGGTCGAGGGCATGGTGTCCCCACCCACCAGAAGAATCTCGCGCGCAGCGCTCGCCGTCGCGATTTGCCGCTTTTTGAACGGAATACCAAACTCTAAATGCAGGTCACTGCAGTAGCGAATCCGTTTCAGCTCGGTCACACCGAGGGTTTTACAAGGGTGAGCTCGGGTTGCGTAGCCTTCGCAGGATCCTCTCCATAGATCGAGATGCCAGCCGTGAAGGCGCCACTGAAATGGCGCAGCATCTTGACAAACTGCCGGACGTTCAACCCACCGGCGTACGTCATCCAGTAGGCGCCCCAGATGGCGTTCTTAAAATAAGAGAACTGCGGCAGCATGAAACGCGTTAGAGCGCGCGACCCAATTGGCATCGCGCTGCTTTTCGACCGACGGCGGCGCGTGATACGTCAAGTTTGCGCTCTTCGCTATAGGGACCACGGTGAATTTGACCTCGCCAACTCCTAACGCGCGCCCGCGGCCGGTGGCCCCGAGCCAGCCCAGAAAGAACGACCAATACGTGAAGAAGTTCAAAAGTTCAGGGTCCTTGAGAACATCAATCCACAATGAAAACTCAGTGCCGTCGCTGACATAGATCTGACCATCGTCGTCGATCTCGTGTTCCATGAAGGCGGAACTCGAGAACGCTAGACAGCCTCTGGATGGTGACTTCATTTTCAGGGATCACGCTCGGCGTAGCCCCAGGCAGGAACGTGACGATATTGCTCATCTGTATCTCCTAAAAAGAGGGCAAGCACCCAAAAGGATTTGAGCCGCTTCTCGCCCAACGGCCTGGTGTTCACCTGTCAGATTTTGGGCAGGGGCAGAAATCCGCTTCGTGCCGTGCGCGATGTGAAATCGGCGACGCGCAGAGCGCGCGCCGGTGCTCAACCGACTGGTCCAACTAGAAATCGGTCAAACTTCCAGCGTGGTCGCCCTTGATTGAGTAGGGCTTTTGCCATTGTGCATACAATGCCGAGGTGACAAAAACTGTCACCTGATGGGCCGTCCAGAATGAAGCGCCGACCACTAAATGCTCATATCCGCATACCTAAGCGCTGTCGCCGCCCGATCTCACGTTCGAGGTCACGTTTAAGCAAAGTTCTCTCAGCGACAGTTCTCCAGTCGAAACGTGCACGAGTGTCTAGCAGCAATGCTCCACACGGTGATCGGCACCGACCCGCAAGAACGTGGGGCATTGCGTAGCAAACGCAGGACGCCGAGTTTCGCTTGAGAAGCAGTATCGATGAAGGGGCTGTTGGCCCGCTAACATGTCTGGCATTACCACGAGACGTTCGATTATAATTTTAGCCGCCACAGAAGTGCTTTGGACTGACGACCATGTCACCAGCTCAACCTACGAAAATCGAACAATCGCTCAAGAAAGTTGGGGTGTTTTCAGGTCTCCCGGCTGATGCGCTCGCGCGCATTCAAAAGCGTTGCAGTTGGCGAACCTACGAACCGGGCGAGCCAATCGTCGATTACCTCGATGCCTCTGATGACGTTTTTTTTATTGCTGCGGGCGACGTCCGGGTCAGCATCTATTCGGTCGAAGGGAAGGCCGTCACATTCACCGATCTGGGACCCGGCGATATGTTTGGCGAATACGCTGCAATCGACGGCGCTCGCCGCTCCGCCACCATCGAGGCGAGAACAAGGTGCCACGTGGCCTCGATGTCAGGTTCAGTCTTTCGGGAGTTGCTGCAGCAGGAGCCAGCCGTCTTGCTGGCGTTGCTCCGGCAGTTCGTTACCAAGATAAGAACGCTGACGACACGCGTGTATGAGTTCAGTGCCCTTGCCGTCAGCAATCGCATCCAAGCGGAGCTCCTGCGGCTCGCCAAAATGTCCCCGCAAGACGGCAAATCTGCCCGCATTAGCACGCCGCCAACCCACTCCGATATTGCAAGTCGCATCAGCACGCATCGCGAGGCCGTCACGCGCGAGCTCAATCGCCTGTCGCGGCTCGGCGTCATCGAACGCAAGGGCGATGCGATTGTGGTGAAGGACGTCGATCGCCTGGCCGCGATGGTGCAGGCGGTGACCGGTGAGTAGATGGCATCCAAACCCGTCGGGGCTCAGCCCCGAATAGTTTTTAGTCATGCAGCAAAGTTCCCGTCTTTCGGAATGGCCGGCTCAACTCAATGGGTGCGACTGACGATAGCTACTGCACGTTCCTGCGCCACCGCACGGACGTGTGCCCCGACCTCCGCGTTGCGGTCTATGAAGCGATAGAAATCGTCGCAATCGAGAACCAGGAGATCAGTCGACTTGATGGCGGTCACGGTCGCAGTACGGCGCTCGTGCGCGAGAAGCGCCATTTCGCCAAAAAAATCCCCCTCTTCGAGGCGGCGCTTGCCGCCTTGCGCTTCAACCTCCACCGCCCCGCTTGCGATGAAGTACATTGCATCGCCGGGCTCGCCCTTGCGGATGATGACAGTTCCAGCATGGACCGTGCGAGCTGTGAGGATGCTCACGAGATCTGAGATTGAGGCCGCGTCCAGGCGCGCAAACAACGGCACATGGGCAATCATCGCGAAGGTGACAACAAAATCCCTGCGGCGGATCTCCTCATAAAAGCCTCGGCCGATAATCGCCACCGGCAACGCAAAGCAAAAGATGCCCAGCATGACCGTAATCGCCGCGATTAAGCGACCAAGAGCCGTTACGGGGGTGAGCGCGCCACCGCCTATCTTTGCGAGCATCGCCGCCGACCACCACATGGCCTTCGACATGTCGCCCAGCCGATCGGGCTGCAACTCACCCTCTACCGCGTGCATTGCCGCGGCTGCGGCCATCAGCACGCCGCCGATGATGATGACGCAGGCAAGCAGGGCGCGGCGCTCCCCCGCCAGCACCCGCCCAATCGTCGCGAGAGCCGGTGAATAGCGCGCAAGCTTCAAGAATCGGATCAAGCGGATCAGCCGAGTGACCGCCACGCCTGGGAAGAGAATCTCGAGCCCGAAAGGAACGAAGGCCAGTGCGTCGATGATCATCATCGGCGTCATCGCAAACCTTAGTCGCGCTTGAGAAGGACTGAGCTTCTGGAGCAGGGGGTGTTCAGGCGCGATCCAAATTCGCACCGCGTACTCGATTGCGAATACCAGGACGCACGTTCGATCAAAGAGCTGCAGGTCCCGTCCGTAGTTCAGCTCGATCTCAGGCAGCGTCTGTGCGATCGTCCCGGCGACATTGCCGAGGATCAAGACTACCAGGACAACGTCGACGATGCGGGACCAAAAATCCCTGCGCCGTCCGTGCTCCAGGATTTCGAACGCCCGTCGACGTGGTGTTCGAAACTCTGCTTCCACCTCGCCCATCTGGCACCTACCGAGTTCGGGCTGAAGGATGCCCTGTTGGAGTGCGAGACGAAAGCGGCTTGGACAGTCTCCTTGACAGGTCAAAGCCATCGAAGGTGTCTCGAACATCTCCAAGGGTCCTGCGCACGTTAGCCGCGTGCCGCTTAGGCGCAGCCCTTTGCATTTTGGGCTTGGTTACCAACCAAGATCCTGACCAATGCGCGATCAAATTGAAGTCTTTAGGCTTCTCGCCTTCACGCAGATGGGACGATGGGAGCCGGTACTTTTCAATCGGCAAAGCCGCTGGCCAAGCAACCGGCAGCAGCCGAAAGCCTTTCGGGCGCGAGACCGCGGTCAGCCAATAGCGCTGTAACCGCTAGCGCTGTAACCTTTCCATTCCGTGCGACAGACAGCTTCCCGTTTGAGCGAACTATGTGCGAAAACTCACAGCGCCATTACCGTTACACTTGCATGCTCCGCGATTGAACCAACTGGTCGTGGTTCTGAGAGTTCACTTGCAGTGAACGACCAATGATCGCAAATTCGATCGAGCTCAGCGCCCGCCGAGTGACATTATTAGATACCACGAGCTCATCGAAGGCGAGTTTGAAATTGGCGATGTTACCGTCAATACGCGCTACTTGAACCATACGGCTCTCACCCTAGGCTTTCGATTGGAGCCGACGGTGCCGCGTTGGTCTACGCGTCAGACCACGAGCCCTTTCAACGCCAACTCGCATCAGGCGAGGGCGAAATATTGGGGTAACATCGCGCGCATTGTGAGTTTCTGCGCCGTTCCGATCTGGTCATCCACGATGCCCAGTTCACATTCGACGAATACCAGGACAAGATCGGATGGGGGCACAGCACCGTTGAATACGCCGTCGCTGTGTGCAGGGCCGCGGGCGCGGCCCGCCTGGCGCTCACCCATCACGACCCCCTACGAACGGACGCCGAACTCGAGCGCATTGTGAGCGACACCCGCGAGGGTCAAGATCTAGTCAAACCCAAACTGGACATCTTCGGTGCTGCGGAAGGACAAGAACTGGACCTCTTGGGAACCGATACCGCTGACCAACAAAGGATTCACGGAAGCGGAAATGCTACTGCACCAGCTGTGGTTACTGGCTCAATTTTGATAGCAGTGCGTGATCCTGTGGCGGCCGGGACAATTCGCGAAGCAGCCAAGGCTGACGGCATCTCCCTGTTGGAGCTAGGAAGTGCAAAAGAAGTCTTCGCAGCCGTAGACGCGTTCCAACCTCCGGTGGTGATTTTGGAGTACGAATCCTGCGGTGCAGATTGTATTGAGCAATATGTCGAGGGTGTGGGACGCGGTCCCGCCGGCGCGTCATTGCTTATTGTTGCGGACCAGGAGGATAAGCTACCGCGATCTGAAGTGAGAACGATTTCTTCCCTGATCAGACCATTCTCGTCCGCTTATGCACGAACATGCATCCGGGCATCGATGCTGCGCAGGGCGTTACGCTGGCAACGCGTGCTTGCGACGCAAGATGAGAGCAGCGTCTCGCCTCTCTTCATGCTCTCGGGATCCTTGATACTCCTCCCGAAAGCCGTTTCGACCAGATCACGCATCTTGCTGCTGCCAGCGTTGGCGTTCCGATGGCGCTCGTTAGCCTCGTCGACAGGGAGCGGCAGTGGTTCAAATCAAGCTACGGCCTCGGCGCAAAAGAGACATCGCGCGAGGCTTCATTTTGCTCTCATGCTGTCTCTGCACGGGCCATGCTGATCGTGCCTGATGCCTTCCACGATCCGCGGTTCGCAGACAACCCACTCGTCACACATGAACCACGGATCCGCTTCTACGCAGGCTGCCCGATATTTGTGGGAGCAAACTGCGTTGGGACGGTGTGTGTGCTGGACCACCGTCCACGTCAGCTAGACGATAAGGGCATCGAACAATTGAAATATCTTGCTGGTCTGGTTGAACAAGAACTTTGTAAGTCGCAAGTGAGATAACATGGCCCTGCGGTTTGTTGTGACCGTGTAATCGGCTACGTGGGCTGATATTTTGATGCAACGCCGACGGCCTTCGAAGGCATCAATTCGTGTCAACGGTGCCGGAACTCGACATCATCCCATCACTTACCGAAAGTGATAGTTTATACCAACGCGAGCCGTGTTACCGTGCGCTTCAACCGTTTCGCTCGACGCGGGCGTGACAAATGTATCGGAACCAAGATCGTAATACATCCAATCCCCGACGACGGACCAATTCTGGGCGAGAGCGAATTCCGCACCCGTGCCGACGGTCCAACCGATGAGATCATGTTTATCGGTGAACACAGGACTACCTCCTAGCGGAGGTCCGAATATGTTCGGTTGCGAACCTGTGTTGAACGAAGTCGTGGCGGCAACCTCTCCGGCCGCCAGGCCACCCTTCACGAAGAATAAGCTTCGGCCCCAGGCGTACCCGAGCCGTCCGGTGACCGAGGCCAGCCAATTGACGTCTGTTTCGCATGTGAAAAGGAAGAGATTGGGGCAGGAAGATCCTCCGGAGGCATCGGAGCCGC
The DNA here is from genome assembly GCA_963745205.1 of uncultured Alphaproteobacteria bacterium. Classification (GTDB taxonomy): domain Bacteria; phylum Pseudomonadota; class Alphaproteobacteria; order Rhizobiales; family Hyphomicrobiaceae; genus Hyphomicrobium_A. Next base: position 544,155 of record CAVUWX010000007.1, read on the forward strand.
CCAGTTCGCCTTCGACGCCAATCACCCACGTTCCCATCTGATAGTTGTAACCAGCCTGACCTCCGAGCAGATAGCCCCCAAATCGGGGTTCAACGGCTGCGCCGTTGTTGAAAGTCCAGTTTTCTCGGCCCTCGGCCCCTCCCGCGAATCCACCCGCATAGAAACCAGTCCAGTTATATACCGGCGGGGCAATGGGCGTGGTGGGTCCACCTTTTAAGCTAGGCAGTGCAGTTGGACCAGGATTGAACTGGTAGCGAAGTCCGATGTTGCCGCTAACACCGTCAATGTTCTCGCCGGTCCGGTAATCGACGCGAGCATAGCCCAGCCAACCGGTATCGACGACCTGGCCGGCGATGCCTAAAGCGAACTGGCCGTAAGTTCCCACGCGGCTTGTTGTGAGCGTAGCGTTACAACCGATGCCGAAACTCGAGCAAACAGCCTGGGTCCCAGGCATAGCGGTTTGGGTCGTGGTTACATCGCCGGCAAACTCGCGGAATACGCTGGCCGTTACGAAAGGTTGCCAGGCGATATTGTTCGAGACGAAGTTGGTCCCGACGCGGACGCTGGCACGACCAAGGAGGCTCTCGACATCATTGATTTGCACGGTCCCGGGTAAAGAAACGTTATTCGGTGTAATGTTGTTCGGAAAACCCGGGCTAGCTGCAGTGGTGACAAACGTACCGCTCACATTGAGGGGATCAACCTTCGTGTTGGACCACACACCACCTATAGAGGGCTCGACGAACCACTTGGAGCGGTCGGTGGTGGTAATGTCGTATCGATAGCCAACATTGCCCGTCACTGAGATGCTGCGCGCATTGAACTGTTGATTAGACAAACCACCAATTGGATCCGAGACTGTGTTATCAAAGAAATCCCAGCGGACCTGGCCGTCAGTGAAGAAGTTCCCCTTCGTCGCAGCAGCGTACAAGCCGGCGAAGGGCACCTCGAAATCGCCCGTGAAGCTCCCGTTCGGCGACACGTCTCTCGCGTGGGCTTCAAACCAACCGCCGGTCAAGCCGACGTGTGCATTCCATCCGCTATTATCGAGGTTCAGCTGGGCGATGTCGCGGCCGATCTGGAATCCTGCGAAATCCTGCTTGGTCTTCGTCTGGCAAACGACGGACCCCGGCTGTCCCTCTATTGTTACCACCCCGGTATTGTCATTGTAGACCGTTCCACCAATCCCACGAGTCCATACGCCACCACCCTGCTGATTGGGCGTGGGGTTCCCTGGGGCGCTGACAAAGGCGGTTGTTCCCGACAAGAAAGCGGTATTCGCCGAGTCGATCACAGAGACAAGTGAGTTGACTGAGTTGCTCTGGCCCAGGGGAATAAAGCTCGAAGCTGGAAAGGGACCCTTTATCGTCACTACAGGAGGCACAGTATCCACGCACTGTGCCTGGGCTCCTGAGGCTGCCAGCAGCCCAATAAAGACCGCCGTCCCCAGAACGGCTGCCTTGCGGCTTCCCCAGTCTTCAGCGCGTACGGCCAATTGCACCGATCGCAGCGGCATGTCTTATCCCCCACACTCGTGGACGTCCCTACCTGCTCATACCTATATTCAGCTTTCAAACTGGAGTCGCGCTTTCCAAGCGGACACTCCAGCAGATCCCTGAGTACCTGTTGCGATTGGGACACAAGTGTAACCATCTCTCGCCCATTAAAACCCGATCCCTAACATGAGACCGCCGCCGCAGCCGAAATATGTGCAGTTGTGTAACCGCTGGTTTGCGGCTGTTGCGAGGCGTCCGCTAGCCCGGTGCGCAACCGAGGCTTGCGTCAGCATTTGCCGGGGGGAGGCGCTATGGGGCACTGAAGTTGCAATCGAGCTCGATTGATTCTCAGCGCAGGCGCGTACAGGGAGCAGTACCATTAGCGCGAGAATGCTGGCTTTAGAAACCAAGTTGCACATAGCACCACCCAGTTGCCTGTAATCATCTGATCAGAACCCCACCCCGGTCATGGCGCCAGCGCCGTGACTGGGGGCCGCGGGGACCGACCTTTGCTCTCGCGGCTCTCGCGCCGGTCGCGACTCTCGATCAACCGATCGAGCCTCCCTGTTGGCGCGACGCGCAGTCTCCTTTTCCGTCTCGACCGGCTGCTCATGCGCTTTCTGTATTTTCTTGGGCGCTTCTTCTTGCTTTTTCGGTTGCTCCACGGCTGGGCACGAAAACTTGTCTAAACCCTCGTACCAGCCCAGCCAATTTTCATAATCGCTAATCGTCGCGCTCGCCAAGTTGATGTGCCGAACATTTCCGTCATAACTTGTCTCAAGTCGCTTTAAGGCTTCAGCAGTATCGTCGAGGTCTCCGTTGATCTCTCCACGATAGCAATTGTGCGACTTAAGCATCGCCTGGACCCGCTTGACGTGGTCGAGTCGTTCTACCGCGGTCAGGGGATGGGAAATTTCTGTCGGCACATCCTGCCCGATGGACGCTGACACTAAGGGTTTCAACTCGGTCGGCTTTTGGGAGTTTGCCTCGATTGCGGTCTGCAAAATTGTTGGTTCCTGTTCTTGCGCGTGAATTATTGGTTGCTGATCTTGCGGGGGGTCGCGCGCCACCTCGCCCCTATCATTTTGTTCGTTCTGCTGGGCCGCGACCACTGGCCTACCTAGGTTCTGCTGCGCTTGAGCCTCATTCTTGAGCATAGCCGCCTTCTGCTGTGCGAGAACCCGCTCCAGCTCGATCTGCGCGGTTGAGCGCCGCTTTTCGTCCTCTTCGCGCTGCTGGGCCGCCGCCGCAGCTATTTGCTTCGCCACGGCTTCTGCCGCAGCGCGTCGTTTCTCGTCTGCTTCCTTCTGACGGTCCTTTGCAACCTGCTCATGCAATGCCTGATCCGCTCGCGCCTGAGCCGCGATGCGACGCTCTTCATCTTCGGCCTTGAGCAGAGCCGCGGCGGATGCTTTCTGCTCACTGAGAACCCGCTCCAGTTCGAGTTCGATCGGTTACACGCCGTTTTTCGTCCTGCTGTTTCTGCAAAGCTGCCGCCGCGGCTACCTTCTCAGCCGCTATCTCGGCCGCAATTCGTCGCTTCTCACTCGCTTCCTTCTGGCGAGCAGCGTTCACGGCCTCCCGCTCGCGCATCGCCCGCTCGGCTTCAGCCTTCGCTTCTGCAGCCGACACGTCGTCCTCCTGCTTCTGCAGCGCCGCCATCGGCTTATTCTGTTCCTCCTGTCTGTTAGCGGCCATGGTGTGCTGCTGCATGCGGTCTCGTTCAGGATTGGATAAGCCATTGTCCGCCACTGTGTGCGAGCCCGACACCTTCGAAAACCGCTGTGGCAAACCACTCCCGATGGCGATCAGCGCGGCGGCACCTCCGAGTAGCAATGTCACCCCCAGAGCGAACGTCAGGCGAGGCATCGTAGAGACTGAACGTCGGCTGAAAGCGCGAGCAGCGAGATCGATCGCCGACCGTGGGCGCAAAGATATCTCGATTGGATTGGATGGCGGCGCTGACGGGGAAGCCCCTGACGACCAAGGTGGAAATGAACTGGGCCCACCGCGCGCCTCGACGCTTACTGGTTCGACCTCCCTGTTCTTAGTCTCTGAACGTACAAGTGTCGGAAACATCTGCTGCTGCCAGTCGGCGATCGACCGCGGCCGTGCTTTCGGCATGAGCGCCAAGCCGGCATCGACGCCGGCAAGAAACTCCGGTCGGTAGTTTCCGGAGAGAGCAGGCATGCGGGCGCACGGCGTGAGATCGTCGTCTAGTACCCGACTTGTTGACTCGGGCGGCGCGGCTCCTGATAAGGCGCGATAAATGGTAGCTGCCAAACCGTAGATGTCGGTCCATGGGCCTTGCTGTTTGGGATCCGTCGCATAAGCCTCGTGCGGAGAATACCCTTTGGAAACAATTGCTGCGGTGGTTCCTGCGAATTCGCCTACGGCAAAGCGCGCAGCTCCAAAGTCGATCAGCACGGGCTTTTTATCGGATTCTCTGATGTAGATATTTGCAGGCTTGACATCACGGTGCAGGATGCCTGCACCGTGCACTACATCCAATGCATCAAGTACCGGCGTTACGAGTTCATCGAGCTCAGTTTGCGTCGGCGGCCTTCCAAGCGCGACCAGCCAGCGTTCCAAGTCCGCCCCTTTGACGTACTCGAGAGAGATGTAAGCGGTATCGTTCGCTTCAAAGACACGAAAAACACGGACAATATTCGGGTGTCGGAACTTGGCGAGCGTCTTGGCCTCACGCACAAAGCGTTCAAGACCCCACCGAAATTGGCGTTCCTGTGCCGGTGCTCTGACCCGAACTGCCGACGTCTCGCTGCGTACCGCGAGTTCGCCGGGAAAGAACTCCTTGATAGCAACTTGGCGCCCGAGGGCTGTTTCCGAAGCGAGGTAAGTGTTCGCAAATCCTCCGCTTCCCAACACCCCAAGGATGCGAAATTCACCGATCAGATCGAAACCGACAGAGAGTGTCAGGTGGTATTCCATCCCAGTCCAACTACCCATGTCGCTCAGCGGGCGCTGTGAGGATTGTCACACACAGACAGAAATCCTGCACGCGACAGAGCTGTTCGGCACGAATTTCGGCCCATATAATGCCATGCGCAAGTCCAGCATACACCAGTTCCGGTCCTGGTATTGCGGACGACTTATTTCTCTGTTCTTAAGTCGAATAAACGGCTGTCAAATCAGCAAGTTGCGCTTAGCGCGCCTCGACGCGCTGTATCTCTTATCCGAACACCCTGCGCCAACGCCGCAACCGCCACCTTAACGGCCTGATGGGGCTGGTATTTTACCGTTGAACACATAGTTCCGCTGGGCCGGCTGTCCAAGCTTGCGTTCTTTACGAAGCTGGCTCAAGCTATGAAAATGCTTTTTGCGCGCCCGCGCAACTCGCTCGCCAATTTGCGCGGCGCGTATCCGTGGCGCGAGCCGAGATCACGGAGGCCCATCAACTATGGTTCATCAGGGTGGAGAGCGGTCCCGCGATGAGGACGCGACACGAATCCTCGTCCGCGATTCAGACGATGCGACCCAGCTGGTTCAACCAGGGCGTGATGAACGACGTGGCGCAGTGATTGGCAGAGCGACGCCTCCAACGAACGAGCTGAAGGTTCAGACCCCGGGTTCGTCTGATACCGTTTTCATTCCAGCTGGTCTTGATCCGTCTCACGATCAAGTGGATCCCGTGGTTGGTTGGCTGGTCGTGCGGCGCGGCCCAGGACGTGGGCGCTTTTGCCCGATATTCTACGGCCAGAACTCATTAGGGCGTGGCGCGGACCAGCGTATCCGAGTGGACTTTGGTGACAAGCGGATCTCGCGAGAGGCACATGCTTTTATTGTGTACGACGACGTTGCTCAAAAGTTTTACTTACGCGATGGTGGAAAAACGAACCTTGTGCGTCACAACGGCGAACTTGTCATGACGCCCACCGAGCTTCGCGATCGTGATGAGGTGACGGTGGGCGAAACAACGCTGCTTTTCATCGCCCTTTGTGGCCCCGAGTTCGATTGGATGACCGTAGACGCGAAAAGGCCTGGCGACACAAGTAAAGTAGAGGATTGATTTGAGCGAGGACACTGAATTTACCTACGCGTGCCGTGCGACTACCGGTACTCGTAACTACCAAGAGGACAGCAGTGAAGTTTGGCGGCCGCGAGTTTACGCGGGGAAGTGTCAACCTTTACTTGCCGTGATCGCCGACGGTATGGGCGGGCATGTCTCGGGAGAAGTCGCTAGCAATTTAACGTGTCGGCGTTATATTGAAGCCTTTTCGTCGAGCAACGGAAACGTTGCCCAACGTTTGGACGAGGCGCTCTCGGCGAGCAATGAGGCATTAGAGTGCGCGATTCGCGATGACGCTGCGCTCAAGGGAATGGGCTCTACTTTCGTCGCTATCTACTTAGACTTTGATGGCCTGCGGTGGGTTAGCGTTGGCGACACGGCATTATTGCTGTACCGCAATGGGACATTGCGGCGGCTCAACGCCGACCATTCGCTCGGAGCGATGCTCAATCGTCAAGTCGAAGCAGGTCTCATACCGCCGGAAGCGGCGAAGAACGACCCGAGACGACGAGCTTTACGCTCAGCCCTGACAGGCGGTCAAATTCCATTGAAGGATTGCGAATTCAATCCTTATCCCCTTGAGACATCCGATCGGATTATCCTGGCAACCGACGGTTTGGAAGTACTTTCCGGTAACGAGATCGCATCGATTATCAAAGAACACGAACAGTCTTCGGTCGAAGCGATCGCGGGATCGTTAATGGTGGCCGTTGAAGAAAAGCAAGCAGAAAATCAGGACAACACGACCGTTATTGTTTTGCAGCTCGACAAACGACCGTTTGTGAACGACCAGCTCGATGACCAAGGTTCGAAAGCTGAAGCCGATACAGACCGGACAGTTATTATCGATACCAAGTCGAACGAAACGCCATCGAGCGAAAAGCGGCGAAAATGGTTTCCGCGACTGATTTCGCTGGTGGTTCTGGGGATGGCGGCAATCGCCTTGCTGGCATTCCAAATTTTGTCAACGCCACAAAGACACGCAAGTGTTCGCTCTGAGCGAACGACGATTGCGCTAACCATTTTATGCAATGCAATGACCGGGGATGCTGCGGCGACACATCCCTGCAACTCGGCAAAGTGGAGGGCGAGCGCCAAATACTTTCATCTTAGCTACAAGGCAGCTCCACCAATCCAGAGCGCAATCCTAATCGCTTAAAGAGGTGCTCTCTAAGCTAAAAGTCACCTCGGTGATCTCGATGTCCCATTCAAATGCCCTTCCAAATAAATTCTGCATTCACGAATACCAAATCGATGATGTTCTCGGTACCGGCGGTTTTGGCATAACTTATCTGGCGATTGATCGGCGCCTCAACTCACAGGTCGCTATAAAGGAATATTTTCCAGCAAGTTTGGCGATGCGTCGTCGAGATAAATGCACAGTTACCCCGGCCGATGCCGGTAAGGGCATTTACGATTGGGGCTTGGAAAAATTCCTAAAGGAGGCTGAGACGCTCGCCAGCCTGCAGCATTCTCATATTGTGGGTGTTAAGCGTTTGCTGCGCGCAAACGGTACGGCCTACATGGTGTTGGATTTCATCAATGGTCCTAACTTGAAGGAATGGCTGGCCCGGCTAGGTCGCCGCCCATCACAGGAAGAGCTGGATTTTATGCTGACTCAAATCGTGGCCGCGCTTGACGTGGTGCATAGCAAGGAACTGCTGCACAGAGACATCTCGCCGCGAAATATAATGCTGACAAAAGAAGGAATTCCAATACTGATTGATTTCGGTGCTGCACGTCAAATCGTTAGTGAGCGTTCGCAAACTTTTGCCGCCCTCCTCACTCCGGGGTATGCACCCTTTGAGCAGTATGTCGCCGCCGGACATGGTCAAGGTCCGTGGACTGACATATATGCTTTGTCGGCGACGATTTATGAGGCGATTACGGGAAAGGCGCCCCCTGAAGCCCCTGATAGAGCCCTTTCGGATACCTGCGTGCCGGCGGTTGAGTTGGGAAATGGGATTTACCGCAGACAATTTCTTGAGGCCCTGGATTGGGGTTTGCGACCAATGCCAAAGGACCGACCGCAAAGCGTGCGTGAGTGGAAGCCAAAGTTGCTAGACTTGCAATCGACCTCGTCGTCTTTGGGAATTCGCGGCATCCGCGACAGGCTTCGTTGGCCGCGCATCGGGCAATGGCTCCTCCGAAGCTGACTGTTTCCGCCGAGGAATGGACTACCCAACGGTGTACAAGTTTTTAAGCTCCTCATCGGGGAAGTCTGGTAGTCGGTGTTTCCCGGCACAAGCCAGTTCCAAGTACGGTGCAAGCTCCTTGAATGCCGCCTCGCTAACAAAGACGCTCATTCTAAGGGCCGAGGCCAGTCTCTCCATTCGAAAGGTCATAATTAGATCCAACCCCGATAAAGGGTCTTCCCCAAGCACTCTATCGCCTCCGGCAAACACTTCGCCCCGGTGTACGACAATCCGAAACGGCGGATCGGCGCGTTGCAATTGCTGCAGTTTGCGAATTGCACCGGCAATGTGCTCTGTGGGATGACCTCCAGCCACCCACACCGCGAGACTGCCGTCGCCAAGATATTTACTGATTGTACCGCCATGCAGCTCGATGATCCTTTGACACTCCCCTGCCCAATTGCCGACGAGAATTGCCCATTCATTGCTTGGCAGTTTAGCAGCAAGTTTCGTCGAACCCACTATATCAGTGAGCATTAGCCAGCAGCTAACTTGCTTGACCTCGATGAGCGTCGACGAATCTGTCACCGCAGAAGCCAATACACTTGCCGGCTGTCGGAACGTAAACTTTGTCTCACCAAACGCGAGAAGATCATTTTCAACGACGCGCGTCGGTAAAGTGACCCGCCGCCCGTTCACAAATGAACCGTTGCCGCTTCCGAGATCGACCAGCCAAAATTGGTCGAGGTCCTGGCAATGGATTAGCGCATGTCGGCGGGAAACCATTTTATCATCTAAGACAAACGTATTCCCTGGAGAGCGCCCAATCGTACAGTGACTGGCAACCGCCCACCGCTGCTTCTTGGGTCCCTCCAACCAAGCCTCAGGCGCGCCTCGTTTTTGCATATTCGCCCCGAAAAGGGTTCAAAATCTTGAACCTGTTCTCGCCGCTGCAAGAACTCGCGAGACCTCGCTCTATGGAGTCGCCTGGGAAGCGTGACCCTTGACCGAAGTTTCAACAAGGACCCAGTGCTGGAAATAATCGAGACATCTCAGCAGAGCTCGTTGAGCAGAAGATAGTCGAGCCGCTATGCATGCGCAAGCCGAACGGCGTTTAAGCGCAGCGTTCATCCCGTGGCGCGCCAGCTTGCTGAGGCGTGGCGATCGATGCGTTTCTTCGACAGAGCATTGGTCGGGCGGTGTGAACAGGTCTGTATTCACCGTTTTCTCAACCGCTTGCACATCTGATGCCGCTGAGCGGATGATCACGAGACGCGCCCAAGTTCGACTTTGCCTCGGATGCGGTCATCCTAGTGGGTGTCACTGCAGGGTGGTCGAGGTTTGTGGGAACGCTAAATCCGGCTTCGGCAGCCGAACTCAGAACCTTCAGAAACGCGTCGCCTGCAAGCACGGCCAACAGTTGATCCCAATCGTCTCCAGCAAATCCGAGCTCTACGACCTAATGAAAACTCGCCGGTGCTGCCCTGTTAAATCTGCCAGGATTGTTGCATGCGAAAGAAGGAGATGGGCTTTGCTCCATCCGCAATAAGCGCCCTCGGTCGAACGGCTAAAAACCAATGCCCAACAGGGTGTGCCCTCCGCAGCCTAGATAGGTACAAGATCGAAGCGCACGGCTCTCGATGTGATTTCGTTGGTTCGTGCGCACCTGATGCGCGTCCGCTTCCGCGGCAGCTTCCGCAAGAGCTCTTGGGGCAGGATCTCCGCTAGCTTTGCGCTGCGCGTTCTCGGTGCCATTGGCGCTAATGCCAACGGAAGTCTGAGGCGGGTCCGCCATTACTTGCGAAATACCAATTGTTGCTACCACCTCGACCGGCATCTGTGAGGTACTCTGCCCACTCTCCGGCGCAAAATGGGAAACCGCCGGCGGCGCAAAGGCATCGACCAGCGCGGTCTGCCTTAGGTGAAGGCTCTGCCCGACAGCCAGAGCCGTTCCGGCCAAAACGAGCAAGCAACCAAGGATCATTTTCATGAGGTGTTCCCTTTTGGATGACTGAGCAGGGCTCAAGGTTTGCCACAAATTACCCCATGGCGCCGACCCGACGCTGTGACAATTGTCACACCGATCACAGAGCCAACGTGATGCCTGAAAACTCGCAAGAGTAGCATTTTCGGGGCTCGAGCCGTCCGATGGAAAGAGCGAGGGGGTGAGAAACGTTCCCCCTCGCAAAGGTTATGGTGGGGATCGGCTGAGCCGTCGCTATCTCCCCGGCGGGGATGCGGCGACCTGCTCGAGTCCGGTGACGGCCATGGCTTGCGCACCCGGCTGACAAGCAAAGTCGAGCGACTTGCCTGCGTTCACAGCAAAGCGCGCCGTCTTGCCGGCTTTAATGGCGGCTTCGAAGCGAGTCGCCACGAAGCGTGTTGCATCATCGGCGTCGGGCGCGTCAGCAAACGTCATGACAAGTTTGCAGGTGCCGTCGTCGTTTAGAAAGTAGCCAACTGCAGCTTTTGCTTCGACGTTGAAGCTTACCGCCTGCAGCGGCTTCATCGTCAGCACGTCAGCGGCCTGAACCGCTACGGTCGCCGACAACGAAAGAACGGCCGCGATGGCCGTGGGGGCGAGGATCTTCTTCACAAAGTGCAGCATGATAGTGTTCCTTTCGATCAATGGGTTGCATTCTCGCATCGATTTCGTCGATGCTGAGCGATCATGGAGCACTACCGCGGTGAGCGCTGTGGTATTTGCCACGAGAAAAGACGTGATTTGCACTGCCGTTTGGCGGCCGCCGACTACGTGGTTTAGGTCACGCAGGAATTAACCTCGGGCACATTTGTGGTGCCAATCTAATTCTAGATGCACATTGCTGCATCTCGCTAGTGTTCCGTCACTAACGGACGATTCCCAGCTGGCTGCAAATCAGTCAGTTTGCGGCCATGAGAGAGAGACATCTGCATTTATTTGAGCCCTTCGAACCGGGCTCGTCTTGAGCGGCTTGTTGCGGATCGCAATACGCGGAGCAAGGTTGTATGGCGCGCGGGGATCGTGCTGGCGACGGCGGATGGCCTCGGCACGATGGCGATCATGCGGCGCACGGGCAAATCGAAGCCATGCGTATGGCGCTGGCAGGAGCGCTATGTCGCAGAAGGCGTCGAGGGCCTTCTGCGCGACAAGACGCGGCCCGCGCGCAAGAAGCCGCTCACAGCAGAGGTAAAGCTGAAGGTGCTGGCGAAGACGGCGAACGAGACGCCCGCCAATGCGACGCATTGGAGCGTGCGCACCATGGCCAAGGCAGATCGGCATCAGCCACACGAGCGTGCAGCGCATCTGGGCCGAGGCGGGCTTGAAGCCGCATCTGATGCGCAAATTCAAGCTCTCCAACGATCCGAAGTTCGAGGAAAAGGTCACGCGACGTCGTGGGTCTCTACATGAACCCGCCGGACAAGGCGTTGGTGCTGTGCGTCGACGAGAAGAGCCAGATCCAGGCGCTCGACCGCACGCAGCCGGGCCTGCCTATGAAGAAGGGCCGCGCGGCGACAATGACGCACGACTACAAGCGCCACGGCACAACGACGCTGTTCGCCGCTTTGAACGTGAAGACCGGGCAGGTCATTGGCGAATGTCTGCCCCGCCATCGCGCCAAGGAATTCATCCGGTTCCTGAAGAAGATCGACCGGACCGTGAGCCAAGCATCTCGATCTCCACCTCGTCGTCGACAACTACACGACGCACAAGACAAAGGAAGTTCAGGCGTGGCTGGAGCAGGCATCCGCGCTTCAAATTGCACTTCATTCCGACTTCGTCGTCCTGGCTGAACCTCGTCGAGCGCTTCTTCGCCGAGATCACCAGGCAAGCGCATCCGGCGCGGCGTCTTCAAGAGCGTCGCCGAGTTGGAGGCCGCCATCGATGACTATCTCGACAGAAACAATGCCATCCCAAAACCCTTCGTCTGGACAAAGACCGCCGAATATCATTCTTGAGAAAGAGCGTCGCGCGCTCGATGCCCTCGAAGCCGTCAAAAACGGGCACCAAGCGTTAGAGTCAGAACACTAGCAGCAAACAAGTTTGCGAGTGCGGTCGTTCCTACTGACGCAATCATCGACTTCCATGGAGACGTCGCTCCTTGCCATCGGGCTCACGCTCGCCTTCACGGGGGCCGGTGCGTTGGTGCTATGAGGTTTGCCGCCAGGCCCGGGGGTATGTCTTCAAACGGTGTCCGCGATCGCGCGTCCAGGCTTACATTCCGCAGCTAACCGATAGCGTCATGCCGGCAGATGCGAAGTAGTTCTTGCACGCAGTATCTGTGGATGCGGCAATGTTGTCGTGGGCCGTGGCGATCGAGGAGTTTTGTCTTTGGACGCTCTCAGTCGCGAGCTCGGATTGAACAGGTTTGGGCTCAACCTGCGTGGTCGCGACTGGCTTGCCGACTAGGGGGCTCGGGGTCTCGATTGTCGGCTTCGGCGGTCGCCAATTCATGGACTGATATGAGCGATTTCGAGCGGCGCCGTAGCTCTCATCGTCGTTTTCAGCGTCACCGTAATCGGTGTCGCACGTCTTGTGCAGGGTGGAAAAGGCCGTCGGCAGCTTGAGCTGAACACTGAAGCCGGCGTCGGCACTCGAACTAAGAAGGGCCGTCAAAGCAAGAAAACCGGCGGCAGGCACGGCCAACAGCTTGGTCATCGTCATCTCCACAAGTTCGCAGCAGATCTTTATGGGGAACCTCTACCGATGCCGTCCTGCTTGCGCTGTGAGGAAAGTCACGCAAGCGAACGTTTTTGTCTTTCTCATGTTCCCCAGGAGACAGCGCGTGAGTAACTAGCCCTGAGCGATGCGAGCGGTGCCACGCGCCGTCGAGCGGATCTGCATGCGACTAGCAAGACCGGCGGAAAGGCGGATGGAGCACTCTAAGGACGCAGGCACGCATTAGCGCAGTCTCAAAAAGAGCTGCGTCTGCGGGCTTCGAAATCATGGTTGTTGGGATTTTGCAAGATCATCTCGGCCTCAATCAGGGCGGCGCCTGGTTGAAGTTCGCGGTTCGCGCGACCTTGGTTCGGTTGGGCACTGCAGCGCACCCGGTGGGCGCCGAAAGGGCGATCCGGTCGATGAGCTCGCGCCCGTTGGCTAGGACGAGGACAATGCCGCCTGCCTCGTTGTCAGGAGGAGGAGCTGAGGCTCATCGAACACCGCACGAGAAGCCCCGGCGTTTGAGCCGCCGACCAGCTGAAGACGCCGGCGTTCGACGGCGTGCGCGAGCCAGACATCATCGAGCTGCTGACCTTTGCTCACTTTTTGTGGTGAAGCTTCGGGGTCGGCCTGAGCGGTGACGCGCTGGTCCGTTCGTAACATCAAGCCGAAACTAGAATTTTGCCCGCGTAGCATTTCTCACAGTGCGAGCTGTTCGGCGCGGGTAAGGCCTAACCCATTACCGGGGATTGGAACCGACTGTGCTGACTATCACCTAGCTTTGCAACTCGGAAGACTTGCCTAATTGCCGACAGCGTGGTGCAACGGAGAATATGCTTCTTCGTCGCATTCATGGTCGCCCTCCTGCGATGCGGTATGGTTCCTTTGCATCGGGATGACGAGGGGATCATGTAGCACTGCGCAGATTGGCGCTGTGAGAATTGCCACACCGGATTGAGCAAGCGATACCCACCCCGCCGCGGGTGGGAAGCTCGTGACGGCTTTTGGCGGCAAACCTAAAGGACGCAGTTCCCTGCGTAACACCATCTCAAAATAGATACTGCCCGTGCGTGGCATTTCTCACTGAGCGAGCATCGCGCGCTGCGCAATCTCCGGCATGTTCATGGATCAATCCCGATCCTTGAGACTTGAATGGAGACTACCGATGGCGATCTTGCCCTATGACGATGCCGCTAATCCCAAGCAAATTGCCCGGCGGTCAACCCTTAGCCTGCACCTGCTCCTGCGCTGGCTCGGCGCTTGTGTGGATCTAATCATTCTGTTCTTGTTCTTTTTGGTGCCCAATTGCCTGCTCGGGGACAAGGCATATCGGGCGACGATGGCGATCTGGCTGGGCGTAGCAATTCTTTACTTTCCAATCGGAGAAGGACTCTGGGGACGCACCGTCGGCAAGCTCGTCACTGGTCTGATCGTCGTTGATGAAGCTGGACGTCCTCCTGGTATATTGAAGGCGACTATTAGGACCGTTCTGCGCTTGATCGAGGTCATTTGGGTCCCCCTCGTAGCCGTGATCGCCGTCGCGTGCTCGGAAAAGCGCCGGCGGCTGGGAGATATGGTTGCGCGAACCTATGTCGTTCGCGCCGCGGAGTTAGCGAGCTTGAAAGCCGCCGCAAGGCGGCGAAGTCCCCCAATTAATAGGTTGTGGTCCGACACCCTTACACTCCTCGTCTTCGGCATCGCGTTGATCGGCATAGCAGCACACGGTCCCTGGGAGCCTTCGCAGTCGCGAGTTGAAAGCACACCGCTGTATCATCTGCGGCTCTTGGCAAACGGTGCGGCAGTAGAGTTGTCCGGCGAAATGTCGAAGGGGACCGCACATGCGCTGCAGATATTGCTCGACACGGCGCCGGCGACAAAGGTCATTTATCTCAATAGTCGAGGAGGTAAGATAGATGAAGGACTTAAAATTCACGACCTGATTCAAAGCCGCAAGCTGACGACATACACTTTTACCGTCTGCGCAAGCGCATGCACCCTGGCATTTTTAGGCGGTAGCCCGCGTTACCTAGCTAAGGGTGCGAAGCTGGGATTTCACAGCGCGCATTTGGGTGACCGGGTCCAAGACACTCCGCGTGGGATCAACGATGAGCAGAGACACTTACTTGAACTACACGGCGTGCCCCACGAGTTCGTGCAAACGGCGATAAGCACCCCACCTGACAGCATCTGGTATCCGACACCGGACCAGCTAATTCGAGCGGGGATTATCGATCAAGTACTGGACCCCAACCAGTCCAAGCCATCGGCGCCGGAGGCGCAACTGGCACCGGCAAGAGTTCGCTCGACCAACGCAAGCGATTCACAATCGCGAGCTGAGGCGCGATGGGCAGCGCTCGATCCGAACATCGAAGCCTCCTCGGGCGTGGTCTGGGCGACGACGAGAGATAAGGTGCGGAAGCTTGCCATCGAAGCTTGCAAGCAGGTGTCGCAGACCTGCGCGTCAGGACCCGCTCACACCAATGACATGAACGATATCTTCGCTGTGATGTGCTGCACCACGCCCAAGGTCGGCTGCGCCGCGGGCGTTGCCAAAGGGCGCGAAGCAGCGCTTGACGCGGTCAAAAAGGCGTTTGCAGAAACCGGCTTTGCGGCATGCACGCTGAAGAGTTACTTCAACGCCGGCGACGGTGCGAGAGGCTAGTTTTGGCTGCCCTGTGGAACGCTGCTTCTGGTCATATCGGTCAACCGATCAGGCTTTTTTTGAGCGGACCGCTCGGAAAGTACTGAGCCCCAAGTGACCTATCGAAGGATGGGGGGTGGGTGCTTCGTTCGCCTCGTCCCCGGCAATACGGGGGGTTGGGGCGGCTCCGCGGAGCGTACAGTCGGATTGGGCCGAATAGTCTTTTGCGATGTTCTTAATCGTAACGCCGCTTCGAACTCCCTCCATAACAAACTCCACGCCGTGTGCCGTGAACTGTCCATCGTCAGAGTTTTTCGGACAGTTGAGCGTCTGATCTAAGTTCGGCCCACCTTGTTGACGTTCATGCTGCGGCGTTGAAGTGGTGTCGACGGCGTTGCTCAATGGTCCGGCGCTTAATCACCTCTCGCCGTTTGAGGATGCAAGCGCCGCGCCCGAAGTAGACCGCCGTGTCAACTGTGGTCGTCGCCTCGCAGCCGGCCGCTGCCTGCTATGGCTGCTAGGTCGCTAACGGATATCGGCTCATTAAATAAGGAGATCGAAATGAAGACCTTGATCCTTGCCTCCCTACTCGCGCTCACCGCCGTGTCAGGCGTTGTTGTGGCCTCTCAGCCGGTAGCCGCCGGTGGTACGGCGATACTAATCCCCGCTCGCGGCGGCCGCTAAGCTGACAACTACACCGCGCGGCCTCAGGTCTTGGACTTGGGGCCGCCTTTGGTTTTCGGCTTCACCAAAAAACCCCGCTCGGATCACTCCGGCGGGGCTGAGCTAGCTCAGTCAAAGGTTTGTCCGGTGTGGCAATGCTCACAGCGCCTGTATCGCACTAGTCTCCGCCTTGGTCATGGATCATTCCGATCCTTGAGGCCGTAACCTTGAAAGGGGACTACCAATGAAGAGCCTGATCCTCGGGGCCATGTTGGCGCTCACCGCTGCGTCGGGTGTTGTCGTCGCCTCTCACCCGGCAGAGGCCGGTCCTCACAGCGTCGATAGGGGGACATGGGTAGCGTGCGGTCTCGGGCATCGATCCCCGATGCCGCAACCCCAAAGGAGACTACCTATGAAGTCCTTCATTCTTGCCTCGTTGCTGGCCCTCACCGCTGTGTTGGGTGTTGTCGCCGCCTCTCAGTCGGCAGCCGCTGGCGGCCCACTACCCTGTTTTCAGGGCCTAAAGTGGCCACCTCACTGTGTTCCGAACTAAGCCCAAATATCCGGTCGTTACGCCCTAGCCCTCACCGGCCCTCCCGGCACAAACGCGGCCTCAGGTCTTGGACTTGGGGCCGCGCTTCGTTTTCAGCTTCAACAAAAAGCTCCGCTCTTATCGCTCCAGCGGGGCCTTTTATACGTGTGGGAATCCTCACAGCGCGAGTGGTGCGACCTGGGTAGCGTGCGGTCACGGGCATCGACCCCCGATGCCGCAACCCTAAAGGAGACTACCAATGAAGACGTTTATCCTCGCCTCACTACTGGCACTCACCGCTGTGTCGGGTGTTGTCGTCGCCTCGCAGTCGGTAGTCGCCGGTGCCGGCAATATACTGGTCCCCCTTCGCCAGGGCCGCTAAGCTGACAAACGAAACCGCCTCAGGTCTTGGACTTGGGGCCGCGTCTCTTTTTCGCCTTCAACAAAAAGCCCCGCTCGGATCGTTCCGGCGGGGCTCAATGTTTCGCTGAAGGCTGATCTTTTGTCGGTGTGGCAATCCTCACAGCGGTCCTCAGGCGGAACGGTTAGGTTGCGGCTAGTCATAGAGATCAAACGGAAGCTAGAGATAGGAAGCCGCCATGAACGCTTTGCTCCTCGCCTGTAGCCTCGCCACGGTACTGCTTGTGGGTCTATTCGCTATGAAACGCAAGGCGCGGCACGCACATCTCAAATATTTAAGACGGCGGCAAATCATCGGAGAGGCCGCGGCTGCCGTTGTAGAGGTGCTGGAAGAAGATTTCCTAGCCTACCCGCCGCGCAAAAACCGTTCGCCTTCACTTCTCCCACCGTTGTGGGAAACCTCACAGCGCGAGTGGTGCGACATGGGTAGCTTGTGGTCTGCTCCCCTGACTTGATGCCAGGCTGAGTGAGCGAATCCGGCTATTTCCAACCTCGAGTGAGGAGAGAAGGGAATGGCACGGAAGCGGTACACGACAGAGCAGATCATCGGTCTTCTGCGGGAAGCGGAGGTCCGTCTCGGACAGGGTCAGGCGATTGGCACGATCTGTCGAGGCTTCGGCATCTCCGAGCAAAGCTATTATCGCTGGCGGCGCGAGTACGGGGGTCTGAAGCTCGACCAGGCCAAGCGCCTCAAGGAAGTTGAGCAAGAGAACAGCCGTCTCAAGAGGGCGGTGTCCGAGCTGACGCTCGACAAGCTGATCCTGAAGGAAGCCCTCGGGGGAAAATACTAAGCCCTTCCCGGAAGCGGGCGTGCGTTGCGCACGTCCGCTCTCGACTTCCCGTCTCGGAGCGTCGCGCCTGCACCGTCGTCGGACAGCCGCGCGCGACGCAGAGACGGCGTCTCAAGACGTCCGATGACGAAGCGGCCTTGACGGCTGACATCGTGCAGCTGGCGACACGGTATGGCCGTTACGGCTATCGGCGCATTCGCGAGATGCTCGTTGCCGATGGCTGGCGGGTCAACGTCAAGCGCGTCTATCGCATCTGGCGTCGGGAAGGGCTGAAAGTGCCAATGAAACAACCGAAACGGGGCCGTCTGTGGCTCAACGATGGGTCGTGCGTGCGCCCCAGACCCGAGCGTCCGAACCACGTCTGGTCCTACGACTTCGTCCAGGATCGGACTGAGGATGGTCGCGCCTTCCGCATGCTCGTTGTGCTCGACGAGTTCACGCGCCGGTGCCTGGCGATCGTCGTTGCGCGACGGCTCAGATCCGACGACGTGCTCCACTGCCTGGCCGATCTCTTCGTCACCCACGGTCCACCCGAGCACATTAGGTCAGACAACGGTCCGGAGTTCGTCGCGATCAATGTGCGCGACTGGCTCGGCCGGATCGGCGTCAAGACGCTCTACATCGAACCGGGAAGCCCTTGGGAGAACGGCTACTGCGAGAGCCTGAACTCAAAGCTCCGCGACGAGCTTCTGAACGGCGAGATCTTCACGACGCTGCGGGAGGCGCAGGTGCTCATCGAGAACTGGCGACGCCACTACAATGCCGTTAGGCCGCATTCCTCGCTGCGATATCGGCCGCCGGCCCCAGAAGCGATCTTGCCGCCAGCATCCGGTCTGCCCTACGCTCCGCTCCGGCCAGCCCAAACGCTGGCCGAACACGGCCGGGTTCTAACTTAGATCCTGGTATCGTGATGTGGGGCAGGCCACTCACCGCCGTGTCTGGCGTTGTTGTTACCTCGCAGTCTGCAGCCGCCGGCGGCACGGTGATAATGATTCCCGCGGTTCACGGCCACTAAGCCAAAAAACGAAGCAGCGCGGCCTCAGGTCTTGGACTTGGGGCCGCCTTGGGTTTTCGGCTTCAACAAAAAAGCCCAGCGCGGATCACTCTGCGGGGGTTTTTTTGCTGGCGGCATTACGAATATCGAGAGGTGTGACAAACCCCACAGCGCGACGGCTCGGGAGCCTTCATGATCCACCCATCGCATCAACCCCCGACCTCGGGATGAAACACTGGATCAAAGGAGCACTGCCATGAACTCGATCAAGAACATCATCGTCGCTGCCACACTCTCTACTCTCTCCCTCGGCTACCTCACGGCAGCTCAGGCCGCCGAGACCGTGAAGCCCTTGCAGGCCTTCAGCTTCCACACGGATACCAAGGACGCTGTGGCCTATTACGTCGCTGACAAAGGCACCTGCAAAGTCGTCCTGATGCAAACGGACAAGGCCGCCTATGCACCGGTTCGCTTCGAGGACGTAGTCGAAGCCAACAAGTCGACGCTGCGTGCTGTGGATGACGGGAAGGCTCTAGAGCTTGCTTGCCATGCGGATGCGCGGGCGATGACGATCAACATGGTGGCGACGGTTGCGGACAAGCACTGATTTCACGGGAATTAGCGATTGGAGCTAGAGCAACAATGCCACGCGGCACTTGTGAGAACTGCGAGGAGCACGACGCGTTCGTGTATGCAAGTCCACTTGCCTTCGGCAGGAATGTCTTTGTCTGTGTGCAGTGCCTCCCGCATGAATGGGACGAAGACGATGAGAACGCCGATTGCCCATGTGGCAATCCTCCCAGCGCCAACACCGCGCGCTGAGTAGTCTCCGCCCCGGAACAGCCAGAAGCCGATCATACCAAGCTACGTCGGCCGCTAACCTGACAAGCACGACCGCGCTGCCTCAGGTCTCGCACTTGGGGCCGCGCTTCTTGCTTTCTGCACGACCAGGCAGCGAAAGCCCCGCTCGGATCGCTCCGGCGGGGCTTATTTCTGCGTGTGACAATCCTCACAGCGTGTCCTCGGCCACAGGACTAGGGTCGGCTCATGGGCTCGGCAAGATCCCGAGCACAACCGCCCCAAGCTGGAGGGAAAACCTATGAACGTGAAGATGATTTCTGGCTGCTTGCTGGTGCTCACGGGCACGGGCCTTCTTGCCGGACGGCTGCTGCCCGGCGCGACGCTTACGGACTCCTTTGCTCAGGAAGTGCCGGAGAGCCGGGCGCTTGTGGCCCAAGCCCCCAGCCCGGTGGCGGCCGCGGTCGTAGCCAACGTCACGCCTTCCCGTGCGGTCGCGCGTGTCAGCCTCGAACCTGGCACCCCTGAAAGCTCCGAGCCCAACGCGCAAGGTGCCCCCTCGATCGACATTATGCGGGAAAGGGAACGGCAGCAGACGCTGATTGAGCAGCTAAAGCCGCTCCTAGCGCAACGCGCCGTTCTTGTGGCCGAGCGCGAGGCCACCGCGCCCATTGTTCCCAAGCAACTCCTCGATCTTGCCGGCGAGCGCGAAGGGGAGCGGCTCGTTGCGGCGCAGGCGAGTGCCCGCGCCGCAGCCAAAGCGGAAATTGAGGCGCAGGACGTTGCGCTCGCCGCCAGCGTCGAGGGCATCAAGCGTGAGCTCGCGGCCCTGCATGAACGACTGGCACAAATCGACATCAACAGCCGCACCAAGTCCGACCGGCTCAAATTGCTGCAAACGGCCAAAAAGGGCTCCATTGCCGGTGTGACGCTCGGGGAAGCGCGCACCACGATCGCCGAGGTCGAAGAGCGGCGCCAAGACGTCCTCGTCGCCATCGCGCAAGCCGACCAGAGGCTTACCCAGGCGCAACAGGAGCGCGTCAAGCTCGCGCGCCATGCGCGCACCGAACTGGAACAAGCGCTGCTGAGCACCGAAGCTCAAATCAGCCAAGCCGCCATCAGCGTGAGCACAAGCCAAGGGGTGCTGGCCGCCATGCGGCAGCAAGCAGGCGCATCGTCACCGACGGCCAGTGCCCCTCAGAATAAAGCTCCGGCCCGAGGCGCCGACCTCTGAGCCGCACGCTCAGCGGCCGCTCTTGCCGTCGCCGGAAAGGCGCACGCTCACTGGGGGTTATGGCGGTGAACGCATCTGGTCAGGCGCGACATCCCCCTCGATGCGATTGCCCGACGGCAAGCACGCTGAACTTGCAGGTTCGTGACCTCGCAAATCTTTATGGCGAGATGCCATAGCAACGCCAGCACTGGCACAGACCAGCACCTCTCGGAAATGCGGTTGACAGGCCGCCAGCGAGCTACCTAGCCGTGCATCGAGGGGCTTGGAGGCAGGCAGTTAGCACTCTCAACCTGCCTAATCGCGTCGGACGTTGCAGTTGACAACTTTGTTCGCTGAGCAGCAGTCGGCAATAACTCACCCAGTGGCAAATGCCACAGCGCTGATCGTCGTGGTGCTCCAATGATCGCTCAGCATCGGAGAAGCCGATGCGAGAACGCAACCCGATGATCGAAAGGAGCACTATCATGAACTTAATTAAGAAGATCATCGCGGGGACGGCATTCGCAGCCGTTCTTTCGTTGATAACGGCCGTGGCGGTTCAGGCTGCGGATGTGCTGACGATGAAGCCGCTGCAGGCCCTAAGCTTCGAGGTCGAAGCAAAGTACGCTGTCGGCTACTTTCTGAACGACAACGGCGTCTGCAAGCTCGCTTGACCCTCGGTGATACTCCCAATGCAGATGATGTAACCCATTCGCGACGACTCGGTTCGAGGCCACCATCAACGCCGGCAAGACGACGCGCTTCGCTGTGACCCCAGGCAAGTCGCTCGACTTTGCATGCCAGCCCGGCGCGCAAGCCATGGCCGTCATCGGGCTCGAGCAGATCGCCACCTCCCCGCCCGGGAGATAAGCGAACGGCTCAGCCAATCGCCACTCACTTGAGGGGGACCCTATGTGTCCCCCCTCGCTTTTCCCAATCGAACGGCGCGGGCGCAGGGATGGCGGCTGCTCTCGCGAGGGGTCAGCCATTGCCTTGATGCCGCTGATCGGTGTGAGAATTATCACAGCGTCGGCATGGCGACATGGGGTAGATCTGGCAAGATCCTTGAGCCCCTGCTCAGTTAGCCTGGAGGGAGCACCCCATGAAAATGATCCTTGGCTGCTTGCTAGTGCTGGCCGGAACGGTAGTCGCTGTCGGGCAGACGCTTCCCGCGGGCAGACGGCGCTGGTCGGCACCTCTACTGCGCTCCGATCCCAACTCCTCCGCGGGAGATTAGGCAGAACACCGAACAAACCCCTGTTGATATGGCGGCAGCGGTGGAACGTCCCGGGGCCTCGCAGGCAGCCCAAACTCCTCAGTCCCCAGCCGTCACCGTTAGCGGCCTCGACAGCAGCCCTGAGAACTCGCAGCCCAATGCCGCGGGCGGCGATCTTGCCCAAAGCCCTGTTGCTGAACCTGCAGCGGCGTCATTCGCGCATCAGGTGAGCACGAAGGTCCGAACTCACGTTGAGAGCCCTGCGTTCCGATCTTGCACCTATCTGGGGTGCAGAGGGCACACCCTCCTGGGTATCGGCTTCTAAACCAGGCGGCCCGCGCCCCCGAGGGAGCTGACGCAAAGAAGCCCCGCGCGGTCGACTTCCGGCGACGGGACATCCCGCGCCACGAAAACGAGTACGACGCCCTAGCTCTCACCAGCTTAGGGCGTCTTTCGGCTGTGACAATCAAGAGGATCAACAAAATGCCCCGCTCGGATCGCTCCGGCGGGGCTTCGCGTTTCAATTATCGCCGTTGCCGCAACAATTTTTGTCGGTGTGGCAATGCTCACAGCGCGATCTGAGCAACATCGGTAGGTAGGCTCCTGGTCATGGATCCAATGGCCTTGCGTTCGTCCGCTCTCCTCCTAGAACGTGTTGCAAAACTCGATACTCAGATCATCGTGTGCACGGATAAAATCTTGTCCCCACGCAAGGAGGCGTCGAGGAGTCGAGTTTGGCCGTGAACTCGCACGAGGAATCCGGTTCCGACAGAGTAATCGGGTCCGGCTCCCAAAATCGTTTTGCAACACGCTCCTCCTAGGGCGCGGACGAAAGAAGCCCCGCTGGAATTGCACCGGCGGGGCTTCTAGTCTCAGTGCAAGCTGATCAAGACCTCACGTCCCTTGCGGGCCTTGCGGATTACGCCCCCCGAGCTGGGCGACCACCGTTCAAGCAAGGCGTTGTGCGAGCGAAAGGTCGAAATATTCCGGATGCAGTCTCGGTGGCCAGGCTGAAATCATAAAGCCGGGCGCGGTTTACACGCCCGCGGCTGCCTGGCGGGAAAGTCGTCAGGATTCAGAGTCTTTCGATCCTTCGCACCTTGAAAGGAGACTACCCGTTCCAAGCTGCAGCATAGTCCAGCGGTTTCCATTCCACAATGCCCAACAATACCGTTGAACAGAGCCTGGCGCTCGGCCGGGCGGGATAAATTCGAGGCGCGCTGTTCCCCGCGTAACACCAAGCAAAAAATATAGCTCGCCTCCGCGTGGCAATTCGCACAGCGCGCGCAGCCCGTAATCGGCAGTCTCCGTCACGGTCATGGATCAATCCCGATCCTTGAGACCGTAACAGTGAAAGGAGAACTACCAATGAAGACCTTGATCCTCGCCGGCCTACTCGCCCTCACTGCTGTGTCGGCCGCACAGCCGGCAGCTGCCCTATGGGGCGGCGCCGGCGGCGGCGGGCCCAAACCTTGCTCGTATGGAATGCCCCGCTGCTATCTCAAGTAAGCAGTTCCTTTGGCCGTGCAACACTCAGCCCGGTGCCCTTCGGGGTGCCGGGCTTTCTCATTTCCGACAGCGCGAGGTCTCGGCCATTGCCGCGGCGGCTTTTGTCTGTGTGGGAATTCTCACAGCGCCCCCACGACACCATGGTAGGTTCCGGTCATGCAACCGCGCCCTCAGCTAGGACACGGGTGGCGAGCGTGCTAAGTTGATGCCTTCGCCATGGTAGTCTGGGTAGTGTCCTATGGCGGTTACGAGGGACTGCGCGGTGTGGTGAAGACCTACCGCCCCGGCTTTCGCATTTTGCAGGCTCGAAGGAACCTCGCGTCGAGGCAGTTGCCCTGCAACTGACGCGGTGTTCCCCGCGTAACACCAAGCAAAAAATATAGCTCGCCTCCGCGTGGCAATTCGCACAGCGCGCGCAGCCCGTAATCGGCAGTCTCCGTCACGGTCATGGATCAATCCCGATCCTTGAGACCGTAACAGTGAAAGGAGAACTACCAATGAAGACCTTGATCCTCGCCGGCCTACTCGCTGTAACCGCCCTGTCGGCTGCGCAGCCAGCAGCGGCCATCATCATCCGGCCCCCTCAGGGCTGCGGAATGGCTGCGCTGTGCAAGATGCCTCCGGCTCCGGCTCCGGTAGCACCTAGACCCATTCGTTTGGGACCGCCGGGCGGATATACTCCCCCTAATCTCCGTTAATGAAGGCGGACCGCACGGGACCTGCCGCTGTAAGAGGCCGCACTTCTTTTTTCGCTCAACAAGAAGCCCCGCCGGAGCAATCCGGCGGGGCTTCGGTTTCAGTGCAGCTAATCTTTTGTCTCGTGTGGCAATCCTCACAGCGCCAGTACCACGCCCTGCGTAGTCTCCGTCACGGTCATGGATCAATCCCGATCCTTGAGACCGTAACAGTGAAAGGAGACTACCCATGAAGCCCTTGATGCTTGTGAACTTCTGTAGCCGGGACTGTCATTCTCCCGCATCCGGCCGAAGCCGGTAGACAGGGCGGCATTTACAGTGGCCGCTAACACCAACCGCAACCTTGAAAGGAGACCTACCCATGAAGGCGTTCATTCTTGCAGCACTACTCGTCGTGACCGCTGTGTCGGGTGTTGTCGTCGTCTCTCAGCCGGCTGCTGCCGGGTGCCCCGGATGCCGCGGCCAGTAAGCTGAGAACTATATGGCGCGGCTGACTTGGGGCCGCGCTTCGTTTTCGGCTTCAGCGAAAAGTCCACCACAACAGCGGCTTTCGCCTGTGTGGCAATCCTCACAGCGTCCGCTGAGCGACATGGGTAGGTTCCGGTCATGCGCATCGATCCCCGATGCCGATAGCAACCTAAGGAGACTACCCATGAAGACCTTGATCCTTGCCACCCTACTCGCGATCACCGCCATGTCGGGCGTTGTTGTTGGCTCACAATCGGCCGCTGCCAATACCCCAGTTCGTACTGCTGAGCCGCGAGTCGACTTCTCGCTCCCAGGCTCAGGAAAAGTCCACCTTTGCCAAGGTCGCATCTGCACCGTGAAGGGTCCCGCCGTAGGCGGCCGCTAAGCCAACAAACGAAGCCGCGGCCTCAGGTCTTGGCCTTTGCTGCCACGCTCCTTTTTCGGCTCCAACAGAAAGCCCCGCGCGGATCGCTCCGGCGGGGCTCAATGTTTCACTGAAGACTGATCTTTTGTCCCGTGTGGGAATCCTCACAGCCAGCTCCCGTCGACATGCGTAGGTTCCGTCGTGGCATCGATCCCCGATGGCATCGCAATCTTACAGGAGACCTCCCATGAAGACCTTCATCCTCGCCTCGATGCTGGCGCTCACCGCGGTGTCTGGCGCCGTCATGAACTCTGATCCGGCCAAGGCCGATTATAACTACTACAGCAACGGCATGTTTGGGCACATCTACAGCCCTGTCCCAACCTACAACCCTGTTCTACCTCTGGCTGGCGCCCCGGCCGCTCCTCAGGCGGGCAGCTTCGAAGGCAGAGATGATAGTGGTTCGGTGACGGACGCCGCCGCCGAGGCCGTTCAAAGCCTGCTCGACGATGGTTGTGACCACGAATAGGCCCGTCGCGAAGTGTATCGCGACAGAATTGGCCGTGCAGCAAGATCGTTTTGGGGTCAGATCGTCGCAAAATCTGGAGCGCTGAAATGGAAGGGGTTTGGCTCGGGCCAACACGGCAGTCACCCAAAGTCGAGCAGATGCTGGGGGCTCGATATCGCCCGGCTCGAGCGCCGCGGCTTTCTGTGTGGTGCGCCGATGAGGCTCTGCTGGTCACGGGGCGACGAAGACGCGGGCGGCATCGTCGTGCTCGCAGGGCGACGGGGCTCAAGCTCATGTACCGCACCCGCGTGGGCGAGGACGAATGGAGGGCAGGCCGAAACGAGGGCGGATCGCGCCACCCGGGTCATCGGTCTGCCTTGGAGCCGAAGCGCATGCACTGGCGGACATACAACCGCCTCGCCGAGCGTTACGAGCGCTGAGACGCGCAATGGGATCTCGAGGCGATGCGGCGCTTTGGGGCCAACTTGTAAGCACCGCCGCTCTTTGATGCACCTGAGCGACATGTGAAGGAAATCGAAGCCAACCCGAGCCAAGCAATCCAAGCGCTTCATTGAGACAGCGCGCAAGCTGCGCGTTAGACGAAAAGGAGGCCGAGGGTAGTCTCCTTTGAAGTTGCGATCGGGATTCGGGGATCGAACAAACCACTGCTCTATCGCCCGTGTCTCTTGCTGGTGATATTCTGTAGCTTCTGGCCTGTTACGCTTCTAATGCACGGCGGGAAGAAGATGTAGCGCATCAATTAGATTCAAACAGCCATGTCTGACGAAGCTGCTGGGAAGATAAAGGCGCTCGACGCCCAGGCGCAGCGCCTGTTGAACATCTTTAGTCGCGCGGGTTATGAACAGGTAGCGCCCGCCATCATCCAGCCAGCCAGCCTTTTCCTCGAGGTTGTTGGCGAGGCTCTGCGGACGCGCACATACGTCTTTAGCGATGCTGATGGCGAGGAGCTGTGTCTGCGCCCCGACCTCACCATACCGACCTGCCGGTTGCATTTGGGGCGTCACCCTGTCGGCAACGTTCCGGCGCGCTATTGCTACAGCGGTTCGGCCTTTCGTTACCAGCCCGCGGGCGCTACCAGCGCTCATCCTAGCGAATTCCACCAAACGGGCATCGAATCATTTGCTGCAGCTGACCGGGATCATGAGGATGCTGCGGTGTTGGGCCTCATCATTGAGGCGCTGCGGGAGACAGGTTTCGAGCAGTTTCAGCTCAGCATTGGTGATCTCGGTCTCTTTAGGGCGCTCCTCGATGGCATTCCCATGCCGGAGCGCTGGCGACGGCGTCTGTGGCATCACTTCTGGCGTCGCAACTCGTTCCGACGCGTTTTGATGCGCCTCACATCGCGAGAGGCCCTAAAGGCTCATAATCTGCCACGCGAATTGATGCAGCAACTCGACCCCACCAAGCCAGAGGAGGTCCAAAGCATCGTTGAGGAGTATCTGGACCGGTCTGGGATAGAGTTGATTGGCTGGCGTACGTTGCCGGAAATCGCCGAGCGCCTGCTCGCCGCAGCCGCCGATGCGCGCGAAGCGCCGCTCGAATTTCCGATGGCGGGGCTAATCGATAGCTTTACACTGGTCAGAGTCCCGGCGCGCGAAGCCGTATCTCGCCTCGCGGGCCTGCTGCGCCCTCAGAAGATTGACATCAGTGCGGCGCTCGAACTCGTTCAACCGCCGCCTCCAACTTCTGGATTCATTGGGCGTCCACACTTGGGAGACCGTGTTCTCGACGGTGTTCGGGCGCAATCTCGAGTACTACACTGGCTTTGTTTTCGAGGTTATTGATGCCCAACTCGGTGTCGCAAGCCCAATCGCGGGCGGCGGTCGCTATGATGAACTACTTGCTCGCGTGGGAGCACCGATTGGTGTGCCGGCTATTGGCTCGTGCATTCATAGCGAACGACTGCTTGCTGTGAATGGTTGAATGGCTGGTACAAATCGACACCAGCAGCGGCACCAAGTCCGGCCGGCTCAAAAAAAGGGGTCCATCGCCGGTGTGACGTTCGGTGAAGCGCGCACGGCGGTGGCTGAGGTCGAGGAGCGCCGCCAATTCGAGCCGGATTCCGTACACGGGACCGGCGTTATCGTGATTTCGCAGTCCTGTGCCGCTTCAGTCGCTCTCGATACCAACAGGTCCGGCTTAGGAATTGCATTCTCGTACCGCACTCGAGCAAAGGAGGTTCGGGCAGCTCATGACGATGCGCGCCCTTCGGGCGGATAGGGGCTACCCACCTGCAGCTCAAGTCGCTGCTCGCTCTCAGCCAATTTTTGACTTCGAGAAATTAGCTTCAGCCCTCATCCCCATCTATCTAGGGTGAGGTGCATAGATGTCAGCCGCAATCGATCAACCAAGATGGCTGCAATAGAACGATACAGGCGGCCGGCGAAAGCTGGATCCGCTTTGACCATGCTATCTACTATCGCCTCATCGATAATGCGCAGGCGCGTTGGCTCGTCCGCGACCGCTTTGGCACTCGTTGGAGCACCGTCTACAAACGACATTTCCCCGAAGAATTCGCCGGCTGTGAGAATGGCGAGTGGCACCACCTTTTCGCGGTCCTGCCGCTCAATGCGAACCGCGCCATCCTCAATGACATAAATGGCCCTCAATGGTAAATCCTGGTCGAACACGACTTGATTGCGGTCAAACGACTTAGACGTAGCCGCTGTCATCAGCGCGCTCTCCTCGGCAGCATCGAGGAAGGGAAGAAACTGCCCAGGTGCGTTTGCTGTCTCCATGACAAGCTCCATCCGTCGAGGGCCTTGGTATAAGTGACCACGTCAAATTGAAAGGTAGCTACCCCAGACATCCTCTGTAGCTTAAGGTAAGCTGCCGTTACAGGCGACGCAAGACCGGTCCAAAATAGCATACGCGAGTATACGCATGAGCCTGATAGGGCAAGCGGTGGAAAAGATGCGGCGCAAGACGGCCGGTAGCCTCGAGGCGAGGCCGTTTTCCGATCTTTCGGCTCACAAGATGATCAGGCAGCATCAAAAGATCGGAGCGATGCTGGGTATCGAGAGCCCCTTCTTCCGATCGGCGGAGGGGATGCAAGGTCGCAAAACGTTGATCGATGGCAAGCCCGTCCTCAACTTTGCGTGGTGCGATTACCTCGGGCTCAGTCAGCATCCAGAGCTGATTGCAGCCGCCAAAGCCGCCATGGATCAATATGGCACGACAGTATCAGCCAGTCGCATGGTATCGGGAGATACTCCCGTGCACCGCGATTTGGAAAAAGAGATTGCGGAGTTCATCGGCGTCGAGGCCGCGGTCGTGTTTGTCAGTGGACATGCGGCAAATGTA
The DNA here is from genome assembly GCA_963745205.1 of uncultured Alphaproteobacteria bacterium. Classification (GTDB taxonomy): domain Bacteria; phylum Pseudomonadota; class Alphaproteobacteria; order Rhizobiales; family Hyphomicrobiaceae; genus Hyphomicrobium_A. The sequence goes on from CAVUWX010000007.1 coordinate 572,591, forward strand.
TCTACCATAGGCACCTTAATGAATGATCGCGACCTCATTGTTCATGATGAGTTCGTGCACAATAGCGCCGTTGTAGGCATGCGTCTTGCGGGTGCGACCACCCGCTTCTTCCGTCACGGCAAGCTAGATAAGCTCGAGGCGATTTTGAGCGAGGAACGCGCGAAGTATAGGAACTGCCTTATTGTGATCGAAGGGCTTTATTCGACAGAAGGCGATATACCGGATTTGGCTCGCGTCGTTGAACTCAAAGAAAAGTATGGCGCGTGGCTGATGGTCGATGATGCCCATGGCGCGGGCGTGCTTGGGACGGGTGGCCGAGGGCTTGCTGAGCATTGCGGGGTGGACCCTCGCAAAGTTGATGTCTGGATGGGCACTCTCAGTAAGGCGTTTGGCTCGGTCGGAGGCTACATTGCCGGTGATTCTGACCTGATCGAATCCTTGAAGCACTTCGCGCCAGGGTTCGTGTTCTCAGTTGGTCTCCCGCCCTGCATGGGTGCCGCCGCGCTCACGGCTCTGCGCGTCATAAAGCGCGAGCCGGAGCGAGTGGCCCGCTTGCATGTGAATGGGGCCCTTTTCTTGCGGGAAGCACACGCAAGTGGTCTGGATACGGCCCGCTCCCTAGGTTTGGGTATGTTACCCATCATGGTGGGTGCCTCGACCCGCGCCGCCAAACTAGTACACCGGATGTACGAGCGTGGGATCAACACATCGCTCATCATCTATCCAGGCGTGCCACTAAACGCAGGCCGTTTGCGGTTTTTTCTTAGCTCTGAATTCACATCCGACGAGATTAAAGATACCATTTGTGCGGTCAAAGAGGAGATCGCAAAGGTTTAACCATGCCAGAATAATTCGCGCATTGGTCCAGGGCGATTTTGAAGCGACTAACCCTGTGGCCTCATGAGCTCGCGAACGGCGTCACCGACAATATCGGGCAGATCAGCGCGCAAGCTGACGAACCCAGTCTCAACCTTTCCTTCGGACGATGCGAGGCGAGCGTCAACATTCTCGTGAAGATAGCGCAGCACTTCGCGGAGTTGGCCTGAGATATAGCCGAAGCAGCCCTCCAACTCGCCGATGCGCTCCACGGTCACGGCGGGCTGTTGCTGTAGCTCCCTAATCTCTTTCTCGATGTTCATGGCCATGCACCTAGATACGTGCGGGGCCATTCCGGGTCAATGTGACCTGAACGGGGCTCGGCGTCTACCCGCTCAGAGGTTCAGCCCAGCTTCTTGGCTTCCAAATTACCCCGAAGATGAATTCCAAACTCGCCAAGCTCAGCGCGTTGGAGAGATGAGTCCGGCACTCAGTTCCGTGACTAAGGCTCCTTCCGACACGGGCGCGAAGAAGCCCCGGTCGGATCAGTCCGGCGGCGCGTGGCAATCCTCACAGCGGACCGCAGAGCACCAAAAGTAGGGTCTTGGCATGGATTAATGGACCGCCCAAGAAAGGTAGCTGCCATGACCATGCTCATTCTCGGCCTTCTCACTCCGATCCTTGCCGGCGTTTTTGCTGCGATTTCGTGCAAGGTCCAGCGCTCCCAGGTTAAGCGCTACGTGAGAAAGCGCCAAATTATCGGAGAAGCGGCTGCGGCCGCGGTGGAGGCGCTCGAGAAAGAGCTGCAATCGCTCGGCGGCCCAATTTGACGCCACTTGCATCATTTGCGGGCCTGACGCTCACGGTGCCTTGCGAGTAAAGCCGGTCTGGGCGAAGAAAAGCCCTAGTTGGCGGCCTTGCAGGTCCATGACACTCTCTCGATCCCAGCCTTATTCCTGGGATCGAGAGCCGCGCCGGACTCCGTTGACGTCCGCACTCCGTGAGGATCGAGGAACAAGCGATGCAGGCACAGGCTGCGGACCCCAGTGCCCTATTGGAGGCTGAAGCCGCCCAGGGCAAACCCAAGATCGTGCGGATGGCTGGCAAGCTTGCCTACCGCAACCTCTTTCACGATCGCTTGAGCCTCATCGTCACGCTCACCGGCATCGTCTTCTCGGTGACGCTCGTTGCCGTACAGTTCGGGCTCTACATCGGCTCCGAAACGATGATCGCCGCGATGCTCGACAATTCGAAGGGTGACTTGTGGATCGTGCCGTTCGGCACCAAGAGCTTCGATGATCCCTCGTTTCTGATAGGGCGCGAGAAGTACGCGGCGCTCTCCACTCCCGGCGTCGCGGGCGCCGAGGATCTGGTCGTCGGCTTTGCCGCCTGGCGCAAGCCCAAGGGCGGCACGACTGCAGTGCTGCTCGTCGGCTCGGACTACAAGAACGGAAGCTTGAAGCCGTGGAACATCAAACAGGGCAGCATTGCTGATCTGGCCGAGCCACTCTCGGTCGCCGTCGATGACACCTATTTCACCGATCTCAGCGTGGAGAAGCTCGGCGATCTTGCCGAGATCAACGACACGCGCGTTCGCATCGGAGTGGTCACACACGGGATCCGCTCGTTCACCACGCTTCCTTACGTGTTCACCTCGCTGCAGCGCGCACGACAATTGCTCGACGCTGCCAACACCCAGGCCAGCTATACGCTGATCCGGCTCGCGCCCAACGCCAATCTCGAATCCGTGCGCGCCGATCTCAACGACCGCCTGAAGGACCGCGAAATCCTCCCTCAGCGCGAGTTCCGCAAGCGTAGCGTCGATTACTGGCTGTTCCAGACCGGTGCCGGATCGGCACTCATTGCAGGTGCCGTGCTCGGCCTGATCGTCGGCGTGGTCATCGTGGCACAGACGCTCTACTCGAGCACCAAGGACCACTTGAACGAGTTCGCCACCTTGCGCGCGCTCGGCGCCTCCGCCGGCTACATCCACAAGGTGATCCTGATCCAGGCGATCGTGAGCGCCTTCCTCGGCTACGGCATCGGCATGATTTTGAGCCTGATCATCATCCAAGCCACCAAGGGCACGACGCTCCTCATCATCATGACGCCGAACCTCGCGCTGCTTCTCTTCGCGCTGACGCTCGGCATGTGCATCCTTGCCGCTATAAGCGCGATCTTCAAGGTGACGCGCATCGATCCTGCAGGAGTTTTCAGCCGATGAATGAGCGAGAGCCAAACCGCAAGACGCTTCTCGAGGCGAAGAACATCGTCAAGGTGTTCGGCTCGGGATCCTTCCAGGTGAAGCCTCTGAAAGGCGTCAACCTCAAGCTGTACGCGGGCGAGCTGAACCCTGCTCATGGGGCCGTCGGGCAGCGGCAAGACCACGCTCCTGTCGATCCTCGGGTGCATCCTGTCGCCGACCGAAGGCGAACTCGTCGTGGCGGCTCAATCGACCGCGGGCCTCGACGCGGAAGGCCTTGCCAAGATTCGGCACCGCCACGTCGGTTTCCAGCGCTCGCGCATTAAACGCTACGTAAAAAAGCGCCAAATTCGCGGAGAGGCGGCCGCCGCCGCGGTCTAGGACACCGTGCGCAGGGTCAAGACCGACAACATCAAGACAGCTAAGGTGAAAGCCCGCCTGTCGGACGACTCGCCAACGCACTGGAGCCTAGTCCCAGGCCTAGATCGGCGCAAACGATACTGCCCTGCGAAAAAAAACTCCGCTCGGCCAGCGGGGCTTCTCTCTTCGTGTGGCAATCCTTGAGCCGCCGACACCCGAAGCCGACACTCAAGGCCCAGAGCCGCCAGGTCGATAGGCCCGTTGCGATGGCAAACGCCGAGTCCAACACGCCCGAGCGGGCGAATTACGGCTCACGACATTGCGGCGGCTAAAGACGCCGGCTGCAAGAACTACTTCGCCTCTGCCGGCATGACGCTATCGGTTAGCTGCGAAAAGGAAGGTACCCAACTCCCCTTGCGTTCCTTGCTTTCCTCAGGTGTTGAACACAAAGAAAGCCCCGCTCGGATCAGTCCGGCGGCGCGTGGCAATCCTCACAGCGGACCGCAGAGCACCAAAGTAGGGTCTTGGCATGGATTAACGGACCGCCCAAGAAAGGTAGCTGCCATGACCATGCTCATTCTCGGCCTTCTCACTCCGATCCTTGCCGGCGTTTTTGCTGCGATTTCGTGCAAGGTCCAGCGCTCCCAGGTTAAGCGCTACGTGAGAAAGCGCCAAATTATCGGAGAAGCGGCTGCGGCCGCGGTGGAGGCGCTCGAGAAAGAGGCGCATCCCGCGACCCCGCCGTTGATCAGCCTGCCAAGGCCAACTGTTGGGTCATCTAAGTTGCGCAGTCCTGGCAACTCGGCTCTGTTGGCACATGACGTAGCCGCTTGCTATATCTCTGTCGGACTTTCTGGGGGAGGGACGGCATGAAGGGCGAGGAATTCCAGACGCTGGTTGGTCAGGTGGGTGCGCTGTCTGAGGGTCAGCGGGCGGCGCTGTTTAAGGCTCTGTCGGGCGCCAAGAAGCCTGACGAGGTGATCCCCGCCTCATCGAGACGCAGTTCGACGCCTCACCGCGCTGTGGCCACTGCGGCTCGGCGCTGTTCAAGAGATGGGGCGTGGAGGCGGGTCTCAAGCGCTACAAGTGCAAGGGCTGCAACAAGACGTTCAACGCGCTGACCGACACGCCGCTTGCGACCTTGAAGCACCGTGACCGCTGGCTGGCCTACGCCAAGGCGCTGGTCGACGGGGTCAGTCTTAGGAAGGCTGCCAAGCGGGCGCGCATCGATCTCACAACCGCATTTCGCTGGCGGCACCGGTTCCTGAAAGTCCCCAAGACCATGAAAGCCGCCGCCGTCACCGGGATCGTCGAGGCCGACGAGACGTTCTTCCTGAAATCGGCCAAGGGTTCGAAGAAGCTCGTCGGGCGCAGCCCGAGAAAGCGCGGCGGCACGGCGAAGAAGAAGGGGCTCTCGACGGACGAGCACACCCAGGTGCTGATCGTGCGTGACCGCCACGGCGCGACGACGGATGCGATGTTGCCAGACCTCAAAGCCGCAACGATCGCGCGCGTATTGCAGCCGGTCGTCGCCAAAGACGCGCTCCTCGTCAGCGACGGTCGCGCCGCCTACGGCCAGTTCGCCGACGCCAACGGGCTCCTACACATCAAGCTCGTGACCAGCAAACGCGAATACACCAACGCCTACATCAGCCGCCACAAGCGCTGGATGCGCCGCTTCAACGGCGTCGCCACCCGCTACCTGGATAACTACCTCGGATGGTGGCGCATGATTGACCGCATGGGCGAAACCCTCACGCCGCTTACATGCATCGCCGCTGCACTGCCTCAAGCCTCAACGTGAGATGCCAACAGAGCCGGCAACTCTCGGTAAGAGTTACCCACGGGCCGTTATTACAGTTGTAACAAAGAGAAAGGCCAGCAGAACCGCGCCGCAAAACACTAAGACCGCCCCGGTGCCATCGACCACGATGCTGCCACCACGGACTTGGATGTACGTGCCGATGTTCATCAAAAGCACCCCCACCATTGATAACCAAAATTGAAGGGCCGCGAACCGACTGCGCTCCAGTTCGGCCCATAGACGGTAGATCACGCCATACACGGCAAGCAGCACGAATCCCAGCATCATCATCGTAACGTGGAGGGGGCGATATTGAAGCGCATCGGTGGCTCCCATCCAAAGTCCTACCGCCGTTCCGGTGAGCAGCCAGAGCAATGCCACAAGCATATAATTTTGACTGAGATTTCTCATAACAATTCCCCTCGGTTTTAAACCACGATCGTTCCAGGGTGTATACGGGCTGCGTCACGCGAGTGAACACTGCCATTCAATTCACGCCCGATGGGGGCGTTTCGCAAGCGCTCATTACTTGTTTTTGGCATGCGCTGTTCCTCGCGTAACACAAAGCAAAAAATAGAACTTACCCCAGAGTGGCAATTCTCACAGGGCCGCCGCCGCATCACGCGTAGGCAGCTCCTGGTCATGGATCATCATCCCAAATCCTTTGAGACCGCAACCTTGGAAGGAGACTACCAACCTTGGAAGGAGACTACCATGAAGCTCTTCATCCTCGTCGCCATGTTGGCGCTCACCGGTGCATCTGGCATCATCGTCACTGCCCAGTCGGCCGCTGGGTGGGGCAAAGCCGTTTTGAGCTTGACGGATATCGCTGATCGAATTGGACGCCAGCACGCATCCAAGTCTAGGGGACGTCGCCGATCCGGGCTCCATGCTGATCGCAAGGAAGGGCGAAGGCCCGGATTGAAAGGAAGTACGGGCTGGTGCGACGGGCTGGGAGGCACTAATCCCGTGGAGCCGACACGTTCATTCTAGCTTGCCTATTCTGAGCAGTGGCCGTTCGGCTGACGTATTGGCCCCGGCGTAACATCGCGCAAAATAAAAACTTTCGCCTGCGTGGCATTCCGCATAGTGAAAGTCGTGCGCCCATGGGTAGGTACGCTCCAGGTCATGGATCATTCCGATCCTTGAGACCGTAACCTTTGAAAGGAGACTACCCATGAAGGCCTTGATGCTTGTCACACTTGTGTCGGGGACTGTCGTTCTCCCGCAACCGGCAGCCGCCAGCGGCGGTGGGCGCGGACGCTAGGCCAAAAATCCAGCGTAAAGTGCGTCGTCCATGCCTGGGTCCGTCACCTCGCTCGGCGCCATCGGCCATTCGGGACGCAGTACGCCAGCGCTGTCGATGAATCCTCGCTGGCCTACTCGCTTTCACCGCTGTGTGGGGCACCGTCGTCATATCCGACCCCGCTGCGGCTGGAGCGGAGGCGGCGGCGTGGTCGGCGGCGGCATGGGACGGTGGTGAGCAGCAATGCCTTGCGCCTGTTCCTCCCGTCCAAAAACATTGACGCAAAGAAGCCCTGCCGGAGCAATCCAGCGGGGTTTATTGCTGGCGGCGACCAAAATTGCAGCGTGCGAGAAACCCCACAGCGCTACGCCTCAAGAGCCTTCATAATCCACCCATCGCATCGAACCCCACCGCGGGATGAAACGCTGGATCAGAAGGAGCACTGCCATGAACCCGATTAAGAACGTCATCGTGGCCGCCCTGTCCGCTCTCTCCGTTGGCTATTTTGGGGCCGCTCAGGCCGCCGACACCGTGAAGCCCTTGCAGGACATCAGGACGCTGTGCCTATTTCACGGCCGACAAAGGCACCTGCAAGGTCGTGTTGACGCTAACGGACAAGATCGTCTACGCGCCCACTCGCTTCAAGGACACTGTCGAAGCCCGCAAGTCGACGCTCCAACAGATCGACGACGGAAACGCGCTGCAGTTCGCTTGCCAAGCAGATGCGCAGGCGATGACCACCAACTTGCCGACGACGATTGCTGCACAGCACTTAAAAGCTGGACCCCGGATTGCGCTCGGCCCGACGCAACGAAGCCCCGCTGGGACCGCCGGGAGTGGTTGTTTGGCGTTTCTCGTGCTCAGCAGCCCTTGTTCCAGTTTGGCGCGAGCTAGACACGAATGAACCACACAAACCCATGCAACATCAAGCGCACGGAGACACTTACTTGAACTGTATGCAGCAATGCCGTGCTTATTGCGCACAATAAATAGCATGGCTAAGCTGCTATCTCGTGGCAAAAGCTAGCCTGTTCATTTGGAAAATCCTCTGTGGCCAATATCCTTCGCTCCGCCGCCAGTGTTGCACTGGCACTGGTAGGAATTGGATGTGCGCAAGCCTCGGAATTTGACCTTCACGTTTGGTGTAACACCTTCACCCAAGCGGAACGAGAAAAGGTGCAATGCCATGTGCGATCGAACGACGGTAATGACCCTACCAATGCCACGGTCACTTCGGCCCGTGGCCGAAAGCTCCGTGTCGTGCTCGACGGCTATAGCTCGGCCAAGTACACGTCCGCGTGGTATTTTCTCATTCAACAGTCCAACGTCTCGCCCGCTCAGTTGGCGAAAATGAGTAAGGCCGCTCGCAGACTTCTCAGTTTCCAAGGTAATCACTCGTTTGCCGTAGCCACCTACACCGATAGCTTGGAACAGCGCGCCGAGTTTAGTCCCTTCGAGGGCCAGATAGAGAAGGTCCTTCTCGACGTCCAGGTTGCTCCACCATCTGCGCGGCCGCCTGCGCTTTATAAGGCCGCTCGTACCGCGATCTACGAACTTGGTACCCTAAGTGCGGATCGCAAGGCTCTTGTGCTGCTCTCGGATGGCACCAACGACGATGTCACCGTCACCGAGAAGGACGTGGTCGAACTGGCGCGAAAGAATAATATCGTCATCTACGGACTATTTTTTGGGGGAAAGAACGCGCGTCCGCAAAATATATCAAGATTAGCGGAGCAGACGTTCGGAACCGACCGCGATTTTTCGGACAAGTCCGCAAATGACCTCTCGATATTCACCTCGAACTTTGCCCAGATGCTCGAGAACGGTCTTGTGCTGACGCTCGACGGGAGAGATCTTTCCCAAGATGATGAGCTCACGATCTCGGCTGGTTTCCGCGACAAAAACCTGATTCTTAGCGCGGGCCCGGTTGCCGTTCACAGATCAGTGCAAGACACAATTCTCGACCGCGCCCGAAGGCTGATTTTAGATAATTCTACGATACTGATTGCCGCATTAGTGCTAGTTCTCGGCCTGCTCCTCATCATCGAATCTTGGCGCGGGAGGAAACAGAGCGGCGAATCACGCGCTTTTCCCGTCGGACTGGGAAACACAGAGGCGCAAAAGGGCTCCTACGATTTCACAGCCGAATAAGGAAAGCAGCACCGATGGCGTGGACGATATATCCATCACTGACGCAACAGGCTTGCCGGATAAAGTTTACGCGTGGCTCCAATTTCTCGATGCGGAGTCGACCCGGATACCGGTCTCTGCCGCCGCCTTGCGTATTGGACGTCACCAAGACAACGACCTTTGTATTCCGAACAAGTCGGTCCATCGACACCACGCTTTGCTTCACAGGACGAGCGCCGGCAACTTCATCATCCGCGATTTGGGGACGAAGAACGGCGTTCTCGTCAACGGGAGACGGTGCGCGGAGCACAGTCTTGAAACAAATGACTTGATCGAGCTCGGCGAAGTGCGATTGCGCTTTTTCCTCGATGAATTGAAGAACACAGGGCACCCCTCTCAGGTTTGTGCGTAGATTAAATTTCTTCAGCTGCCACGAGAGGAAAGACAGACTGCGCATAGCCTCCCCTCATAGGGAGTCCTTGCTTGAACTTTCGTTGGCCGCCACCGCGAAGACCTTGATCCTCACCGCCATGCTGGCGCTCACCGCTGCATCCGGCGTTGTTGTGGCCTCGCAGCCAGCCGCTGCCGGCTGCTGCAATCATTAATCTCTTTGCCAGGCCGCTCGAAAGGAGACTACCCATGAAGACGTTCCTTCTCTCCATGATGCTGGCAGTGATCGCCGTCTCGAGCGTTGTTGTCACCTCTCAGCCGGCCGCCGCCTGCTATGGCTGCTACGGCCGCTAAGCCGACAAACGAGACCGCGCGGCCTCAGGTCTTGGACTTGGGGCCGCGCTTCTTGCTTTCTGCACGACCAGGCAGCGAAAGCCCCGCTCGGATCGCTCCGGCGGGGCTTATTTCTGCGTGTGACAATCCTCACAGCGTGTCCTCGGCCACAGGACTAGGGTCGGCTCATGGGCTCGGCAAGATCCCGAGCACAACCGCCCCAAGCTGGAGGGAAAACCTATGAACGTGAAGATGATTTCTGGCTGCTTGCTGGTGCTCACGGGCACGGGCCTTCTTGCCGGACGGCTGCTGCCCGGCGCGACGCTTACGGACTCCTTTGCTCAGGAAGTGCCGGAGAGCCGGGCGCTTGTGGCCCAAGCCCCCAGCCCGGTGGCGGCCGCGGTCGTAGCCAACGTCACGCCTTCCCGTGCGGTCGCGCGTGTCAGCCTCGAACCTGGCACCCCTGAAAGCTCCGAGCCCAACGCGCAAGGTGCCCCCTCGATCGACATTATGCGGGAAAGGGAACGGCAGCAGACGCTGATTGAGCAGCTAAAGCCGCTCCTAGCGCAACGCGCCGTTCTTGTGGCCGAGCGCGAGGCCACCGCGCCCATTGTTCCCAAGCAACTCCTCGATCTTGCCGGCGAGCGCGAAGGGGAGCGGCTCGTTGCGGCGCAGGCGAGTGCCCGCGCCGCAGCCAAAGCGGAAATTGAGGCGCAGGACGTTGCGCTCGCCGCCAGCGTCGAGGGCATCAAGCGTGAGCTCGCGGCCCTGCATGAACGACTGGCACAAATCGACATCAACAGCCGCACCAAGTCCGACCGGCTCAAATTGCTGCAAACGGCCAAAAAGGGCTCCATTGCCGGTGTGACGCTCGGGGAAGCGCGCACCACGATCGCCGAGGTCGAAGAGCGGCGCCAAGACGTCCTCGTCGCCATCGCGCAAGCCGACCAGAGGCTTACCCAGGCGCAACAGGAGCGCGTCAAGCTCGCGCGCCATGCGCGCACCGAACTGGAACAAGCGCTGCTGAGCACCGAAGCTCAAATCAGCCAAGCCGCCATCAGCGTGAGCACAAGCCAAGGGGTGCTGGCCGCCATGCGGCAGCAAGCAGGCGCATCGTCACCGACGGCCAGTGCCCCTCAGAATAAAGTCCGGCCCGAGCGACTGACCTCTGAGCCGCACGCTCAGCGGCCGCTTTGCCATCGCCGGAAAGGCGCACGCTCACTGGGGGTTATGGCGGTGAACGCATCTGGTCAGGCGCGACATCCCCCTCGATGCGATTGCCCGACGGCAAGCACGCTGAACTTGCAGGTTCGTGACCTCGCGAATTTTTATGGCGAGATGCCATAGCAACGCCAGCACTGGCACAGACCAGCACCTCTCGGAAATGCGGTTGACAGGCCGCCAGCGAGCTACCTAGCCGTGCATCGAGGGGCTTAGAGGCGCGATCAGCACTCTCAACCTGCCTAATCGCGTCGGACGTTGCAGTTGACAACTTTGTTCGCTGAGCAGCAGTCGGCAATCATTTCACCCAGTGGCAAATGCCACAGCGCCCATCGTTGTGGTGCTCCATGATCGCGCAGCATCGGAGAAGCCGATGCGAGAACTCAAACCCAACTACTGATCAAAAGGGAGCACTATCATGAACCTAGTAAAGAAGATCATCGCAGGAACGGCGTTCGCGGCCGTTCTTTCGTTGATAACGACCGTGGCGGTTCAGGCCGCGGATGTGCTGACGATGAAGCCGCTGCAGGCCGTAAGCTTCGATGTCGAAGCGAAGCACGCCGTCAGCTACTTTCTGAACGACGACGGCACCTGCAAGCTTGTCGTGACGCTTGCCGATGCTGCCAGCGCCGATGACGTGTCAGCGTTCGTGACGACCCGCTTCGAGGCCACCGTTGACGCCGGCAAGACGACGCGGTTCGCTGTCACCCCCGGCAAGTCCCTCGACTTTGCTTGTCAGCCTGGCGCGCAAGCCATGGCCGTCATCGGGCTCGAGCAGATCGCTGCCTCCCCGCCCGGGAGATAGCGAACGTTGCAATCTCTCCGCAACTTGAGAGGAGGGCAGTCGCTGCCCTCCTCCCTTTGCGCCACGCGAGGCCCCTGCGGTCGCCTTCATCGCTCACGGGTCGAGGCGCTGCTCTTAGCCGCGCGGTCGCGCGATGCCCAAAGATTTTGTCGGTGTGGGAATCCTCACATCGCGCACGGGCCAACGTGGGTAGGTTTCGGGTCATGGGCATCGATCCCCGATGCTGATCGCAACCTTGAAGGAGACCTACTATGAAGACGTTCGTCCTTGCTGGCCTGCTCGCAGTAACTGCCGTGTCGGCCGCACTGCCGGCAGCGGCCATCATCCTCCCGCCGCCCACTGGCGGCTGCGGAATGACTATGCTGTGCAAGCCGCTCCCGCCCCCGACCCTGTCACCGGGCCGCTATCGTTTTTAATCCGAAACCGATCACAACCTTAAAGGAGACTACCCATGAAGACCTTGATCCTGACGGCGATGCTGGCACTCACCGCCGTGTCGGGCGTTGTCGTCGCCTCTCAGTCGGCGTTCGCCGGGGGCGCAATCGGCACCGGCGGCGACGGTCGCAAGGGCCGCTAAGCTGACAAACCCAACCGCGCGGCCTCAGGTCTTGGACTTGGGGCCGCGCTGTTTTTCTGCTTCAACAAAAAGCCCACCAGCGCAGCGGCTTTCGCCAGTGTGGCAATCCTCACAGCGCCAGTACCACGCCCTGCGTAGTCTCCGTCACGGTCATGGATCAATCCCGATCCTTGAGACCGTAACAGTGAAAGGAGACTACCCATGAAGCCCTTGATGCTTGTGAACTCTTGTAGCCGGGACTGTCATTCTCCCGCATCCGGCCGAAGCCGGTAGACAGGGCGGCATTTACAGTGGCCGCTAACACCAACCGCAACCTTGAAAGGAGACCTACCCATGAAGGCGTTCATTCTTGCAGCACTACTCGTCGTGACCGCTGTGTCGGGTGTTGTCGTCGTCTCTCAGCCGGCTGCTGCCGGGTGCCCCGGATGCCGCGGCCAGTAAGCTGAGAACTATATGGCGCGGCTGACTTGGGGCCGCGCTTCGTTTTCGGCTTCAGCGAAAAGTCCACCACAACAGCGGCTTTCGCCTGTGTGGCAATCCTCACAGCGTCCGCTGAGCGACATGGGTAGGTTCCGTTATGGGCATCGATCCCCGATGCCAATCGCAACCTTTAAGGAGACTACCGATGAAGACCTTTATCCTCGCCTCGGTACTGGCGCTCACCGCGGTGTCTGGCGCCGTCATGATCTCTGATCCGGCGAAGGCCGATTTCAATCACTTCAGCAACGGTATGTTCGGGCACATTTACAGTCCTGTCCCAACCTACAACCCGGTTCTTCCTCTGGCTGGCGCCGCCGCCCCTCCTCAGGCGGCCGGCTTCGAGGGCAGCGATAACGGCAACGCTTCACCGACGGACGCCGCCGCCGAGGCCGTTCAAAGCCTGCTCGATGATGGTTGTGGTTGTGACCACGAGTAGGCCGCCAAGTGGACACTAACGCCATCAATATCGCGCAAATTTGCACGCCCTAGCCCCACCAGCTAGGGCGTTCGCCTGTCTGCCCCGATCTTTTATCAGTGTGGGAATCCTCACAGCGCCAGAGCAGCGGCGTGGGTAGCGTCCTATCACAGGCATCGATCCCGGATGCCGATCGTAACCTCGAAAGGAGACTACCCATGAAGACGTTTATCCTCACCGCCATGCTGGCACTGACCGCTGCGTCTGGCATCATCGTCACTGCCCAGGCGGCCGCTGCGTGGGGCAATGCCGTTTTGAGTTTGACCGATATTGGTGATCGAACTTAACGCCAGCACGCATCCAAGTCTGGGGTAATGGTATCGTCGCGTCGCTGATCCGGGCTCCATGCTGATCGCAGAAAGAGCGAAGGCCCGGACTGAGAAAGAGCGCTCAGGAGGAGGACGATCCTAAGCTACTGAGCAGGCTCATTCCGATCCTTGAGACCGCAAACTTGAACGGAGACCACCCATGGGCCTGTATGATTTGTCCGGTAGGACCTATGATTTATTGATGTATATGTTCACGCTTGGCTCCCTTGAGCGCTTCAAACAAAAAGCAATCGCAAAACTAGGGCTCCAGCCCGGCGCCCAGGTACTCGATTGGGGTTGCGGCACGGGCGTGAGTACGAAACAAATTCAACTTTACCTGCGCGAGGGGCGCATCTATGCGATAGATCGATCACCGGCAATGCTTAAGCATGCTGTCGGTCGCATTAAAACCAATCAAGCGCTTGAGTTCTATTTTATCTTAGGAAATGGCTTGACCCTTAGCCTGCCGGAAAAAGTAGATGCTGCTGTCGCGTGCCAATCACTTGGCGTGTTAGAGCCGGCCCAATTTGAGCAAGGAGTTGCAGCGATTTGGAGAAACATGAAACCTAACGGCAGAGTGGTAATTGTCGAGACACAGATTCCCAAGCCAAAGACGTTGTTCGAGCGCCTCTACCAAACGGTGCACAAAATAGTTATTTTGGGTGTTTTTGGCGACAAGTACTCAGACCGCCTTATGCCGACGATAGAGCGCTTCTTCGAACAGATTGCTGTTGAAAAGGCACCGGCCTTTTACGCCATGGCCTTTTTGGGTAGGCGTCGGGACGTTGTGCTCTCCGGGACGGATAGCTAGGGCCATGCTGGCGCTGACCGCCGTGTCGGGCGGTTGTTGTGGCCACTCAGCCCGGCAGCCGCCGGAGGCTGCTGCGGGAAGTAACCATACCCGCTAAGCTGACAAACGAGACCGCGCGGCCTCAGGTCTTGGACTTGGGGTCGCGTTTATTTTTCGCCTTCGACAAAAAACCTCGCTCGGATGGCTCCGGCGGGGCTTCAGTTTCAGTGCAGCTAATCTTTTGTCTCGTGTGGCAATCCTCACAGCGCCTGTATCGCACACTGCGTAGTCTCCGCCTCGGTCATGGATCAATCCCAATTCTTGACGAGCGTATCCCGGAAGTGCGGTGCGCTGCGCAATGGTTGGCTGGAGAAATCAGATGGCAGGGCCTACCTCGAAGCCTTTCCTCAAAGCGTTTGCATGTGCGGGAGCTTTGTTCGTTGCGCTCATCGCGGCTGCGCTGGTGGTCCTAGGACCTCCAGGCAACCCGGGCCACCTCGCGGGGCAACTATTGTCAACAGTCACTATCCCCGCCATTGCAACAGGGTTCTTCGCGCGCCGCAGTGCAAAAGCCTGGTCCATCTATCGGATTATCGGGACATACGTCGTGGCGTTTATAATCGTCGCAGCCGCACAACTGGCCTCGCTATTAGCCTCCCTCCCTCATGCCGGCTGACAGCTTCGGCGAGCAACGAGCCCCCCGCCCGGATTGCTCGCGTGATCACATCCAACCAACAGCGCGGCGGGCTGCCCTCGATTGCATTCTGCAGGTCGCGGAATTCGCGATAGGGCTTCTAGTTTCAGTCCAGGCTGATCTTTTATCAGTGTGCCAATCCTCACAGCGCCACTACAGCAACATGGGTAGGTTCCGTTATGGGCATCGATCCCCGATGCCAATCGCAACTTTGAAGGAGACTAGCCATGAAGACCTTGATCCTTACCGCTATGCTGGCGCTCACCGCGGTGTCTGGCGTCGTCATCGCCACTCAGCCGGCAGCAGCCGGAGGTCCCGCTGGCCATGCCGACGGTCGCTAAGCTGACAAACGAGACCGCGCGGCCTCAGGTCTTGGACTTGGGGGCCGCGCTTATTTTTCGGCTTCAACAAAAAGCCCAACAGCGCAGCGGCTTTCGCCAGTGTGGCAATCCTCACAGCCGCAACACCACGCCCTGCGTAGTCTCCGCCATGGTCATGGATCAATCCCGATCCTTGAGACCGTAACCGTGAAAGGCGACTACCCATGAAGCCCTTGATGCTTGTGAACTCTTGTAGCCGGGACTGTCGTTCTCCCGCATCCGGCCGAAGCCGGTAGACAGGCGGCTTTTACGGTGGCCGCTAACACCAACCGTAACCTTGAAAGGAGACCACCCATGAAGACCTTGATCCTTGCCTCACTACTGGCGCTTACCGCCGTATCCGGCGTTGTGGCTGTCTCTCAGCCAGGAGCTGCCAATTATGGTGGCGTGCGCCGCTAAGCTTACAAACTAAAACGCGCGGCCTCAGGTCTTGGATTTGGGGCCGCGCTTGGTTTTCGGCTTCAACAAAAAGCCCCGCTCGGATCGCTCCGGCGGGGCTCAATGTTTCACTGAAGACTGATCTTTTGTCCCGTGTGGCATTCCTCACAGCGCAAGCTCAGCGGCATGGGTAGCTTGCGGTCTAGGGCATCGATCCCCGATGCCGATAGGAACCTTAAAAGAGACCACCCATCAAGACCTTCATCCTCGCCGGCCTACTCGCTGTAACCGCCCTGTCGGCTGCGCAGCCAGCAGCGGCCATCATCATCCGGCCCCCTCAGGGCTGCGAAATGGCTGCGCTGTGCAAGATGCCTCCGGCTCCGGCTCCGGTAGCACCTAGACCCATTCGTTTGGGACCGCCGGGCGGATATACTCCCCCTAATCTCCGTTAATGAAGGCGGACCGCACGGGACCTGCCGCTGTAAGAGGCCGCACTTCTTTTTTCGCTTAACAAGAAGCCCCGCTGGAGCAATCCGGCGGGGCTTCGGTTTCAGTGCAGCTAATCTTTTGTCTCGTGTGGCAATCCTCACATCGCCCCCAGGACGCCCTGCGTAGTCTCCGCCTCGGTCATGGATCATTCCGATCCTTGAGATTGATCGCAAACCTTAGGAGAACTACCCATGAAGACCTTCATCCTTGCCTCTTTGTTGGCGCTCACCGCGGTGTCGAGCGTTGTTGTCACTTCTCAGCCGGCAGCCGCCGGTTGCTGCAGCAAGTAAGCTGGGCAAACGAGACCGCGGCCTCAGGTCTTTGACTTGGGGCCCACCCTGACCAGCTCGCTGGCCTTCACGGGTTGTAGGATGGTCGTTTGCTTAGATGCCAATTGGAACGCGTCACGATCACTTGTAGCGACCACGACCGTTCCGCCTCGCTTCTCTTCCTTCGCCGCAGCTGCAGCCAAGAAATCATCGGCCTCATATCCAGCCGACTTCGCATTAGCAAAACCACAAGCGCTTACAAAATCGGGCAGCACTTCTAGCTGCTCCACGAGCTCGTCATCAAACTCACGGCCTGCTTGGTAGTCCGCGAGCGCTTCATGCCTATACGTGGGTTGATCGGGCGTGTCCCACCCCGACGAGGACCGCCCGTGGCTGTTCAGCTTGATAGAACTTCAAAAGGAAGTTGGCGAAGCCTAAGATCGCGTTGCCACCACGGGTGCCCGTCCGGCGAATAGTCTTCGGTAGTGCGTGGTAAGCGCGATGCGCAAACAAGTCTCCATCCACGACAAGCAAAGGGCGTTTTCACCGTGGCGCGTCGCTGAATTCTCTTGGTCACCACACGCACCCGCGCACTAAAGCCTGTCGCCGCGCCTTCGCAAAGCAGGACGCCACCTTCTTCCGCCGACCTGGCTCTATCCCCACGCCACCGCTTCAGCGCCTCCGGGATCGCGCCGTCGAGCTCCGGCACGCTCCAAATCTTCCCCTTGGTACCGCACCTGCTGCAGGTGCGGCAGCGTTGCCGAAGTGGCCGTCAACGTGGTCTTTCCGCTCGAGACTGCGCACGAGCACATCGACTATCTCCGTCGCGAACTGAGGAAAGGAACGCTGAGAGCTCTCGTCGTGCATAGAGTATTTGCGAAAGCATCGCGAAGGCCAGCGGCGCACCATGAACAGGATTGGCGCGGGCGCACCCATCCCATCAAGGAGTTGGTCCCCCAAAGGTGAGACAGGCCGATGAAGCCGAAGGGGCTTGTCCCCATCCCACGAAGCAGTCCTCTAGCCGGGGATTAGCGTGACCAAGGGCCTACAAGCAGTTGCACTCCACAATGCGATTGGCTACGCGGATTTGGAGAAAGGCACGCGGCTGCTTAATTGTTACCCCCAGCGATGGGAAAAGCGGGTATCAAAGCGGGTATAACGGCCACGATCGCCTAGCTAATGCCCGTGTTTACTCAGACAGTAGGCCATTATGCTCATCCTCATCGATAACTACGACAGCTTCACCTACAATCTCGTGCACTTCCTCGGTGAGCTCGGCGCTCGTGCGAGGTCATCCGCAACGACAAGATCACCGCCGCCGAGGTCATCAAGAAGAAGCCGAAAGCGATCGTGTTGTCGCCCGGCCCCTGCACGCCCAATGAGGCCGGCATCTGCCTCGACCTCATCGCCAAGGCCGGCGGCAAGATCCCGTTGCTGGGCGTCTGCCTCGGTCATCAGGCCATCGGCCAGGTCTACGGCGGCAAGGTGATCCGCGCGCCCGAACCCCTGCACGGCAAGCTGTCGACGATCCGCCACACCAACAAGGGCGTGTTCAAGGGCCTGCCCGAGCGGTTCCAAGTGACGCGTTATCATTCGCTCATCGTGGAGCGAAAGAGCCTGCCCGACGTGCTCGAGGTGACGGCCGAGACGCCGGATGGCATCATCATGGGCCTGCAGCACAAGCAGCATGCCGTGCACGGCGTGCAGTTCCACCCCGAGAGCATCGCGTCCGAGCAAGGGCATGCGCTGCTCGCCAACTTCCTCACCATCGCCGGAATGAGCCCGCGCCGCCGCAATGCGCCGGCCCCGCGCGACGCCGCCTAAGGCCAAGCCCATGCCGGCCTCCGAGCTGAACCGCCTGCTGCAGAAGGTGGCGAAGGGATCGAGCCTCGACGAGGCGGAGATGGCGACCGCGCTCGAGACTATGACCTCGGGCGTTGCCAGTCCCGTGCAGATGGCAGCGTTCCTGATGGCGCTGCGCGCGCGGGGCGAGACCGTCGCCGAGATCACGGGCGCGTGCCGGCTCATGCGCTCGCGCATGCTCCCGGTCGAGGCGCCGGAGGGCGCCGTCGACATCGTCGGCACCGGCGGCGACGGACACGGCACCTATAACGTCTCCACCTGCGCGGCGTTCGTCGCGGCCGGCGCCGGCGTGGCCATCGCCAAGCACGGCAACCGCTCCGTCTCCTCCCTGTCCGGCGCGTCCGACGTGCTCGCGGCGCTCGGTGTCAAGCTCGACGTGCCCCCCGTCACCATCTCGCGCGCGATTGCGGCTGCGGGCGTCGGCTTCATGTGGGCGCCGATGCACCATCCCGCGATGAAGCACTGGGCGCCGGTGCGCGCCGAGCTCGGCATCCGCACCATCTTTAATCTCCTGGGGCCGCTATCCAACCCGGCCGGCGTCACGCGCCAAGTCGTGGGTGTGTTCGACGACCGCTGGGTCGAACCGCTGGCGGAGGTTCTGCGCAACCTCGGCTCGGTGCATGCCTGGATCGTGCACGGCTCAGACGGCCTCGACGAGCTGACGACGACGGGTTCGACGCGCGTCGCGGAGCTGAAGGCTGGCGCGATCTCGGTGTTTGAGGTGACGCCGGAGGACGCCGGCCTCCCGCGAGCCACGCTCGCACAACTGAAGGGGGGCGACGCGCAAGCCAATGCGGCGGCCATCCGCGAGGTGCTGGGCGGCGAACCGGGCCCCTTCCGCGACATCGTGTTGCTAAACGCCGCCGCGGCGCTCATCGTCGGCGGCAAGTCTGCTAGACTCACCGAGGGCGTCGAGCGTGCGGGCCGCTCGATCGACACCGGTGCCGCCGCGCAGGCGCTCGACAAGCTCATCGCCATCACCAACGCGTGAGCCTTGGCGCCCGTAGGCGTTCCAGCGCCGGTCGTCTCACCGATCGATGTCGGGATAGAAGGGTGCGAGCTCCTCGCGGATGGCGGCGTGGGTGCGGCGCTCGATGCGCCGGTAGGCGCCGGTGATCGCCCTACCGAACTCGGTGATCTGCGCCCCACCGCCCCGCAGCCCGCCCGGCGCCGCGATGACGAGGGGCTGCCCGAACATGGTGTTAAGGGCATCGACGAGCAGCCACGCGCGCCGGTAGGACATGCCCATCTCGCGGCTCGCGGCCGAGATCGACCCTTTCCGCTCTATGGCTTCGAGCAGATCGACTTTGCCGGGGCCGAGGATCAACCCCTTGCCCATGGCAATGCGTAGCCGTGGAAACCCGCGCGAGACCTTGGCTTTGCGCGCGGGCGCAGGCTTCGTTTTCTTCGCCTTGGCGCGCACGGTCTCCATCCGCAGATTGCTGCCTCGAAGCAGTATATCAGCGTTGCATGTGGCCGTCGCTCAGCACCCCTTGACCATGGCCGCGCCCGCCGGTAGCAAGCCGCGCTCCACCAGCGTATCCTCGCCCCATGGCCGACATCCTCGAAAAGATCACGCGCTACAAGCTTGAAGAGATCGCGCGCGCCAAGGAGGCGGTCCCCCTTCACGTGCTGGCCGAGCTTGCGCGCAGCGCGCCGCGCGTGCGCCCTTTTGCCGGGGCCATCGAGACCCGCCACCGCGCCGGACAGCCCGCTCTCATCGCCGAGATCAAGAAGGCGAGCCCGTCGAAGGGCCTGATCCGCGCCGACTTCGATCCACCCTACCTCGCCCGGGCCTACGAGGCGGGTGGTGCGACTTGCCTCTCCGTGCTCACCGACGGACCCTCGTTCCAGGGTGCACCCGAGTATCTGACCGCGGCCCGCGCGGCGACCTCGCTGCCAGCGC
Organism: uncultured Alphaproteobacteria bacterium; assembly: GCA_963745205.1. Taxonomy (GTDB): domain Bacteria; phylum Pseudomonadota; class Alphaproteobacteria; order Rhizobiales; family Hyphomicrobiaceae; genus Hyphomicrobium_A. The sequence continues at coordinate 592,508 of CAVUWX010000007.1, forward strand.
TGCGCAAGGACTTCATGCTCGACACTTACCAGGTGGTAGAGGCGCGCGCCTGGGGCGCCGACTGCATCCTGATCATTCTTGCCGAGGTCACCGACGCGATCGCCCGCGATCTCGCGGCGGCGGCGAAGGATTGGGGCATGGACGCCATCGCCGAGGTGCACGACGAAGCCGAGCTCGACCGCGCGCTTGAAGTCGACTGCCGGCTCGTCGGCATCAACAATCGCAATCTCAAGACGTTCGAAACGACGCTCGTCACGACCGAGCGGCTGGCGCCGCGCGTGCCTAAAGACCGCATCGTCGTCGGCGAGAGCGGCATCTTCACGCCGGCCGATATCGCGCGGCTGGCCCGCTGCGGTGTTTCGACGTTCCTCGTGGGCGAAAGCCTGATGCGGCAAGCCGACGTCGCGTCGGCGACCAAGGCGCTGCTCGCGCCCGCTGCAAGAAAGACCGCGTGATGGCCAAGTCGCGTTTGAGCCACATCGGCGACAAGGGCGAGGCGCGCATGGTCGACGTCTCGGAGAAGCCGGTGACCGCGCGCTCAGCCGTCGCCGAAGGCTTCATCGCCATGGAGACCGCAACACTGGCGCTGCTGAAAAGCGGTGAGGCCCCCAAGGGCGACGTGATCGCCACCGCGCGTTTGGCGGGCATCATGGCGGCAAAGCGCACGCACGAGCTGATACCGCTGTGCCATCCGCTCAGCCTGACCAAGGTCGCCGTCGAGCTCGAGCCGGTCGCCGAGCCGCCGGGCGTGCGCGTGACGGCCGAGGTCAGAAGCGCCGGCCAGACGGGCGTGGAGATGGAGGCTCTAACCGCGGTATCGGTAGCCTGCCTGACGCTCTACGACATGCTCAAGGCCGTCGACCGTGCCATGCGCATCGGCGGCATTCGCCTGCTCGAGAAGGCGGGCGGCCGCTCCGGGCCTTATCGTGCGGCCGCCGGCGCCGGCAAGGACGGTTGATATGGCGCTCCTTCCCGTCGAAGAGGCGCTGGCCCGCATCCTCGACGGCGTCTCAGCGCTGGAGGCCGAGAGCGTGGGGCTTTTGCAAGCACCCGGCCGCGTCCTCGCCGAGGATGTCGTCGCCAGGCTGACGCAGCCCCCGTTCAACTCTTCCGCCATGGACGGGTACGCCGTGCGCGCGGCCGACATCGCAGACGTGCGCACGGCCCTCCGAGTGATCGGGGAATCGCAGGCCGGCCGCCGCTTCGACGGCGCGGTCGCGGCCGGAGAGGCGGTGCGCATCTTCACGGGTGCCGCCGTGCCGAATGGCGCCGATACCATCCTCATCCAGGAGAACGCCGAGCGCTCGGGTGACAGGCTCAGCGTGCTGGAGGCGCCGAGGCCCGGCGCCAACATCCGCACCGCCGGCGGAGACTTCACGGCCGGACGCACGGTGCTGATGGCAGGACGCATTCTCGATTCCGGCGCCATCACGCTCGCCGCAGCCGCGGGCCATGCCCGGCTCTCCGTGCGCCGAAAGCCGCTGGTCGCCATCCTGGCGACTGGTGACGAGCTCGTTGAGCCCGGCTCCGGCACTCCCGGCCCCGATCAGATCGTGTCGTCCAACCCCTACGGCCTCGCGGCGCTCGTCGAGCGCGCGGGCGCCACCGCGAAGCTGCTCGGCATCGCCGTCGATACGCGCGAAGCGCTCGCCGAAAAGCTCACGGCGGCGGCGGGGGCCGATATCCTGGTCACGATCGGTGGCGCCTCGGTCGGGGACCGCGACCTGGTGCGTCCCGTTCTGGAAGCGCGCGGGCTGGAACTGAACTTCTGGAAGATTGCCATGCGGCCGGGCAAACCCATGCTGTTCGGGCGCCTTGGCGACATGCGCGTGCTCGGTCTGCCCGGTAACCCGAACTCCTGCCTGGTGACAGCGCGTGTGTTTCTCGTGCCGCTCATCTACCGGCTGCTGGGCCGCGTGGAAGCGCCGGCCTGCGAACGCATGGCGATCCTCGCCGCCGGCCTCGACGCCAACGGACCGCGCCAGCACTACATGCTGGCCGTGGCCGAGCCCGGCTCTCCGCCGCGCGTGCGCGCGCTTGCCTCCCAGGACAGTGGCCGCATCTCGAGCCTAGTAGCGGCAAACGTCATGATCGTGCGCCCGCCGGACGCCCCCGCGCTATCAGCCGGATCGGCGGTCGAAACCCTGCCTATCGACTTCTAATCGTCCGCCTGGTGCTGTCCTAACTAGGCCCCGAGTGTCCTAATTTGCCGGCGGGGCTGTCCTAATTCATCCGAAGGAGCTGGTGTCTAACTGTGGGCACATACCTTTGCGCCATCGACCCGCAAACTAGGTTTGTCCATGATCAGCCGGCGGCTGGAGATCCGAGCGGCGAGGCGAGGGTTCGCCCGCCGCCCGGACCCCAGGGGCAATCCGCCTGTGACGCAGAGCGGCACGTCCCCTATGTTGGTTACATGCAGGAATTGGACCACGTTTCACCTTTAACCATACTGGCCAAGTTAATATGAGCGGTCATAAGGCCGCCTGAAATGCCGGCTGTTTTGGCTCGGGGCGCTGGACGGCCACCAACCTCCGGCCCTTCCAGAGCTGGCCGATACCTCTCCCTAGACGGCTCGCCCCCACGACCTTGGCCGCTTGCCACTCAGCGGCCTCTTTCAAGCTTGCGGACAATTCGATGTGAGCCGTTGCCGATAGACGGAATCGGCGCAAGGCGCTGTCCCAACTAGACAGCAATTAGCTGATTGATCAGCGCTACCACAAACCGAGTTGTTGACCGAGGTCATCGATCTCACCGGAAATCATATGCGTGTAATGGGCGTTGTTCTCAGCGATGTCCCACGCCAAGACGCCGAACAGCAAAATGACCAGCAAGACCAAACGCATGGATTGAAAACGCGACTTTGCGCCCGTTTCCGTCTGTGGACAGCTTAATTGATATTTGCAGGGACAGAGCGAGAATCGGTGCAGGGTCCGCGCTGTCTCCTGGTTTCTGGCGACCCGCCTAGCCCTCTTGGCGGTCTGAGATACGGTGAGCCCCGGTGAAAAGCCGGGGCTCATTGCTTTTTGGGCTCTTCGTCCTTCATTAGGTCAGCACCTTCCGCCCCTTGCAGAACGCCCCGCGAACGGCTAGGGTACGTTCATGCTTTGTCCAAGTTAATTCGAGTCTTCGGCGAAGCACCCTGGAGGCCCAATGCTGACCGAGAAGCAAAAAGAGCTACTGCTCTTTATCCATTCGCGCATGCAGGAATCGGGCGTCCCGCCCTCCTTCGACGAGATGAAGGACGCCCTCGACTTGAAGTCGAAATCCGGCATCCACCGCCTCATCACGGCGCTGGTCGAGCGCGGCTTCATCCGCCGCCTGCCCCACCGCGCCCGCGCCATCGAGGTCATCCGCCTACCGGAAAACTCGGCTGAGGCGCGCTCCCCACGACGGCCCGGCTTCCAGCCGAGCGTCATTGAGGGCAGCCGCAGCCGCGATCTCGCCCCTCCGCCGTCCACCGTCATCGACAGCCGCACGGTTTCCGTTCCAGTCATGGGCCGCATCGCGGCCGGCACGCCCATCAGCGCCATCCAGAACCACACCCACGACATCGCCTGCCCACCGGATCTCCTTACCAACGGCGAGCACTTCGCGCTGGAGGTGAAGGGCGATTCCATGATCGAAGCCGGCATTTTGGACGGCGACGTCGTCGTCATCCGCCGCTGCGACACGGCCGAGAACGGCGACATCGTGGTGGCCCTCGTCGACCAGGAGGAGGCAACCCTCAAGCGGCTGCGTAAGAAAGGCACGACCATCGCGCTCGAAGCCGCCAACCCCGAGTTCAAGACGCGCATCTTCGGGCCCGACCAGGTGGATATCCAGGGCCGGCTCGTCGGCCTCCTCCGCCGCTACTGAGGCGGATCGGGCGCCCCAGACTGGCCTGGTTCTGCGTCGACGGGTTCTCCCTCGTCTGAGGGCGGCCCCCGCGCCGTAGCTTTCGCGACCGGCCGTATGACACTGGCGCTCGACCACGGCCGCTGTCCCCGGGTCCGCGCCACCGTCTCGATGCGTATCCTGCCGTCATCCTCGATGTAGAGCGCGTGCGTGCCCTCGCGGCGCGCGGCGAAGAAGTCGACGACAGCCTTCGGCGCCGAGCAGCTCTTCGGGCTGACGATGGAGGCAACGAGGATGCTGGCGCGACGGCAATCGTCGGCGAATGCCGCGGGGCGCTGCGCCACCGCCACCGTCAATCCCTTGACCCGCGTCCGGCAGCCCACTGCATCGCAGAGGAAGCCTGCAGCCTTGCCCGCTTCCTTCGGCGTGCGCTGATCGCCGTCGTGTTCGAGCCAGCGCCCGAGCTCGAACGACGCGCGTCCTCCCCCAACCGCCGATAGCTGCCCGCCCTCCTCGCGCACCGCGACGAGCGCGCCATCGCGCCCGACCAAAAGGTCGGGCAGGCGCAGGGTGGGCGCGAGTGCCAGGCCCGCGGCGATGAGCGCCGCGCCGGCGAGCCGCCAGCGCGTCTGCCACAGCGCGAGCCAGAGCCCGCCTGCGATCATCAGGAGAAACGCCGCGGTCGGCATTGCAGGGATGCGCAGGACCGCGCCCGGCAGGGCAGCAACGCGCTCTGCCGTCCACAGCATGGCGTCAACGCCCCAGCCCATCACCCACAGCGGGGGCGCCTCGAGCCCCAGCGGCATCAGAATCAGCGCGGCGAGCGCCGCCGGCATCACGATGAGGTCGCAGATCGGAATGGCGACGAGGTTCGCCAGCACCGCGTACTGCTGGCTCTTATGGAAGTAGTAGGCCGCGAAGGGCGCGACTGCCACGCTCGCGATCAGCGTCGAAAGCACGATGCCCCCCATGAACAGGGCAAACCTAGTCACCGGCCCGCGGCGTGAGAACATCGTGCCGCGGCCGCGCAGCGCCTCGTAGACCGAGATGAGCGCCACGACGGCGGCGAACGACATTTGGAAACCGACATCGAACAGGCTCTCGGGGAAGAGGACGAGGATGAGGGCGGCCGCGAGCACCACGTTGCGCAGCGCCAGCGCCGGCCGTTCGAGGATGACGGCGAGGAACATGATCGCGATCATGATGGCGGAGCGCACGGTGGCGAACGCCGAGCCCGAGATCAACAGGTAGGCGAGCGTTCCCACCATCGCCGCGGCGGCCGACCATTTCTTGATCGGATAGACGAGCGCGAGCGAGGGAAAAGCCGCAAGGATGAGCCGCACGAGGTAGAACACGGCCCCCGCCATCACCGCCATGTGCAGGCCCGAAATCGACAGGATGTGCAGCAGCCCGGAGTCGCGGAAGGCATTGTTGGTCGCGTCCGTGATGCCGCTGCGCTCGCCCGTGATCAATGACAGGGTGATGGCCCCCGTCTGGCCGGGAAGCACGGCCATGACCCTTAGCGCAATTCTAGCCCGCAGCCGCTCGACGGCCGCCCAGGCGCGCAAGTCCCAGGGCGGCGTTGCCGCGGCGGCATCGATCTCCGCCGCGGTCCACGTGTAGCCCAGCGCGCCGAGCCTCAGGAACCACGCTTGGCGCCCGAAGTCGTAGTCGCCGGGCAGCGCCGGCTCGGCCGGCGGCATGAGCGTGGCGCGCATGTGCACGGGGCTGCCGGCCTGCAGCCCCGGTGTCGTCTTGCCGGTCGAGACGCGCACCCGGTATGGCCGCGCCTCTGGCGGCAGGTCCCCTATCGCCGTCACCCGCAGCGTGACGCGCTGGCCGCGCGTCGCCTTCGGCTCGACCAGCTCTACGTATCCGCGCACCTCGACCGACGACATCTGCTTTGCAAGCACCGGCGCACGCACCCATTCGACGCGCAGCTTGGCCAGCGCGAACCCGACCGAGGCCGCGGCAAGCGCCGTCAGCGCCAGCATCACACCCATGCGCCGGGGCGCCGCTGGAAGCAGCGCGAGTACGATGGCGAGTGGTGCTAGCGCAGTCAGGACGTGCGGCTCGGCTGGCAGCGAGAAATAGAGCCCGATGCCGAGACCCAGGAGCACCGGCATCCACAAGAACCAGCGCTCCTGCTCGGCCTCCAGCCGGCGCATCAGCGGTGCGAAAAACGCCTGCCCGCGCCCGCAGCTTGCTGCCGAGCGCGGGTTCGAATTCCCCGGCCCTGAACTCCCCTGGGGCCATCGCTGGCCGCCCCTTACCGACCCCGCCATGCTATGCTACATCGCAGGCCTACCTCCATCCCAGCAGCAATCGATCCTTAGATGACCGACAAGACCCGGAGCGACGGCGCGCCGATCGTGCGCTTTGCCCCTTCCCCGACGGGCTTCCTCCACATCGGCGGGGCGCGGACGGCCTTGTTCAACTGGCTCTACGCCAAGGGCCGCGGCGGCAAGATGCTGCTGCGCATCGAGGACACCGACCGCGAGCGCCTGAGCGCTGCCGCGGTGTATGCCATCATCGACGGCCTCAAGTGGCTGGAGCTCGACTGGACGGGTGAGCACGTTTCCCAGTTCGGACGGGCGAAGCGCCATCGCGAGGTGGCCGAGGAGCTGCTCGCCCGCGGCCATGCCTACCGCTGCTACCTTACGACGGACGAGCTCGACGCCATGCGCAAGGCGGCGGAGGCCGAGAAGCGGCCGCTCGCGATCCGCAGCCAGTGGCGCGACCGCGACGCCGGGGAGGCCCCCAAGGGCCAGCCCTTCGTGATCCGGTTGAAGGCGCCGCGCGAGGGCGAGACGGTCATCGACGACCAGGTGCAGGGCCGCGTCGTCTTCGCCAACAAGGAGCTCGACGACCTCATCATCCTGCGGAGCGACGGAACCCCCACCTACAATCTCGCCGTCGTCGTCGACGACCACGACATGGGGATCACGCACGTCATCCGCGGCGTCGATCATCTGACGAACGCCGCGCGCCAGGTGCAGATCTATGCGGCCATGGAGTGGAGCGTGCCGATCTTCGCGCACGTCCCGCTTATCCACGGTTCCGACGGCGCCAAGCTGTCGAAGCGCCACGGCGCGCTCGGCGTCGAGGCCTACCGCGAGATGGGCTATCTGCCGGCCGCACTGCGCAACTATCTCGTCCGCCTCGGCTGGAGCCACGGCAACGACGAGATCATGTCCACCTCGCAGATGGTCGACTGGTTCGATCTCGATGGCATCGGCCGCTCGGCCGCGCGCTTCGACTTTGCAAAGCTTCAGGACCTCAATGGCCATTACATCCGCTGCGCTAGCGATCTCGAGCTCATGAAGCGGATCGAGGACATCCTGCCCTTCGTCCCCGACGGATCGAAGATCGTCGCGCGGCTCGACGCCAACACGCGCGCACAGCTGCTCGCCGCCATCCCGAGCCTGAAGGAGCGAGCTAAGACGCTCCTCGAGCTACTCGACGGCGCCGGCTACCTCTTCGCCGAGCGGCCCATCGCGATGGACGATAAGGCGGTGAAGCTACTCGACGCGGAAGCGCGCGACCGCTTAGGCGCGCTCCTGCCCAAATTGGAGGCAGCGGACCATTGGCAGGCGGCGCCGCTCGAGGAGATTGTGCGCACCTACGCCGAGGGCGCCGGCGCCAAGCTTGGTAAGGTTGCTCAGCCACTGCGCGCAGCGCTCACCGGCAAGGCGGTCTCGCCACCGGTGTTCGATGTGATGGCCGTGCTCGGCCGCGACGAGGCGCTGGCGCGGATCCGCGACCAAGTCACCTAGACAGGCATAGCGCTAACCATTCCGTTGCAGGGCATGGTGCGCTGTGTCCCTTGCGCGCGGCGGCTATGTTGCGGTGCGAAAATGGTGTACAAATGCGACCGTTGCCGAGACTGCCCGGGTGGCAGGAAGCCCGCCAAGAAACCGGGATGACAACGAAAAACGCTCATAGGGGACGCTGCTTGTATCTCGCGCCGGGGAGCCTCGGAGTGCCTGCGGACCACGACCGCAAGCCGATATCACAGGGAGACGTGCCATGAACGTGCAGGACCGGCCGATCGAGGCTGCAAAAGAGGTCGAGGCCGAGCTTTCGCTCGAAGGCAAGACGACGAAGATGCCGGTTCGGCGCGGAACGCTCGGTCCCGACGTGATCGATGTCGGCAAGCTTTATCGCGACACTGGCTGCTTCACCTACGACCCGGGCTTCACCTCGACCGCGAACTGCGTCTCGCGCATCACCTACATCGACGGCGACAAGGGCGTCCTGCTCTATCGCGGCTACCCCATCGACCAGCTCGCCGAGCAGTCGAACTTCCTCGAGACCTGCTACCTCTTGCTCTACGGCGACCTGCCGACGAAGGAGCAGTTCGAAACCTACCGCAACACCATCACGCGGCACACGATGCTGCACGAGCAGATGGCGCGCTTCTTCACCGGCTTCCGGCGTGACGCGCACCCGATGGCAGTGATGGTGGGCGTCATCGGTGCGCTCTCGGCGTTCTATCACGACTCCACCGACATCAACGATCCGGTGCAGCGCGCGGTCGCAAGCCACCGCATGATCGCCAAGATGCCGACGATCGCCGCGATGGCCTACAAGTATTCGATCGGCCAGCCGTTCATCTACCCGCGCAACGATCTGGATTTCACCGCGAACTTCCTGCAGATGTGCTTTGCGATCCCCTGCGAGCCGTATGTGGGCAACCCCGTCCTCACCAAGGCGCTCGATCGCATTTTCATCCTGCACGCTGACCACGAGCAGAACGCCTCGACCTCGACCGTGCGGCTCGCGGGCTCCTCTGGCGCCAACCCGTTCGCGTGCATCGCGGCCGGCATCGCCTGCCTTTGGGGGCCCGCGCACGGCGGCGCCAACGAGGCCGCCCTCAACATGCTGACCGAGATCGGCACCGTCGATCGCATTCCCGAATTCATCAAGAAGGCGAAGGACAAGAACTCCGGCTTCCGCCTGATGGGCTTCGGGCATCGCGTCTACAAGAACTACGATCCGCGCGCCAAGGTGATGCAACAGACCTGCCATGAGGTGTTGGACGCGCTTGGCACCAAGGACGAGCCGTTGCTCGAGGTCGCGATGGAGCTCGAGCGCATCGCGCTGCAGGACGAGTATTTCATCGAGAAGAAGCTCTACCCCAACATCGACTTCTACTCGGGCATCACGCTGCGCGCGCTCGGCTTCCCCGTCTCCATGTTCACGGTGCTGTTCGCTATCGCCCGCACCGTCGGCTGGATTTCGCAGTGGAAGGAAATGATCGAGGATCCCGAGCAGCGCATCGGTCGTCCGCGCCAGCTCTATGAGGGATCGACCGAGCGCAATTTCATCCCGCTGGCGCAGCGCGGCTGACGCAGCGCGCTCGATTTCTGCCAATTCCGGAGGCGGCGAGCCACCAGGTTCGCCGCCGTCACCGTATCAGCCGGACAGCGTCGCGACCGTGCTCGGCGTACTGCAGCACGATCTCGGCCGCGACGTCGCTCGGCGAGCCGCCGGCGCGCACCATGCGCTGCGGGATGCGGGCAAGCGCCGCAAGCTGCCCACGGCGCTCGAACGTGTCTCGCAGAAGCAGCCCCACTGCGCTCGCGAGGTTTTCGGGCGTGCAGTCCTCCTGGATGAACTCGGGGAACGCCTTCTCGCCAAGGACGAGGTTGGCGAGCACGACGGAAGGCGCCTTGATCAAGAAGCGGAGCGGCCGCGCCGAGATCCGATCAACGCGGTAGGCCACCACCATCGGCGTACCGGCGAGCGCGAGCTCCAGCGTCACCGTGCCGGAAGCGGCGAGCGCGGCGTGCGCCAGCCTGAAGGCGCAGAACTTATCCTCCTCGCCCTCGATGAGGTGCGGCCGCGTCCGCCACGACTTGAGCTTGGCCTCGACCAGAGGGCGCACGTGCGGCACGACGGGCATGATGACTTGCGGTGCGAGCCCTCGCTCGTAGAGCAGGTCGACCGCCTTGCCGAACGGCCCCATCAAGCGTCCGACCTCGGAAATGCGGCTGCCCGGCAGTACGAGGAGGACGGGGCGCTGCTCCTCGAGCCGCAATCTGTCCGCCAGCGCGTAAGGGTCGAGCTTGCGCATCCAGTCCAGCCGTTCGATCAGCGGATGGCCGACGTAGGTGCACGGCGGCCCGCCGAGCTCTTCGTGCGCCTGCGGCTCGAACGGCAAGAGCGCCAGCACGTGATCGACGTAGGCGCGCATCTTGCGTGCGCGCCCCGGTCGCCACGCCCACACGCTGGGCGAGACATAGTCGATGATGGGGATCTGGGGCGCGCGCTTGCGGATGCGCTTGGCGATCGGATGTGTGAACTCGGGCGCATCGATGATAACGACCGCGTCGGGTTCGGCGGCGACGGCGGCTTCCGCCGTGCGGCGAACGCGGGAGATGAGGCGCGGCAGCCGCAGCAGGATCGAAAGCGGGCTCATCACCGCCACGTCGCTCAAGGGAAATTGGGAGGCGAGGCCCTCTCGTTCCATCCCCTCGCCGCCGACGCCGAGGTAATGCACGCGACCCTTGCGCAGGACGTTGAGCGCGGCCATGAGGCGCGACCCCAGCGCGTCGCCAGAATGCTCGCCGGCAATGAGGAACAGGCGCAGGTCGTGGCGCGCGACGCCGGGACGCCCCGTCGTCTCGGCACCCTGCGGCCACGCTCGCACGTTCCTGTCACTGGCGGCCATGCTGCCCTTTCCTACCGGCGGCGAATGCCACGACCGCAAGACCGAGGCGGTCGGCCTCCGCAATCGCTGCCTGCTCAGCGGCGGCGGGAGGTTGGCCGACCAGCGCCAGCCCTGCAAGACCCGCCGCCGCGGCAGCATTGACGAGCCCGGGTTGCAGATCGGATGCTTCGCCCAGCACGGCGACGCCTGAGCGGCGCGAACGACGGTGGCGCCCCCATTGGCGGATGCCTCCGGCGCCCGCGATCAGCGCCTCGGCACCGTCCGCGCACTCGACCGCCAGCACATGGCCGCGGTCGACGATCGCGCAGCGACCGATGCCGAAACCGGCAAGCGTTGCGAGCAGGCCGGCGCCCTTGGCCGCATCGGCTGCGTGCGATGGATCGAGGCTCCGGGCGCCTAAGGCCGTCGCATGCCAATCCTCGAGAACGGCGGCGGGGGCCACACTGCGCCGGTCTTCGATCTTCCATCCCTGCACGAAGAGACCGCCGTCGTCCGCACGCCGGACGAGCTCGGCCCGTTCCGCCGCGAGAACGCCGCCCGCCTCCGCCGCAATGCCCGCCAGCCCGGCCTTGATCGCGTGGTCGATCGTGTCGGGGCCAACCGCAGGCAAATCTATGCGCAGCTCCTGACCCGGCTTCGTTCGCTTGACGAGGACGCCGCTACGGTCGTCTTGCCGCCCTCCACCACGCCGGCGCCGTTCGGCCAATCGCGCCAGCATGCCGTCCGTGCCCTCCACGCCCTCGACCGCCTCGAGCCGCCCGTTCGTCACCACCACGGCCTGGCCCACATCGTAAGGCCCCATGGCGCGCACGGCGTCAAAGCCGATGTTGACGTCGGCGGTTTGCGCGGGCGTCGCTGCAATGCGCCCCAGCGGACCCTCCCCGGCGAGCAGCTCCGGCGCCACCGCCGCCGGCGCCACGACCTCGAAACCCTTGCCTTCGAAGAAGCGCACGATGCGGCTCAGCAGGTCGTCGTCGCCGCCCGAGGCAACGAGGCGCAGGATCGCCGGGAGATTGAGGATGAGGCCCATGTCCGGCCACATCGCGGCGAGATCCGGCCGCCGCACCGGGCCAACGATGACAAGCTTGCGGCATCCTGCATTCCTAAAGGCGCGGATGATAGTTCCGACCTTGCCCATGTCGGCCTTGGTCACGGGGAAGCTCGCGAGCCCTTCGTCGGCTGCGTCCGAGATCGTGACGACGTGCACTCTGCCGCCGCGCGCCGTCACGCGCTCCGCCACCTCGCGCGGCAGGCTACCCCCACCCGCCAGGATGCCGACAACACCATGCTCGAGAGACGACATGGCCTTCTCAGGCCTCGGCTGCTTCCCGCGGCGTGCAAAGGCTGCGCTTGCCGCCCGCGCGGATGAATTCGAGGATCTCCTCGACGATGGCGTGGCCCGCGAATTCCTGCGCTACGTCCACCATGCGCTCCCCGAGCGTGCCCTCGGCTGCAAACAGCGAGCGGTAGGCGCGCCGCAGGTCGTGGATGTCGGCGCGGGAGAAGCCGCGCCGCTGCAGGCCGACGATGTTGAGACCCGACAGGTGCGCGCGGTTGCCGAGCGCCACGCCGTAGGGAATGAGATCGTTTTCGAGCCCCGACATGCCGCCGAGGAAGGAATGCGAGCCGACGCGGGCGAACTGGATGACGGCGGCGCCGCCGCCGAGAATGGCAAAGTCGCCCACGGTGCAATGACCGGCCAGCATCACGTTGTTGGAGAAGACGACGTTGTTGCCCACGTGGCAATCGTGCCCGACATGCGAGTTGGCGAGAAAGGCGCAGCGGTCGCCGATGGTCGTCTCCATGCCGCCGCCGGAGGTGCCGGGGTTGAGCGTCACCCCTTCGCGAACGATGCAGTCGGCGCCGACCGACAACGTCGACAGCTCTCCCTTGTATTTCAGGTCCTGCGGCTGATGGCCGATGGAGGCGAACGGGAAGATGCGCGTCCGCGGTCCGATGCGCGTCCGCCCCGCGACGACCACGTGGCTTATGAGCTCGACGTCGTCGTCGAGGACGACATCGCAGCCCACCACGCAGTACGGCCCGATCTTCACCCCTGAGCCGAGCTTGGCCCCCGCCTCGATGACTGCCGTCGGATGGGCACTCATCTCACCCATGCTTGCCTGCCGCGAATGCGCGGGCGTCTGCGGTATCGGCGAGCATGGCGCTCACCTCGGCCTCCGCAACCGTCTGGCCGTCGACCTTCGCCTCGCCGAAGAAGCGCCATACGCGGCCGCGGTTGCGGATCTTCTTGACGTGATAGTGGATCTGGTCTCCGGGCAGCACCGGCTTGCGGAACTTCGCGCGGTCGATCGCCATGAAGTAAACGAGCTCCGCCTTGTAGTCCTGGCCGAGGCTGTGCACGCACAAGGCCCCCGCCGTCTGCGCCAGTCCCTCGATAATGAGCACGCCGGGCATCACCGGAAACTGCGGGAAGTGGCCCTGGAAGAACGGCTCGTTGATGGTCACGTTCTTCAAGCCGACGCAGCTCTGATCGCCGTCCATATCGTAGATGCGGTCGAGCATGAGAAACGGATAGCGGTGCGGCAGGTATTTCAGGACACGAATAATGTCCGCCGTGTCGAGCTTCGATTTGGCCTGTGGCTCACTCATGTCGTTCATGCTCCGTGGACCTCATAAACCGTACGGACCCAAACCTCGCCTGCAAACAAAAGTGCGCTCATGCGCCCTCGTCGTCCCCGCCAGCGCCACCACGATGACGCTTCGCCATACGCGCCAGTATTGCCATCTCCCGGCGCCACTGCCGCATGGGGCGCGCGGGCGTGCCGCCGACTTTCGCTCCCGCCGGTACGTCCTTCGTCGGATGCCCGGTGCCTGCGACCTGGGCACCGGTGCCGATCTTGATGTGCCCCGACGTCCCAGACTGACCTCCCATGACGACGAAATCACCCAGCTCAGTCGAGCCCGAAACGCCGGATTGAGCCACGATCACGCAATGGCGGCCGACGACGACGTTGTGCCCGATTTGCACCAGATTATCAATTTTTGTCCCTTCGCCGATAATCGTATCCTTAAGTGCCCCCCGATCGATCGTGGTATTGGCGCCGATTTCGACGTCGTCCTGAATGATCACCCGCCCTATCTGCGGCACTTTCAGATGGCCGCGCGGGCCCATGGCGAAGCCAAACCCGTCCTGGCCGATACGCGCGCCCGAATGCACGATCACGCGGTCGCCGACGAGCGCGTGCACCAGCGTGACAAGCGGCCCGACATAGCCGTCGCGTCCGATGGTGACGCGGTAGCCAATCACGGCGCCCGCCGCGATGCGTGTGCCGCGCCCGATGCGCGCCTCGGGCCCGACCACGACGCCCGGCTCCAGGACCACGCCCTCCTCGAGCTCGGCGGAGGGATCAATCAGGGCATCCCCGCCGTCCCTTGCAGCCTTCGGCCGCAGCGCGTCCGGATAGAACAGCTCGAGCGCCAGCGCAAAGCCGCGATAGGGCTCCGCCGTCAGCAGCGCCGACGTGCCCTTCGGCACGCTCCTGGCAAACGCCGGCGCGACGAGGCAGGCCCCGGCCCGGGTCCCTGTGAGGCGCCCCAGATATTTGCGGTTGTCGAGAAACGACAGATCGCGTGCAGAGGCGTCGGTGAGCGCGCGGACGTCGGTGAGCTCGAGGGCCGGATCGGTACCGGGAGCAAGCTCGGCTTTCGTCGCCGCCGCGATGTCCGCCAGCGAGAATGGCCCGGCCCGCTCGAAGAACCCGGGATGCTCCATTCAAGAAAACCGCCGCCCGGGCGACGCTCCCTGCTGCTTCATGCGGATGCCTGCGGCCGGCGTTCAGCCGCTCGTGGCACCCCTTTTAGCACTCAGGCCGGGTACGTCAGAACTTTGTCGCCGCGCCGAAGCGGAAGAACTGCGTTACGTCGTAGGGCTCTTTGGTGAGAACCTTGGCAAAGTCCATGCGGATCGGGCCGACGGGCGAGGCCCACATCAAGCTCGCGCCGACCGAGGACCGGATCGCCGAGCTGTCGGCGAGGCAGACGTGCGTTGTAGCCGCCGAGACCGTTAGGTAGCGCTCGCTCCGCAGCCCTGGGGAGCGTCTGCTGGCGCCCGCACCCGCTCCGAACAGCGAGCCAGCGTCGGCGAATACGGCGCCCTGGATGCCGAGGTCGTCCGGGCACGAACGGGATGAGGGAAGCGGATTTCCGCCGTCGTCGCCCAAGAGGTCGAGCCACCCAGAGCGCCGCCGGTATTGAGGTCGCGCGGGCCATAGCCTGCGATATTAAAGCCGCGAATTGTTTCGCCGCCCCTGAAGAACAGGTCGATGAGGCGGACATCCTGTCCGCCCCAGCCTTGGATGTTACCAGCGATGGCGCGGCTGACGAAGGTGATCTTGTCGGTGATCGGGTAGTACCCCCGCGCCTCGGCCGACGTTGAAATGTACTGCACGTCGCCACCGAGACCGGCGAAGTTGACACCGGCCTGCAGAAAAATGCCCTTGGTCGGGTTCTTTGGATCGTTGCGCAGATCGTAGGTGAGAGAGTCGCTCACCATCGATGTGTACGCGATGCCCGCGGCCTGCTGGATCGCAAGCGACGCCGTCGGCACCACGTTTGAGATTTCATCCCGCGAAAATGAATAGCTGACCTGGTTCCAGAGCTTCTCGGTGATCGGGAATCCGAGGCGCACGTCGGCGCCCAATCTATCGCTCACGAAGCCCGAACTGCGACGTGTAGTCGAGTCTGCTTGGCGAAGATATCGAAACCGGCCGCCAAGTTGCGATCGAGGAAGCGCGGCTCGGTGAAACTCAGCATTGCGCCTGCAGGCGCGTAAACGAGCCCGACAGCGCCAGTGCGCACGAACTGACCGTTGCCCATGAAGTTGCGCTCGGTGAGGCTGACGTCGCCGATGACGCCTTCCGAAGTCGAATAACCGACGCCGAACGACAGCTCGCCCGTCGACTGCTCGACGACCTCCACGTCGAGGATGACGCGGTCCTGCGCCGAGCCGGGGCGCCGCTTCACTTCGACGTTCTTGAAGAGACCCAAGTTCTTCAAGCGCTTCTTGGCCTGATCGACCATCAGCGGGTTATAGGCGTCGCCTTCGGCCAGCTTGAACTCGCGGCGGATCACGAAGTCCTTGGTGCGGGTATTGCCGGTGACGTTGATGCGCTCGATGTAGACGCGCGGGCCTTCCTCGATGACGTAGTTGAGCGAGATCTTATGCGTCACGGGGTCGGGCTGCGGCTGCGGGCGCACGCGCGCGAACGCATAGCCCTGCTCTGAGACGACGAGCGTCATGTCCTCGGTCGTCTTGTCGACGAGGGAAGCGTCGTAGGTGTCGCCTTCCTTGGTCTTTAGCTGGCCCTTGTAGGCGGTCGGGTCAATCTTCGGAACCGTGCTCTCGACGTTGACGGCGCCGACCGTATAGGGCTCGCCCTCGTCGATCGTGTAGGTGACGAAGAAGCCCGAGCCATCGCGATCGAGCTCGGCATTGGCCGCCGTTACCTGCGCATCGGCGTAGCCGTTCTTCAAGTAGTATTGGCGCAGGAGCTCCCGATCGAGGTTCATGCGGTCGGGATCGTAGACGGCGGTGCCCTTCAAGAAGTCGAACCAGCCCTTTTCCGTCGTCGAGATGACGTCGCGGAGTTGGGAATCGCTGAACGCGTGGTTGCCGACGAAATGGATACCCTTGACCTTGGTGGCCGGGCCCTCGGCGATCTCGAACACGAGGTTCACGCGGTCCTGCTCGAGCTCGATGATCTTGGGGTCGATGGTTGCCGCGTAGCGGCCCTGGCGCTGATAGACGTCGAGGATGCGCTGGACGTCCGCTTGCACGCGAGCGCGCGTGAAGACTGCGCGCGGCTTCAGCTGCACCTCGTTGCGCAAGGTCTCGGTGTCGACCTCGCTGTTGCCCTCGAACGCGATCTGATTGATGACGGGGTTCTCAACGACGGTGACCATGACATCGGCGCCGCTGCGGTCGATGCGCACGTCAGAGAAGAGGCCGGTGGCAAACAGCGCCTTGATCGAACCGTCGACCTTGGCCGGATCGTAGGCGTCGCCAGGGGCAAATTGGAGATAGGAGCGGACCGTCTCCGGCTCGACGCGCCGGTTGCCATCAACGTTGATCGCCCGGATGGCGTTCGCCTGGGCCGCCGCGGGCGGCGCGAGGAGAACGGCATGGGCGAACAGCATCCCCGGGGAGATCAGCGCCATGACCAACAGCAGGCGGCGAATTCTCACCGACATAGATCGAACCAGAGGCATCCGCGGATATGCCCTCGTTATCTGCCGAACTCCCCCTCGGCCGCAGCACCCGTCGGCTTCGGGTCACCGCACCGCACAAGATTCATTAGCAATTGATTAGCGCGCTCAAAGGCCTCTGGGGCCGATTCTTTTTGTTGACGCGCTCCCTCTCGACCAACTGCTTTTAACGTTCAAGGAAGGGGTGCGGAAGTGGCAAGATTACGTCACTGAACGGCATTTATCCCGCGCCGGTCCACTGCCGCCACACCCGCAAAATATCGTTCATATTGACATACACCATCAGCATGAGAACGAGCGCGATGCCGATCTGGAAGCCGATCTCCTGCATGCGTCGGCTCAAGGGACGCCGGCGCACGGCCTCGATGGCGTAGAACAAAAGATGCCCGCCATCGAGCACGGGCACGGGCAGCAGGTTCAAAAAGCCAATATTCGCCGAGATGAAGGCGATCCAGCGCAGCATCGGCTCCACCCCGAGGCCGGCAACCTTCGCCGTCACCTGTGCCATCAGGATGGGGCCGCCCATCTGATCGGCCGCTTGACGGCGCGTGAGGATGTCGCCGATCCCCTGCAACGTCTGCGCGATGTCCATATAGGTCTCGCGCACGCCGAGCCGGAGGGCTTCGATAAGCCCGACCCGCTTGGTGTCGACGGATTCGGGCTTCGTCGATGGCGTGATTCCGATGAGTCCGCGCCGGAACGTGCCGCCGAAGGTGTCGCTCTGCTCCAGCACCTGCGGAGTCACTTCGAGGGTGAGCTTCTCACCGCTGCGATCGATCCCGAAGTGCAGTTCGCGGTTGCCGTTGCCGGCGATGATGCGCTGCACGTCCTCGAAGCCTTCGATAGCTTCCCCGTCGATGCTGGTGATCAAATCGCCGGGCTGAAAGCCGGCCGCCGCTGCCGGCATCCCCGGCTTAACCTCGCCGATGCGCGGCGCGATCGTGTGAATGCCAACCGTGAAGTTCACAGCCGTGTAGATCACGAGGGCGAGGAGAAAATTTGCGGCCGGTCCAGCGAACACCACGGCCGCGCGCTGCCATATGGGCTTTGCCTGAAAGGCGCCCCGCCGCTCCTCCGGCGTCAAACGCGCGAGCGTCTCGGCGGACGGCTGGCTCGCGGCGTTCTCGTCGTCGACGAATTTCACGTAGCCGCCGAGCGGAATCCAGGCGATGCGCCAGCGCGTGCCCTTGCGATCGGTGAAGCCGCAGATCTCCTTGCCGAAGCCGATGGAGAAGGTGCGCACGGAGACGCCGCACCAGCGCGCGACGACGAAATGGCCGAACTCGTGGACGAAGACCACGATGCTGAGCACGACGAGGAAGGAGACCACGGCGAGAACTGCGGACATCGGTGCGACCAGGATCGAAAGCATTAACCTTGCTCTCCTCTGCTTGCTCTACTGTCGACCCGACTGAGCCTTGAGCCGATGGTTAAGCCAACGATTGCGGCCATAAGCGCTCCAGCCCGTGCCCGAGCCCTCAGTTTAGCAGCAGCGGCTCGCGCTACACATAGCGACTGAGCAGGGATTGTGCCAGTCGTCGCGCCTCGGCATCGACATCGAGTATATCCGAAAGCCGCGCCGCCGGCCGCATCAGGCCGCGCGCGCTTGCCGCCTCGAGAGCGGCCGCCGCGACTTCGGCGATGGCACAGAAGCTAATGCTCCGTTTGAGGAAGGCTTCCACCGCAATCTCGTTGGCGGCGTTGAGCACGGCCGGCGCGGTCCCGCCTGAACGTAGCGCCTCGCGCCCCAGCCGAAGCGCCGGAAAGCGCACTTCATCGGGCGCTTCGAAAGTGAGGCTTCCCAGCGCGACGAGATCGAGCCGGGCCGTCGGCGTCGGCATACGACGGGGCCACGAGAGCGCCAGCGCGATTGGCGTGCGCATGTCGGGGGCGGAGAGCTGCGCCAGCACGGAGCCGTCCGTGTAGCTGACGAGGCAGTGCACGATCGACTGCGGGTGCACGACAATGCCGAGCTGATCGGCACGCACCGGGAACAGGTGATAGGCCTCGATCAGCTCGAGGCTCTTGTTCATCAGGGTCGCCGAGTCGATAGTGATCTTGGCGCCCATGGACCAGTTGGGATGTCGCAGCGCCTCCTCGGGCGTGGCGCGCGACAGTCGCTCGGCGTTCCAGGTGCGAAACGGCCCCCCGGATGCCGTCAGCACAATCGTCTCGATGCTCTCGGGCTCGGCGCCGGCCAGTGCCTGCAGGCCCCCGGAGTGCTCGCTGTCGACGGGCAAGAGCTCGGTGCCGGCCTGTGCCACCGCCGACATGAACACCTCTCCCGCAGACACGAGGCATTCCTTGTTGGCGAGCGCCAGCCGCCTGCCCTGACGCACCGCCTCGAACGTCGGCTCGAGCCCAGCCGCGCCCACGATCGCCGCCAGCACGCAGTCGGCAGGCTCCGCCGCCGCGGCAACGACGGCCTCGGGGCCGGCAGCGACGCGCGTCGGGGTTCCGGCGAGAAGCGCCTTGAGCTCGCCGTAGCGCTCCTTGTCGCCGACCACGGCGAGGCGGGCGCCGGTCTCCCGCGCGGCTTTGGCAAGCTCGGCGACGCTGGTCTGCGCCGTCAGCGCCACGATCTCGAAGGCCTCGGGCCGGCGGGCGACGAGATCGAGCGTGCTCTTGCCGATGGAGCCGGTCGCACCGAGGATCGTCAGGCGCATGCGCGCCTTTGCCGCCTTCGCTTCGATCGCGGGGCCCGAGGCCAAGGGGCCACGCATCCCACCGACTTTCGAACCCTGTGACATCAGACGCCGAACAGGAGAGCTGCGGCAGGCGCATGCGGATCGATGGCAAATGCGATCACGGCAGCGGCGACGGCCACCGCAACGATGCTGTCCATGCGGTCCATGAACCCTCCGTGGCCGGGGATTAGGCCGCTCGCGTCCTTGAAGCCGAACAGGCGTTTCAACGCCAATTCCGCGAGATCGCCGATCTGGGCCACAAGGCCAAGGCCGAGCGCCAGCAGCATCATCCGCAACGAAGACGTATCGGTGAGCTGTGCGAAGATCGCTCCCGCGACCACGCACGCTGCGGCGCCGCCGAGCAGGCCCGACCAGGTCTTGTTGGGAGAAACGCGCGGCCACAGCTTCGGGCCGCCGATCGTACGGCCGGCAATGTAGGCGGCGACATCGGATGACCATACGACGGCGAAGATGAGCAGGACCGCGACGAGGCCGTTGGGGTCGTCCTGGCGCAGCCAGACGAGCGAGATCGACGGGAGCCCGACATAGAAGGCGCCAAGCGCCGACAGTCGGGCGCCGCGGCCGAACACAAGCGGAATGAGAATGATCGCCGCTGTCACGATGACGGCGACCGCGAGCGCGGCATCACCAACCGTGGTCAGCGCGACCGCCGCAGTGACCGCGATCGCCTGCACGAAGAAAGCAACATCCGTGCTCGACCCCCGCACCATGCGGCCCCACTCCCAGCTCACGAATAGCGCCACGACGAGCACGAGCAGCGCGAACGGGATTGGCCCCGCATAGGCAAGCGCCAAGGCGATTGCTGCAAGTACGCTGCCCCATAGGAGACGGGATCTCAAATTTTCCGACAGCCCCCGGGCGGCACGTCGCTCCGTCTCGGACACCGCGAGGTGGTCGGACATCGGCTGTCCCTCACGCGGTTGAGAGTTTGGAGCGCCCGCCGAAACGGCGTTCGCGCGCGCGATAGCGGGCGAGCGCCTCCTCCAGCAGCTCGCGACCGAACTCCGGCCAGCACGCATCGACGAAGACGAACTCCGTGTAGGCACTCTGCCAGAGCAGGAAATTCGACAGCCGCATCTCGCCGCTCGTGCGGATGAGCAGGTCGGGATCGGGAATGCCGGCGGTGTCGAGCGCGCCACTCATCGCCTCGACGGTGACATCGCTCGGCTGCATGCGCTCGGCAGCGACCTCCTCGGCGAGCTTGCGCGCGGCCTTGGCGATCTCGGCCCGCGCTCCGTAGTTGAAGGCGATGACCAGCGTCAGCCCCAGATTCTCGCGCGTGAGCTCGCAACCTTCGTCGATGAGGGGCATGAGCTCGGGGTCGACGTTGGTGCGCTCGCCGATCACGACGATGCGCACGCCGGCCTGATGCAGCTCGGCTAAGTCGCGGCGGATGAAGCGCTTCATCAACCCCATGAGATCGGCGATCTCCTCGGGCGGCCGCGACCAGTTCTCGGAGGAGAAGCTGTAGAGCGTCAAGTAGGGGATGCCGAGTTCGATCGCGGCGCGGACGGTGCGGCGGACGGCCTCCACCCCCTTGCGGTGTCCGATGGAGCGCGGCAGGCCGTGCTTGGCGGCCCAGCGGCCGTTGCCGTCCATGATGATCGCAATGTGGCGAGGAAGTGCGTCCTCGACCTCGCACATCGCAGCGGGTTCCTTAATTTCCTTCACCAGGCGGGCTTTCGGTTGCAGCGGCGAGAAACGCCAGGATATCGGGGCTTGGTGGGCCTGCTCCAGAGCTTACACCTTACACCTTGTGTATCTCGCTTTCCTTGGCCGCGAGTGTGTCGTCTATCTCCTTGACGAGCTTATCCGTCAGCTCCTGCACTTTGGCGGACGCCTTGTGATGCTCGTCCTGGCTCATCTTGGAGTCCTTTTCCAGCTTCTTCAGAAGCTCCATGCCCTCGCGGCGCACGTTACGAACCGCGACGCGCGAATGCTCGGCATACTTGTGCGCGAGCTTGGCCAGCTCCTGGCGGCGTTCCGCCGTAAGCGTCGGGATAGGCAGGCGGATCAGCGCGCCGTCGACAACGGGATTGATGCCGAGGTTCGCCTCGCGGATAGCCTTGTCGACGGCAGAGACGTTGCTCTTGTCCCAGACCTGCACTGAGATGGTGCGCGGCTCGGGGACCGAAATCGTCGCCACCTGGTTGAGCGGCATCTTGGAGCCGTAGACGCTCACCTGGATGGGGTCGAGCAAGTGCGTGCTTGCACGCCCCGTGCGCAAACCCGACAGCTCGCGCTTCAACGCGTCGAGCGAAGCGCGCATGCGCTTGTCGAGCTCGGCGATGTCAAATTGGCCGCTTGCCATTTTCTCTCCTTCGACGCTTAAGCCGCGTCAGGGCAAAATGATTGGGCGGCTTGAAATGCGCCACCTCGTGCAGGACCTAGCCTTGCGGCGAGCGGGTGAACCGACCGTCAGGCCGGTCCTTCGATGACGGTTGCTCGCCCTTCGCCGCGCAAGACTTTCAGCAGATTGCCTGCCTCTGCGATAGAAAACACAATTACCGGAAGTCCATTGTCGCGAGCAAGGGCGATCGCCGCCCCGTCCATCACCTTGAGATCGCGGGATAATACCTCTGAATATGACAGCCGGTCGAGGCGCTTGGCGGTGGGCACTTTACGCGGGTCGGCGTCGTAGACGCCGTCGACCTGCGTGGCCTTGGCTACGGCATCGCATCCCATCTCGATCGCGCGCAGCGTGGCGGCGGTATCGGTCGTGAAAAACGGGTTGCCCGTTCCAGCGGCAAAAATGACGACGCGACCCTGCTCCATGTGGTGCAGGGCTTTGGGGCGGATGTAGCTCTCGCACACGGTCGGCATCGGGATGGCGGAAAGCACGCGCGCCGGCGTCTTGGCGTTCTCGAGCGCGCTGTGGAGCGCGAGCGCGTTCATCACGGTGGCGAGCATGCCCATGTAGTCGGCAGTCGCGCGCTCCATGCCCTTGGCGGCGCCGGCAAGGCCGCGGAAAATGTTACCCCCGCCGACGACCACGGCGATCTGGCATCCGGCAGCGACGGCTTCGGAAATCTCGCGGGCCAGGCGGTCGACGACGGCGATGTCGATGCCGGATGGGCCTTTGCCCATCAGGGCTTCGCCCGAAAGCTTCAGCAGCAACCGCTTGTAGGCGAGTGGCTTCCCGCTTCCAGCCATGACTGCTGCCTCCTCGCCTAGCTCAAAAGCGCGGCGCGAGCGGCCGCGGAGCCCGCGCGGGTTCTAACTAGCGCAGGAAAGAGGGATTCGCCTAGAGGACGATCGGTGGCGCACAGGCTCAGCCGCCCGCGACCGCAGCGACCTCGGCGGCGAAATCTTCTTCCTTCTTCTCGATGCCCTCGCCCAGCGCATAGCGTGCGAACCCGGCGATCTTGACCGGCGCGCCGACCTTGCCCTCGGCCTCTTTCAGCACCTGCGTCACGGTCTTGGACGGATCGTGGATATAGGACTGATCGAGGAGGCAGTTGTCCTTGGCGTAGCTCTTGAGACCGCTCGCCACGATCTTCTCCAGCACCTGCGGCGGCTTGCCCTTGTTCTTGTCGGCGAGGATCGCCTTCTCGCGCTCGAGCGTGTCGGCCGGCACGCCGGCGAGATCGAGCGCCACTGGATTGGTGGCGGCGACGTGCATGGCGATCTGGCGCGCGAGCGCGACGAGCTCGTCCGCGTTCTTGCCGTCGGAAGAGAGCGCCACCAGCACGCCGATCTTGCCCAGCCCCGGCACCACCTGGCTGTGCACGTACGAGCCGACTGCGCCCTTCGGCACCTCGAGCGTGGCCGTGCGGCGCACTGTCATGTTCTCGCCGATGGTGGCGATCATTTCTTTGAGGTGGTCTTCGACCGTCGTCTTCTTGCCGGGGTAGGTCATGGCGAGCAGCTTGGCGACGTCGCCCTTCGCCTTCGCGGCAAGCGCGGCGATCTTCGTCACCATGTCCTGGAACTGCTCGTTCCGCGCCACGAAGTCGGTCTCGGAGTTGACCTCCACCATGGCGCCGGTCTTGCCCGCGGCATGGATGCCGATCAGCCCCTCGGCGGCGATGCGCCCTGCTTTCTTGGCGGCCTTCGACAAGCCCTTCTTGCGCAGCCAATCGACCGCGGCCTCGATGTCGCCCTTCACCTCGGTGAGCGCCGACTTGCAGTCCATCATCCCGGCGCCGGTCTTCTCGCGCAGTTCCTTCACCAGGCTCGCGGAAATCGTCATGGGTGAGCTCTTCATTTGGCGGGCGCCGTCACGCTGCGCCCGCTGGTTGATGGTGAGATGATGTCGTCGCCGATCGCGGCGGCTGATCTAGGCCGCCGTGGCTTCGACGAGCTTCTTTGCCTGCGGGGACCACTCTTCTTTCTCGATCTGCCCCTTCAAGCGCAGCTTGCGGTCGAGCGCCGCCATCTGCTCGGCGTCGAGATCGGCGATCTGCCAGAAATGGAACACGCCCGCGTCGTTGAGGCGCTGCTCGATCTTCGGCGTGATGCCGGTGATCCGCTTCAAGTCGTCGGCTTCCCCGCGCGGAGCCTCGATGCCGCGGAACTCGGCGGGCTTGCTGGGCAGCGCCTCCGCCGGAGGGGCCTCGGAAGCGCCGACGTCGACGCCGGCCGCGGACTGGCTGCGTTCCAGCCCGTCGAGGGCGGCGCGGGCCACCAGATCGCAGTAGAGCGTGATCGCGCGCCCGGCGTCGTCGTTGCCGGGGATCGGGTAGTCGATGCCGTCGGGATCGCAGTTGGTGTCGACGATGGCGACGATCGGGATGTTGAGCTTCTTCGCCTCCTTGATGGCGATGCTCTCCTTGTTGGTGTCGATCACGAACAGGAGGTCGGGTGTGCCGCCCATGTCCTTGATGCCGCCCAGCGCCTGGTTCAGCTTCTCGCGCTCGCGCGTGACGTTGAGCACCTCTTTCTTGGTGCGGCCCTGCGGATCGGCGAGGATGTCGTCGAGCTGCCGCAGACGGCGGATCGACTGGGAGATCGTCTTCCAGTTGGTCAGCGTGCCGCCGAGCCAGCGATGGTTGATGAAGTACTGGGCGCTGCGCTTGGCCGAGTCCGCGATCGAGCCCGACGCCTGCCGCTTCGTCGCCACGAACAGCACGCGGCCGCCGCCGGCCACCGTGTCCGACACCTTGACCAGCGCCTGGTGCAGCATCGGCGTCGTCTGGGTCAGGTCGATGATGTGAATGTTGTTGCGGGCGCCGTAGATGAAGGGCGCCATCTTGGGGTTCCAGCGATGCGACTGGTGACCGAAGTGCACGCCAGCTTCCAAAAGCTGACGCATATTGAACGCGGGAAGCGTCATGGGCCGTCCTTTTCCGGTTGTTCCACCGCGGACCCAGAGAAGACCTCTCCCTTAGGTCAAGGGAGCGTCCACCGGAGCGCTGAGCGGGGCTTTTGGTCCGCTTGGCGCGAGGTCCACGTGCGAGATGGGCGTGCTTATAGAGTGTACACTCCGAAATGACAAGCTGACCCCGGCTGGCCTCGCGGCCCGCCTGCAGCCGGCAGAGAGTGGCATGACCAACAAGGAAATATCGGTCCGGGCGCTGCAGCTCGGCGAGCATATCGACGTCAAGGGGCTGGAACGCGAGGACGCCTTCTCGAGCGTGCCCCTGGCCTTCCGCACCAGCGGGGGCGGCATGGCGGTGCTGTTTAAGTCGGGCGCCGCCGTCTTCTTCGGCATGAACCCAGTCGATGAGGAGGGGCTGATCCGCAGCCTGGGATCGCGCATCATCGAGCCGTTGGAGGAGCGCGAGACGGAGACCGTACGGCTCCTGGTCAGGCCAGAGGAGGACGAAGGCGTTTCCTCGGCGAGCGGCCTGCAGATCAAATCGTCCGACCCCAACCGCCTCCTGCTCGTCGCCGAGGCGCTGGCGATGAGCGTGACGCTTGCCTACGACGAGCGACGCATCGCGCTGGCCTTCGACCGCATCGACGCGGTGGCGCAGACGCTGCAGCAAGGCCGTCTGCCGCGGAGCCCGCAGGGCGCCATGCTGGAACAGATCGGGCAGGCGCTGACGCTGCAGCAGCGGCTCGCCGATCGCGTCGATCTCGACGAGAAGCCCGACGTGCTTTGGGACCATCCGGAGCTAGAGCGCTTCTGGGCGCGGCTCGTCGATGAGTACGACCTGCCGCAGCGCGGCCGCGCCATTGCGCGCAAGCTCGAGGTCATCCGGGACACTGCGGAGACCATCACCGACCTGATGGCGACGCGCACGAGCCACCGGCTCGAGGTCTACATCATCGCGCTCATCGCGTTCGAGATCGGCCTCAGCCTCTACGATCACTTCTGGAAGTGACGCGAGCCGCTCAGCGCTCGAGCGAGGCGCGCTTCTCGCTCGTCGTCGTGGGGGCAGTCTTGCGCACGGGGAGCGGCACGGACGCGGCTCCATCACCCACGCCCACCGTCTCGGCTGTCGGCAGGCAGCCTTTGTAACGGTCGACCGTATCCTCCGACACGATCGCGATCGCCGTGAAGCGCTTCTCGGCCCACTCCTGCAGATAGGCCACCCGCTCCTCGGGAAGTGCGATGCGGGCCTTGGTGCCGACAGCTGGGCCGCCCCAGATGTGGAGGAAGATGCACGAGCCGGCCTGGGTCCGGGGTCGCGGAGGGTAGTCGATGACGATGCCGCGCTTGTAGAGCGGATACTTGGCCATGTCCTCGCCGCTCGTCTTCTCGCCCACCACGCTCTGCGGCACGATCTTGCCGTAGTACGGCGACCTGGCGTCCTCGACGCAGAACTGCTGTGTAGGCGTGAGCAGCAGGTGGCCCGGGATATTGATCACGTCGGAGCCGAACGTCGGGCCGATTCGATAGACGCCGGCTGGCGTGCGCTCGTCGCCCTCGCGCTTCAGCGGCTCGTCCTTTTCGGCGAGGTATATGTAGGGGTTGCCCCAGGCAATTCCGCGCATGCCGACGACAGCCGGTTCTGGATCGCCGCGACGCTCCCAAGGCGACGCCGGCGATGCGCGCTCGAACGTGCGCACGGAGGCTTCGGTCGACTGCATCGTCGGAACGCTGACGACGACGAGACGGGTCGCACGATAGAGCACGCGCGGGCAATATTTCGCCTCGGCCTCTCCGGCACACAGAGCCGCGACGAGGAGAAGAGTGGCGAAAGCGATCCGTCGCATTTTACGCAACCCGGGAGGAGATGACGCTGGCGGAATCCTACGTCAAATCTCTAAAACTTCCCTAACTCCCGGGGTGGTGGACAGGATGCCGGCCTGCGCGGGCGAGACATCGTAGCGGCCGGGAAGCGTGAACTCGAGCTCACGGTTGCGGTCGTCCAGCGCCAGCACGAGGCGGATTTCGCCTTTGCCGCCTGGCTTTAGCAACGCCTTCAAGACGGCGATGGCCCCGCTCTTCCCCCCTTGCACGAGGCGGCGATCGAGCACCACGCGCAAGCCGCGCTGCACGCCCGCTGCCGCCTTGTCGAGCGCTTCAAGACCCTCGACCCGCATCTTCACCGTGTCGCCGTCGCGCTCGGCGGCAACGCTGAGCAGCACCGCCGTGCCGGGCTCGAGCAAGTCGCGGCACTGCGCCAGCGTGTCGGAGAACACCACCGCCTCGAACTGCCCCGTGGTGTCGGAGAACACCGCGAACGCGAACTTGTTGCCCCGCTGCGACTTGCGCTCGCGCGCCGAAATGACGATGCCGGCGAGCCGCCCCTCGCAGCTTCCGCGTTCGGTCAGCGCCTCGAAATCGACGTAGCGCTTGACGCCGAGCTTCTGCAGCACGCGCTCGTAGGAATCGAGCGGATGGCCCGAGAGATAGAAGCCGACCGCCTCGAACTCGTGCGAGAGCCGCTCCATCGGTGTCCACGGCTGCGTGGGGCGCAGATCGAGCTGCGGCGCGGTTTCACCCAAGCCAAAGAGGTCGTCCGTGCCAGAGGCGGTGTTAGACTCGCGGCGCTGCGCCAGCGCGAGGATGGCTTCGACGTTGGCATGCGCGAGCGCCCGGTTGCCTTCGAGCGCATCGAACGCGCCGGCAGCAGCGAGCGTCTCGAGCGCGCGCTTGTTCAAGGCCTTCGGGTCGAGGCGTGAGGCGAAGTCGGCGAGGCTCGCGTAGCGGCCGTGCGTCTTGCGCTCGGCAACGATAGTCGAGACGGCCGCGGCGCCGATGTTCTTCAAGGCGGCGAGCGAGTAGCGGATGGCGCCGGGCTCGGCGAGGAAATCGACCTCCGAAGCGTTGATGCACGGCGGCTTCACCTCGATGCCGCTCTTTCTCGCCTCCGCCGCGAACTGCGCAAGCTTATCGGTGTTGGCCATGTCGAGCGTCATGCAGGCGGCGAGGAACTCCTCGCGGTAGTTCGCCTTCATGTAGGCCGTCTGGTAGCTGACGAGGGCGTAGGCCGCGGCGTGGCTCTTGTTGAAACCGTAGCCGGCAAACTTGTCGACGAGCTCGAACACATAGACCGCGTCCGCCTTCTCCACCCCCTTCTGCACGGCGCCGGCGACGAAGCGGGCCTGCTCCTTGGCCATGCCCGCCCTGTCCTTCTTGCCCATGGCGCGGCGCAACAGGTCGGCCTCGCCCAGCGAGTAGCCGGCCATGGCCTTGGCGATCTCGATCACCTGCTCCTGGTAGATGATGACGCCGTAGGTTTCCCGCAAAATGGGCTCCAAGAGCGCGTGCAGGTTGTCGACCGGCTCCTCGCCGTGCTTGCGGTTGATGTAGGTCGGGATGTTGTCCATGGGGCCGGGGCGGTAGAGCGCCACCATGGCGATGATGTCCTCGAAGCGGTCGGGCTTGAGGCGTTTCAAGCTCTCGCGCATGCCCGTGCTTTCCAGCTGGAACACGCCCACCGTGTCCGCCTTGGCGAGCAGCTCAAAGCTCTTGCGGTCATCGAGCGGCAGCGTCGCGAGATCGACGGTCACCTGGCGCCCGCGCTTCACGAGATCGACGGCCTTCTTCAGCACCGTCAGCGTCTTCAAGCCGAGGAAGTCGAACTTCACGAGCCCAGCGACCTCGACCATCTTCCAGTTGTACTGGGTGACAGGCGTGTTCGACTTCGGATCGCGGGTGAGCGGCACCAGCTCCTCGAGCGGCCGGTCGGCGATCACCATGCCGGCGGCGTGCGTGGAGGCGTGGCGGTAAAGACCCTCGAGCTTCTGGGCGATCTCGAGCAGGCGCGCAACCAGCGGGTCGGCGGTCCGCGCCTCCTGCAGCTTGGGCTCGCCCGCGATGGCCTCCGCCAGCGTGACGGGATTGGCCGGGTTGTTCGGCACCAGCTTGCACAGCCGGTCGACCTGGCCGTAGGGCATCTGCAGCACGCGGCCCACGTCGCGCAAGACCGCGCGCGCCTGCAGCTTGCCGTGGGTGATGATCTGCGCCACGCGGTCGTGCCCGTACTTGTCGGCCACGTAGCGGATCACCTCGTCGCGGCGGTCCTGGCAGAAGTCGATGTCGAAGTCGGGCATCGACACGCGCTCGGGGTTGAGGAAGCGCTCAAACAGAAGCCCGAAGCGCAGGGGGTCGAGGTCGGTGATGGTCAGTGCCCAGGCGACCACCGATCCGGCGCCCGAACCGCGGCCGGGACCGACGGGGATAGCTTGCGCCTTCGCCCACTTGATGAAATCGGCGACGATCAGGAAGTATCCGGGAAATTTCATGCGCGCGATGACGTCGATCTCGTAGGCGAGCCGCTTCTCGTAGTCTGCGACCGTGAATCCCGGGGCCGGCGGCGCGGTCGCGAGGCGTTCGCGCAATCCTTGCTCGGCCTGGCGGCGCAGCTCGGCGGTCTCCCGGCGCGCCTGCTCAGTCTCGCTCACGACATCGTCGCCGGCGACGAAGCGCGGCAGTATCGGTTTGCGGCCCTTGGGCCGGAAGGCGCAGCGCTTGGCGATCTCGATAGTGTTGTCGAGCGCCTCGGGGAGGTCGGCAAACAGCTCCGCCATCGCTTCCGCGCTCTTGAAGTCGTGCTCGCGCGTCACACGGCGGCGATCGTCCTCGACGACGTAGCGGCCGTCGGCGATGCACAGGAGCGCATCGTGGGCCTCGTAGTCGTCGGGGCTCGCAAAGTAGGCCTCGTTGGTGGCGACGATCGGCAGCTTCAGCGCATAGGCGAGCTCAAGGAGCTGCGGCTCGACATCGTGTTCGCTCTTGATGCCGTGGCGCTGAATTTCAACGTAGAGGCGGTCGTCGAACACCGCTGCGAGCCGTTTGAGGCGCGCCTCCGCCAGCGGCCGCTGGCCCTCACGAAGCGCGCGGTCGATGGGGCCATCGGGGCCGCCGGTGAGCGCGATCAGGCCCTCGGCGTGAGGTGTCAACGCGTCGATCGTGGTGTGGACCGAGTTCGACCGCATCGAGATGCGCGCGGCTGACGAGCTTCATCAGGTTGGCGTAGCCGGCCTCGCTTGCGGCAAGAAGCGCAATCGGTCCGTCGCCCGCACGGCGCGCGGCAGCCCCCGATTGCTCGATCGGCTCAGGCTTGCGCTCGGCGAAATCGACGTTCAGGGCCACGCCGATGATGGGTTGGATGCCGGCGTCCGCGAGCTTGTCGGAGAACTCCAGCGCGCCGAAGAGGTTGTTGGTATCGGTGAGCCCGAGAGCCGGCAGCTCGTGGGCTGCGGCGAGCTTGGCGAGCTTTGGGATCGTGAGCGCACCCTCGAGCAGCGAATAGGCGGAGTGGACCTTGAGGTGCACGAATTTCGCCGGCCGTGAGGCCTGAGCGTCCGTGGCTGAGGGTAGGCGAACTCGGGGCGTTCATGGGCTGTATGTAGACCACGCCGCACTAGGCCCCAAGGGCCGCGCGGCGCCTGTCCCCGGCGAAGCGCGCTCTAGCGCACGGCGCCGCGGCCGACCTCGATCAGGAGGCCCTCTTCCATCCGCAAAATGCGGTCCATGCGCCCGGCCAGCTCCAGGTTGTGGGTGGCGATGAGCGCGGCCACGCCGGTCGTATGAATGAGGCTGATCAGCGCATCGAACACGTGCGCGGCGGTGTGCGGGTCGAGGTTGCCGGTCGGCTCGTCCGCCAGAATGAGGGTCGGGTCGTTGGCGAGCGCGCGCGCAATCGCGGTGCGCTGCTGCTCGCCACCCGAAAGCTCGGCGGGGCGGTGATCGACGCGCTGCGCAAGCCCCAGCGAGGTGAGCAGCTCGCTCGCGCGGACGGCGGCCTCCTTGCGGCTGCGGCCGGCGATCATCTGCGGCATAACCACGTTCTCCAGCGCCGAGAATTCCGGCAGGAGCTGGTGGAACTGATAGACAAAGCCCATCTCCACCCGACGCACGCGCGTGCGGTCGCTGTCGTTCATGCCGGAGCAGTCGCGCCCATTGACGATCACGCGGCCGCTGTCGGGTGTCTCGAGCAGCCCGGCAATGTGCAGCAGCGTCGATTTTCCGGCACCCGAGGGACCAACGAGCGCGACGGCCTCGCCCGGGTGAATGTCGGCGCAGGCGCCCGCGAGCACCTCGATGCGCCGCGGGCCCTGGCGGAACGCGCGCACCAGCCGGTCGAGCTTCAGCACGGTCTGCCTTGCAGCTTCGCGCACCGGTCGCATCTCCTGGGCCAAGGCGCTCATGCGGTCGCTCATTCGTATCGCAGAGCTTCGACGGGATCGAGCGTGGAAGCGCGCCAGGAGGGGTAGAGAGTTGCCAGCACGGAAAGCACCAGCGCCATGCCGACGATCGATGCCGTCTCGCCGACGTCCATGTCGGCCGGGAGGCGCGTCAGGTAGTAGACGTTGGGGTCGAAGATCGTGGTGCTGGTGAGCCACGCCATCAGCTCGCGCAGGACCTCGATGTTGAGGCAGAAGACCACGCCCAGCACCAGCCCCGCGAGCGTGCCGACGACGCCAATTGAGGCCCCGGTGATGAGAAAGACACGCATCATCGCGCCGCGCGTCGCCCCCATTGTGCGCAGGATGGCGACATCGCGCCCCTTGTCCTTCACCAGCATCATGAGGCCGGAGATGATGTTGAGCGCGGCGACGAGCACGATCAGCGACAGGATGATGAACATCACGTTGCGCTCGACCTCGAGCACGGTGAAGAACGTCTCGTTGCGCTGGCGCCAGTCGGAGACGTGGACGGTCGGCCCGGCGGCCGCGCGGATCACCTTGACGAAGCGGTCGACCTGGCCCGGGTTGTCGACGACTATTTCGAGCGCGTCGACCTCGGGCCCGCGCGAGAAATAGCGCTGCGCTTCCGCCAACGGCATAAAGATCATGGTGCGGTCGTATTCGGACATGCCCATCTCGAACAGCGCGCTCACCACGTAGGGCTTGGTGCGGGGCGCGTTGCCGAACGGCGTGGTCGCGCCTTTGGGCGAGACGAGCAGGATGCTGTCGCCGACATTGACGCGCAAAAGGTTTGCGAGCCGCGTCCCGATGGCGATACCTGTCTGGTTCTCGAAGCCGTCGAGGGTGCCGTAGCGGATGTTGTTGGCGACGAGCGGCAGGCCCCGCAGGCCGCCCTCACTCATGCCGCGCACAAGAGCGCCGGTCGCCTGCACGGCGGAGGTGACCATGACCTGGCCCTCGATCAGCGGCATCACCGTCTTGACGCCCGGCACTAGGGCGATGCGGTCGGCGATCTGCTGGTAGTCTTCGAAGTTGCCGCCGATCTTGTTGACGATGACGTGGCCATTGAGGCCGAGGATCTTGGCAAACAGCTCGCTGCGGAAGCCGTTCATCACCGCCATGACGATGATGAGAGTCGCGACCCCGAGCATGATGCCGATGAAGGAGAACCCGGCGATGACGGAGATGAAGCCTTCCTTGCGGCGGGAGCGGAGGTAGCGCGAGGCGAGCATCCACTCGAAGGCCGCGAACGGGCCTGTGCTGCGCCGGCCCTCGGGGCGCGCCTGGGGACGTCCCTGAGGACGTCCCTGGGGGCCCGATCCTGTCGCCGTGGCGCTCGTCATCCCGGTTGTGCCCCCTTGGGTCTTCGCCTTCGGTTTTTCTGCCTTACGCGAGAACGCGCCGGCTCTTGACGACTTCGACGAGATGGCCGACCGCGGCGTCGAGCGGCAGCGTCTGCCGCGCGCCGCTTCTGCGGTCCTTCACCTCGACCTCGCCCTGCTTCACGCCCTTGGGTCCGACGATCAACTGATAGGGAATGCCGATGAGATCCATGGTCGCGAACTTCGCGCCCGCGCGTTCGTCCGTATCATCGAGCAGCACCTCGACGCCTGCCGCGCCGAGCTTGCCATAGAGCTGCCGCGCGGCCTCGTCCGTCGCCGCATCCCCAGCCTTCAGATTGATGAGCGCGACCTCGAAGGGAGCGACGGGCACGGGCCACACGATGCCGGCGGCGTCGTGGCTCGCTTCGATGATGGCGCCGGCGAGACGGGAGACGCCTACGCCGTAAGAGCCCATCTGCAGCGTGATCATGTTCCCATCTGGCCCCTGGACCTTCGCCCCCATCGGTTCGGAATACTTGGTGCCGAAGAAGAAAATGTGGCCGACCTCGATGCCGCGGGCGGAAACCTGCTTTGCCGCCGGCACTTCTTTGGTAAACCGCTCCGGCTCGTGTTTCTCCTCGGTCGCGGCGTACTTGGCAGTCCAGGCCTTGACGATCGGCGAAAGATCGCCGTCGAAGTCAGTGTCGGCGGGGGGTACCTGCCCTTCGATCAGATCCTTGTGACAGTAGACTTGGCTCTCCCCGGTCTCGGCCAGAATGATGAACTCGTGGCTGAGGTCGCCGCCAATGGGGCCGGTGTCGGCCGCCATCGGAATCGATTTCAGCCCCATGCGCGCGAATGTCCTGAGGTAGGCGACGAACATGCGGTTGTAGGCGTGGCGAGCCCCCTCGACCGTGAGATCGAAGGAGTAGGCGTCCTTCATGAGGAACTCGCGCCCGCGCATCACGCCGAAGCGCGGCCTGATCTCGTCGCGGAACTTCCACTGGATGTTATAGAGGTTCTTGGGCAGGTCCTTGTAGCTCTTGATGCTGTCGCGGACGATCGCGGTCACGACCTCTTCTGCCGTCGGTCCGTAGAGCATGTCGCGCTCGTGGCGATCGACGATGCGCAGCATCTCCTTGCCGTAGGCCTCGTAGCGCTTGGATTCGCGCCACAGGTCGGCAGACTGAATGGTCGGCATGAGGATTTCTACCGCGCCGGCGCGATCCTGCTCCTCGCGCACGATGCGCTCGATCTTCTTCAAGACCCTGAGGCCCAGCGGCAGCCAGGAATAGATGCCGGCGGATGCCTGCTTGATCATCGCCGTGCGCAGCATGAGCTGATGCGAGACGATCTCCGCCTCTTTGGGCGTCTCGCGCAGCACCGGCAGGAAGTAGCGGGAGAGGAGCATGGCGGGGCCGATCCATTGGAGGGGAACGCGCCCCTGACCGACTTTACCTTGCCGACGCTCAGAAGGCCTGTTTTCGGGGCTCGTAGCCTGGAATAGATCGGGTGGCAATGCTGGAGAGGGTAAACACCGTGGCCATTTTCCACGGCAAAATGCGCCCTCGGCAGCGCATCGGGCCGTTCCATGCTTCGAGCGCAAAACAGGGTGCGACCGGTCGGTCACACGGCTCGGAGAATGGGCAATCGCGTCTGAGAGATTTTTTTCGAAGGAAGCGCAGAAGCCCCCGTGACAGAAGGCCGCGCGTCGGCTACACGTATCGGCCTTGAGGGTGGGTCAAAGCCGCGCACACAAGCGGCAGGCAGCCCGAGTCTAGGGAGAAAGACAGGCGCCCCGCTACCCGATCGGGTGGTGAACAGGTGCCAGAGTGTAGAGCGCGCGGCGCCCATAATCGCGGCAAAGCTCCACGACAACGCAGGCATTGCGCAAGAGCAAGGTTCTCTGGACCTTGCTCTTTGCGTTTTTAGGGCCCGCGTCTCTCAAGGGAACGGGAACGTGTCCGCCGTGATCAGCCGGAACTTGATGATCAGGTACACGATCACGAAGATCACCGAGGAGATTGCCGTGTTGATGATGACGGCGCGCAGGAGCCGCGGCTTGGCCGGCGCGCTCTCGGGCGTCCCCGGCACGACGCTTCCCTCCTCCTGCTGCGTGCGCACGCCGAAGGGCAGCACGGCAAACAAGGTCGTCCACCAAATGAAGATGTAGATTGCAATCAGGATCAGCGGGTCCATGCGATTACGCTCTGTGCCTCATGCCTGCTCGAGCTCGACGAGCGTGCCGCAGAAATCTTTCGGGTGCAGGAACAGCACCGGCTTGCCGTGCGCACCGATCTTGGGCGTGCCGTCGCCGAGCACGCGCGCGCCCTGCGCCTTGAGCCGATCGCGGGCGGCGACGATGTCGTCGACCTCGTAGCAGACGTGGTGGATGCCGCCCTCCGGGCTCTTCTCAAGGAACTTGGCGATGGGTGAGTCTTCGCCTAAGGGCTCGAGCAGCTCGATCTTGGTGTTGGGCAGCGTGATGAACACAACCGTTACGCCATGCTCGGGCTGCGGCAGCGGCTTGGTCAACGTCGCGCCGAGCGCGTCGCGATAGACCGCGCTCGCAGCGGCGAGATCTTTCACCGCGATGGCGACGTGGTTGAGCCGTCCGATCATAGTTCGCCTACCTCATTCATCCCACCGGGAGCGTCGCTGCTGACTCCGTAAGCTATCTGCCACTATCGATCACGTTCACCAGCACCTTGCAAATGGGCTTCTTGCCCCACACCTGCGCGACCGCCGCGCGCACGGCGCGCCGGATGGCCTCCGAGACGAGATCGGCGGACTTGCGCTTCGGCGCCGGGATGCTGCGCCAGGTGCCGTCGACCGCGTCGAGCACCACGTCGAGCATATCCTCGCCGTCGGCGGTCTCCGCCGGCACGCCATCGAGCGCGGCCTGCGGCTCGCTCAAGAGCTCGCCGCGCCGTGATAGGCACAGCGATACGATCACGATACCGACGGCCGCGAGCTTGCGGCGCGCGCGCACCGGCCCGTCGGCCTCCGGCACCAGAAGGCGTCCGTCGCGGAAGAGGCGCGCGACGGGAGCATCGTCGATCACAGCCGGATCGGGCGCGAGCCGCACGATCTCGCCGTCCTGCACGGTGAAGATCGTCTCGGCGCCGAGCTCGCGCGCAAGCTCGGCTTGCGCCTTCAGGTGGCGCGCCTCGCCGTGCATGGGCACGACGACTTTTGGCCGCATCCAGCCGTACATGCGGCGCAGCTCGTCGCGCCGCGGATGTCCGGAGACGTGCACGAGGGCCTCGTTGTCGGTGAGAACATCGCAGCCGTTGCGCGCGAGATTGTTCTGGATGCGCCCGACCGCCTTCTCGTTGCCCGGGATGGTGCGCGAGGAAAAGATCACGAGGTCGCCCTTATCGAGCGAGACCTCGGGGTGCTCCTCCTCGGCGATGCGCGCAAGCGCCGCGCGCTGCTCGCCCTGGCTACCCGTGCATAGGAGTACGACATCGCGGCGCTGCAAGTTTCTGAACTGGTCCTGAT
Source organism: uncultured Alphaproteobacteria bacterium (assembly GCA_963745205.1). Taxonomy (GTDB): domain Bacteria; phylum Pseudomonadota; class Alphaproteobacteria; order Rhizobiales; family Hyphomicrobiaceae; genus Hyphomicrobium_A. The sequence continues at coordinate 628,270 of CAVUWX010000007.1, forward strand.
CGAGATAGCGAAAGCCTTGCGGCAGGTAGCCGGTGTCGATGGCGACCTCGATCACGCGGTGGAGCGCGCGCCCCGCGACGACAACTTGCCGGTTGGCAGCGCGCGCGGCTTCCGCCACCGCCTTGACGCGTGCCACGTTGGAGGAAAACGTCGTGACCGCCACGCGCCCTTGCGCTTTGGCGATGATCTGTCCAAGCGACTTAGCGACATCCTGCTCGGAGGGTGAGATGCCCTCGCGGAAGGCGTTGGTCGAATCGATGATGAGCGCCTGCACGCCCTCGTCGCCAAGGCGCTTGAGGCGCCCTTCGTCAAGCGGCGTGCCGATGAGCGGCGTCGGGTCGAGCTTGAAGTCGCCGGTGTGGAACACGAGCCCCTGCGGCGTCCGCAGCGCGATCGCGCTCATCTCGGGGATCGAGTGCGCGAGCGTGACGAGCTCCACGTCGAAGGGGCCGAGCTTGAAGCGCGAGTCGAGCTGCACGACATTGATGGGGATCTGCAGGTCGCCGCCCCACTCGGCAAGCTTCGACCGCAGCATTCCGGCGGTGAACGGCGTTGCATAGACCGGCGCCTTGAGGCGCGGCCACAGCTCGATCACCGCGCCGATGTGGTCCTCGTGCGCGTGCGTGATCAGGATGCCGACGAGATCGCCGCGGTTCTCCTCAATGAAGCGCACGTCGGGCAGGATCACATCGATGCCGGGGTCGAACTCGCCCTCAGGGAACGTGATCCCACAATCGACCATGAGCCACTTACGCGCATCCGGCGGACCGTAGCCGTAGAGGTAGAGGTTCATGCCGATCTCGCCGAGGCCGCCGAGACCTACGAATACGAGTTCGTCCCTGCCCCCGCCCCGACCGGGCCGCTTGTCAATCATCGGCCTTCGTCTTTCTTCTGCTCCGCCGTGCCGCCCGCGGGCTCCCCGAGCATCACGTCCCCGTAGGTAAAGCGCCGTTCCGTCCCGTCAGGTCCGGCGAGGACCAGCGCGCCCTCTTCATCGAGCCCGGCAAAGCGCCCCGAGACAAGACCGCCGCCCGCGTGCACCGTCAGCGGCTCGCCGATGGGTCCGGCGCGTTTCAGCCATGCCTCGCGCACGGCAGCGAAGCCCCGCGCGTCGTTCCACGTCTTGAGCCATCCGTCCATAGCCTCGGCCAAGAAGCACAATGCTCGCTGCGGCGAAAGCGACAAGCCGTGCGCGGAGAGAAATGTCGCGGACCGGCCGAGGTCGACCGGCGCGGAGGCAAGGTTAAGGCCGATGCCCATCACCGCGAGGCGCTCGGCGCCCAAGTTCGTCGTCGTGCTCTCGACGAGAATGCCGCCGGTCTTGGCCGCACCGATTAGGATGTCGTTGGGCCACTTGAGACGCAACCCAGCGGGTGCCCCCAGCGGCGCTGCCATGCGGATGGCATCGATCGCCGCCACGCCGGCAACGAGCGACAGCTGTCCGGCACGCGCGGGCAAACAGGCGGTCGAGACGAGCAGGCTCGCGAAGAGGTTGCCCGTTTGCGATGCCCACGCGCGACCCGACCGCCCGCGCCCCGAGGTCTGCCGGTCGGCGACAACCCAGAAGGGCGGCGGCTCGCCCGCAAGCGCCCGGCGCATCGCTTCGGCGTTGGTCGAATCCGTTTCGGCGAGATGCAGCAGCCTAGACGGCGCGGAAGGGTCGCCTGCGGAAGCACTCATTGTCCGACTTGCAGCGCCCTCGCTGCGATGAGCGCCGTGTCCACAAGCGGCGCGGGCGCGAGCACGAACAGCACCACGAAGAGCCCGGCGATGGCCATTACGAATCCTGCGCCTCGCTCGACGGGCAAGAACTCCTGCTGCGCGTCGTCGAAGAACATGATCTTGACGACACGGAGGTAGTAGTACGCCGCCACTACGCTTGCCAGCACGCCGATGACGGCGAGCGGATAGAGCCCGGCTTTCACCGCGGCGGCGAAGACGTAGAACTTGGCGAAGAAGCCGGCGAGCGGAGGAACGCCCGCCATCGAGAACAGGATCATCGCCAGCACGAACGCCATGGGCGGATTGGTCCTGGCGAGACCGGCAAGCGAGTCGATATCCTCGACCGGCCCCAGCTTGTTGCGCATCGACAGGATGCAGGCGAAGGCGCCGACGGTCATGAAAAGATAGATCGCAAGATAGACGAGGACGGACTGCGTGCCGATCTCGCTGTCGGCCGCAAGGCCGATCAGCGCATAGCCGACGTGACCGATCGAGGAGTAGGCCATCAGCCGCTTGATGTTCGTCTGCCCGATCGCGGCGAAGGCGCCGAGCAGCATCGACGCGATGCTCAGGAATACGACGATCTGCTGCCACTGCGGCGCGATGCCGGGGAAGGCGGTGAGCAGCACGCGCATCAGAAGCGCCATAGCGGCAAGCTTCGGGGCGGCGGCGAAGAAGGCGGTGACGGGCGTCGGCGCGCCCTCGTAAACGTCGGGCGTCCACATGTGGAAGGGCACCGCCGAGACCTTGAAGGCGAGCCCGACGAGCAGGAACACGAGCCCGATGGTGAGGCCGACGCCAGCGCTCGCGGCTTGTCCGTGCGCCGCGGCTGCGATGGCGGTGAAATCGGTCGAGCCGGTGAAGCCGTAGACGAGCGAGGCGCCGTAGAGCAGCATCCCCGACGACAGCGAGCCCAGTACGAAATACTTGAGCCCCGCCTCGCTCGAGCGCACGTTGCCTCGGTCGATGGCGGCGACCACGTAGAGCGCGAGGCTCTGCAGCTCAAGCCCGAGATAAAGCGAGATCAGGCTTCCGGCCGAGATCATCAGCAGCATGCCGAGCACGGCGAGCAGCAGCAGCACCACATACTCGCTCGAAAGCAGCTTGGCGCGCGCGAGATCGCCCATCGACATGACGAGGACGAGAATTGAGCCGCCGAGCACCAACAGATTCATGAAGCGGCCGAAGCCGTCGACGATGAAGGCGCCGTCGAACAGCACCGCGCGCTGATCGGGAGCCATGACGATGAGCGCAGCGGCGATGGTGAGCACGACGATCGCCAGCACGCCGGTTAGGTAGTCGCCCGTCGGCACGGGCGGCCGGAACACGCCAAGCATCAGCAGCAGCAGCGCGCCCACCGCAATCGCGATCTCGGGCAGGGCCGGCGCGTAGGGGGTCAACTCCTGCATGCTTCGAGGCTCCTCAACTCAGCGCGGAGGCGTGGCGGCGGGGGCGGGCGCTGCCGCGGGGGGCGGCTTCTTGGCAGCCGCGGCCGGCGCCGGCTGCACGGCGGCCTCGTAGGCCGTGACGAGCTTCTTTACCGAGACCGCGGCTACGTCGAGCACGGGTGCAGGGTAGAAACCGAGCAGCAGCGTCAGCGCCACGAGCGGGGCCATGATGCCGATCTCGCGCGGGGTCATGTCCGCGATGGCCTTGAGCGCGGGTTTGACGAGCTCTCCGAAGATCACGCGCCGGTAGACGTAGAGTGCATAGGCCGCCGACCAGATCACGCCCGTGGTGGCGAGGAACGCAACCCAGGTGTTGACCTTGAACGAAGCGAGCAGCGTCAGGAACTCGCCGATGAACCCGCTGGTGCCGGGAAGCCCGACGTTGGCCAGCGTGAGGACCATGAACACGGCGGCGAATATCGGCATGCGGTTCACGAGCCCCCCGAACGCCGCGATCTCGTGCGTGTGCATGCGGTCATAGAGGACGCCGACGCCGAGGAAGAGCCCAGCCGAGACGATGCCGTGCGAGACCATCTGGAAGATCGCGCCTTCGACGCCCTGCATGGAGAACGTGAAGATGCCGAGCGTTACGAAGCCCATGTGCGCGACTGAGGAATAGGCAATGAGCTTCTTCAAGTCGGTCTGCACCAGCGCGACGAGCGAGGTGTAGATGATGGCGATGACCGAGAGCGTGAACATGAAGCCCGCGAACTGGTGGCTCGCGAGCGGGAACATCGGCACCGAGAAGCGCAAGAAGCCGTAGCCGCCCATCTTCAACAGGATCGCAGCGAGGATGACGGAGCCCGCGGTCGGCGCCTCCACGTGCGCATCCGGCAACCAGGTGTGCACCGGCCACATCGGCAGCTTCACCGCGAAGGAGGCGAAGAACGCAAGCCACAGCCACCATTGCATGTCGGCCGGGAACTTCGCCGTCATCAGCGTCGGGATGTCGGTCGTGCCCGTGTGCCAGTACATCGCCATCACGGCGAGCAGCATCAGCACCGAGCCCAAGAGCGTGTAGAGGAAGAACTTGAAGGTCGCATAGACGCGGCGCGGCCCGCCCCAAATGCCGATGATGAGGAACATCGGGATGAGGCCGCCCTCGAAAAACACGTAGAACAGCACCAGATCGAGCGCGCAGAAGACGCCGATCATCAGCGTCTCGAGCACCAGGAAGCAGATCATGAACTCCTTGACGCGGTCCTCGATTACGACCCAGGCCGAGACGATGCACAAGGGCATCAGGAACGTCGTCAGGATGACGAACAGAACCGAGATGCCATCGACGCCCAGCTTGAACTTCATCACGTCGAGCCAGCTGCGGCTCTCCACGAACTGGAAGCCCCCGGCTGTCGTGTCGAAGTTGAACCAGATGAACAGCGAGACGATGAAGGTGACGATTGTGGTCCACAGCGCGACCCAGCGCGCGTTGTCCTTAGCTTCCGGATTGAGGAAGCCGATGATGACGGCGCCGACGAGCGGTAGGAACATGACGATCGAGAGCAGCGGCGCGGAGGCGATGTCCATCTAGTGGCCCCCGCTCATGAACATGAAGTAGCTGAGGAGCAGCGCCAGGCCGACCAGCATCGCAAACGCATAATGGTAGATGTAGCCCGTCTGCAGGCGCACGGCGCGCGCGGTCACGCGATAGACGCCGGCGGCGGTGCCGTCTATGAGACCGTTGATGATGGCGACGTCGCCGACCTTCCACAGCACGTTGCCGAGCCAAAACGTCGGCTTGACGAAGATCGCGTCGTAGAGCTCGTCGAAGTACCACTTGTTCAAGAGGAACAGGTACAGCGGACGGAAGATGCGCGCGGTGAGCGCGGGCAGCGCCGGCAGCAGGATGTAGTAGATCACCGCAAGCAGCGTGCCCGCGGCCATGGCGATCGTCGGCGCCCAGCTTACCCAGTCCGGCACCTCGTGCATCGCGTGCAGAACGTGGTTGTCGGACCCTTCGAAGAGTGCCTTGCCCCAGAAGTCCGCGGAGGCGCCGCCGACGAAGAACGGAGCAGCGGCTCCGGCAGCCACGGCGCCGAAGGCCAGAATCGCCAGCGGCACGAGCATCACCGGTGGGCTTTCGTGCGCGTGCTTGTAGGTTTGCAAATCCGCGCGCGTCTGCCCATGGAACGTCATGAACATCAGCCGCCAGCTATAGAACGCGGTCATGAAGGCGGCGACCACGAGCGCCCAGAATGCGTATTGGTTGGGCGTCGCCGCGGCGTAGGCGGCCTCGATGATGGTGTCCTTTGAATAGAAGCCGGCGAAGCCAGCGATATGCGGGATACCGAAGCCCGTCAGCGACAGCGTGCCGATCAGCATCACGGTCCAGGTGAAGCGCAGGCGGTGGGCCAGCCCACCCATCTTGCGCATGTCCTGCTCGTGATGCAGGGCGTGGATCACCGAGCCGGCGCCGAGGAACAGCAGCGCCTTGAAGAAGGCGTGCGTGAATAGGTGGAAGATGCCGGCCCCGTAGGCGCCGATCCCGCAGGCGACGAACATGTAGCCGAGCTGCGAGCAGGTCGAATAGGCGATGACGCGCTTGATGTCGTTCTGCACAAGGCCGACGGTTGCGGCGAAGAAAGCCGTGACCGCGCCGATGAGCGTCACGAACTGCAGCGCGATCGGGGCCAGCTCGTAGAGCGGCGACAGGCGCGCAACCATGAACACGCCGGCCGTCACCATGGTCGCGGCGTGGATCAGCGCGGAGACGGGCGTCGGGCCCTCCATGGCATCGGGAAGCCAGGTATGCAGCAGGAACTGAGCCGACTTGCCCATGGCACCCATGAACAGCAGGAGGCACAGCGTCGTCAGGATGTCGACCTCGTGCCCGAGGAACAGAAACGTCTGCCCGGCGACGGCGGGTGCGGCATCGAAGATCTGCTGCAGGCCGACGGTGCGGAACACCGCAAAGAGGCCGAAGATGCCGAGCGCGAAGCCGAAGTCGCCGACGCGGTTGACGATGAAGGCCTTGATGGCGGCGGCGTTGGCGGCGGGGCGGTCGTACCAGAAGCCGATCAAGAGGTAGGAAAAGAGGCCGACACCTTCCCAGCCGAAGAACATCTGCACGAGATTGTCGGCCGTCACCAGCATGAGCATGGCGAAGGTGAAGCCCGACAGATAGGCAAAGAAGCGCGGCCGCGAGGGGTCTTCCTCCATGTAGCCGATGGAGTAGACGTGCACGAGCGCGGAAATGGTTGTCACCACGACGAACATCACCGCGGTCAGCGTGTCGATGCGGAACGCCCAAGAGACGTCGAGCTCGCCCGAGGTGATCCAGCGCTCGACGGCCACGTGCGCGGTCTCGTGGTCGAAGCCGACGCGCCAGAACACGATCCACGAGAGGATGCAGGAGACGATCAGGGCTGCGGTGGTGATGAGTTCGGAGGGGCGGGGGCCGAGCGCACGGCCGAAGAGGCCGACGAACAGCGCGGCGAGGCCGGGCAGGAACACGATGGCCGAGTAGATCATCGCGCCCCCTCTAGCCCTTCATCATGTTAACGTCGTCGACCGCGATGGAGCCGCGGTTGCGGTAGTAGACGACGACGATGGCGAGGCCGATGGCGGCTTCCGCCGCGGCGACCGTCAGGTTGAACAGCGTGAACACCTGCCCGACGATGTCGCCCAAATAGTAGGAGAACGCTACGAAGTTGATGTTGACCGCGAGCAGCATCAGCTCGATCGACATCAGGATGACGATGACGTTCTTGCGGTTCAAAAAGATGCCGAGCATACCGAGCGTGAACAGGCAGGCCGCGACCGTCAGATAGTGCCCGATGCCGATGGTCATGCGCCCCTCACCTCTCAGCCCTGACCGTCGGCCGGAATGAACGCGCCGCCGGCCGGAACGGACACGATTTCAACGCCGGTTGCCGGCGTGCGCGCCACCTGCTTGGCGATCGACTGGCGCTTGACGCCCGGCTTGTGGGAAAGCGTCAAGACGATGGCGCCGATCATCGCCACCAGCAGGATCAATCCCGCGACTTCGAAGTAGTAGACGTAGCGCGTATAGAGGACGAGCCCCAGCGCCTGCGTGTTGGAGACGCCGGCTGCCGCGTTCGCCGCTGCGCCCGGGGCATGCACGGCGCCGAGCCCAAAGCCGCGGCCGGCGAACAGAAGCACGAGCTCGGCGAGCACGATTCCGCCGACCAAAAGCCCCACGGGCGCGTTCTTGATGAACCCGGCTTTCAGCTCGGCGAAGTCGACGTCGAGCATCATGACCACGAACAGGAACAAGACCGCGACGGCGCCGACGTAGACGATGATGAGGATCATCGCCAGGAACTCGGCGCCGAGCAGGATGAAGAGGCCGGCCGCGTTGAAGAAGGCGAGGATTAGATACAACACCGCGTGCACGGGGTTCTTCGCCACGATCACCATGACCCCGGCGGCGACCGCAAGCACTGAAAACAGATAGAAAAACCCCGCCGTCAGAGCCATCGGTTGAGACCCACCGCCCTCTCTCGTCCCGCGCCCCGACGCACCCTAGGTGCCAGCCGCTTCGAGGCGCGGCAACGTCTTTTCATTCGGCGATAGGGTGAGTACCCCATGCGCCACGACAATCCAAGCGCCGCGAAGCCGCCCTGTGCAAACGTGCACGCGAACGCCCTCGCCGCAATCAGCGATAGGGCGCGTCGAGCGCCAGGTTCTTTGCGATCTCGCGCTCCCAGCGGTCGCCGTTATCGAGCAGCTTCTCCTTGTTGTAGAGGAGCTCCTCGCGCGTCTCGATCGCGTACTCGAAGTTCGGGCCTTCGACGATCGCGTCGACCGGGCACGCTTCCTGGCACAGCCCGCAGTAGATGCATTTGACCATGTCGATGTCGTAGCGGGTTGCGCGCCGCGTTCCGTCGTTGCGGCGCGGACCCGCCTCGATGGTGATGGCTTGCGCCGGGCAGATCGCCTCGCACAGCTTGCAGGCGATGCAGCGCTCCTCGCCGTTGGGGTAGCGCCGTAGCGCGTGCTCGCCGCGAAAGCGCGGCGACAACGGCCCGCGCTCGAAGGGATAGTCGAGCGTCTTCTTCTTCGCAAAGAAGTAGCGCATGGCGAGCCCGAAGGCCGTCACGAACTCCCACAGGAAGAGCGACCTCACGGACCGCGCGACGCTCATGCCAATCCTCTTGCCATCCGCTCAAGACCCCATGCCGAACTTCACGACCGCCGCAACCACGACCACCATGGCGAGCGACAACGGCAGAAACACCTTCCAGCCGAGCCGCATCAACTGATCGTAGCGGTAGCGCGGCACCATCGCCTTCGCCATGGCGAACATGAAGAACACGAAAACGCACTTGCCCACGAACCACAAGATGCCCGGCACCCAGGTGAAGGGCGCAAGCGCCACCGGCGGCAGCCAGCCGCCGAGAAACAGGATCGTCGTCAGCGCGCACATGGTGACGATCGCCACATACTCGCCCAGCATGAACAGGAGATAGGGTGTCGAGGAGTATTCGACCATGAAGCCGGCGACGAGCTCGGATTCGGCCTCCACGAGATCGAACGGCGGCCGGTTTGTCTCGGCGAGCGCGGAGACGAAGAAGATGACGAACATCGGTAAGAGCGGCAGCCAGTACCAGTCGATGAACGAGCTCGGCAGGCCGGTGTGCGTGCCGAGACCGGAGCGCTGCGCATTCACGATATCGGTCAGGTTGAGCGAGCCGACGCACAGGATCACGGTGATGATGACGAAGCCGATCGAGACCTCGTAGGACACCATCTGCGCCGCCGAGCGCAGCGAGCCCATGAACGGATACTTCGAGTTCGATGCCCACCCGCCCATGATGATGCCGTAGACAGCGAGCGAGGACAGGGCCAACAGATAAAGGATGCCGACATTGAGGTCGGAGATCACCCACTTGCCGAGCCCGTTCTGGTTGATCGGAATCACGGCCCAGGCGGCCAGCGCGAACGTCGCGGTGGCGAGCGGGGCCAACAGGAATACGCCCTTGTTGGCGCCGGCCGGGATGATCGGCTCCTTAAAGGCGAACTTCAGAAGGTCGGCGAACGACTGGAAGAGGCCGAACGGCCCGACGACGTTGGGGCCGCGACGGAGCTGCACCGCCGCCCACACCTTGCGGTCCATGAGCAAGAGGAAGGCGATGATCACCAGCAGCACGACGAGCGTGAGCACGCTCCAGCCCACCATCGCGGCGAACCAGAGGCCGTAGTCCCACCAAGTCTGCGCAGAGGTGCTCATGGTCGCGGCGCTTCTCCCTTACTCTGCGGCCTTGAGGCGCGGCGAAGCACCCACTGTCTTCTTCAGCGCGCTCATCTCCGCCATGACGGCGGAGGCGCGCGCGATGGGGTTCGTCAGATAGAAGTCGCGGATGGACGAGACGAATGGCTCCGGTCCGATCGAACCGCTCGTCTTGGCCAGCGCGGCGAGCCCTCCCGCGTCGGCCTTATCGATCGCGCCCCCGACCGTTCCAAGGCGCGCGAGCTGCGGCGCCGTCTTGTACATCGCCGCCCGCAACGCACCGAGCGTGTCGTAGGGCAGCGTGTGCCCGGCCTCCGCCGATAGCGCGCGGATGATCGCCCAATCCTCTTTCGCGTCGCCCGGCGGAAATACGGCGCGCTCGGTCATCTGCGCGCGGCCCTCCGTGTTGACGTAGGTTGCGCTCTTCTCCGTATAGGCGGCACCCGGCAGGATGACGTCGGCGCGATGCGCGCCGCGATCGCCGTGGCTGCCCTGGTAGATCACGAACGAGGTGCCCCCCTCGGGGAGGTTGATTTCGTCGGCGCCTAACAAATAGAGCACGTCGAGCTTGCCCTTCGCCGCCGCCGCGACAATGCCCGGCGCGTCGAGCCCGCCCGGCCGCGGCACGAAACCGAGGTCGAGGCCGGCGACGCGGGAGGCAGCCGTGTGCAACACGTTGAAAGCATTCCAGCCCGCGTCCTTGCCCTCGGCAGCGCTCTGCGCGATGCGGGCGCAAAGGGCGAGGATTGCGGCCCCGTCGGCGCGCGCAGCCGCACCCGCGCCGACGATCACCATGGGATTGTTCGCCGACTTCAACGTCTGGGCGAAGGAGTGTTTGCCGTCGGCCAAATCCGCGAGCGTCTGCGCGCCGGCGCCGAGATACTCGTAAGGATAGGTGAGCGGCGTGCGCTCGCCGATGAGACCCACTTTCAGGCCGCCTTGGCGCCAGCGCTTCAAGATGCGCGCGTTGAGCACAGCGGCCTCGAGGCGCGGGTTGGTGCCGACGAGCAGGATCGCGTCCGCGCGATCGATGCCGGCGATGGCGCTGTTGAACAGGTAGCTCGCGCGGCCCTGCGCCGGGTTGAGCTTGGAACCATCCTGACGACAGTCGAGGCTCCCCACGTCGAGGCGGCCGAGCAGGTCCTTCAGCGCGAACATTTCCTCCGCGCCCGCGAGATCGCCCGCGATGGCACCAATGCGCGCGGCCGGGGTGCCCTTCAATTTCGCGGCCACTAGCTTGAGCGCCTCCGGCCAGCTCGCCGGCCGCAGCTTGCCCCCCTCGCGCACATATGGCCCGTCGAGCCGCTGCACCTTCAGCCCGTCGCAGGCAAAGCGCGTCTTATCCGAGATCCACTCCTCGTTGACGTCGTCGTTGTTGCGCGGGAGCACGCGCAGCACCGCGCGCCCGCGCGTGTCGACGCGGATCGCCGAGCCGACCGCATCCATCACGTCGACCGATTCCGTCTTCTCGAGCTCCCAGGGGCGCGAAATGAACGACCACGGCCGGTGCGTCAGCGCGCCGACGGGGCAGAGATCGTTCACGTTCGCCGACAACTCCGAGAGGATGCCGCGGTCGAGATAGGTGGTGATCTCCATGTCCTCGCCGCGGCCGATGGCGCCGAGCTCCTCGACGCCCGCCACCTCCGTCATGAAGCGGATGCAGCGCGTGCAGTGGATGCAGCGGTTCATGAAGGTCTTGATGAGTGGGCCGATGTACTTCTCCTCGACCGCACGCTTGTTCTCCACATAGCGCGAACCGCCGACGCCGTACGCCATCGCCTGGTCCTGCAGGTCGCACTCGCCGCCCTGATCGCAGATGGGGCAGTCGAGCGGATGATTGATCAGCAGGAACTCCATCACCCCTTCGCGCGCCGCTTTCACCAGCGGGCTGTTGGTGATGACCTGACGCGGCGCACCGTCCTTATTCGGCGGCAGGTCGGCGACGCCCATGGCGCACGAGGCGATGGGCTTCGGAATGCCGGCAACCTCCACGAGACACATGCGGCAGTTGCCGGCGATCGAGAGGCGCTCGTGGTAGCAGAAGCGCGGGATCTCTGCGCCCGCCTGCTCGCACGCCTGCAAGAGCGTGGTGCCGGGCTCCACCTCGATCAGCTTGCCGTCGATGATGATTGGCTTTCTCATCGCTTGCCCAGCTCAACTCCTCATCGCGTCAAAATCGCAAGCAGCGCCAGGCCGCCGAGAAACGCCAGCAGCGACAGCCAGCCCTTCACGTGCGGCGACAGCGGGACGCCGCCATACCATTGCGTCAGCCACACGCCCGTGCCGTAGCCGACGACGAGACCGAACAGCCCCCCGAGCCAGCCCCAAAGCACGTAGAACACGATCGCCGCGCCTAGGCCCGCGAAGACCGCAGCCGGCGTCAGGGTAGCAATGATCATCGCCAGCAGGTCCACGGTGGAGTCCTTCTCGGGGTTGCATCTATTCAGCCGCTTCTTTCACGGCCGCTTGATAGGCATCGATGCGTTCTTCGATCACGTGGCGGAAATTGCGGATGAGACCCTGCACCGGCCAGGCCGCCGCATCCCCCAGCGCGCAGATGGTGTGGCCTTCGACCTGCTTCGTCACGTTGAGCAAGAGTTCGATCTCGCGCTTCTCGGCCTCGCCCCGCTGCATGCGCTCGAGCACGCGCCACATCCACCCGGTTCCTTCGCGGCAGGGCGTGCACTGCCCGCAGCTCTCGTGCTTGTAGAAATAGGCAATGCGCGCGATCGCCTTGATGGGGTCGGTCGATTTGTCCATGACGATGACAGCGCCGGTGCCGAGCCCGGACTTGAGCTTGGCGAGCGCGTCGAAATCCATGGTCGCGGTCTCGCACTGCGCCGCGGTGAGCAGCGGCATCGACGAGCCGCCCGGGATGACGGCCAAGAGATTGCTCCAACCGCCGCGCACGCCGCCGCTGTGCTCGTCGATGAGCTGCTTCAGCGGGATGCCCATCTCCTCCTCGACGACGCAGGGGCGCTCGACGTGGCCGGAGATCTGGAACAGCTTGGTGCCGGTGTTGTTGGGGAGCCCGAGCGAGGCAAACCAGGCCGCGCCCCGGCGCAGGATGTCGGGCACCACCGCGATGCTTTCGACGTTGTTGACGGTGGTCGGCGCGCCGTAGAGGCCGACATTCGCCGGGAACGGCGGCTTCAGTCGCGGCATGCCCTTCTTGCCTTCGAGGCTTTCCAAGAGCGCCGTCTCCTCGCCGCAGATGTAAGCCCCGGCGCCGTGATGGACGAAGATGTCGAAGTCCCAGCCGTTCGCGTTGTCCTTGCCGACGAGCTTGGCCTCGTAGGCCTCATCCACCGCTGCCTGCAGCCGCTCGCGCTCGCGGATGAACTCGCCGCGCACGTAGATGTAGGCGGTATGCGCGCGCATGGCGAAGCCGGCGAGCAGCGAGCCCTCGATCAGCAGATGCGGATCATGCCGCATGATCTCGCGGTCCTTGCAGGAGCCCGGCTCGCTCTCGTCCGCGTTGACGACGAGATAGGAAGGCCGCGGATCGCTCTTCGGCATGAACGACCACTTGAGGCCGGTGGGGAAGCCGGCCCCGCCACGGCCCCTGAGGCCCGAGGCCTTCACCTCGTTGATGATCCAGTCGTGGCCCTTGTCGATGAGCGCCTTGGTGTCGCTCCAGGCGCCGCGGGAGCGCGCACCAGCCAAGCGCCAATCCCCCAGGCCGTAGAGGTTGCGGAAAATGCGGTCCTTGTCCTTGAGCATGCGCCGTGGCCTCTATTCGCGCTCAGACCTTCTCCGCGACCTTGTCGATGACATCCTTGAGCGTGGTGGCGCCGCCCGCTGGGCATGACGCCTTGCGTCCGGTCTGCGAGCCGGGCTTCACGGGCTTGCCCTGCCGCAGGGCGTAGAGCAGCTTCTCGAACAGCTCGGGGTCGAGGTCCTCGAAAGTATCCTTGCCGATCTGCACGACGGGGGCGTTGGCGCAGCAGCCGAGGCACTCGACCTCCTCCCACGAGAAGCGCCCATCGCGGGAGAGCTCGTGGGGGTGCTCGGCGATCCGCTCCTTGCAGATCTCGATCAGGGTTTCGGAGCCGCGCAGCATGCACGGCGTCGTGCCGCACACCCACAGGTGGGCAGTCTTGCCGACCGGGGCAAGCTGGAACATCGTGTAGAAGGTGGCGATCTCGAGCGCGCGGATGTAGGGCATGCCCAGCATGTCGGCCACGGCTCGGATGGCGGGCTCGGTTACCCAGCCCTCCTGCTCCTGCGCGCGCCATAAGAGCGCCAGGACGGCCGAGGCTTCCTTGCCGGGCGGATACTTGCCGATCTCGCGCTTGGCCCAGGCCAGGTTCTCCGGCGTGAAGGCGAAGCTCACGGGCTGCTCGGGGTTTAGGCGGCGGACGGCCAAGGCGGAAACCTCAGGGTAGCGCGGCGATCCTCAGGCGGCGCCGAGCGGCCTTGCTCCGACGCCAGTGTCGCCGATTTTGACGCAGCGCACAATTCCCCCGTTCACTACGTCTAACCGCGCTGCAAGGCAAGCACTTGACGGGCGCGGAATGGCGTCCATCAACGGTCGATCTCGCCGAAGACGATGTCGATGGAGCCGAGGATCGCCGACACGTCCGCCAGCATGTGCTTCTTCGTCAGGAAATCCATCGCCTGCAGGTGTGGAAAGCCCGGCGCGCGGATCTTGCAGCGGTAGGGCTTGTTGGAGCCGTCGGCGACGAGATAGACGCCGAACTCGCCCTTCGGCGCTTCCACCGCGGCATAGATCTCGCCCTCCGGCACGTGGAAGCCTTCCGTGTAGAGCTTGAAGTGGTGGATCAGAGCCTCCATAGAGCGCTTCATGTCGGCGCGCCGCGGCGGAACGACCTTGCGGTCGTCAGCCACCACCGGCCCCTGCCCTTCGGGCGAGCGCAGCTTCTCGCAACACTGCTTCATGATGCGAACGGCCTGGCGCATCTCCTCCATGCGCACGAGGTAGCGGTCGTAGCAGTCGCCGTTCTTGCCGATGGGGATGTCGAACTCGAGCTCGGAGTAGCACTCGTAGGGCTGCGCCTTGCGCAAGTCCCACGCCGCGCCAGAGCCGCGCACCATGACGCCGGAGAAACCCCAGTCGAAGCAATCCTTCAGGGAGACGACGCCGATGTCGACGTTGCGCTGCTTGAAGATGCGATTGCCGGTCAGCAGGCTTGAGATGTCGTCGAGCACCTTGGGGTGGCTCTCGCAGAAGGCGTCGATGTCGTCGATGAGCTGGGGCGGCAGGTCCTGGTGCACGCCGCCCATGCGAAAATACGTGGCATGCATGCGGCTGCCTGAAGCCCGCTCGTAGAACACCATCAATTTCTCGCGCTCCTCGAAGCCCCATAGCGGCGGAGTGAGCGCGCCCACGTCCATGGCCTGCGTGGTGACGTTCAGGAGGTGCGACAGGAGCCGTCCGATCTCGCTGTAGAGCACGCGGATGAGCTGGGCGCGCTTGGGCACCGATAGGCCTAGCAGCTTCTCCGCCGCGAGGCAGAAGGCGTGCTCCTGGTTCATGGGCGCGACGTAGTCGAGCCGATCGAAATAACCGATCGCCTGCAGATAGGTCTTGTGCTCGATCAGCTTCTCGGTGCCCCGGTGCAGCAGCCCGATGTGCGGATCGACGCGCTCGACGACTTCGCCGTCGAGCTCGAGCACGAGGCGGAGCACGCCGTGCGCCGCCGGGTGCTGCGGCCCGAAGTTGATGTTGAACTGGCGGATGTCGGTTTCAGGCATCGCGCTTATCCTTTGAGCGATCCGATGGGGGCAACCCGGGCGATCTTCGCCTTCTCGTTGACGCGCGCGACGAAGCGCGCCCACGGCACGATCATGCGCTCGTGCCGGCCCTCGCCGATGAGCTCGATCCCGTCGTGCGCCTTCACCTTGAACTCGACGCGGCGCCCCGAGACCTTGGTGCATTCGGCGTCCACCGTCACCGTCTGCCCCGGGACCGTCGCGGCGGTGTGCGACACATCGATGTGCACGCCGAGGCTGCCCTCGCCCTGCGTCGAGGTGCGGCGCCAGCACCTTGAGGCAGGTCCATTCCATGAGGCCGACCATGAAGCCGGTGGCGAACACGGTCGGCATCTCCTTGAACTCGGGCGCCTCGGGATAGAGGTGCGGCACCGTTTTCTCGGCCGGCACCCGAAACGCGAACGTCGCGGTGGCGCCGGGCTGCAAAGTGTTCTTCATGGCCTTAAGCCCGCCACCGCTCACGCCTTGCCTGCGCTCGCCTTCTCGTCGCCCGGGAGCACGTACTGCGTCCCTTCCCAGGGGGATTCGAAGTCGAACGAGCGGAACTCCTGCGTCAGCTCGACCGGCTCGTAGACGACGCGCTTAAGCTCGTCGTCGTAGCGCACCTCGACGTAGCCCGTAAGGGGAAAGTCCTTGCGCAGCGGATGGCCCTGGAAGCCGTAGTCGGTGAGGATGCGGCGCAGGTCCGGGTGGCCAGAGAAGAGAATGCCGTACATGTCGTAGGCTTCGCGCTCAAACCAGTTGGCGGCGGAGAATATCTCGACCGCGCTCGCGACGGGCGTCGCCTCGTCGGTCTCGAGCTTCACGCGAATGCGCTGATTGAGCCGCGGCGACAGCAGGTGATAGACGACGTCGAAGCGGTTCTCGCGCGACGGCCAGTCGACGCCGCAGATATCGATCAGCACCTGGAAGCGGCAGCCGGCATCGTCGCGCAGGAAGGTCAGCACCTCGATGATCTTGTCGCGCGCGACGTTGAGCGTCAGCTCGCCGTGGGTGATGCGCGAGGCGCGGATAGCGTCGGCAAGTGCCGATTTGCAATGCGTTTGCAGCTTCTCGAGCTTGTCGTCCATGATGGCTTTCCGTGCAATCGTGAATTCGCGAAGCCGGACTGCACGCCTACCTTTCAATGGTGCCAGTGCGCCGGATCTTCCTCTGCAAGAGCAGCACGCCGTAGACCAGCGCCTCCGCCGTCGGCGGGCAGCCGGGCACGTAGATGTCGACCGGCACGATGCGGTCGCAGCCGCGCACCACCGCGTAGGAGTAGTGGTAGTAGCCGCCGCCGTTGGCGCAGCTTCCCATGGAGATGACGTAGCGCGGCTCCGGCATCTGGTCGTAGACCTTTCGCAGCGCCGGGGCCATCTTGTTAGTCAGCGTGCCGGCGACGATCATCACGTCCGACTGGCGCGGAGAGGCGCGCGGGGCAAAGCCGAAGCGCTCCAGATCGTAGCGCGGCATCGAGGCCTGCATCATCTCCACTGCGCAGCAGGCGAGCCCGAACGTCATCCACATGAGCGAGCCGGTGCGTGCCCAGTTGATGAGGTCGTCCGTCGTGGTGACGAGGAAACCCTTGTCCGCGAGCTTATCGGAGATCTGCGTGAAGCCCTCTTCGCCCGGCTTCACCAGAATGCCGCCCGGCTGCGGCGCGGCGGGCGTGATCAATCCCATTCCAACGCCCCCTTCCGCCACTCGTAAATGAAGCCAACGGTGAGCACGGCGAGGAAGAGCAGCATCGACCAGAAGCCGAAAGCGCCCAGATCCTTGAAGGCGACCGCCCACGGAAACAGGAACGCCACCTCGAGGTCGAAGATGATGAACAGGATCGCGACCAGGTAGTAGCGGATGTCGAACTTCATGCGCGCATCATCGAAGGCGTTGAAGCCGCACTCGTAGGCCGAGACCTTCTCGGGGTCGGGATTGTTGACCGCGATGAGGAACGGCACCGTCATCAGGATGAGGCCGATGGCGAGCGCTACGGCGATGAAGATCGCAATTGGCAGATAGGCAAGGAAAAGCTGGTCCATGCGTGGCCTGCACTCCCGCACCGCCGCCTGCTGCGGCGCAACATGACGGTGTTAACGCAGGCGCCGCGGGCGCGCAACCGGGCTTTCCACGTCGGCGGGAAAGTGGCGCGAGAGACGGGACTTGAACCCGCGGCCTCCGCCGTGACAGGGCGGCGCTCTAACCAACTGAGCTACTCCCGCAATCGAAAACGCGCGCTCCTAAAGAAGCGCGCTGCCACTCGCCGATGACTTACGTGGGAGGCCCCCCGAAGTCAAGATCGGCGGCCCGCGCTCCCTCGCGCCTCAAACTGCGCCGAGGAAATCGAGCTTGCCGATCGGGACGCCGTTGTGGCGCAGGATGGCGAACGCGGTGGTGGCGTGGAAATAGAAGTTCGGCAGCGCGAAAAACAGGAGATAGTCCTGCCCCTTGAAGGTGAGCTCGCGCGGGCCGGCCTTGAGGCTGATATCGCGCCCTTCCGAGCCGTCGATCTGGCCGGGCTTCAAGGTGGCGATGAAGCTGAGCGTCTTGCCGATGCGCGCTTTGAGCTCGGGGAAGGTCTTCTCGCTATCCTCGAAGCTCGGCACCGCCACGCCTGCGAGCCGGGCCGAAGCGCCTTTGGCATGGTCGGTTGCGATCTGCACCTGCCGCGTCAGCGCGAACATGTCGGGGTAGAGCCGAGCGCTAAGCAGCACGGCGGGATCGATCTTGCGCTCCTCCGCGTAGGCGGCCGCCTTGTCGAGGATCTTATCGAGCGTGCCGAGAGTGCGTTGGAATACCGGAATGGAAGCCTGGTACATCGAAAGCGACATTGAGTTCCTCCCCAGGGTTGGACCGCATATAGCCTAGCGCCCGGCACGACACTTGGGCGCGCGGCGCCCCGGCCACAAGATGGCTCGTGATGGCGGAGCCATGCTTCGCGTCCGTGCGAAGCACGGCTCTGCCGTGACAACGCGGGCACCGGCCATCCACAGAGCACTGCGGTTGTGCGCAGCTTCCCTCAGCTCGTGTCACTGGGAAATGGTGGGCGGTGAGAGGGTCGAACTCCCGACATCCTCGGTGTAAACGAGGCGCTCTACCACTGAGCTAACCGCCCGAGCCTCGCGCGGGTGTAGCGGGACGGCGCCGGCGGTGCAACGACGGCAGGCGCCGCGCCGCAAATAGACGTTCAGCCTCGCCGGCTCGCCGTCAGCGACCCCGCCAAGGCCGACAAAAGCATCCCGCCAAAGCAAAAGGCGCGCCGCTAAACTCCGCGGCGCGCCCACCCAATGCCGGACGACGCTCTGCTAGTTGAGCAGATCCTTGAGGCCCTTCGAGGGGCTGAACTTCGGCACCCGCGAGGCCGGGATGTTGATCGTCGCTCCGGTCGCCGGATTGCGGCCTTCGCGCGCCTTGCGTTTTGCGACCTTGAAGGTCCCGAAATCGGGGATGCGCACTTCCTCGCCCTTCCGCAGGGCGCCGCGAATGTGCTCCAGAGCGGCATCGACCGCCACGCTCGCCTTCTCCTTCGTGAGCTCGGCATCCTTGGCGACGGCGTCGATCAAATCTTTCTTGCTCATCTCGTTTCCGTCCTTTGCGTTCGGAATGGGGTCTTGGGGGGTCCGAGGCGGCCGGAAGGCCCTAAATACGGGCGCTGCAGCCGCAACAGAGGTGGACAGAAGCGCCCAATAAAAGGGCTCGTCAAGGGGGAATTCGCGCGAAATTGCCCGAAAAACCTGGGTAAAACGCTGCTCGTGCGCACGGAGCGGGAACAAAAACCCCGCGCCTGGGAGCGCGGGGTACCTGCTTTTTGACGCGTGGCACCCTAAGGTTGCGCCTCACGCATTAGTGCGCGGTCACCCGCGAGCCGGCCGTTCCGTCTTCGCTCTTTACGGCCTGGGCTTCGGCCGCCTCGTCCCAGGTGATCCGTTCGAAGCCCCTGACGAGGGCCGCCTTCAGGACGTCGTCCACCCGCGCGGCCGGGATGATGTCGATCTTGTTCTTGATCTCCACCGGGATCTCCGACAGGTCCTTAACGTTCTCTTCAGGAATAATCACGGTCTTGATGCCGCCGCGCAGCGCGGCCAGCAGCTTCTCCTTCAAGCCGCCGATCGGCAGCACGCGCCCGCGCAGCGTTATCTCGCCGGTCATGGCCACGTCCTTGCGCACCGGGATGCCGGTCAGCACCGAGATGATGGCCGTCACCATGGCAACGCCCGCCGACGGGCCGTCCTTGGGGGTAGCGCCCTCGGGGACGTGCACGTGGATGTCCTTCTTCTCGAACAGCGAGGGATGGATGCCGAAGTCGATCGAGCGCGAGCGCACGTAAGCGTTCGCGGCTTGGATCGATTCCTTCATCACGTCGCGCAGGTTGCCGGTGACCGTCATCTTGCCCTTGCCAGGCATCATGACGCCTTCGATGGTCAGCAGCTCGCCGCCGACCTCGGTCCAGGCAAGGCCCGTGACGATGCCGATCTGGTCTTCGAGCTCGGCCTCGCCGTAACGGAACTTCGGCACGCCAAGATAACCTTCGAGGTTGTCGGCCGTGACCGCTACCGTCTTCTTGGTGTTGGTGAGAATCTCCTTGACCGCCTTACGGGCGAGCTTGGCGATCTCGCGCTCGAGCGAACGGACGCCCGCCTCGCGCGTGTAGCGGCGCACGATGCCGAGCAGCGCCGCCTCGTCGATGTTCCATTCCTCCGGCTCGAGCCCGTGGGCCAAACGCTGCCCCGGAATGAGATGGCGCTTGGCGATCTCGATCTTCTCGTCCTCGGTGTAGCCGGCGAGACGGATGATCTCCATGCGATCCATGAGCGCCGGCGGAATGTTGAGCGTGTTCGCCGTCGTCACGAACATCACGTTCGACAGGTCGTAGTCGACCTCGAGGTAATGGTCGTTGAACGTCGAGTTCTGCTCGGGGTCCAGCACCTCGAGCAACGCCGCCGCCGGATCGCCGCGGAAGTCGGAACCCATCTTGTCGATCTCATCGAGCAGGAACAGCGGATTTACCCGCTTGGCCTTGCGCATCGACTGGATGACCTTGCCGGGCATCGAGCCGATGTAGGTGCGCCGGTGGCCGCGGATCTCGGCCTCGTCGCGCACGCCGCCGAGGCTCATGCGCACGAACTCGCGCCCCGTGGCGTTGGCCATCGACTTGCCAAGCGAGGTCTTGCCCACGCCGGGAGGCCCGACGAGGCACAGAATCGGCCCCTTCAGCTTGTTGGTGCGCGCCTGCACCGCCAGGTACTCGACGATGCGCTCCTTGACCTTGTCGAGCCCGTAGTGCTCGGCGTCGAGGATCTGCTGGGCCTCGTCGAGGTCCTTCTTGACCTTGCCCTTGATGCCCCACGGGATCGTCAGGAGCCAGTCGAGGTAGTTGCGCACCACCGTGGCCTCCGCCGACATCGGGCTCATCTGCTTGAGCTTCTTGAGCTCGGCGAGCGCCTTGTCGCGGGCCTCCTTCGACAGCTTGGTGTTCTCGATCTTCTCCTCGAACTCGGCGATGTCGTCGCGCTCGTCGCTGTCGCCCAGCTCCTTCTGGATCGCCTTCATCTGCTCGTTGAGATAGTACTCGCGCTGCGTCTTCTCCATCTGGCGCTTCACGCGCGAGCGGATCTTGCGCTCAACCTGCAGCACCGAAATCTCGCTCTCCATGAGCGTGTAGACGCGCTCGAGCCGCTCGGAGATGGTCGAAATCTCGAGGATCTCCTGCTTGTCGGCAATCTTGATCGCCAAGTGCGAGGCGATGGTGTCGGCGAGCTTCGAGTAGTCCTCGATCTGCGCGACGTTGCCCAAAACCTCGGGCGAGATCTTCTTGTTGAGCTTTACATAGCTCTCGAACTGGGTGACGGCCGAGCGCGCGAGCGCCTCGATCTCGTCCTTGGCGCCGGTGTCCTCGGGCACCTGCTCCACCTCGGCCTCGAAGTACTCCGGGTTCTCGGTGTAGCGCGTGATGCGCGCACGCGAGGTGCCCTCGACCAGCACCTTGACGGTGCCGTCGGGCAGCTTCAGGAGCTGCAGCACGGAGGCAAGCGTGCCGACCGGATAGATGGCGTCGGTGGCCGGATCGTCGTCGCCGGCGTTCTTCTGCGCGGCGAGCAGGATGTGCTTGTCGGAACGCATCACCTCTTCGAGGGCGTTGATCGACTTGTCGCGCCCGACGAAGAGCGGGACGATCATGTACGGGAACACCACGATGTCGCGCAGCGGCAGAACCGGGTACAGCCCCTTGCCGGTGGCCTTGTCTTTCGTCTGCTTATCGTCGCCCATATCGCCATCCAATCCGGTGTGGCCGCTTGCGATCGTCTGCCCGCCGCCGGCTTATTCGTAAGCGCAGTCTAACGCGTGCGTCCCGGCACATTTGAGGCGGATCGCCGCATCGAGCGGCGAGCCACAGCGCGAAACTCCGGCACCGCGCCCCATTTGAAATGGGGGTTGGTGCCGCTCTATCAAGACTTCGCCGCCAGGTGTCGCCAGCGACGCACAATTATCTCGGGTGAGCCGCCTCCCTCGGGGCGGCTCGCAAAGATCAAGAGGCAGTAGAGCCCTTTTCCTCGGCGCGATCGGAGTAGATGCGCAGGGGGCGGGCGTTGCCTTCAACGACTTCCGGCCCGATCACAACTTCCTCGACGCCCTTCAGCGTCGGAAGCTCGAACATGGTGTCGAGCAGGTTCGCCTCCATGATGGAGCGAAGCCCACGCGCACCCGTCTTGCGTTCGATGGCCTTCTTGGCGATGGATTTCAACGCGTCGCCGGTGATCGTCAGCTTCACGTCTTCCATCTCGAACAGGCGCTGATATTGCTTGACGAGCGCGTTTTTGGGCTCGGTCAGGATCTGCACCAGCGCGACCTCGTCGAGGTCCTCGAGGGTGGCGATGACCGGCAGACGGCCGATGAACTCGGGGATCAGGCCGAACTTCAGCAGATCCTCCGGCTCGACGTCGCGCAGAACCTCGCCCGTGCGGCGCTCATCTGCCCCGATGACCTTCGCCGAGAAGCCGATCGACGTGCCCTTGCCGCGCCGCGAGATGATCTTCTCAAGGCCAGCGAACGCGCCGCCGCAGATGAACAGGATGTTGGTGGTGTCGACCTGCAGGAACTCCTGCTGGGGATGCTTGCGGCCGCCCTGCGGAGGCACGGAGGCCACCGTGCCTTCCATGATCTTCAGGAGCGCCTGCTGCACACCCTCACCCGACACGTCGCGTGTGATCGAGGGGTTGTCCGACTTGCGCGAAATCTTGTCGACCTCGTCGATGTAGACGATGCCGCGCTGCGCCCGCTCGACGTTGTAGTCGGCGTTCTGCAAGAGCTTCAAGATGATGTTCTCGACGTCCTCGCCGACGTAGCCGGCTTCGGTAAGCGTCGTGGCGTCCGCCATGGTGAAGGGCACGTCGAGGATGCGCGCGAGCGTCTGCGCGAGCAGGGTCTTGCCGCAGCCCGTCGGGCCGACGAGCAGGATGTTCGACTTGGCGAGCTCGACGTCGTTGTTCTTGGACGCGTGGTTGAGCCGCTTGTAGTGGTTGTGGACGGCGACCGACAGCACGCGCTTGGCGTGATCCTGACCGATCACGTAGGAATCGAGGACCGTGCAAATTTCCTGTGGAGTCGGCACGCCATCGCGCGACTTCACCAGGGTGTTCTTGTTCTCCTCCCTGATGATGTCCATGCACAGCTCGACGCATTCATCACAGATGAACACGGTCGGACCGGCAATAAGCTTGCGAACCTCGTGCTGGCTCTTGCCGCAAAACGAGCAGTAGAGGGTATTTTTCTCTTGAGCCATAAGCTGCTGTCTCACCCCTCCTTTGGGCACCTGGGACCGTGATACACTGGTCAAAGTACCCGGGAAGAAACCTTACACCATGCTGGCGCGTCGCCAACCCTACTCGTGCGGCCCCGAGTCCAATTAGCGTGATCTGAGCACGCTAGCGTTCCCCAGATCAAGATTGGATTAACGGATGCCAGCCCGCTCGGCATTGAAGCGACCCGATTGCCACAGTTTTGTGGCCGGCTAAGCGCTTGTTTCGATTTGGGCCGCCGGGGCGCGTCTTGCGCTGCCGCAACCCACGCCTCAATGCCGCAGAGCAACCCCGAGAGCCGTAAGCGAAGCCTGCGCCCTTGGTTCGGCTCAGGCCGCCCCTTTGGCACCCACGCTGAACGCGAGATCCGCCTCGTCGCGGCGGGTGAGCACCTTGTCGATGATGCCGAACTCTCGCGCCTGCTCTGCCATCATGAAGTAATCACGGTCGAGCGTACGTTCAATGTTCTCGTAAGTCTGACCGGTGTGCTTGACGTAGATCTCGTTCAAGCGGCGCTTCATCTTGATGATATCTTCGGCGTGGCGCTCGATGTCGGATGCTTGACCGGAGAAGCCGCCCGAGGGCTGGTGCACCATGATGCGGGCGTTGGGGAGCGCGTAGCGCAGGCCCTTCGCGCCGGCGCACAGAAGCAGCGAGGCCATCGACGCCGCCTGGCCGATGCACAGGGTTGCAACCGGGGGCCGCACGAACTGCAGCGTGTCGTAGATGGCAAAGCCCGCCGTGACGACGCCACCAGGCGAGTTGATGTACATCGAGATCTCTTTTTTGGGGTTCTCCGCCTCGAGGAACAGGAGCTGCATGCAGACCGAGGCCGCCATATGATCTTCAATGGGGCCCGTCACGAAAATGATGCGCTCCTTCAGAAGCCGCGAGGGCAAGTCGTAGCCGCGCTCGCCGCGGTTCGTCTGCTCGACGACCAT
Organism: uncultured Alphaproteobacteria bacterium; assembly: GCA_963745205.1. Classification (GTDB taxonomy): domain Bacteria; phylum Pseudomonadota; class Alphaproteobacteria; order Rhizobiales; family Hyphomicrobiaceae; genus Hyphomicrobium_A. The sequence goes on from CAVUWX010000007.1 coordinate 652,085, forward strand.
CGGCCAGAACGTGTTCGTCAATGTGCCGACCGGATCCCGCATGGCTTTCGTTCCTTTTGGCTCGCAACGACGTCTAGGTGGCAACGCACGCCCGAATCTAAGGCGGCGATCTCTTTTTGGGTAGGCCCGGCCTCGTACACAAGGCCGGGACCGCCTTCCTGCGGAGATTATCGCTAACCGCCGTCCGTCTCCTCCGCCGCCTCGGGCTGCCGGAACAGCACCTCCTTCGGCACTTTCTTCTCGGTCGGCTTGGCCTTTTCGAGAACGAAGTCGACCACCTTGTCCTCGATGATCGGCGCGCGCAGCTCCGCCAGCGCCCCCGGCGTTTTCTCGTAGTATTCGTATACGGCCTTCTCCTGCCCCGGAAAACGTCGCGCCTGCTCGATCAGCGCGCGCCGCAGCTCGTCCTGCGTGATCTTGATGTCATTGCGCTCGGCGAACTCGCCGATGATGAGACCAAGGCGAACGCGCCGCTCGGCAATGCGGCGATACTCCGCGCGCGCCTCCTCCTCGGTCTTTTCCTGATCGGGAAACGACTTTCCCGACTGACGCATGGTCTCGTTAAGCTGTCGCCAAATGCTCTCGAACTCGCCCTCGACGAGCGAGGGCGGCAGCTCGAAGGTGTGCGCCTTCTCGAGCTGGCCCAGCAGCTGGCGCTTCAGCTTCGCGCGCGCGACGTTGTCGTACTCGCGCTTGATCTGATCGCCAACGAGGCTGCGGAGCTTGGCGACGTTCTCGGCCCCGAGCGTCTTGGCGAAGGCGTCGTCGATCGCGGGGCGTACGGGCGCCGCCACCTCCTTGATCTTCACGGCGAACGTGGCCGCCTTCCCTTTCAGCGCCTCGACCGAGTAGTCGTCCGGGAACGTCGCCTTGATGGAGCGCTCCTCGCCGGCCTTGGCGCCCTGCAGGCCATCCTCAAAGCCGGGGATGAAGTTGCCCTGCCCGAGCACGATCTGCGCGTCCTCGCCGCTGCCGCCCTCAAAAGGCTCCTCCCCGATCGTGCCTACGAAATCGATGGTGAGGCGGTCGCGGGAGCCGGCCGCGCGCCCTTCCTCCGGCGTATACGTGATGCTGCGCTCGACGAGCTCCTCGACGGCCTTGTCGACGGCTTCTGGCTCGACGTCGGCCCTGAGGCGCTCGAGTTTGAGCGTCGTGGGGTCGACGAGATCGAAGCTGGGGAGCACCTCGAACGTCATGGAGTAGGCAAGGTCGGCCTTGCCCTCGAGCACCCGCTCGATCTCCTTCTCGTCTTCGGGAAGGGTGTAGCTCGGCTGCATGACCGCGCGCTCTTTGCGGTCTGCGATCGCTTTCGAGCTCGTCTCCTTGACGGTCTCTTGCAGCACCTCCGCCATTAGCGAGCGGCCATAGACCTTCTTCAAGTGCGGAACCGGCACCTTGCCCTTGCGAAAGCCCTTGATCTGGACGCGATCCTTGATCTCGTCGAGGCGCTCGGTGAAGCGCTTGCCGAGCTCATCCGCGCCGACCACGACCTTGAGCGTCCGCTTCAGACCCTCGGCATTGGCTTCCGTGACTTGCATCTCTCTCCAACCTTTGAGCCGCATTTAAGCGGCTTCGAACGACTTTAGCGGGAAGTCCCGGCATCCAGTGCCCGGATCGGGCATTTTGGTGCGGGCGGAGGGACTTGAACCCCCACGGCCGAGGCCACCAGAACCTAAATCTGGCGTGTCTACCAATTCCACCACGCCCGCGCGGTCCTCAAGCCCTCGGGGCGCGGCTGCGCGCCCACCCACAGAGCCTCGCTCTACGCAAGTCTCGCTGAGGTCAGGGGAACGTCGGGCGAAGGTATATCTGGCAGGGCGGCGCAAAGGCAACGGCCGTTATTGCGGAGGGACCGTCGAGATCACGGAAAGTGCCGGCGTGGCGGGACTTTGCGCCTTGGGGACGAGAGGGCCCGCCCCGTTGCAGGGCCACAAACCCATCGATACGGTTGCGCCGTTCGCCACCCGAGGAGCCTCCCTTGCCCTTACGATCTAGCGTTGTCGCCGCGGTCGGCCACACACCGCTGATCAAACTGCGACGGGCCTCCGAGGAGACGGGCTGCACGATCCTCGGCAAGGCCGAGTTCATGAACCCCGGCCAGTCGGTGAAGGACCGCGCCGCCTACGGCATCATCATGGACGCGGTGGAGCAGCGGCGCCTAAAGCCCGGCGGCACCATCGTCGAGGGCACCGCCGGCAACACCGGCATCGGCCTCACCGTGCTCGGCAACGCGCTCGGGTTCCGCACCGTCATCGTCATTCCGGACACCCAGGCGCAGGAGAAGAAGGATGTCCTGCGCCTGCTCGGCGCCGAGGTCGTGGAGGTGCCGGCGGTGCCCTATCGCAACCCCAACAACTACGTGAAGTACTCCGCGCGCCTCGCCCAGGCGCTCGACAAGAGCGAGAAGGAGGGTGCGATCTGGGCGAACCAGTTCGACAACACCGCCAACCGCGACATCCACATGACGACGACGGCGGAGGAGATCTGGGCCGACACCAACGGCAAGGTCGACGGCTTCGTCTCAGCCGTCGGCTCGGGCGGCACGCTCGGCGGCGTCTCGCGCGCGCTCAAGGGCAAGCGCTCCGCCATCCGCATTGCACTCGCCGATCCGCCGGGCTCGGCGCTCTACGCCTACTATACGCAAGGCACGCTCAAGGCCGAAGGCTCGTCGATCACCGAAGGCATCGGCCAGGGCCGCATCACCCGCAACCTCGAGGGCGCTCCGATCGATGCGGCCTACCATATCCCCGACGTGGAGACGCTGCGCATCGTCTTTGACCTCGTCGCCGAGGAAGGTCTCTGCTTGGGGGCTTCGAGCGGCGTGAACATCGCCGGCGCCATCCGGCTGGCAAGAGAGCTCGGCCCAGGTCATACCGTCGTGACGATCTTGTGCGACTATGGCACGCGCTATCAGTCGCGGCTGTTCAACCCGACTTTTCTGCAGTCGAAATCGCTTCCCGTGCCGCCCTGGCTCGCAGTCAAGCCCCGGGCGCTACCGACAGTGTTTGCTGATCCGGCGTTGAGCTGAGTTCGGCGCCGGGGTTGGCTCTGTGGCCGCCTCCCTTGCGGCCTTTCGAACTTTTGCCTATGTCGGCCGTGCGGCACCGCATCCCGGGTCCACCCGCCCCAAAGCCGCGCCAAAAAAGGCAACGGAGAGGAAACGTGCGCAATACCGCCAAGAAGTGGATCGTAGAGACCGACTGGCTCGCCGAGCACCTCGACGCCCCCGACCTGCTCGTCTTCGACGGCACCTGGCACCTTCCGACAGCCAAGCGCGACGCCAAGGCGGAGTACCTTGCCGAGCACATTCCCGGCGCGCTGTTTTTCGACATCGACGACCTCTCGGACGAGAAGTCGTCCCTGCCGCACATGCTGCCCTCGAGCGTGAAGTTTTCCTCGCGCATGAAGAAGATGGGCGTTGGCGACGGTATGCGCATCGTGATCTACGACACGCTGGGGCTGTTTTCGGCGGCGCGCGTATGGTGGACCTTCCGTGCCATGGGGCATGAGGATGTCGCCGTCCTCAACGGCGGCCTCAAGAAGTGGAAGGCCGAAGGACGTCCGCTCGAAGACGGCCAACCGCGGCGGCGCACTGAGCGCCACTTCACCCCGCTGATGAACGCTTCCCTCATCCGCGACCGCGACGATATCCGGCACGCGATCGAAAAGAAGAGCGCGCAGATTGTCGATGCGCGCCCGGCGGCGCGCTTCTCCGGCAGCGAGCCCGAGCCTCGTCCGGGCCTGCGCAGCGGACATTTGCCCGGAGCGCGCAACGTGCCCTCGCAGTCGCTTATCAACGCCGACGGAACGCTGAAAGCCCCCGCCGAGCTCGCGAAGATCTTTGCCGCTGCGAAGATCGATCCCTCGTCTCCTATCATCACCACCTGCGGATCGGGCGTCACGGCGTCGATTCTCTCGCTGGCGCTGGCCGTGCTCGGCCAGACCAACGCCGCCGTCTACGACGGAAGCTGGGCGGAGTGGGGCGCGGACGCTAAGCTCCCCATCGAGACCGGGCCGGCGGCCTAGGGGCGATCGCCGCTCAAGCCGAACGGGTGCGCTTCGCGGCGTGCCGCGCGCGCTTTGGCTCCGCGCCAGTTTCGATCTTCTGTTCGACGGTTCGGGGCCGTTCCGGCTGCGCTGCCGCAGCACGGCGCTTACCCTTGGGCGGCGCGCGCAAGAGATCACCTTCCTCCGCAATCGCGGCGGCGCTCTTCGGCCGGCCGATCCAGAACCCTTGCGCCTCGGTGAAGCCCTCGCGGCGCGCGATCTCCTGTTGGAGCTGGGTCTCGACGCCCTCCGCGGTGGTGGCCACACCGAGGCTCGCGCCGAGCCGCGCCACTGCACGCACGATCGCCAGCGACTCCTCGTTGCCGTCGGCGAGACCTGCGATGAAGCTCTGGTCGATCTTGATTTTGTCGAAGGGGAAGCTGCGCAGGTAGCTCAGCGAGGAGAACCCGGTCCCGAAATCATCGAGCGCGATCCGCACGCCGAGATCGCGGAGCTGATGCAGCGTGGCGCGCGTCGTCTCGCGGTTCTGCAACAAGACAGATTCGGTGATCTCGAGCTCCAGCCGGCTCGGCTCGACGCCGCAGGAGGCGAGCGCGCTCATCACGAGCTGCGTCAGGTTGCGGGAGTTGAACTGCACCGGGGAAAGGTTGACCGCAATCCGGATATGGCGCGGCCATTTTGCGGCTTCGGTCAGCGCCTGGCGCAGCGCCCACTCGCCCATAGGCACGATGAGGCCCGTTTCCTCGGCGAGCGGAATGAACTCGCTCGGCGGGATCACCGCCCCTTGCGGCGTGCGCCAGCGCATCAGCGCCTCGAAACCCGACAGCTGGTTGCGTTTCAAGTTCAACAGCGGCTGAAAGGCGAGATCAAGCTCGCCGTTGGCGAGCGCGCTGCGCAGGTTGCGCTCCAGCTCGTGCCGCGCGCGCATGCGCGCGTCCATCTCCTGCTCGAAGAAGCGGTACTTGCCGCGTTCCTCCTCCTTGGCGCGATAGAGCGCCAGGTTGGCATCCTTCAAAAGCTGGTCAGCGTCGGTGCCGTCGCCCGGCGCCATGGCGATGCCGATCGAGACCCCGAGCACGACCTGGAACCTCTGCGCCAGCGTGAAGGGCTCATTCATCTTGGCGATGATCTGCCCTGCGAGATCGGTGGCATCGGTCGGGGAGCAGGCGGGGTTCTGCACCAAGACGTATTCGTCGCCGCCCACGCGCGCGAGGGTATCGCCGTCGCCTACGACCTTCGACAGCCGCACCGCAACCGCCTGCAGAAGCTCGTCGCCGACCGCGTGGCCGAGCGCATCGTTGACCTCCTTGAAGCGATCGAGGTCGATGCAGTGCACGGCAAGTCCATCGCCGGGTCGCAGGCGGGTGAGCGCCTCCTGCAACCGTTCGCGCACGAGCACGCGGTTGGGCAAGTTGGTCAGCCCGTCATGGCGCGCGAGGTGCTCGATTTTCGCCTGCGCCTGGCGCTGCTCGGTAATGTCCTCGTGCGTGCACACCCAACCGCCGCCGGGCATCGGGACGTGCGCCGTCGCAATCGAGCGGCCGTCGTTCATCTCTTGGATCGAGTAGCTCGAGGTATCGACCGTGGCGGTGCGGTCGCGCAGATACGCTTCCGGGGAACCTCCGCCCCACACGCCGAGCGCAATGCGGCGCTCGACGATGTCGCGCCGCGTGCTCCCCGGCTTCACGTCCTCAGGCGTCAGCCCGTAGAGCGTGGCGTAGCGCTCGTTGCACACGACCACGCGCTGGTGCTTGTCGTACATGCAGAGGCCCTGCGACATGTGCATGAGCGCCGTGTCGAGCAGCAGGTTGCGCGACCTGAGCTCCTCCTTCCGCTCCTGCAGGGCCCTGTTCTGGCGCTGCAATTCCATTTCCACGGCGCGCCGCTCGGTGAGGTCGTGGATGGCGTAGACGTCGTCGCCGACGCTCAGGCGCTTGCGCACCACGCTCACGGGAACGAGCACGCCGGAGGCGGTGCGCAGCATGGCTTCGCCCGAAGCCTCGATCGGCTTGTCGATAAGATCGCCGGCGACGCTCTTTCCGATCAGCTCCGCGCGCGGAACGCTGCAAAGCTCGGCAACGCGCTGATTGACGCTCACGATGCGGTCGTTCTTCGCCACCACGATCCCATCGATCGCAGCGTCGACGAGCTGCTGCATGATCAGCACATTGTCATGCATCGTCCGGCGATCGATCAGCACCGAGACGGCGCCGAGAACGAGGACAATCAGAACCGCGCCTGCCGCAACCGCCGCCAGCATCCATTGCAGCGGGCTCGACGCCATCGCCGTCTCGGTCCCCGCAACGAAGTGCGCGGCCTTCGTGCCGGTTAGGTGCAAACCAAAGAAGGCCAGCGTGAGCAGGCCCGTGGCGAGCCACGTCGCAACGGCTCCCTTGCGCCGTTGGTAGACGCTCAGCGCCGCCGAGTTCAATCCGACGCCAAGGCCGAGCGAGGCGAGCACGAGCGGATAGTTCCACTCCAGGACGCCAGGCACCATGATGGCGTACATGCCGATGTAGTGCATGATGCCCATGCCGGCGCCGTTGACGGCGCCGCCGATGGGCGCCGACCAGCGCGTGCCGTTCGCGGCGATGGCGAACCCGCCCCACATGATCCCGGCGACGCCGACGAGAGCGGCGACCGTCAGCCCCGCTTCCAACGCACCTGGAAGGTCAGCTTGATGGGACAGCAGCGCGATGAAATGCGCGGCCCACAATCCCGATGAGCTGCATACCGCAGCGAGTAGAAGCCAGCCCGCGCGGCGGTTCGGCCGCCCGCGGCTCGCATAGCCGAAGATGCTGAGTGAGACGAAGCTCGCGGCCGCCGCAAGCGTGACCGCCAGCAGCAACAGCCGACCGTCCGACAACAGAGTGAACGCAAGGGGCGGGGAATCCACCAATGGCTCCGTGGCAATACCACGAGTAGCGGTAGCAATACCGTTTCAATTTCCCGTAAAAACAGAGGCCTAACCGTCGGCCATTTCTGCTTTCCGACGCCCGGAATTCACTCTGCCGGCCCAATACTTAGGCAACGCATATCGATTGGCGGTCGAAGCTGTCCGAGGGAGC
>CAVUWX010000008.1:0-17311 GCA_963745205.1 uncultured Alphaproteobacteria bacterium
GCCGTGCCCATGGCCGTGGAAAAGGAAGTAGCCGATCGTGACGATCCAGATGAAGAGGACTGACGGCCGCGAGGTGCAGTCCTGGGATCCACCCTCGCCACAGCATGCCCGCCGCGACTGCAGCCCAGCCGATCAGGCAGGGCCACGGTACCCCGTCGGAGTTGCCCATCTCCCACCCGCTCCACAACCCCATCAGCAGCATCGCTAGCGCCAGCGCCGGGTTAGAGCGCAACACCACGCCGGCGCCGAGCGCGCCCAGCGCCCAGATAAGCACCGCATCCTCGGCGTGGCCGCTGATATGGAACATCTGCGCGATGAGCATGATCCCACGCCGAACAGCGCGACGCCCGCGACGATCGCCGCATGCGCGAAGGCCGGATGATCGCGGTCGTACAGCAGGCCGGCGACGCAGTGGAAGAAAAAAAGACCCTGCCAAATATGAGCGCCAGTCTTAAAAGCCGCGCCATCTCGTTCCAGCGCGAAGCGGCCAAGCTCATGGCGCCGAAGCCGATCAGCACCGCGCCGAGGATACCGAGCACGGGCGCCAGCTCGACGCTGCGGCTTTGACTTGCGACGTCGCGGCGGATGGAGGCTTCGCCGTCGCGGCGGCACAGCAGGCGGCGCGACAAGGCTCGAAACCACGGTCTGGATGCCGGGCGCAGGCAGATCGCAAGTGATCTGGTTGCAATACAGAGCATGTGCAGCGCCGCCGCGCGCGCGCGGAGAAAAACAGTGCTGCCACCTCGGCCGCCTTGCGTCGGGAGAAATGGGCCAGAGCGGGAAACCCGCCATCAGGCGTTCGCCTTAGTCCGCCTAGCGTTCGCCGCCATGACAGTAAGACGGCCCATTCACGTAATCGGCGGGGGGCTCGCAGGCTCGGAGGCAGCCTGGCAGATCGCGGCAACCGGCGTTCCAGTCGTCCTGCACGAGATGCGCCCGCTTCGTTCGACGGAAGCACACAAGACGGATGCCTTCGCAGAGCTCGTCTGCTCGAACTCGTTCCGTTCCGACGATTGGGAGAACAATGCCGTCGGTCTTCTGCACGAGGAGATGCGCCGCGCCGGATCATTGATCCTGGCGGCGGGCGACACGCACAAGCTTCCAGCCGGCGGCGCGCTCGCCGTCGACCGCGATGCGTTCTCGGCAGAAGTCACGGCGCGCCTTTCGTCAACCCGCTCGTTACCATCGAACGCGGCGAGCTCGACGGCCTGCCACCCGATGACTGGGAGAACGCCATCGTCGCCACGGGCCCGTTGACGTCGCCGGCATTGAGCACCGCGTTGCAGGTTGACGGGTGAGGCTCTCGCCTTCTTCGATGCGATCGCGCCGGTCGTGCATCGCGAAAGGATCGACACGGGGGTCGCCTGGTTTCAGTCGCGTTACGACAAAGCCGGACCTGCTGGGACCGGCGCGGATTATCTCAATTGCCCAATGTCAGAAGCCCGAATACGAAGCGTTCGTCGACGCGCTGCTGGCCGGCGACAAGACATGCTTCAAGGAGTGGGAGGCGTCGACGCCCTACTTCGATGGCTGCCTGCCGATCGAGGTAATGGCGGAACGCGGCCGGGAGACGCTGCGCTTCGGCCCGATGAAGCCAGTCGGGCTCGATGATCCGCGACGGGAGGCGCGCGGCCCACGCGGTCGTCCAGCTTCGCCAGGACAACGCGCTTGGCACGCTGTGGAACATGGTCGGCTTCCAAACGAAGCTGAAGCACGCCGAGCAGGTCAGGATCTTCCGAACGATCCCGGGTCTCGAGAACGCCGAGTTCGCGCGCCTCGGCGGCCTGCATCGCAATACCTACATCAATTCGCCGAAGCTGCTCGACGGAACACTGCGCCTCCAGGCCCAGCCGCGGCTGCGCTTCGCCGGCCAGATCACGGGCGTCGAAGGCTACGTCGAGAGCGCCGCTATCGGGTTCCTCGCCGGGCGTTTCGCGGCGGCGGAACGCTTAGGCTCGCGATGCGCGCCTCCGCCCGCGACGACGGCGCTCGGCGCGCTCCTCGATCACATCACCGGCGGGCACCTCATCGCCGAGGCAGCGAGCGCACGCGCGATCGTTCCAGCCGATGAACATCAACTATGGCCTGTTGCCGCCCGGGCCGGCACCGGAGCGGGACAACTCGGGCAAGCGGATTAAGGGCAAGGACAAGACGCGCGCGAAGCGACGTGCAGTGTCGCTGCGCGCGCTGGCGGATCTCGAAGCTTGGCTCGGCGGCGCAAGCGCACCATCGGCCGCGGCGGAGTGATTGCGACAGCGGCGCTCCTACTCGACCGAGCTTCCCTCAGCGTGGGTGACTGTTGGCGCGACGCGCGAGCGCGTCGGCGCCGCATACTTCTCGATCACTGCGCGGGCCTTGTCGACGACGGCATCGGCGATGGCCGCCTGCCCCTCGGCGGTGGGATGAAAGGCCCCCGAATAGGTCGAGGCCAGGACGAGTTGGAACCATGAGAAGGCGTTGAGCTTCAGCACCTTCTGCAATTGCGACGAGGCAACCTGGAAATTCGCCGTCATGAACGCGTCGTTGGGCGTACGGAACCAGCGCTGGCGCGAGGCATACGCCCTGTAGTCGGCGGGGTCGTAGGGGCGCCAGCCGGCTTCCGTCTTGCGCGGCAGGCGCAGTTCGTCCGCGATGTCGCCGCCGTCGTAGGTGTTGCCCGCGCAGATGCCGCGGCCGATAAACGCGCGGCGGTGCGACGACACGAATGTCCAGTGATACTCGGCCGCCGCATCCGACATCGCGCGGTTGAGCTTATCCGAGATCCAGGTGCCGGTGCGGACCTTCAACTCGCTCAGCCTGAAATCAGGCAGAACCTCCATCCCCGCACGCCCATCGGGGCAGACCTCGCTGCCGTCGCCTAGCAGCGCGAGCTCCGGATACGCCGTCAGGATCACGCGGTCAGATTCCTCCCACGGCACGTGCAGCAGATAGTGGATCGCGCGGTTGAGCGACTTGTAGCGCAGGATGAGTGCATCGAGCTGCGCGCTCGCCTCGGTGAGCCCGTGCACCTGTCCGAACCAGCCGCCGAGCTTGCGCAACACCGATTCATCTGAGAGCACGGCGTTGGCTAGAAGCCGCGAGAAGCCGACATCGTTGCCGCCGATGGAGACGAAGAGGAGATCGATCTTGCGCGCATTGATTGGATCGCACTTGCGCAGCACGAGACCGCCCTTCAACTCTGGGATGGTCCCGTTCATGTGGTAGGCCTCGGGTAGATCCTGCATGGGGGCCTCGTGGGTGCCGCACTGGGCCGAGGCGATCAGCGAAATCTGCGAGAGATCGGGCGGGTTGGGCACCCACTCGTTGCCCGTGTAGCGCAAGAACAGGCCGAAGGTGACCTCCGAGCCCGAGCAGGAAACGCCGACGTAGGTAACTGCGCGATGCGGGTCCTCGACCCCGAGCTGAAGGGCAGCGCGCAATTGATGCGAATAGAGCGAGCGGTGGCACGCCTGGTCGTTCCAGCGCGCGCTCTCCTCCATGAAGGCCTTATCGCCGATCTGCTGCCACGGACCGACGCGGGCTGGGTAACCGCCGAGATCGACGCCCTCGCTCTTGCGCTTGCCGTAGCTTGCAGCGCGCTCCCGCGAGAAATGCACCGGCACGTCGGGGTTGCCTTCGCCCGATGCGATGCTGTCGCCTATGCCGACGATGAAGAGGTCGCGGACCTGGATGTCCTCGGTCGCCACCGTGCGGCCTCCGATCTCCACCTCGACGGTCAAGCCGCTGGGGTAGGGTACGTCGAGCTTCACCGGACTCGCTACACGGCTGCGTCACGACCTTGCCGCGCAGCTCGCCGCCCCCGTGCGGCGCGGTGAGCCACGTGCAGCTCAGACCCGCGGGCTCGTCGACTTGGTTGATGCGGGCGATCACACGGTGCGACTTGGGGTTTATGTAGTCCTCGGTGTGCGCACAAACGAAGCGGTTGGTCCGCGAATCCCAGCACGTGTTGCGGAACATGGTCTCCGCCCAGCCCTCTTCGTGCCGTCGGCTCAGAGCCTGCTCGGCGGCAAGCACGGGATGCTGCAGTCGCTGCTCGGGCGTCAGCGCGAGGTAGGTCGCGCGATGCACCTCGGTGTCGGCGGCATCAGTGAAAAAGCGGAAGGGATTCTCGACACGCCAGGCGATGTCCGGCACCTGCAAGGGCATGGCCGGGGCATCGGCATTGCCGGAGGGCAGCATCGGGGCCGCGGGATTGGTTTGGCTCGCGGCAGAGGTCGCGAGCGCGACCGCGAGCACGCCCAGCGCCAGCAGCCGACCGTTCGATCGGAACATGCTTACCTCCGCCTCGCCGCGTGGTTTAGATTTTCCCGCGTACGCTCGCCCACCAAAGCCGCCAAACTCGCGTCAGCGGAGAAATGTCGGCCCGCTCGCAAACGATCTTCGGCCCTAGTCTCTCCAAAGCCGTCAAATAGGGCCCCACGAGGGCAACGGGCAGCACTGCTGCGATGGGAGTGTGACGAGATTGCCGACGCGCCTCCTGCAGCGAGCATTTGGCGCCTTCTAGAATAGCGGGCGCAAGCGCTGCCCAATCGTTAACCAGGTGTCCGTGCGACGAGTGGCGGCGAGCGTCGAGCATGAGCGGCATTGCGCGTAGCAGTCGAACGCGCCCGTAGGCCCGCCCCGCCGCACGCAGAAGCATGTCGGCCGCGTCGCTCCCAGGGATGCCGAGGATGCGCGCGGCAAGGCGAAACGCCGCACCGTCGGTCTCATCGCAATACTGATCCAGCGCCGCCGCTCCCGCGGCGAAACCCGGGTCGAGCGCGCGCGACCGGGCGTCGAGCAAGGCCGAGAACATTTCTACCGGCAACGCATGTTGAACGATCGCCGCGCGCGCAGCATCGGCGATCGGGTTCCCGGTTGCTTCGCCGCCAATGTGCTCCGGCGCGAGCGCGTCGCGCCACCACTGCAGGCGCATCTCGGCGACCAGAGGTTCGCTCGCAGCGGCGACAATGCGTGCGGTCTCTCCCACGAATGCAGCAAGTGCGATCAAATCGCGGCGCGCTCCGCGTGGGGCGAGACGCGCCGCGAGGTAGCAATCGAGCGCGTTTGCGCGGGCCGCCGCATCGACCACGGCGTCTCCATTCGTCCCGTCATCGCTGTGCTTTGCCATTGGCGCGCTGCCTCATTCGACGGCAATGAGACCGGCGCTCACGTCGCGCCCTTCTGCCAGCAACACGTTGAAGGTGCGGGCCGCGGCGCCCGTGCTCATGGGCTCAAGCCCGATTCCGGCCTCAGCAAAAAGCTTCCGCACGTCGGCTGAGGGAAATGTGTGGTCCCGTCCGGTGCCGAGCAGGACGAATCCCGGCGGCACCACCTCGCGCAGAAACGCGGCGCAGCGTTCCGCCGTCACGTCGTCGACGCTCGTCACGTCCCAAGCATAAACGCCGCTGGGGAGCACGAGCAGCGAGCCGCGATGGCTCATACCCGCGAAGCGGAAGCCACCGTTGCCGTAGGCGTCGATCGGAGCTCGCTGCGGGTAATGGGCGGGTGCCGGGGGCATGGCCTCTCCTAGCGCCCGTCGCTCCGCTAGGTCTGCCGGGACGCGGCCTTGGCCTTCGCGGGCGTGGGCTCCTTGGCCTTTACGGCGGCAGCTTCCTTCGCCTTCACCGCGTGCCCGACCGTATCGCGCCTCACGCCGAGGTAGTCCAGCAACGGTGCGGCAATGAAGATCGAGGAGTACGTGCCGATGATGATGCCGAACAGCATCGCGAAGGAGAAGTTGCGGATGACCTCGCCGCCGAAGATCAAGAGCGCCAGAATGCCGGCGATAGCCGTCATGCCCGTGAGGATGGTGCGCGACAGCGTCTCGTTTATCGAGACGTTCAGCAACTCGTTCAGGTCCATGCGCTTGTACTTGCGCAAATTCTCGCGGATGCGGTCCGACACGACGACGGTGTCGTTCACCGAGTAGCCGAGAATGGTCAAAAGCGCCGCGACGATCGAAAGGTCGAAATCCAGCTGCAACAGCGAGAACAGGCCCACCGTAACCAGAACGTCGTGCACCAGGGCGACGACAGCACCAAGCGCGAACTGCCATTCGAAGCGGAACCACACGTAGACGATGATCGCTAGAATGGAGGCGAACACCGCGATCGTGCCCGTGCGTCGCAGCTCGCTCGACACTGTTGGCCCCACCACCTCGATCCGCCGCTGGGTGTAGCTATCGCCCAGGGTCTCGACGACCTTTTTCATCGCCACCTGCTGCTCGGCTTCGCCGCCCGGCTGCTGCTCGACCCGGATCAGAACGTCCGTGTCGGCGCCGAAGCTCTGGATCTGGACGTTGCCGATGCCGAGCGCGTTGAGCTTGGTGCGCATCTCGTGGAGATCGGCGGGGCCATTCTTCGACTGCACCTCGATCAGCGATCCGCCCTTGAAGTCGACGCCGTAGTTGAGCCCACGCGTGAAGAACAGCAGCAGCGAAAGCGCCATGAACAGCACGGACAGCCCGAAGCACAGACCTTTGAAGCGCATGAAGGGCAGCCGCAAGTCATGCGGGAAGAAGTCGAAGCCCTTGAAATCGGGGACGGGAAAGAACATCGCTTGCCTCTCTAGACCGGCACTTCGACGATACGGCCCTTGCTCTTCGCCGCCTTGAGCCACAACACGACGAGCAACCTGGTCACGGTGACCGCGGAGAACACTGATGTCAGGATGCCGATCGTCAGCGTCACGGCGAAGCCGCGGATCGGCCCGGAGCCGAGCCAGAACATGATGACGGCGGCGGCAAGCGTCGTGAGCTGGCTATCGAAGATGGTGATGAATGCGCGCTGAAATCCCTGCTCGATGGCCGCGATCGGCGTCTTGCCCGTCCGCAGCTCCTCGCGAATGCGCTCGTAGATGAGGACGTTGGCGTCTACCGCCATGCCGATGGTCAACACGAAGCCAGCGATGCCGGGTAACGTGAGCGTCGTTCCGATGATCGTCATTGCGCCAATGATCAGGAATCCGTGCACGAGCAGGCCGATCACCGCGAATACGCCGAACGTTCCGTAGGCGACGATCGTCAGAAGTCCGGTCAACAGGCACCCAATGAGGCCAGCGAGCTTGCCGGCCGCGATCGAAGTCAGCGCCGAGCGACGGCCCGACCGTGCGCTCCTCAACAATGGTGAGCTTCGTCGGCAGCGCGCCGGAGCGCAGCTGCACCGCGAGCGTAGTGGCGGAATCGACGGTGAAGCTGCCCGAAATCTGCCCGGAGCCGCCGAGGATCGGTTCGCGGACGACCGGCGCCGACAGCACCTTGTCGTCGAGCACAATGGCAAACGGCGAGCCGACATTATCCTTGGTAAAAGTGCCGAACTTGCGCGCGCCCGACTGGTTGAAGCGGAAGGAGATGATCGGCTCGTTGGTGCGCGAGTCGAAGCCTGGTTGTGCGTCGACGAGATCCTCGCCCGACACCACCGGCGTCTCCTGCAGGACGTAGGAGCGGCCGCCTTCACCCTCGCCCGAGGAGTAGATCTTATAGCCCAGCGGCACGCGCGTCTGCTTGGCCTCCTCCGCCGTCACCGTCGGATGCACGGCGTGGAACGTCAGCTTGGCGGTCTGGCCGATGAGATCCTTGAGTTGCTTAGTATCCTGCAGGCCGGGGAACTGCACGAGGATGCGATCGCTGCCCTGGCGGACGACGGTCGATTCTGCGGTGCCCAGTGCATTGACTCGGCGGTTCACCGTCTCGATCGCCGCGCTCGCCGCACTCGACACGCGTTGTCGCATTCCCTGCTCGGTCGGGCGGAGCGTGATCACATCGGGCGGCGTCTGCTCGACCGTGATGTCGTTGCCACCCGTGCCGAGGATGGCGTTGCCAATGGGCTGCACCAGCTTCTTCAAAGCGGCGTAGGCCTTGTCCATGTCCTCAGGCTTGGAGATCTTCACCTGCACGGAGTTGCCGGCGACGCTCAGGCCAGCAAAGCCGATCTTGGCCTCGCGCAGTTGCTTGCGTGCGTCATCGCGGAGGGTGGTAAGCCAATCCTTCTCCAGCTCGTTGGTGTCCATGGCGAGCAGAAGGTGCGCGCCACCGCGCAGGTCGAGGCCAAGTGGGAGCTGGCGGTGGGGCATCCAACGCGGCCAGCTCTCCACGGTCTCCTTCGCAAAGAAGTTTGGTAGCGTGAAGACGACGCCAGCGAGGCACGTCAGCACGATCAGAACGATTTTCCAGCGGTCGAAGTGCAGCATCGCGACAACAATCTCTTCTGGTTTTGCGCCCGGTCGGCAGGACGTGCTTTCAAGTTGCCTCTTTGACGGTCTCGCCCCTAGCGCGCACGTCCATGAGTGTCGACTTCAGCACGCGCACGCGCATGCTATCGGACAGCTCGACCTCAATCTCATCGGAATTGTCGGCGGCCTTGGTGACCTTGCCGATGAAGCCGCCGGACGTGATCACGGTGTCGCCACGGCGCACCCGGGACACGAGCTCGCGATGATCCTTGGCACGCTGCTGCTGAGGGCGGATGACCAGGATGTAAAAGATTACGATCATCACGAGCATGGGGAAAATTAACCCCCCTGCTCCGCCCAAGACGTCGGTGGCGCCTCCAGCCTGCGCGTATGCTGGCGTGATGAACATCAGTCCGTCCCCTTGCGGATGTTGGGCAACAGAGGATTAAGCCTGCGCGAGCGCAGCCCTGCGGCGCCTGCCCTGCCTGAAAAGTGCCGTGACTATAGTGCTGCGCAAAAGCTTTGCAACTGTCGACGGGCGGGGCGCGAGGGCAGAAGCCGGGTGACTTCCCCGCCGCCCGCGCTATAGAAGCTGCACTCTGGCCGAACAAGCAAAATCGCTTAGCCCGCGGCCATTTGCGAGATCGCTGATGAACGACGAAACGACCCTGATCGCGCGGCTCGAGCGGCTCGCCGCCGCATTGGAGAGACTGGCGCCTCCCGCCTCGGCCGCGCCCAATTTCGACGCAGCGGAGGCATTCATCTGGCAGCCTGACGGCGAAGTCTTCGAGCCCGTCGGCCAAGTGAACCGCGTTTCCCTCGAGCTGCTGAAGGGCCTCGATAACGTCGCCCCCCAACTCGCCGAGAACACCGAGCGCTTCGCCCGCCGCCTTCCCGCCAACAACGCGCTCCTCTGGGGCGCCCGCGGCATGGGCAAATCGTCCCTCGTCAAGGCGATGCACGCGGACGTGCGTTCGCGGCTGCAAAAGGAGCTGCGCGCGCAAGGGGCGGACCTAAAGCTCGTCGAGATCCACCGCGAGGACATCGCTTCGCTGCCGCGCTGCCTGTCAGCTCTGCGCAAGAGCAGCCACCGCTTCATCGTCTTCTGCGACGACCTCTCGTTCGACAAGGAGGACACGAGCTACAAGTCGCTGAAGGCGGTGCTCGAGGGCGGCATCGAAGGCCGGCCCGAGAACGTCATCTTCTATGCAACATCCAACCGCCGGCATCTAATGCCGCGCGAGATGGTGGAGAACGAGCGTTCCACCGCGATCAACCCGTCGGAGGCCGTGGAGGAGAAGGTCTCGCTGTCGGACCGCTTCGGCCTTTGGCTCGGCTTTCACAACTGCAATCAGGAGGACTTCCTTGAGATGGTGCGGGGCTACGCGGCCCACTACCGCCTAAAGCTCAAGGACGAGGAGCTCGTGCGCGAAGCGCTTGAGTGGAGCATGATCCGCGGCGCGCGCTCGGGCCGCGTCGCCTGGCAGTTCACGCAAGCTCTCGCGGGCCGGCTAGGCAAACGGCTCGAGCCTTAGATTTCAGGTACCCGGGGCTGGGAGGTGCCGGACTGTTGGTCCGCGCACTGTCTTTGATGTTGTTTATGAATTTCGACGAATAGGAATTCTGCCCATATTCCTGCCCATAGAAGCCTAGGAAGGCGCTACAGCCCACGCGGACAGGTGTTGAGGGGGAAAAAGTACCTAGGAGAAAAGCGGCCGCCTGTGCGCGCCTATGGCTGTCGGGATGCGGTAGGCCACGGATTTCTTGCCGTTGCGCTTCGGCTCTATCTTTTTCGTGATCTTCCCAAGTTCGCGGCCGATGCCGGTCCAATGGCGAGGCTCCCAGCCCTCCACCTCGCAAAGCTCGTGATACGTGCCCTTGAGGTCGGACTGCCAGACATACTCCCCGATCATCTCGGGCGACCATGTCTTGACGTGCTCGAGCAGCGCGTGGGCGTGCTGCACTAACTCGGGCACGGGCTTGGGATAGAGGCTCCTGACCTCCACCGGCTTGCGGGCACCGGTTCGGGGCTGCGGTCTTGGGCGTCGGTTGAGGCGCGTGGTTGGGGGTGCCAGTGGCAGGCACCAGAACGGGCCAGGGAGACGGGGCACCTCTCGGGGGTGCCAATTGGGGTGGCGGTTGGGGTGGCGGTTCATGCCCCCAGTGCGAACCTCTCCACAGCCTCGCCAGCACCTGCAAATCCCCCGCTCAGTACAAGTCTGGCGACAGTAGCCGTTGACATCTTAGCGCGTCAATTCGGTAAGCACCGCATATTACCCGGTAATATGCTGCCAGGAGGTGCCAATGCGCGTGTGGACTTTTGCGGTTCAACGTGGCGGCAGCGGGAAGACATCGCTTGCCACTCACCTTGCAGCCTATGCCACCTCGCCGCTCGACAAGGACCGCCCGCCGCCGACCAAGGAGCGGATCGCCATCATCGATCTCGACCCGCAGCACAGCGCGTATGTGTGGCATCAGAAGCGGGGCACGGACAGGCCGAACGTCATCGAGGCGGCGCCGGACAAGCTCGCAAAAATGATCGCCGCCGCCGAAGACCTCGGCGTCACGCTCGTCATGATCGACACCCCAGGCAAAATCGATCACACAACACTCGCGGCCATGCGCCAGTCGGATCTCATCATCGTGCCGGTGACGGCCTGCCTCTTCGACCACGTCGCGCTGCAGGACACGGTCAAGCTGCTCGAAATGGCGGGCAAGAAGCACGCGGCAATCGGCGTCATCAATCAGGTGCCGACGAAGAAGCTCGCACAGTGGGTCGACGAGACATCCGTCGCTATCGAGCGCTTCGGGCTGCCGATCGCTGACGCTTATGTTCGGCACCATCACGATCAGTTTCTTGAAGCCAACAATGCCGGCAAAGGGGTGACGGAGCTCAAGGCCAAGAACAAAGGGATGCAGGCCGCCGCAGAGGACATCCGCGAGCTGTGGGCGTGCCTCGCCCGCGTCAAGGTATCGGCACCGAAGACGAAGGAAGTCGTACGATGAAGAGGGACCAGAAGCCGAGCGAAAGCGTTGTCCAGTCGACGCTCTCCAAGTTGAGCGGCAAGGTGCAGCCCATCGGCGAGCGGCGCCCCGATCGTCAGCATAAGAAGCCGATGATGTCGTGGCAGGACGAGGCCGTGCTCGGCCTCTTGCGGGACATTGCTTACGAGCAGAGGACGACGCAGCAGGCGTTGATTGCCGAGGGCCTCAACTACGTGCTCGCGAAGTACAAGAAGCCAACGATTGCAAAGGTGAAGTCGTGAAGACAGTCTGGATTATTACCATTTTGCTGCTCGCTGCCTGCGAATTGGGCTTGCTCACTCAGGCATGTTTCGTGCTGGGTTTTATCGCGCAACGTAGAGGGTGGTGGAGTTCAAACCGAACCAAGGGGGCTTGAACGTGGCAAACGATCTCACTCATCTCACTTCGCACATCGAACAGGTGCGCCAGCGGCTCGCGCAGACCGCACATACGGAACGGTCGCTAGTTCAAGACCTGGGCGATGCACTCAAGCGCTTCGACCAAGACACACTCCAAAACGTTCGCAACGTTGCCTCTGAGCACGAAGCAAGGCGATCAGGGATTTTCAACGAGCTTCACGCCTTGGCGGCCAGCATCGGCAAGTTCTTGCCCGCGCGCGAAGCATCAGAAACGGCCGTGATAGAGCAGCACAACGAGGCACCGTACGCTCGCGCCAATGGGCACGAGCGCGCGAGCTATCATGATGAGCTAGAGGCCGAACTTAAGCGCGCTTCTAACGGAAGGATCGCGACACTGATCGACCGCGAACGGCAGCTTCTGGAGAGACTAGCGGGTGAGGGCAAAGCAACCCGTCTATCGGATGAGGATCTGCTGATCGCGAAAGCGCTCGAAGAGGCGGGGCTGGTCTTTCGTGATCCGGGCGGACAGCGATGCGATCATCACGCCTAAAGGACGACGCTTGCTCGCAGAGCTTGAACAGAAACCGCCAAAGCCTCCGAAGCCGCCGTTAGGCTTTCTGGAATAGGAGGGCGCCGGATCCTCTCGCTGCTCATCCTCGTTGCGGGTCTTCTCACGGCTCGCGAAATTCGTGGGACGCGCAAACGAACGAGTGCTCGCGCTTCAACCGCCCGAAGCCGCAGAGCAGAACACCGTCACTGTAAATGAGGTCAACGCGAAGATGACCAGCCGGATAAACTCCGAGGACATCGTGCGCCTCCCATCGAAAATCAGATTTCTTTTTGCCACGAATAGAGTTTCGCGGGGTACCCCGGGCGCAACACCTACCGTTGCATTGTCGAACTGAGGGCGCCTCGATCCTGACCCGGGGCGAGGCCCCGAGGTGGGAAAGGGGGCTCCGTCACACTCGAGGCGCCAATCAGAATAGCACATCCTCGTGAACGTGCGCTGCACTTCCTACGGACGCAAGGCGCGAAAAAGCCCCGCGACGGGTGCGGGGCTTTCCGAGTGGCCTCAACGGACAATCCTCCTACTGGCCTTGTGCAACGCTCCTATGACGGCTCGCCCGCTTTCGGTTTAGCCCTAGCGGTCAGAGCAGACGGGTCTGGTTGGTGCTATGACAATTGAGCAATATTGAGCGTCACACGACTGTGGCATACTTCAAAGCGTCCGTCGCTTTCCGGCGGAGGCGGATGAGTGATTTCGATGCGTAGCCTCGGTGGTTTGATACTGCTGGCAGGAATTGGCGTGGCTCTGTTTGTCTATTTGCCGGCGCCCGTCGACAGCGCAGCCTTGCGCTCGGCCCAGCTACCATCTGCTAAGCTCACCCCCGTGTCTCGCTTGGGCCGCTTCTCGCCCTCCATTGCCCTATCGGCTTCTACCCGGCTCGGGCCGCGCCTTGCGGGCCTCGAGACCACGTCAACAGCCGCCTTACGAGTAGCCATGGCCAACGATGCGCACACCGGTTGGCAGACAACGGTCGTCTCCGCTGCAACGCCTGCGCCAACTGAGCTTGCGCCGCGCGATCCCGACGCCCGCTACAAGCTCGTCCTCGACATCCAACAACAACTGCGGCGCGTCGGCTGCTACTGGGGTCGCATGGACGGCTCGTGGGGTATTGGCACCAAGGACGCGATGAAGGAGTTCACCGATCGCGTCAACGCGACGCTGCCTCTCGATGAGCCGGACGACGTCCAGCTCGCGCTCATCCAGTCGCACGGCGACGAGGTCTGCGGCGCATGCCCGGCCGGCCAATCGCTGTCGGCATCGGGACGTTGCGTCGGTTTGCCGATCACGGCGCAGGCTCACACGAAGCGCAACACTGCCCTGCGGGTCGCGGCGGAGCAGGTGCACGCCCTGCCTAGCGCCCCTGTTGGACAGTCGCTGTTCAAGCCGGTGCTAACGACCGTGGCCTCGACCGAGCCGCTGCCGGGACGAATGGGGATTGGCGGCCCGATCCCGACGACGTTTGACGCGGAACCGAGCGCGCCGCCCGTCACGCCGGGAGCCGCGGCCGCGCCGCCGAGAATGGCGAACGCCGCCTTCGATCCCACCAGCGCTGGCGCCGTGAATGCCATCTGTAGTCGAACTCCGCTCAAGCAGCAGCTATCGTCAACACGCACGTCCTGTTCATAGTGACGCCCCATCCCAACGCGCCCGAAGCTACCGCCGCCAGGGTCCCGGCACGCCGCATTATAATCTTATGCTGAGCCTCGGCGGCGTCTACTGAGTAGCTCCCCGGATAAACTGCGAACCGCTTTCTGAGGAGGGGACGCATTGACATTCACGCAGCCCTCAAGGGCAGCACCTCGTGCCTGAATCGGTGTTGCCTTTCTCTATTAGGCCTCCGGCTTGAACACCGCGTCCTCGCACTTCACGAGGGCGCTGCGCGATCGCTAAGGTACTCGGGCTTGAGCCGCTGAGGAAGTTGCGCGAAGTGTGTACGCGTTGGTATCCCTCTGGCGTGTCAATCAAGGAGGCGGCTTGCTATGGTGTTCACGGACAAGCCCGAAATCGAGGAGGTAAGGCGCGCAGTGGCGACATCGCTGCATGTACATTGGGGGTTCTTTGCTGTTGAGGGGAGCATTCTCGTTATCCTCGGCTTAGCTGCCGTCGCTGTTCCAGCGATCGCTACACTCGCGATCGAGGTTCTAGTTGGCTCGCTCTTTCTGATCAGCGGTATGGTCGGGTTGGTCACGACCTTGTGGATGTGGCGCGCACCAGGCTTCTGGTGGTCGCTCCTCTCGGCGTTCCTCGGAATTGCTGCCGGTATCGTGCTGCTCTTGCGTCCACTCAGCGGCGTGCTCTCGCTCACATTGGTGCTCATCGCGTTTTTCGTGATCGAAGGCGGAGCTTCGATACTGTTTGCCCTCGAGCACAAGCGCGAGTTATCCGGACGCTGGGGTTGGATGCTTGTGAGCGGCGTTATTGACCTGATCTTGGCCGCCATCATTTTGTCAGGTCTGCCTGGGATCGCAGGCTGGGCTATCGGGATGCTGGTAGGCATCAATATGGTGTTCGGCGGCGTGGCGCTGATCGCGATGGCACTGCATGCGCGCGAGAGCGGTCCGGAGTCGAGTGTTTCGGCGCACTAAGCACTATTCGTCTTGGAAAGCGGGTTGGAAAGCGGGGCGGCTCGCGGCTCAGCCCGTGCTGACCCAGCTCGCTGACAGTTTCCTCTGTGAGGGGTGCAATGATCTACGTAGCGGGCTTTTTCATCGCTATGGAACTAACTGACCGGCGCCGACGTTTCTAGGGAGACTCCCCTAGAAACAAATACTCGGAGGATGAGGCGATGAATTGGGATCGCGTTCAAGGCAACTGGAAACAGTTCTCAGGCAAGGTGAAGGAGAAGTGGGGCCAGCTTACCGACGACGACCTCACGCAGATCAACGGCAATCGCGAGCAGCTCGAGGGCAAGATCCAGGCCCGCTACGGCACCGCGAAGGACCAGGTGAAGAAGGACGTCGACAACTGGGTGAACAATCTCCCGTAAGTCGCGCTGACTAACAAATTAGGAAAGCCCCGCCGGAACCATCCGAGCGGGGCTTTTTGTTGGCGCCCGACACGAAATTCCGAGGTGTGCACGCGAAAACCAGTTCGTGCTGCTGGTATGTCATCTGCAGGACATGATGTCCCACATTTTGGACAGGCGGTCGGCTTGAATGCCGTCGGCGATCTTCTTGGCATCGCTGGCGTTGCCTTTGTAGATCGCCGGTATGATCTCGTTCTCACGTGTCGCTTTGAACTGATCCCAGACGGCTTTGAAATCGGCCGCCACCTTAGCGTCAGCGCCGGTCATGCCGGCAAGCAGGGAATCAAGCTTGGCGCTTGCCGCTTGCACCTTCGCATTGAACTCATCCTGCGCTGCCTTGGTCTTGGCATTGATCATAAAATATAGTGCGACACGCGCTTCTGAGAGAGCCGTGCAGGCGTCACCTGCAGAGTCAGCCGAAGCGGCTGGGGCGAACGCCAATCCGAGGGCGAACATCGCTATCACGGCGGTCGATTGACTCGTTGCCATCGGTATCCCTTTCCTCCACTGCAGCAAATCAGCGTAGCAGGGTAGCTTAGAGGCGACCGGCCGTCGCCGCTGACGGGAGATGGCGTCGCGGCGTAGGAAATTCCCCCTCAACGCCTTTGACGACGTTTAGTCGCAGGGAACCGTGATCGTCACACCGACATGGGGGAAGTACCGCTTGCAAGTGGCGGGCGTCCCCGACCCGTCGCTCGCGACCGCCGAGTTCTCGTTCTGATCTGCGCTGGCCGCACCGGTCTTCGTTGCATCGGATTTCAAAGGCTGGCTCGCTGGCGTGAACTTCTCAAATTCGTGCAACGCTGCCGGGCCGCCGCTCTCTTGCACGAGAGCTGCCGCCGCCATGAAAAGGTGATGCTCAGGATTGTTCCGACAGTAGTGTTCAATGAAGATTTCGACCTCGTCTGTATTCTCCGGTTGCCCCTGCCCTTCGCTGCGGTAATTGCTGCCGGTTACAAAGCCGATGATCCACTCAAGCTGACCTTCGTGTTTCTCCGGGTCCGACCAGTCTTGTAGCCATGCGCTACACGCCTGATTTGGCTGCTCTGCCGGACTGAACCGTGTCGCTGTATCACCCTCGGTGTCGATAGCCGTTTGCCACACGGCAGACGGCGCCGCCTGAGCGCTGCCTAGTCCTTTCTTGGCATCGACCGGCACCGCATCGAACCACGGCCCATGGGGAGCAAAGCTCCTGAGGACCGCCGCGCCAGCGACAGGCTGTGCATTTTGAGATCGCTCGTTTGCGATGGAGATCACTCGCCCAAGAGAATGGTTGAGAGTCGCACTTGGGGGCGCAAGGAAGCAAACGACAATAATGAGCCCTGCGCCCAAAACCGCGTATGGCATGAAGGCATGTATGTGCGTGGGATTCATATCCGCCCTCCGAATGCAAATGGAATGCTGGCTGATTCGCGGCGGCTGGGACTTGCTCCAGATCAAATCGTGATTGCGGCACTGAATAGCGGCCGCTGATGTGGTGCGAGCATCCGGCGCCTTCGGCCGCCCTCAGGCGCAGCGCCTTCTTGCCTGTCGTTCGTACATGGGCGCGACGCAACTTCACAATAATCGACATTTCCACGCACGTCGCACCACGTGAATCGCTTTAGCTAACGGCCTGACTTCAATGGCTAGCGTCACGCGTTATCGAAGTCGATCGGCTACGCCGCTGGACCGCAGTTTAGGCTTCGGCAGCAGTGGACGCCTGAAACAAGTTTGTCGGAGCTCAAACATGTTAGATCGAACTTGCCATATTACGCCAGATCTCATCAGCGACTATGTCGCTGACAAACTCGACGACGAGGATGCACGCGTCGTTGAGGAAGCCATCGAGCACAACGATGGAATCGCGGCTGCCGTCGCAACAGCGCGTCAGGTTAATTCGCGAATGGCCAGATCGTTTGCGACAGCAAGACATTAGATTTGAAATCCGCAGTTAGCGGAGTCGCATCGTATCGCGTCGACCTAACCTCTGAGAGGAGAGCAAGATGCGCCTTATGATGATTTCCCTGACCGCAATGATAGTCTCCACTATCTGTGTCAGCGCCCTTTTCATGCACGCGCTCTACACGCCCACCCGCCTGGGTATTGGGGATTGGACGACAACCGTCACCGCTGCCAACGATTGGGCCACGGGCAATGAAGAACGGTTGCTCCCAGCGATTCTGCACGATACGCATGGAAAAA
>CAVUWX010000009.1:0-29081 GCA_963745205.1 uncultured Alphaproteobacteria bacterium
CCAACAGTCCGGCACCTCCCAGCCCCGGGTACCTGAAATCTAAGGCTCGAGCCGTTTGCCTAGCCGGCCCGCGAGATCCTGCACGTACTGCCAGGCGACGCGGCCCGAGCGCGCGCCGCGCGTCGTCGCACCATTCGAGCGCGTCGCGCACGAGTTCCTCGTCCTTGAACTTAGCGGTAGTGGCCGCGTAGGCCCGCACCATCGCCAGGTAGTCGTCCTGGCTCGCAGTTGTAAAAGCCGAGCCAAAGGCCGAAGCGGTCCGACAGCGAGACCTTTTCTTCCACGGCCTCCGCCGGATTGATGGCAGTCGATCGCTCGTTCTCGATCATGTCGCGCGGCATGAGATGCCGGCGGTTGGATGTCGCATAGAAGATGACGTTCTCCGGCCGGCCCTCGATGCCGCCTTCGAGCACCGCCTTGAGCGATTTGTAGCTCGTGTCGTCGTGGTCGAAGGAGAGATCGTCGCAGAAGACGATGAAGCGGCGGCGGCCTTGAGCAGAGCGCCAGGCAGTTCGGCAGCGAAGCGATGTCCTCGCGATGAATTTCGATGAGCTTCAGGTCCGCCCCTTGCGCGCGCAGCTCTTATGCAGCCGGAACGCACTCGGCGTGCACCGCCTTCACAAGGGACGATTTGCCCATGCCGCGGGCGCCCCAGCGCAGCGCATTGTTGGCGGGAAGCCCGGCGGCGAACCGGCGCGTGTTCTCGCGAGATGCGGGCGCCGTTATCGATGCCCTTGAGCAGCCGAGCGGCACGCGGTTGACCTGGGCGACGGGCTCGAAGACTGCGGCGTCAGGCTGCCAGATGAAAGCCTCCGCGCGTCGAAATCGGGCGCGGCCGACGCGGCGGCGCCAGCCGCTCGAGGGCGTCCGCGATCCGTTCGAGGCGCGCGATCAGGATCGGTTGTCGCTCATGAGAGATATCGAAAACGGCCGCGGGCTAAGCGATTTTGCTTGTTCGGAAAGAGTGAGCTTTAATAGCGCGGGCCGGAAGTCACCCCTTCTGCCCTCGCGCCAGCCGTCGAGGTTGCAAAGGCGTTTGCGCAACACTATAGTCCGCCACTTTTCAGGAGGGCGGCGCCGCCGGGCTGCGCTCGCGCAGGCTTAATCCTCTGTTCCCAACATCCCAAGAGGACGGACTGATGTTCATCACGCCAGCATTCGCGCAGGCTGGAGCGCACCGACGCTTGGACGCGCACGGGGGCTTGCTGTTCCCCATGCTGCTGATGCTCGTGATCTTTTATTTCCTGCTCATCCGTCCGCAGCCGCAGCGCGCCAAGGAGCTTCGCGAGTCGTGTCAACGAGTGCGCCGCGGCGACACCGTCATCACGTCCGGCGGCATCGTCGGCAAGGTGACCAAAGCCTCCGACAACTGCGACGAGATCGAGGTCGAGCTCTCCGATAACATGCGCGTGCGCGTGGTCAAGACCACGCTCATGGACGTGCGCACCAAAGGCGAGACCGTCAAAGAGGCAACTTGAAAGCCCGTCCTGCGCGACCGGGCGCAAAACCAGAAGAGATTTGTCCGATGCTGCACTTCGACCGCTGGAAAATCGTTCTGATCGTGCTGACGTGCCTTGCAGGCTTCGTCGTCGCGCTGCCGAACTTCTTCTCCAAGGAGACCGTGGCCGGCTGGCCGCGTTCGATGCCCCAGCGGCAGCTGCCGCTTGGCCTCGACCTGCGCGGCGGCGCGCATCTGCTGCTGGCCATGGAACCAACGAGCTGAAGAAGGATTGGCTTACCAACCTGCGCGATGACGCGCGCAAGCGGCTGCGCGAGGCCAAGATCGGCTTTACCGGCCTCGGCATCGCCGGCAACTCCGTGCAGGTGAAGATCTCCAAGCCGGAGGACATGGACAAGGCCTACGCCGCTTTGAAGAAGCTGGTGCAGCCCATTGGCAACGCCATCCTCGGCACGGGCGGCAACGACATCACGGTCGAGCAGACGCCGCCCGATGTGATCACGCTCCGCCCGACCGAGCAGGGAATGCGACAACGCGTGTCGAGTGCGGCGAGCGCGGCGATCGAGACGGTGAACCGCCGCGTCAATGCACTGGGCACCGCAGAATCGACCGTCGTCCGCCAGGGCAGCGATCGCATCCTCGTGCAGTTCCCCGGCCTGCAGGATACCAAGCAACTCAAGGATCTCATCGGCCAGACCGCCAAGCTGACGTTCCACGCCGTGCATCCGACGGTGACGGCGGAGGAGGCCAAGCAGACGCGCGTGCCGCTGGGCTACAAGATCTATCCTCGGGCGAGGGTGAAGGCGGCCGCTCCTACGTCCTGCAGGAGACGCCGGTGGTGTCGGGCGAGGATCTCGTCGACGCGCAGCCAGGCTTCGACTCGCGCACCAACGAGCCGATCATCTCCTTCCGCTTCAACCAGTCGGGCGCGCGCAAGTTCGGCAATTTCACCAAGGATAATGTCGGCTCGCCGTTTGCCATCGTGCTCGACGACAAGGTGCTGTCGGCGCCGGTCATCCGCGAGCCGATCCTCGGCGGCTCCGGGCAGATCTCGGGCAGCTTCACCGTCGATTCCGCCACTACGCTCGCGGTGCAGCTGCGCTCCGGCGCGCTGCCGACGAAGCTCACGATCGTTGAGGAGCGCACGGTCGGGCCGTCGCTCGGCGCTGACTTCGATCGCGGCCGGCAAGCTCGCGGGCCTCATTGGGTGCCTGTTGACCGGACTTCTGACGATCGTCGCCTACGGAACGTTCGGCGTATTCGCGGTGATCGGCCTGCTCGTGCACGGATTCCTGATCATTGGCGCAATGACGATCATCGGAACGACGCTCACGTTACCCGGCATCGCCGGCTTCGTGTTGACCATCGGCATGGCGGTAGACGCCAACGTCCTGATCTACGAGCGCATTCGCGAGGAGCTGCGGACGGGCAAGACGCCGATCGCGGCCATCGAGCAGGGATTTCAGCGCGCATTCATCACGATCTTCGATAGCCAGCTCACGACGCTTGCCGCCGCCGTCATCATGTTCTGGCTCGGCTCCGGGCCGATCCGCGGCTTCGCCGTGACGCTGACGATCGGCATCCTGACATCAGTGTTCTCCGCGGTCACCGTGACCAGGTTGCTCGTCGTGTTGTGGCTCAAGGCGGCGAAGAGCAAGGGCCGTATCGTCGAAGTGCCGGTCTAGAGAGGCAAGCGATGTTCTTTCCCGTCCCCGATTTCAAGGGCTTCGACTTCTTCCCGCACGACTTGCGGCTGCCCTTCATGCGCTTCAAAGGTCTGTGCTTCGGGCTGTCCGTGCTGTTCATGGCGCTTTCGCTGCTGCTGTTCTTCACGCGTGGGCTCAACTACGGCGTCGACTTCAAGGGCGGATCGCTGATCGAGGTGCAGTCGAAGAATGGCCCCGCCGATCTCCACGAGATGCGCACCAAGCTCAACGCGCTCGGCATCGGCAACGTCCAGATCCAGAGCTTCGGCGCCGACACGGACGTTCTGATCCGGGTCGAGCAGCAGCCGGGCGGCGAAGCCGAGCAGCAGGTGGCGATGAAAAAGGTCGTCGAGACCCTGGGCGATAGCTACACCCAGCGGCGGATCGAGGTGGTGGGGCCAACAGTGTCGAGCGAGCTGCGACGCACGGGCACGATCGCGGTGTTCGCCTCCATTCTAGCGATCATCGTCTACGTGTGGTTCCGCTTCGAATGGCAGTTCGCGCTTGGTGCTGTCGTCGCCCTGGTGCACGACGTTCTGGTTACGGTGGGCCTGTTCTCGCTGTTGCAGCTGGATTTCGACCTTTCGATCGTCGCGGCGCTTTTGACCATTCTCGGCTACTCGGTGAACGACACCGTCGTCGTGTCGGACCGCATCCGCGAGAATTTGCGCAAGTACAAGCGCATGGACCTGAACGAGTTGCTGAACGTCTCGATAAACGAGACGCTGTCGCGCACCATCCTCACGGGCATGACGGCTATCGCCGGCATTCTGGCGCTCTTGATCTTCGGCGGCGAGGTCATCCGCAACTTCTCCTTCGCGATGCTGTTCGGCATCATCATCGGCACGTACTCCTCGATCTTCATTGCCGCACCGTTGCTGGGCTACCTCGGCGTGAGGCGCGATACGGTCGGGCACGCGGTGAAGGCGAAGGAAGCTGCCGCCGTAAAGGCCAAGGAGCCCACGCCCGCGAAGGCCAAGGCCGCGTCCCGGCAGACCTAGCGGAGCGACGGGCGCTAGGAGAGGCCATGCCCCCGGCACCCGCCCATTACCCGCAGCGAGCTCCGATCGACGCCTACGGCAACGGTGGCTTCCGCTTCGCGGGTATGAGCCATCGCGGCTCGCTGCTCGTGCTCCCCAGCGGCGTTTATGCTTGGGACGTGACGAGCGTCGACGACGTGACGGCGGAACGCTGCGCCGCGTTTCTGCGCGAGGTGGTGCCGCCGGGATTCGTCCTGCTCGGCACCGGACGGGACCACACATTTCCCTCAGCCGACGTGCGGAAGCTTTTTGCTGAGGCCGGAATCGGGCTTGAGCCCATGAGCACGGGCGCCGCGGCCCGCACCTTCAACGTGTTGCTGGCAGAAGGGCGCGACGTGAGCGCCGGTCTCATTGCCGTCGAATGAGGCAGCGCGCCAATGGCAAAGCACAGCGATGACGGGACGAATGGAGACGCCGTGGTCGATGCGGCGGCCCGCGCAAACGCGCTCGATTGCTACCTCGCGGCGCGTCTCGCCCCACGCGGAGCGCGCCGCGATTTGATCGCACTTGCTGCATTCGTGGGAGAGACCGCACGCATTGTCGCCGCTGCGAGCGAACCTCTGGTCGCCGAGATGCGCCTGCAGTGGTGGCGCGACGCGCTCGCGCCGGAGCACATTGGCGGCGAAGCAACCGGGAACCCGATCGCCGATGCTGCGCGCGCGGCGATCGTTCAACATGCGTTGCCGGTAGAAATGTTCTCGGCCTTGCTCGACGCCCGGTCGCGCGCGCTCGACCCGGGTTTCGCCGCGGGAGCGGCGGCGCTGGATCAGTATTGCGATGAGACCGACGGTGCGGCGTTTCGCCTTGCCGCGCGCATCCTCGGCATCCCTGGGAGCGACGCGGCCGACATGCTTCTGCGTGCGGCGGGGCGGGCCTACGGGCGCGTTCGACTGCTACGCGCAATGCCGCTCATGCTCGACGCTCGCCGCCACTCGTCGCACGGACACCTGGTTAACGATTGGGCAGCGCTTGCGCCCGCTATTCTAGAAGGCGCCAAATGCTCGCTGCAGGAGGCGCGTCGGCAATCTCGTCACACTCCCATCGCAGCAGTGCTGCCCGTTGCCCTCGTGGGGCCCTATTTGACGGCTTTGGAGAGACTAGGGCCGAAGATCGTTTGCGAGCGGGCCGACATTTCTCCGCTGACGCGAGTTTGGCGGCTTTGGTGGGCGAGCGTACGCGGGAAAATCTAAACCACGCGGCGAGGCGGAGGTAAGCATGTTCCGATCGAACGGTCGGCTGCTGGCGCTGGGCGTGCTCGCGGTCGCGCTCGCGACCTCTGCCGCGAGCCAAACCAATCCCGCGGCCCCGATGCTGCCCTCCGGCAATGCCGATGCCCCGGCCATGCCCTTGCAGGTGCCGGACATCGCCTGGCGTGTCGAGAATCCCTTCCGCTTTTTCACTGATGCCGCCGACACCGAGGTGCATCGCGCGACCTACCTCGCGCTGACGCCCGAGCAGCGACTGCAGCATCCCGTGCTTGCCGCCGAGCAGGCTCTGAGCCGACGGCACGAAGAGGGCTGGGCGGAGACCATGTTCCGCAACACGTGCTGGGATTCGCGGACCAACCGCTTCGTTTGTGCGCACACCGAGGACTACATAAACCCCAAGTCGCACCGTGTGATCGCCCGCATCAACCAAGTCGACGAGCCCGCGGGTCTGAGCTGCACGTGGCTCACCGCGCCGCACGGGGGCGGCGAGCTGCGCGGCAAGGTCGTGACGCAGCCGTGTAGCGAGTCCGTGAAGCTCGACGTACCCTACCCCAGCGGCTTGACCGTCGAGGTGGAGATCGGAGGCCGCACGGTGGCGACCGAGGACATCCAGGTCCGCGACCTCTTCATCGTCGGCATAGGCGACAGCATCGCATCGGGCGAAGGCAACCCCGACGTGCCGGTGCATTTCTCGCGGGAGCGCGCTGCAAGCTACGGCAAGCGCAAGAGCGAGGGCGTCGATCTCGGCGGTTACCCAGCCCGCGTCGGTCCGTGGCAGCAGATCGGCGATAAGGCCTTCATGGAGGAGAGCGCGCGCTGGAACGACCAGGCGTGCCACCGCTCGCTCTATTCGCATCAATTGCGCGCTGCCCTTCAGCTCGGGGTCGAGGACCCGCATCGCGCAGTTACCTACGTCGGCGTTTCCTGCTCGGGCTCGGAGGTCACCTTCGGCCTGTTCTTGCGCTACACGGGCAACGAGTGGGTGCCCAACCCGCCCGATCTCTCGCAGATTTCGCTGATCGCCTCGGCCCAGTGCGGCACCCACGAGGCCCCCATGCAGGATCTACCCGAGGCCTACCACATGAACGGGACCATCCCAGAGTTGAAGGGCGGTCTCGTGCTGCGCAAGTGCGATCCAATCAATGCGCGCAAGATCGATCTCCTCTTCGTCTCCATCGGCGGCAACGATGTCGGCTTCTCGCGGCTTCTAGCCAACGCCGTGCTCTCAGATGAATCGGTGTTGCGCAAGCTCGGCGGCTGGTTCGGACAGGTGCACGGGCTCACCGAGGCGAGCGCGCAGCTCGATGCACTCATCCTGCGCTACAAGTCGCTCAACCGCGCGATCCACTATCTGCTGCACGTGCCGTGGGAGGAATCTGACCGCGTGATCCTGACGGCGTATCCGGAGCTCGCGCTGCTAGGCGACGGCAGCGAGGTCTGCCCCGATGGGCGTGCGGGGATGGAGGTTCTGCCTGATTTCAGGCTGAGCGAGTCGAAGGTCCGCACCGGCACCTGGATCTCGGATAAGCTCAACCGCGCGATGTCGGATGCGGCGGCCGAGTATCACTGGACATTCGTGTCGTCGCACCGCCGCGCGTTTATCGGCCGCGGCATCTGCGCGGGCAACACCTACGACGGCGGCGACATC
Organism: uncultured Alphaproteobacteria bacterium; assembly: GCA_963745205.1. Classification (GTDB taxonomy): domain Bacteria; phylum Pseudomonadota; class Alphaproteobacteria; order Rhizobiales; family Hyphomicrobiaceae; genus Hyphomicrobium_A. The sequence continues at coordinate 7,062 of CAVUWX010000009.1, forward strand.
GCGGACGAACTGCGCCTGCCGCGCAAGACGGAAGCCGGCTGGCGCCCCTACGACCCCGCCGACTACAGGGCGTATGCCTCGCGCCAGCGCTGGTTCCGTACGCCCAACGACGCGTTCATGACGGCGAATTTCCAGGTTGCCTCGTCGCAATTGCAGAAGGTGCTGAAGCTCAACGCCTTCTCATGGTTCCAACTCGTACTGGCCTCGACCTATTCGGGGGCCTTTCATCCCACCGCCGAGGGGCAGGCGGCCATCGCCGATGCCGTCGTCGACAAGGCCCGCGCAGTGATCGAGAAGTATGCGGCGCCGACGCGCTCGCGCGTCGCGCCAACAGTCACCCACGCTGAGGGAAGCTCGGTCGAGTAGGAGCGCCGCTGTCGCAATCACTCCGCCGCGGCCGATGGTGCGCTTGCGCCGCCGAGCCAAGCTTCGAGATCCGCCAGCGCGCGCAGCGACACTGCACGTCGCTTCGCGCGCGTCTTGTCCTTGCCCTTAATCCGCTTGCCCGAGTCGTCCCGCTCCGGTGCCGGCCCGGGCGGCAAGAGGCCATAGTTAATGTTCATCGGCTGGAACGATCGCGCGTGCGTCTCGGCTGCCTCGACGAGGATGTGCCCGCCGGTGATGTGCGCCAGCAGCGCGCCGAGCGCCGTCGTCGCCGGCGGGGGCGCGCACGCTAGCCTCAAGCGTTCCGCTGCGGCGAGCCGCCCTGCGAGCAAGCCGATAGCCGCGCTCTCGACGTAGCCCTCGACGCCGGTGATCTGACCGGCGAAGCGCAGCCGCGGCTCGGCACGCAGGCGCAGTGTTTCGTCGAGAAGCTTGGGGCTATTGAGGAAGGTGTTGCGGTGCAGGCCGCCCAAGCGCGCGAACTCGGCCTCCTCGAGACCCGGGATTGTGCGGAAGATGCGCACCTGCTCGGCGTGCTTGAGCTTGGTCTGGAAGCCGACCATGTTCCAAAGCGAGCCGAGCGCGTTGTCCTGGCGGAGCTGCACGACGGCATAGGGTCGCGCGCCTCCCTTGTGCGGATCCGACAGCCCGACTGGCTTCATCGGCCCGAAGCGCAGCGTCTCCGGGCCGCGCTCGGCCATGATCTCGATCGGCAGGCAGCCGTCGAAGTAGGGAGTCGAGGCCTCCCACTCCTTGAAGCTCGTCTTCTCGCCGGAGAGCAGCGCCGCGACAAATGTCTCGTACTCCTGCTTGCTGAGGGGACAATTGAGGTAGTCGGCGCCGGTGCCGGCCGGACCCGCCTTGTCGTAGCGCGACTGTCGCCAGGCGACCGACTTGTTGATCGTTTCGCGATGCACGACCGGGGCTATGGCATCGAAGAATGCGAGATCGCGCTCGCCGGTCAGGGCCTGCACCGCGGAGCTCAAGCCCGGAGAGGTGAGCGGTCCCGTGGCGACGATGACGCTGTCCCAGTCGGCGGGCGGCAGCCCGGCGATCTCGCCACGCTCGACCGCAACGCGCGGGTGGCCGCGAAGGCGCGCAGTAACTTCCGCCGCGAAGGCATCGCGGTCGACGGCGAGTGCTCCGCCGGCGGGAATCTTGTGGCAATCGGCCGCCGCCAGGATGAGCGAGTGGGCGCGCCGCATCTCCTCGTGGAGAAGCCCTATTGCACTCGTCGCCCAGTCGTCGGAGCGGAACGAGTTGGAGCACACGAGCTCGGCGAAGGCGTCCGTCTTGTGGGCGTCCGTCATCCGCTCCGGGCGCATCTCGTGGATCACCACCGGAACGCCGGTGGACGCGATCTGCCAGGCTGCCTCCGAGCCGGCAAGCCCCCCGCCGATTACGTGAATGGGCCGTCTTACTGTCATGGCGGCGAACGCTAGAGGAAAAAGTCGAACGCCTCAATGCAGGCTCCGGCTTGGCCCGTTTACCCCGACGCAAAGCAGCCGAAATGCCGTCATTGTTTTGCTTAGGGCCCACGGTTATCGTGCGCGTGCTTGTTGTTCGACCGGGTGGCTTCGAATGTCGCGCTACGCGAGGCGTCTCGACCGTGACCTCGTGCGCTGGCGCGAGGCAGGTTGGCTTTCCGCCGACGGCGAAGCCTCCATCCGCCGCGACGTCGCAAGTCAAAGCCGCAGCGTCGAGCTGGCGCCCGTGCTCGGTATCCTCGGCGCGGTGCTGATCGGCTTCGGCGCCATGAGCTTCGTCGCCGCGCACTGGAACGAGATGGCGCGGCTTTTAAGACTGGCGCTCATATTTGGCGGCCTGTTTGGGGCTTACGGTCTCGCCGGCCTGCTGTTCGACCGCGATCATCCGGCCTTCGCGCATGCGGCGATCCTCACGGGCGTCGCGCTGTTCGGCGCAGGGATCATGCTCATCGCGCAGATGTTCCATATCAGCGGCCACGCCGAGGATGCGGTGCTTATCTGGGCGCTGGGCGCGCTCGGCGCCGGCGTGGTGTTGCGCTCTAACCCGGCGCTGGCGCTAGCGATGCTGCTGATGGGGTTGTGGAGCGGGTGGGAGATGGGCGACTCCGACCGGGTGCATTGGCCCTTCCTGATCGGCTGGGCTGCAGTCGCGGCGGGCATGCTGTGGCGAGGGTGGATCCCAGGACTGCACCTCGCGGCCGTCGTCCTCTCCATCTGGATCGTCACGATCGGCTACTTCCTTTTCCACGGCCATGGGCACGGCGTGGTCGTCGGCATCGGCCTCATCATCGCGGCGGCAGGTATGGCCGGTCCGGTGATCTTGGGACGCTGGCGGACGTGGGGCGCGGCGGCGATCGCCTACGGCATGACGATAGCGTTCGCGGGGCTGTTTGCGCTGCAGTTCGTCGAGACCGCCCCGCTCGACCACCTGATCCTATTGGCGATCATCACGCTCGCGCTCGTCGTCGGTGGCATCTGGTTCGGCCTTAGGAGCAGCAACAGCGCGCTGCTCTGGCTCGGCTACGGCGGCTTCTCCATCGAGGTGCTGGCGCTCTATTTCAAGACGGTCGGCACGCTGCTTGGCTCGTCGCTATTCTTCCTGTCGGCGGGCGCAATCGTGATCCTGCTCGCCGTCGCGGCCTACCGCCTGCACTCGCGCGTGCACCCCGGGGCGGAGGTCTCTCCATGAACGCGACCATGACGGGTAGCCGCCGCAGCATGTGGATCGGCATCGCCGCCGTTGCACTTGCGCAGGCGGCCATCCTCGGCTGGATGATCTGGCAGCGGGCACACCTTCTTTCGACCGGGCGCGAGATCGTGCTCGAGGTGATCCCCGTCGATCCGCGCTCGCTCTTTCGTGGCGACTACGTGGCGCTCGGCTACGACATTACGCGCGTCCCCGTCACCGAGAGTCCCCTGCGGCGCGGATCGGTGATCTACGTGACGCTGCAGAAGACGGGCGAACGCTGGAAGCCGCTGGCGTCTAGCACCACCAAGCCAGAAAATCTCCCGCCCGATCAGGTGTTCATCAAAGGACGCGTCGACTACGTTTCCGCTCCGACCCAGATTGCGGCGGGGCAGGCCACGGTGCGCTACGGCATCGAGGACTTCTTCGTGCCCGAAGGCGCTGGCCGAGAGCTCGAGAAGCTCATCGGGCAAAAGAAGCTCGACGCCGTCATCGCCATCGATGATGCCGGCAACGCCGGCATCAAGGGCCTGATGGTCGAGGGCAATCGGGTCTACGAGGAGCCGCTGCTCTAGGCCAGACGAGCCATCGTAGCCTCGTCCGGCGCGGCTGAATTCGGATGTGTCCGCTTTGCCGCTCAGCCAGCATATTCAACGAGCTGCGACCCGCGCACCTATCGAGAACGCTTCAGGAATCTGGCAGTGTCTCGGGCCGGGTGGCTGGTACGGGGGAAAAAATGAGTTTCAGGGTCATATTGGGCTTGGTCGTGGCTGCAACTGCGGGGGCCGTCTGCGCCACGCCGTCGTCGGCGGATCAGACGGGACTCGCCAGCATTCATGCGTTGCGGCATGAGGGCGGCCGCCTTTGCATGGCCGACCATTGGCACTTCGGCAGCAGTGGCGCACAGTCGAACCAGGGGGCCGCGCAACGCGAGGCGATCCGCTCGTGGGCGGACTTCACCGATCTCGAGTACGGCAGCGATTGGGCGCGTTACGGGCGTGCGGCCGGGCAGCGGATGCACTGCAAGCGGTCGTCGGCGGGGTGGTACTGCGACGTCGAAGCGCGGCCCTGCCGGTAGTCGCCACATCCCTCGTCCGTCGCTTTTGGTCCTTCTGCCTGCAGGCTCATTGACGCTTGTGGGCGCGTGCCGTTTTGAAGGCGTTTCCGCCGAGAGCGCGAAGGCGAGCGATCCAATCGAGCCGCCCCCTCGGCAAGGCTAAGAGCGGCGCCAGGATCCGACGGGTCGCGTCGGCAGCATCGCGGCCACCGGGGAGCGCAGCTCCTTCCCTGATGCTTTCCGCAAGCACGACGAGACGGCCCGAAACGGCGACCGGCCTTGCAAGGCCTATCCCGCCTCCGGTGCTGCCCGAGAAGCCGACGCCACCCGCGGCGACCTGAGGAAGCGGGGCGACGACGGGGGCCGCTCCGCCGGGGATGTACGCTGGGTCGGTCTCATCGCCATCGCGGCGCATCAGGCTCTCGAGGCCCTCTCGGCTCGCATCCGCGAGGGCGCCTACGAGCATGGCCGCGACGACGGGAAGCAGATATTCCGCGATCATTTCGTTGGCCCCAGCCTGGGCCGCAGCCTGACGCGTGATCTGCTTGCTCGCCTCGCGTCCGGCGACCACGTTCAGCGCTTGATTGCCGAGCACCTGCGTCGAGGTCGTACCGAGCATCGTGGGGTTCTCGAGCACCTGGTGATGGGCACGCTCGCCAAGGAGCTCCACGAGTCTCGCCAGGAACCGGCGCGAGCGCGTCTTGGCGTCGATCTGTGCGATGAGGGCGCCAACCATGGCGCCGACCGCGGGCTCGACTTTGGTAGGAGGCAGATGAAAGGCGCGCGCCAAGTTGGCGAACGCCTGGCCTCCTTGAGCCTTGCTGAGCCGATCCAGGATGGGCACCGCTTAAGGGCCTTTCATGCACGGCGCCGGACTGCCAGCTGAACGCCGTTGGCAACTATCATCCTGATGTGACGCTTCCCGGCGGGCAAGTGCAACTTCGCGTTCCTATATTCGCTATCGTCCCACACGCAAACTGGGAGAATCCGCATGAAACTGGCAATTGCATCGACAGTTGCGCTGTTACTGCTGTTTGCCGCCCGATCTCCGGCTTCAGCGGCCAGCGCGTAGGCACTTGTCCAAGTGCCTACTCACACTCAAGCCCAAGCCTCGGTTGAGAAGACGCACTGGCGAGGCGGCTGGGGCTATCGCCGCTGGGGCGGCTACGGCTATCGGCCCTGGGGCTATTATGGCTATGGCTACTATCCTCCCGTCTATGGCTACTACTATCGGCCATATCCCTACTGGGGATTTGGCTGGGGCTGGGGTCATCGCCGCTGGCACCGCCACTGGTAACTCCCCGTCGCAGCTCGAAGAGCGGGCGTTGCGCGCGCGTCCGCTCTTCGTTTTTGCCGATGAAGCGTGGCGATCCGATCCCGACCGCTCGTGTTGCAACGGGTCGACACATTTGGCATGGTCCGCGCGAATCTCGCCCGCAAATGCGAGACGCCAGCGGCTGACCTTTCGGCTGCCGCGAAACAAGCTGGCCGCCAAAGGGGACTTTCGGATGACTGAGATTTTGTGGGCTATCGTCGCTTGCGGCGCGCTGGCACTTGTCTATGCCGCCTACACCATCCGCTCGGTGATGAACGCCGACGCCGGATCTGCGCGCATGCAGGAGATTGCCGCTGCCATCCGCGAAGGCGCGCAGGCTTACCTCAATCGCCAGTACCGCACGATCGCGATCGTCGGCGTCGTCATCTTTCTCGCCGCATGGTTGCTGCTCGGGCCCCTGGTCGGCGTGGGATTCCTCATCGGCTCGATACTGTCCGGCCTTGCCGGCTATATCGGCATGAACGTTTCGGTGCGGGCCAACGTGCGCACAGCGCAAGCCGCCACTCACTCGCTGGCGCGCGGCCTCGACATTGCGTTCAAGTCGGGTGCCGTCACCGGCATGCTGGTCGCCGGTCTGGCGCTGTTGGGCGTTTCCGTTTATTTCCTGATCCTAACCAGCGGGCTAGGGCTTGCGCCCGATGACCGCACCGTCACCAACGCGCTCGTCGCGCTCGGCTTCGGTGCCTCGCTCATCTCCATCTTCGCCCGCCTCGGCGGCGGTATCTTCACCAAGGGTGCGGACGTCGGCGGCGACCTCGTCGGCAAGGTCGAGGCCGGCATCCCCGAGGACGATCCGCGCAACCCGGCGACGATCGCCGACAACGTGGGCGACAATGTCGGCGACTGCGCCGGCATGGCCGCCGACCTTTTCGAGACCTATGCCGTGACCGTGGTCGCGACGATGGTGCTCGCGGCCGTCTTCTTCGCCGGCCAGGCAAGTCTCATGCAGTTGATGGTCTATCCACTCGCGATCTGCGGAGCGTGCATCATCACTTCGATCATCGGCACCTTCTTTGTCCGCCTCGGCGCCAACAACTCGATCATGGGCGCACTCTATCGCGGCTTCATCGCCTCGGCTGTTCTCTCCGTGGGCGGGCTCTACGCGGCGACCCACTTCGTTCTCGGCGGCTTCGGCGAAGTGGGTACGGCCGTTGGCACATCGATCACCGGCCTCAACCTTTTCCTGTGCGGCATCGTCGGCCTGCTCGTCACCTTCTTCATAGTGTGGATCACCGAGTACTACACCGGCATCGGCTACAAGCCGGTGCGCTCGATCGCCCAGGCTTCCGTGACGGGCCACGGCACCAACGTGATCCAGGGCCTCGCCGTGTCGCTCGAGTCCACAGCGCTGCCGGCTCTTGTCATCGTCGCCGGTATTCTCGCAACCTACTCGCTCGCCGGCCTGTTCGGCACGGCGATCGCCACCACGACCATGCTCGGCCTAGCCGGCGTCGTCGTCGCGCTCGATGCCTTCGGCCCCGTGACCGACAACGCCGGCGGCATCGCCGAGATGTCCGGCCTGCCCAAGGAGGTGCGCCGCTCAACCGATGCGCTCGACGCCGTCGGGAACACCACGAAGGCCGTGACCAAGGGCTACGCCATCGGCTCGGCGGGCCTCGGCGCGCTGGTGCTGTTTGCCGCCTACAGCTACGACCTGCAGCACTTCATTGATGAGGCGAACAAGGCGGGCTCAACCGCGTTCTCCTACTTCAAGGGCGTGCACCCCGACTTCTCGCTCGCCAATCCGTACGTCGTGGTCGGGCTCCTGCTCGGCGGCCTCATCCCCTACCTGTTTGGCGGCATCGCCATGACGGCTGTCGGCCGCGCCGCCAGCTCTATCGTGCAGGAGGTCCGGCGCCAGTTTAAAGCCAAGCCCGGCATCATGAAGGGCACCGAGCGTCCGGACTACGCGACGGCCGTCGATCTGCTCACACGCGCAGCGATCAAGGAAATGATCGTGCCCTCGCTGCTGCCGGTGCTGTCGCCGATCGTGCTCTACATCGTGATCTACGTCGTTGCCGGTGGCGGCGCGGCGGGAAAGAGCGCGGCATTCTCCGCGGTCGGCGCGATGCTCCTCGGCGTGATTGTCAACGGGCTCTTCGTGGCGATCTCGATGACGTCGGGCGGCGGCGCGTGGGACAACGCGAAAAAGGCAATCGAGGACGGCTTCGTCGACAAGGACGGCGTTAAGCACTCCAAGGGATCGGAGGCCCACAAGGCGGCCATCACCGGCGACACGGTCGGCGACCCGTATAAGGACACCGCCGGTCCAGCGGTGAACCCGGCGATCAAGATCACCAACATCGTCGCGCTCTTGCTGCTGGCGGTGCTGGCGGCGCAGTAATGCGGCTCAGCGGTGGCTGGGCTTAGTGGTCGCCGAAGATCTGCTTCGTTCCGAGGTTGCGGAACAGCATCTTCAGGATGCCGTCGTCGTGCCCGCCGGGCGCCGGCGTGGTGCGCGAGACATAGTCGAACACCTTGCCGTCCTGCATGCCGTAGTTGGCGACGCGATCGACGGTGCCGCCGGGCGAGAAGTAGACGGCGACCACTTGCCGGTCCTTCTCCGAGGGAAGGAAGAAGGACGACTGGGTCTGCGTGCTCGAGATGTAGTAGTAGGCCTGCCCGTCGTTGACGACCGCCGTGGTCGCGGGTGTGCCGAGGTTCATGCGCACCTGCTCCTGGCTCATGCCGGGCTGGATCTGCTGCAGGTCGCCGTCGTGGAACTGGGTGCCGTGCTTTATTACCGTAGCCTCGCATCCGCACAGCGGAAGCGCAGCGAGCAGCACCAGCGCCAGCGTATGGGCGCGCGTTTTGCCGCGAGCAAGCGATGACCCATCGGCTTTCCGCAAAGGGCTCTGGCACTGGCGCGCGTCCGTCTCTCGGCGCATTATGATACGGTCTTCCCGAGAATCGATTGGCCGGGGTCTGGAACGCGCTTAACCCGAGGTTTCTACCAATGCAACGCGGCCGACGGCCCCGTCCCCTGAACTTTCCCGCCTCCTTGAGACGAGTTTGCCCTTGATGCTTCGATTGCTCAAGCGGCGAGCTGAGTTCCAGCGTAAAGCAGGCGAGATTTATGGCGCGATCGTGACGCAGGCACGGCAGCCGGTGTTTTACGCGCGGCTCGGCATTCCAGACACACCGACGGGGCGGTACGAGATGGTCGTCGTTCACCTTTTTCTGGTGTTGGAGCGGCTGCGGGGCGAGGGCCCTCTGGCGGATGCGCTGGCGCAGGAGCTCGTCGACGCCTTCGTTGCCGATATGGACAACTCGTTGCGCGAGCTCGGCACCGGCGACGTCGGCGTGCCCAGACGGGTGAAGCGCGCGGCGGCAGGCTTTTACGAGCGTGGCAAGGACTACCGGGAGGCGATGATCGCAGTCGGGCGGCCGCTGGAGCTAGCGCTCGCGCGCCACCTTCGGGTGCCTGAGGCCGCTGATGCGCGCATTAGGCAACTCGCCGATTACGTGCGTGCGGTCGCTGCATCTCTTCCCGAACAGAAGGCGGCAGAGCTGATCGAGGGGCGCCTGTCCTTTCCGGATCCCTCTGCCTACACGAAGAGCGCCCCATGAGCGGACCGCTTGCCTGGTCGCATCGTACAAGCGCGATACCCGAGACCGGATTGCACGTCAGCGTTGCGGCGACCGAGGCAGAGAGATCGGCAATCGTCAAGGAGCTCGGCCTCCTCTCCTGCGAAGCGGTCGAGGTCGACTACACCATCCGCGCGCTAGGGATGAGCCGCTGTCGGCTCATCGGCCACCTGCGTGCGCGGCTGACGCAAGCCTGCGTCGCGACGCTGGAGCCGCTTCCTCAGTCGATCGAGGAGGAATTCGAGGTCGAGTTCTGGCCGGCTGGCAGTCTGCCGGAGACGGTTGATGCCGAGGTCGAGGCATTGAGCGTGCCCGAAGTAGAGCCGATCGAGCACGGGACGGTCAGGGTGGGCCGCGTCGTCTTCGAGACGCTCGCGGCCGCGCTCGATCCCTACCCGCGCAAGAGTGGCGCCAGTCTCGAATGGCAAGATCCGGAGAGTGGCGAGGCCACCGGCACGCCGGGGCCCTTTGAGGCACTGAAAAAGCTCAAAGATCAGGCCTGAGAAATCGCTTGTATCGGTCCCTGTGGCAGTGGGAGCGCGACGATGCGAAAAACGGTGAAAATCGTGTTGTTTCGCAAATGCAAAAGAGTATGGTCCGGGCGAAATGCAGCGGTAGCCACCCGGGACATGCCGGCTGCCCAGTCCGAGACAATAACTGCGAGGCGACCCGCGACATGTCTCAGCCGCGGACGATAGCGCTCGACGCCATGGGGGGGGATCACGGCCCTCCAGTCGTGGTCGCGGGAGCCGCCATTTCACTGGAACGCTATCCGTCGCTCAGCTTCCTGTTTTTCGGGGACCAGGCGCGCATCAAGGCGGAGCTAGAGAATTTTCCGGCGCTCGCCGCCAGGTCTCGTGTGATCCACACCGACACCACCGTCGGTATGAGCGATAAGCCGAGTCAGGCCTTACGCCGCGGCAAGGGCACGAGCCTGTGGCTCGCCATCGAGGCAGTCCAGAAAGGCGAGGCGGACGTCGTCGTGTCGGCCGGCAACACCGGCGCCTTCATGGCGATGTCGAAGCTGATCCTGCGCCCGATGGCCGGCATCGAGCGGCCCGCCATCGCCGCCATCTGGCCGACGGTCAAGGCGGAATGCATCGTGCTCGATGTCGGCGCCAACATCGGCGCGACCGCCCGCCAGCTCTCCGACTATGCGTTGATGGGAGCAGCGATGGCACGCGCGCTCTTCCATGTGGAGCGGCCGACGATCGCGCTGCTGAATGTCGGCGTCGAGGAGGTCAAGGGCGACGAAGAGGTGCGTCAGGCGCACGCCTGGCTCAAGAGCACAGGCCTTCCGCTCGATTACCGCGGCTTCATCGAGGGCGACCAGATCGGTCAGGGTGCGGTGGACGTGGTGGTCGTCGAAGGCTTCGCCGGGAACGTCGCCCTGAAGACGGCGGAAGGCACGGCGAGGCAGATCAGCGAGTACCTCAAGGCCGCCATGAGGCGCACCTGGCTGTCCCAGCTCGGCGCAATGCTCGCCGCCGGCGGCTTCCGCGTCCTTAAAGAGAAGATGGACCCGCGGCGGGCCAATGGCGGAACGTTCCTCGGTCTCAACGGGATCGCGGTCAAGAGTCACGGAGGCACGGACGCGCTAGGCTTTGCCAGCGCCGTCGATCTCGCGTACGAGATGGCGGAAAGTCGGCTCACGACGCGGCTGGCCGCCGATCTGGCGGCATTCCATCACAAGCTCGAGGCGATGACCGCGAGTTGACGATCGGGGTCCGGTGCAGGACCGCGATCGCGCGGCCCCTCACCCGCACCGCGCATGTTAGGTCGAACTAGAAGAGGCACGGCCCTTGGCAGTCATCCGTTCCGTCATCCGTGGCATCGGCGCGCATTTACCCAAGCGCGTGATGACCAATGCCGATTTGGCAAAGCTCGTCGATACGAGCGACGAATGGATCGTCGAGCGGACGGGCATTCGGGAGCGCCACATCGCCGAGGAAGGTGAGCGCACGTCCGATCTCGGCGTCGCCGCGGCGAAGCAGGCCCTGATTCGGGCCGCCATCGATCCCGTGGACATCGACCTGGTGATCTGCGCCACCGCTACGCCCGACCGCACCTTTCCGGCGACTGCTGTCACGATCCAAAACGCGCTCGGCGTGACGAAGGGGGCGGCCTTTGACGTGCAGGCTGTGTGCTCGGGCTTCGTCTTCGCGATGACGGTGGCCGACAATTTCCTGAAGACGGGCCAGTTCAAGCGCGCGGTTGTAGTCGGGGCTGAGACCTTCTCGCGCATTCTTGACTGGTCGGACCGCTCGACCTGCGTGCTGTTCGGCGACGGCGCTGGCGCGGTCGTGCTCGAGGCGCAGCCGCAGCACGGAACCCGGGAGGACCGCGGCATTCTGGCCACGCGCATCCGCTCAGACGGACGCTTCGAGGATCTGCTCTATGTCGACGGCGGCCCGGGCTCCACCAAGACCGTCGGGCACTTGAGGATGAACGGCCGCGAGGTATTCCGGCACGCGGTGCAGAAGATCACCGGCGTTATCGAGGAAACGCTTGTGATGACCGGGTTCGCGCCCGACGAGATCGACCTTTATGTGCCTCATCAGGCCAATCAGCGCATTCTCGACGGCGTGGTGAAGAAGCTCGGCGTGCCGGCGGATCGGATCGTGGTGACGCTGGACCGGCACGGCAACACGTCGGCCGCGTCCATCCCGCTCGCTCTTAACCAAGCCTTCGAGGATCACCGCGTCAAGGAGGGCAGCCTCGTACTCATGGAGGCGATGGGCGGAGGCTTCACGTGGGGCGCAGTGCTCGCCCGCTGGTGAGGCGCGGCACCTGCTCGCCTCGCTCCAAAAATTTTTGTGTGATATCAGGCAGTTGAAATGCACGACTGATTGACGATAAAGCGTGCTCCCGATAGCATCGCCAAAAGATTACAAAACTGGGAGGCAATTGCCATGGGAGGCAAGACGTTGACGCGGGCCGACCTTGCGGAGGCGGTCGTGCGGAAGGTGGGACTTCCGCGCAACGAAAGTCAGGAATTGGTTGAGCTGGTTCTGGGGGAGATCTCCGCTTCTCTCGCGCGCGGGGAGGCGGTGAAGCTGTCCTCCTTCGGGTCTTTCGGCATCCGCCAGAAGGGCGAGCGCATGGGGCGCAACCCCAAAACGGGCGACGAGGTTCCCATCACACCACGCAAGGTTCTGGTATTCCGGCCGAGCAACATCATGAAGGAGCGGATCAACCAGGGCCGCTCCAGACGCAAGGCGGCGGAGTAACGGCGGCGCGTTTGCTAGTGAGGCGCCGCAGGCAGCGGAGGCGCAATGAGCAAGACGGCGGAGGCCTTTCGGACGATTAGCGAAGTTGCAAGCGAGCTCGACGTGCCCAAGCACGTTTTGCGGTTCTGGGAAGCGAGGTTCCCCCAGATCCGACCGATGAAGCGCGGCGGCGGGCGCCGCTACTACCGGCCCGAGGATCTCGCGCTTTTGCGCGGCATATGCCACCTGCTGCACGCCGAGGGCTACACCATCAAGGGTGTGCAGAAGATTCTGCGCGAGCAGGGCATCGATCAAGTCAAGCGGGTCAGCGAGCAGGCCGAAGCGCTGAAAGAGGTGCCCCAGGCGGCGGTAAAACGCGGACGGCGCGGCAAGGCGCAAGCCGCGCAGGCGTCCCGCTCGGCTTCGACAGGTGCGCTCCGGGCAGCGATTGCTGAGCTCGAGCTCTGCCGCGACATCCTGATGGGCAAAGCCGTCGACGCGAGCGCCCGCCGGCGCAGCAAGTCGCGCCGCGCCCCAGCCCCTTGAGCGCCTGTGCCATATCCGCCGGCGGAAGTGCACAAGTGTACCCCGTGGGCGCGCTGGAGCTCTGGTGCGTTGATACGCGGGCATCGGGCCCTGCGTTGCGGGGGCTCGAGCAAAGCGTGCCGCTGCTCTCGGACTGGGAACGGTGCCGCGCTGCGACGTTTGCCGATGCCGCGCAGGCGCAGGAGTGGCTCGCCGCGCACATCGCACTTCGCGTCGTTCTGGAACGTGCGCTTGGCCACGCTGCGCGCGGCGTGACGTTCGTACGAGCGGCGCAGGGCAAGCCGCGGCTCGAGGGAGCGGCTATCGCCTTCAGCCTTTCGCACGTTCCGGGACTGGCGCTGATCGCACTGGCGCGCGACGGCATCGTTGGCGTCGATGTGGAATGGACACGCGCGGTTCGCGTGCGCGAGCCGCGTCGCACGCGCATCGAGGAAGCGGGCGCCGCGATCAATCCGAGTGACCTGCTTCCCGCGGGAGGTGACGCGCGCTTTCTGCAGGCCTGGGTGCGGCTCGAGGCTGTAGCGAAGGCGGAAGGGTGCGGCGTCGGCCGGCTGCTTAAGCGGCTCGGCATCAGCGGCGATCGCGCCGACCGTGATGAGGACTTCCGGGCCCGTATCGAGGGCGTCAAGGCTGAAACGCAGATCGGAAGCCGCGACGTGGTGCTAGGGGAAGGGCTGTTCGCGGCCGTCGCCGCGGGGCCCATGCGCGCAGCTCCTGAAGTTTTCAGGCTACCTGCCAGCAAAAGCGCGCTGCAGAAGCTGCTGGCCTAGAATGGCCGGCCTTTGCCGTTGACCCCAGTGGCGCCCCAAGGCAAAAGGAGCGCGGCGGAGCGTAGCGCAGCCTGGTTAGCGCACCAGTCTGGGGGACTGGGGGTCGGGAGTTCAAATCTCCCCGCTCCGACCAACAACTTCAACGGCATAGCGACGAGACAATTCAAACCAGTCTCCAATCAGTCTCCGAGATCAGAGTGTCCGCTGAAAGCCCGAGCGTGTTGCAAAACGATTTTGGGAGCCGGACCCGATAACTCTGTCGGAACCGGATTCCTCGCGCGAGTCCACGGCCAAACTCGATTCCTCGACGCCTTGCGTGGGGACAAGATTCTATCCGTGCACACGATGATCTGAGTACAGATCGAGTTTTTGCAACACGTTCAGCCCGTGAGCGGACACGTTTCGTGTCAAACGCCGACGGCACAGAAGGGCCACTAGCCGACGAGTATGCACGGACCCCGTCATGGCCGCTTCACCCCACTTAACGAACCAGCGCTGAGGCAAATCCGGCCAGAAGCTGACATGCGCCGGCTGCATCAAGAACGCCGTTATGGATGACGCTCAACGCTAGGGATGGATCCGTGTCCATCTTCATCGAGCATATCGATCCGAAGGTCTGGTTCGAAAAATCCTCCAAGTCGGATACGGAGGTAAAGCCTGGCCAACGAAAAAAAAATTAAAAAAAACGCCTTATTAAAAAAACCAGGTCCCACGCAGCTCCGCGTGGGCCCGGAACGATTGGTTACGTCCAGCCGTTGACCGGATCGGCTTGGCTCACTCACTCTAGATCAGCGAGAAAATCTGGTGGCACAGACGGCGCAAACCCTTCCAGGCGCGAACCTGCCCGGCAAGACAACGGTTACCCTCAAGGTGAACGGCAGCCAGAAGACGTTGAGCGTCCGGCCGTGGACGAGCCTTCTCGATGCGCTGCGCGACCATCTCGATCTCACCGGCACCAAGAAGGGTTGCGACCACGGGCAGTGCGGGGCCTGCACGGTGCTGGTCAACGACGACGAGCATGCGGATGAGCAGTTCCGGATCGATCGATGGCCGGCCGGTGTGACTGTAGTGGCCCGCCAGCGTCTGGCGCAGATCCGCGAGCGCAGCCGCCGCGAAGACATCGATGCGGCGGAGTAGATGATCGGCCGGAACGCGCTCGTCGAGATGGAACTCGTAGAACAATGCCCTGATTAACGTTTCCCGCCCCATCATCGCCAGCCTCCGTCGCCAATTCAGACCACGGAATCCACTGTTCGCCGACGCCCTCAACGGGGTTCTTCAACACAATCGAGCCACAAGCCGACATGCAGGCTCGTGCGGGCCGATCGCTCGGAGCAGTCGCTCGATTCCAATAGCGGACGTCCGTCGCGATGGAGGTGTACGCCCGCAGAAACTTGCTTGAGAAGTCGCCTGATGGATACAGAGCGGATGCTTAAATAAGGCCGCTGAGAGGCAGCGTCCGACTCAAACGCGAATTTGAAGCGCCTACACCGATCACTTGCTCCTAAATAGCGTTATCGCCGATTTCGCCGGTCCGGATGCGGATAGCATGCTCTACGGAGGAAACGAAAATCTTGCCGTCACCAATTTGGCCCGTCTTGGCGGCGCGCTCTATTGCCTCAACTGCACGGTTGAGCCGGGATTCGGAGACGACAACTTCCATCTTGGTTTTTGGCAAGAATTGGACGACGTAGTCAGCGCCACGATAGAGTTCCGCGTGTCCCTTCTGCCGACCGAAGCCCTTAACATCGGTGACGGTCATGCCCTCTATACCAAGATCCAAAAGGGCCGCACGCACGTCATCGAGCTTATACGGCTTGAAGGTTGCGGTGATCAGTTTAATGGAGCCCCTCTGCATTTGAGAGTGGCAAATCAAATGCTATTTGGTCGGCGCGTCCTGTTGAGCGGCCGGCGGCGCTGTGGCTGACGGTGCGGCAGGCGTGTGGCGCCACTGGCGGCGCGTCCGCCAGAATGACCCCGTTCGGTAGATGGACGCTGACGCGGTTCCCGACGTCGGCCGCAATGCCTGACAGTCCCAAGTAGACAAGGGCCGCTGCAAGAACAACTACGAATCCCCGCTGCACCATCGGCCAGTACATCAGTAGTAGCCCGCCAACGATGAGTGCTGGAAGGCCTATCGCAAACAGTCCAAGGGCGGTCGCGCTCATTGATACCCTCCCTCCGAGAAAAGCGATCAGGAAAAAAGTGACGCCTGGGAGATGTGGTCCAAGGCGTCAGTCGGGGAGAAGCAAGCGAGAGGGCTACCTTCCAACTTTGTCAGTCGAGGAATTTAGCCCCCTGCGCATCTATTCTCCCTCGGCGCCAATCGCATAGGCCGTCTCGCCGTGAACCGCGTCGTCTCCTACCTTCAATGTTGCTTCATCCATGCGCAACGGCACGAAGATGGAGATGACCTTGAGGATGATGAAGGTAGCGATCACGTTGTACACGATGATGAACGCCGCACCCTCGGCCTGAAGCACGAGCTGCTGGGATATTGCCGTAGAGCAAGCCCGTCACGCTGAAGCCAGGCGCTTCCTTATCCGTGCCTATGTACATGAGCATGGCCGGGTTGGCGAGCACGCCCACAAGCAGACCGCCCGTTAGTCCGGCAATACCGTGCGTGGAAAAGACGCTCAGCGTATCGTCCACCTTCATCATCAGCTTGGTCTTTTGGAACCAGTTCATGCTGAGCCACGGGATGAAGCCAGCGCATACGCCAATGATAATAGCGCCCCAGCCATCCACGAAACCAGCGCCGGGAGTGATTGCCACCAAGCCCGCGATCATACCGTTGACCGCGCCGATCACCGACGGCTTGCCGTAGGCCATCTTGTCCATCAGCGTCCAGACCAATAGGGCCACTGCGGTGGCGGTATTGGTATTGAGCACCGCTGCGCCCGCATCGGCGTTGGCGAAATAGGGATCGCCGCCGTTGAAGCCGTTCCAGCCCAGCCACAGGATTCCGGCACCTGCCAACGTAATCAACAAGCTATTGGGCGGGAAATGCTCGCGATCCTGCTGCAGGCGCGGACCGATCACTGCTGCGGCAACGAAACCCGATGTACCGGCGGCAAGGTGGATGACATAGCCGCCCGAGAAGTCCGCCACGCCCATGCCGGCGAGCCAGCCGCCACCCCAAATGCTAAACGCCCCCACGGTATAGACTAGGGTCATCCACACCGGGCAAAAGATCATCCAGGCCGTGAAGTTCATGCGCCCCAGCACAGAGCCGGCGAGGATGATGACGGTGATGGCGGCGAACACGAACTGGAAGAAAATGAGCGTCGCCATGGGGAAGGTGAGGGGCGGCATACCCGCTGCCGCAGCCGGTATTGTCGCCTGGCCGGTGGTAAACAGGGCCGACGTCGCAGGGCTCGGTATGCCGAGAAACGGGAACCATTGCGGCCCGAACGCCATGTTGTAGTCGAAGAGGATCCAGACGACGAGGACGGACGCGAAAGCGTACATCGACATGAAGGCGGAGTTGATCGCCCATTTCTTCTTGACGATGCCGCCGTAGAGTATCGTTAGCCCGGGAATACTTTGCAGGCCGACAAAGGTCGCGGCCGCGAGCTGCCAAGCATTGTTTCCCGTATCAAGCCATTGTGGTGATGGGACGAGTGCCAGGAATGCCATGAGTTTCCCCCCTTGTCGCTAAAGCAACCAAGCGTGAGCAACCAAAGGGAGAATCGCAAGAAATATGCCGAAAAATTATGCTGCTCATTTGATTGACTAAAACTATCCTACTGCATGGCACTCGTGTGTTTTGACCTGAGCGCGACGATTAAAAAGTAGGCCTCTTGAATACAATATGGGCACCTCGACCAACGGAACTTCTGGTGATGCTACCTCACCCTTGCTTCTCTCAAGCGCGCGCTGCTGGTTCGTGTTGCTGCAAATCACGGCTTGGCTGCTAGGAACGCTCGCTGCTGATATCGCCAGCTCCGGCGGTGCGGCACGCCACGGCGAGAGCGCGATAACGTGCACCAATCCGGCAAGCGGTGTGAGTTGGCAGGTTAGGATCGACTACGATAAGGGCACCGTCGATTCAAATCCGGCACGTATCAGCGCCTCGCAGATTTCGTGGCACGACGCAAAATACGGCGGCAACTACACGCTTGACCGCAAGTCCGGCAATCTTACGGTGATCTTTGCATCGAGCACAGCCGGCCATTTCATCTACGATCGGTGCGGACTCGAAGACTAGAACCACAATTGCGGGATTGAAGTCTGCGCGTCCACCGCGCCGGCGCTTTAGGCGCTCTCCCAGCCGACGAAATCGGAGCGGCAGCGATGGTCGAGCGGATATCCGGCGTTAAGGCAAGCGTCGGGTTCGCCTCGAACCCCGGGCCGCGCAAACGACAACGAGGATTTCGCAGGTGCCGTTTTCGGCTCGGAGCTGCCCGAGCCGCGCGGAGACGTCGTGGCAGCCATCGCCGACGGAATCGGGAGCGCAAATGGTGGTCGAGTCGCCGCTGAGACTGCCGTGCGCGGCTTTTTGGATGGGTTTTGCGACCTGCCCGAGACCATGGAGGTCAGACGCGCCGCGGCGACGGTGTTAAGTGCCATCAATGGTTGGATCTATTCCCAAGCTCACCAGGACCCCAAGCTGGCGCGGATGGGCTGCACCTTTACCGCGCTGGTGCTACGCGGGCGAATGGCGCATGTGGTCCATGTCGGCGACACACGCGCCTACCGCTTGAGCGGTGACCGCCTGATCTGCCTAACAACCGACCATGTGCGGGAGGGTGGCCCAAGGAAGTCGAGCATCCTTTATCGCGCCCTTGGCGTCGAGACGGAGGTACGGCTGGACTATGCCAACCAGCCGCTGGCGAGGCACGACCGCTTTTTGCTGTGCACCGACGGTATACACGCGATTCCTTACCGCCGACACGATCGCCGATATCCTGCGGGAGCGCAGTGCTTCCGGCGATACGGCCCGGGCGCTCGTTGTCGCCGCGCTCGAATCTGGTAGCACCGACAATTGCACGGCATTGGTGTTTGACGTCGTCGATCTGCCGATCTGCGCAATCGGCCGATATCGGCACTGCAATTATGCAACTGCCCGCTGATCCCGGTGCCACGAGGCGGCGAGACGATCGACGGTTTTGTGCTCAAAGTGCTGGTGTCTGACGGTCGGTACAGCCGCCTCTTTGGTGCGGTTGACGAAATCGAGGGTGGGGAGGTGGTGCTGAAGTTCCCCAAGCCTGAGGTGGCGGCCATTGCTGCGTACCATGCGGCATTCGTCCGCGAGGCGTGGGTCGGTGCGCGAGTGGACAGCCCATGGGTCGGCCGCATAATCGAACTACCGCCCGGGCGGCAGACCTGCCTTTACACGGTGATGCCTCTTTATCAAGGAGAGCTTCTGGAGACGCGGCTAACGCGTCGCCCGTCAATGAGTCTGGAGGAAGGACGGAATATCGCCATCAAGTTGGCGCGAGGGGCAGCGGCGCTACACCGCGCCGGCATCATCCATCGCGATATCAAGCCGGACAATGTCATTCTCGAGCACGATAAATCGGTAAAGTTGCTGGATCTGGGGGTGGTGCGCATACCCGGACTTGAGGATTCCCCGCCCGAGGACATTCCAGGTACTCCTGGGTACATGGCGCCGGAAATGCTTGCTGGTGAACCCGGCAACGAGGCTACTGACGTATATGCCCTGGGCGTCACGATGTTCCGCGCCTTCACCGGCGAGTTTCCTTATGGCAATCCTGACGCCACCGGCGCGCCCCGCCGAGACCGACCAAAGCTCCTCTCCGACTCTTCGTCCAGACCTTCCTGCATGGCTTGAGGCCACGCTCGCGCGATCGGTCGCATGGATCCCGCCGAACGTTTTCGCGACATGGGCGAGTTTGCGACCGAGATGGAGGCGGGACCATCAGGCGCTCCGGTTGCCGTACGTAGCCCACGAACACTATACGAACGCGCCCCGCTCCGAGTTTGGCAGGGTATTGCCGCGTTGCTCGCACTCGCGCTCGCCCTATTGCTGTTACGGCATTAAAACGACAGTGAGCTCCGACGCTGAGCAAGCGGTTTCGCTTTGACGTGCTGACGTCCTCTCTTAAAGCAGTGAAGCGAACAAGAAGGCGGTGCACATGATGGCTTTGCCCCGACTGTAGCTCGACCTTTCAATCACACTTGCCGGAACCTCAGTTCGGAGAAGCTAAGGCGGCGCCGACTGGCTGTAGATGCTGGGCCCCTCACTATTTGCGTTATTGCTCATCGGCATCGCGCTTGATCTCGCGCGGCGTTTGCTTTTTCATCAGACGATTTCGGCCGGCGAGGAAATTCTGATCCTATATTTGGCTTGGGTTCTGCTCTGCGGCGCTTTGATCCTGCGGCTGGCCTGCGTCCTCTACGCGCCGAACGAAGTTGATGAGGTCCGCTCTTGTAAGACCCTCCCCGAATGACCCTGTATGCTGTTGGCGGATGGACCCACGCGAATTCATAGCGAACTCGACAGCCTTGGTCGAGCGTGCCAAGGCGATGGGTCAAGGCCAACGAGATGCGACGACGTCAGAGATCGAGTTGAGCCAACGTGGCGGGGCGCTCAGCACGGAAGCTCACCTACAAATCAAATCCTTCTATCTCTTCGCCAAAATGCTTCTCGACGATGTAGCAAGAGCGCTGGAATATTATTTTGGGCAGGCGAGGGACTGCTCATTGGATTCCCATGATGATCTAACTAAGAGATTGGACCGCTACGTGATGGCTAAGCATTTGAGCGTTTCAAAAGATTTCAAGGAAGCTACGGCAGATCTGAAGCGGCGAGTATCGGATGTGAGAGACGTCAGAATAAGCCATGAGAAAAGCCCACGTACAATGAAGGGAACAGGATGGGGAGGCGACGCGGGAGGCGTTCGAATGGTGATGATACGTCTCTATCCCAATGAGCGCGATGAGCAGTTCGAGACCGAGGATCTGATCGCGTTGCGCGCCTCGCTGGATTCTTACCTAAACCTCGTCATCAAACTCATTGAGGAGAACCACGAGCGGACGAGCCTGTCTCGCATGAGTTCAAGTTAAGTCTACTGCTCTTGGAGGTTGGGAGGAGTGTTCTGGTGATAGAAGGAGGCCTCGGGGTGCGCGGAGTCCTGAGACGATAAAATGCAAAAGCCCGCCGCGAAGGCGGACTTTTACTTGTGAGGATGTCGGTTCGTTTCGGCGTACTAGGCGCTGTAGCGGTCGGTCGCTCCGTTGTTGGCCATTGCTCTTTCGATGGCTTCGGCGTCGAGGAGGGGCATCAACTGACTGGTGTCCTTAACGCGCTGTACGCGGCCGTCGAACTCGGCTCCTTCGGAGATCGACAGCTTCTGATGCATGATGTCGCCGCCAACTTTGGCCAAGTCATGCAGTGTGATGGCGACGGCTACGATTGACCCATCGACCGCGCCGCGCACGTCTATTTTCTCTGCCCAGACCTTGCCCGTCACCGAGCCGCCCTTGCTGACCAATATCTCCTTGCCATGCACGTCGCCGCGCACCTGGCCGTCGACCTGGAGCTTGTTCTGAGAAATGATCGTGATCTTGTCACCGAGGATCGTGAGATCGGTCCCGATTACAGAGACGCCCGTTTGCGGCGATGCAGCGGGTGCAAATGGCGAAGCTCCGGCACGGGGCGCGGCGGCTTTGTTGCCTTGCGGGGGAACAGTGAGAGGTTTGGGAGTCGCGTCAGACTTTGAATCGAACATGAGTAGGCCTCCGGCACATGACTGAAATAAGATTGCTGCGAACCCCGCTGGCGGAGGAGGTGCACGTTACTACGGCAATAGTTTGTCGTGGCGTCTGCGCGAGGAGCTGGCCGGATCTGTTCTGAATGCTGGAACCTATCGTCGAACCGTCGAAGGACCAGTAGCGGACGATGCTAATGCAAGAAAGTTGCGTTTAGTGGTGAGTGGGGCCACCTTCGCCCCGGGCTCGGCGCTTGCGCCGTGCAGCCTTTCGCCTGAGGACGCTTTGTAGCTCCCCGATGTCGCCGACCAGGTTTCGGCGAGCGTCGTTAGCATAATTGCGGATAAAGCCCCGGCGCGGTCGCTCGGAGGCGACAAGCTATGCATCGAAAGCGAGATTAAGTGACTTGGCGGCCGTTCGCATCGTTCCGTGAGCTCGTCGATTTCTTGCTGCTGCTGGCGACGGCGCTGCTCGGCTTCGCCGGCGCGCCGCGCTGGTGCATCATCGGCACGACCATCGGTCTCTACTCGTTCCGTTGGGAAGAATGGCAGGCGCTTGGCAAGCGCGCGCGCAAGGCGGGCAGCGGCGGCACTTTTTTGCTCGTGATGCTTGAGCGTCTTGCTTTTATTTTCGTGTTGGCGGCCGCGGCCTTCGGGTTCGGCCGCATACTTAGGGGCATTGCCGGTCTATGAACAGCGTGCGCGGGCAGTGGCGAAGGGAACGCGAAGGGTCTATGCAGCATTCGGCCTTCTATAGGTACCGAGAATTCTATCCCAGAAG
>CAVUWX010000010.1:0-88935 GCA_963745205.1 uncultured Alphaproteobacteria bacterium
AACCGCAGCTCCCAGGCGCAGATACCTGGGCCGTGCTGCGCAACCCGACCGCCAAACCCAAGAAGTCCAAGCCGAAGTCGTCCCCGACGTCACCCCCGGCCCCACGACCAACGACGTCGTCGCCGCAGCCCGCTACAGAGCCTGCGCCCGTCGAGAGGCACATCACCTACCGAATGGAGTGGGCGCCACTCGGCAAGCTCATCCTTGCCGCAATCGTGCTGTTCATCGGCATCGTATTCGGCACGCAGATCGAGCTCTGGGTTCACGCCGACCACGCACCGCATCCGCTCTACGTGGCCGTCCTGGTTGGCGTCGTCTGGTTCTATATCGCCAAGACCGGAATTGAAGCCGCGCAGGCTTTCGCCTGCGCTCCTGGACATCCACCGAAGCTACGTCGTGAGGTCGTTTACGCGACATCCTTCCGCGCGCGCTTCGCTCGCGTCTGGCGCCTAATCATCGCCCTCGTCGTCGTCCTGGTCTGCCTTGCCTCTACCGGCTATGCGTGGCCTGATGTACGCAACGTCGGCCAAACCATCTATGACTATGTACGCAAAAACCGCCCGCTCGAAGAACCCAAGAAACATACGCCACAGCGATCGAAGACCCCCGACCGTACTTCTTCGACGACCCCCTCGGCTGGCTCCGCGAGAATACCAAGCCGGCGCCGGGGCAGACCGAGACCTGGCCACCGAAGGGGGCTTTCTGACCATATCGCCTTGTCCCATGTCATCGAAATTTGCGAGCCAAATCCGAGCCAAAACCGCGTAAGTCATTGAACCAACTAGCGGTCACAAAGGCTTCCAAGCTGATGACGAGGGTTCGATTCCCTTCACCCGCTCCATTTTCATCAATAGTTTCAATGCCTTACATCGTCACATAGAGGACTGTTGAAAAGACTGTTGCTCGACAAGGACTTACGGAAGCCGACCCCCGATTTGCTGGGGTTTTGAGACCCCTTACCAATCGCATTCCGAGCCAAAAACGAGCCAAAAATATCCGCCAACGGAAATTCACAGTGCAAACTTGCACAATAGCGAACATACCGTACACTGAAGAGATATTAGCTAGGCCGTCGCGTTCCCTCCCTGCGCCTAGCGGGGATGGGATACGGCGTTACATTTATGGAATTAGAGAAGCAGGTTTGCTCACTTGAGATTGCGAAGCGGCTCAAGGAACTAGCAGTGGAACAGCAGACCTTAAATTTCTGGGCATACGCCTTCAACGACGCATACATCACCCAAGACAGGCACAACATTTATTTCAGCTACTCCCCCGCCTTTACAGTCGCCGAGCTCGACGAGATGCTGCCCTCCACCGTCGAGCTGCGTGGCAACCTCGGCCAGCTCTGCATCGAACCGATCGACCGCAACGGTCGCCGACACTTCGAAGTCGGCTACTGGCACAACCTCGACATCGTCGTCGCGCCAGTCCGTTCGTTTAATCCGGCCGACGCGCGTGCCAAGATGCTCATCTATCTCTACGAAAACAAACTCATAAATACTCAATAGAATCCAGGAACAGCAGATAATAGATCCTTCCAAACTCAATACAGAACTTCCTGAGCGTCTCGAACTGATGAAGGTCGCCTCCTCGGAACGACAGCAGCGCAGGCTTCTTCTGACGAGGGCGCTTGCCTTTACGTACCGGCGCACGCAGCACCCAATTATGGCTGCACTTGTTGCGCATCGTGTTCAGCTCCATGAGCTGCTTTCGCTCACGCGCACTGATTATTCCGAGAGTGACAGCCAAGTTGAGCTTCATATCAAAGCCCAGGCTGTCAGCTCCGTACAGCAACCTCCGGACAGCAATACCGGCACTCGTCCGCAGCTTTCTCGCTCGCGTCGGCCGCGTTACGCCCAGCATTTTATCGACAATCAGCCCGTTCAGAACATCTTCAAGCGCGGTATGGATTTGAAGCACGGCACTCCGCACCACGTCGTCGCGCTTCCGCTCCAACTGCCCCGCATAAAGGAACCGGTCGCTGACTTCCTCCCCGCGATAGAAGAATTTATCTATCTCCTCCAGCTTACGCGTGAGCCGCCGGATGTTCCTCTCGACAGTCTTCGGGCTTGG
Source organism: uncultured Alphaproteobacteria bacterium (assembly GCA_963745205.1). Taxonomy (GTDB): domain Bacteria; phylum Pseudomonadota; class Alphaproteobacteria; order Rhizobiales; family Hyphomicrobiaceae; genus Hyphomicrobium_A. The sequence continues at coordinate 2,074 of CAVUWX010000010.1, forward strand.
CTTCGCCACAGCTACTATTCCAAGCCGCCCCAAATTGATCTGTTGAAAACTGAAGACTGTCCCTTGTTGCCGACCCGGCCATACCTACGTCTGCAGCAACACCGAGCTAGCCGAAGCGTGTAGGGGACACCGGGTGGCTAGATAAAGACCCAAAAATCCCCGACTTGCTGGCCTAATGCGCGATGTTCGGCACATCAAGGGACCCTCGCGCAAGAGACGGAGGACGCATGAAAATGCTTCTCTATCTCGAAGCCAGACAGCCGAACGGTACGACTTACCGTCTAGGCCTCGGATATCTCCTGCATCCGCACTTGGCTTCGATGGTGGTCTTGCTGTTCCGGCTGTTCTAAAAAGAGGGCACCTCAGAAACGGGGTGCCCTTTCTCATACCAACCACTCCACCCGAAGTTGAAAGTCGAGCCAAATCCGAGCCAAAACCGCGTAAGTCATTGATGCAACTAGCGGTCACAAAGGCTTCCAAGCTGATGACGAGGGTTCGATTCCCTTCACCCGCTCCATAACTCACAGGTTTGATTGCATAATTTTCAAAGTGTTATACGATTACCGAAGGCTGTTGCCCGACAGCCTCTTGCTTCCAAGAAGCCCCATTTTTCGGGCATCCAAAAATCCTTATGAATCACCAAAAATCCTTATGAATTAGAAGTCGAGCCAAATCCGAGCCAAAAATTTGGCCGCTCTTCAGTAAACTGAATATCTATGCGTGACATCAAATTTAGGACTTGGAACATTGCAGACAAGACGATGGGCGAGCCGTTCTCTCTACAGACCGCAATAGCCTCTCGTGTCTATAACGGCGTCGACACCACCGGCGTCGAATATATGCAATTCACCGGGATCAGAGATCAAAACGGCAAGGACATCTACGAGGGCGACATCCTCAAGATCGAGTATCTCGACGGCCCCAAAACTGGCTCTGTCGAACAGGAGGAGGGCTGGTACGGCATTCAAGTCCAAGAAGAGCCCTCTCGCCACCCCGCACACTTCTCCCCTTTCACATCCACTGACGATCCGGTCGTCCTCGGCAACATCTACGAGAACCCAGAACTACTTTCCTGAAGCCTCTTTCTCAATCTGCTCGCGCGACACAATCCGAGCGTCGTCATAAACGCGCGCCTGATCCAAATCCCACTTTGCTATGACGGCCCACACCTCGGCCGCCGTATCGTACGTCCCAACCCACTCACCGTAGCTGTAGACCATGTACCGCTTCGCCTCATCGACCAGCTGCGGCGGTTCCCACCCCTTTCCAGGCATCGTAACCTCCATAAGCAAAAGCCCCGCCGAAGCGGGGCTCTTAATCTACCCACTGATTTTGAGCAGCACGGTCGCCTTGAACATATGCGACTTAGCCTCGCCGAATTGCCCCACCACGAACCACGTGCACCACACATCGCCGTCCTTGGTCGAGCTAACCGTCATGTCCGGGCCGCCCGACTTCACCTTCACAATGTCGCCTGGTTGAAAATTCATGCCATGTCTCCAAAAGCACTTGCGTGTGCCGAGTGCCAAGTTATTGCCCGATTCGTTCTCCGCTGCTATCCGTTCGCCTCGTCATACCAACCACTCCACCCCACCCTGAAATCCGAGCCAAATCCGAGCCAAAACCGCGTAAGTCATTGATGCAACTAGCGGTCACAAAGCCTTCCAAGCTGATGACGAGGGTTCGATTCCCTTCACCCGCTCCATTCAACGCAACACGCGCGCGGCTAAAAAGAGGGTAACGCCATGCTGGTCGTCACGACCAACGATCTGCCGGGCTACCGCGTGGTGAAGCACCTCGGGCTAGTGCGCGGGCTGACGGTGCGCTCGCGCTCCATCGTCGGCAACATCGGAGCGGCGATCCAGATCTTCTTTGGCGGCAACATCACTCTCTATACCCAGCTCGCCGAGCAGGCCCGCCAGGAGGCCTACGAGACCCTCATCGCGCATGCCGAAAGCATGGGCGCCAACGCCATCCTCGCCATGCGCTACGACGCCAACGAGATCGCGGCCGCCGTCACCGAGGTTTTGGCCTACGGCACGGCCGTGGTGGTCGAGGAGGCGCGCTGAGCTGGCCATGCGGCGCACCGGCCACAAGCAAGTGACAAATCGTTTTTCTTCAGCTAAGTATGCCGGCCCCGCGTGAGGCAGGCAGCCGCTTCGACGCGAAAAAAGGGGTGTAGCTCAATTGGCAGAGCGTCGGTCTCCAAAACCGAAGGTTGGGGGTTCGAGACCCTCCGCCCCTGCCAGAACTTGTCGGTCGCAACCGGCGACGGCGCCGGGGCGGCCTTAACTGGCGTGCGCGAGTGCGTCAGATTGTCGCAGTGTGCCCGGGGAAGTCACTTTGATGGCCAAATACAATCCCATCGAGTTTATTCAGGAAGTTCGCCAGGAGACTGCGAAGGTCACGTGGCCGACCTGGAAAGAGGTGTGGATCACCACCCTCATGGTTTTGGTGATGGTAACCCTGGCATCGATGTTTTTCCTGGCTACGGACAGTGTGTTCGGCTGGCTCGCGCGATTGGTTTTGGGTGGGCCGCACTGACGGCTTAGAGCGGAAGAAACAGTGTCCACAAATCTCGCGCAGCAGACGCGCCCCGAGAAAGCGGCAATGGCGAAGCGCTGGTACATCGTCCATGCCTACACGAACTTCGAGCGCAAGGTGGCGGATGCCATCCGCGAGCGCGCGAAGGCGGCCGGGCTCGAGAGCCTCTTTGAAGAGGTGCTGGTGCCGACCGAGGAGGTGATCGAGGTCAAGCGCGGGCGCAAGGTGCAGGCGGAGCGCAAGTTCCTGCCCGGCTACGTGCTCGTGAAGATGGAGATGACGGACCCCGCGTTCCTCCTCATCAAGAACACGCCCAAGGTCACGGGCTTCCTCGGCGCCGAGAACAAGCCGATGCCGATCTCAGAGGATGAGGCGATGCGCATCCTTCACCAGGTGAAGGAAGGCGTGGAGCGGCCGAAGCCCTCGATCACGTTCGAGGTGGGCGAGCAGGTGAAGGTGGCCGACGGGCCATTCGCTTCGTTCCAGGGTCACGTCGAAGAAGTGGACGAGGAGCGCTCGCGGCTCAAGGTGGCGGTGTCGATCTTCGGGCGGCCGACGCCGGTAGAGCTCGAGTTCACGCAGGTGGAGAAAGTGCCCGCGTAAAGCGGCGAAGCGGAGGATCGGCGGCGGCGAGAGATATGGCGAGACATTAGAGCGTTGGGCGCGAGTTTGTGCGCCGAACCGCAAGGACAGCCCTCCACGGGGCCTCCCTGCGGAAACCGCGGGAGGGCCGGGAAAGCCCGTTGGACCGCTAACCCTGGGAAGGAAAGCCCCTTCCCGTCAAGTGCTAAGGGGAGACCATGGCAAAGAAAATCGACGGCTACATAAGTTTGCAGGTGCCGGCAGGGGCAGCAAATCCCTCGCCGCCCATCGGACCCGCGCTCGGCCAGCGCGGCGTCAACATCATGGAGTTCTGCAAATCGTTCAACGCCAAGACGAAGGACATGGAGCAGGGCACGCCCATCCCGGTGAAGATCACCGTCTTCTCCGACCGCTCCTTCACCTTCGAGATGCGTACCCCGCCCGCCTCCTACTTCCTGAAGAAGGCGGCGAAGATCACCTCGGGTTCCAAGTTTACTGGCCGCGACGTGGCCGGCAGCGTGACCATGGCGCAGGTTCGCGACATCGCGAAGCTGAAGCTCAAGGACCTCAATACCGATGACGTCGAGGCGGCAGCCAAGACGATCGCTGGTTCGGCCCGCTCGATGGGCCTCGAGGTAAAGGAGTAAGGCGATGGCGCAGAAAATGAGCTCGGAAGCGATCAAGGCGACGCACATTGCCGGCGGCAAGCGTATGGCTGCGGCCCACAGCGGCATCAACCGCGACAAGTCCTATTCGATTGAGGAGGCGGTGAAGCTCGTCAAGGAGCGCGCCAAAGCGAAGTTCGACGAGACGATCGAGGTAGCGATGAACCTCGGCGTCGATCCCAAGCACGCCGACCAGATGGTACGCGGCGTGTGCAACCTGCCCAACGGCTCGGGCCGCACCTCGCGCGTCGCCGTGTTTGCGCGCGGGGCGAAGGCGGAGGAGGCCAAGGCCGCCGGTGCCGATCTCGTCGGCGCGGAGGACCTTGTCGAACAGGTGTCGAAAGGCACGATCAACTTCGATCGCTGCATCGCTACGCCCGACATGATGGGTCTCGTCGGCCGGCTGGGAAAGGTTCTGGGTCCACGCGGCCTGATGCCGAACCCGCGCGTCGGCACCGTCACGATGGACGTCGCGCTCGCCGTCAAGGGCGCCAAGGGCGGCTCGGTCGAGTTCCGCGTCGAGAAGGCCGGCATCGTGCACGCCGGCGTCGGCAAGGCGAGCTTCACGGAGAAGGCGCTGGCCGAGAACATCAAGGCATTCGTGGACGCCGTGATGAAAGCCAAGCCCGCGGGGTCCAAGGGCAACTACGTGAAGAAGGTATCGATCAGCTCCACCATGGGGCCGGGCGTGAAGATCGACGCTACCGGCCTCACGGGGATGCAGGCCCACGCTTAACGGGCCAGACGAATTCAGGCGCGCGCCCGCATTGGGCGCGGGTCTGGAAATTCCGGAGATTAGAGACCATATACGGGCTCAAACCTCCGGAATAGCTGTCCGAGATTGCAGGTGCTGGCACCCGTCAATGCGACGTCTGCCGGCTTAAGCCTTGAGGGCCTGCATGAGACAGAGACAACCCGGTTCGAAAGGCCCCCGCAAAGGCCTCGAAAGCCGGTTTGAACCTGGGTCAGCACCGTGCCGCCATTCGTGGCGCTGCGGACGGACAGACGAAGCGTCGCTTTGAAGGCGGGTCTCCCGCCGATTGAGCGGCAAGGTGCAACCCGCGGAGCCCTCTAGCGAGGGGTTCCGCAAATTGGAGTGAGCAGGTGGATAGAGCCGCGAAAAGTGAGCTCGTGACGTCGCTCAACACCGTGTTGAAGGACACGGGGTTGGTGATCGTCGCCCACTATGCCGGAATGACGGTCGCGCAGATGACCGACTATCGCCAGCGCATCAAGGAAGCTGGCGGCAAGGTCAAGGTGGCCAAAAACCGGCTGGCAAAACTCGCGTTGAAGAACACCTCGTACGAACCGATCGCCGATCTCTTCAAGGGGCCCACGTGCCTCGCCTATTCGAAGGATCCGATCGCGGCGGCAAGGGTTTCGGTCAACTACGCCAAAGGGAATGAGAAGCTTGTCATTCTCGGTGGCGCAATGGGCGCGACCGTTCTCGACGCGAAAGCCGTCAAAGCTCTCGCCGATCTGCCATCGCTGGATGAGCTCAGAGCCAAGCTCATCGGTCTTCTCAACGCGCCGGCGACCAAGATCGCCCGCACGGTGAAGGAGCCGGGAGCCAAGCTCGCACGCGTCATTCAGGCGAAGGCGTCGAAGAGCGAGGCCGCATGACGGCAAGGGCGGCGCCGTGAGCGCCACGAAACTTTAGCGCAGTTCTCTAGGACTGCATGTCTGACAGGTTCAAACCGGAAGGAATTCAACCATGACCGATCTCACAAAGATCGTCGACGATCTCTCGAAGCTCACCGTTCTGCAAGCGGCCGAGCTTGCCAAGATGCTCGAGGAGAAGTGGGGCGTATCGGCGGCTGCGGCCGTCGCCGTCGCCGCGGCTCCGGGGGCTGCGGCTGCCGCGGTCGAGGAGCAGACGGAGTTCGCCGTCATCCTGAAAGCGGGCGGCGAGAAGAAGATCAACGTCATCAAGGAGGTTCGCGCCATCACCGGCCTCGGCCTCAAGGAAGCCAAGGACCTCGTCGAGGCCGGCGGCAAGACGGTGAAGGAAGGCGTCTCCAAGGACGAGGCGGCCAAGCTCAGGAAGCAGCTCGAGGACCAGGGTGCGACCGTCGAAGTGAAGTAAGGCAATTGGCAGTGAGGCAGTGGGCAGCGAAAGCATTTTTTTGCTGCTACCCACTGCCGACTGCCTGAACAACAAACGTTTCTCCGGAGGGTCTTTTGGGGTCTATGCAACCCCAAAGCGGACCCTCCGGTGAGCCGTTTCTAGGACAGGCGAGGGTTGGCGGCCCTCGCACGCAGGCAGCAGGGCGTGGGCTCGTCACTCGCGCGCATGATTTGAGGAGCGGATATGGCTGACACGTTCAACGGCCGCAAGCGCATCCGGAAGAAATTCGGATCGATCAGGGAAGTCGCGGAGATGCCGAACCTCATCGAGGTTCAGAAGAGCTCCTATGACGACTTCCTGATGGTGAAGGAGCCCCCCGGCGGCCGTTCGGACGATCATGGCCTGCAGGCCGTGTTCAAGTCCGTGTTCCCGATCTCGGACTTCTCGGGCCGGGCGACGCTCGAGTTCGTGCGCTACGAGTTCGAGCCGCCGAAGTACGACGTCGACGAGTGCATGCAGCGTGACATGACCTACTCCGCGCCGCTGAAGGTCAAGCTGCGTCTGATCGTGTTCGATGTGAACGAGGAGACGGGTTCCAAGTCGATAAAGGACGTTAAGGAGCAGGACGTCTACATGGGCGACATGCCGCTCATGACCTCGAACGGCACCTTCGTCATCAACGGCACCGAGCGCGTGATCGTTTCCCAGATGCACCGCTCGCCGGGCGTGTTCTTCGACCACGACCGCGGGCGCACGCATGCCTCCGGCAAGCTGCTGTTCGCCGCGCGCATCATTCCCTACCGCGGCTCCTGGCTCGACTTTGAGTTCGACGCCAAGGACATCGTCTACGTGCGCATCGACCGGCGGCGCAAGCTCCCGGTCACGACGCTCTTGTACGCGCTGGGCCTCAACGACGAGGAGATCCTCAGCGTCTTCTACAAGCACATCGTGATCAAGGAATCGAAGCGCGGCTGGAAGATGCCGTTCGTGCCCGAGAAGCTGCGCGGCATGACGCCGATCGCCGATCTCGCCGACGCCAAGACGGGCGAGGTCGTGATCCGGGCGGGCGAGAAGATCACCGCGCGCAAAGCGCGCGAGCTGTCGGAGGAGGGCCTCAAGGAGGTGCTCGTATCGGCCGACGATCTGTCCGGACGCTACCTCGCCGAGGACATCGTCGATCTCGAGACGGGCGCGATCCACGCGGAAGCGGGCGACGAGCTCGACGCGGAGCTGCTGGCCGAGCTCAAGGAGCGCAAGGTCAAGGAGTTCCCGGTTCTCGACATCGACCACGTCAACATCGGGCCGTTCATCCGCAACACGCTGCACATCGACAAGAACGCCAATCAGGAAGAGGCGTTGATGGACGTCTACCGGGTCATGCGGCCCGGTGAGCCACCGACCATCGAGGCGGCCACGAACCTGTTCCACTCGCTGTTCTTCGATTCGGAGCGCTACGATCTCTCGGCTGTCGGCCGCGTGAAGATGAACATGCGTCTCGAGCTCGACGCACCCGACACCGTGCGCGTGCTGCGCAAGGAGGACATCCTCTCCGTCATCAAGACGCTCGTCGACCTGCGCGACGGCAAGGGCGAGATCGACGACATCGACCATCTCGGCAATCGCCGCGTGCGCTCGGTGGGCGAGCTGATGGAGAACCAGTACCGCGTCGGGCTTCTGCGCATGGAGCGCGCCATCAAGGAGCGCATGAGCTCGGTCGACATCGACACGGTGATGCCGCAGGATCTGATCAACGCCAAGCCGGCGGCGGCGGCCGTGCGCGAGTTCTTCGGCTCCTCGCAGCTGTCGCAGTTCATGGACCAGACGAACCCGCTGTCGGAGATCACGCACAAGCGTCGTCTCTCGGCGCTCGGCCCTGGCGGTCTCACGCGCGAGCGCGCAGGCTTCGAGGTGCGCGACGTGCACCCGACCCACTACGGCCGCATCTGCCCCATCGAGACGCCGGAAGGTCCCAACATCGGCCTCATCAACTCGCTCGCCACGTTCGCGCGGGTCAACAAGTATGGCTTCATCGAGAGCCCGTACCGCAAGGTCGTGCATAGCAAGCTGACCGACCAGGTCGTGTATCTGTCGGCCATGGAGGAGATGCGCCACCACGTCGCCCAGGCCAATGCCGAGATCGACGCCAAGGGCAAGCTGACGGGTGATCTCATCACCTGCCGCTTCTCGGGCGACGTCGTGCTCGTGGCACCCGAGAAGGTCGACTACATCGACGTGTCGCCGAAGCAGCTCGTCTCCGTCGCCGCGGCGCTCATCCCGTTCCTCGAGAACGACGACGCCAACCGCGCGCTGATGGGCTCGAACATGCAGCGCCAGGCGGTGCCGCTCATAAAGGCCGAGGCGCCGCTCGTCGGCACCGGCATGGAGGAGGTCGTGGCGCGCGATTCTGGCGCCGCGATCGCCGCGCGGCGTACGGGCGTCGTCGATCAGGTCGATGCCACCCGTATCGTCATCCGCGCTACCGCGGAGACCGACCCCTCGAAGCCCGGCGTCGACATCTACCGGCTGCGCAAGTTCCAGCGCTCCAACCAGAACACCTGCATCAACCAGCGACCGCTGGTGCATGTCGGCGATGCGATTGAAGCCGGCGAGATCATCGCCGACGGTCCCTCGACGGATCTGGGCGATCTCGCGCTCGGCAAGAATGTGCTGGTCGCGTTCATGCCGTGGATGGGCTACAACTTCGAGGACTCCATCCTCCTTTCGGAGCGCGTCGTGTCCGACGACGTCTTCACCTCGATCCACATCGAGGAGTTCGAGGTGATGGCCCGCGACACCAAGCTCGGGCCGGAGGAGATCACCCGCGATATTCCGAACGTGTCGGAAGAGGCGCTGAAGAACCTCGACGAAGCCGGCATCGTCTACATCGGCGCGGAAGTGAACCCCGGCGACATCCTCGTCGGCAAGATCACGCCCAAGGGCGAGAGCCCGATGACGCCGGAAGAGAAGCTCTTGCGCGCCATCTTCGGCGAGAAGGCTTCGGACGTGCGCGACACCTCGCTGCGGCTGCCGCCCGGCGTGTCGGGCACGGTCGTGGAGGTGCGCGTCTTCAATCGGCACGGCGTCGAGAAGGACGAGCGCGCCATGGCGATCGAGCGCGAGGAGATCGAGCGCCTCGCTAAAGACCGCGACGACGAGATGCAGATCCTCGACCGCAACGTCTATGCGCGTCTGAAAGAGGCGCTCATCGGCAAGGAGGTCGCCAAAGGACCGAAGTCGGCCCCCAAGGGGACGCAGATCGGCGGGGAGATCCTCGACGAAATTCCGCGCAGCCAGTGGTGGGAGTTCGGCCTCAAGGACGAGAAGGCGCAGGCCGAGATCGAGGCGATCAACAAGCAGTACGAGGAGGCCAAGAAGAGCCTCGAGCGCCGCTTCGTCGACAAGGTCGACAAGCTGCAGCGCGGCGACGAGCTGCCTCCCGGCGTCATGAAGATGGTCAAGGTCTTCGTTGCGGTGAAGCGCAAGATCCAGCCCGGCGACAAGATGGCCGGCCGCCACGGCAACAAGGGCGTCGTGTCGATGATCGTGCCGTGCGAGGACATGCCGTTCCTCGAGGACGGCACGCACGTAGACGTGGTGCTGAACCCGCTCGGCGTGCCGAGCCGCATGAACGTCGGCCAGATCCTCGAGACGCACCTCGGCTGGGCATGCCGCGGGCTCGGGCGCCTCATCGACGAGGCGCTGCAGAAGTTCCACGAGAGCGGGCAATCAAAGCAGCTGCGCGACGTCATGCAGTCGATCTACGGCAAGGATGAGATCAAGGGCAGCATCAAGGACGACGAGCTCGCGCAGATTGCGGACCAACTGAAAACCGGCGTTCCTGTGGCAACGCCGGTATTCGACGGTGCGCGCGAGCCCGACATCGTCGAGCTGCTGATCAAGGCCGGATTCGACTACCTCGGGCCAGGTCACGCTGTTCGACGGGCGCACCGGCGAGCCGTTCGATCGCAAGGTGACGGTCGGCTACAAGTACCTTCTGAAGCTGCACCATCTTGTCGACGACAAGATCCACGCGCGCTCGATCGGGCCCTACAGCCTCGTCACCCAGCAGCCGCTGGGCGGCAAGGCGCAGTTCGGCGGCCAGCGCTTCGGCGAAATGGAGGTGTGGGCGCTCGAAGCCTACGGCGCCGCCTACACGCTGCAGGAGATGCTGACGGTCAAATCGGACGACGTCGCGGGCCGCACCAAGGTCTACGAGGCGATCGTGCGCGGCGACGACAGCTTCGAGGCGGGCGTGCCGGAAAGCTTCAACGTGCTCGTCAAGGAAATGCGCGCACTCGGGCTCAACGTCGAGCTCGAGATGGCGAACGTGGCCGCGATCCCCGCTCCCGCCGAACCGGCGAAGCAGGAACCGCAGCCGCAGCTTCCGCCGGCAGCCGAATGACTTTTTGGAAATTGACCCCGGGCTCCGTCGCGGGCCCGGGTCCAGCGGCGCGCCGATCGGCGCGTACCACTAAGGATCAAGGGCTCGATCGAGCGAGAGCCCGCCTTCGCGAGGATCGGCCATCGGTCCTTGCCTGCTTGATACGGGGCGGCGGCCACGCCCCGAATGGAGAGACTGGATGAACGAGATCACCAACCTGTTCAAGACGCAAGCTCCCATCCCGACCTTCGACCAGATCAAGATTTCGATCGCGAGCCCGGACGACATCCTCTCGTGGTCGTTCGGCGAGATCAAGAAGCCCGAGACGATCAACTACCGCACGTTCAAGCCCGAGCGCGACGGCCTCTTCTGCGCGCGCATCTTCGGGCCGATCAAGGACTACGAGTGCTTGTGCGGCAAGTACAAGCGCATGAAGTACAAGGGCCTCATCTGCGAGAAGTGCGGCGTCGAGGTGACGCTCGCAAAGGTGCGTCGCGAGCGCATGGGCCACATCGAGCTCGCCGCCCCCGTCGCCCACATCTGGTTCCTGAAGTCGCTGCCCTCGCGCATCGGCCTGTTGCTGGATATGCCGCTCAAGGATCTGGAGCGCGTGCTCTATTTCGAGCACTACATCGTCATCGAGCCGGGCATTACCGCATTCCGCGAGAAGCAGCTGCTCTCGGAGGAGGAGTACAACCGCGCGCTCGACGAGCATGGTCCCGACAGCTTCACCGCCGGCATCGGCGCGGAGGCGATCCGCGACATGCTCTCGGCCATGGATCTGCCGAAGATCCGCGACGAGCTGCGCCAGGAGATCTCCGAGGCGACGACCGACCTGAAGCCGAAGAAGCTCGGCAAGCGCTTGAAGGTCATCGAGGCGTTCCTGGAATCCGGCAACCGCCCCGAGTGGATGATCCTCACCGTCGTGCCGGTAATCCCGCCAGAGCTGCGTCCCGCTCGTCCCCCTCGACGGCGGCCGCTTTGCGACGTCGGACCTGAACGACCTCTATCGCCGCGTCATCAACCGCAACAACCGGCTGAAGCGGCTCATGGAGCTGCGCGCTCCCGACATCATCATCCGCAACGAGAAGCGGATGCTTCAGGAGGCGGTCGATGCGCTGTTCGACAACGGCCGCCGCGGCCGCGTCATCACCGGGGCGAACAAGCGGCCCTTGAAGTCGCTCGCCGACATGCTGAAGGGCAAGCAGGGCCGCTTCCGCCAGAACCTGCTCGGCAAGCGCGTCGACTATTCGGGCCGCTCGGTGATCGTCGTCGGCCCCGAGCTCAAGCTGCACCAGTGCGGGCTGCCGAAGAAGATGGCGCTCGAGCTGTTCAAGCCGTTCATCTACGCGCGGCTGCAGGCGCAGGGACAGGCGGCGACCGTCAAGCAGGCAAAGAAGCTCGTCGAGAAGGAGAAGCCGGAGGTTTGGGATATCCTCGATGAGGTCATCCGCGAGCATCCGGTGCTGCTGAACCGCGCGCCGACGCTGCATCGGCTCGGCATTCAGGCCTTCGAGCCGACCCTCATCGAGGGCAAGGCGATCCAGCTGCATCCGCTCGTCTGCGCGGCCTTCAACGCCGACTTCGACGGCGACCAGATGGCCGTCCACGTACCGCTGTCGCTCGAAGCGCAGCTCGAGGCGCGCGTGCTGATGATGTCGACCAACAACATCCTGCATCCCGCCAACGGGTCGCCCATCATCGTGCCGAGCCAGGACATCGTGCTCGGTCTCTACTACCTTTCGATCATGCGCGACAAGGAGCCGGGCGAAGGCATGATCTTCGGGCTCGGTTGCCGAGGTGCGGCACGCGCTCGACGCCGGCGTCGTCAGCCTGCACGCCAAGGTGAAGGGCCGCTTCACGACCGTCGACGACAACGGCGACCCGGCGATCGAGGTGCTCGACACCACGCCCGGCCGCATGATCCTCGGCGAGCTCCTGCCGCGGCGCGTCGGCATCACGCCGGCGCTCGTCAACCAGCTTCTGACGAAGAAGGCCATCTCCGGGCTGATCGACGCCGTCTACCGCAACTGCGGTCAGAAGGAGACGGTGATCTTCTGCGACAAGATCATGTCGCTCGGCTTCCATCACGCCTTCAAGGCGGGCATCTCGTTCGGCAAGGACGACATGCAGATCCCCGACAGCAAGGCAAAGATCGTCGCGCAGACGACCGAGATGGTGCGCGAGTTCGAGCAGCAGTACAACGACGGCCTCATCACTCAGCTCGAGAAGTACAACAAGGTGGTCGACGCCTGGTCGAAGTGCACCGACCAGATCGCCAAGGAGATGATGGAACGCATCTCGGCGGTGCATAAGGATCAAGAGCGGGCGCGAGAAGCCCGATCAACTCCATCTACATGATGAGCCACTCGGGCGCGCGCGGATCGCCCGCGCAGATGAAGCAGCTCGCCGGCATGCGCGGCCTCATGACCAAGCCGTCGGGCGAGATCATCGAAACGCCGATCATCTCCAACTTCAAGGAGGGGCTGTCGGTGCTCGAGTACTTCAACTCGACGCACGGCGCCCGCAAGGGTCTCGCCGACACCGCCTTGAAGACCGCGAACTCGGGCTACCTGACGCGGCGTCTCGTCGACGTGGCGCAGGATTCGATCATCACCGAGGACGACTGCGGCACCGAGGGCGGCATCAAGGTGCAGGCCGTTGTCGACTCCGGCCAGGTGATCGTGTCGCTCGCTGCCCGCGTGCTCGGGCGCACCGCGGCCGAGGACATCGTCGACCCGGGCAACCGCAAGTCGGTGCTGGTCAGGACCGGCGAGCTGATCGAGGAGCGCCACGCCGAAGCGATCGAGAAGGCCCAGGTGCAGGAAGTCCGCATCCGCTCGGTGCTGACGTGCGACACCGTCACGGGTGTCTGCGCCAAGTGCTACGGGCGCGATCTGGCACGCGGCACGCCGGTCAACATCGGCGAGGCGGTGGGCGTCATCGCCGCCCAGTCGATCGGCGAGCCGGGCACGCAGCTGACGATGCGCACCTTCCACATCGGCGGCACGGCCAACGTCGTCGATCAGTCGTTCATCGAGTTGCAACTTCAACGGCAAGGTCAAGATCAAGAACCGCGCCGTGGTGAAGGACAGCCAGGGGCGCGTCATCTCCATGACCCGCACCATGTCGATCGTCATCGTCGACCAGAGCGGCAAGGAGCTGGCGAACCACAAGGTACCGTACGGCGCCCGCGTGCACGTCGACGAGGGCGACACGGTCAAGCGCGGCACCAAGCTCGCCCAGTGGGACCCTTACACCCGGCCGATCCTCACCGAAGCGTCCGGCAAGGTGGACTTCGAGGATCTCATCGAAGGCGCCTCCGTGCGCGAGCAGACGGACGAGATGAAGGGCACGACCAACCGCGTCATCGTCGACTGGCGGGCCTCTCCCCGCAGCGCCGACCTGAAGCCTGCGATCGTCATCAAGGACGGCAAGGGCAAGCCCATCAAGGTCGCGCGCGGCGGCGATGCGCGTTATCTGCTCCCGGTGGAGTCGATCCTTTCGGTCGAGCCGGGGGCCGATGTGAAGGCCGGCGACGTGCTGGCGCGCATTCCCACGTCGTCGGCGCGCTCGGGCGACATCACCGGCGGTTTGCCGCGGGTCGCCGAGCTGTTCGAGGCACGGCGTCCGAAGGACCACGCCATCATCGCGGAGATCTCCGGCACAATCGAGTTCGGCAAGGACTACAAGAACAAGCAGCGCATCTCCATCAAGCCCGACGACGACAAAGAGGAGTCGGTCGAGTACCTCATCCCGCGCGGCAAGAGCTTGGCGGTGCAACACGGCGATCGCGTGGAGCGGGGCGACTTCGTCTACGACGGCCATCCCGCGCCGCACGACATCCTTGCCATCAAGGGCGTCGAGGAGCTCGCCAACTATCTCATCAACGAGATCCAGGACGTCTACCGGCTGCAAGGCGTGACCATCAACGACAAGCACATCGAGGTCATCGTCCGGCAGATGCTGCAGAAGGTGGAGGTTACGGACCCGGGCGAGACGGACCTGATCAAGGGCGAGCAGCTCGATCGCATCGAGCTCGAGGAGAAGAACGCGGAAATCGAGAAGGCTGGGAAGAAGCCGGCGGCTGCCAACCCCGTGCTGCTCGGCATCACCAAGGCATCGCTGCAGACCCGCTCGTTCATCTCCGCCGCCTCGTTCCAGGAGACGACGAGGGTGCTGACCGATGCCGCCGTCAACGGCAAGATCGACACGCTCGAAGGCCTCAAGGAGAACGTGATCGTCGGCCGGCTCATCCCGGCGGGCACGGGCGGAGCGCTGCGCCGGCTGCGCAAGATCGCATCCAAGCGCGACGAGCTCATCGCGCGGGAGCAGGCGAAGGTCGACGCGGAGAGGGCGCTCGCCGGGCCGAGCGCGACCCCCGTTCGCCGCCGTCGGCGCACGACCGAGGAGACCGTCGAGTAACGGTGTTCGCTATCAGAAAAGGCGCGTGCGGCCGGTGAAGCGGCCGCACGCGGTCTCCAAAGGCCGAAGTTTCGGGCATTGAGGCGAAGTTGGGAGCCGGAGCGCAGGGCTTTTGAACGCCTCGGGAAAATTTTCGACGCGGCGGGTTCGCGGGTGTTGACCGGATTCGGCGCCCTGTATATAGGTCTCGCACTCTCACGGTAGGTGGTAGACCAATTTTGCACCCCCTTTAGGTGCCTTGGCCTAAACGCTGCCGTCGCAAAGCAGAGGACAAATTCGGACCACGATCTGCGGCCTCAAGCGGGGTCGCATGATCCTCTGGTTTTTTCGTGCTTGGCGCGCTTCTCGGAAGCGACGCTCGGCAGGTTCGGTTTGGCGCACGCGCGCGCAAGCCGGCAAAGTTGGACGGACGAGGCGCATGCCGACGATACAACAGTTGATCCGGAAGCCCCGGGGCCAGAAGAGCTACCGCGAGAAATCGCGGCACATGGAAGGCTGCCCGCAGAAGCGCGGCGTGTGCACTCGCGTCTATACAACGACCCCCAAGAAGCCCAACTCGGCGCTGCGCAAGGTCGCCAAGATTCGTCTGACTAACGGCTTCGAGGTCATCGGCTACATCCCTGGCGAAGGTCATAACCTGCAGGAGCACTCGGTGGTGCTCATCCGCGGCGGCCGCGTCAAAGACCTTCCCGGCGTCCGCTATCACATCGTGCGCGGCGTGCTCGACACCCAAGGCGTCGCCGACCGCAAGCAGCGCCGCTCCAAGTACGGAGCAAAACGTCCGAAGTGACCGCCTCAAGAGGCGGTCATCCCCGCCGAGAGGCGGGGTCCAGGGGCCGGGATTGCGGCCCCTATGTATTGAGAGATCGAAGCGAAGGACAAGGAAGAGATGTCCCGTCGTCACAAGGCCGACAAGCGCGTCGTCAATCCGGACCCCAAGTTCGGAGAGGTCGTCATCACCAAGTTCATGAACGCGGTGATGAAGCAGGGCAAGAAGTCGGTCGCCGAAAACATCGTCTATGGGGCGTTCGATCGCATGGAGAGCAAGGGCAAGGCGAATCCGGTGCAGCTCTTCCATCAGGCGCTCGACAACGTCATGCCCGCGGTCGAGGTGCGCTCGCGGCGCGTCGGCGGCGCCACCTATCAGGTGCCGGTCGAGGTGCGCAACGAGCGGCGCCAGGCGCTGGCCATTCGCTGGATCATCACGGCTGCTCGCAGCCGCAACGAGAACACCATGGTCGATCGGCTTTCGGGCGAGCTTTTGGATGCGGCCAACAATCGGGGGACCGCGGTCAAGAAGCGGGAAGACACGCACAAGATGGCAGAGGCGAACCGCGCCTTCTCCCATTACCGCTGGTGACCGGATCTTCGGAGCGCTGACGCATGGCCCGCGAATACGACATCAAGGACTACCGCAACTTCGGCATCATGGCCCACATCGATGCGGGCAAGACGACGACGACCGAGCGGATTCTCTATTACACCGGCAAGTCCTACAAGATCGGCGAGGTGCACGATGGCGCCGCCACCATGGACTTCATGGAGCAGGAAGCCGAGCGCGGCATCACGATCACGTCGGCCGCGACCACCTGCTTCTGGCCCGGTCGCGACGGCCGCATGCGCCGTCTGAACATCATCGACACACCTGGCCACGTCGACTTCACGATCGAGGTAGAGCGCTCGCTGCGGGTGCTCGACGGCGCCGTATGCGTGCTCGATTCCAACCAGGGTGTGGAGCCGCAGACCGAGACCGTCTGGCGCCAGGGCGACAAGTACGGCGTGCCGCGCATCATCTTCGCCAACAAGATGGATAAGACCGGCGCCGACTTCTACATGTGCGTCGCCGACATCAAGTCGAAGCTCGGCGCGCGCCCCGTGCCGATCCAGCTTCCCATCGGGGCCGAGGGCACATTCAGTGGCGTCGTCGACCTCATCGAGATGAAGGCCTACGTCTGGGAAGGCGACAACAAGGACGCCAAGATGGAGACCCGCGAGATTCCCGCGGATCTCAAGGAGCGCGCCGCCGAGTACCGCGCCGCCATGATCGAAGCCGCCGTCGAGATCGACGATGACGCCATGGGCGCCTATCTCGACGGCAAGGAGCCCGACGCCGATACTCTGCGCCGCCTCATCCGCAAAGGCACGGTAACGGCGGCGTTCTATCCGATGATGTGCGGCTCCGCGTTCAAGAACAAGGGCGTGCAGCCGCTACTCGACGGCGTCGTCGACTTCCTGCCCTCGCCCGCCGATCGCGAGGCATTCAAAGGCATCGATCCCAAGTCAGGCGAGCCGCTACTGCGCATGCCGATAGACGAAGACCCGCTCTCGCTGCTGGCCTTCAAGATCATGAGCTTCGAGCACGTCGGCTCGATCACTTTCTGCCGCATCTACTCGGGCAAGATCACGAACGGCATGGCCCTCGCCAACACCACGCGCGACAAGAAAGAGCGCGTCGGGCGCATGTACCTCATGCACGCCGCCGATCGCGAGGAGATCAAGGAAGCCTTCGCCGGCGACATCGTTGCGTTGTCGGGCCTCAAGGACACGCGTACGGGCGAGACGCTGTGCGATCCGGCTAAAGCCCGTGCTGCTCGAAAAGATGGATTTCCCAAACCCCGTCATCGAGATGAAGATCGAACCGAAGACGAAGGCCGATCAGGAAAAGATGTCGATGGCGCTGTCGACCATGGCGCTCGAGGATCCCTCGTTCCGCGTTGCCGTCGATCAGGAGTCTGGCGAGACGATCCTGCGCGGCATGGGCGAGCTGCATCTCGACATCAAGGTCGACATTCTGAGGCGCACCTACGGCGTCGAAGCCAACGTCGGCGCCCCGCAGGTCGCCTACCGCGAGACGCTCGTGAAGGCGACCGAAGTCGACTACACGCACAAGAAGCAGACCGGTGGCACCGGCCAGTTCGCGCGCGTCAAGCTTCGCATCGAGCCCAACGAGACTGGCAAGGGCAACGAGTTCGAGTCCGAGGTCGTCGGCGGCACGGTGCCGAAGGAGTACATCCCCGGTGTCGAGAAGGGCATCAACTCGGTGTGGGAGAGCGGCGTGCTCATCGGCTTCCCGATGGTCGACACCAAGGTCACGCTCTACGACGGCGCCTACCACGAGGTGGATAGCTCCGCGATCGCCTTCGAGATCGCCGCCCGCCAGGCCATGAGAGAAGGCTGCGACAAGGCGGGCGTGAAGCTGCTCGAGCCGATCATGGACGTCGAGGTGGTGACGCCTGAGGCGTTCGTCGGCGGCGTTATCGGCGACATCAACAGCCGCCGCGGGCAGATCCGGTCGCAGGAGATGCGCGGCAACGCCAACGTGATCCGCGCCTTCGTGCCGCTCGCCAACATGTTCGGCTACGTGAGCCAATTGCGCTCCATGAGCCAGGGGCGCGCGTCCTATACCATGCAGTTCGGGCACTACGCGGACGTGCCGCGCAACGTGGCCGACGAGGTGAAGGCCAAATACGCCTGATGATGATGAGACGCGGGGAGCCGCAGATGCGCCCCGCACAACAAGAGATGACTTGTTAGCTAAGTGGAGAGCCAACGATGGCCAAGGCAAAATTCGAGCGGACGAAGCCGCACTGCAACATCGGCACGATCGGCCACGTCGATCACGGCAAGACGTCTTTGACGGCCGCGATCACGAAGATCCTCGCCGAGTCGGGCAAGGCGCAGTACACGGCCTATGACCAGATCGACAAGGCTCCCGAGGAGCGCGAGCGCGGCATCACCATCTCGACCGCGCACGTCGAGTACGAGACCGACAAGCGCCACTATGCGCACGTCGACTGCCCGGGCCACGCCGACTACGTGAAGAACATGATCACGGGCGCGGCGCAGATGGACGGCGCCATCCTCGTCGTCTCCGCGGCCGACGGACCCATGCCGCAGACGCGCGAGCACATCCTGCTTGCCCGCCAGGTTGGCGTGCCGGCGCTGGTCGTCTTCCTCAACAAGGTCGACATGGTCGACGATCCCGAGCTCATCGAGCTCGTCGAGATGGAGGTGCGCGAGCTGCTGACCTCCTACAAGTTCCCCGGCGACAAGATTCCGATCGTCCGCGGCTCCGCGCTGTGCGCGCTCGAGGATAAGAAGCCCGAGCTCGGCAGGAACGCAATTCTCGAGCTGATGAAGGCTGTCGACGAGGCCATTCCCCAGCCGGAACGTCCGATCGACATGCCGTTCTTGATGCCGATCGAGGACGTGTTCTCGATCTCTGGTCGCGGCACCGTCGTCACCGGCCGCATCGAGCGCGGCGTCGTGAAGGTCGGCGAGGAAGTCGAGATCGTCGGCATCCGCGATACGCAGAAGTCGACCGTCACCGGCGTGGAAATGTTCCGCAAGCTCCTCGATCAGGGTCAGGCGGGCGACAACGTGGGGTGCCTCCTACGCGGCATCGACAAGGAGGCGGTGGAGCGCGGCCAGGTGCTGTGCAAGCCCGGCTCCGTGAAGCCGCACAAGAAGTTCAAGGCGGAAGCCTACATCCTCACCAAGGAGGAAGGCGGGCGCCACACGCCGTTCTTCACCAACTACCGTCCGCAGTTCTATTTCCGCACGACCGACGTGACCGGCGTGTGCACGCTGCCGGCCGGCACGGAAATGGTGATGCCGGGCGACAACGTGACGATGGATGTCGAGCTCATTACGCCGATCGCCATGGAGGAGAAGCTGCGCTTCGCCATCCGTGAGGGCGGTCGTACCGTCGGTGCCGGTGTCGTCGCCAAGATTACTGAGTAAGGGCAAGGAGGAGAGCGCCCCGGTTCGGGCGCTTCTTCTTTTGGAAGAGTGCGGGACATGAACGGCCAAAACATTCGCATCCGTCTCAAGGCATTCGATCATCGAATTCTCGATGCCTCGACGCGAGAGATCGTCAACACGGCGAAACGCACGGGCGCAGAGGTTCGCGGGCCGATCCCGCTGCCGACGCGCATCGAGAAGTTCACCGTCAACCGGTCGCCGCACATCGACAAGAAGAGTCGCGATCAGTTCGAGATGCGCACCCACAAGCGCCTTTTGGACATCGTCGATCCCACGCCGCAGACGGTCGATGCTTTGATGAAGCTCGACCTGGCGGCTGGCGTCGACGTTGAGATCAAGCTCTAGGGATTTCCGGGCCGGCGTTACGCCAAGGGCCCAGAACAAAAAGGAAGGAATGCTTCTCATGCGTTCCGGGGTAATTGCACAGAAGGTGGGCATGACCCGCATCTTCACGGAGGCCGGAGAGCACATCCCGGTCACTGTGCTGAAGCTTGACAATGTCCAGGTCGTTGGACATCGCACCAACGACAAGAACGGCTACACCGCGCTGCAGCTCGGCGCCGGCAAGCGCAAGCCCTCGCGCCTCACCAAGGCCGAGCGGCAGAACTTCGCCGTCGCCAAGGTCGAGCCCAAGCGCAAGCTCGTGGAGTTCCGGGTCACCCCCGAGAACCTGATCGAGGTGGGCGCCCAGATCACGGCCGACCACTTCATCGCTGGCCAGTTCGTCGACGTGACCGGCTCAAGCCAGGGCAAGGGGTTCGCCGGCGCCATGAAGCGCTGGAACTTCCACGGTCTGCGCGCAACCCACGGCGTCTCCCTCAGTCACCGCAGCCACGGCTCGACCGGCCAGCGCCAGGATCCGGGCAAGGTGTTCAAGGGCAAGAAGATGGCCGGCCACATGGGTGCCGAACGCGTGACGACGCAGAACCTCGTCGTCGTAAAGACGGACCCTGCGCGCGGCCTCCTCATGATCCGCGGCGCGGTGCCCGGCTCCAAGGGCGGCTGGGTGCTGGTGCGCGACGCCGTGCTGAAGAACCCGCCGAAGGATGCCCCGCGTCCCGGCGCCTTCAAGGCGCGCGGCGGCTCTCCGCAAGCGACCGAGCCTAAGGAGACAGCGTGATGAAAGCCGACGTCACCACGCTCGAGGCCGCCAAGGCCGGTACGGTCGAGCTCGCGGACGCGATCTTCGGCCTGAAGCCGCGTCCCGATCTGATCCACCGCATGGTGCGCTATCAGCTCCTGAAGCGTATGGCCGGCACGCACCACGCCCAGGACCGTTCGGAAGTGAACGTCACGGGCAAGAAGATGTACAAGCAGAAGGGGACGGGCTCGGCGCGGCACGGCGACAAGTCGGTCCCGCAGTGGCGCGGCGGCGGCAAGGCCTTCGGCCCGAAGCCGCGCAGCCACGCCATCGAGCTTCCAAAGAAGGTGCGCGCGCTGGCGTTGCGGCACGCGCTCTCCGCCAAGGCTCAGGCCGGCGAGATCGTCGTGCTCGACAAGGCTGCCTCCAAGGACGGCAAGACCTCGGGCCTCAAGGATCAGTTCGCCAAGCTCGCTTGGAGCAATGTGCTCATCATCGACGGCGCCGAGCTCGAAGCGAGCTTCGTGCGCGCGGTGCGCAACCTGCCCAACATCGACGTGCTCCCGGTGCAGGGCATCAACGTCTACGACATCCTGCGCCGCAAGACTCTGGTGCTGACGAAGGCGGCGATCGCCGCTCTCGAAGAACGCTTCAAGGATGCAGCCAATGGCAACGCCGGTGGCAAAGCCGACGCCAAGCCGCAAGTGAAGGCGCGCGGGGAGGGCAAACAATGAAACCGCATAGCCCCTACGACGTCATCGTCTCGCCGGTGATCACAGAGAAGTCGACGCTGGTCTCGGAAGCAAACCAGGTGATCTTCAACGTGGCGCGCAATGCGACGAAGGTCGAGATCAAGTCGGCGATCGAGAGCCTGTTCAAGGTGAAGGTCAAGGCCGTCAACACGATCGTGCGCAAGGGAAAGCTCAAGACCTTCCGCGGCCGCCGCGCGCTGCAGGGCGACACCAAGAAGGCGATCGTGACCCTCGTCGAGGGCCACCACATCGACCTTGCGACGGGTCTGTAAGGAAACGGAACCATGGCACTCAAGACCTTCCGTCCAACAACACCCAGCCTGCGCCAACTGGTGCAGGTCGACCGCAGCCAGCTGTGGAAGGGCCCGCCGATCAAGACGCTCGTGGAGGGCAAGACCAAGACGGGCGGCCGCAACAACGATGGGCGCATCACCACACGCCACATCGGCGGCGGCCACAAGCAGCGCTACCGCCTCGTCGATTTCCAGCGGCGCAAGTACGACGTGCCGGGCAAGATCGAGCGGTTGGAGTACGATCCCAACCGAACGGCGTTCCTGGCACTGGTCAAATACCAGGACGGCGACCTCGCCTACATTCTCGCCCCGCAGCGGCTCGCCGTCGGCGATCAGGTGGTCGCGGGCGAGAAGGTCGACGTTAAGCCCGGCAACGCCATGCCGCTGTCGGGCATGCCGATCGGCACCATCGTGCACAACGTCGAGCTGAAGCCCGGGCGTGGCGGCCAGCTCGCGCGCTCGGCCGGCGCCTTCGTTCAGCTGGTCGGCCGCGATTCCGGCTGGGCCATCCTCAAGCTCAACTCGGGCGAGACGCGGCGCGTGCGCGCCGAATGCATGGCGACGATCGGCGCCGTCTCCAACCCGGACCACTCCAACACCGTGACCGCAAAGGCTGGCCGTACGCGCTGGAAGGGAACCCGTCCAACAGTGCGCTCGATCGCCATGAACCCGATCGACCATCCCAACGGTGGGCGCACCAAGGGCGGCAAGCACTGGGCGACGCCGTGGGGCAAGCCAACGAAGGGCTACAAGACGCGCAAGAACAAGGCGACCGACAAGTACATCGTCCGCAGCCGCAAGGCGAAGAAGAAGTAGCGCCGGCGGCTTTAGGAGAACACGTATGACACGCGCAGTTTGGAAGGGTCCGTTCGTGGACGGCTATCTTCTCAAGAAGGCGGAGAAGGTGCGCTCGTCCGGCCGAAACGAGATCATCAAGATGTGGAGCCGGCGCTCGACGGTTCTGCCGCAGTTCGTCGGCCTGACGTTCGGCGTTCACAACGGACACAAGCACGTTCCGGTGGCGGTGACCGAGGACATGATCGGCCACAAGTTCGGCGAGTTCTCCCCGACGCGCACGTTCCACGGACACAGCGGGGACAAGAAAGCGGTGAAGGCGAAGTAGCATGGGCAAGGCGAAACGCGAGCGCAGTCTGCCGGAGAACGAGGCGCGGGCGGTGGTGAGGAACCTGAGGGTTTCCCCCCGCAAGCTCAACCTCGTGGCCGGCTTGATCCGCGGCAAGAAGGTCGACCACGCGCTGGCCGATCTCGAGTTCTCGAGGAAACGCATCGCGCAGGACGTGCGCAAGGGCGTGATGTCGGCCGTCGCCAACGCGGAGAACAACCACAACCTCGACGTCAACGATCTCGTGGTGTCGGAGGCTTGGGTCGGCAAGAACCTCGTGATGAAGCGCTTCCAGGCACGCGGCCGCGGCCGCGCCAGCTCGATCATCAAGCCGTTCTCGCAGATCACGATCATCGTGCGCCAGACGGCGGACGACGGCTCCAAGAAGAAGCGCGTGAAGAAGACCGAGGAGACGGGCAAGAAGCCCGGCAAGTCGGACAGCAAACCGGCTGCCCCAGCGAAGGCCGACAAGCCGCAGAAGCAGGGCAAGCCTTCGAGTCCGGCCGCCGCCAAGAAGACCGCCAAGGCCGGGAAGCCCGGCAAGGAGACCAAGTAATGGGCCAAAAGGTCAACCCCGTCGGCCTGCGCCTCGGCGTCAACCGCACCTGGGACAGCCGCTGGTTCGCCGGCCGCGCCGAGTATGGCCGCCTGCTGCACCAGGACATGAAGATGCGCGAGCACATCATGCAGCAGCGCCGCCAGGCCGGCATCTCCAAAGTTGTGATCGAGCGCCCGCACAAGAAGTGCCGCGTCACCGTGCACACGGCCCGCCCCGGCGTGCTCATCGGCAAGAAGGGCGCCGACATCGAGAAGCTGAGGAGCCAGCTCGCGCGCTTCACCGACTCCGAGGTGCACCTCAATATCCTGGAGATTCGCAAGCCGGAGATCGACGCGACCCTCGTCGCGGAAGCCATCGCGCAGCAGCTCGAGCGCCGCGTCGCCTTCCGCCGCGCCATGAAGCGCGCGGTGCAGTCGGCGCTGCGTTTGGGCGCGCTCGGTATCCGCATCAACGTCGCCGGCCGGCTCGGCGGCGCCGAGATCGCGCGCACGGAGTGGTACCGCGAGGGCCGCGTGCCGCTCCACACTCTGCGCGCCGACATCGACTTCGGCTACGGCATCGCCAAGACCGCTTACGGCGTCATCGGCATCAAGGTGTGGATCTTCAAGGGCGAGATCATGGAGCACGATCCCATGGCTGCCGAGAAACGCAACGCGGATCTGCAGGAGAGCGGCGGCGGCGGACGCCGGCGCGATGGCGACAGAGACGCGCGACCGGGGAGAGCGGCGCGAGCGCGCGCCCGAGCGTCCCGCCGAAGGCGGCGAGAAGGCTACTTAAGACTTTAGGAACGGAACGATGCTGCAACCCAAGCGCACGAAATACCGCAAGGCCTTCAAGGGCCGCATCCATGGCAACGCCAAGGGCGGCACGATGCTGAATTTCGGCTCGCACGGCTTGAAGGCGGTGGAGCCCGAGCGTGTCACCGCGCGCCAGATCGAGGCGGCGCGGCGCGCGATCACGCGCCACATGAAGCGCGCTGGACGCGTGTGGATCCGCATCTTCCCGGACCTGCCGGTTACGAAGAAGCCGGCCGAAGTTCGCATGGGCTCGGGCAAGGGCTCGCCGGAATTGTGGTGCGCGCGCGTGAAGCCGGGCCGCATCATGTTCGAACTCGACGGCGTGCCCGATCAGGTCGCGCGCGAGGCGCTCGTGTTGGGGGCGGCCAAGCTCCCGATCAAGACGCGCATCGTGACGCGCATCGGCTGACGAGGGGTCTTACGATGAAGGCGAATGCAATGCGGGACATGTCGATCGACCAGATCGAGGACGAGGTCGACAAGCTCAAGAAGGAGCAGTTCAACCTGCGCTTTCAGCGGGCCTCCGGACAGCTCGAGAACACGTCGCGCGTGCGCGCGGTGCGCCGCAACATCGCGCGGCTTTTGACGGTTGCCCGCTCCAAGCGGGCCGGCGGCGCCAAACGCGCTTCGAAGGAGTAATCACGATGCCGAAGCGCGTACTGCAGGGCGTGGTCGTATCCGACAAGAACAACAAGACGATCGTTGTCGAGGTCGAGCGCCGCTACACCCATCCACTGTTCAAGAAGACCGTGCGGCGCACCAAGAAGTACCACGCGCACGATGAGAACAACACGTTCAAGATCGGCGACCGGGTGGAGATCATCGAGAGCGCGCCGATCTCCAAGAACAAGCGCTGGACCGTCGTCACCGAAGGCCACTAGGGCGTTTGAGATCAGATTGTGAGCCCGCCGGGCTCGACGAAGGAAAGAGGCCGCTTAGCGGCGGTTGGAAAGGACCGATGCGATGATCCAGATGGAGACAAATCTCGACGTCGCCGACAATTCGGGCGCGCGCCGCGTTCAGTGCATCAAGGTGCTGGGCGGGTCGAAGCGCAAG
The DNA here is from genome assembly GCA_963745205.1 of uncultured Alphaproteobacteria bacterium. Classification (GTDB taxonomy): domain Bacteria; phylum Pseudomonadota; class Alphaproteobacteria; order Rhizobiales; family Hyphomicrobiaceae; genus Hyphomicrobium_A. The sequence continues at coordinate 27,164 of CAVUWX010000010.1, forward strand.
TACGCCACCGTCGGCGACACCATCGTCGTGTCGGTGAAGGAGGCGATCCCGAAGGGCCGCGTGAAGAAGGGGCAAGTGATGAAGGCCGTGGTGGTGCGCACCGCCAAGGGCGTGCGCCGTCCCGACGGCTCGCTCATTCGCTTCGACCGCAACGCTGCCGTGCTGATCAACCCGCAAGGTGAGCCGGTCGGCACCCGCATTTTCGGACCGGTAACGCGCGAGCTCAGGGCCAAGAACCACATGAAGATCGTGTCTCTCGCGCCGGAGGTGCTGTGATGGCGTCGCTGAAGATCAAGAAGGGCGACCACGTCATCGTGGTCACCGGCCGCGACAAGGGCAAGCACGGCGAGGTCGTCGAGATGCGGCCCAACGAAGGCCGCGCCATCGTGCGCGGCGTCAACGTCGTGCGCCGGCATCAGCGCCAGACGGCGGCGCAGGAGGGCGGCATCGTCTCCAAGGAGGCGCCGATCCAAATTTCCAACCTCGCGCTCGAGGACCCCAAGGACGGCAAACCGACGCGGGTCGGCTTCAAGTTCCTCGAGGACGGCACGAAAGTTCGCTTCGCCAAGCGCTCGGGCGAAGTCATTCCGGAGAAACGATGAGCCATGGCTGACAAAGAGAAACCGGCAAAAGCGGCGGCGGGCGAGGCCCAGAAGCCGGCTGCGGACAAGGGTGCCCAAGCGCAGGCTAAGGGTGGTGCTCAAGGCGCGCAGGCTAAGGGCGGCAAGCCGGATAAGCACGGCAAGGACAAGAAGGGTGCAGCGCCCAAGGCGGCAGCGCCGCCCGCTGCGCCGCGCCCGAAGGACTACCGTCCACGCATGAAATCGCACTACGAGAAGGTGGTGCGCGAAGCCCTCTCCAAGAAGTTCGCCTACAAGAATCCGATGCAGGTGCCCAGGCTCGAGAAGATCGTGCTCAACATGGGCGTCGGCGAAGCGGTCAACGACCGCAAGAAGGTCGACAGCGCCGCGGGCGATCTCGCGCTCATCGCCGGCCAGAAGCCGATCCAGACGCGCTCGCGCAAGGCGATCGCCACCTACAAGCTGCGCGAGGGCATGCCAATCGGCGTCAAGGTGACCTTGCGCGGCGACCGCATGTACGAGTTCCTCGACCGCTTCGTGACGATCGCGCTGCCGCGCGTCAAAGACTTCCGCGGGCTGAACCCCAAGAGCTTCGACGGGCGCGGCAACTTCTCGTGCGGTCTCAAGGAGCACATCGTGTTCCCGGAGATCGACTACGACAAGGTCGACCAGATCTGGGGCATGGACGTGATCGTGTGCACGTCGGCGCATACGGACGACGAGGCCCGCGAATTACTGCGCGCCTTCAACTTTCCATTTCGCAGCTAGAGGACCTCGGGCAGATCCCGAAAGGCCTTTGGAGGATATAGATGGCCAAGACCAGTTCGGTTGAGAAGAACAACATGCGGCGCAGGCTCTCCGCGCAATACGCGGAGAAGCGCAAGCGCCTGAAAGCGATCGCGAGCGACCGCAAGCGTCCGGCAGAGGAGCGCTTCGCGGCGCGCATCAAGCTCGCCGAGATGCCTCGCAACTCCTCGCCGACGCGCATCAGGAACCGCTGCGAGATCACCGGTCGCTCGCGCGCCTACTACCGGAAGCTAAGAATGTGCCGCAACCAGCTTCGGGATCTTGCGAGCCAGGGGCTCATCCCGGGCATGACCAAGTCGAGCTGGTAAGGGAAGAGAACGATGTCCATCAACGATCCCTTGGGCGACATGCTCACGCGCATCCGTAACGCGCAGATGCGGCGGCGCCCCAAAGTGGTGACGCCCGCCTCCAACATTCGCGGGCGTGTGCTCGATGTGCTGGCGGAGGAAGGCTATATCCGCGGCTACACGCGCGTCGAGCAGAAGGGCGCGCTCCCGACTTTCGAGATCGAGCTCAAGTACTACAATGGCCAGCCGGCCATCCGCGAGATCAAGCGGGTCTCGACGCCGGGGCGGCGCGTCTATTCGCCGGTCCGCGATCTCCCCACCGTCGCCAACGGTCTCGGCGTCGCCATCCTGTCGACGCCGAAGGGCGTGATGTCGGACTCGAAGGCGCGGGAAGAGAACGTCGGCGGAGAGATCCTCTGCAGCATTTTCTAGATGAACACCCCGGGCGCCGCTCGGGTCTTAGAGGTTTGAACGCCAATGTCGCGCATCGGTAAACGAGCCGTCCCCGTCCCCTCCAACGTGACGGCGACCGTCACGGGACGCACCGTCAAGATGAAAGGGCCGAAGGGAGAGCTCTCCTTCACGGTGCCCGAGGAGATCAAGGTGGAGAAGGGCGCCGCCGGCATCGAGCTGTCGACGGTCGAGGACACCAAGATGGCCCGCAGCATGTGGGGCATGTCGCGCACGATGGTGGCGAACCTCGTGCACGGCGTGACCACCGGCTACTCGCGCACGCTCGAGATCCAGGGCGTCGGCTTCCGCGCCGCCATGAAGGGCAAGGACCAGCTGCAACTCAACATCGGCTTTTCCCACGACGTCGTTCACAAGATTCCGACCGGCGTCGAGGTTAAGGTGGCGGGCGCCAAGCAGGAAATTATCACCGTGTCCGGCATCGACGCGCAGCTCGTCGGACAGGTGGCAGCCAACATCCGCGCCTCGCGGCCGCCCGAGCCCTACCAGGGCAAGGGCATCCGCTACCAGGGCGAGTACATCTTCCGCAAGGAAGGCAAGAAGAAGTAAGGACGAAGGTCATGACCGCGCTCAACACACTGTTCGATCGGCGCAAGCGGCGTGTTCGCCGCGTGCTCAGCACGCGTTCGGCGGGCCGCCCGCGCCTCTCCGTGCACCGCTCGTCGAAGCACATCTACGCGCAGGTGATCGACGATGCGGCCGGCACGACGGTTGCCGCCGCCTCCTCGATCGAGAAGGACGTCAAGGGCTCGCTCAAGACCGGGGCCGACAAGGCGGCCGCGGCGGCCGTCGGCAAGCTCATCGCCGAGCGGGCAATCAAGGCCGGCGTCAAGGAGGTCGTGTTCGACCGCGGCGCCTATCTCTACCACGGGCGCGTGAAAGCGCTGGGCGATGCCGCGCGCGAAGGCGGCCTGCACTTTTAGCAAGAGGATTTCATCGTGGCACGTCCCCAAGGAAGAGACCGCGGCCGGGATCGCGAAGATAGCGAGTTCACCGAGAAGCTCGTGCACATCAACCGCGTCGCCAAGGTCGTAAAGGGCGGCAAGCGCTTCGGCTTCGCCGCGCTCGTTGTGGTGGGCGACCTGAAGGGCCGCGTCGGGTTCGGCCACGGCAAGGCCCGCGAGGTGCCAGAGGCGATCCGCAAGGCGACGGAGGCGGCCAAGCGCGCGCTCGTCCGCGTGCCGTTGCGGGACGCGCGCACCCTGCACCACGACAGCCACGGCCGCCATGGCGCGGGTCGCGTATTCCTGCGCTCCGCCCCCGCCGGCACCGGCATCATCGCCGGCGGCGCGATGCGCGCGGTGTTCGAGATGCTGGGCGTGCACGACGTGGTGGCGAAGTCGCTCGGCTCGACCAATCCCTACAATGTCGTGCGCGCGACCTTCGATGCCTTGAAGGGCCAGGAGAATCCGCGCGGGGTTGCGGCGCGCCGCAATAAGAAGGTGAGCGAGATCGTCTCGCGCCGCCGTGACGGCTCGGTGGCGGGCGACGCCGCCGCCGAAGCGTGATCCGCGAGCTGATTTCAGGGGACCATGTGCCATGGCTGAGAAGAAGACGCTGAAGGTGCAGCAGATCGCGAGCCCCGCGCGCCGCGCGGAGATCCAGGCGCAGACGCTGCGCGGCTTGGGCCTCGGCAAGATGCACCGCGTTCGCACGCTGGAGGATACCGCCGCCGTCCGCGGCATGATCAACAAGATTAGCCACCTCGTGCGCATCGTGAACGAGCGCGCGGGTAAGCCGGCGAAGAAGGCCTGAAGGATCAAGTCCGATGCAGCTCAACGAGATCAAGGATAAGCACGGCGCCCGCAAATTCCGCGTGCGCATCGGCCGCGGTATCGGCTCGGGCGTCGGCAAGACCGGCGGCCGCGGCGGGAAGGGCCAGACGGCACGCACCGGCGTCGCGCTCGGCGGCTTCGAGGGCGGCCAGATGCCGTTGCATCGGCGCCTGCCCAAGCGCGGCTTCAACAAGTGGCGCCGCAAGGACTACAACGAGATCAACATCGGGACGTTGCAGCAGGCAATCGACGACAAGCGGCTCGACGGATCAAAGCCCGTTGATGCGGCGGCCCTCGTCGCAGCGGGATTGCTGCGTCGGGGCAGGGACGGCCTGCGCCTGCTCGGCGGCGGTGAGATCAAGGCCAAGCTTTCGCTGACGGTCGACCATGCCACGGCCTCGGCCAAGGCGGCGATCGAGAAGGCCGGCGGGTCGATCAAGCTCATCGAGAAGAAGGTGCTGCCGGCGGACGAGGCCAAGCGCAAGAAGACCGCCGCCAAGAAGGGAAATGCGACTAATTCGGGCAAGAAGGCCACGAGCGCGCCGGACGAGGAGTAGCTTCGGGCCCGAAAGAGCTGGCATTGCCGCGTGTGGGGCGGGCCACCATCTTAGCCGGGGAGACAGCAGGGGGCGAAGCGCGCTAGCGCCAAGGCGCGACCGCCGGGAGAAAGCGAACCATGGTATCCGCAGCCGAGCAGCTTGCCGCTAACCTGAACTTCGGCGCCTTCGCCAAGGCCGAGGATCTGAAGCGGCGCATCTATTTCACCCTCGGCGCCCTCGTCGTCTATCGCTTCGGCACCTTCATCCCGTTGCCCGGCATAAACCCGGTCGCCTTCGCGCAGACCTTCAACGCCAACGCATCGGGCATCCTCGGCATGTTCAACATGTTCGCGGGCGGTGCGGTGCAGCGCATGGCGATCTTCTCGCTCAACATCATGCCCTACATCTCGGCGTCGATCATCATGCAGCTCATGAGCTCCATGTCGCCGAAGCTCGAGGCCTTGAAGAAGGAGGGCGAGCAGGGACGCAAGCAGATCAACCAGTATACGCGCTACCTGACCGTGGTGCTGGCCGCGTTCCAGGCCTACGGCATCTCTATAGGCCTCGAGAGCTCGCACAGCGCCGTCGGCCCCGTGGTCCTGGACCCCGGCTGGTTCTTCCGCATCACCACGGTGGTGACCCTCGTCGGCGGCACGCTGTTCCTGATGTGGCTGGGCGAGCAGATCACGCAGCGCGGCGTAGGCAATGGCATCTCCCTCATCATCTTCGCGGGCATCGTAGCGGGCCTGCCGTCTGCACTCGTTGGCCTGTTCGAGCTTGCGCGCACGGGCTCGCTGTCGGGCGCCCTGCTGGTCGGACTTCTGGCGCTGATGCTGTTCGTCGTCGCGGCGATCGTCTTCATGGAGCGCGCGCAGCGCCGCCTGCTGATCCAGTATCCGAAGCGCCAGGTCGGCACCCGCATGTTCCAGGGCGATTCCTCGCACCTGCCGCTGAAGCTGAACTCCTCCGGCGTGATCCCGCCGATCTTCGCCTCCTCGCTGCTGCTGCTGCCGATCACGGCGGCGCAGTTCACCGCCGGTCAGGGCCCCGATTGGCTCAACACCATCGTCGCCTCGCTCGGCCGCGGTCAACCGCTGCACATCGTGCTCTACGTGGCGCTGATCGTGTTCTTCGCCTTCTTCTACACGGCGGTCGTGTTCAACCCCAAGGACACCGCGGACAACCTGCGCAAGTATGGCGGCTTCCTACCGGGCATCCGCCCCGGCGAGAAGACGGCCGAATACATCGACTACGTGCTTACCCGCATCACCGTCGTCGGTGCCATCTACCTCGCGGCGGTTTGCGTTCTGCCCGAGCTTCTGATTTCTTACGCTGCCGTCCCATTCTATTTCGGCGGCACGTCGCTCCTGATTGCGGTCAGCGTCACGATGGATACGGTGGCTCAGATCCAGAGCCATATGCTCGCCCACCAGTACGAAGGCCTGATCAAGAAGGCCAAGCTCAGAGGCGCATCGAGAGGACGCAGATGAACCTCATCCTGCTGGGGCCACCCGGAGCAGGCAAAGGGACGCAAGCCGAGGCGATCACCGAAAAACGCGGTCTCGTTCAGCTTTCCACCGGAGACATGCTGCGTCGGGCCGTGAAGGCCGGTTCCCCCATCGGGCTCGAGGCGAGCGCGGTTATGGAGGCGGGTGGCCTCGTCTCCGATCAGATCGTCATCAAGATCATCGCGGAGCGCATAGCAGCGCCCGATTGCGCCCGCGGCTTCATCCTCGACGGCTTCCCGCGTACGCTGAAGCAGGCCGCCGCTCTCGACGTTCTCTTGGCCTCGCTCGCCAAACAGATCGACGCGGTCATCGAGCTCAAAGTGAATGACGCGGCCCTCATCGACCGCATTTCGGGACGTTATACATGCGCCAACTGCGGAGCGAGCTACCACGACACCAATTGCAAACCCAAGGTTGAGGGCGTCTGCGACCGCTGCGGTTCGAAAGACTTCGTCCGCCGCGCAGACGACAACGCCGAGACGGTTAAGAACCGCCTCATGGCCTACTACCGCGAGACGGCCCCCTTGATCGGCTACTACTTCGCCAAGGGTAAGCTGCGCACGGTGGACGGAATGGCCGCGATTTCAGAGGTTTCGCGGCAGATCGACGGCATTTTGGAGGGCATCAAGGCGCCTTAGAAAAACCATTATCGGGCCAATTGACGGCTGGTTATGGCTCGGTTACAACACTCCGTTTTTTAGCGCACCTCCGAGGAGTTCCGGCCCGCGGGCAAAACGGGCTGGAAATGGTGCGTTTTTGGCGTGGGATCAGGACGGAAGCTGGCACCACTGGCTTTCCTCTAGCGGCGGCAATCAGGACTTCAGGAGAGACGTGTGGCCCGTATCGCAGGCGTCAACATTCCGACGCAGAAACGCGTCGTCATCGCACTTCAATATATTCATGGCATCGGTCCAAGGTTTGCGAAGGACATCTGCGCCAAGGTCGGCATTCCGGCGGAGCGCCGGGTGAGCCAGCTCACGGACGCCGAGGTCCTGCAGATCCGTGAAGCCATCGACCGCGATTACATGGTCGAGGGCGATCTGCGCCGCGAAGTGATCACCAACATCAAACGCCTTATGGACCTTGGCTGCTATCGCGGCCTGCGCCATCGCAAGGGGCTGCCCGTTCGCGGACAACGCACGCACACCAACGCGCGCACACGCAAGGGCCCGGCCAAGGCGATCGCCGGCAAGAAGAAAGCTTGATGGAATTTTTCGGGAGCGGTCGCGAGCCGCTTTCGATCATGCTTGGCGGACCGGCGCGAGCGCGGTCCTGGGAGAGTTGACGAATGGCTAAAGAGCAAGTTGCGCCGCGCACCAGCAAGGTGCGCCGTCGCGAGAAGAAGAACATCACTTCGGGCGTGGCGCACGTCAATGCCTCGTTCAACAATACGATGATCACCATCACGGATGCGCAAGGCAACACCATCGCCTGGTCGTCGTCAGGCACCAAGGGCTTCAAGGGTTCGCGCAAGTCGACGCCCTATGCCGCCCAGGTCGCGGCTGAGGACGCCGGCAAGAAGGCGATGGAGCACGGCATGAAAATCCTCGAGGTCGAGGTCTGCGGGCCGGGTTCGGGCCGCGAATCGGCGCTGCGCGCGCTGCAGTCCGTCGGGTTCCAGATCACCTCCATCCGCGACGTGACCCCTATCCCGCACAACGGCTGCCGGCCCCGCAAACGCCGGCGCGTCTAACGAAGGGCGCCGGCTTGGCCGGCGCGCGGCGGTCGCGCATTGTCGGCCGCCTTGAACCCAATCTGGTGCGCCTGTGCCGCTGTCGGGGTGCAGGCATCACGCTAAGCGAGGCTCCCCGTGGTGAATGTTCTGCAAAAGAACTGGCAAGATCTGATCAAGCCCGGCAAGCTCGAGGTGACCTCGGGCCGCGACCGCAGCAAGGTGGCGACCGTCGTCGCCGAACCGCTCGAGCGCGGCTTCGGCATGACGCTCGGCAATGCGCTGCGCCGGGTGCTGCTGTCGTCGCTGCAGGGCGCCGCCATCAAGACCGTGCAGATCGACGGCGTGCTGCACGAGTTCTCCTCGATCCCGAGCGTGCGCGAGGATGTGACCAACATCATCCTCAACATCAAGGAGATCGCGCTGCGTATTCACTCTGAAGGCGTGAAGCGCATGGTGCTCAAGAAGGAAGGCGGCGGCCCGGCCCGCGCCAAGGACATCGAGGCGGGCTCCGACGTCGAGATCCTGAACCCCGAGCACGTCATCTGCACCCTCGACCAGGGCGCCTCCATCCGCATGGAGTTCACCGCCGACATCGGCAAGGGCTACGTGCCCTCGGACCGCAACCGGCCCGAGGATGCGCCCATCGGCCTCATTCCCGTGGACAGCCTCTACAGCCCGGTCAAGAAGGTCTCCTACAAGGTCGAGAACACGCGCGAAGGCCAGATCCTCGACTACGACAAGCTGACGATGACGGTCGAGACCGATGGCTCGTTGAAGCCCGAGGATGCCGTGGCGCTTGCCGCCCGTATCCTGCAGGACCAGCTCGCCGTGTTCATCAACTTCGACGAGCCGACCAAGGCCGTCGAGGAGGCCCGCCACCCGGAGCTCGCCTTCAATGCGGCACTGCTCAAGAAGGTCGACGAGCTCGAGCTGTCGGTACGCTCCGCGAACTGCCTGAAGAACGACAACATCGTCTATATCGGCGACCTCATCCAGAAGACCGAGGCCGAGATGCTGCGCACGCCGAACTTCGGGCGCAAGTCGCTGAACGAGATCAAGGAGGTTCTGGCCTCCATGGGCCTGCACCTCGGCATGGAAGTGCCCAACTGGCCGCCCGACAACATCGAGGAGCTGGCCAAGCGCTTCGAGGATCAGTATTGAGACGACGTGAGATCTTGAAGTCGAGCTGGCGATTTCACTATTTCACGACCCAACAAAGCGAGGCCGTAGAACCTCGTCATTCGACAACGGAAGGGTAAGACATGCGACACAAGAAACTGGGGCGGCGCTTCAGCCGCGACAGCGGGCATCGCCAGGCCATGTTCTCCAACATGGCAGCGGCCCTCATCCGTCACGAGCAGATCGTGACGACGCTGCCCAAGGCCAAAGACCTGAAGCGCGTGATCGACAAGTATATCACGCTCGCAAAGCGCGGAGATCTGAACTCGCGGCGCCTCGCCGCCAGCAGGCTGCGCGACGAGGACATGGTCAAGAAGCTCTTCGACACGCTGGCGCCCCGCTACAAGAACCGCGCGGGCGGCTACTCGCGCGTGCGTGAAGGCCGGCTTCCGCTACGGCGACAGCGCACCCCGCGCGGTGATCGAGCTCGTAGACCGCGATACCTCCGTCAAGGGCAAGGAGGACCGCGAGCGGCACGAGGCGGCGCAGGCGGAGAAGGCGGAGGCCTGAGCGGCCGTTCGCGTTCGTCGGGCTTGAAGCGCGCCGGGCAGGTTCTGCAGGCCGTTGCCGGCGTAGTGAAGGCGCCGTAAAGCTCCCACCAGAGCTCGGCCCCGCTGAGCCTCGTCTACGGGTTCTGGGCGCTCCATGCCCCGCACGACGGAGCAGATCCTTGCAACCGTGTTGCGGGGGAGGCCGAGGACGCGGGCTCTCTCGCTGCTGAACAACAATTGGGAAACTAAGCTCACCCGCGCCCCACACTGGTTCTGGCGCTCTCCGGGCCGGGACGATAATGGTCTGTCGCGACCGCGGGCGGGCAGGCGTCCCTATATAAAGCGCGGCGCGACGATGAAAGGGAGAGCTGATGCCCACTGCGAAGGTTCTGGTCACGGGTGCGTCCGGCTTCATCGCTAAGCATTGCATCGCCGAGCTTCTGCGGAACGATTTTTCCGTGGGGGGCACGTTGCGCGACATGAGCCGCGCCGATGCGGTGCGCAAGAGCATCGGCCGGGCCGGCGCCGATGCGAGCGGCGTGGACTTCGTCTCGGCCGACCTGTTGCGCGATGACGGCTGGCAACAGGCCATGCAGGGCTGCACCTATGTGCTGCACGTCGCCTCTCCGTTCCCGCTACTGGAGCCGCGCAACCCCGACGATCTGATCAGGCCTGCGCGCGAGGGTGTGCTCCGCGTGCTCAAGGCCGCGACGCAAGCCGGCATCAAGCGCGTCGTCATGACCTCATCGGTCGTCTCGGTCACGCTGCCGTGGCCGGAGGCGCCGCCGGGGCAGGTGTTCACGGAAGCCGACTGGACGAACCCCAAACGGCCAGACCTCACCACCTACATCGTATCCAAGACGCTCGCCGAGCGCGCCGCGTGGGACTTCGTGAAAGCTGAACCGCGCGCCCCCCAACTCGCAGCGGTCAATCCGGCAATCGTGCTGGGCCCGGCGACGGATGCCGACATATCTTCCTCGCACGAGGTGATCAAGCTGATGGCGAAAGGCGCCTATCCGGCGGCGCCGAAGGTCGGCTTCCCCATCAGCGACGTGCGCGACGTGGCGGCGACGCACGTCCTGGCGATGACCAAGCCGGAAGCGGGCGGCAAGCGCTTCCTCACCGCCAACGGCTTCATGCGTTTGATCGAGGTGGGACGGCTCGTGGCCGAGGCCCTTCCCGATCTACAGGGCGAGGTTCCGCACCGCGAGCTTCCCGATTGGCTGGTTCGCGCCGCGGCACTGTTCGACAAGCGGCTCAAGGCCGTAATCCCCGACCTCGGGCATCCGCGCCCCATATCCAACGCGCAGGCCCGAAGCGTGCTCGGACAGTCGTTCCGCTCGGCGCCGGAAGCCGTCAAATCGGCGGCGTTGAGCCTGCGCGAGCTGGGTGTGATCTGACCGCAGCAACCAGGCTTCTCCCGACCCGAGAACGGTGCCGCGGGCGCTTTGCCACACTTTTCCCATGGGCCCGCGACTGAGGCTTTCTCCGGCCTGTCGCCTGCCGTATAGAGGGCGCACGACGTGCGTCGTGCTGCTGCTTTCCCGCTGGAACGTTGCAAAATGATGATCCGCCATAAGGCTCGCTTTGTCGCGCGCATAGGGTTCGCCGCTGTCGGCTGCGCCTGCTTGGCCGCCTCGCACGTCGACGCCCAGGCCCAGCAGCGTGAGCCGCCACCCTCGCGCGAGGCGCTGCTCTATTCGTACTCGCCGATCGTGCGCAAGGCGGCCCCCGCCGTGGTCAACGTCTACGTGCGCTCTCACGTTCAGACGATCGACTCGCCCTTTGCCAACGACCCGATCTTCCGCATGTTCGGCCAGGGCTTCGGCATTCCCCGTGAGCGCGTGCAAAGCTCGCTCGGCTCCGGCGTCATCATCAGCGCCGAGGGCGTCATCGTGACCAATACGCACGTGGTCAAGGGCGGCACCGACACGCAGATCCGCGTGGCGCTGGCGGATAAGCGCGAGTTCGACGCTAAGGTCGTCACCCAGGACGATCGGACGGACCTCGCGGTCTTGAAGATCGAGAGCCACGAAGGCGCCTTCCCGTTCCTCGAGTTCTCCAACTCCGACCAGATCGAGGTGGGCGACGTCGTTCTCGCCATCGGCAACCCGTTCGGCGTCGGCCAGACCGTGACGAGCGGCATTATCTCGGCGCTGACGCGGACGGAGATGGCGCAGTCGGACACGCAGGTGTTCCTGCAGACGGACGCCGCGATCAACCCCGGCAACTCGGGCGGCGCCCTCGTCGACATGCAAGGCAAGCTCGTCGGCATCAACACGATGATCTTCTCGCAGACGGGCGGCTCCGTCGGCATCGGCTTTGCCATACCGTCGAACCTCGTGCGCCTCGTCGCCGACAACGCCATCGCGGGCCGCAAGATCGAGCGGCCGTGGCTCGGGGCGCAGATCGAGACCGTCACTCGCGAGATGGCGGCGAACCTCGGCATCGAGCGAATTTCAGGCGCGGTCGTAAAGGCCCTTTCGAATAGCGGCCCGGCGGCGAAGGCGGGCCTCCAACTCGGCGACGTGATCGTCAACGTCGACGGTTTCGAGGTGGGCGACGCGCATTCCGTGCACTACCGCCTAACGACTAAGGGCATCGGCAACACCAGCAGGCTCGGCGTCATCCGCAAGAAGCAGCCCACCCAGATCGACATAGCGCTTGTGTCCGCGCCCAAGCCCGGAAAGGACGACGTGCGCAATCTCTCCGGCAACAGCCCCTTCGACGGCGCGCGCGTGTCAAACATCCTGCCCAGCGTCGCCGATGAGTTCAGCCTGCAAGAGAGCGACGGTGTCGTGATCGTCGCCGTGCGCAAAGACGGCGTGGCCGCGCGTCTGTTCCAGCCGGGCGACATCGTCTTGCAGGTCGGCAACACCAAGATCACTGACGTCGTTGCCCTCGACGAGATCACGCGCGCTCCGCAACGCGCCTGGAACGTCGTTATCAAGCGCGGTGACCGCGTGCTGCAACTTCAATTGTCCGGATAAGCGGTAGTGGCCACGCTGTTTGAAGCCGCCGGCCTGGAGAAGGGCGCGCCTCGCCCGCTCGCTGACCGGCTGCGGCCCACGAAGCTCGCCGAGGTCGTGGGGCAGGAGCAACTCGTTGGCCCCGAGGGCACGCTGACGCGCATGCTGGCGAGCGGCCGGCTGCCGAGCCTCATCCTGTGGGGTCCGCCCGGCTCCGGCAAGACCACGGTCGCGCGCCTCCTCGCCAACGAGACGAAGCTCGAGTTCGAGCAGCTCTCCGCGATCTTTTCCGGCGTGCAGGACCTGCGCAAAGCCTTCGACCGCGCGAAAGCGCGCCGCGAGCAGGGCCGCGGCACGCTCCTCTTCATCGACGAGATCCATCGCTTCAACCGCGCCCAGCAAGACAGCTTCCTGCCGCACATGGAGGACGGGACCATCACGCTCGTCGGCGCGACGACGGAGAACCCGTCCTTCGAGCTCAACGGCGCGTTGTTGAGCCGCGCCTCCGTGCTCGTGTTCAACCGGCTCGACGAAGCGGCCCTGGGGGAGCTGCTTGATCGTGCCGAGCGGGCCGAGAAGCGGCCGTTGCCGCTGGATAAGGATGCCCGCGAGGCCATTGTCGCGCTCGCCGACGGCGACGGGCGCGCGGTGATCAATCTCGCGGACGAGGTGTTCGCCGCAGTCAAGCCGGGGGCGGCTTCGCTCGACCGCCAGGCGCTCACTACGCTCGTGCAGCGCCGCGCGCCGCTCTACGACAAGTCGCGCGAGGGTCACTACAACCTCATCAGCGCGCTGCACAAGTCGGTGCGCGGCTCCGATCCCGACGCCGCCCTTTACTGGCTTGCGCGCATGCTCGATGGCGGCGAGGATCCCCTCTACCTCGCGCGCCGGCTCGTGCGCATGGCAATCGAGGACATCGGCCTCGCAGACCCCAACGCGGTCATGCAGGCGATCGCGGCGAAGGACGTGTACGACTTCCTCGGCAGCCCCGAGGGCGAGCTGGCGCTGGCGCAGGTCACGATCTATTTGGCGACGGCGCCCAAATCGAATGCCGGGTACATGGCCTACAACGCGTCAGTGCGCGCGGCGAAGGAGCACGGCAGCCTGATGCCGCCGAAGATCATCCTCAATGCGCCGACGAAGCTCATGAAACAGGAAGGCTACGGCGCGGGCTACGCCTACGACCACTCCGCCGAGGAGGCGTTCTCGGGCCAGAACTATTTTCCCGACGAGATGACGGAGCGGCCGCAGTTCTACGATCCGCCAGGCCGCGGTTTCGAAGCTGAGATCAAAAAGCGGCTCGAGCATTGGGCCAAGCTGCGTCGCGAGCGCGGCGGCAAGCGCTAGCGCGTTTGCGGGGCGTTCGCGCAGATTGCCGCGCCCGGGCCGTCGCCCCTATACTGGCGGGGCTGCGGGCGGCGATGCGAAGGGGTGCGATGGTCAAGTTCGTCGATCTGTGGCGCGGGCATCCGATCAACGAGTCTGTGACCACGCCGTGCATCGCGCCCCACGATTTGACGAACCTTGAGGGCGAGCACGTCCCGCTCGGATTTCCGGTGTTCCACAACCAGTGCGCAATCCGCATGGGTGTCGCGCTGCGCCGCGCAGGGGTGCCGGAAGGCGCGCTTGGAGGCTGCTCGACCTGCTCGGTGCATCCGAGCTCAGACATGCATTTCATCAACGCCAGCCAGCTTGCCAACTCGCTCGCGCATGCGAGCATCCCCGGCCTCGGCACGGTCGAGAAGATCACCGGTACGGAGGCCGCCCACTACTATCCGAAGCTGTTCGGGCGCACCGGCATCGTCTACTTCCAGGACTACTGGAAGCGCACCACCGACAGCGGGCGCGCGACCGGCGACCACATCGACGTGTGGAACGGCTACCGTTCCTCGGCCAAGTGGCTGCTCGAGTGGTTCTCGTGGCTCGGCTACTATTCGAACTACGCGAATGCGGGAGAGATTTGGTTCTGGGAAGTGAAGTGAGCGGCGCTGCTGCGCCCGGGGGAGTTGGGATGCGCTACGTCGTTGCCATGGTCTTCGCCATCGTCGTTGCGGGGCTCACCACCGTGTTCTTGAGCTCGCACGTCGCCGACTGGGTCGTGTCGCATCAGAAGTTCGACAGCTCCGATGACGCTGAGAACCTGCACATGCTGACCTTCATGGCGACCAACGTGGCGGGCCTGCTGGTCGGCTGGCTCGTCGGTTGGACCATAGCCGGCGGCCGGCAGCCCACCTGATCCGTTTACCGTTTGCTCCGACAAGGCCTCGTCCGGCGCTCTTTACAGCGCGCCCCCCCAGAGCGTAGGCCATCCTCATGAGCGCACCCGTCGAAACCATCGAGGTGAAAAGCAGCGAAGCAGGCATCCGGCTCGACCGCTGGTTTCGGGTGCACTTCCCCGATGTCGGCTACGCCTACCTGCAGAAGCTCTTGCGCACCGGCCAGATCCGGGTCGACAGCCGCCGCGTCGAAGCCAATGAACGGCTTGAGGCCGGCGCGCGAGTCCGTGTGCCCAAGGTCGTGCGTCAGGAGAAGAAGCCGGCGGCGCCCACCGTGAAGCCGCCGCTCGGGCTGTCGAAGGCCGACCGCAGTCGCATCGAGCACATGATCCTCTACGAGGACGATCATGTTCTCGTTCTCAACAAGCCCTTCGGCCTCGCCGTGCAGGGCGGCACCGGCACCAAGCGCCACATCGACGGTATGCTCGCCGGCATGGCCGACCGCTTCGGGGATCGCCCGCGCCTCGTGCACCGGCTGGACCGCGATACGACCGGTGTGCTGCTGGTCGCCAAGCATCGCGATGCGGCGGCGAAGCTCGGCCGCCTCTTCCAGACCCGCTCCGCCGCCAAGACGTACTGGGCCCTCGTCAAGGGCGTGCCGAAGCCGCACCAGGGCAAGGTCGAGGCGCCGCTCGTGAAGGCCGCCGGCCCCGACGGCGACCGCGTGCGCAAGGCGCTGCCGGGCGAGCAGGAGGTAGCCATGCACGCCACCACGCACTACTCCCTGATCGACCGCGTGGCGAGCAAGGCCGCCTGGATGTCGCTGAAACCCGTGACGGGGCGTCAGCACCAGCTGCGCGCGCACATGGCGCTGATCGGCCACCCCATCGTGGGCGATAACAAATACGGCGGCGACAAGAACACACCGGCTGAGCAAATCGAAGACAAGCTGCACCTGCACGCGCGCCGGCTCGTTCTGCCGCACCCATATTCGGGCGGTAAGATCGACGTGACCGCGCCGCTGCCCGAGCACATGAAGAAGACCTGGGAGCTCTTGGGGCTCGATGCGGAGCGCTACGAGAAGGCGGAATGAAGAAGCTCGTCATCCTCGATTGCGACGGCACGCTCGTCGACAGCCAGAACGGCATCTGGGAGGCGATGGTGCATGCCTTCTCGAGCCTAGGCCTGCCGGTGCCCACGCGCGCCGCGACGCTCGCCATCGTGGGGCTGTCGCTGCCCGAAGCGTTCGCGGCGCTGGCACCAGACTGCAGCCCAGTCGTGCGCGGCAAGCTTTCGGAGCGCTACCGCGGCGCCTTCATCGAGATGAAGCGCGATCCCGCGCTGCACGAGCCACTGTTTGAAGGCGTCGGCGCGGCGATCGATGCGCTGAGCGGACGCCCGGATGTCGTGCTCGGTATCGCCACGGGCAAGTCCCGCCGCGGCATCGACCGGCTGTTCAAGCGCGAGGGCTGGAGCAAGCATTTTCTCACCGTGCAGACAGCGGACGACCACCCCTCAAAGCCGCACCCGGCGATGGTCCTCGCCGCCATGGCCGAGGCCCGCGTCGGTCCGAAGCACACGGTGATGGTGGGCGACACGACCTTCGACATGGAGATGGCGCTGGCGGCGGGCTCGGGCGCGCTCGGGGTCGCCTGGGGTTATCATCCGGTGGAGGAGCTGCGGGAGGCGGGCGCGCACGGCGTGGTCGAAACCTGCAAGCACCTCCCCGGCGACATCGACGCTTACTTCTCGCGCCGGGAGAAGGCAGCGTGACGACCAACGGCGAGGCCGACAAGCCCGTGAAGGTGCCGGGCAAGAAGCCCTTGGCGCCGCCGCTGCCGAAGCGCTTCTATGCTGACGTGACGGTCGCGCCGGCCGAGGGCGGCTTTGCCATTCTGCTCGACGGCAAGCCCGTCCGCACGCCGCGCAAGCAGCCGCTGAAGGTGCCGACGCGCCCCCTCGCCGAGGCCATTGCCGCCGAGTGGGCCGCACAGAAGGAGCGCGTCGACCCGTCGAGCATGCCGCTGTCGAAGCTTGCCATCACCGCGATCGACGGCGTCGCCACGCACATGGCCGATGTGGCTTCCGATATCGTGAAGTTCGCCGGCAGCGATCTTCTCTGCTATCGCGCCGAGGATCCCGAGGCGCTCAAGGCTCTGCAGGCGGCAGCCTGGGATCCCATGCTGCGGTGGGCCGAGGCTGAGCTCGGTGCACGTTTTTCGACCGCCAAGGGGGTCATGCCGGTCAGCCAGCGCCCCGAGGCGCTCGAACGCGTCGCCGCGGCGGTCGCGCCCTTCGACGCTATGGCGCTGACGAGCCTGCACGTCCTGACGACGCTCACCGGTTCCGCGATCATGGCGCTTGCCCATGCGGCAGGCCGCATATCGGCGGAGGAGGCGTGGGCGGCCGCCCACGTGGATGAGGATTGGCAGGTCAGCCGATGGGGCATCGACGTCGAGGCGGCGGAGCGGCGCGCGCGGCGCTGGGCGGAAATGCAGGCCGCGAGCCGGTTTCTCGAGCTGCTTAGGGCAAACTGAGCGCAAGAGGGCGATTTCGGATCAGTGTTGTTCCCTGCGGAACAGTCCCGCGCCTGCGGCCGTGGGACATCTTTATGGGTGAACGCCATTCATGGAGCGACCTATGCCCTTGAGCCTTTTTGACCTTGCGATTGTCGCTATCGTCGTCGCGGCGATGCCCTTGATCATACGAAGCGGCCTGTAACGTCGCCTCCTAGTGAGGATCGGGGGCACGCTCGTCGCTATCGAAAGCCCTGGAGCTGCAAATGCAACCGCTCGACACCTACAGTCTGATCGTCGATTTCATCATTCTCTTCGTGATGCCCCTGATCATCTGGGCAAACCTCCGGCAAAGCGGCGCAAGCAACCCCCTCAACGCCTACCTTTGGACCGAGCACCCAAACTTCATGCGCGTCTCGCTCGTCATCATCGGCATGCTCGTGCTCTATTCCGCCGTTGCGCTCCTCGGCCACTTCGGGGTCCTGCCTAGCGACGTCGTCGAGACCGCCAACATCGTCATCGGCATTCCGTTCCTGTTCCTGGCCGTCGTCGAGATCGTCCTGGCGGCGAGGGCAGGGCTCAAGTTCCTGCGGGATCGCAAGGCGAGGTCGCGCAAAATTTAAGCATCTTGAGCGTGTGGCCGAGACCCCTCCTGCAAGCCGCTTTTGGGCGCCCAAGATTTCGCCTAAGATGGCTGCGTTGGCAGGGAGGGCGGTCAAGATGGCGTGGCTCATAAGGGGCGTTCCGGCCGTTGTGTTGCTCCTGGTTCTCTCCGGGGCTGCCGAGGCGCGCGACTACTACGGCGCCATCGCCTATTCGAAGACGACGCGCGCCCAAGGCTACGTCTACGATCAAGATTTACAGGACGAGGCCGAGTCCGCGGCGCTCGTCTCCTGCAGCGATTCGGCTAGCGACTGTGAACCGCTGATCTGGTTCCGCAATGCCTGCGGGGCGCTGGCCGTTTCCTCCGAAGGGGCCTACGGCGGCACCTGGGGCGAGGACGAGGCGACCGCCGAACAGAAGGCGTTGAAGGCGTGCGGTGAATACGCCAAGGACTGCCAGATCGTGCGCTGGGTCTGCACAACTCACTGACGTCCGGGCCCCTGACGCAAGGTCGCGCTGTTGGCGCTTGCGCGCGGGCCAGCCCATGCTATGAGCCCTCATAGTCGGCAGCGCCAACCGGGGCGCAGCCGCGAGGGACCGCTCATGAAGGACATCATCGAAGAGCTGGAGAAGCGGCGGGCGAATGCCCGTCTTGGCGGCGGACAGGCACGCATTGATGCGCAGCACAATCGCGGCAAGCTCACTGCGCGCGAGCGCATCGAGCTCTTGATGGACGAGAACTCCTTCGAGGAGTTCGACATGTACATCGAGCACCGCTGTAGCGATTTCGGCATGGAGAAGACCAAGATCCCGGGCGACGGCGTAGTGACGGGCTGGGGCACCATCAATGGCCGCGTGGTCTACGTGTTCGCCAAGGACTTCACGGTGTTTGGCGGCTCCCTCAGCGAGACGCACGCCAAGAAGATGACCAAGATCCAAGACATGGCGCTGCAGAACCGCGCGCCCATCATCGGCCTGTTCGACGCGGGTGGGGCCCGCATCCAGGAGGGTGTGGCCGCGCTCGGCGGCTACGGAGAGGTGTTCCTGCGCAACGTGCTCGCGTCCGGCGTCATCCCGCAGATCTCCGTCATCATGGGCCCGTGCGCGGGCGGCGACGTCTACTCCCCGGCCATGACCGACTTCATCTTCATGGTGAAGGACACGAGCTACATGTTCGTCACCGGCCCTGACGTGGTGAAGACCGTGACCAACGAGACGGTGACGGCGGAAGAGCTCGGGGGCGCCAAGGTGCACACGACCAAGTCCTCGATTGCCGACCACGCCTACGACAACGACGTGGAGGCGCTTTTGCAGATGCGCCGGCTGATGGACTTCCTGCCCTCCAACAACGAGTCGGGCGTGCCCGTGCTGCCGACCAAGGACAGCCCCGACCGCGAGGACCGTTCGCTCGACACCCTGATCCCCGATAACCCCAACAAGCCCTACGACATGAAGGAGCTGATCCTGAAGGTCGCGGACGAGGGGGACTTCTTCGAAATCCAGGCCGCCTTCGCCAAGAACATCGTGACGGGCTTTGCCCGCATGGAAGGCGCGACCATCGGCATCGTGGCGAACCAGCCGATGGTGCTCGCGGGCGTTCTCGACGCGGACGCCTCCCGCAAGGCCGCGCGCTTCGTGCGCTTCTGCGACTGCTACGACATCCCCATCGTAACCTTCGTCGACGTGCCGGGCTTCCTGCCGGGCACCGCGCAGGAGTACGGCGGGCTCATCAAGCACGGGGCCAAGCTGCTGTTCGCCTTCACCGAGGCGACGGTGCCCAAGGTCACGGTGATTACGCGCAAGGCCTACGGCGGCGCCTACGACGTGATGAGCTCAAAGCACATCCGCGGCGACGTGAACTACGCCTGGCCGTCGGCCGAGATCGCGGTGATGGGCCCCAGGGGGGCGGTCGAGATCCTCTATCGGGCCGAGCTGGGCGACCCCGAGAAGATCAAACAGCGCGTCGACGACTACCAGAAGCAGTTTGCGAGCCCCTTTGCGGCGGCCGAGCGCGGCTATATCGACGAGGTGATCCTGCCGCGTACGACGCGGCGGCGCGTTTGCAGGGCGCTCAACATGCTGCGCAACAAGAGCGTCGAGAACCCCTGGAAGAAGCACGACAATATTCCGCTGTAAGGGCGCGGATGATGCGCTTGCCGGCTCGTGACCTTCGACAAGGGCGTGCCGATTGCCGCCGTCAAGGGCGCGCGTCCGGGGCGCCTCGTGGCGCTCTAGGAGCCTCCGCCGCGACGCCCCAGACCTTGGCGCCCGGTTGACAGGAGCGTTCCCGTTGCCGATCTGAGGGCCAGCACCGCAGCAATCGGAAGGCTCGCATGAACATCGATCTTTCGGGCAAGACCGCACTCATCACCGGCTCCACCGCCGGCATCGGCCGCGCCATCGCAGAAGGCCTGGCCAAGGCGGGCGCGGCCGTCGTCGTCAATGGCCGCAAGCAGGAGACGGTGGACAGGGCAGTTGCCGCCGTCTCCCTGGCTGGGACGGGCGCCAAGGTCTGCGGCGTCGCGGCCGACGTTTCGACGGCGATGGGCTGCGCGGCCATTGTTAGCGCCGTGCCAAGCGTCGACATTCTCGTGAACAACGCCGGCATCTTCGAGCCCAAGCCCTTCGCCGAGATCCCCGACGCCGACTGGACGCGCTTCTTTGAGGTGAACGTCTTATCGGGCGTGCGCCTGTCGCGCGCCTATCTGCCCGGCATGCTCGAGCGCAACTGGGGCCGCATCATCTTCATCTCGTCGGAATCGGGCCTGCAGATCCCCAAGGAGATGATCCACTACGGCCTCACCAAGACGGCGCAGCTCGCGCTCTCCCGCGGACTCGCCGAGACCACGTCGGGGACGGGTGTGACGGTCAACGCGGTGCTGCCGGGCCCCACCCGCTCCGACGGCGTGGAGGAATTCCTGGTGAGCATGGCCGAGGACGCGGGCCAATCCCCCGACGAGTTCGCCAAGACTTTCGTTAAGACGCTGCGCCCTTCCTCGCTGCTGGAGCGCTTTGCCAGCGTCGAGGAGGTCGCAAACATGGTAGTCTACGTCGCCTCGAAGGAAGCCTCGGCCACCAACGGCGCGGCGCTTCGGGTCGATGGTGGCGTTGTCCGCTCCATCGCGTGAGGACGCGGGTATGACGCGGGTATATTGAAGGTTGCAAGCCATGAGACGCTTGAGGGGGCCATTGGCGGCCCTGTTGGGAGCGGCCCTTCTGGCCGTGGCACTGGCGGCGAGCAGCCAGGCCTACGAGCAAGGCCTCTGCTACGAGACGATCGGTTGCGTGCAGGACCGGCTCATCGACCAGCGCGATGCCGAGAAGCTCGGCTGCGACCAGCTCTGGACCGTGCGCAACGGCATCTATGCGGTGCGCGGCTACTGCTTCAAGACCGAGCGCGGCAAGGCCAACTTCAGCAACGAGGGCTGCAATTTTGACGACGAAGCCCAGGTGCCGCTCAACGACTACGAGCGCGCCAACGTTAAGCTCATCCGCGAGCTCGAGCAGCGCCGCAACTGCGGATAAGCGGCGGCATCATTCGCCAATGACACGTAGCCCGACGCGGCCTGCGCGCACGGCCTAAGCGTCCATTTTCCCACTCGAATCATGCTTTGCCCGCGACAGCACCGGCAACATGAACGCCGCCTGCAATCGGTATTCAGATCGAGTTCAACGCCACCCCCTTATTCCTCGCCCACATCAACAGCCGAGGCCTGCGCGATCCGCCAGCGCCTCTCAACCGAGGAAGGGGTGCACCCCATGAACAAGATTGCTCTTATCGCTACCGGCCTGCTTGTCGCGACCACCGCGGCCGCCTCCGCCAACAGCATCGATGCCACCCGTGACCGTCAGGCGGACCGCATCGAGCACGGCCGCGAGACCGGCAAGATCACGTGGACCGAAGGCCTGCGGCTGCGCGCCGAGCAGCACCGCATCGCGCGCACGGAGGCGGAGTATGAGTCGAAGGGTTACATGACGAAGTCCGAGCGCCGCAGTGTTCGGGACATGCAGGAAGATGCTGCCGAGCACATCGCGGAGGAGAAGAACAACGGCTGGAGCCGGGTCTGGTGGCTGCCGCGCGTCGGCAAGTAGCCCTAGTGAGGTTCTCCGTTTGCAAGTTTCCTGGGGCTGCCGCGAGGCGGCCCCCTTTTTGTCGGGATGGGCACCTTGATGCGCTGCGGCCACACTTCAACCATCGATAGAGCGAACGCCTCGGTTCGGGGCACCCGTTAGCCAATTGGTAAGCCCGAGATCCTAGTCTTCCCAGCGAGGTTTCTCGCGAACTAAGGGGTTTGAAATGGGCGGGTTGGGGTTGCTTCGGTTCGAAGAGATCATGCGGGGCGGCAGCATTAACGATGTCGATGTCCTGCGGCTGCGCGGCGCCTTGCATGACGACGGCATTGTTTCGGCCGACGAGGCGGAAATGCTGTTCCGGCTCAATGAAGCTTGCCCCTCGCAGCACCCGGCATGGGCCGACCTCTTTATCGAGACGCTGACCGATTACCTCGTCGATCAGTCGGAGCCGGAGGGCTATCTGACCACCGATGACGCCAAGCGCTTGATCGGGCGGGTGACGAGCGGCGGCCGCTCGCCCCGCCGGGTCGAACTCGATTTGATCGTCAACGTTCTCGACAGGTCGCGCTGGTCGCCGGTGAGCCTATCGCGCTTTGCGCTCGAGCAGGTGAAGCGGGCCGTCACCGATGGCGACGGACCCTTGCGCGCCGGGCATGCGCCCGTGAAGGGCACCATTCGCGAGCCGGAGGTGGAGCTGGTGCGCCGCATTCTTTATGCCTTCGGCGGCGACGGCAGCGTGGCAGTGACGCGCGCGGAGGCGGAAGTCCTCTTCGACATCAACGACGCCATTGCCGATCCGGCGGAGAACCCCGTTTGGGCCGACCTTTTCGTCAAAGCCATCACCAACGTCGTGATGGCAGCCTCCGGCCGGGCCGTGCCGACGCGGGAGGAAGCACTGCGCCGGGATGCCTGGCTTATCGAGCGTGGCGAGCTTTCGCCAAGCGCGCTTCTGGCGGCTATGGTGCGGTCAAGCCTCGACGCGGTATGGGGCGCCTACCAGGAACAGTCGCCAGAGGAGCGAGCTCTGGCCCGGCTCGAGCACCAGCGCATCGAGATCATCACCAGTGAGGCGATCACCGAGGCCGAAGCCGCCTGGCTGTGCGGGCGCATTGGGCGCGGCGGACGGCTGACCGCGAACGAAACTGCCCTCATCGCCTACCTCAAGAAGGAATGCGCGGCGATGCACCCCGATCTGCAGGCCACGGTGAACAGGCTCGCAGAAGCTGCCTGAGCGACCAAAAGCGCAATTGCGCCCTGTGGCGAGCAGCCTAGCGTGGCTGACAGCGGCGTTGGCGGCTAATCTTTGATCATCTGCGCTGGCGCCGATCGGCTCACGCCTGTTTACGACACCTTTGTGGCCGTCTAGAACGACAGCCACGATTGACCGGCGTCCCGTCCGGGGTGCGCCCGCCAGCAGGGCTTCAAGCGACAATGTTCACAAAGATCCTGATCGCTAACCGCGGTGAGATCGCTTGCCGCGTCATCAAGACCGCGCGGAAAATGGGCATCAAGACGGTGGCGGTCTATTCCGACGCCGACCGCGATTCCCTTCACGTCGAGATGGCGGACGAGGCGGTGCACTTAGGCCCGCCGCCTGCCGCCCAGTCCTACCTGCTGATCGACAAGATCGTGGAGGCCTGCAAGGCCACGGGGGCCCAAGCGGTCCATCCGGGCTACGGCTTCCTATCCGAGCGCGAGGCCTTCCCAATCGCGCTCGAGAAGGCCGGCATCGTATTCATCGGGCCGAACCCCAAGGCGATCGCCGCCATGGGCGACAAGATCGAGAGCAAGAAGGCCGCGGCCAAGGCCAAGGTCTCCACCGTGCCCGGGTACGTGGGCGAGATCGCCGACGTCGACCACGCGGTCAAGATCGCGGACGAGATCGGCTACCCCGTTATGATCAAGGCCTCCGCCGGCGGCGGCGGCAAGGGCATGCGCATTGCCTGGGGAAAAGGGGAGGTCGCGGACGGCTTCACCTCCTCGCGCAACGAAGCCAAGGCGAGCTTCGGCGACGACCGCATGTTCATCGAAAAGTTCATCGTCAACCCGCGCCACATCGAGATCCAGCTCATCGGCGACAAGCACGGCAATGTCGTTTATCTGGGCGAGCGCGAATGCTCGATCCAGCGGCGCAACCAGAAGGTGATCGAGGAAGCGCCATCGCCGCTGCTCGACGAGAAGACCCGCCGTGCCATGGGCGAGCAGGCGGTCACACTCGCCAAGGCGGTCGGCTACGATTCAGCCGGCACGGTTGAGTTCGTCGCCGGCCAGGACAAGAGCTTCTACTTCCTGGAGATGAACACGCGCCTGCAGGTTGAGCATCCGGTGACGGAGCTGATCACGGGCGTGGACCTCGTCGAGCTGATGATCCGCGTCGCCGCCGGGGAGAAGCTGCCATTCAAGCAGTCGGACGTGAAGCTCAACGGCTGGGCGGTCGAAAGTCGCGTTTATGCCGAGGATCCGTTCCGCAACTTCCTACCTTCGATCGGGCGCCTCGTGCGCTACCGCCCTCCGGCCGAGGAAGTGCGAGGCGGCGTCACCGTGCGCAACGACACCGGCGTATACGAGGGCGGCGAAATCTCGATATTCTACGACCCGATGATCGCCAAGCTCGTCACCCACGCCCCCACGCGCGAGGCTGCGATCATCGCCCAGGCCGACGCGCTCGACGCGTTCTACATCGACGGGATCCAGCACAATATTCCCTTCCTGGCCGCACTCATGCAGCACCCGCGCTGGAAGAAGGGCGCCCTCTCGACCGGATTCATCCCCGAGGAGTTCCCCGACTGCTTCAAGCCAAGGGAAGCCAAGGGCGAGGAGCTCGAGGTAGTCGTGGCGGTGGCCGCCACCGTTGACCACCAGAGCAACCTGCGCCGTCGCGAGATCACACATCAGATGTCGGGAGAGCGCGTGCGCTTCGCCACGCAGCGCGTGGTGAAAGTCGGCGACGGACAGATGAAGGTCGAGATTTCCGGGCCGCTCGCGGGTCCGTTCCAGGTCGTGTTCCGCGATAAGGCAGGCAAGCCCACCCGCTCGGTGGCGGTCGCCTCGGCCTGGCAACCGGGCGAGCCCGTGTGGCACGGCAAGGTGGGCGACCGGTACGCCCACGTGCAGGTCCGGCCTATCGTCAACGGCGCGAGCCTCGCCTACCGCGGCATCCAGGTGCCGGTCTACGTCTATACCGAGCGCGAGGCGGCGCTCGTCGCGCTGATGCCGGCGAAGGCTGCGGCGGACACCTCCAAGGTGCTGCTCTGCCCCATGCCGGGCCTCGTGAAGGCGATCAACGTAGCCGAAGGCCAGGAGGTGCAGCCGGGGGATTCGCTCGCCGTGGTCGAGGCCATGAAGATGGAGAACATCCTGCGGGCAGAGCGCAAGGGCGTCGTCAAGAAGGTCAACGCCAAGGCGGGCGACAGCCTCGCGGTCGATGCGGTGATCATGGAGTTCGCGTGAGATGGCAGATCGCAGGCTCATCTCCTCGGGCTCGCCGTTCGAAAAGCAAATCGGCTATTCGCGCGCCGTCGTCGCCGGCCCGTGGGTGTTCATGTCGGGCACGACCGGTTTTGACTACAAGTCGATGACCATCTCCGACAACATCATCGAGCAGGCAGAGCAGTGCTTCCGCAACGTCGCCGGGGTGCTCGAGCAGGCGGGCACCTCGTTCGCCGACGTCGTGCGCATCACCTACCTGCTGACGCGGCGCGAGGATTTCGAACCGCATCTGGCCGGTGCTGCAGCGCTACCTCGGCGAGGTCCGCCCCGCCTGCACCATGATCGTCGCCGGATTGCTCGACCCGCGCATGCTGATCGAGGTCGAGGTGACGGCCTTCAAGGCCTGAACCTCCCGCGAGTTGAAGGGTGCCGGCCATGCGCACAGTCCGGGTGAGGGTCGAGGGGTGCGTGCAGGGAGTAGGCTACCGCGCGTTCGTTGAGCGCAATGCTCTCGCCCTGGGGCTCGATGGCTGGGTGCGCAACCGCCGCGATGGCACGGTCGAGGCGATGTTCCAGGGGCCGGACGAAACTATCGATGAGATGCTCATCCTCTGCCGGCGCGGGCCGTCTGCTTCCGCCGTCACAAGCCTCGAGACGATCGGGGAAGGCGCTGGTGCGCTCACCGGGTTCGAGGTGCGGCCGACGGCGTGACGCATTATCGGGCGAATTTGGCGGCCTGGCGCTTCAGGCTGCTCAAGAACGGCTCATAAGCCTCCTCATTACGCGCCTCCGGATAGACCATGTAGACCGGATAGACGAATTTGCGCGCGCGGCTCGGCTGGCGCAGGCGCCCGCGGGCGATGTGCGTGCGCACGAGCCGGTGCGGGAAATAGCCCGAGCACTCGTTGGCGAGCAGGTAGTCGATGCCGGCGGAGCCGAGATCGAGATTCAGCCCGGGGTTGGTGAACTCGGGGTAGGCGGCGGAGTGGTCCTGCTGGAAGTCGGGTCCCCAGTCGATGAACACGTAATCGGCTGAGGAGCGCCGCTGCGTCGGCGGCACGCTCGTCACCAGCACGAACTCCTCGTCGAAAAGGTGCTCGATCGTGAGCCCCGGCGGCTGCGTCGGACGGTACATAACGGCAAGGTCGAGCGTGCCCTCGAGGAGCCGCTGCGTCAGCACCGCCGACAAGCCTGCGCTGGCGGAAATCGCGATATCGGGAATGTTGGCACGCAGCCAAGACACCCACTTGAGCAGGAACCCGTCCCACAGAGCGACCGGAGCGCCGGCAGCCAAGTGGTCGCGGTGCTGATCAGAGAGACCGACTTCCAGCTGCGCGTGCTGCCAGACGCGCACGAGTGCCAAAGCATGTTTCTGGAACTGCTCGCCCGCAGCGGTGAGCTCCGCACCCGACTTGGAGCGCTCGAACAGAGGTCGGCCGAGCAGATCCTCGAGGCCTTTGATGCGCGCAGATACCGTCGACTGGGTGACGTTCATCTTGCGCGCGGCGTCGATGAAGCTCCGGGTCTCGGCAACCATCAGGAAGGTGCGCGCGAGGTTTACATCCATCGTGCGTGATCGGCTGCAATGTTGCGTTGATGGCTATCTATCGAAATTTTCGATAGGGGTCACCGGGAATTTTCATTTGTGGATGCGTTTGATTCTCACCAAATTGGGGGCGTCCCGACAGAGTCGGAGCGATTCGAACTCGTACCAGCTCGGGGTCACAACGGAAGGACTGACCATGGTCAAGGCGAAAAAGAAAGCGGCGAAGAAGCCTGCGAAGAAAGCAGCGAAGAAGAAGAAGAGATAGTGATCTCTTAACGGAGGTCGCAGGAGAGGCCGTAATGTCCTCCATGGTCGTTGCGGCACTTGCAATCGCAGTCTTACTCTTATCCCCGCTCGCGCACGCGTCGTCGCTTACCAACCGAAACGGCAAGGACTTCAAGGTCACTGTCATCGAGGGGAGAGCGACAAAAGACCAGGTTTTAAAGCCGTCCGCGGCGCTCGAAGGGATCTGTCTCAAAGGCTGCGTGGTCCGCCTCAACGACAGCGATAACGATGAATACGAGCTCCAGGGCTCGGACGTTGTGTCGATTGAGGATGGCCACCTCTACTACGACGGGCCACCCCCGTCTGCGGTGCCGAAGGCTGGTGAAGCGGTTCAGCCCTCGAAGCCCGGCGCCAAGTAGAGGCAGGCGATGGTTTGGGCGCCCGGTTTCCGATGGGGACCGGGCGCCTCCTTGTTCAGGGGTCTGAGTCCGCCGTTGCCGTCGCCTGCTCTACGCCGATCGGCGCGCGCGCGCCCCGCGAGCGTCCAAAGCAACGCTCGAATTGCCCCCGCAGCACGTTATCCACAACTTCCATCGAGGACTGCGCACCAAGGTCGGCAAGGCTGGTGACGCCGTGGCCGGCGATGCCGCACGGCACGATGCCGTCGTAGTGCGATAAATCGGGGTACACGTTGAGGCTGATCCCGTGCAGGCTTACCCACTTGCGCAAGCGCAAGCCCACCGCCGCGATCTTGTCCTCGGCTCGCGCATCCTTGTCGGGCCTGCGCACCCAGATGCCGACGCGGCCCTCGCGCGTCTCGCCGGCGACGCCCAATTCGGCTAGCGCAGCGATGACCCATCGTTCGAGCGCGGCGACAAAGGCGCGCACGTCGCCGCCGCGCTGCCTGACGTCGAGCATAAGGTACACCACGCGCTGTCCGGGACCATGATAGGTGAACCTGCCCCCGCGCCCCGTCCGGTGCACGGGGAAGCGGTCGGGATCGAGCAGCTCCGCGTCTCGGGCGGAGGAGCCGGCGGTGTAGAGGGGCGGGTGCTCGAGCAGCCAGACGAGCTCGGGCGCGCGGCCCGCGGCGATGGCCTCGGCGCGCGCCTCCATGGTGCGCACGGCAGCGAGGTAGTCGACGGGGCTGGTGCTTACGGCCCACTCGACCTCCGGCAGGACGCGCGGGGTCGTGGGGAGCACAAAGGCCTGACCTGGCTTCATACCCGTAGATGTAAGGGTGCGGAGCCTGCGCTGGCTATACCCGGCGCCCTACCTTGCGCGCGCCGATAGGGCCGAAAAATGGGGGCGGAGCCTACGCTTGTTCCGCGCGAGCGAGTTCGATATATGAGCGTTCGTTCTCCCGGCATGCGGTCGTGGCGGAATTGGTAGACGCACTACCTTGAGGTGGTAGCGCCCAAAAGGCGTGGAGGTTCGAGTCCTCTCGACCGCACCAGTTAAAACCAAACCATCGCGCACCCCGTTGATCCATCAAAACGTCCTGCATTTGCAGGCGCTTGGTGCGGATGGCGTTAAGCCACTTGCTACACAAACTTGCTACACAAGCTTGTGGACGAGATGGCGAAATATCCCGGTCTGGTGAAGCGTGGCGTGCGTGGCGTCTATCAGTTTCGACGCCGGGTGCCCACCGTGCTCGTCCCGAGCCTCGGTAAGCGCGAACTCATTGTCTCACTGAACACGGCTGATCTGGAAACCGCGATAGAGCGCTGGGCGCGGGAGGACGCCAAGGCGCGCAAGCTATTTCGCGTGCCGAACAGCCAGGGCGGCGAGCCAAATGCGAGCGTTATCAGAGCGCTGAGCGGTGACACGTTCGAGACGATTGACGAAGCGTGCGACTACTACTACCGGCTTAACGTCAAGATTGAGCAAGACTTCCGTGTAGAACACACTAGACACGCCTTCAAGGATGTCGATGCCTTCTGGTCCGGCCAGGTCATCCAATTGCCGGAACAGTTGCCCTCAGATCGAAATGGCGTGGCCTTGGTTCTGGCGCAGGCTTATCGCGAACGCCTGCAACGTCAGCAGACAATGCTCAAGGCGAGCCTCGCGGTGTTCGATCTGAGGGTTATCTACACGCTCGCTTTCCAGGTATTCGCGGAAGAAGCATGCGACGACGCTGAACTTCTGACGGGCCTGATGCGCACTTACGTGCGGTTCGTTGATGACTTGCTCGCCGATGATGCCCTGTTAATAGAGAGCGATCCCACAAAAGAACGACCAGCGCCCGCTGGGGCGCCGTCTCAGGGTCCACTCATGTCTGCCGTCCTGCCAGATTGGGTCAATCAAAGGACGAAGTCGGAGTCCAA
Organism: uncultured Alphaproteobacteria bacterium; assembly: GCA_963745205.1. Lineage (GTDB taxonomy): Bacteria > Pseudomonadota > Alphaproteobacteria > Rhizobiales > Hyphomicrobiaceae > Hyphomicrobium_A. The sequence continues at coordinate 56,382 of CAVUWX010000010.1, forward strand.
TGGCAAGAAATCCCGCCGACCGTGGAGTGGGGAGCGCCGCGACACCTGCGAAGCGGTAATGCGCGACTTCATCGACCTTGTAGGTGACCGGCCAATCGGCAGCTACGAAAAAGCGGATGCTCGCGCCTTTAAGAAGGCATTGCTGGCGTTGCCCTCTAATTGGATGAAGCGGAAGGCGCTCCGCGACCTATCCTTCGCCGAGGCCGCGAGGGAGGCGGAAAGGCTTGGGCTTGAGCCTCAGGACGACAAGACCGTCAACAAAAAGCTCGGGATCGTTCAGCAGGCGTTTAAGTACATTGTCTTGGAACATGACCAACCATCACGCAACCCATTCGAAGGCGTATTGCTTGAGCTTGAGAGCGACGCGATTGGGGAGAAAGACCCATTCACACTTTCCGATCTAAAGGCGATCTTCAGTTCGCCGCCGTTCACAGGTGCGAAGTCAGAGACTAATTGGACCACACCTGGCAACGCGGTGCTGAGACAGTCAGAGAAATTCTGGCTTCCGTTGCTTGGGTTATGGACGGGCGCACGGTTGAATGAACTCTGCCAGCTTACGGCGGCACACGTTCGCCAACATGGGAAGGTGCACTACATCGCGCTCACTAGCGACTTGCGGCTTAAAAACAAAGCCTCGGTCCGCAACGTTCCGCTTCACAGCGCACTTGTCGAGCTGGGCTTCTTGGAGTTTGTCGCAGCCTGCAAAGAGGGCGAGCGACTATTTCCAAATCTCCCGCAACATAAAACGGGCCGCTACTCTGACGCTGCCGGGAAGATGTTCAACCAACTCTTGGACTCCCTAGAGATCAAGCGACCAAAGATGGACTTTCATTCCTTTAGGCACACCTTCAGCGACGCTTGCGAACAGTCGGACGTAGATTCTGTCGCGGAGCAGAGAATCCTTGGACACACCCTCAAGGGGCAGGCGGGGCGGTACGGCCAAAATTACGCCGCCGAGCAACGCGACATGAAGCTGCTCCTACGCAGAAACCGTGAATTGCAGAAGCTTAAATTCGCTGGTCTGGACCTAAGTCATCTGACGGGTCAGAGAGGCTAGCCGACAAAGCAACCCCATTGCGTAGCGCGCAGCCGCAGTCACCGCTTCCCTTCGACGAAGTCGAACACCCGAAACTCGGACGGCCAAGTCTTGAAAAGAACAAATGATGATCGAATTGTAAACGCGGCAATACGGGCTCGAGCCTAATCATTGGCGGCAGCGTCGAGTAACAGAAGATGTTAAGGAAGGTTAACAGCGTTAATAAATGATTTAACGAAGCTTAAAAGACGCCAACCTTGAATATATTTATGGAAGTACCACATTTCATGCTTGTACTTCATTGAGGGAAGGCCATGAGATCAAACCCAATATTGCGCGCCGAAGATGTCTCGATTCTGCGCGGTCGATCCACGGTGACGCTGTGGCGCAATGTGCGAGACGGCGTCTTCCCCGAGCCGACGCGCGAGGACAGGAGAGTTGGATGGAAGCGCTCGGTGATCGAGCAGTGGCTGCGCGAGCAAGAAGCGAAGCTCAGGAACGAGCACCAGCGGATTCGTGCGCAGCTCGATCAGTTGTGTGACGCGAAGCAAACTGACTGACGATGTGATTGGAAGATTGGAAGATTGGTGATTAGGCAATTCATAGATTGGTGATTGGTCAATTCTTGATTGTATCCGGCTGATCGGCAGAAAACCCACTCGATTCGAAAAAAGGCCCGGCGTCGATAACGCCGAGCCGAAGCTGTGTGAAGTTCAAAACACGTAACAGTGAGCACTACTGCGTCCGCGTGCAGGTTATGTAGGCTCTTCGGCGAAGAGTTTCAATAGCAGAAAGGCGGTGAAATGTAGAATTCTGCGTAGGAAAGGAAAGTACTATGACTACAGAGCTTGATTTTGCCGCCTTCCAGGATATGGAGAGGAATGGTCTGAATCCCGGCGAATGGTCGGTGGGTTGGAAGGAGGGTTGGCCGAGAGGTGGAAAGCGCGCGCAATACAAGCGCTACGAGTTGCATCTTGCTGCGAAACATGGCGTTGCTCTTGCCGATCCGGCAACGCCCATCGTCATCGCCACCACAGGCAACCTCGCCGACAAATTCCCCAATTGGCAGAACATCAGCACCGACTGGTCGGATTTGAAAGCGGTCTTCCTTAATCACGAAGGATGGGCAGAGTGCGAAACGAAAGAGGAAGCTTCCGCGTTCTGCGGTGTTGAGCTGCTCGCCGACACACGTGGTCACCGCAATCGCAATAACAAGAGCGTTGTAGCAAGTTATCTAGAAATCAGCGACCACGATGACGGTCAAACGATGGCTGAAAGCGAGGCAATTGCCCAGCGCAATTGCAAGGAAACGGTGATCGTCCCGACATTCAACTTTGGTGCGACAAAAATCGCCTTCAGGCGCGATGAGTACATCAAATGGGCGAAAGCCAGCAACAAGCCGGTCGAGATGACGGAGGCGCTGGGCCGCGAGTATCTCGAATCAACAGGCAAACTGCTGCCGCGCTTCGCTCGCACGGCGACTTACGACGGCGCCCCGCCTTTTCACGATCCTAAGGACGGTTTCGTTTACGTGTTCGGCACGATGCCCCGTGAAAAGCACCGTTGCCTCAGACCGCGCAAATCCTCGTTGGTTGTTGCTGAGTACATGACGGGCGACACGACCCATCAGCACGTTATCGACGCATTCAAAGAGGCAACAGGTAAGAGCCTAAAGAGTCTCGGGGGTACGTTCGATCCGGCGTGCACCGATCTCGCACATGCGTACTATTACGTGGCAAAACCCAAGGACAGATCGCTGCCGAAGCCGATCTACGTCCAGGGTGGGGCCAGCGATTTCAAGCCGTTTTTTGAGGCGGCGTTGGCAACGGTGAAGGCTAAGCAAGGCTCTAAGCAGCGCTCAACGGCAGGTAGGACAGCTGCGCCAGAGAAGCATGATCACAGTGACAGGCCAGCTCCCGTCGAATGTGCGGGCCGTGACCTTGTGGCTTGGTACGTCCATCAGAAGAGCTTCGATTTCGAAGGATTATTCGCGGCCCAAGGGCTCGTGAAGGGCGACCGCGCAGTGGGCGGAGTCTTCGTTGAGTGCTTCCACGATAACCACAGCGGGAACGATAGCGAAACGTTCCTTGTGAATAGCGATGGAGAAAAAGGCTTTGCGCTTCATTGCAGTGGTGCGTCTGGTGGCTGTCCCGAAATCACGGACAGGCTGGCTAGGCTCGCGAAGTACGTCGAAGCGGGCAAAATCGATATTGAAGACCTTGAAAATCCCGAGTACGGCGGCGGACCCATCCCGTTGGTCAAGCCGACGAAGGATGCGATACGCGCCGAAATCGTCAAGCTCGATGAAAAGTCCGGTTCAGACGATCTTGATGCCGTCGCTGAGTTGATCGCGCGCCTTGGCGATGAACTGTTCGACGAAGAAGCATACGACCTTGTGTGCACACGCACTGGCAAGCGAGTGAAGAGCGCTCTGCGAAAAAAGATCGCGGCACTTCGCCGAGAGGCACGCAGTCAGTCGCACAAGCAAGTGGCCGAGAAGGTTTCCTGCGATACGCATGAATTGTTCTGCGATTGGGACATGCAGGGTGAAGCGTTCGCTGACACTTGCGAAAAGGTCATCCAGTCCGTGATTACTGCGAATGCTATTGAGCCGCGCCTGTTCGCGATGGGGCAAGGGCCATCCCGCCTCGTGAAGGATGGCATAACTGGACAGCTTGTTGCCGAGCCGCTTTGCACTTCATCGATGCGACACGAGATCGGGCAGGTCGCGCGATTTGTGCGTATGACAAAAAAAGATGGCACCAAAGACTTTCCCGTGCCGGATGCAATCGCTCAGCACGTTAGCAATACTCCGAACATTCCGCTTCCGATACTGCTCGCAATCACGGATGTACCCTTCTTCGACCGTGGCGGCACCCTGGTCACAAAGCCCGGCTATCACGCGGCAAGCAAAATATACTACCAACCGCCGGAAGGGTTCGCACTTGCTCCCATACCAGACGCCCCCACCGATGAGGACATCGAGTTCTGCGAAAGTTCTCTTGTTCGAGGCTGTCTGCGACATACCGTTCAACGACGCGCCGGAGCTTGACCCGCAAGGAAAGGGAGAGTCGTCGAGAGCGAATTGGATTGGCAAAACTCATTCAGCCTTTCGTGCGGCAGATGATCGGTGAAGAGCCGTGCCCGATGCATCTCACGCAGAAACCGAAGCAGCGTACCGGAGCATCGTTGCTGACGAAGGTGTACTCCGAAATTGCGTTTGGATGTCCTCCGGCATTCGAAACGGCTAAGCCGGATGAGGCAGAGCAGCAGAAGACGATCATCACTCACCTGAAGTCAGGATCACGGCACATCGTGATCGACAACTGGCCCAACGGTAAGGCGTTCGATAGCCCGACAGCTGCCTCGCTCGTGACCGGTTACATTTACAAGGGCCGCCTACTAGGGACCAATGAGTTCGTATGCGCGCCGTGGACAGGTGTCTTTGATCTCAACGGCAACAATGTGCAGCTATCCGATGAGTTGCGAGAGCGCACAATTCTGGTGCGGCTCGATGCGGCAATGGAGAACCCGAATGACCGCACGCAGTTCACACACCCTGACTTGATCTCTTGGGTGAAGGCCAACCGTCCGCAGCTAGTCCGCGCTGTGCTAATCCTCGTCCAGGCTTGGATTGCGCGAGGCAAGAAGCCGTGGAGCGGAAGACCCCTCGGCGGCTTCGAAGCCTATTGCAGTATCATTGGCGGCGTACTTGAGTGCGCGGGCATAGAAGGTTTTCTTAAAAACCGCCAGCTTCTGCGCACGTCGGTTGGTTCGGCCGACGACGGCTTCAAAGGATTTGTGCAGATTTGGTGGAAGACGTTTAGGGATGCTCGGCTCAAAGTAGGTGCGCTCGACTTCAAAGCCTCAGCCGATGATTACCATAAAGACCCTGACTACGCTAAGTCACATGAGATCAAGACGCTCCTGGACCTTTACCTTGCAAACTCGGACGAGATCAATCTTGGTTTCAATGGATGGGCCAAGACCGGCTGGCAAAAGGGCATGGGCGCCCAGCTCACCGCCCACAAGGATCAGGTTTTTGATCTTGATGACGGAACGCGCGTGCGTGTCGTCTACCGGAAGCCTGAAGGGCAAGGGCAGCGCGCCTACCTCGTGCGGCTCGCGGGATAGATACGCTGCCTCGCGCGGTAACTCGCGCGGAAAGGTGCTCCAAATGCCCGAACTCGCTTGGCTCGCGGGGTAAAGATGACTCTACAGAAGAGGAAAATTCCAACGAAGAATTAGTTGCGGTACCTGGATATTGTTTTAGCCCACACACACCACCGACGTCCGTAAATACCCCGCGAGCCAAGCGAGTACGGGCCTTCACGCCGCGAGCATCATCGAGGGTGGAGTCGATGACACAGGCAGACGCTCCAACTCCCAGCTTGGCCGATTGAGCGCCCAGCGAAAGCTCACCGGCTCCTAGCCTCCCAAAAACCCGAATTTAATGCCTCGCGCCTGCGCGCTTTTGGCGATTTGCCCTTGTTTGTCGTCTGTTCTCCCGGCTTAACCTTTATTAACCCCTAGCCTTGGCAATAGCCCCGATTTAGAGGCTGACCTGCTTATCTCAACCGTTACTCGGCTCGAGATCGTATTCGCCAAAATTCCAGCCTCGGAGAGCGTGGAACTAGACCTATATGACGCGAGACGCATCCAGGAACAGTTGGCCGCTACTTCGATTACTTCACTGAGCATCTAAAAGAACGCCACGGCTATAAGCTTCCGTTCGCGCTGCGCGAGGAACGTGAAGAGTCGATGCTTGGCCTTGATATCGTGGGCGGCGAAGTGGGCCTTCCCGCGTCAAGCTCGCAGACGGCAATCGCCCCGATTTAGAGACTGGTAATGGCAAGGCGCTGAGCCGCTTATAGATTGGGGCGATTGACGAATGAAACCCCGGCCCATCAGTGGTCGATTTTTCGTTGTTGCCCCCGCTATTTACGAAATATTGTATGCGTTGGCCGAAAGTCAATTTCTCCACATATCCAACCTCTTCGAAGGACTTTCCCAATGGCCCGCCCCAACGTCGTTAAAATGTCGCTCAAACAACTTCTAGACTTTGAGACCCAGGTACAGAACGCTATCGCTTCAACGCGTGAGCGCGAGCGTGCGAAGGTGAAGCTGGAAATGGCCGAGCTGGCTGAAAAGCGTGGTTTTAAACTGCAAGAGCTTATCGGTCGCGGAAAAGGCAAAACCAGAGCCCCCAAGTACGCCAACCCCGAGAACCCGTCACAGACGTGGACAGGACGTGGTCGCAAGCCGAATTGGCTCGTTTCCAAGGTGAGCAAGGGTGCCAAGATGGAAGCTTTCGCAATTTAGGCTGAGCAGTTGGGCAACGGACGCTTACAGCGACGCTAACGTCCAACCGAGCGCGATAAAGACAAGCCTGCTTTTGCTAGCGGTGGTTGCCCCCTTTAGCCTTGGGAGGCACAGCGTCGAATTTAGCGGCAGTGTAGCGGCCTGGACGGCCCTCATTTGTTATGTCGTGGCGTTAGCTCTAAGCCTATTTAATCTGATCAGTGGTTTTTGAAGGCGCCGCGTGGCCAAGTTCGGCGGCCTCCAAGTGTAGGAGCTTGGCGATTGACCGCCGGGACGTCGGTCGCTTGGCCGCCGCTGCCGCGGCCACGTTCAGTGATGCCCGTTTTTTCCGAACATCACGCTTTGCCAGCGCGAGTTTTCAAGTGTTGATTTTTCAGTCGTCGTGCTCGCGCCCCCGCAGAGCGAGTTTGTGATGTTGACCGGCTCAGCCACGAACACGACTGTTTGCGAGCGCCGGTCTATGCTCAGAGTTGTCTTCCTGCACAAGGCCGGTGATGTTTCATCCGAGGCGACGATTTCTTGATCGGTCCACTTTGTGATCGGCATAGGCGTGGGCCATTCCATGCGCCCGATCTGGCAACTATCAGTGCTCACTCCTTCGACCGAGGCCGTCCAACACTGCATCTTTTCTCGGTAACAGCCGATTGCCCACGTGTTGTCTGGAAAGGGAACGCCTTGTCCTGTTCGGGTGCCCGCCGCATAGATGAAATCCGGCGAATTCATGAACCTCTTATCATCGAAGATGTACACGATAGGCTTCGAAGTTGCTTGGATTGAGTGCGCGAAATAACCGCCTGCCGCACCGAGCAGTAAGAGAAACAATCCTCCCGCAAGCGAACCCCAACTCATGGCGTCAGCCTCCTGACTGAGGCGCCATGCAAGCGCAAAGCGGCCCGACACTCAAGTTGCATCGGGCGTCTCGCACGCGAGGCCAAGGCTCCCCCGCTGGGCTTGTTGAGGCGCAAACCTCGCGATGGCGACATGGCTCCGTCGGCGACGACAAAGCGGCCCGCTCGCGTTAGTATACCAATCACTGCTTGTTGGTCGGCGGGAGCGAAGCCATGGAGCAAATTATCAATTCGATCATGCAGTTCTTGCAGCAGGGAATTGCTGCAATCTTCAAATTCCTTCAGTTGGTTTGGAGTTGGTCCTTCGGCCAGATCGTCGCCGTGTTCCAATCGGATTGGAAAGCTCTTCCAATTTGGAAGCTCGTGGTTCTCATCATCGCCGTCGGGGCCATCGTTTACATTCTCTACAAAGCTGCGAAGGAGCTATGGGAGGCGGCGGTCGCCGTTTTCGGCGCGTTTGTTTCTCTGCTCAGCGCCTTCGTCTCGGTGCTACCCTATATCCTCGCCGCCGGGCTCATCGCGTTTGCGAGCGGCTGGCTCATTCACAACGTCAACTTCGAGGGAGCCTCACCGTCGCGAACACATAACGCTGAGCCGCCTTGAGGCGTTCGAAATCGCTCTCTTCCACATCTTCGAACTGTTGACGGTGGATAAGTCTCACAGTGGCAGGCACGCCTCGCGAAGTTAGGGCAAACTGTAAGTCTCCGTAGACGGCTGCACGACCTGACTGGCCTCGCACTTCGGCGAGGCCATTTCTTTTGATGTGCAAAACGGCCTGCAAGCCACCCACCCACGTCGGAACACGATAACATTTGCTCGGACTGAGACAGGTCATTCTGCTGCGGGTCGAACGGGGGGTATAGAATGCCTTTTTCCGCCGCCTCTGCCTCATATGGGCCTGACACCATTGCGCTGATGGGCGAAGCACTGGATGCAGCCTGCTCAGTAAGGGCAGCCGGTCAAGGTGCACGCGCCACGATGGCCCTTCGGATCATGGCCGCCGTCAACGCGGGCGAGCGCGATCCGCAACGGCTCAAGCTTGCCGCTCTCGGCCAAGTCGAGCGCCCCTCACCTTTTCCAGAAACCAGTGAGCGCCCGTCTTGCTGAGCAGTCTGCACGGCGGCCTTACCACCGCAGCCGGGCAAGAGCACCGTTGAGCCAGCCTTCCCGAGCCAGCGATCTGCTGGTCGCTTCTTGCGCGGCGAAGCGCTATATTGCGTCGTTTCTGGCCGGGGTAAGAAGGGGAGCAGCGTGGGTTCTGTGCGTAGAGGCGACCAAGGGGGAAGCCATGTCGCGCCGCAGAAGTCCCGTCATCAGCAGTTCCGCGGAACTTAATGCCATGACCTGGTTCTTTGCGGGTCTGGTGCTGATTGCTTTAGTAGCCGGGTTCGTCGGCCAAGTTGCTACAGGATAACAACCCTCGGAGCGGCGGAAAGCAGTGAGCCCTGGCTCATGATCGGGGCTCTAGCGCGGCTCATCGGGCACGCCGCCGGTGCGACTGCTTCGGGTCGCTTCGCTGCCTTCTGTCGATTGGAGCGCATGCGCGTGCTCAGCCAGCCGCTCATAGCCAAGTGATAGATATCTGAGCGACCGCCGACACTCCTTGTCAGAACTCTCGTCAGCTAGGACTTGAGCCCGCTCAGCAAGTTCTTCAAATGATTTCGAGCTCTTACCCACCACCCAAGCACTCACGGCTCGATATTAGATCGCATCAGCAACCGTGGCCTCTTCGTGATGGTTCCGCGAGAAGAGACAAATTCGTCGAGCGCCTAGCTCGGAGAAGGCGATGGCGGTTTTGGCCGCCTAGTTGAGTCAACTCGCGTGATGACCTCGCGCGATCTGATCAGCGCGTCATGGATCATTTGAAGCAGCGCTCGTAGCTGCTCGACCGTCGTTGCATGCGGTGGCATCGTGATCCCCGTAAAACCCTGCCGCTGAACGCACAATTGGCTCATTAGTTCCCCGCGCCTGAAGATAGTTCCCCGCGCCTGAAGATGCCAGCGCAACTTTCTTATCTCCCAATTTTCAGGACGCGTTGGGCGCGCCTGCTCGCTTTGTGTTGCGCAGTCGATCATCGGGAGCATCTATGCCGACATCGACGGAACCAATCTGTATGGGCCGCGTTGGACGGCCCTTGAGCGCAGGAAGGGTTTTGTTGCGTCCCGCAAGCCTGCGGCACAGCGGGAGGAAATCATCATGAAGGCAACGAAAACGGCTCAACGTGCTTGGGCTAGGAAAGTGGATCGGGAAGCACGCAGGCGAGCGCTTCTTTCGGCCATAGGCAAAGACGTTCACAGGAGCTTCTGGGCTTTAGAGTTCTTCGAGCGGCGAGAGGCGGTAGCTCGCTGGCGCGGCCAGCCGGGCTGCACGATCCGCGAAGTCATCATGGCGATCAACGCGCTGCCGACCTGAATTTCTTCGCCGCCAAGCTTCCTGTAAACGAGCGGCCCAACTGATCGACAGTGCGGCGGAAAAGGAGAGCCCGGCACGAAGCCGGGCTCCCAAGATATCGTTGCGTGCCCCGACGTGGTGGCAAGAACAGACGCCAGGTGGTGCAACTGGCGGCCCGGCTAGTGATGCTTCGTGGCAGAAGTCAGGTGCGAAAAGAAAAATCGACCAGGAGCGAGCTAGTGGTAGAGCACTGTCGTGAGACAACCTTAGGTCGCCAATGCAATGCGTCAGCCGCCCGTCGAGCTAAACTGTCGTTGAGTCGGCGCGCGAGCGAAGATGATGGCACAACCTGATCGGCGATTTCCCACATTTGACGTTTGGCAGGCGTTGAGCGAGAGCGAGCAGGATGCGCTCATCGCGAAAATCGAACACTCTCGCCGACGAAGCGATGCCTTCACTAGCGTTCTCATCGCTGCGCTCGTGATGGCTCTTATAGGTGGCGTCCTCTATTTGGCTTCGAGCTTCCACTTCTAGACGAGAGCAAAAATAGCTCTAAAAGTACCCGCTCGCGTCAGCATTCCGTTTGTTCGTCGAGCCGCGCGATAAGACGTACTGAGCGCTAGCCGGTACAACCGCCTTCAGTTCGTTCGTTCAAACGGGCAGCTCTTACTCCACGTATTCTCTCGCGAACTCGTCTTAAGTCTTCGGCAATCGCTCTGAAGGCGGCCAGCCGCGTCTCGTCTAATTCGCTTGCCTCGTGAAGTGATTGCGAGAGATGCTCCCATCGAGAGGCTAACGACCAACGAAGGTTCCTTTGCCTTGTAGCCTCTTGGGCCTCGTCTAAGAACCTTGTTGAAAGGCGAGTGTGTTGGAGCAAGAGCATGGCATCGACAAATGCGCGAGCAGCCGAAGGGGGGCGCATCAGCGCGACGGTGTCCGCGATATGCTTTGAAACTTGGTTCCATTCGATATCATCGAGGGGCCTAAAGGGCTCACGAACTGGCTCGGGCTGTCGAGCTTCCGGTGCCGTAACCGTCGAGGGGTCAATACCGAGTGCGATCAGCGCACATCGGAAGGCTTCGTGATCAACTGCCATCGGCAGGTTTAGGCACAAGCATGCAGTGCAGTCCGGCTGACTGCGCGTACTGCTGAAATGCATTCAACGAGACGTTCGGCTCGGCAAGATTGACGGCAATCCGCTGATTTTCGGTCAGTCTCCCCCAATGCCACCAGTGTTGGCCTTGGTGGTATTTATAGTCGCGCAAAATCTCACACAGCGATCCTGCGTCCAATATGGGCTCTAAAGGAAGAAGCTGGCGATGCTCCCACGTGCGGATATCAAGGCGAAGATCGAGCGTCTCCATCAATCGCAGAAAGTTCGCAAGCGAACCTCTATTCTGTTCGAATCCCAACACCGCGTTTACTGGTAGCTTCGCCCTCTTTGCCAGATCGCTCGCCGATATCTTGGCTGCGTACCACGCCTGACATAGCTGCATGTTCAAGAACGTTGGCGGTGTTCGATGGTCAGCCGCAACTAACATTGCTGCAATCGCTTTTTGAAGGGGTCGTCAGCGGCAGATACGTGAATTCCATTCTCTTTAGGAAGGCATTCTAAAAACGCCGCCAATTTCGCGCGAGCGAGTTCGTCGAGAGGTTGAGCGCCGATATGCAATTGAGGAATACCGTGGTGAAAACAGTCAAAACCGCATATGGATACGCTCGCGTTTCGACAGATGAACAAGCGGAAAGTGGTGAATCTCTACACGTTCAACGCGAGCGGATTGAGGCCATACCAAAAGCCGAGGGATTGACCCTGGCTGGCGTTTTCATTGAACCCGGCATTTCCGCCCGCATCCCCTTCGCGAGCCGCCCCGAGGGCTCTAAGGCCCTGCAAACGGCAAAGCAGGGCGACACGCTCATCGCCCTCAAGCTCGATAGATGCTTCCGTGATACGAGCGATGCGTTGCAAACGGTTGCGGCGTTAAACCAGGCGGGCGTTCGGCTCTATATCGCCGACATGCGGGGGTACATCGCGGGCGATGCTGCCGGGGAGCTTCACTTATCGATGCTTGCCTCGTTCGCCACTTTCGAGCGACGCCGCTGTCAGGAACGGATCATTGAAGCAAAGCGGAGTCTAAAGGCTAGGGGACGCTACGGTGGAGGCGACACACCATTCGGATATCGCCGCATGCCTAGCACTTCTGGCGAGAGGACGCGACATGGTGAGCTTGCGCACTATCTCGAACCCGTCGCCGAGATACATGATCTTGCACGCGATCTCTTGGCTAAAGGCTATAGCAGCCGAGTTCGCATCGAGAGGTTATCGAGTCAGCCATGATGCAATCGCGGGATTGTTTCGGAAGCTGCGGGCTGAGCAGGCAGCAGCGTGATCGCGCCACACCCGCCTCTCGGTGACCTACGCTCGCGACCCTCGTCGCCACAGCAAATAGGCGGCCGTGACGAGGGCCGTCAGCGTGATCGTGGCCAGGATGTCCAATCTCCTGATAAAGCCGAGCCACGCCTCGTAACCCTGCCACGCATTGCCTTTGGCCAAGAGGAAGCTGGCGCCGACGATGATAACTAGAGCCACGCCAGCAGTCAGGGCGATGGGCAGTAGAATATCGAAAACAGTTTTGACCAGGGGCAGAATTTTGAAATCCGTCCGGCTTACAGCCGACTTCCACTGCTGAGGCATAGCGATGGCGGCTTTGAGGGAAGACATTGTTCAGCTCCGATTTGCTGTAGACCGGAGCACGCTAGCTGATTCGATGTCTAAATATTCGAGCCGTCTAGCTCGCAGCGACTTCATCGCTCGCGGCTACATCTTCAAGAAGCTGCGCATCGGATGCGCGACAAAGGGCGTGTGGTGACGCGATCTTCAAGGACAGAGGACATAATGCAGTTTCCCGACGGTACGCGGAGGAAGTGGTGGTCGGCGGGATTCATGCCGACGGGAGCCCGAAGCCGGCCTAGCCTCTAGGCCTTGAGAGCGACTGACCACCTGCCTGGCCGCTTCAATGCTTAGTTCGTAAATAGCCAATCGCCCAATCGCTCAAACTGTCAGTCGCCCAAGCTCCGCGATTGGAAGGAGTGGTGAGAATCGACCCGAAAGATATTGCTTTCTCAATTTCGATCCGAAGCGACGACGCGATTAATCCAATCGCGATAGCTGCTGACACGCGTATAGACCCCATACTTGAGCTTGCGAGCGCAGCCCTCGCCGAACGAGACGACGCCGACCAGGACGGGTCCGTCTTCGGTTTTCCAAACGAGCGGCCCGCCGCTATCGCCCTGACAGGCGTCGACGCCACCATCGCGATGGCCGGCACACATCATGTGAGGCCTGATGCCCCCATTGTACGCCGCAGGCTCATTGCACGTGGCGTTATCGACGTAGGGTACTGTTCCTTTCAAGAGGTTGCGGGCAACATCGCCTCCCTCCGATGTTGCTCCCCAGCCCGTGACTTCGAGCGGCTGACCCACAGAGAGCGGCATTGACGCATCGGCAATGGGAATGACCTTCCCGCTCGGTGGTGATGTGAGCTTGAGGAGTGCGAGATCGTTCTCGTACGTCTTGGGGTTGTATTTCTCGTGGACCACGACGCGGTCGATTTGGGTCCAGCTTCCGCTGCCGGTGTAGTTTGTCGCTCCTGCCTTAGCTCTGACGTCGCCCGACTTGGTGCCGGGCTCGATGCAGTGCGCCGCCGTCAACACCCACTTCTGCGCGATGATTGATCCTCCGCAGAGGAATGTTCCCTCCGGTGTTTTGATATCAAGCGCGACCTGCCAGGGATGATCCTTGATGTCGGTCTTCTCGCCGCCAACGATGCGGCGGCCGCCCAACTTGATGATCTCGGGGACATCAGCAGGAGCGTGTCCCGCACCCGCTCCCGTGCCGTCTTCAGGGGCACGTTGCGCCGACGACGGGCCAATGACCAGCAACACGAGACTCGCGATGGCTGCCAGGGCGACCGCCAAGCGCGACCAGAACCGAGCCATGATTACCCCCACCTTCGCAACAGATTGGACCCCTAGAGATCATTGTATGCGTGCCAGAGCGTCCTCCGGCACATAACCGAGCTTCTCTCCGTCACGCGCAATGAGGGCCCAGCCCTGTGATGGCTCCACGACGCGTACCAAAGTGCCAACGGTGAGCGTTCGCTCGCCCTCCGTGCCGGATGGCTGCTCGCGCACGCGCTCTGCTCGGATGAGCACATGCGTTGGTGTCTTAGGAATGTCGGCGTGGCCAATCGCGGAGGTCTCGGCGTTGGTGACGGCGGCAACCCGCTCACCCAAGGGAAAGTCGTCGGCAATGGTGTTGTGCGGCTGCTGGCGCTCTCCGAATACACGCTGGCTGATCTTGGGCACCTGGTCATAGACATAGGCTGCGAGCTTGGAGAGGGTAACCTCTTCGTTTCCGCCGCCTTCAGGTTTGGTCAGCTCCTCGAGGATCGTGTAGGTCAGCAGACCATGGTCCTGATAGCCCTCAAAGGCTGAACTACTCGCTGCCGTGATCACGCTGCGGCCCGTTGCATGCTGCAGTCGGTCAATTGCCGTTTCCTGCTCGGTGTGCACCACGGGCCGCTGCGCTCTCGCAGGTGTCGAGGATGAGTATGCTCTTCTGCGCCGGGATCTTGGCCAGCCATTTCTGCAGCATGTCCTGGCTGACGCCGCTATTCATGACCGATTGCGCTCTCGGAAGGCTGAAAGTCCTGGGGCAGGAAGTAGTAGGTACCGGCAATGCTGCGGCCATGACCAGCCACATAGAGCACGAAGACGTCCGACGGCTTGACCTCGGACTGCAGGCCGTCGATCGCCGCCTCGATACCTTTGGCGGTGGCATCCTTGTCCAGAAGAGGGACCACCTTGGGCTCGCCGTAGAGGCCGCGCGCCACAGCCTTCAAGGTGTCGCCCACGGTTTGAGCATCGTTGGCCGCGTACTTTAAGTGCCACTCTGATTTGGCGTAGTCGCTGACCCCCACGGCCACCACGTACATGTGCGGTCGCTCTTCGGTCGTCACCCCGAACTTGTCGATCTCGATGCCGATAGGGCTCGGTGGCGAGTAGCCCCGCGCCATTGTAGGCAGTGATCTCAATGAGGTTCTTTTTCGTTGGATCAAGACGCAACGTTTGCGTCACGATCCGATAGCCGCCTCGCGTCGTGGGCGCCTGTGGCTCGGACGCGCTAAGCTCGCCTTGCGTCACGCCATTGACACGCCAGACGACCTTCTCGCCAATGCCGCCGCCGGTATCCGTAAGCCGGACCGTAACCTTGGCAGTATCGTTGATCAGCTCCGTCTTACGCTCGGGCAGCTGCTCGATCTGCGGCGCTGACCCAGAATCGAGGATCTTCTCCAGATTGAGCTTCGATGCTGCGTCCGCGTACTTGCCTTCCGGATCACCCTTCAAGAGCTGCTCAACGAGATCGAGGCGATAGAGGTGGTCGTAGAACTGGAGCACCGAATAGTTTTCAAGGCCGCGCAACAACGCTCAGGGCCTGCGATCCTCCGGGCGAAGCCACGAAAAAGCCCTCCGGCGTAATCGCCAGCCACTCACCATCTCGCTCTCCGATCATGCTGGCCAGCAGCTCACCTGTTTGGACGCTCCACATCTTCACCGTCGTGTCCAAGCTGCCCGACAGCACGCGGGTGCCGTCGGGCGAGAACGCAACCGAGGTGACCCGTCCGCGTGCCCCTCGAAGGTGCGCAGCAGCGCGCCCGTGGCCGCGTCCCACAGCTTCAGTGTGTTGTCGCGCTGCCCGACAGCACGCGGGCCCCATCGGGCGAGAACGCAACCGAGTTGACCACGTCCGTGTGCCCTTCGAAGGTGCGCAGCAGCGCGCCCGTGGCCGCGTCCCACAGCTTCACCGTCTTGTCATCGCTGCCCGACAGCACGCGGGCCCCATCGGGCGAGAACGCAACCGAGCTGACCTGCGTCCGCGTGCCCCTCGAAGGTGCGCAGCAGCGCGCCCGTGGCCGCGTCCCACAGCTTCACCGTCTTGTCCTCGCTGCCCGACAGCACGCGGGCCCCGTCGGGCGAGAACGCAACCGAACTGACCGAGTCCGCGTGCCCCTCGAAGGTGCGCAGCAGCGCGCCCGTGGCCGCATCCCACAGCTTCAGCGTCTTGTCCACGCTGCCCGAGAGCACGCGGGCGCCGTCGGGCGAGAACGCCACCGAGCTGACCCGCCCGCGTGCCCCTCGAAGGTGCGCAGCAGCGCGCCCGTGGCCGCGTCCCACAGCTTCAGCGTCTTGTCGCCGCTGCCCGACAGCACGCGGGTGCCGTCGGGCGAGAACGCAACCGAGGTGACCACGTCCGTGTGCCCCTCGAAGGTGCGCAGCAGCGCGCCCGTGGCCGCGTCCCACAGCTTCAGCGTCTTGTCATCGCTGCCCGACAGCACGCGGGTGCCGTCGGGCGAGAACGCGACCGAGTGACCAGCTCCGAGTGCCCCTCGAAGGTGCGCAGCAGCGCACCCGTGGCCGCGTCCCACAGCTTCACCGTCTTGTCCCGCTGCCCGACAGCACGCGGGCGCCGTCGGGCGAGAACGCAACCGAGGCGACCGTTTCCGTGTGCCCCTCGAAGGTGCGCAGCAGCTGCGCCCGTGGCCGCATCCCACAGCTTCAGCGTCTTGTCCCCGCTGCCCGACAGCACGCGGGCGCCGTCGGGCGAGAACGCAACCGAGCTGACCACGTCCGAGTGCCCCTCGAAGGTGCGCAGCAGCGCGCCCGTGGCCGCGTCCCACAGCTTCAGCGTCTTGTCGTCGCTGCCCGACAGCACCCGGGTGCCGTCGGGCGAGAACGCGACCGAGCTGACCGTAGCCGTGTGCCCCTCGAAGGTGCGCAGCAGCGCGCCCGTGGCCGCATCCCACAGCTTCAGCGTCTTGTCCGCGCTGCCCGACAGCACGCGGGTCGCCGTCGGGCGAGAACGCGACCGAGCTGACTGCTCCGCGTGCCCCTCGAAGGTGCGCAGCAGCTGCGCCCGTGGCCGCATCCCACAGCTTCAGCGTCGTTGTCATCGCTGCCCGACAGCACGCGGCTGCCGTCGGGCGAGAACGCGACCGAGGTGACCAGTCCGCAGTGCCCCTGGAAGGTGCGCAGCAGCTGCGCCCGTGGCCGCGTCCCACAGCTTCAGCGTCTTGTCCTCGCTGCCCGACAGCACCGGGTACCGTCGGGCGAGAACGCAACTGAGGTGACGTAGCCCGTGTGCCCCTCGAAGGTGCGCAGCAGCGCGCCCGTGGCCGCATCCCACAGCTTCACCGTCTTGTCATCGCTGCCCGACAGCACGCGGGCCCCATCGGGCGAGAACGCAACCGAGGTGACGAAGCTCGAGTGGGCAATTTGGGGAACGATCTCGATCTTCGGCTTCACTTCTGTCCGCGATAATTCAGCAGTATTAGGTGCCACCGTTGCCGCTAGTGGCGCTGCCCCTTGTGATGGCTGGACAGTCTGCTTCGCTTCTGACGGGGTGGTCAGCTCTTGCTCAGGTTGGGTCGCAGGCTCCAGCACTGCTGGCGGTTTGCCGGGGCGTTGTTCTGTTTGCTCCGCGGCATTCGGTTCGGGTGGTGCGCTGGTCTTTTGCTCGGTTGGCTGAGCGGGTGCAGCCTTCTGCTCATTCGCCTTAGGGCGCCTCTTTAGATGTGGCTTCCGCGCGGCCTCGGCTTCTCCATAGCTCTGCCAGGGGGGCCACCTGTCTTGCGCCGGGGCGCGGCGCTGCCCGCCCCGACCAATAGCGAAGCGATGATCAGAGATGGAATACAACTCGCTAGACGGCCCCCGTGCACGCTTCCCTCCTTCGCCACTGTCCGCCGATCGGCTAGTGGCAATCGTCGGAATGGCCACAATAGCAAGGGCGTGCGACTTGGTCACGGCATGTCCGCTCCGGCCTTTCGCAATCGGATGATTGCAGTCGTTGCTAAGAAATTAGGCGGGCCTCCACTCCGGCAATCAGGTGGCATTGTTGGCTGACTATTGTCACGGCCTTGTAGTTCGGATAGGAACGCCACTCTTTTGCTACGAACGGAAGGGAGACGTGTCATGGCCAGGATGAAGGCACGCAGCTTCGACGACATGGTCAGCTTTTGAGGTCTCAAGCAAGCGGCGCAAATCCTTCGCCTCGGAAACAAGCGTCAAGCGCGGAGACAGGGTCGTCCACGGCGATGTCGAGCTGCACGAGAAGCTGGGGCGCAACGACCTGTGTCCGTGCGGTCCCGGGCAGCGGTTTCAAGCGCTGCTGCATGAGCAGCGGCCGCTATGACGGCACGCTTCGTAACCACTACTTTCAGACCCAAAGACTGACGACCGATCCACGGCGCGATCCGCTCTATGGCCGGGTTCGTTCATGATCGCCTCGTGTGCCTCAAGCGCTCAACGGCTCCAAGATTATCTCATCGTCGTTCGCAGGCTTGTTCACCCGAGTTGAGATCGGCCAAATCTTCATCGGCGCGGCGGGAAAGGGAACAAGCAAGTCGCGCGGGTCCGGGTCGAGCGTACTCAGCCATCGGTCGTAGGACTCGGCAGGGATGATTACCGGCATCCGATCATGAATCGACTACTAGAAAGCTGAGCTAATTCGATCGGTTATCGAGCTCAAAGACACTAAGACACTCTACTAAATAGTAAAACTGGAAATAGTATAGGAAATACCCTGGCGGGCGCCCTTTTACCCTCCTGCGCCGTCATAGAAGTCTCAGACTGCAATTTCAGCGTCTTTAATGTCTTCCTGTCTTTTGGGGAATAGATACGCGCTGTGACGCCTAACCGAGAGCCAAGTGGCCCACCTAATTGCTCACACATGTGGAGGCGGCCGAACTCTCAATCTGAGCTATTGCTGGATTTTTGAACTTTCCCGATCTAGGCCCTTCTCGACTGTGCTCACCGATGCTCAGTCCTCTCCCGCGCCTTTCAGACCGTTTTGCTCCGGCGCCTCGTCCCCCTCGGCAATCCTCCCGATAAGCGCAACGCCGTTGGCGAGGTTCTCGGGCGCCTCGCCACCCTCATGGAGAACGTTTCATGGAACTATATCGCGCCCAATCGCAATTCACCGACTTTCCGATGTTCCCAGCATGGCGCTAGATGGCGTGACTTCAATCGCGGGAATTTTTGGCCGAGGTGTTGACAACCTTGTACGACTACAGGCGTTGATCTTAACGATTGCCGAACTCTGAGTTTTCCCGTGGGCGCGTTTCCAAAGCGGCCGACGGCGGAAGCCCTTATCTTTAACCTTTGTCATCACCGCGCGGTGATGACAAAAGAGAGCGTTTTGGAACTAGACCTTTTGCATGCAGACTATCCATGATTCCATATCGCGTGAGAATTGAACGTGATCGCGGCTGGACGCTTCGTCGCGATTCATACGCGGATCGCGTAAACCACTGGAACTGCTCATGTTAACCCGTGCTCGGCTCGTGACCGTATTTGTCCATCAACCCAAAACAGCATCGGAGAGCTTTCCCGACTGTGCGCGTTTCCAAAGCGGCCGACGGTTAAGGTCAGTGCTTATGTTAACCCGTCCTCGGCTCGGGACAGTATTCGCACGCGCTGTTTCTCTGAGCACATGATGGCGTTTATGTCTTCGGGCGGGCTCCGGTTTTTCTCCGTCGCGCAACGTCAGTAAGCGAACAGACTGGCGCCTTGCAGGCTCTCAGTGGAGCGACGGGGGGAGGCGTAGAGCCGGGTAGATTTGGCAATTGATGAGCCCTAGGGTGCGGCGACCGCTATTGACTAGAGCGTGTTGCAAAACGATTTTGGGAGCCGGACCCGATAACTCTGTCGGAACCGGATTCCTGCGCGAGTCCACGGCCAAACTCGATTCCTCGACGCCTCCTTGCGTGGGGACAAGATTTTATCCGTGCACACGATGATCTGAGTACAGATCGAGTTTTGCAACACGTTCGACTATTGAGCAGCCATTCGAAGCGCGATAACTGCAACCCGCGAAGGCTGGCGGCAGACTGCGGACGCTCCGCGCGGCAGGCCAGCTTCGACGGAGAAGATTGTGCTATCAGGCGCATGAAGACATTTACACATCCACTTAAGCAACGAGCCCGACAATGCGGCCAATTTCAATCATCAAAAGACGAGACGCCTTTACGTGGAGCGAGAGTCCCTACGAAGCTATTTGGGATAATCTAAGAGTCCTCCAACAACCCTCCGCTATGACCGCCGTTCTCACCGGTGAAACCGGGGCGCGAGTTGCGGAAAGCATATTTGATTCTGAAGCGGCGGAGCGAAAGGCCCAAGAAATATCCTACCTTATAATTCAAGCGGAAGAATACTTCCGTGCTGCCGATGTCGTTACGCTCGCTACAAAACCACTTCCCTTGTATTACGGCATGCTGACACTGGCCAAGGCATTAATCCTCGCGTGGGATCGAGACGCATCACTGCTCGATATCAAATACCACGGACTCGACACTCGCCCGCGTTCCAATGATCTGAAGCTATACCGAGAGACGCCTGAAAAGTGGCGTTTGGGTGACGAGTATGCGTGCGTGAATGAAGGCATTTTTCGACGCCTGGCTAACGTTGTCCAAGGTGTCGAGTTGGAGAAAGGCTCTGTACTTAGGTTGGATCAAATCATTCGCACAGACGCCGAAATTGCCGTGGCGTACAACAGGATTAACAAGTTCTCGTCGCTTACGTTTCCACTCTACCACCTTAGCGTGACAGACACGCCTTATCGCATTACGATATGTCCTAGTACAAAAGATAGGCAAGAATTTATCCAGCTATTCGATTTCATGTCACGGGATTTTGAGGTTGCAGACGACCTTTACCACCACCAGGCATTAATCGTTCGGAGTGCTCCGCATGTCCAGGCTTGGCCAGAATACTTGGGTATTCAAAAGCCTTCCGCTGGCGGGCGGTTCCTTGTTGGGCCAACGCTTCAAAAGAGTAATGGGAAGCCACCTAGATTTCTAACCCGTGAAGTTGGCGATTTTGCTGCGGTATTTATTCTTTCTGACCTGGTACGATATCGACCGGAGTTTTGGATCGAGGTGGTGCGTGGCGATAGAAGAGGCAATATAGGTCTGATAAGCTTGTTTCTAAGCGCTTGCCGCAGGAGGTTCCCACACTTCGTACTAAACGGACTCTACGGAGAGCACTTTGAATTTGGGGTGCAGGCGAGACTTCGGATGATGCCGTTTGTAGCCTCGTGTTGGCCCAATTCCTCGGTCAGTCTACGGCTCTTTTACGGCGTTTTGGCCGTCTGCGCACGGGTGCCTCGGTTTGCATGAACTGTGAGAACTCTTCTCATTTTGTAGTCATCGCAGCGAGCGAGCGTCCGTTCTTGTTGCGCAACGACCTTTGCAAGAAGAGCCAGTCGTTGCTCAGCAAGACCGGCGCTTTCCGCAGCCGCAAGCACTCTACTCCAAGTCTTGAGGCGGCAGTCCCGGATGAACTTCATACGAGCCGCATGAGTGCTCCACTCTCTCTCTGGCAGAATGGACCAGGCAAAATCATACCGAGCGGCAAGAAGTACGAAGTCAGCGTAGTCTCGTGGTGCGATGCGTGACTGGTATTTGTGTCGCTCTAAGATTATGGGGAGGATTACTGCGAGTTCCCCTTCTGTCAGCGGCTCGACCTGACCTAGCTCGGGCGGCGGTTCAAGCGCGGGTGGCTCGAACATTTGTGGAGTAGGTAACGTGCTCAGATCGGTGATCCCAAGTCCGCGAGCCGCTTCGCGAAACTTGGGCCAGTCAATCTCGCAGAGCTTTTCTTCGCGCACTGAACACTCCGAGCCTATCTTGGTACGCCCATGCTGCCGCTTTCGGCCGGTTCTTCCATAGACAGGATTCGCTCTACTCGCTTCACATGGCTAAGTTTGAGAGGATTTCGGAGAAAGCTCATTCGCAGGCTTCGTTACGAAAGGCTCATATCCGCCACGGATCACGACTCGGTATACGTGGCCCGTGGCCAAGTGTTGGAACAGCAACGGCCATTTACCGCCAGCGATGAATACAACGTCCGCAACGGGAGTCATTAGGTCTGTTCCAGGCGGCGAATACTTTTCACGGTAATTCCAAACCGCGACGGCCGCGTTATGTAGATCAACTACGGCCTCTATCTCACTTTCATCGATGGTGATTGCATGGTTTTTCGTTCCCATTTTCGTCCCCCAATCCTTCTAAGCCAAAGCATTAACCATATTATTAAATGCGCATTACGCTTGTCTATTTCAAGCCAAAGCAACAAGCGCGTGGGCAGCAATTAATCTTTGTTAATTTGCGCGAGGTTTCGCTCTTTTCATTCCCGGCCGGGTTTCAACCATCCACCGTTTCTCGTTGACGCTCGCTTAACTCAAACTGCATAGGGCGCTCTAACGGCTTTACACGAAATGCTATAGTGCTGATCTGAAAATGGAGAAAACCATTCTATGGCACGATCTAAAACAGGTCCGACGCGAGTTTGGCTCTACGCTCGTTTCAGCACAGATGGTCAAAGCGAAGGCACAAGTTTGGAAGTTCAACGTTCCCAGCTCAAAGCGATTTGCGAAACAGAAGGACTAAAGCCAGCGGGCTTTGTCGTCGACAAGGCTACTTCTGGCGGCAAGCCGTTAGCGCAGCGCGAGAACGGCGGCAGGATGCTCGCGCGCCTCAGGAAGGGTGATGTGGTTATCGGGCTGAAGCTCGACAGGGTGTTTCGCAACGCGGCAGACTGCCTGACAACGGCCGCCGACCTGCATAAGCTCGGCGTTCGCCTGTTCCTGCACGATTTAGGAGGATGGATTTCTGGTACGCCGGAGGCCGAGTTCCGGCTGACCATCTTTGCTGGCGTGGCTCAGTTCGAGCGTCGGCGCATTGCCACGCGCATTCGCGAGGCCAAAGCTTATTTGAGGACCATGCACCGCTTCGAGGGCGGCGATGTTCCCTTTGGCTATCGCAAAGTTGAGAGCGCAATCGGCGAACGCACCCGCCAGGATAGGCTTCTCTACTACATCGAGCCCGATCCAGAGATACATTCCATCGCTGGCGAACTGTTGAGACGCGGCTATTCGAGCCGTCTCGCTCGCGGCGAGTTTGTCGCCCGCGGCTACAACGTCAGTCACGTCGCGATTGCGAAGCTGTTTAGGAAGCTGCGCGCCGGATGCGCGGCCAAGGCGTGCGGATGAGGCGATTTTGAACAGTTTCCCGAAGGGTGCGCCGGGCAGTGGTGGTCGGTTCTGGATTGAGGCCGATGGGACCCCGGCCACCAGTGGGATACTGGCCAATCGCAGCGTGACCGCCTGTACGGAGCACCAGCGACATAATTATGCAATTCCTAATCTCTCCATCGCAGAAACTCTCTGTCTCCGCGCTGCGCGATTTAGAGCCGGGGCGATTGGCAAGGGCAGTAAGACACCGTGGCGATGACCGTGAATGGCTCTGACCAGTAGGATCGATCACCAGGCTTCGCGTCTCGAGCGGCGCGCATGCTTGGGCTCACGCCGCAACAGCGCCGGTTCGCGGACAATTTGCTGAAGGGCATGAACAATGAGCCGAGCGGCCGCGGCCGGTGGCCATAGCGATGCCAGCGCTTCGCCACGCGCGGCGGCGAGCAAAAACGCCAAGTCGGACAAGATCGTCGCTTACCTTCAGTGGCGCGGAGCCGTGGAGCCAGCATACCAGATGCGCCGGTCGGCATGACCGAGCTGAAGTCTATCTTTCGATTATAATCTCGCTGGGACATTCAGGCGACACCAGAGTGTCCGAACCCGTCCTATTATATTGAGGGGCTAGTACGGGGGGTTAGGCGTGGTAGGCCCGCGAGTTTTGTTGATTGCAAGCTTGTTGTGCGTGCTAGGTGTGCCCGCGCTTGCGGTAGAAGGACCGACCGCGGCAGGCCCGATCGGCGGCACGGATGTCCGGTCGGCAATGCTGCCCCCGCCCGGCCTTTATGGCGGCGTCATCCTTCTCGGAGCCAGTACTCTCGACTTCGTCGACGGAAACGGCGAGACGATCCCGGCACTGAGGGACGCCCACTTGGCCAAAGAGCTCGCGGGGCCGTTTCTGTATTACGTTCCCGAAGTCAAAGTGCTCGGCGGGTCGATCGGTCTCGGCGCGATAATTCCCGCTGGCAATCAGTGCGGCCATCTCTTCGTTGGCGACTCGGACCGCTGCACTCTTGGGGTCGGCGATCCCTATGTCGAAATCGACTGGTCGCGCTCCTTTGGGACTTTACGGCCATCAAAATTTTCGGGCGCCGCTCCGATCCTGCAGGGGCTGACGATCCTCGCGGGCTTCGGGGTGGTCGTCCCTGTGGGAACTTACGACGCTTCAGACCCGACAGAAAAGGCGCTGAGCATCGGCAACAACATTTGGGACTTAGCGCCGACGGTCGCCGTCACCTATACGACGCCGCCGATCCTCGCGGAGGGAACAGAGGTCAGCGCCAAATTCTATTGGAACAACTACGTCGAAAACTCGATAACTCACTATTTGACCGGCGATCTCCTCGACCTGGACTTCGCGGTTAGCGAGCACATCGGCCGATTCCAGGTCGGCGTGGCCGGCTTCTACGCCGTTCAAGTGGAGGACGATAAACTGTTCGGGATTCCCATTCCACCTGATGGGCGACGAGTCGAGATCCTCGAGCTCGGTCCCGTCGTCAACTATGACATGCCCGAATATTCCTCCTCCGTGAAGGTCAAGGCCCTTGGGACGCTAATCGCCGCAAACACCGTGACGTCGTGGGGCGTCGTGTTTGGATGGATCAAGAAATTCTGACCACGCGCAGCCATCCTCTTCACTGCATCGAATTCACATGGCGCCGTTCCAATGATGGTGGCGGCTCTGATGCTCGGCTTCGCCCTGACAAATTCTGTAACGCATTGAAGGGCTTCGGCGACAGCGAGCAGAGCCGCGTGAACGGTCGTCAGATCGGTGCGAGGCACTGCTCGAGCTCGTGGCCACTACAGAACTAGGTCGGTTTTCAAGATCGCGTTGAGGAAGTATTATTGTCTAGGAAGTGAGGGCAGATTTTGCTGGGCGCAACCGGCCAGGACGAGGTCATTTCGCTCAAGTCCTTTTCGAGGGTCGTCGAGGCGGTCTACGACTGCGCGCTCGACCCCAACCACTGGCATGCAACGGTTCGCTTGATCGCTGAGTTGCTCGCCAGCCAGCGTTGCACACTTGGTGTCCATGATTACGTCAATGGATGTAACGACCTCATGTTCCAAGTAGGTTGGGAGGACGAGCACTATTGGCGACTGCATGAGGAAAAGTATAGCCGTCTGAGTCCGATGTTTGCCCCCGTACAATTGCTGGCCGTGGGGACCGTGGCAACGGAGGCGATGCTCGTCCCTGACCGCGAATTTTTTGAGACCAAATACTATCAGGAATGGGTCAAGCCCCAGGGCCTGAGCGATATGATCCTCGTGAAATCACTGCAAACCGGCGAACGCACGGCCTTGTTCGTCGCCAACCGTGAGGAGCCTCATCCGCGCTACGGAGACGCTGAGGTCCGCCTGCTGACGCTCTTGTCACCGCATATCTGTCGGGCCGTGGCGATTTCCGACGCGCTAAACCTCAAGACCATCCGCTCGGAGGCGCTGGAGGCAACGCTCAACGCACTAACCTCCGGTGTCTATCTCGTCGACCGTCTCGGCCGCATCATCTACATGAACCGCGCCGCCGAGCAGCAAGTGAGGGGGAGCAACGCGCTGCGCATCGAGCACGACCATCTCGCCCCTCTCGAACGCAATGCACGCGTCGCGATGGCCAATGCCATAGCCGAGGCGATCGCCGATGAGGCGGAAACCCCAGCCAGCGGGATGACGCTCGCCCTTCCTGATAGGGAAAGCGGAGGTTTCGTCGCCACCATACTCCCATTAAATCGCGGCGAGCGGCGCAACGTCTATGGCGCCTTTGCGGCGATGGCAGCGATCTTCGTGCAGGACCCGGTCGTCGTCCCGCCTTTCCCGGGTGAGGCGTTCGCCAAGCTCTATGGCCTCACGGGCGGCGAGCTGCGCGTGCTGTTGGCGATGGCGCCTGGGCTTGGCGTCAAAGAGGCGGCGGAGATGCTCGGCATTAGCGAGGCGACGGTCAGAACGCACGTGCAGCACATTTACGATAAGACCGGCACCTCCAAGCAGACCGAACTCATGCACCTGTTCATGAGCACTACTCCGCCGGTCAGGGCGGCGTAAGCGCTGCGTGGGGCGCGATTAGAGTGGCCGACAACGGTAAAAACCTGGATCTCCCGCTCGAGACCTTTTCCAAGGTTGTCGAGGCAGTCTACGACTGTGCACTCGACCCAAACCGCTGGCACGACACGATCCGCTTGATCGCCGATCTCTGCGAGAGCCAAGTTTGCATCCTCGGTGTGCACGACTACGCAAACAGGCGCAGCGAGCTTTCCTTCAATTTGGGTTACGCGGAGCCCTTCATCCGTCTTCACGAAGAAAAGTACGGTGCCATGAACCCGTTCTGGACCCTTATCCAAATGCAGCCGCTGGGGATCGTCACGACGCAAGCCATGCTCATTGACGACCGCGAATTTTCCGAAAGCAGGTTCTATCGCGAGTGGTGCAAGCCGCAGGGCTTCAACGACATGATCAATTTCAAAGTGCTGCAAACAGAACAGCGCGTGGGCTGGTGGGCAGCCCACCGTCTCGAAGGCTATCCACGTTACGGAGACGCCGAGGTCCGGCTGTTGACGCTGCTTTCGCCGCATGTGTGTCGTGCGGTCGCGATCTCGGATGCGCTCAATCTCAAGACCATCCGGTCGGAGGCGCTCGAAGTCTACCCTCAATGCACTTGCTTCTGGTGTCTATCTCACGGACCGCCATGGCCGCATCGTCTACATGAACCGTGCCGCGGAGCGCCAAGTGAAGACTAGCAACGCGCTGCGCGTTGAGCACGACCATCTCGCGCCTCTCGACCGCAATGCACGCATCGCAATGGGCAATGCCATCGCCGAGGCCATTACCGATGAGGGCGAAACGCCGGCGAGCGGGATGACGCTTGCCCTTCCTGATAGAGAAGGCGCAGGGCTTGTCGCCAGCATACTCCCCTTGGGGCGCGGCGAGCGGCGCAACGTCTGTGGCGCCTTTGCGGCGATGGCCGCGATCTTCGTGCAGGACCCTTTCGTCGTGCCGCCTTTCCCGGGCGAGGCCTTCGCCAAGCTCTATGGCCTCACGGGCGGCGAGCTGCGCGTGCTGTTGGCGATGGCGCCTGGGCTTGGCGTTAAAGAGGCGGCGGAGATGCTCGGCATTAGCGAGGCGACGGTCAGAACGCACGTGCAGCACATCTACGACAAAACCGGCACCTCCAAGCAAACCGAGCTCATGCACCTGTTCATGAGCGCTACTCCGCCGGTGGGGGCGGCGTGAAAGAACCAGCAGCTACCGAGGCGCGGCTCAAGTGGCGAATAGCGACACCGGATCAGACATGTCGCTCGAGACCTTCTCCATGGTCGTCGAGGCTGTCTATGACTGTGCGCTGGATCCCAATCGCTGGCATGACGCTATCCGAATGATCGCCGAGCTGTGCGAGAGCCAGCGATGCGTCCTCGGTGTCCACGATTTTGCACACGATCGCAACGAACTCTCTTTCCAATTGGGATATGAGGACGAGGAATACTGGCAGCTCCACGAGGAGAAGTACAAGGGTATGAACCCATTTTTCGCACCAATTCAGTTACTGCCAGTGGGGGCGGTCTCAACCCAAGCCATGATCCTTAGTGACAATGAATTCCTAGAATGCAGGTTCTATCAGGAATGGTGCAAACCGCAGGGGCTGCGCGATTTCATTAACGTGAAGGTATTGCAGACGGGACGCCGCATGGGTCTGCTGGTCGCCAACCGTCTTGAGTCTTACCCGCGATATGGAGATGCCCAAGTTCGTCTGTTCACTCTACTGTCGCCACATGTCTGCCGCGCCGTTACGATCTCTGACGCGCTCAATCTCAAGACCATCAGATCAGAAGCCTTAGAGGCGACGCTCAATGCGCTTGCCGCGGGTGTCTATCTAACCGACCGCGACGGCCGCGTTGTGTTCATGAACCGCGCGGCCGAGCAGCAGGTGGAGGCCGGCGATGCCCTGTGCCTAAAGAACAACCGTCTTGCCCCCACGGACCGCTCGGCGCGCGCCGCAATGACTAAGGCCATCGCCGAGGCAGTGGCCGATGAGGCCGCGACGCCAGCGAGCGAGATGACACTTGCGCTGCCTGGTGGTGACAATGCGGGTCTCGTCGCTACCATCCTCCCATTAGGCCGCGGGGAGCGCAACCTTGGGGGCGCCTTTGCGGCGATGGCAGCGATCTTCGTGCAGGACCCGGTCGTCGTCCCGCCTTTCCCGGGTGAGGCGTTCGCCAAGCTCTATGGCCTCACGGGCGGCGAGCTGCGTGTGCTGTTGGCGATGGCGCCTGGGCTTGGCGTCAAAGAGGCGGCGGAGATGCTCGGCATTAGCGAGGCGACGGTCAGAACGCACGTGCAGCACATCTACGACAAAACCGGCACCTCCAAGCAAACCGAGCTCATGCACCTGTTCATGAGCGCTACTCCGCCGGTGGGGGCGGCGTGAAAGAACCAGCAGCTACCGAGGCGCGGCTCAAGTGGCGAATAGCGACACCGGATCAGACATTTCGCTCGAGGCCTTCTCGAGGGTGGTCGAAACAGTCTACGACTGTGCGCTCGATCCCAATCGTTGGCGCGACGCGATCCGCTTGATCGCCGATTTGTGCGAGAGCCAGCGTTGCACACTTGGTGTCCATGATTACGCCAACCAATGTAACGACTTCATGTTCCAGGTGGGTTGGGAGGACGAGCACTACTGGCGACTGCATGAGGAAAAGTATAGCCGTATGAACCCGTTCTTTGTGCCCCTGCAGATGGTGCCCATGGGGACTGTCGTAACCAGCGGTATGCTCGTCAATGAAGACGAATTTTTGGAGACCAGATACTATCAGGAATGGGTCAAGCCACAGGGATTGACTGTTGATTTCATCGCCTTCAAGGCGCTGCAGACCGGGCAGCGCACCGGCTTGTTCTTCGTCAATCGTCTTGAGCCTCATCCGCGCTACGGAGACGCTGAGGTCCGCCTGCTGACGCTCTTGTCACCGCATATCTGTCGGGCCGTGGCGATTTCCGACGCGCTAAACCTCAAGACCATCCGCTCGGAGGCGCTGGAGGCAACGCTCAACGCACTAACCTCCGGTGTCTATCTCGTCGACCGTCTCGGCCGCATCATCTACATGAACCGCGCCGCCGAGCAGCAAGTGAGGGGGAGCAACGCGCTGCGCATCGAGCACGACCATCTCGCCCCTCTCGAACGCAATGCACGCGTCGCGATGGCCAATGCCATAGCCGAGGCGATCGCCGATGAGGCGGAAACCCCAGCCAGCGGGATGACGCTCGCCCTTCCTGATAGGGAAAGCGGAGGTTTCGTCGCCACCATACTCCCATTAAATCGCGGCGAGCGGCGCAACGTCTATGGCGCCTTTGCGGCGATGGCAGCGATCTTCGTGCAGGACCCGGTCGTCGTCCCGCCTTTCCCGGGTGAGGCGTTCGCCAAGCTCTATGGCCTCACGGGCGGCGAGCTGCGCGTGCTGTTGGCGATGGCGCCTGGGCTTGGCGTCAAAGAGGCGGCGGAGATGCTCGGCATTAGCGAGGCGACGGTCAGAACGCACGTGCAGCACATTTACGATAAGACCGGCACCTCCAAGCAGACCGAGCTCATGCACCTCTTCATGAGTGCTTCTCCGCCGGTCAGAGTGGCGTAGCAAGAGTTCAAATATACCCAAAGCATCATGGCGCCTTCGTCATCGATTCAGATGAGAAATTTCTCATCTATCCTTACGATGCGGAATTTCCAGAGCAGCGTACCTTTCTCGCAGTTTCCCACCGAGGGAGGTACGAAATGACGAAGCGATCAGTCACTCTCATAGTACTACTGACCAGCCTGCCGCTGCTGGCGATTGGTGCGGCACTCGCACAGACAGCGGTTACTGAAGACGACGACTGGCTGACCCCACGCGAGCGCGCTGTGGCTCGCCACCCCAATTTGGATCCGGATTGGACGTGGATGCAGGAAGACCAGGCCATTCTTCTTATCAAGGCCGGTGGGTATTCCGACGTCTTGAGTCTCGAACGGTTTGGGGCATTCTGGCGAGGGAAAGCGATGGCAAATGGCGCATCCTACCACGTAGCCATCAATCGCTATGGCGATCTCTTCGGTCACATAGACAGGAAGAGCTTGATTGCCGCAAGGGAAAGGAACGAGCGCACAAAGCCGCTTGCGAACATGCTTGCGACTTTGAACGGTCCTGTCGTGGCGCAAGCGGCTCTAAAACCGCGCCGTCCGATGCCCACTATTATGGGCGAACTCGGGTGGACCTGGTTGAGCGAAGAACAGGTCATCACAATTCTGAACGGCAGGGGCTACACCCATGTTCGCAACCTGAAGAGGGATGCGGAAGGGCTCTGGCGAGCCAAGGCGGTGAATGGCAACCTTGAGGCCGTCCATGTCGCCGTCGATGTCTATAGCAACGTGGAGACACAGCCTGAGAGCACCGGCGGTGTGGCCCAGGCAGACCCAACTGACTGAGGGCAGCGAGACTACCAGCCGTTAATGCCGGGCGCGGTGGTGGGGAACCTCCGCGCCGCTGCCTATATGTCCTGACTGATGTGACAGGCTACGCCTGGCACTTTGGGATCATCGAACGCGCTCACACATACTTTGTCGTTGGCTCCGATGAAGCGGAAGGTGGTGCTGACACAGGCTATGTCGTCGGCGAGCGCGGCGCTCGCTTGAAGGAAAGCGAGAAGCCCAGCGGCAAGAGATGCCTTCAACTTATGTGTGTTCATGCCGCTTTATACGCGATCTCCCGCCGGTTCGGCTCGTGAAACGCCTCAACGCCGAATGGCGTGCACTCATATGCGGTTCTACTCTCTCCCATGCTGCGTAGCGCCGCGTTCATGCGGCCTTCGCGTCGCAGAATATTATCGGCAAGTGCAACGAAGAGCCGATTGGGCATCGCAGTATCTGATGACCGGCGCAAAGCGCGAGCAATGGTATCTTCAGGGGTGCGGGGATTCAAGGCGCACAGCGAGATGAAAGCGGCAGCCGTCGAGCGGCTTAGGCCCGCGTAGCAGTGGATCAAAATCGATGTCTGCCCGTCCCAGCTTTGCACGAAATCGAGCAGCTTCCTGACATGCTCTGAGGTTGGAAGTGTCAAGTTAGGCTGCGGCTGGATGATGTCGTGCATTCCAAGTTTGAGATGACGGTCACGAGAAATCGCCGTTGGCGTATCCGGCAGGAAATGAGCGTCAATGACGCTCACCAGGTGCTGTGCGCCTGTGTGCTTTACCATCTCTGGCACGTGTCTCAACGCACACACGTGAACAGTTGCAGACTGGCGGTAGAGTCATGATCGATCTCGTTGATTGGCTTGGTGGCCACTGCTACGTGACCGGTTACCGTGACCGTTTCAAGAATGCCCGCGAACGAGTTGTAGTCGTGACCGGAGGCCTTGAACGCCTTCCACGAGCCAAGCGAGGCCGCCGATGGTCAAAAGCACGGCCAGGACGTAGCCGAGCACGCCCGTCGCTGTCAGCGCAAAATGCGCGGCCTTGACCAAGATGAGAATGCCGAAGGCTGTCCTGAGCGCGAACCACCGCGTGGGTTTTTCCTTCAGCTCCTCTGCGCGCTTAGCGTCATCGCGCTCAACCCAGCTTTGAATAGCGGACATGCAACCCTCCTAAGTTTGAAGCGGCACTGCGGCCGATTGCGGAGAGTTAGTCGGCGGCGTTTTTTGCGCAGTTCCGCGGGGAACACGCAGCGAGGCCGTTACTGCCGCGTTGAGAACGGCGCTAGAATCGCGTGACAGCCTGGCTATGTCGCGATAACCATGCTTCGTTCAACATCTCAATTCAGAGGACATCTCCGTGGCTCAGCAGGGAACAGTGAAGTGGTTCAATTCTCAAAAAGGCTTCGGTTTCATCCAGCCAGAGGGCGGGGGCAACGATGTGTTCGTGCATATCAGCGCCGTCGAGCGAGCTGGGTTAAGTCAGCTCAATGAAAACCAGAGGGTTTCCTTCGAGACGGAGACGGGCCGTAACGGCAAGGCGGCAGCCGTAAACTTGAAAGTCCTCTAGCCGGGAGCCTGAGAACCAACACCCGCGGCCGCTGAAATGTGTTTATGCCGCCTGATACGCGGTCCCTGTTCGGCTCGGCTCATGTAGCGCGTCAACGCCGAAGGGCGTGCACTCATATGCGGTTCGTCTCTCGCCCATGCTATCGAGCGCCGCGATCATGCGTCCATCGCGCCGCATTACCTTGTCGGCAAGCGCGACGAAGAGCCGGTTGGGCACCGCCGTATCTGATGACTGGCGCAAGGCGCGCGCAATGGCGTCTTCAGGGGTGCGAGGATTCAAGGCGCATAGCGAGATGAATGCGGCAGCCGTCGAGCGGCTAAGCCCTGCGTAGCAGTGGATCAAGATCGGCGCTTGTTTGTCCCAACTCCGCACGAAATCAATGAGCTTCGCGACATGGCCTGTGCTGGGAGGCACTAAATCGGGTTGCGCCTCGACGATGTCATTCATATCGAGCTTGAGATGACGGTTACCAGGGATCGCCGTCGGCGTCTCGGGTACGAAATCGGCGTTGATGGTGCTGACGAGATGGCGTGCGCCAGTGTGCTTGACCATCTCAGAAACGTGTCTCAAGGCGCAGACGTGAATGCTCGCCGACTGGCGGATTATCATGATCGATCTCTTTGGATTTGAACCTGTGATCGCGCCTGAGTGCCAGCGAACCATGACCGTTTCAAGAACACAGCGTTGATGGCGTGGGCTTTGTGTGAACCACAACCTTCCTTCGCAGAGGCGCTTGATTGGGCAGCGGAGTTCGCTTGGGCTGGCAGCCCACAGATACGCGTGCAAGCGCTTGAAATTAGCTACACAGGCGGGCTACACTGGTCTGTGTAGCAAGTCGTTAAATGTCATCCACATCAATTAGTTACGCGATGGGGTTGCGTTTCA
>CAVUWX010000011.1:0-245797 GCA_963745205.1 uncultured Alphaproteobacteria bacterium
AGGGTCGCAGGTTCAAATCCTGCCGGGATCGCCAACTAGCTTGAGCGACTTAGGTTGTTTTTCGGCGCGTCATTCTGAAATTCAGATTGGGCGCCATTCTGAAATTCGGCTGCGTTTCGTTCTCTTTCCACCCACGCACGGCGCTTGCGCGCTGCAGCCAAACGCTGCGTTTCGGTACGCTTCACGTAGAGCCGCGATGCCTCAGGCGTCCGGTGACCAGACAACGCCATCACCCCTTGCTCTGTGAGCTGCGCATCACCAAGCTCGGTCATCCCACCATGTCGACAAGCAGTAAGCGTCACATGCTCTGGTAGGCCAGCTCTCCGACGTGCCTCGCGTACAACTCGCTTCGCATAGGAATGGCTGTACGGCCGCGGTTCGCCCTTTGCGCCTTTGCGTCCACGAGAACGATCCCCGCTGAGGCGACCAGTCGTCAGCACCATAGGCACGCCGAGCCGAGGCACCTCCGCGAGTGCTGCCTCCAGTTCTGGAAAAAGGGGGCCAGTCTCGTCCTCGAGCGGTTGCCACACGCGCTCGCCGGTCTTGTGATGGAACACCTGCACATGGTTGGGTCGTGACGATGGCCGCCAGTCGGCCCACGTGATGTACCCGTCGATTACGTTCTCCGGTCGCTGCAACCACTCGAAGCAGATGAGCGGCGCGAGCGCCAAGTGCCGGTGACCGTGCGCCGCAATCGCGCACGAGAGCGCGTAGGCCTCCTCGCGTGTTGCAGGGATCACGTCGTTTTTGTCAGTTTCTCGTGTGACCCCGCTGAACGGATTCTCGGGTGGGGACGACTTTTGGGTACAGACGCCGCACCACTTCCCATGCGCGCGCAACGCGCGAGATGCATACGTTGGCCTGGCGCACACGACGCTTTTTCTTCGGCCCCACGAGTAGTTTCACATAGAGCTTGTCAACGAACCGAGCTGAGATCTGGGTCAGCAGAAGACTACCAGCTTGCTTGCCGTTTCTAAGCTGGTAGTCGGTGACGAGAGAAAGTTCGCGTCGATAGGACGGCTGCACGCGTGCGGACACGCGTTCGAACTCGCGGCTGCGATAATAGCGCTCAACGAGCCACGCGAGCGTGCCGTAGCCGGGCTGGAGGTCGAGATCCTTCGTTGTGCCAAGTCCGCGGCGCCAATCTTTGAGATGTTGATTGAGTTCATCGGAGCGCTGGGCGGCCGCACCGTATTCACTGCCGAGCGCTTCTCGATGTAGCGAGAAGCCCTTTTTGATGTCCGTGTTCGGAGGATTCCAGTAGTAGGCGATCGCGCCGCTCTTGAGACGCTTCTCGATCATGTATTTCGGCCAAGAAGCCGGCCTCACAACAGTTCGGCGGCGTCGTCCCCGATGCCGCTCTCTCTGCTGAGTGTGTCTATCGCTCGGTCGAGAGCTTCCTTCGTCCACCGGTCGCCTTTGCCCGCCAATCTAAGCGGCGTAGGGTATAGCGTGCCGACCGAGCGCAGGAAGGCCTCAACACTCTTTTCTCCCAGATAAGCGGCCGCCACGGGCGCGGGCATCAGCCGGGGCCAGGAGCCACTAGGGTTGTGCGGAGGTCTCGCCAAGGCGCCACCTAGTATGCGAGCTCAGCGATACTTGTGATCACTGTGGCTATGACGCTAGCGCGCGCTGATTCCCAATAAAAGCCCGACGGAGTGCCGGCGAACTAGGTGATGCTGGCGCACGGACAGTCAAAAACAAGAATGCTTTCAAAGAGCGGGTACCATTTTTTCCGTGAAACACTGTGAAACATCCACAATATTTAGTCTGCACGTTGCAAGGGTGACACTTTAAATACGGACATCTCGCGCGTCACTCAGGGCTTGAGTGGATCGACCGGCGCGCCAGCGCGGCCTGAGCCGCATAGCACCACACAGCACTGTTCCGATTGCTGCCAGATAGCTCCTTGTCATGTGACGCCCTCTACAAAGCGAATGACCCATCGAACCTGCCTTCCCTCCAGCCATGCGAGGAGAGGCGGTAATGCAACAAGGATTTATTCTGATGGATGAAAAATCTCCCGACAAGCTCGGCCTCAAGGGCCGCATGCAGATCTTCGCCGCGCTCCAGCACACCTATGGCCGCGAGACCGGCTTCGACATCGCGACAAAGTCCGACGACTACATGTTGAAGCTGGTCGCCGTCGCGGCTGCCGATCAGAACGCAGCGCAAGTTCTCATGCTGGACCTCGTCACCTTGAGCGAGAAGAAGGACGGATCAGCCGAGCAAAAGGCCCTCCGCTGGCAACGGCGCGTGACCCGCGCGCTTGACCGCGCTCGCTACGACACGCCGGCGGTCAGCAGCACGGCGAGAGTGCGCGAGAAAGAGTTTGCTTGAGCACAAACAAATCAAGCGCGCTCCCGATGGCGAAGGTCTTCCCTGGGCTGAGCTCGCGCACGCCGCCGTGGTTTCTGCGATGCTACGCCTCAATCAACAACAGAGGGGAGATCATGGGCGATCTCAAATCATCGCCTTTGGTCACTTCTGTAATTCGATCCCGGCCGTCAACGGAAAAATGCTGGCTTTGAAAGACGGTAGGTCCTTCGATCGCGACGCTCTGCAAAGAGTCGATGGGCACAAGTGAAGAACTCGCAATTTCTGTCATCGAGTACACTTCGCCGTTCGGCTGTGCGCTTTTGATGAGGGTCTTCTTCGACCACGAATGGCTACTCAAAACTGCGTGTGCAGACGCCCTCCGATCACCGACACTGGGCCGCGCTGTTCGTTGTAGGCCGGGTTGTTGATGAACTGGTAGTCCACCGTTGCCCGCAGGCCTGCAACCGGGAAACCGTAGTAGCTCTCGATGATCTCTTCGGCGCCGGGCTGCGGCAGCTTGCCGTCCCCAACGAGAATGCCGAGCCCGCCCGCATTGAGGAAGGCTTGATGGGCACCCGTAATGCCATTGATAATGCCCGCCAGGCCGAAGACATCGTCGGGTCGTCCCCACGGTTTGCCGGACTGCACCAAGCCTGCCGCGACCGTCCGGTCGATGTCGGTAAACTCGTAGGGCTCGACCTCACCATCGGCGAGACCGCCGCGGACGAAGGCACCAAGGTCAGGGGTAAGCTGTTGCTCCACGTTGAAACTGATGCCGGGACGGCTGCGGTATTCGCGGACGGCCGCGATGTCGGCAGGCTGGTTAGTGGCCTCCGCCAATTGCACGGCAGCGTCATAGGTACCCATGCGCCCGCGACTGACGAACCCGGTCACCGCGATCTTGCCTGGCTGTTCCCAAAGCTTATACCGGCGCTCGACTTCGAGAACGGACTGAAATTGCGAGAAGGTTGGGTCCAATTCCACGTCGTTGGGCACAATCGAGAGATCAAATAGTCCGGCCCGCAACGTCCAGGGGCCCTGGTACCATTCAACCGCGGCTCCGTAGGTGAAGCCCCACGGGTCCGCCGCATAGTCGAAGGTCCCGGTGTCGACGAGCGCCCAGTTCATCCAGTCGGCGCGCGGGTCATGCGCGTACTTGTTGGTGTCAAACACGTCGGTGACGGCGAACTTACCGAGGGTGAGCACAATGCGATTGGCGGTCTGCGAGCCGGCGAATTGGTTGGCGCCGGCCTCGACCTTCTCGGTTCCGCCCCCGAGCGGGATCGTATCGCGCACGAAGAAGCGAGGAATACGCGCATAGGGATATACGGCTCCGACCTTATAGGCTTCTCCACTCGGAAATCCGGCAACACCGAGTGTCCCGCTCAAGCCGAATCCCTGATCGATTTCGGGGTTGAACCAGAGCTCGGCACCGGGCCACAGGCGCAAACCCACATAGAACGTGGCGTCCCAAGTCTCGTGTGATTGGCCCGGAATAAGACTGTTCGT
This sequence comes from uncultured Alphaproteobacteria bacterium, assembly GCA_963745205.1. Classification (GTDB taxonomy): domain Bacteria; phylum Pseudomonadota; class Alphaproteobacteria; order Rhizobiales; family Hyphomicrobiaceae; genus Hyphomicrobium_A. The sequence goes on from CAVUWX010000011.1 coordinate 3,829, forward strand.
CCCCCGATACGGAGACCGAAACAGTGGATCGTCCTGGATGAGGTAGGTCGTTTGCGCGTGGACGCTCCAATTATCTGTATTGGGAGCGATCGGTCCCGCGGGTCCGTCTTTCCCTTTCGAGGACGCGCTGTCCAACTGATAATTGAGACCGAGTCGGATGCTCTGCAGCGTGAGATCGGCGTCGAACACTTGTGCTCCCGCCGGGAATGTTACGCTGTGCGAACCGAAGTCGGTTAACAGGTATTCGAGGTCCGCGGTCCAGTTTCCGCCCACGCCCGTTTCGACGCCACCGCCCGCTACCCAGCCGCTACGCAGCGCTAGCCGGGATTCCGCGGCCCCCGGAACCGCCGTGCCGCCTGCCGGTGCCCCGGCGACCTGCGTTCGCGTGAGCTGGTCGTCGGTCCACGCGTAGCCGCCCGTCGCGTAGAGAAGCCAGTCACCGAGCGCGTAGCCGAGCCGACCGCGGACCGTGCCGGAGTACTCAACCTGCTCCTCGTACGTCGCTTGGCCGAGCGAGGGCGATGAAATTGTCTGCGTGCCCATAATCGTATTGGGGAACGACACATCGGCTTCGACGCCAAGCACAACGCCTGAGGGGAGCGTGTAGTTGTATCCGGCCTGAAAACCAGCGAAGTAGCTTCCCGTTCCCTTGAAGAAATCGAAGGGCTGGTAGAAATCGAGCGAGCCGCTCAAAGACAGTGGCGCCGCGCCGCTCTCGTCCGCGGTCCAATCGGAGCGACCCCAGGCGTCGCCCAGATGGCCACCCATATAAGGCCCCGTCCAATTCTGATAACGTACGGGGGTGCTAGGGTCGTCGGCCGCGCTGGCCTCGGGCATCGTTAGCGCAATGAGCGCGATGCCTAACGCAAGCTGTCTATGCAAAATTGCCCGCCAGTACGCAACTGCGTTGCATTCGCAACGGCAGGGCCGCAGCTCGGATTCTTGGCGAGTTGCGGTCTTCATTTCATCGGCCTGAAGTTAGCTTGAGCAGGTGGCGGGATTTCGCATTCGCAATAACAAACCAAGCCTTCCTCGACCCGTGGACCGTAATTCGTCTCAGCAATCCGGCCCGCTCGAATTGGCGGAGAGTGCTGCAAACGGTGGCTCTTGAAACGAGACACCGGGCTCCCTGCGCCTCGTCGTAGAAGATTTCAGCGGTGAGGCGCCGATGCGTGGTCTTCAGCAACACACTTGCAAGGGCAATCCGCTGGTCGGTCAAACGCAACCCAAGCTTGTTCAGCAAGCTTTGAACGTCACTCAGCCGGGGAGTGTCCCGGTGTGGCCCGGCCGCGGCGGCATACGTTTTCATGAGGCCGACAATCCAGGAATTGTTACGCCGAGCGTCTGCAGGATCAGGAAGATGTTGAGCATCAGCACCAACCCAGTGCCAAGCAACGCGGCTATGTGGGTTAGCCGACTATTTGCGAACTGACCCATGATGTCGGTTCGTCGCGTGAAGATCAGAAGTGCTATCAGGGGAAGCGGGAGGGCAATGCTGAGCACGACCTGACTGATGACGAGGGCATGCGTCGCATTGGCACCGAGGCCGACCACAACGAAGGCCGGCAGCATCGTCACCAACCGTCGCACCCAAATGGGAATGCGGAAACCGACGAAGCCTTGCATGATCATTTGCCCGGCGAGCGTTCCGACCGTCGAGCTCGACACGCCGGAGGCGAGCAGCGACACCAAGAAGACGCCCGCTGCTGCTCCGCCGAGCAACGGCGTCAGTGTGTGATAGGCGGTTTCGATCTCGGCCACATCGCTGTGTCCGGCGTGGAAGGCGCTCGATGCCATCATCACCATGGCCATGTTGACCATGCCCGCGACGGCCAGTGCGACGATCACCTCGGTGTTGGAGATGCGCACGATCTTGCGCTTCTCGCTCACATCACGCGCGGCGATGCGGGCCTGCGTGAGACCGGAATGCAGGTAAACCGCATGCGGCATGACGGTCGCACCGATGATGCCGACCGACAGCAGCAGCGCCTCGCCGTCGGGAATTTGCGGCAGCACGGTGTGCAAGGCCGCGGCGTGCCAATCAACCGGGACTATGAACATCTCGATGAGATAACAGAGGGCGATAACCACGACGAGATTGCCGATGATCAGCTCGATCGGTCGGAAGCCGAAACGCTCGAACATCAAGATGCCGTACACGATGAACCCGGTAACGATCATCCCGTAGAACAGTGGGATGCCAAACAGCAGTGAAAGCCCGATGGCACCGCCCAGGAACTCCGCCAAGTCAGTCGCCATGGCGGCGATCTCGCTAATGACCCACATCCCCCACACCACGGGCCTCGGAAACTGGTCGCGGCACATCTCCGCCAAATTGCGTCCGGTGACGATGCCGAGCTTCGCCGACAGCGCCTGGAACAACATCGCAATCGCGTTGGCCAGCAGGACGACCCACAGCAGGCCATAGCCGTACTTTGCCCCTGCCTGGATGTTGGTCGCGAAGTTGCCGGGGTCCATGTAGGCGATCGAGGCAATCACTGCCGGACCGACAAAGGCCAGATAGGCACGAGGGTCCCCACGGTGGCCCGCGAGGACCTTACTCGCAACCGCCGCGGTCCGTTCGGACAGCGACTCGCGCCGAATGATCGACCGAGCCAGCGGTGCTTTCTCACGGAGAGCGTCAGTCATAGGAAAATTTCCGCTCATCTAGGTTCTACGCCATAATGTAGCTTGACGAACATATTAGGGCAATGGCATACATTCTCAACTAACGCGGCTGCGAGTTGATGTTGCGGCAACTGTTGCAAGCACGACAAAGCCCGCTAGAGTCCAGGCCTCGGGCCAGTATCGTTGTGCGCACCCCCATCGCATGGTCGCACCGGGTAACCCAGTTTCGCAATCCACAGCAGGAAGGTGCAATGTCGCGCAGGGCGCTGGGAAATCGAGCCGGGCTTCCGCTGGAGCTCCCCGCGGAGCTAACGCAGGCACGCCGCTTCGGTAAGGCGCGTTCCGCCCGATCGACGGCTGTGCTCGAAGACTACGTCGAGCTGATCGCCGATCTGCTGGCCACCGCGGGCGAGGCGCGTCCCACGGATATCGCCCGCCGGCTGGGTGTCTCGCATCCTACTGCCATAAACACCATTGCTCGTTTGAAAAGACAAGCGCTGGCCACGGGGCTTCCCTATCGCGGCGTGTTCCTGACCGAAAAGGGCGAGGCCCTCGCCAGACGCCTGCGGGCCCGCCATCGACTCGTCGTCGACGTTCTGATTGCCTTGGGCGTTCCCGCGGAAGCCGCTGAAGCCGATGCCGAGGGTATTGAGCATCATGTTTCGGAGGCGACGTTAAGGGCGTTCGCTCGCTTTCTGCAATCGCGTGAGCAACACTGAAGACGCGGGTGGTCGATGACAGCCCCTACGCAAGCTGAAATCCTGATTGCCGACCGGTCGGCCCTCGTTCAAGAAGCCTTCAAGATCGAATACCTGACGATCGCATGGATGCTGATCGAGGCTGCCGTCGCAATCGGTTCAGGGCTCAAGGCAGGTAGCCTCACCCTTCTCGCCTTCGGCTTCGACAGTTTGATCGAGCTCGCTTCGGCGGGCGTCTTGGTGTGGCGCCTCAGGGTCGAACTTCGTCATGGACGGTCGTTCGCCGAAAGCGCGGAACGACGAGCGGCTCGCATCGGCGGAGCCTTATTGTTTGGGCTTGCCTTGTATGTCGTTGCCGGTGCCGCCTGGAAACTGTGGACACAGCAAGGAGCAGAGTTCTCGCTCCCCGGCCTTATCGTGAGCGTCCTCGCCCTACCGATCATGTACGTCCTCTCCCGCCGCAAGCTGCATCTGGCCGAAGCGTTGGCAAGCCGTGCGCTGCGCGCCGACGCCATCGAGAGCATCACCTGTGGTTGGCTCTCGCTCGTCGTGGTAGTTGCCCTCCTGGCACAGTTAGCCATCGGCGCCTGGTGGGTAGACGCCGTCGCTTCACTCAGCATCGTCTGGCTTCTTGTCCGCGAGGGTCGCGAGGCTTGGTCCGGTGATCACTGCTGCGATCGCTGCCCATGATTTGCACTATGTGCGCAAAGCATGCGTTCTCGAGTGAACCTATCACCCTCAGGTGTCGATCGATCAGCGATGCCTCTGATCTTTCCCGTCTAATCAGCGCGGATAAAGTTCGTTGGCATAACAGCTGACCTGAATTTTACTTCCCTTAGTTTGTGCGGCCCCTCCCTAATGGGTCGGGCCACGCCCTATCGCGCGCCGAGACGGGCGCGCGACCGAGCCGCCTGTGCGCGGGCTCGGCGTCTCGGCCCATTCGGGTGACGGTCGTTGCCGCTGGGAGTGTGCGGCGACCGCAGACCACCTCCGACGACCGTCGCGCTGTGTGGCGGTCGTCCAAGCTGGCTGCGCGTGACAGGCCGCCTGGCCTTCACAGGGACGGAACCGGACTGACCAACACGTCGCGCAGAAATACTGCGCGAAACGCAACTTGCCTTGATAGCACTCCTGCTTTGCCTGGCCCGCGCTTCTGTTTGGAGTCAGTAGATGCTGCTCCATGATGGGGTTCGGCGAGGCTTAGGTCGTCCAGGCTGGCAGCACGTGCCGAGATTGAGATTTCTCAAGTCGCACAGGGACCAAAGCGGACTGACCTAACCCACGTCCTCGGCAAAGCGGGTAACGCTACGAGGACATTCTTACGCGGCAGCCTCCGTCTCGGCCCCGCCATGTTGAAAGTCCGAGCCGGTGACCCACATGCGATGCATGATATGACCCGGGCTGGACCCGCCGAGGCCTTCCTCTACATTACATGCATACCCATTGTAGTGAATATGTATCCGTTCCTCAAAAAACTCAGTGTTTAAGGGCGTTTTTGTTGGCTGCATACAGCTTTTGAGGGATTATCGAGAGCGATTCTCGGTGGGTCGTCGATTGCCTATGGGGCCGTCACGATGGCCAGCGTCACCGCAGGTCTATGGGGACCGTGATGTTGGCGCGCCGGATCGCATCAATCGCCTTCCTGGCGAGGGCATTCCTCGCTTTCGCCGCCGCTACAGCGATCACTGCCGTAGTGTTATTGGCCGCTTCCGAGGCGCAAGCTGCATGCGCCCCAGCCGCAAGCTCCGGCCCCCCGGTGGCGCCACCATCGGGGACGACTGTTAGCTGCACCGGAACGACGAGCAATCAGAATCCTCCGTTCGGCTATGGAACCGGCACCCAGACCGGCTTGACGGTCAACGTTCAAACAGGCGCTTCGGTGCAGAGTTCTTCCTCGTTAGGCATATTCCTGGACGGCAACAACACGATCAATAATTCCGGCACGATCTCGTCGCTGATTGCGCCGGCTTTGAGCCTGAGCGCCAACAACACGATCAATAATTCCGGCATCATCTCGGGGGGGCTCGGTATCTCGGCGACAGCCGGCACCACTATCACCAATTCGGGGACTATTACCGGCCTCATTTCCGGGGCGCCAGCTATCAATTTAACTGGCGCCAGCAGCACAGTCACCAATTCGGGGACCATTACAGCAACCGGCTCCGGAGCGGCTATACAATTCAGTAGCGGCGCCAGCACACTCACCCTTCTGCCATCGAGTGTCATTGTAGGCAATGTCGTAGCGAGCACGACTATCACGACCGATGCACTCCAGCTTGGCGGTAACGGGAGCGGCTCCTTCAATGTCAGCCTGATCGGTCCGGCCCAGCAGTATCGGGGGTTTGATACGTTCGGGAAGGTTGGAGATTCCACTTGGACGCTCTCGGGCACAGACGCACAGAATTGGACCATCACTCAGGGAACGCTGGTCGGCAATACAACTAGCCTGCAAGGGCAGATTACCGATAACGCCGCACTGGTGTTCGACCAGGCGACCAACGGAACGTTTGCCAACAGCATCTCTGGCGCGGGCACCTTGACCAAGCAGAACAGCGGCACGCTGACGCTGTCGGGCACCAACCTCTATACCGGCGGCACCACGATCGGTGCTGGCACGCTGCAACTCGGCAACGGCGGGGCGAACGGCTCGATCCTCGGCAACGTGACCGACAACGCCACCTTCGCCATCGACCGCTCGGACAACTACACCTTCGCCGGCATCGTCTCCGGCTCCGGCGCCTTCCAGCAGATCGGCGCCGGCATCACCATCCTCACCGGCACCAACCTCTATACCGGCGGCACCACGATCGGTGCTGGCACGCTGCAACTCGGCAACGGCGGGGCGAACGGCTCGATCCTCGGCAACGTGACCGACAACGCCACCTTCGCCATCGACCGCTCGGACAACTACACCTTCGCCGGCATCGTCTCCGGCTCCGGCGCCTTCCAGCAGATCGGCAGCGGCACCACAGTCCTCACCGGCACCAACCTCTATACAGGTGTGACCACCGTCGACGCCGGCACGCTCATCGTGAACGGCTCGATTGCGTCATCGAGCGGGCTCACCGTCAATGCCGGGGGCACGGTCGGCGGCATTGGGACTCTGCCCTCGACCACGATCAACGGAGGCACGCTCTCGCCTGGAAACTCCATCGGCACCGTCACAGTGCAGGGCAATCTCACCTTTGTTGCGCCTAGCACGTATCTCGTCGAGATTTCGCCCACGGCGGCCGACCGAACCAACGTAACTGGCACAGCCACACTCGCTGGCAGCGTGCAGGTGGTTCCAGAAGCCGGCAGCTATGCCCGGGGCACGACCTACACCATTCTGAACGCCACTGGCGGTTTGATCGGCACGTTCTCAGGCCTCACCATCGACTCCGCCTTCCTTTGCGCCTGCCTCAGCTATGATGCGAACAATGTCTATCTGACGATCAACCCCAAAAACTTTACCTTCGCCGACGCCGGGCAGACGCCCAACCAGATTGCAACCGGCGCCGCGGCCGAAAGGCTCGGCACGGGCAATCCTATCTACGATGTGGTGGTGCTTGGCACCGCAGAGCAGGCCAGGGCGGCATTCGATCTTCTGTCCGGTGAAATTCACCCGAGTGCGTCAGGGGTACTATTGGATGACTCGCATTACGTGCGCGACGCGCTCATCGGCCGTCTGCGCCAATCCTACGGACCTAACAACGGCCCGCTCGCTGCGCTCGGAGCAAACGGACCGGTGGTCACGGCCATCGGGTACGGCGGTGGGCCCCCATACGCCCTCGGCTTCGGGCAACAACAGCAGTCAGCATACGCGGGCGATGCAGCGCCCGCAGGCACCCGCTTCGCGGCTTGGGGCCAAGCGCTTGGCGCCTGGGGAGACCTTGGCAGCAACGGCAATGCCGCCACGCTCCAGCGTTCGCTCGGCGGCATCCTTACCGGTCTCGATGCCACGTTTGACGATGTGTGGCGGCTCGAACTCGCCGGAGGCTACACGCAGTCCTCGCTCAACGTCGATGCGCGTCTCTCCTCGGGTTCGATTGACAGCTCTCACCTTGCGCTTTACGGGGGCGGAAAGTTTGGCGCCCTCGGCCTACGCACGGGCGCGGCCTATAGCTGGAACGACATCGAGACGAGCCGCAACGTCACCTTTTCAGCCGGGGAGAGCTGCTGCACCTCCGTCTTCAGCGATGCGGTGACGGCGAACTACACGGCTCGCACCGCGCAGGCGTTCGGCGAGGTCGGCTACGGCATGAGCCTCGGCAATATCGCCTCCGAGCCGTTCGCGGGTCTCGCCTGGGTGCACCTCAATACGGACGGCTTCAGCGAGGCCGGTGGCGCCGCCGCGCTCACAGCCCCGAGCCAGTCTCTTGATGCAACCTTCACCACGCTCGGACTGCGGGCCGCGACCGTGCTGGGGCTGATGGACGGCACCGAAATGACTGTGCATGGCACGCTCGGCTGGCGGCATGCCTTTGGCGATGTGACACCCGAGATGGCGCTCGCCTTCGCGAGCAACGGCGTGCCATTCACGATTGGGGGCGTGCCCATCGCCGACAATAGTCTTATCGTCGATGCGGGGCTTGACTTCGATGTTGCCGCCAATGCCAAGCTGGGTATCAGCTATTCCGGTCAGCTTGCCACAGATGCCCAAGACAACGCCGTGTTGGGCAATCTTCTCGTTCACTTCTAAGAAATAATCGGTTCGAGGTCCCGAGAGGCCCCGGCAGATAGTCGCTCGTGATCCGCGCAATCCCTTCGCGAAGCTTCCGCGCAGAGCTGGTGTCCGCCGCCTCAGATGACATCTGACTACGTCGCGATTTCGGCTGGCCCTTCTCGGTCCAGTCAGCGGGGATAAAGTTCGTCCGGTCTGGACGTAACTGCCGACCCGAATGCTGTTGCCCTTAGTTCGTGCGGCCCCCTCGCTTGCGCTCGGGTCACGCCCCTATCGCGCGCCAAGACGGGCGCGCGACCGAGCCGCTGGTGCGGGGCCAGGCGTCTCGGCCCATTCGGGTGACGGTCGTTGCCGCTGGGAGTGTGCGGCGACCGCAGACCACCTCCGACGACCGTCGCGCTGTGTGGCGGTCGTCCAAGCTGGCTGCGCGTGACAGGCCGCCTGGCCTTCACAGGGACGGAACCGGACTGACCAACACGTCGCGCAGAAATACTGCGCGAAACGCAACTTGCCTTGATAGCACTCCTGCTTTGCCTGGCCCGCGCTTCTGTTTGGAGTCAGTAGATGCTGCTCCATGATGGGGTTCGGCGAGGCTTAGGTCGTCCAGGCTGGCAGCACGTGCCGAGCTCGCTCATCTGTTCGAGCCGCACAGGGATCGAAGCGGACTGACCTAACCCACATCCTCGGCAAAGCGGGTAACGCTACGAGGACATTCTTACGCGGCAGCCGGGATCTCGGGCCCGCCATGTTGGAAGTCGGAGCCGGTGACCCACATGCGATGCATGATGATCGCGAGCTTGCGCGCGACCGCTACGAGAGCCTTCTTGTTTCCCACACGCTTGGCGAGCTTCAGCCCCCACGCCTTCAGCACCGAGCGCTTCCTGCTGATCCGCAGGTGCGAGTTGGCGGCTTCGTAGAGCGCGTGTCGCAACAGCTTATCTCCGCATTTGCTGATGTTGCCCGCTCGATCAAGCTCGCCTGATTGATAGATCCGCGGCGTCAGACCGATATGCGCCGCCACCGCCTTGGAGGACTGGAACCGGCTCGGATCATCGATGGTCGCCTTATACGCCAGGCTGATGATCGGCCCGACACCGGGCACGGTCATCAGGCGCTTGCAGACCTCGTCCTTGCGAGCCACCTGATGCAGTCGCCGGTCGAGGATCACCTTCTGCCTGCGCATAACGTTGCGCGCTTCGAGCAAGGGCTCGATTGCCGCGCCCAGCTCGGGCGCGTCGGCGAGAAGCTTCTCGACTTTCGCCGCGAACGTGCTGCGGTGCGCGGCGCCGAGCTTCAGCCCATGCACCTTGAGCAAGCCTCTGATGGTGAGTTCGATTGAAATCATGTGCTCCACGAACTTCTGACGAGCGATGAGCGTTGTCCTGACCAGCTGAGACGATCGGCTCTTCACGTGCACCGGTTTGTAATGGCCGAGCCGCATCATCTCGGCAATGCCGCGCGCGTCGCTTCGATCCGTCTTGTTCGGCCGCGATGATAGGAACCGCTGCGTGTGACGCGTCTCGATGCACACCGTCGTAAAACCGCTCTTGATGAGCGCTCCATAAAGCCACTCGGATAGTGGGCAGGCTTCGATGCCGACGAGCTTGATCTTCTTCCGCCACTTGCAAAGGGCTTGGGTGAGTGCCGGCGGCTCGCTGAGAGCCTTCCCCTCCCAGACTACCTTGCCGGTGACCCATGCACGATCTGTTCTGACAGAGCTATGCAGATCAAGTGGGACCCAGCTTAGCTCGGCACCGTCAAACTCAAAATCGGAATTCCAACACGCCAGCAATGCCCCCCGTTTAGGGTAAGGTTTTTGAATTTAAGGACTTTCGCTGTCAGGGCCTTGACTAGTAGCCTTGTAGGTCGCTCCCCCAAACTGGCTACATCACCAGCAGTTGGTTCAGTGGGGCAGGGATTGCGAAACCATGACCCTGGCGGACATCGGCATCCGGCTCTTTGTGGCAGCACTGACGCCGATGTCGACGCGTCATTTGCTTTTAGCGTGGCTCGTCGCAGCTTGCGCCATAGTGCTTCTCAAGCTTCCGCTCCCAGTCCGGGGTAAACAAATTTTCTTCATCCAGTTGAGGGGCTCCCTGCAACTGCACTTTGGTAACAAACGTTCGAAAGCCGCCAATGTCCGGGCTATATGGCAGCAGCTTCCATGGCAGGGGCAGCTTTTTGCACTCGGAGGCGAACCAGACGATGGCGTATTTAATGCGACCGGAATCTGGGTCCAGCACCAGCCCGTCAATGTAGCCGAGGTGGACACCCAGAGGGTCATAGATTTTCATCCCGTCCATCACCCACATGCACACTAGTATGTTCTTCGCACTCATCATGTTCCCTAACCCCCGGCGATTCCTGTCGCCTAGCTGAATGCAAGCAACTCGACTGCCCTATAGCTCACACGAGGGACGAGGTAACCACCATCCCCGATCCGGGGGAGACTTCAGGGTATGAGATGGCGCCGAATGGCCTGCGCCACAGCGTGGGTGCGGCTGTGCACGCCCAACTTGGCTTGCGCCTTCTTCAGGTGGCTACGTACTGTTTCTTCGCCAAGCGCCAGATGCTTCGCGATCTCGCTGGACTGCTTGCCGGTTGACAGCAGGCGTAAGACAGCCAGTTCCCTTGGGGTGAGCGCTGCGCCCTTGCCTAGACGCTCAGGTTGTGGTGCGATGATCGCCTGAAGTCTGATAGCCACAAAGTTAGCCGCCATTAAGAGCAGCGCCCTGGTCTGAGGCGTAAGCGAGAGCAGTTTTCGCGACCAGATCGACCCACCTTCCCCCGATAGGACAGGTAAAGCCGTCCCGCATCCCATATTTTAAATTGAGTTCGATGGCCCAGCGATCAGCGCCAATCGGCGCCAGCATTTGCGAACCCTCAGACCACGTGTAGGGTGCAATCCCTAATCGGGCCATTAACAAGCCTGGGTCGTAATCGTTTCGATTGAGCTCTGCATAATCCGGCCACCAGCCCTTTGGAACGCTCCTACTTATGAAGACAGTTTTTCCTTTCTCCTCCTCGGCCCAGCTGGCCCATCGCAGTGGCAAGAGTGCTGCTCCTAACACTCGGACATTGCAGAGAGGCAACGTTATTTTTTCGAGGCGCTCTAAGACCTCGTTTGGGTCATTGAGCGTGTCTAATGTTGCCGTATATTTCAGTATCTGTTGGCCTAAACCTGGGGGAATGCCGTTTGCGAAACTCGGCATGGTATCCACCTCCACGTAAGAGCCTCCGGGTGCGCGAAGCAGCCAATCAGTGCTGCCACAAAGAGCCGGATGCCGATGTCCGCCAGGGTCATGGTTTCGCAATCCCTGCCCCACTGAACCAACTGCTGGTGATGTAGCCAGTTTGGGGGAGCGACCTACAAGGCTACTAGTCAAGGCCCTGACAGCGAAAGTCCTTAAATTCAAAAACCTTACCCTAAACGGGGGGCATTGCTGGCGTGTTGGAATTCCGATTTTGAGTCTGACGGTGCCGAGCTAAGCTGGGTCCCACTTGATCTGCATAGCTCTGTCAGAACAGATCGTGCATGGGTCACCGCAATGTTCGCTCACAATCTTTGTGCGGAGCAAATGTAGCCACCTACACCCTCACAGAGCAAACAACCACATCCCGTCCCATTGGCTGCATACATTCATTCACTACAGTCACTTAGCACCAAGGCTTCATAGATCACTTGGATAGGGCCTCGGATTCGCCCTACGGGATTCAAATGCGAAAATTCATCCACTAGCGTGGACCGGTCCAACCAAGGGGGTGACGATGGCGACATCACTCTACGACCTCAGCGTGCCAACCTTCTTGCAGACCGCTAGGGCCGTCGCGGGCTTCCTTCAGCGCGCCGCGAAGCACTGCGCCGAGACCGGCGCCGACCCGGACGACTTCGTGCATGCGCGACTGATCGCCGACATGGCGCCGTTTCACTTCCAGATCGAAGCCCTGTCGCATCATTCGGTGTGGGGGCTTGAGGCGGTGAAGACCGGCGTCTTCGCTCCGCCGGCGCTGATCGGGGCGATGCCTTTCGCCGGGCTGCGGGCGTTGGTAGACGAGGCGATAGCGGCGCTGGAGGCGCTCACGCCCGCCGAGGTCAATGGCTGGGCCGGCAAGGCGCTGAACATTGCCCTCTACCGCCCGCTCGACGAAGATGATGCCTCCTCGGCCTGGGCGCCGCGACAACTCGCTTTCACGTCGGAGACTTTCCTTCTTTCCTTTTCGCTGCCCAACTTTCATTTCCACGCCGTCACCGCCTATGACATCCTGCGCTCGCGGGGCGTGCCGCTTGGCAAGCGCGACTACGAGGGGCAGCTGCGCACTAGGTCGACCTCGCCCAAATCGGACTCTGCGACGCACGGCTAGCCCGGAATGTAGTGGGTTACGCGCGCCCTACCTTTGTGAATATTGACCGTCAGGACTTTGCGCCGATGCCACACGTCCAAATGGCCCGAGCTTGGCAACCATGTGATGCCCAAGCTTTCACCTCTGTACTCTTTGGTCGTCACCAAACCGACCGGCACGAAACGACCCGCGGCTTCTACCAGCGACAAAGCCAATCGGTAGAGTTCCAACGCTCGTTCATCGGAAGTCACGCCGCCACCTTCGCTGCATCGATCAGGTGGTGCTCCCACTCACCTGGCGTGTAGCGGATGATCTGCGGCTTCCATGCAAAACGCTCGACTGACAGCACCCGCCGGTTAAACCACACGTCGAGTGCGCCTTGGCCAGATCGGTATTGGATCAACAGCATCCTGTACCTGTACTCAAGAACGGTGGTGGATCCCTCTAACTTCGTGACGCCCTTCCAACGCACCACTGACAACGCAAGATCGTGCATTTTCAATGCTCGCTCTGTGGCGACATCTTCGCGTGTCATCGTGTCCCCCGTTCTCGTTGTCTCCTTCAACCCCTCTTCCGAACTGCACCCGTAAATGCTTCTTCAGGCGCTAGACCGATTGCCAACGCAGCCTTTGCAACATCAGCGTCGAACTGTTCCGAGCAGCACCAGTCAACACCCGACGAAAAGCCTTGCGCCAGAGCCTGCTTTGTTTTCTCGTCGTTGATGCCGCCAAACAACCTAACTATCGCCATCTCGCAGGCCTCGTCGACGGCACTCAAAAATTCATTGCTCCATGCACCGTCAACCCCATCGGTTTTTTGCGTCACGCCCCCGGCTCCTATGCTTGCATTGAAGAAAATCCGACGATGAACGTCGCGATGGCCGTTTCGAGTAGGCTCAACATGCGCAGCGGCCGCCTCAAGCTCTCGGCGAGCTAATTGCCATTTAGGCGCCCATTTCGGAGCAGGGATTCTAATTCGTCGTGGTAGCTCAAGTTCTTTGTCGCTTGGCGCCAGTCGCCGACGGCGGGAGTATGCGGATGTCCGTTGTCCTGCGTTATGGCGACTGGTTCAACTGGTTCGCGCGCCGGCAGAAACTTGCCGATGCTGCCAGCCAAGGCTTGTAGCTCGTTGAGAATCCCTGATCGCCTTGCTTCATGTTCGGAGGCAACGTTGCGAACGTTTTGGAGTGTTTCTTGGTCGAAGCGATTGAGTGCATCGCCGAGTTCTTGAACTAGAGACCGTTCCGTAGCTGCGGTCTGCGCGAGCCGCTGACGCACTTGTTCGATGTGCGATGTGAGATGTGTGAGATCGTTTGCCACGTTCATGCCCCCATGTGGTTCGTTTTGAACTCCACCACCCTTTACGCTGCGGAACCGACCACTCGGATTGTCCAGGTGTCGGTCATCAGTATCTGCTCCTCCTCGCGCGCGCGGCTTGTTCCTCTTTGGCTTTGCGCTTGTTCTCGTCGTCCTTGGGGAGCAGATCTTCCTCGCACGCAAGCAGCGCCTTCCATGCAAAATTGCAAAGACGAATTGGAATGAACATCCTGAAATTGCCGCCCGGTGTCTGCGCCTACGTTAGGCGATTCCCGGCTCCGTGCGCGTTGCGGCGGCACCAAGCGACTTACGCGGCTCTTGACCGAGGTGCCTGAACAAACACCGTCCCCAAGGGTGGTATTCGATATACCCGGACCTGCTTGCCGTTGATGCGTTCGTAGTCTTTGTCTGCGCCTAAGAGCTCGCGGAGCTCTCGACCGACTGCGGTCCAACCGATCACCTCGAAATCAAATTCGAGGCACACCTCGCGATGGATTTTCTCCAATTCGTTGAAGGGATCGTGCCTGTGCGCCCTCCCGGCCCCTGGAGGAATGCGAGGAGTGCGGCGGCATGCTCGGTGGGCGTCACCCAGCGACGCGTTGGCGATCGGCTTGTCGTGGGCCTCAGTGGGCCGGAGTTCGGTTGCTGTCGGTCGGGGCAGGGGCCGGCTCGGCCACGGAGCCGACTTTGGATTCGGTTGCCGTCGGTTTGGCACCCCCTGACATCCAGCCGGTTGGCGACCGCTCCCACGCCTGGAGTTGCTTGCCGTCGGTTCGGCCAGGGACTGGCACGACCGTAACGACGGCAGTGTGCGGTCGCGCCTAAACAGGGATGTGAGTACCCTCAGCAACTCAAGCCTGCCTGAAGCTTCGCCCTTGCTTCATCTACGTTGAGTTTCAGATGACCGTCTACGTCTCCGGCACCTGATTTTCGTTCTGAGCCAACTACTAACTCATTGGTGCTCCATCCCGTGAACACGTCGTGAAACCTCAGAATGGGCCTTGATCGAATTGACGATTTCTCTGCCTTCTAAGCAGAGGGTCGCAGGTTCAAATCCTGCCGGGATCGCCAACGCTTAGTCCACATTAGCAAACCGCAGAATTCGCAAGGGGTAACGCCTGGGGTAACCCTAAGGAGAAGGAGTCTGGCCGAGAGGGCGTGAGGCGCCCGGAGCTTGAAAGAGCAATCCAAGAACTCGGGCCGAGGGATGTGCTTGTGCTCGCCGAGTGGGATCGAGCAACGCGCTCGATGATGGACGGCATTCGGATCATCGAACGGGTAGCCGCTCGGGGCGCGATGCTCAAGGCCCTCGATCGAGAATGGCTGGACCTTACCACTCCCATCGGCAAGGGTATTCTCGCCTTCCTCTCCGCTCTCGCTGAGGACGAGCGGGCCCGCATCTTGGCTCGCGCGAATGGCGGACGAGCCGCCGCCAAAAAACGCGGAGTGCGATTTGGTCCTAAGCCGCGGCTCGCGCCTCACCAGGAGCGGGAGGTAGCCCGTATGGCGGGCGGCTCCCCCCCGTCGTCCCTCAAATCTGGGTCAGGCAGTCCTCAAGGGCAGCGCCAAGCGTAAAATGCGTGGGTGCTGCCCTTTCTCTTTTAGGCCTCCGGTTTGAACACCGCGAGCTCACACCTCACGAGCGCGTAGTCGTCTCGCGCGAGCGCCAGGTGGTATTCAGGCTTGAGCTTATCGATCTCGCCGCGCTGCATGACCTGCCAGGGGCCCTGCTTGCGGACGTCTCCGGGGACGAGCTCGTAGAAACTGCCGTCGCGGCAGACCACGAAGACGTGGTGGTCGGAGACGGAGCGGAGGGTTTGGTACTGCATTCCAGCAACTATTTGATATACGCTACCGTCCTAATATCGGGGCCACGTTCCACCTGTCTGGAGTTTTGTCATGGCCGCCCGCGCCTACTGGAAAGGCTTCCTCCGCCTTTCCCTTGTGTCGATTTCCGTTGAGATCTACAACGCGGTCGAGAGCAAGTCCGAGATCTCCTTCCGCCAGATCCACAAGCCCTCCGGCCGCCGCATCAACTACACCAAGACCGTGCAGGGCATCGGCGAGGTCGACAACGCCGACATCGTCAAGGGCTACGAGGTCGGCGACGACACCTACGTCACGCTCGAGCCCGAGGAGATCGACGCGGTCAAGCTCGAGAGCAAGAAGACGATGGACCTCGTGAAGTTCGTCGACGCCTCCGACCTCGACCCGCGCTACTTCGAGCGGCCCTACTACATCGCGCCCACCGACAAGCACTCGGGCGAAGGCTTCGTCGTCATACGCGAGGCGCTGCGCAAAACCGGCAAGGTCGGGCTCGCCCAGCTCACCATCTCGGGGCGCGAGTGGCTCGTCGCCATCGCCCCATTCGACGACGGCCTCCTCATGGAGATGCTGCGCTATGCGGATGAACTGAAGAAGCCCGCTCAGTTCTTCGACGAGGTGCCCTCCGGCAAACCCGACAAGGAGATGGTCGATCTTGCCGTCGAGCTCATTGAGCGCAAATCTGGGAAGTTCACGCCCGAGCAATTTGAAAACCACTACGCAACTGCATTGCGCGAGTTGGTCAACAAGAAAATGAAGGGGCAAAAGATCACCGCGCCACATGAGGAGGCGCCGCGCGGTGCTAAGGTGATTAATCTAATGGCTGCTCTCCGCAAGAGCATCGGCGAGAGTGGGGAAGCGAAGGCCAAGTCGAGGGCCAGGGGGGCGGGCGATGGCAGACGGAGCAAAACGAAGGCGGCGAAGAAGTGAGCCTGAAGTGGGACGCCAGATCAAATTAAGCGCTGAGACATGGCACGCGCTAGATGGGCTGTCGCGCGACGAGGATAGGTCGGTGCACAGCCTGGCCGAAGAGGCATTCCGGGATCTTCTCAAGAAGCATCGGCGGCCGCGCTCGCTGCGGGAAGCGCTGCGAGAGAGCGCGCGGCAATACCCCGCCAACGATCACGAGGCGCCTCGCGCCAGACGCGCCACCTAGCAGTTGGAGCAGCCCTCATTAGGACCCGTCACGCTCGGCGACCTCATCCGTGAGGACAAGCTGCTGTGGGTCTATTGCTGTGATTGCTATCACGAGCGCGACGTCAACCCTGCAACCGTTCCGTTACCACCTGAAACTGCGGTGCCCGAGGTCGGTAAGCACATGAAGTGCTCGGCGTGCGGCTCGCGAAAGACCGACGCGAGACCGGAGCTGTACCCTGCCGGTGTAGAGGCCATGCGGCAACGGCTACGCGGAAAGCCAATCACTTTGACGCGTGGTTGTCGGAGGTGGAGCAGAGGGTTTGGTATAGCTCAAGGGATAAGATCGCTCTGCGATGGCTGACAGGCACATCGCAGAGCGTTAGCTCGCGAGATCTAGCGCGGCGATCGCGTCCCAAGTGCAGGCGGACAGGCCTCGCGACCAGGACTACGCGACAAGACCTCGTTCTTGTTGCGGGTGTCGTTTCTCTCCCCGCACGACAACGCTAACCGCACGAGGTTAAGCCGCGGTTGCGCTTCGATTGAATTGAGGGGCCGGCGGCTCACTTCGCGATTCTGGACCGCGTTAAGCCTGCCATCTGCGCTAACTCCAGAAAGAGTTGCGCCCTAGATCGCCAGAGGTGCGGTTATGGTTTATCGAGACCCCCGCCTGGTGCGGTATTGACTTGATATTTCTTTAAATTTATAGGCGCAAACAGAAAGTCAGGAAACGCAACCGGAAGTGAGCAGGCTAGGGGGAGCCTCCGTACCAATGGAGTAACTCCGATGAAGCTCATTGAGGCGTGGCAAGACGCAGCCATACGCGAAGGCTTCGCACTAGGGCGTCCGCTAAAAGAGATCGCTGCCGAGACGGGGCTTTCAGCCCTGGAGGTCTTCCAGCGACAACTTGTTCTCAGAACGATGCCGGGCGACCCTGTCCGAGACTCAGATACCGAAGCTCCAGACACGAGGCGCGTCGGCCCTACCCCGGGACAGCCCTGAGGTCGCTCCGCCTGGCTGTCTGCAATTCACGCTCGCCGGCGGAACGTCCATAGCTCGGATGCAAACAGTTCCCGTCAAGAGACGGAGCGGAGGCTTGGTATTTCATGGGCGGTGCGAACGTGGTTTTATAGGCTCATGCTTCCGCAGTTTTCTGCGAACTATTGGCAGCATGCCCTTGAGCCTGCTCCATTGATCGAGCCCCTGGCCCTAATCAAGCCTCGCGCCTTGATCAAACCTAGCAATCTCGTTGAACCCCGTGGCCTGATTGAAGCCGAAGGCCTGATTGAGCCCGCCGATGCTCCACTGGAGCCTTCGTGGATTGCTCCGCATCACATTCCTCTAACGAGTAGCCCGAAGCCCCGCTTGTCACAGAGCTCCGGGCCGTCGCCGCTGACGGGAGTAGGGGTCAGGTGACGAATGGCACCCTTTGGTGTCAGGGGTTCGGGTCGAAAACGAAAATGCCGTAAGCGGCAACGCCGGCGCCCCACAAGAGCGTGAGGATGGCGAAGCGGTAGAACCACGGCGATTGAGGGCCTGGCGTGTCGTCCACGTACGCGAGGCTGAGCGCCGGAGGCACCCATAACAGGCACAGCGCGACCGTATAGGGCCAATCCGATCTATAGGCACGGTCAGTTGCGATCATGGCCATGACCAGCACTGAGATCGCGATGGTGCCCCACATCAGGAAACTAATGAGCCTGTCGATACGACGCATGAACGTACCCCCGAAGACTTCGTACCTGCATCATCCCTTCCCACCCGCGACCTTGCCGCTCGGCCAACGCTTCGCCCCGTAGGCGTCAATCACGTCCGCGAGCGCACGCAGCTCTTCCTCTTCCGGTGAGCCCTCAGTGCAGCCGATGAGCTCGTCGGCGCGCTTGACCAAAACGGCATGCATGGCATCGGCTTCGCGCCAGAACAGTTCGGCTGCGACCGCCATCCTCGCGCCACGAGCCTTGAGAGCCTTGCGCCCGACGGTCTCCATCGCCCCTCTCCTTCACTGCTGCTAGTGCTCAAGCTATTTCGCGCCAGACGCCTTCCTCCACGATGCCTATAACCGGCACCATTCCCGAGACCACGGGTGGCAGTGAGCAATCCGGCAGTCCGTCACCAATGAAGTCCGCCATCGCCACCGCGTCGTCATAAGTGACGCGCCGCTTGCCGTTGAGCGCCAACGTGACCCAGCTCGGATCACGTTTCAGGTGGCGCGCGAGAGAGGCTTTGCTTTTGCCCGAGCGCTTCAGGGCTTCCTTGAGCCAAATGTGGATTTTCATGTCTCCTCACTTCCTCTTGCCGGCGGACTTGCCCTTCTGCAGGCGCACGCCTGGACCGTCTTGCTCGTCCTCGTCAATAAACCTGACCCCGGCGGCCTCAAGGGCGCGCCTGATCTTATACAGAGTTGAAATTCTGGAGTTGGCACCGAGGAGTTCGAAGCCGGTGACGGTCTGGGCCGACACGCCAGCTTTCTCCGCCAGGGTTTCGCGCGACCAGCCGACAAGCGCTCGCGCAGCGCGCAACTGGGCAGGAGTGAGCATGCCTCGCTGCGTAAAAACAGTTCTCCCCAGGCGCAAGCCAACCATATGCTATTTCATCTTGTCTATAATATTTATATAGAATAGCCTATATCTCGCCTGTCATTCTGTCCAGTAGAGCTTATGTCCAAGGTTGATTCTCTCGCTCGCCTGTCCCGACCCCGCCCACAGCCCCGCGTGCCCCGCCCAAAGCCGCTCGACCGCGCACTCAGGCTGTACTGGTCCTACGACATCCAAACAGTGTACGGCCTGATCAATGCCTTCGGTGGCTTCAACGAGACCGCGGCGGAGTATCACGTCGCCGCCGAGCAAGTGGAGAAATGGGCTGTCAGCGGCTTTATTCCGACCGGTTGGGGCCTACGCATGTTCGCGCATGCGTGCGCTCTAGACCTGACCGTCAATCCCAGCGTGTTCGGCTTCTGGGATGACGACGCGGGCCACGCCTACGCCCTGACTTGCCTCATGCGCGACGCGCGCCTCCATAGAGAGGGAGGCGCCGATGACTAAGGCCAAAACAGCATCGCGCGCATCACCGAGAAAACAACGTATCGCCAGAGGGCTCATTGAGGCTTGGGGCGGCATGGATGTCATTGCTCGGGAGTGCGCTACCACCACTGAGCAGGTGGAAGAGTGGGTCGCCACTGGCGAGATCTGGCGCCTTCGCGCTCAAACCTCTCATCTGATGCACGCCATCCTCAAACTTGCGATCCGACCCGAGGGAGGTGCCCATGCATAGCCACGATGCATCCGGTTTGCCGGTATCGCCGGACACACTGAAGCTGCGGCTGCTCGCGTCCTTGATCGAAGCGGCCGCCGCGGACGAGGGCGACGCGCGCTATGAGGCGCTACACGAACGCTACGAGGAGGTCTGCGAGCACATCCTCGCCCGGCCAGTGCAATCCTGGTCCGACGTGGCGGAGATCGCCGAGATCGCCATTTTCTTGCCGCTAAGGGCGACGACGGCGAACTCCTCGCCCTCGACAGCCCGTGCGATGATGATCGCCTCGCCGCCGAACTGATCATGGCCGTCCTCACGATGGCCAAAGGAGGCGCCAATGTCTGAGCTCCCTCAGCAGTGGCCAGGACACATGTTCGCACGCGGGGAAATCGAAACCGTTCTCGATAGGCTGCGCAAGGACCAGGATCCGAAAGGCGCGCCCTTCATCGGCGAGCGCCTCGCATTGGCGCTGCTCGAGCAGGCGCCCGCAGAGTTGGCGGCGAGCCTGAACAAACTCGACAATGAAGCGGGCAATGAACTGACCGACTGCATCCTTGCCGCAGAAAAAAGCCTGAAGACGCGTCTGACGCTCGTCGAGGCGGCAATCTCGCGTATCACCATCGCGAGCGGTGCCGCTCCGTGGATCGAGCCAGATCAAGTGGGGGGAGGCGCCCATGCCTGAGCGAAAGCAGGCGAAGCCGATTGTGGCGAAGCGAAAGCGGCCAGCACCACTTGATGCCGGTGTCACGCGCGGCGTGCCTGCGGATCAAATCCCGCCCGACCTCAGGATCAAGCGGATCGATGATCGACACCATGTCCACGTGAGGTTGGAGGCGCCGCTCGTGGCAGGCTGCGACGTGGCATTGCTCTACATGGACAAGAGGTACAGGACCAAGATCGGGCGCTATTGGCCCGGCCCGCCGGAACGCTTTGCAGAGTTCTTCGATCCGTGGGGAGGTGATCGCAGCGACAAGCTGGGGAAGCGGAAGCCGCTGGGCGAGGGCTACCCCGTGCGTCTCGTAGGGCTCAGCGTCAGGTATCGCTGAGATCTTAAACGCCAACGGCTCGCTGGGATTTCTCAGCGGGCCTATTTGTTGCCATCGCCAAGGGCGACTAGAGCGATTAAGGTGGCGCCTTGGGGCTGGGTGCCGCCATGCGCAAAAGCGTATTGGTTGCGGTCGTTGGTCTATCGCTTGCCGGTTGCGGCTTAGCGACCTCCTACCAAATTGCCAATATGGCGCCGGAGGAGCTGACGAAGCTGAGCGACGCCGATGTTTGCCGTCCCTGGACAGGAAATAATCCCGCACTCACGGCCGAACGGCAAAAACGCGACCTCGGCGATTGCAACCCCGATCATCTCTATTGCCGCAGCTTGGGCCTAAAGACGGGCACCGATGCTTACGTGAACTGTAGGTTGCAGGCGAGGCAGATCGCTGCTCAGCAGGCAGCCGCACAACAAGCAGGCTACGCAGCAATGACCCGACAGGGCGCCGCGATGATGGCGGCGCAGCCAGCACCTCCGCCGCCGCCTCCGTTGCCCATGCCCACAACGACGACCACCAACTGCAATGCCTTTGGCAACACGCTCAACTGCAGAAGCACGACGCAGCCCTGACGCGAGTTTGAGCTGGACGACAGGTCCTTTTAGATTTCAAGTGCCTGCAGCGCTCCACGATGGGGGCCGATTGTCGGTGCCATCCGCTGCCGTAACCACCCATCAGAGGCCCCTGTTATTATCCGAAATCATATGGGTTAACTCGTCGGCTTTCTGATCTGCCGCTGTGGCCCGCTGAGCATGGCGGCGCCTTACTTTCCCGGCTGCAAGTTCCACTTAACCTTTGCCATAAGCCGGGCGAGTTCCGCCGTCTGATACCTAAAGATGTGGAGCTGGGTCTGGGCGTAGGTGGTTTGTAGGTCAAGCATTTCCGGCAAGGTCGTGGCATTGGCGAGGTCGCTCGCGAAGTTGAGACCCGCCTCAATGTTCTGCTTCCCAAATCTGATCACCTGCCCTTGGACAACTTTGAGTCCGGCGGTCATCTCGTTCTGGGGCATTGCGTTCAAGCACACATCCATCGCTTGCGTCATCGTCTCTACGAACTGAGCGTATGAAGCGCGTGCCTGTTCGACGCTAGTCTCGGTTAGCTTGCGCAGGTGCTGGGGGAACTCAAAAGGTTCACGGTCCATGACACCTCATCGTGTCCGTGAGCATCTCATCAGATGCGACGGTATACCCAATCTGGCGAGCGCGCTCGTCCTCCTCAACGAAAAATAGGCCTCCGGCATAGAGTACGGCGAGCAACACGCGGTCGTCGTTTGGAGCGCACGTTGCGAATGAGCAAACCGACCTCCGCCTCGGCGATGACCCGCCAACGGCCCGCTCGGAGAGATCCGGGCGGGCCTAGATTTCCTCTTAATACCAAAAGACCCCGGGCGCGGAGGATGCCCGAGGCCTAGGTCTTGTTGCGGGCTCTTCGCGGCTCCCAATGGCCGGTCGCATGGCGCCATCGGCTTGGCTTGAAGTCGAGATTAACCGCGGGCCTATCCCTGGTGCTGCGCCTGCTGGTTCATCGTGTTGAATCGCGCCTTCTGTTCATCGTTGAGCGAAGCGTAGAAATCTTGGAGCGCAGGCCGCAACGTGTTCACTGCTTGAACCGTCGCATCGAGCCGCTTGGCCATGGCATCGAGCCGAACCCCCGGTGTTGCAGGTGGTTGCGATGGGCAAGTCCCATTGAGAATATCAGCGGCCTTGGCCGAAGCCGCCTTCAACGCTTCGAGCGTGGCCCTCTGCTGCTCATTCGGCTGAACGGCTTGCTGGATTTCCTCTGTTGGCAGCGCCGTGAATTGACCTGCTGACTCGGAGCACAATTGAGCGAGGTTTGTGCCTGCCCGATTGCGACCTTGACCCTCAGGCAAGCTGTCGAGACGCCGTCTCTGTTCATCGGTGAGCGAACCGTAGAACGTGTCGAGCGGTGCACGCAAAATCTGCACGGCTTGGATCATAGCGTCCACCCGTTTTTCGACCGCATCCAATCGACTGATCGGAGTGAGCGGTATCTCGTTCGGGCAAGATGCTTTCATGATCTCTGCGGCCTTCGTGGAGGCAGCCTTGAGATCATCGAAGGAAGTCCTCTGTTCTCCGCTCGGCTGGAGCGTCTTTTCAATGCGCTCCATTGGCAGATCAGTTAGGCCAGGGGCGAGGCCACCGCAGGTCTCAGCAATATCTGTGGAGCTTTCAGCCGTGACGGCAGGCGCTGACCGCGAGCCGGTGTAAATGTGACCATAGCGATAGTAGGGACCATAATCGTAGTCTGGGCCGTATGGCTCGTAGAGGCTCGCAAAGATGAAATCAGGCCCATAGTCCCAGAACGGATCGTAATAGGGCCAGAACGCAAACGAGAAGATGTCGCCAAAGGCAAAGGGCCAGAATACAGGTCCTGCCCAGAAGAACCCATGGCCGTGACGGAATCCGTGTCCACCGAAGCGACGGCCCCAAAACTGATTGTGGGCCACATGATTGAGCCGATTGTGAAGACGCGCGGCAAGCGCGTTATGACTAGCCAGTAGGTTATGGCTCGTAAGTTCATGCTGCGGCGCGACGTGAGCGAGATGCTGACGGCGGTTTGCATACTGATGGGCCAAATGCGCCAAATGGTTCCTCTGCCCGTGGTAAGCCAAACGGCTGCTGTGGGCGTGGAACGCATGGACGCTACGACCGACAGATCCGCGGTGAGCAAACGCATGGCCGCCGTGACCACCGTGGCCTCCATGACCGCCGCCATGCCCACCGTGGACTCCCCCACCGTGGCCTCCGCGAGCCAGGGCCAACGGAACCGCCGCCAGAGTTAGTAAGGCAACGGCCGCAATGGCGAGAACGTATTTGGTCTGTTTCATGGCGACCGATGCCTCTCGATGAGCGGGATATGGGGTTTCCTACCCGGCCGCTGCAACGGTTCGCTGCGCTTTCACAAACGCTTTGCAAACTCGTTTGTTCCAAAGGCGCACCCTGCTTGGGTGATCCCCATGCGAAGATGTCCGTAGCGCGGCGCGTCAGAAGCCGATGCCCTTCAGGCCACTCTTCGTCCACTTCTCTGCTTCGCGCACATAGACGACGACCATGGCCGAGGACTTGTGGCGCGCGTGCTGTTGCAACCGATAGCTCGGGAGGTCCATAGCAGCGCCCGACGTCACGTAACCGGCGCGCATGGAGTGGCCGGAGAAGCGAGCGACGAGCTCGTCGGCTTCGGCTTTGGTCTTGCCTCGCAACCGGAGCAATGCGTGCACCCGCGATTTCAGGATGCGGGCGACGCTCCGGTCGGTCAGCCGCCCATCCCCGATGATCTGGCGCTGATCGACAGGACGGAACACTGGCTGCCCCGGTTCCAGCTTAGCCACGTTCGCCCAGGCCTCGAGCGCGGCGCAGGCGGTCGGCATGTCGGCGCAGGGAATGACAACCGTCACCGCCTCGGCTTGCGAGGATTTCGACTGCGCGAGGGTGACGACGACGCCGCGCTCATCCACCGTCACGAAGCCGATGCCGTTCCCGAGCTTTTGCCAGTCAAGGCCGACGAGCTCCGAACGGCGCAGGGCAGCAGCCCAGCCGACGGAGAGCAGGGCAGCGTCACGAGCGTCGGACGGAATGTCGAGCCGCAGACCGCGCAACAGGTCGCGCAGATCGATCGACACAAGCGGACGTGCCGCGCGATCAACCTCCGTCTTCGCCTTAGCGTTGGAGATGCCGCGCCAGGTCTCGGCAACGAGAGGATGCTTGCGGTCGAAGGGGAAGCCGGCGGTGCGATGGGCGACGATCACGGCCGAGAGGTACTGATTGATGGTGCGACGGGCGCGCGGCGGACCTAGGTCGCCATCGGCTAAGGCCGTCATCCAGGCGGCGATCGTCTCGGGAAGCGCGGGGAGGGGTTGCCGGCCGTTGGTCTCGCACCAGGTGGTGAACAGCGCCCAGGCTCGCGCGTAGGCCTCACGCGTGCGCTTGGCGCGCGCCACGGCCATGTAAGACTTGGCGCCGGCAACGAGATGGGCGGGGAGCGGCGTCTCGGAAACGGGAACGAGCTGGGCGGATTTCTTGCTCATAATACCACGTCCTATAACGTTACTTAGCGGACGTACCTTTAGCGCTTTGTTCTCTCCTTTTCAAGGCCTGGGCGCAATTGATCCACCCCCAATGAAGTGGTCCGACTCGAAGTATGGCTTTTTGCTCGAGGAGGACATCAATGGCGAGGAAGAGACACAAGGCAGAAGAGATCGTCGCGAAGCTGCGGCAGGTCGACGTTTTGACGGCGCAGGGAACCAGTGTGCCGGACGCGGCGCGGTCGATCGGTGTGACCGAGGTGACGTACTACCGCTGGCGGCGTGAGTACGGGGGACTTCAGATGGACCAGGTCAAGCGGATGAAAGACCTGGAGCTGGAGAACCAGCGGCTTCGCAAGGCGGTCTCCGATCTGACGCTGGATAAACTGATCTTGGCCGAGGCTGCCAAGGGAAACTTCTAAGCCCCGCACGCCGCAGAGTTTGCATCGAGCATGTTCGACGTGAACTTCATGTCTCCGAGCGTCGCGCTTGCGTGGCGCTCGGACAGCATCGTTCGACGCAACGCAAGGTGCCGACGGGCCGCGACGACGAGGAGCGGCTGACCGCGGACATCATCGAGCTGGCCCGCCAATACGGCCGCTACGGCTATCGCAAGATCGCCGCGCTGCTGCGAAACGCGGCTGGCTCGTCAATGATAAGCGGGTCGAGCGCATCTGGCGGCGTGAGGGGCTGAAGGTTCCAGCAAAGCAACCGAAACGCGGGCGTCTGTGGCTCAACGACGGCTCGTGCATCCGGCTTCGCCCGCAGCACCGCAATCACGTGTGGTCCTACGACTTCGTCGAGGACCGCACGCATGATGGGAGGAAGTACCGCATGCTCAATGTGGTCGACGAGTTCACGCACGAGAGCCTGGCGATCAGGGTCCGGCGCAAGCTGAAAGGCATCGACGTCATTGATGTTCTTTCGGAGCTGTTCATTCTGCGCGGGGTGCCAGGGCACATTCGGTCAGACAACGGCCCTGAGTTTGCCGCCGAGGCGGTGCAGAAGTGGATCGCTGCTGTCGGCGCGAAGACGGCCTACATCGCACCAGGCAGCCCATGGGAGAACGGCTACGTCGAGAGCTTCAACGCCCGCCTCAGAGACGAGCTACTCAACGGTGAGATTTTCTACTCGCTCCGCGAGGCTCAGATCGTGATCGAGAGTTGGCGCCGGCATTACAATGCTGTCAGACCACATGCCTCTCTCGGCTACAAACCGCCAGCACCTGAGGTGTTCGTTCCCGCGCTCGCCGCGTGGCCGCCATCGCAGCCGCGGCATGCTCAAGCAGCCACGCGGCATCTAGCCGGTGCAGCTGCCGTGAACTAACATTCCACCCGGGCCACTCTTTCGGGGCCGATCACTAGACGAGGATCTCGCGACAGCTAAGGACTTGGAAGCGGCTGGGCTGCTGTTCCTGGTTGGCGCCAGCGCGGTCGCGACCAAAGGTGAGACGCCTCCTCGCCGAGCTCGAGCAGAAGCCGCCGAAAAGAAAACGCCGCTGAGCGCGGGGGCACCCAGCGGCTAAGGGCGTGGGACGTGCCGACGGGTGATATGGGGTGGCCGTCGACAACTGACGATTACCGCTTCGCCGGCGCTCTGTCTGACTTTCGCGTGTGGCAACCTTAATGCCTGTCGCGCGGGGCTAATGCGCCTTACTCGCGTCCGTTCGTGCTCGTCCTACCTCTAATTGGCTAGTTAGTTCGTGCTCAGTTCCTACCCCTAATGGGTGAGCTAGCCGTCACGTCCTTCAGTCCTTCTTTTCGGGCTCACCCTTGCCGGCTGACGCCGTCCAGGCTTTCGTCGCGCTCTCCATCGCGTCGCCGAACGCCTTCATTTGCGTTCCCAAGACTTGCCCTGATTGCTTCATCCAGTCGAGCAGGGGCCCGGAAGCCGCCTTGATGGCTTCCAACTGTGAAGCCATCGCATCTGACGCGGCATCCTGCATCTTCTGCATCTGCGGCTTCATAGCCTCTTCGTATGCCTGCATGTTCTTCACATGCTCAGCCATCGCAGCCTCGATTGCTGCCTTAGACTTGCGCAAGTTCTCAAACACGGCCGGGTCGATAGTCGGCACCTGCTGCGCAAACTTCGTCATCCACTCGGTGTGAGGCGCAATTGCTCGTTGCAGCTTCTCGTAGAATTGACGCTGCTGCACCATCATGTCGCTGAATGTTTTTTGATCCATCTGGGCCGCCTCCTCATGCTTCCGCGCGAGGCAATCTACGCCGACTGCGATTAGCTGACGAGGGACATAGGTAGAGCGCGCTATCCTCCTTGAAGGAAGAGCGGGTTTAGCTCGGATGCACGGTAACAGTACCTGCCGTTGAACACGTCGGGATTAACCTCAGGTCGATCTTTGAGCTGCGCAATTGCCGGCATCGAGTATTTTTTCCGATACTCGAGAGGGGATGATTATGGACGTGCACTTGCTTCGTTCAGAGCGCCACCGCATCGCCGAACAGTTTCGCTCCACGCTCACCTGTCTTGGACTTTTGCGGGGGCAGCTCATCGGAGCCTTAACGGGCGAGGCTCGTCAGCACCTGCGTTCCGCTATTGAGCGAATATCGGCCGTGGCGCGCGAGCTCGGGGAGAAGCTGACTAAATTGGACGCCTCGATCCTCGAGCTGCAAACCAAGGAGACCGCTCAGCGGCGAAGTGCTCTGCTTTCAGCGCCGCTCGACTCTTGAAATGCGCAGGCCTTCCATTTTAGCTCGATGAGAGCCGACGCTACCGAGACCTGATCGCCTTCGTTTCGCAGCTCGAGGCGATCAAGATCCGCAAGATCGATTTTCCGTAACCTCTCGAGCGTCGGCGCCGAGGACCCCTGCCGTCCGCTGCCCCATCTGCCAATGCTGGCTGCTCGTAATTTTATCGGAAATCCTTTGGCGGAAGGGGGCGCCAGGGCCGGCCCCCTAGGGGAATTCGCAGCCTAGTATCAGAAGCGGACAATCCGTTTGTCGATAGCCTTGAAATTCTTGGAAAAACTTCGACATGGTTGTAGACGCGAAGGAAGAGCCAATGCTGACTCGGACCATAGCTTTGTTGACGGCTGTCACTCTTGCTGCGGCACCTTCTGCATTCGCTCAAGGGTCGAACAACACAAATCCGCGGCGATTATTCGGGAACTTCGGCCCTACGAGCGACGCGATAGGTCGGGCAAATCCCGGCAACCAGGCCCGCGAGCGGCCTACCGACCCTAATCAGATCCGGAGTCTCCCAGGCTTCGTGGCCCCATCGCAATCGCAACCAAACACAACCCGTCTTCGAGACAGCGATGGCATGGGTCAAACGCCTGGACAATGACTGCCGGCGTATGGCCGCCTACTCCCACAATCCCTCGAACCGCCTCGCCGACGTGCGCGTGTAGCGAACCGTGTGGCGGGGGTCGCGGTGACCGAGGTAGTCCTGGATCACCCGGAAGTCCGCCCCATTGTTGGCCAGGGCGTAGCCGCAGGAGTGGCGCAGCATGTGCGGGTGGGCGTGGCCGAGGCCTGCTCTCTGGCCAGCCTCGCGGATGAGGTAGTTGACGGCCTGGCGCGTCAACGGCTGTTCGCGCTCCGACACGAAAAGCCACTGCAACTTGTCCTCGCGCTGGGCAAGGTATCTCTTGATTGCCCGGAGCTCGTCACCCTCAATCGGCTGCTCGGTTGAGAGCGAGCCCTTGCTGCGGTTGACGGCGAGGCGCGCCTGCTTGAGGTTGAGCGCGTCGCGCCGCATGGTGATCGCCTCGCTGACTCGCAGGCCGTGCCGGTAGATCACAAGCAGGAGAGCGTAGTCGCGGATGCCGTGCCGGCCACCCTTCGCCGCAGCGAGGAGGCGCTCGACTTCAGGCGGATCGAGGTAGTTCTTCGCCCGCTCGTGGGCGTCAGCTGCCCCACTCTTTACTTTTCGCCGTTTGGTCGCCATCGTTTGGTCCTCCAGAACAGCCGTGATTTCTGGAGGCACGGTATCACACTCTTTACAGAATACGTGCTTGGTAAAGAGTGCGGGGGCTAGCTCAGTGTCAAGTTCCGGTCCCGTAGCTCAACGGATAAAGCATCTGACTTCGGATCAGAGGGTTGCGGGTCCCAATCCTGCCGGGACCGCCATCAGCCGCCCCTCACGTTGTCTGGAACTACCAGACTTTGATTTGAAGAGAGGAGGTCGAGGATAAGCACGCCAGCTGGACAAGACGGGCCCGAACAAAAAGCAATGAGGCCAGCGCCGCCTATCGTTTGACGGGGGACGCTGCGGGCGCTTGCTGGACGTTGGAACACCATCCCTGGTTCACGGTCCAACACTCCTGACCTGGCCTCAGACGAGGTGCCGCAAGGTGGCAAAATCTGAGGTTCCCATAACGTAGATTACATCCACTTCAGTCCCCCTTGCAAATCGCAGGCGCTGATATCATCCCCGTCAATTCGAGCGATTAGCTGTGCGCGTCGAGGCAAAGGGATGAACCATGCATTTCTCAACAATGACGCCGATCCTGGTTCTGCTTCTAGCGGCCGTCGTCTCCTACGCCGTTACCCGACCAATAGGGGACATCCGCCGGCACGTCGCAGCCGTGCTCGTCAGCGTCGCGATGGGCGTCCTCGGCGGCGTGATCCAAGGCATTGTTCAAGAAGCCGGCCGAGAGACCGCTCTCGTGATCTCGCTGACGGCAGCGCTTATGGGGGCGGTGGCGGGGATGTTGCTTGCCTGGCGCCGGCGCAATCCGGTTGAGCAGCCTCAAAGGCAATCGAAGGTCCGCCGGAAGGAACTCACGGGATCCGCACTATCACCGCTTCAGCCAGGCACGAGACCACGCCGGATAGCCCGAGCTGTTAGGTCTTTGAAGGCGCTGTGGCTGGGCTCGGGGCGGTGGTGGCAGGGTGCTGCGCTATTGAGTTTGGCGCCAACCAGACAGCGGCCAGTTGAAGCGCAAAACCGATAGCCATCAAGGCAAGGCCTGCGCGCGACCATAGAAGGTAACGTCCTTTTCTCCGACGTACTTCTGCGTTGTATTCGGCGACTGATTTTCCCCCAAGATTTTCTGGTCGAGTAGCCGGCTCTATGCCCATGCTAATGCCTTCGTCGTGCGAGGGCTGCGGATAGCCGAAGAAGAACGCAAGCGTGACGCCGACGATATTCGACACGAGCCCTACAGTGTTGAGCAGTTCTGGATGCATCAACGCCTCCAAGACGAACCAAACGGCTGCGACTAACACCGCCGGCATCGCCGATAGAAAGACAACGCGATTAAAGAACGAGGTCTCTTCCTGATCGTAATTAGACGGGAGCTGGCCCTTGTCGTGACCCCCTATTTGCAGAACGTCGATGTGGAACTTGTCTTCCAGGTACTGCTGGAAGCGACGAGCTGCTTTTCGCGAACCGCCAATTCGTCGTTCGCTGTAATGCCACATTACGCCGGAGGCAACGAACGACACGAGTACGGCCATCATTCCGAACACGAGCACACCCAGCGAAGTCAGTGCGGGATAGAGCCAGCGTGGCTCGGTCTGATCTGTGCCAAACTTAAGCAGCGCTATGGACGCCGCGGCTAAGGCGCCATTTGTGGTGACAACCCACTTGGTCAAATCCCAGCGTTGCAGCTTCCCAGCAGCAATTAATCGCCGCTCGTTCTCCAAGGACGCGTTGACCGTGCTGAACAACCTGTCTTCGTCGCGCTTGCTCGGTATATCTTCACACACGCTGGACCTGCTCCGAAGCTACCTTAGTACGCCCTAACCGCGCTTCCGGCGGCGTCGGTCCCCGAGCCGCCGGTAGGCCGGCCAGTGCATGCCGGGCGCTCATATCGTCCTATAGCCGTCACTCTCCTGCCCTCCGGCTCGTTCGTAGCCATCCTTGACTCGGACCCTCGGCTTCTCTTTCACCGTCTTAACCCACGGCCGCGACATGCAGGCATAGCGCCACTCGTCGGCCGCATGGTCTTCCAAGTTGCTGTCCATGTCCTCCGGCCGCGCCTGGTCGTGCTGCATGGCCGGGATTGTCCTGATGCTCTCCAAACACGTCGAGAAGCACACGATGAAAGGCCTCCCGTCCTCGTCCCCGACCAGGCGCGCGCGCATCTGGTCCCAGCCGCCCATCGCCCCGCGCTGGGCGACGCGAGCATAGTCCGCCGGCCTGAACCAAACCTTGCGCTCCGCCATGCGGTCAGCAATCGACTTGCCGCCGTCCTCTGCAAAGGCCGCAGGATCAAGCACGCCGTAGCTAACCTCTTTTGCCGCCTCGCGGCTCACGATGCCATCGGCAACAACCTCAGCGTGGAGCTTCAAGCCAACGTTCGGCTTGCTGGCCCCGTACCACTCGCGATAGCGCACCATGCACCCGCGCGGGATGATCACCTTGTCTCCCAGCGTGTTCGTAACCTCATACGCATCAGTCGCAACAGCCCACCACCCGACCGAGAACGGCCTGGCCGAGCCCCAGTCCATCGACCGGAAACGCATCCACTGAGCCGGCACTTCAAACGGCCTGACGACGTGACGTGACTTGTTCCAACAGTCGAAGAACGCACCACTCCCACGCGTTGCCGTCTGCTGAGGCCCGCCATGCGCATTCCCCCAACTGGCTCAGTAGCTCGGCACCCTCACGCTCAGTCGTTTGAGCGCTCCGGCGCAACCCCGCTCTAACGATCATTAGCGGCTTCGTTTTGGCTTCTGGAGCTTTGTCAGGGCCGTCGCCGCTGACGGGAGTGGGGGGCAGGCGACGAGGTTGTTACGAGCTGATGCGCCCCGGCATTGACGCAAATTCGTCCATAGTCCCCTCAACCGTAAGAACATGTCCGCCGCGCAGATAGACTTCGACGAAGCCTTGTTGGTGTGTGGCGACAACAGCCACGACTTGCTCAAGGTCGATGCGACAGGATCTGCGATCCGAAATTGTATCGTGCCATTTCGCCATCGCCCTCTCCTTCACTGCTACTAGTTGCGGTCAATGCGCTGATGGATGGACGCCTTCGACCTGATAGGTGATCAACTTCACAAGAGCGGCGCCTAGCACCGATGTGAACTCATCGATCTTGAGTTTCCCATCGTGGTTGGCATCGGCCTCTTTGAAGCGCTGCTCGACGATGGCCAAGTACTCGTCCTTAGTCAGGGTGCCGTCGCGATCTGGGTCGTTGCTCTGGAGCTCTTCATTGCCGAGGTGACCCCGCAGCTCGTTCGCATCGAGAGTGCCATCCCTATCGGTGTCGAGCCGGTCGAACAGTGCGGACGCGGCTTGCCGGGATTCTGCCGCGTCGACAGTACCGTCCTTGTTGGTGTCGAGCATTTGGAAGACTGATGCAGTCGAGCGCCTTGCATAAACCGGAGGACTGCTCCCCATCAGGACGGCACTCGACAGCAGGATAAGGGCGCCAAATCTCGTCAAGCCCAGCGTGCGCATTGCCCCCTCACTTCGCCTTGCCGCCTGGCTTGTTGAATTGTGCACCGAAGGAGGAGACCACAGGCGCGCCCTTCGGCTTGTCCTTCTTGGGCTTCTTCTTTTCACGATTGCCTTTCTGTTCACGGTTCGCCATGACGACCTCCTTAGCGTCTGCGTTTGTTTGAGCACGTCGAGCCTGCATCTCTCTCATCCCGAGCCATCGGGAAACCATCGCCCACTCCATCACTACTGCTCGCCATCTTCGTTCTCGTGCGCCTCAAGCGCAGTGAGTATCCTCGCGGCCAGCCGTTTGTTGGTATGCTTTTTGGACGCGATGAGAGCCTGGCCCTCGATCCGATCAGCTAGCTCATGAAGAGCAGCCACGAGCTGCTCGTCAGTCATCTCATGCAAGTACCGGTAGAGGGGGTCGTCTGAATTCTTGGCCTGCCTTTTCATCGAGGCCTCACGAGCATGCCTCACACCGGGCAGTCGCTCTGTTCGGTCGCTAAGTGGTGCTGCCGCTGCCCCTGTCAACAGCCGCCGGGAGTCGAGGACCCCGTCAGGATTTTCCGTCAGTCGGAAATCGCGCTTGAGAAAGCGTGGGCGCGAGCCACCAAACGGCATAGAGACCATGCAGCACGCGTCGCGCAGGCACGGCAATATATGACGCGGTGAGGCCTTTGCCGAGCACGAGCTTGAACGCGTGGATCGTCAGCGTGGTCCAGTAGTGGCCGGGCAGCGTGAGACTTAGTACAAGCCCATTCAGGTTGTGCCATGTCATATCCACGTGCCACGCCATAGCGACCGTTCCCCATGAAGAAGAGGGCTGGTACAACCGCATTAAATTCGACGACCCCCAGCCACGGAGTTCTGACCGTATTTCTTCGCTCAATTCGGCGAGGAGCGTCTACGCCGACAGTTGTCCCTGCACTCGTTATGATGCTTTGCGGTCAACTTTCGCGATTGTTCCTGAAGCGGGAATCAACGCAATCTGGCAATTGAGCGCTTTAGGGGGAAGGCATGCTGCTAGCAAGGCATTTGCGGCTTGTTGCCGTTGCGGCGGCGGCATTTGTGGCCTCCTCAATATCTGTCATGGCGGATGGCATTCCTGGCGTCGTCATGACGGATTCTCAGTACCTGACAGATTGGAGCGGCTTCTACATCGGCGGTAAGCTCGGTGGTGCCTTCAGCAGCAACATCAACTGGCAGCAGGACATCAACTTTTTCACGCAAAACAGTCCTGTTCCTCCGCACACTCCTGTCGACTTCTCACCCGGCGGCCTTGCCGGCGGCATCATCGGCGGCGCCAACCTGCAGCTTGGGCGCTGGGTTTTCGGCGGCGAAGTGTCGTTCTCGGGCACCGGCCTTTCGCAATCAGTCACCAGTCCGTTCTTTCCGGCGACCGATACGTTCTCGACCAACCTCGATTGGCTCCTCACGGTTGAGGGCCGCATTGGCTACTCCTGGGACCGCGTATTGGTGTTCGCCAAGGGCGGCTGGGCCGGCTCCGATGCGACGCTCAAGGTCACGAGTACTCGTCTAGGCACGGCCTCGTTCAGCGAGTTCGTCGATGGCTGGACCATCGGCGGCGGCGTGGAATACGCGGCGTGGAACAGCGTCATCCTCGGTATCGAGTACGATTACGTCGCTCTTAGCCTCAACAGCGGAGGGTCCTGCCCTCTGTGCGACGCCGGTCTCCAAATCGACAGCACTCCCGCCGCGGTCACCGGCACCGCTACGATGTCCACCGTGATGCTGCGCGCGAGCTACCTGTTTGCGAGCGAGGACTAAGGCGTCGGCGCACCTCGCTCACTGGCCTCTACCATCCCATGACGCAGTCGCCCGCGCGGCAGTCACGGAGGCCCTATTTCAACAGCCTTACAAGGTCCTTGCCCCCCGGCGTCGCGAGTTCCTTGGCGTCGATCTTCCCGTCGTTGTCGGGGTCGGCCGCTTTGAAGCGCGCCTCCACGAGGGCGAGGTATTCGTCCTTCGTCAGCGCGTTGTCTTTGTCTGGGTCGTTAGCCGCGAGATCCTTCTTGGACAAGCGACCCTGCAGCTCTTTCGTGTCGATCGTGCTGTCCTTGTCGGTGTTGAGCTTGTCGAATAGGTCGCCGGCGGCTTTCTACGCCTCAACGAGATCGATCGACCCATCATTGTCGGTGTCGAAGAGCTTCAGAGTTGCCGCGGGGCTTCGGGTCTTCGCATCAGCCGGCACTGTGAACCCAATGCCGAGCCCGAGAATGCTGATCATGGTCAGTCGAACTAGCATGACACTCCTCCACTCACTTCCTCTTGCCGGCGGGCTTGCCGCTGCTGGGCAGATACCCATGCTCCTTCAGAAACGCGATCAGCAGCGTCTCAAGCATTGAATTCAGGGAGCGGTTTTGATCTTTGGCAGCCTTCTCGCCAGCTGCCTTAACCGAAGGCCGCATCCTCATTTGAAACGGTTCGGTCTTGAGCTCGTCTTCCATGTATATTACTTGTAATTGACGACTGCGCGCACCATGTATATCATGCTGGCGTCAACAATGAAATCGGACCCCGCCGCTGCGTCAACAGCGACGAGGCCCTAACCCGCAACATGGAGGTGACCATGTCGAAGGCTGAGCACGCCATTATCACGTCCGTTAAACCTACGCCTACCCACCCTAGCGCCCTGTCCACGGCTAGCCCATCCACCCCACGAGACAGCCTTAAGCTTCGCCTGCTGGCGTCGCTCTGGCATGCCGCCGTGGTGGAGCGCGGCCCACTCACTGAGCACACGCCGGAGTGCATTGCAGCCGAGGCTCGTGCCGACGCAGCTCTACGCAAGCTCAAGAAGCACTGCGAGCACATCTGGCGGCGGCCGGTTCGCTCATGGGCCGATCTGCACGTCCTTGCCGAGATCGCTTACTATTGGGCCCACAAGGCGGGCAACGACGATCCTGCGGTGCGTGCGCCGATGCGATGCTTGACGGACAAGTCTGCCGACAAGTTCGACATCGCCAGCGCCCACCTGATCGCCGCCGTCCTGAACATGGGAGGCGCCCATGTCTAAGCGCGCCACACTCACCCTTGTGACCGGAGCCTTCCCTGCCGCGATGCCGGGTAACGTCTCTGACGAGGCGGACGACAAGGGACTCACTGACCTCGCACAGGCCAAGCGTTTGATTGCTGCGCTGATCGCGAACGACAACGCGATCAGTGCCGCCGAGGAAGCGGGCGACAAGAAGCGACACAGGGCGCTCGAACGGCAGCACCGGACCCTCCACCGGCAGTTCGAGGAGTTTGCGGAAAGAGTGCACGGCGAGCCGCCGTCAACTTGGCTCGACATCGTGATCCGTGCCGAGATCGCGGGGTACATGGTCTCCTGGGACAGGCCGCGCACTGACTGGGATGAGATGCTTGGGCGCGCTGAAGATGACAGCTCTGCCGCCGATCCTGGGATGAAGGAACTGGCCATGGCAGTGCTCTACCTTGCCGAGCGCAGGGGCTGCATGTTGTCTGTTGTGCAGTCCGCTTAGGCGAGGCAGCGATGCCGCACGTGGCAACGATACCGGGCTCCGGCAGGCTAGCGCCCTGCTTGCCGGTGCCGGTGGAGGCCGGTGAGAGGCTCTACGCCGAGTTTCTCGCCGGCCGCTCACCTAACACGCTCCAGGCCTACGCCCAGGACCTAGCCGCCTTTGCGGCTTCTCAGGGCGCTGGGAGCCCTGGGCAAGCCCTGGAGGCCCTGATGATCGGCCTCCGGGCAGGCGAGGGGAACAGCTGCCTCCTGGCGTGGCGCGCAGCCATGCTGGACGGAGGCCTGGCGCCGGCCACCATCAACCGCCGACTGTCCGCCGTGCGCTCGGCCTTGCGGTTCGCTCGTACCATCGGGGCGACCACGTGGGTGCCGGAGATCAGCGGCCTCAAGACGCAGTCCTACCGCGACACACGAGGACCTGGCCTCGCAGGCACGCGCGCGCTCATGCAGGTGGCTTCCGAGAAGTCGCCGACCAAAGCCGCGCGCGACGTTGCGATCATCCGGCTGATGTTCGATCTGGGCTTGCGCCGCGGCGAGGTTGTTGGTCTCGACATTGAGGACGTTGATCGCGCTGGGCGCCGTCTATGGGTCCTCGGCAAGGGCAGGACGCAGAAGGAAGCGCACACGCTTCCTGCGCCCACCCTGGAAGCAATCGACCGCTGGCTTGCTCTGCGGGGCGGTGTTGCACGACACGCCGAACCAGCTCTGTTCGTGAACACGTCTCGCTTCAAACCAGGACGGCGCATGACGGGGCACGGGCTCTATCGGGTGATCCGGAGCCTCGGCGATCTGGCGGGCGTCAGGGCGCGTCCCCACGGCCTGCGGCACGCCAGCATCACGGCTGCGCTGGATACGAGCAATGGCGACGTGCGCGCTGCTCAGGCTCACGCGCGCCATGCCAATCCGCAGACGACGATGCGCTACGACGACAACAGGCAGGATCTTGCTGGCAAGGTGGCTGCCGGCTTGGCAGAGGCGCTCACGCTGACGGTTTACGCCGCTTCCATTAGCCGTGACTAGGCCTCAGCCGTCAGAGCCGGGAGCAGTCAACGCGATTAGCCGAACTTCCAACACCAGTACTCGCTGCTCAAATAACCAGGCTGAGAAAGCCAACTAACCGATGCTGACGAGACTCGCGGATCTACCCGCGGAGCACTTGCGTGCTGAAGCATCGCGCTCGGCGCAAATCTGATCCTTCTCGGCTCTGTGAACAGAATGCGCATAAGCCGGTGCATCTGTGTTTGCGAAAACGTCCTTTCGGTTCGAATCACCTAGTGTCCGCCGAGAACTGATGTGTTCTGCGACAACTCCTCCACTGGAAGGAGATTGTTAGATGGCTCGGGGCATGTTCTCGCGAAGTACCGCCATGGTGCTGGCGGGCGCCATCACGCTCGCGGGGGCGCAGGGGAGGCTCGGGCCCAATCCCTTCCCTTGCCGCCCGGCACCATCCTGACGGGACCGGTGTTCAAGCAGCCCGGCATGGTGTGCGCTCCTAATCCGGTTCCCCAAATCACCACGGGCGCTGACGCCAACAATTACATTTGCAGCACGCCACCCACGTTGTCGTTCGTGCCCACTGCACCGGCCAACATGGTGGTGACAACCGAGCCCACGCAATACGTCCGGGTCTACTGCCCTGATTGCTCGACGCCGAGCCAGCCCAACCGCTCGTTCATGTCAGATCCGAGCACCATACGCGGGTTGACGCCAGCGCAGATCAAGGACGTACTGGCACTCCCCAATCTGCCGGACATGATCACGATCGTAACGGTGCCGGCCGGCACTTGTGTGCTGGTGGGCATGGGCGCGGCGATCTCGGGCTTTGGCAGCGGCGGCCCCCCACAGGAATATGCGGCCGGTACGCCGAGCGGCCCGAACTGCCAGGGCCTGACATTTCTTGGCCCTGAGGACTACATCAACCGGCAGGCGATCGGCGCCTTTGCGCTCCTCTATGCGCCGCGCGTGGGCAGCGGCAATGCCGGGGCCGTTGCCGCGGCGCTGGACAAGGGGCCCTACCCCGCGCCGTTCACCGACATGGACCTCATCTACAAGAGCCTCGATCTCCTCAACTTCGGCGATCCAGGACCGCTGCGCGCCGCGCTGGTGCAGCTCGACGGGGAGGTTTACGCGGACTTCTCTTCGGTGGCGATCGGCGCGGGCCAGCTCTTTCTCGGCACCTTGCGCCAGCGGATGCGCGTGGAGTCCACGGCCACAGATCCGGTACGGCAATGGCTGAGTGCATTCGGCGCGGCCAGTGGCCTCTCCGGCAATGGAGATAGCCATGACCTCAACGCCGGCACAGGCGGAGTGGCTGGCGGCTTCGAGCAGCGCTTTGATTCAACGCTGCGCGCAGGCCTCGCCTTCGGTTACGCGTACACTGGATTCAGCACGAACGGGATTCCGGGGAGCGGCAGCGCCAATACTTTCGCGCTCGCGCCTTACGCCCGCTATGCGCCGGGACCGTGGTACGTCGAAGGCGCGCTCGGTGTCGGCTACAATGATGCAACGATCACCCGTAGCATCGTCTTCCCAGGGCAGTCGCGCACGGCCAACGGATCGCCGAACGGGGCTGCATTCCTCTCGCAGGTCGAAACCGGCTATCGCCTGAGCGTCGATGCGCAGACGGACGTGATGCCCTATGCCGCGATGCAAGGGATCGTGGTGGGACAGAGCGCGTTCGTCGAGAGCGGCGCAGGCGCGGCCGACCTGCACGTCGGCGACAACACAACCGGCTCGGCCTATGGCGTGCTCGGCGCCGAGATCGCTTATTGGCTTCCGGTGGGCTTGGCGGCGCCGTTGCGCTTGAACGGCCGGCTCGGATGGGCGCATGAATTCGCGGGAACGCAGCGCACGGCCACGGCCTTCTTCGACGGTACGCCGAGCGAGGCGACCTTCACGGTCGCTGGTGCCTCCGCACCGCGCGACGCGGCGGTATTCGGGCTCGAGATGACGCTGGCGACACCGTCCGCGGACATCTACCTCGGCTACGAAGGTGCGGCCGGCGACGGTTCGAGCCTGCAGGGTGGGAGCGCCGGCATACGCTTCACATTCTGACCAATCAGATTGCACGGACCGCCGCACGCCACATTTCACTGCTCCTTGTCCTCGCCTTCCTCCTCCAGCCTGAAATACTCGTCGATCGCCGCCTTCCACTCGGCAACGGCATCCGGCGGGCAGTGCTCGGCCTGCTCCTCTAAGAGCAGCAGCAAGCCCGTCTTCGCGTAGGCGTAAGCGAACTGAGGCGGACCCTCTGCCAGCACCTTCAGCATGTCCTCGCGCAGCTTCGCTTCGGAGATTTCGGTCGGCACGCTCTCGTCCGGGTCGAAGAAGACCGGCTCGCCTGGCAGCGGGTCGCGCCCGAACTTCTTGCGGAAAGCCTTCAGCTGCTGCTTGAGGAGGCGCCGGGTGGCAGCCTCGGGATCACGAGTGCGTCTGAGCTGTGCCATGCGGTGCCCTCCCTCGTCGGCGACATCGGTCCGCTCGCCAGGCCGCTCATTTCTGTCGTTCGGAGATCAGCTCGTAGGCAAGGTGCTGTATCTGTTCGGAGGTCAACGCAGCACCCGTCCAATCGACACCCTTTCCGTTCGCCTGGACGCAAAAAATAGCCAAGGTTTCAGCGGGACCGCGAAGCGTGGTGAACATTAGGGATTGCCCCCTCTCATCTAGCTCTCTGAAGAGTTGCTGCATTGCATGGCAGTGGTCAGGAGTGATTGGCTGGGAATGCACCTCACGCAAGCGGCTCTGCGTCTCAAGAACAGCGACTAAGGTTGCGTTGTCGGAGGTGGGCTCTGCGATTGCCGAACTAGAACCGGCGAGAATCGCTGCTATCGCGAGGGCGACAAATCTGCGCATCGGTTGGTCCTGGGGTGCTCTATTTCCGTTCTTCCTCTTGCTGCGCCTGAGGGCTTCCCTCCATGTGCGCCTCTTCCATGTGTGCCTGGCACGGCCGCGCCCAAATCTCACAGCGGTACATGACCCGTCCGGCAACCTCGCCAATCGAGACGCGGCTGCACCGATTGACTTCGTCGCGAGCATTGGTCATGTCGATGAAGCGCTCGCCGTGGTCGTAGCGGACGCGTTCCATCCAATCCTTGCGGGCGGCCTGGAGCGCGCCTTCCTGACCGATCCATTCGGTGCCCACCCCGCGTATGGGTTCGAGGCAGTGAAAGCCGTGACCGTCATCGTGCCGATCCTCGAAGGCCTCGCCGTCGTGGTGCTCTCGGTGCTCGGCGTCGAGCCCGGTCTCCCGGTAAAGCCGCACGCGCTCGCGGTCGACATCGCTAAGTTGAGGCCGAACGTGATGGTGGACGAAGCCGGGCCGCTTGTAGCCGATCTCCCAGTCCCACTCCTCCGCGTGGGCCGGAGTGACGAGCCAGGCTGCAAAGGCAAGTACGAGAAGTCTGTGCATTCGGACCACCTCGGGGAAAAACGCGCCGGCCCTAGCGTGGACCGGCGCAGTCTCTTCCGCTGGAGAAGGGCTGCGCTTGGGAGAGCGCGCGGAAGATTGCGGCCACTCTCTAAAGCTGGAGGGATTGCGACTAGTGCCTGAGCGCATTTGCGCCCGTTATTCACAGGCGCGAGCCAGGAAATCTGCGCTCTGTGCTCATCCAGCAACCACCACGCGGCGCTCGTCTGAGCTGCCGCTGACCGCCAGGACCAACTGCCAGGATCGGAGCAGCGGCAGCGGTCAGCAAGGCGTTCCTGGGTCTGGGCGCCCTCCCTTTATTGGGCGGCGCGCGATTGGCAGAGCTGCGGCAGTGACTTACCGTTGAACCACAGCTCGTAGCTGTTAGGACTGTTCGTGGCCGCCCACTCACTCGTTGATAGGTCCTGGACCGGGAGCTGGAGCCCTAGCGTTCCGAATAGTCCCACGATCTGCTGTGCGCGTACTTTGTCCTCGGCATGGAAGAAGCGCAGCTCCTGGGTTGAGGTGGCGTAGCCCTCGAATTTGCGCACCGCCGGAAAGTTCATATTTGCCTTGTCGACATCCTTGAACCCATCGCGCAGCCGCATGAGACAGTCGTAAGTCTCCTCGTTCGGCACATGGGCGAAGACGCGCGCTGGCCGCCTCTCCAGTGCGAGACGATAGGCCTGCGCTACCTTGGGGTTCTCCTTAGCAGCATTCAGAATTGCCACCTCCAACATGGGAAGGAGCTCGTGGTTCTCGGCCGTTGACGCATAGTCGATCTGGGCGGCGAGAAACTCCACCGGCACCTTGCCGTTTCTGGCGAGGTACTCGAACATGGCGATGCCGTACTTCTGCTTTTCCGGCGACTTGTCCGTTACGAGTTCGATCATGGTTTTGAGGTCACCGACATCCTGCTGCCAGCGCGTCCAGTACCAGCCCATCGCCGCCACCGACAGCGGCACCAGCGCGATCGACAGCAGCTCCATGAACGTGCGCCCCCACTGAGGCTTGATTTTCAACCGCGCGGATCGAGATCCCCGACGCAGCAACAGCCGTAGCTGCAGACGCCATCTCTGCGACCTGTCGGACAATGTAGACCAATCCACGGCGCCCACTCCGTTGTACAAACCGGCAGCCCGCACGGGAGTTCTCAGGCCTTAGTAAGAATCCTTTGTACAACGTATTTCGTTGACCCCGAGGTGGTTAGAGGGGGTCGGACCTAACTTCTAAGCAGAGGGTCGCAGGTTCAAATCCTGCCGGGATCGCCAACTAGCGCAATCCTTTAGCGATCTCGTTGAGCGAGAGCCTCTAAGAGTTTTGCAATCGGTTTTGCAAACTCGCGTTCGTGCCGCTAAAGCGCGGCACCCTCTTGAGACGCGATTTTGAGTGATCTCGTAGAACCTCACGGGCCGACGGAGAATTCGAGAGCGCCGCCATCGGCGGAAAGGGAACAGCTCGCCTTCTCGCGCAAGGGTTCCGGCGTGCAGTCAGATGCGCCTTGGTGCGCGAATTCGTGGGAATCGTCGGGTGCGATCGCTTCATTCGGAAACGCGAACCCCTTCGCGCTAGGGGTAAAGACAGGCGCATGGATCTCAGGTTTGAGCGCGAGCGTCACTTTCGAGCCAGCACTGGCACCGATCGCGAGCAAAGGTGTCAGTTCCGCGCCGAGGGCGCGCTTCTGCTCGCGCGTAAAGTCAAGGCTAGAAACAAGAAAGCTGCCATCGTCAACGCAGGACTTTTGGGCGATTCCGGTCTCAGGGTAATATTTCTTGATGACGGTCTGATCGGCGACAGAGAGCGTTGGATGAAGATCGGAGCAACACGTAGGTCGCGGGCTTTGCTGTTTGAACAGAGTTATCGGCAAAACGTAGTGCATAACGGAGGCATTATCGTATGTTGAGACTTCGATATTTTTGTCAAGGAGCACCTTGAATATCTCGCGGATTTGCTCAGGAGGCATCGGAGCATAATCCGCGTAAGCGACTTGCGGGGAAGTATGCACTTGACAAAGACGTCTTGAGCGCATATCTACAGGTTCAACCGATTGGAGTTGAGCCAATGGAACGTGTCATTGTGCTGGAACCCGGCATCAACAAAATCACAGAGCGTTGGCACTTTGAGTGCAGGGTGACGGGCGCTTCTGAGCCGAAATATATCGTTCGCGGAATAGTTCTAAATCCCGAACGGACAGCTCCACGTCGTCAGCCAGACCAACCGGCCACCACTCTGGTTTTGTCCATGTCTCGGCATGAAGCGGCCGAGCTGGCCGTAGCCATTTCCGATGTCTTGAAGAAGACCAGCTAAGCGCTGCCCACAGAATGGCGAGTCCATAGCGACATAGCTTGAGGCGGTATTGAACCATGTCAGTCGATCCCCGGGACCCGATGTTCCACGATGAAGAAAAGGCGCGCGAGTATTTCGAAGCGCAGCGCTGGCCTGACGGCCCAATGTGCCCACATTGCGGCTCCGACCACGTACATCGCCTAGAGGGCGATGCGCACCGCGCTGGCCTGTTACAGTGCAACGATTGCCTTGGGCAGTTCTCGGTGACGCTCAACAGCGTCATGGAAAGCAGCCACATCCCGCTGACGAAGTGGGCTCTCGGCTTCCACAAGATGGCCGCCAGCAAGAAGGGTATTTCAGCTAAGCAGCTACAGCGCGAGCTTGGACCTTGGCAGCTACCGCACGGCTTGGTTCATGGCCATGCGCTTGCGCGAAGCCATGGGCATCGGCCCCAAGGGCGGCAAGATCGGCGGCTCCGGTAAAGTCGTGGAGAGCGACGAGACGTTCGTCGGCGGCAAGAAGAAGAACGTCCATCGGGGTAAGCCGGAGCCGAAGAAGCACGCGGTGCATGCGCTCGTAGAGCGCGGCGGCGAAGTGCGGGCGAAGCACGTCCCGGACGTAAGCGCCAAGACGCTGCGCAAGGCGATTGCGAAGAACGTCGATCCCAAGTCCACCATGAACACCGACGACGCGCTCGCCTACTACCACATGAGCAGCGAGTTCGCCGCCCATGGCGTCGTCAATCACTCAAGGGGCGAGTACGTCAGTAAGGACGGCAAGGCTCACATTCAGAGCGCGAGAGTTGTTCTTCGCCATCCTCAAGCGCGGCGTCACTGGCACCTTCCACAGCGTTTCCGAGCAGCATCTTGGCCGCTACGTGGACGAGTTTGCCTTCCGCTGGAATACGCGATCATCGCTCGGCATCGAGGATGCGGAACGCGCCCGGCTTATGGTCAAGGGGGCCGCCGGCAAGCGGCTAACCTATCAAGGGCCTGATGAAAAGAAAGGAGCGACCTAGCGGGGCTTCTTTGAGGAAGGGGCGGAAGTCTTAGGTTTCCGCTTCCCTAGCTTCATGTCTTTGTGAGGCTTGGGAGGCGTGTTGAGGGCGCGGCGCACGGCTTCGTCGCGGCGGCGCGCGATTTCATTCGGAGAGAGTTGTTCGGAGTTTATTTTCCCCATGGCCGAGTTGACAAAGCCTCCCCTCTACCAATCTGTCCTTGAGCGCCACCCAGAACACGTTCACGCCATCGGAATGATCTCCATCGAGATGGCAAACCTAGACATATTTTTGGGTGAGATGCTAGGCGGGGATTTTTAGCATAGCGCCTACTTATGCGCGTATTGTTTATCTCACGCCCCGTTCGAATTTCGGGAGGCTAAGAGATTATCGAGAACGCTGCTGCGGCCGTTCTTGAGGCTGGCTCAACTGGGCTCAAGCACATTGAGTTGTTGGTTGGAAGAGCCAGAACGATTGTAGGCAAGCGGCACGAGTATATTCATCACGCATGGGTGGTTGTTGAAGAGACGGGCGATGTCCACCTGAGTGAGATGGTGAGCGACCCCGCCGTTTATGCGGGATTCGGCGTATCTTTGTCAAGTGCATACTTCCCGACTTGCGGATCGATCTGATCCCAGCATTT
The DNA here is from genome assembly GCA_963745205.1 of uncultured Alphaproteobacteria bacterium. Classification (GTDB taxonomy): domain Bacteria; phylum Pseudomonadota; class Alphaproteobacteria; order Rhizobiales; family Hyphomicrobiaceae; genus Hyphomicrobium_A. The sequence goes on from CAVUWX010000011.1 coordinate 47,950, forward strand.
CGCCTGCGGATTTTGATGCTCGTGCTCCAATCCAAGTGCGTGGCCCATCTCGTGCAGCACAGCATACTTGAACTCAGGTGAGTTCGAGTTCTTGCTGAAGCTTTGGGGATTTACGTTCAACGAAACGTCACTTTTGCCGCATTCGGTATCAGGCCGCGTACTGTTCTTTCCGACACATCCCCAATTTCCGGCAAGTTCACCATCCGATGTTTCGCGAAACGCGACCCGGATAGCCTCATCTCTGTTGCCTGAACACTTATTGAAACCCGGTGGCACACCGAACTCCAAGTACTCCGGCCGATAGCTCAGCCAAATCTTGCTCTCCTCAACGAAGGCGCTGCGATACGTCGTGTCGTCATCGACAAAGCAGACCTTCAAAGGTTTGGTCCCGTCCCAAACTTCGCATTTATTTATTAGACTGAACACGTGCGGCGCAAACGCATCGAAGCGCGGAATGACCTGCTTCGACAAATTGAGCCGGTCCTTCATTGCCGGCGTCATCGCATTCGCGCCCTTTAAGTGCAGGGAATCCGCGCCCGCGCCGGCCGAGAGCGCAGTCAGTGAAGCAATAAGTCCCAGCCCAAAAATGTACAACTGGCGATCCATAAAATAGCCCTCAAAAGCCCAACGCCCATCTCGGTTTGTCGTGCGCCTTTTTCTATTCGGCGCTCTGGCAATGAGCGTCGATTTCCTTGTCCAGTCCACATATCTTCGCATCACTCCAACTCGCCTGCCATGCCCTTACGAACCGCACGAAGGTAGGCGCCGAGGTGCGCGCGATGTACGATACGCTTTGAGAGACATAGCTCGCCGAGTTCACACCAACGATTACACGCGGCCCGTCGTAGGGGTCGTCGGAAAAATAGCGATAGGCGGCGCCGCCGCTATCCCCGGGACACAGAACGCTGCTGTCAATGTTGAATTGCTGACCAAGCGTAACCAGTTGCGGGGAGGCGCGGGCAACTGTCGACAGCCCGGCCCGGATATTTCCGTCTATGATTTCGGACGTCCTGCTCGAACAGCCAAACCCGGACAGCAGCACACGGTCGCGCGGAAGCACCTCGCGCGGATTCAGACTGAGGCGCTGAAAGCGGACACGAGTTCTTTCATGATTGCCGCTCCACATCTTCACCACCACAGAATCTGGAAACGGTCCGGAAAGATGGCAAAGGCCATAGTCAAACTGACTGAAGAAGCCCTGGGAGCGGTACATGGGGTGTTGCTCGCACGTGGCACGGACTTGCGTGGGAAGTCCGGCGTCGTCCTTCCCGGTATCGATGTCGATTTTGTCGAATTGCTCGATGCAGTGAGCGGCGGTCAGAAGCACCTGCGGCCCGATCAACGTCCCCGTGCAGCCGAGCGTCCCGGTCATATCGATAGTAAAGGGCCAATGGCTGGGCTTTTCCGTACCGTTGGGACCATAACTATCGAGGGCTATCTCGCCGGGACGGAGCGGCGGCGGGACTTGTATTATCACCCGTCTTGCACCAGCGGGTACCCCGCCGGGCGCAGCCTTGCCTCGGAGGGACTCTGGAGCGCCGGCGTAGCGGAAAAGAGGAATTTGGTCTTGCGCCATCAAAGGATGAGCTGAGCCGAGAGTGATGGCCACGCACGCTCCAAATTTGTGCAAACGCCATCTTCCCCGTAGGGACCCCGCGCGAACTCAGGGCCTGTGGGCAATTACGAAGATGCCGGTGCGCCACACGCATAGCATTGACAGCCTGGATTTATTTATTAGCGCCCGTAACTCCCGTAACGAGATTGACAAATGATCCCGTTTCATCTTGCGCGGAGCACGATAGATTGTAGGTTTGCATGGTATCCAAACCAACGCTCGGGCTTAGCCCTTGCTCGAGCGCACTTATCTTAGTATTGGCGTCGTTTAAGGATTGAGTATTCTTTTCTAACTCGGAAAGGATTGCATCCTTGCCACTATTGCTTCCGGAGAACGCCGTCGACAATGCGGAGCTTGGCGTAACCAAGGCAGCATAAATGACATTCAACGGAAGCAAGCTGGCTCCTTCTACTTCGCTCGGCTTGCGGATCACCGCGCCGATGAGAACGCCATCGTTGAACTTGAACTTAGAGATCTTGTGGACGAGGGCGGCGCGCGTAATGCCGATCGCCCCGATGTCATATGGATTTATGACCTTAGCGTAATTCACGTCCACGCGCTCCCCATGGAGCTTGAGATCGATCGGCACGTCCAATTGCGTGCGATAGCATATGCCATCGGCTGTACAGCGATCGGTCCACGCTTGCGGGCCGCAGTCCTCGCCGAAGCGGCAGCCCACAGGCAAGGGAGCCATATTGTGTTTGAAGATCGCGAACATGCGGGTGAAATCGAGCTCGACGTCCTCTCCGAATGTGTCTTGCATCGCCCGATTGAAGGACACGCGGTCAGCATTGCTCAGGGGGTCGATGCGCCCGGTATAGGCGCGCACGACGAGTGCTGATTTGCCGTTAGTATCCGTAGTGATCCCTGTTTTCCTTGGACCTCCAATGGACCCGGCGATGAAGCGCGCGATATTGAATACCACTTCCGCGGTGCGGTCGTCGGACGCGAAGTTGACGTCCTGCAGCAACCCCGTCGGTGAGCGCGAGATGCACAGGCGATCGTCGCTCATTGCGCTCGGATTGTATTTCGCGACGTAACGCTGGCCCGCGTCGGGAATTGAAACGCTCTCGATGTCCCCGAGCTCGTCATATACGTCAACCGGGGTCTGGGCGCTGCCTGCCTTTTTCGGCCTTCCGATCTGGTACCAGGTGCGGCCCTCCGCGGTGTACTGGACGACGGTGATAGTGAGCAGCGATCGCGGCAGATGATAAACGATGCCCTGCCCGAACTCCGCACTCCCTATTCCGACGCAGCCAGCGATCAGGGCCGTTCCGCTCGCAAGCAAGCCCCGTACAAGCATACGCATTTACAAACTCCTTGAAACAAATCGAGCGAAGCGTTCGGTCGACGTCGCTCCCAAGCCAGATTTCATGACCCCTATTCGCACAGCAGGTAGACTGTCTGCGTGTTCGAGGCAGGCTTCAATTGAGGCTTCCCGGCTTGACCGCAGCGGTAAAGGACAAGCGCGTGGCGATCGTTTACAGGCGCAGTTGCCGCAGGGAAACCGCACATCTGATCAAGTTGCACTGTGAGCGTGCAGGAGGTTTTCGTCTGTTTAAACGCGCGCCTCCATTGCACCTTGAAGCCATTGTAGTCCCCCGCACACGGACCGAAAGGAGCTGGCATCCCAGGATTCTCTGAGGTAGTCCTTGTGCAGGCAGAATTCCGGTACAGCTTCATCGAACTGGCAGCGAAATCTCACGTAATCCTTTGCCGGGCAGTACCGCCCGCTCCCGTTGCTCGGTACGAAATCCTTTAGACTGATGGCACCCGGGCTGGCCTGCCAGCGCTGCTCGACCTGCCGCAGCACCTCGGATTCTCCGTAGAGCGCGTCGAGAATTTCCACCGCATTGGCGGCGTTCGGAGGAGGCGCCTCCTCCGGCTTAGCTGCAAGGACTACCCCCGCCCGCAGGGCGTCCTCTGCCGCTGCCTTGGCCTTGAGGTAGGCACCCTCGAGCACTTGGTTTTGCTTGACCAAGTTGGCGCTCATATCGGCGGCATATACTGTTTCAGACTGTCCGCCTTGCCCGGGTCGGGCACGAAGACCTTCCGGAGCTCTGCAATGGCCTGGACTGCCTTATCTAGATCGGCGGAGACGTCGAGCTCGCTCGCGAAGCTCTCGCAGTCTTGGTTTTGTTCAATTGCGCTGCAAAATTATTGGCCTTTGCCGCCGCCACCTTGTTCTTAAGCGTGTCCAAAGCCGTCGATATCTTCTGGAAGTCGGCGGAGACGGCATCTATCTGCGGCTTTTGCTTCCCCCACGTCTCGTCGGCAAAGGCAGGATCAAGCGCGCCGTAAAACTCGTTGATTGCGTTCTGTAATTCTCCGTAAGCCTTTTCATAATCCGCGAGGCGGGCTGCGCATTCCGGCGGCACCATGAGCTTCGGGCAATACCCCGGAGCTTTCAGCGCATTACTTCTCGAAAACAATGAATTTTCATCAGCTTGGGCGCCAATGACGCTTGCGATGACCATCACCGCAACGGCGATGAACAGCGTGCGATGGAACGCCGACAGCAGGCCGTTAGTCCAAAAAAAGAATTTACGCATATACGCCCCCTGCCCCTAAAAGGGACGTTGGTACATTCACCTTAGGGAGCCGAGTTATCTACAACAAAAATACACTCAAAGTGCCTTTGTTCTTTAGCAGGGCGGATGTGCAACAGTCGAAACTCCGCCCGACAACCATTGGATTTGGTTTAAAGCGCGGTCATGGACAAAGGAAAAACGTTTTAAAGAACAACGGTTTATTCAAATGGCTCTTCGACAAAAACTAGAAAAGCACAATGAAGTAATTGAATTCGCGAGAAGATGCGTTATCCGGTTAACCGCAAGTGCGGCTGCTTATGAGGTATCGTTACGGGTGAGCTACGCCACCTTTCGAACCTGAAGCAGAACTGTACTGCCGATTTCTGAGTTCACGAACCAGCCGGCATCACCCGCGCGCTTTCCCACTTGAGGATGGCAGCCGCTGCGAGCTTCTTCTGGTTCACCTGCCGACTGTAGTGCTCGATCATCTGTCGCGACTGGCCTGTGATCGCTGCAACTTCTGCATCGGTGCAGCCGGCCTCGAGCAGCGTGACGACTGCTGACTTGCGCAGCCCGTGGAAGACGAGACCCGCTTCACGAATAGCAGCGAGTGGCCCGCTTAGCGCCTTCTGCCAACTCGAGCGGAAGCCATCCGGCTTCCAAGGGACGCCGCGCGTGTTGTCGAGGATCTGCACGGACGTGCGCTCGATCCCATCGAGAACAGCGAGCAGCTTTTGATGCGCCGGGATGATGATGCCCGTCAGGAGCGCAAACGCCGCCCAGGCAAGACACATCTTCGCCCGGGCATTTGCGATGACGACGCGATGATGGGCAGCGACGCCTTGAGCATGTCGAGACCGCCACCGGCGAGCCCATACGCGACCGCAAACTCTTCCGTCGCTGCTTTCCCCGCACCGAACTGGTAGGCGAACCACGTTGAGATCGCGATACACCCCAGCACGATCAGACCCAGGATCCCCTTGGCGAAGCCACGCCCCAACGCCCCCGCAACCTTAGTAAGCCACATACCCCCGACCCCCTTCGAGTTGGTAGACCACGACAGGACGTCCTGGTTAGCTTTTCGAGAAAACAGGACACCCAGGAATCAGGTCTTCCTGCTCACCGCCACACTCGCCAAGCGCCCGTGGCTGCGGCCAGAAGACGATGCCGAACCGCACCTGTGCTTCGCCAACGCCGCTGCGAAGGCTGAACGTAGCGGTGGCGATGTGCTGCTCGGCTGGACGTTCCACCATCGGTTCGCGGAGGCTATCCCAGGCCCCGGCTATCTCTTCCTTCGGCATCATGCGGTGTGGCGCCAACCCGACGGTGTTCTCGTCGACGTAACGCCGCACCCTGACCCGAAGCATCACCCCTATGGCATTGAAGGCAGCATCCTATTCTTGGTGGACCGCGAAGCGCAGCCCATACGGACCGGCAGCCAGATTGTACCGAGGCCGATGCGATTCTTCGCGCTCTCGAGCGACCCGCCAACTTGTCGACTACGTGAGGGAGTTGAACGACGAGGAGATCGAGACGTGTCGTCGGCTCTATGCGGCCGGCTCAGAGCACAACTCGTAAGCTGTGCACGGCCTGAGCGTGACGCTGTGCTCAGTCGACTGCCATCACGTGCAACATGAGCGCGATTAGGCCCATTTTACTGGCGCCGGACCATCCCTGGGGCGCCCCGGCTGGCGACCGGGGCAACAAAGGACCCGGCCGCCGGGAGGGACGACCGGGTTAAGTTAGGGGCTGACGCGCCCCGAAGGGAACAACGGGGCGCTCTCGCCCAATATCAGCGGCGGCTTACGTCAGCCTGAATGCCAGAGCCCTGGCTTGCGATGCAGCGCCGGATCGGAAGGGCCGCGCTCGTTCAGAGTCCATGCGTTGGGTCTTCTTGATCTTCTTGCTCGTCTCGCTGTTTGGCTTCTTGGCGTGGGATATCGCTGAGAACAATGGCCATTACACGAATTGGATCTCCGGCGAGTTCGATGACCTCGGCGAACAACTTGGTTTGTGGTAGCGCCGATCCGGGGGATAAGGACAGTCGTGCTGTCTGGGGCGTTTTGCAAACTCTCGCCTGAAAGACCGGGCTGCCGGAGCAATTGGGACCACCGTTGCAAAATGAATGTGGTGTGGGAACAGCGGCCTGGGCAGATGCCCTCAAACTTCTAAGCAGAGGGTCGCAGGTTCAAATCCTGCCGGGATCGCCACTGGCGCAGCCACTGCCGAGCATGGGCGAATAAGTGGCCCCAGAGGAACTCGATAGGCTCTAGGTTGCGCCGCGAAGTGTCGGGCGCATGCTTTTCGAGCGGCCACATGCACCCGTCACGTCAAACGGTGTCAATCAGAGGTCGAGAAGTGGCGGACAGACTATTCTTGGATGCTCTCAAGGTAATGCGTGAGCGCGAGCACGCGGAGCGGTGCTGGCGGGAATACTCCAGCGGATTCCTGGCCGCGCATGCGCTCTGAAAAGAGAGGCATTTGGGATGTGTCGTGGCCCTCCACTTTCGTGTCGCCCGCTATGATGTCAAATACTCTCCAGAAGGGAAAAGTGCCTCCGTTCTCTTCGGCGACCATGGTGAGGTCTTTGGGAGGTTTCACGAGTTTGTTGGCCAGCTCTCCCCTTCCGGAAGCATCCGGTCCATGGCAGGCCGCGCAGCTCTCCTGAAACTCTTCGCGGCCAATATCCAACATGGCCTTGCGCGTTCTCTCCTCCTCGGCAATAGCCGCGGGCGTCAGCGCGCCCAATAAGATCACTGCGAAAGCCGCTACCTTCCACGTCCGCTGCGCCTTAGCGCGATAAAATGCCATTCCATGATCCTCACTCGAATAAGCCGCCTCATGGGAGACTACGATGGTGCACCTGGTCAAGAGCAGGTATGTTTGCAGTCGGCGGACTAATCTGCGCTTTGTCGGGCTTCTTCGAGCCGCCACTGCAAACACAAAGCATATGATCACAGTAACTTAGACGGTTTGCCTCTAACTTCTAAGCGGAGGGTTGCAGGTTCGCATCCTGCCGGGATCGCCAACTAACGCAATCGGCTATCGGGGGCCCCGATGCGGGAGAAAAGTTTGCTGGCGGGCGAGCGAAGCCAGAGGCGCGCGCCTGGGCTCGGTCCCGGCGTCATCCATGATCAGCCGAGCTAGTTCGGGATCGACAGCTCGAACCTTTCTTCAAGGTGGCGGCAACGGCCGTCGAAGCGGGCGCCTGGCTCGACGACTATGGCGTTGTTGTGAATGTCGCCTTCCACGTGCGAGGACGATTGCAGGACCACCTTCCTCGTGCGAATGATCCCGAAGACGTGGCCGCGCACGATGACCTCCTCGGCGAAGACGGATCCGGTCACGGTTCCGCTGTCGCCGATGACCACGGCAGCACCGTAGACCTCGCCTTGCACGTCCCCGTCGATCCGCAGCGTACCGACGCTGCTGATCTTGAGATCGATGCCGGTGATCTTGATGTCTTGGCCTAGCAGCGACGCCGATTGCGCCTGCGTCGGCATCGCCGGCGCAGTTGGGCTTGTTCCGGACGTCGCCGGCAATGCGTGCCCATTCAAGCGCTCCATCAACTTGCTGTTGGGGGCGGACGAGCTACGACTGAACATTAGGAGGTCCTTCTAAGATCGGCGCGATATTTGGCACGTCCCACCAGATGGCGAATTAGCCGTTCCATCTCCCGTTGGCCTCGCGGTGGGCGCGGGCGTCTTGGCCGCCCGGTTCGTCACGCAGATCCTCCAAGACAACCGGAGGCTTCACCTGGACATTGCCTGCGAGCGATCCTCCAGCTGACACGGCAAGCTTGCCGTATGAGGCTTCGGCGCTGACCCGCCCCGTTGAGCGGATGTCGAGCAAGTCCTGCACGCTGATATTACCCTCCACCGAGCCATGCACCTCGGCGTGCTGGGTCTGCATATCGCCTTTAAATCCGCCGCCCTCACGCACGGTCAGGGAGTTCGTGATGACATTGCCTTCGAGGTAGCCCTGAATCTCGACGGTGCTGCTGTTGCTGATGTCGCCCGCAACCTTGGCGCCGGCACCGATGAGAACGGCCCCTTCGCACTTCATGCCTTCGAACGGCGACTTCCTGACGGCGGCAGCGGGGCTAGGACTTGCCGGAGCCGATGTCGCGCGTGCCGATGCATCAAATCGGGCACCCTGCGGAAGAGGAATGGGGCCAATATCATCCGAGCCGTTTGGCTTGCGACTTAGCATACTTCAGAACTCCCTTTACTTTCGAAACGCAGATGCATTTGCGAAGACTAAGCGAGAACAATTCAGCAAAAGCGCATCTGCATTTGGCAAACCGCGACCGATGAAGTTTCCCGCATTTTCCCCCTCGCATTCGCGGAGGCCTTGATTGAAGAATAACCCCGCTGCTCGAGTTTGGTTAATGCAATTCAAACACGCGCCCCGCCGTTGAACGTTCAATATCGTTATTTTATCAGGGCGATAGCCACATCACCCAAACGGGTGATGTGGCTCATTCGATGCTATCTGGCAGAATATGTGAGCCCGACAGGAGCGCAGCCAGATCCCCCTGGCGGTTCATCCCGGTCTTGGCCAGCACGGCCTTGAGCTGAGTGCGTATCGTCTCCCGCGACACGCCGAGGTTGGCGGCAATCGTATCGATCGTATGGAGCTCGGCGATGCTGCGGGCGATGCGCGCTTCCGCCGGTGTCAGATCGAACAGCCCCTGGAGCACGTCGGCGGTAGGCACCTCGGCCGGCACAACCGGCGTCACGACGAGTATGGCGGACGCGTTGTAGAATACGTCGTTGCCTGCGCGGCGTATGGGCACGACGTGCACAATGTAGGGGGGCCGGTCTTCGGTGGCGGGTATCGGCACGGAGCCGATCCCGCCCGCGTCCCATGACCGCGCGGATCGCGCCAAGGCGTCGGCCAGCAGCGCGTCGGCCTGCGGATTGGCGAGCGCGACGCGTTGGCGGCGGTCCAGCACCACATTCGGCATCAGCGCCTCGAGGCGCGGGTTAGCAGCGATGATTTTCTGCTCGCGCGACAGGACCGCGGCAGGCAATCCGATGAGGTCGAGAGCCAAGGCGGTCGCGCGCACCCGCTCGAACGCGAGACGTGCCGACAGCAATCCGGCACGCGCCAAGTGCGGCCGCAACAGGTCGAGCGCCTGCACCGTTTCGGGCTCGACGGGACCTGCTTCAAAGCGGCGCTCGACGTCGACGATCAGCATATCGCCGCTCGGCACGGAGATCGCGGTCGCCGCGCCCCAGCCGAGACCTCTTGGCCGATGGAACTCCGTGAAGACCGGCTCCCGATCCATCTCGTCGAGGGTGTAAACGTCGAGATCGCCGACGAACCCGGCGTGGCGTGCGGCGATCAGTCGATCGACACGATCGGTCCGCTGCGGCCAGCCTTCGGCGAGGTAATCCTCGCTAATGCGCACGCCGTATTCGGACGCGACCCAATGCCAGTTTCCGTTGCCGAGCGTGAATAGCGCGGTGAAATGGCCTTTTCCTACTATGGTGATTTCGTCGAGCAGCCGAGGCCATAGCTCCGGCAAGGTCGCGGCTTCGTAAATGCGATCGATCAATTCGTCGAGCATCAAAAGTGATTCCCCCGGTAATTCTCAGAAAATGACTATCCTATCTTTTTCGCCTCGGGAAGAGGGCGATCCAAAAGTCTCTGCGGCAATGCTACAATGCGGTTCCGGGAAATAGCTGCGGATTCCCATGACACTCTTTCCATTCACGCGCTTATGCCAAGCACGCTGCCTATCAGGATGTCTTCGGCCATTCTGAGTTCTTTCGTGCGTTTTGCTCACGGACCCACGCGCGTCGCAACGGCACGCGCGCAGCCGCCAAGCGGTGGGCCGCGGCGGCTCGATAGCGGGAAGCGACATGCTCGTGTTGTCACATCGCAGCACGTGCCGCGCCGCAACGGTTGAACCAAGACCAAGTTGAACCAAGACCAACAAGACGATCCACAGGCTCGTGCGGTCAAGAGCCACGTTGACCGCGACACATGCGCAGAGATTGAGTTATGATGGTTTTCAGTTAATAATTGATGCGCTGCACATGATCACGTCAGCCCAGCTTAGAGGCGCCCGGGCCTTGCTCGGCATCGACCAGCGCAAGCTGGCCGAGCTCGCAGGGCTCTCGCTGCCGACCATTCAACGAATGGAGGCGAGCGAGGGCGTGATACGCGGCAATGTCAATTCACTGACCAAGCTCGTGTCCGCGCTGAATGCAGCGGGCGTCGAGTTGATCGCTGATGGGGCAGTCAGTCATTCAGGCGGTCGCGGCATTCGCCTCAAGGCGTGAGCTCGCTGTCCAGGGCCTCATGCTTCGACGCGGGACGCATGCGATGCGCTCATCGCAGAGGTAGTTGGCGATGTCGGTTGCGGTGGCACTCTGGGGCGTGGCGGCGCTGCTCTGCATCGCGGTGTCGGGGATCGCCGTGCAGCGAATTCGCGCCAGCTCTCGCCTGATCTATCTCTCGTGCCTGCTGACGTGCTCGGTGATCCTCGTCACCGCGTGCGGCGCCCTTCTAGCGGTCGCCAAGCCCGCCGAGAGCCTGCGGCTTCCCGTTGGGCTGCCCTGGATCGGCGCGCACTTCACGATTGACGCTCTTTCTGCCTTCTTTCTCGCCGTCATCAATCTCGGTGCCGCCGCCGCCAGTCTTTATGCGCTGGGATACGGCGAGCACGAGGAGACGCCGGGCCGCGTCTTGCCTTTCTATCCCGCGTTCCTCGCCGGCATGAACTTGGTCATTCTCGCGGCCGATGCCTTCAGCTTCCTCTTCGCCTGGGAGTTCATGTCGCTCACCTCGTGGGTTCTCGTCATGGCGCACCATCACGATCCCGATAACAGGCGCGCAGGCTACATCTACATCGTGATGGCGAGCTTTGGCACGCTCGCGCTGCTGTTGGCGTTCGGGCTGCTCGCGGGCCCAGCCGGCAACTACGCATTCGCGGATATGCGCGGCGTTCAACATGCTGCCTGGCTTCCTGGTCTCGTCTTGGCGCTGGTGTTGCTGGGGGCTGGCTCCAAAGCCGGCCTCGTGCCGTTGCATGTTTGGCTGCCGCTGGCGCATCCGGCTGCTCCGAGCCATGTCTCGGCCCTCATGAGCGGCGTCATGACCAAAGTCGCAATCTACGGCTTCATCCGCATCACGTTCGATCTGTTAGGTGACCCGGTCTGGTGGTGGGGAAGCGTGGTGCTCGCGCTCGGCAGCGCCACGGCCGTGCTCGGCGTGCTCCACGCCACCCTGCAGCGCGACTTGAAGCGACTGCTTGCCTACAGCACGGTTGAAAACGTGGGCGTCATCTTCGTCGGGCTGGGTTTGGCCCTGGCTTTCAAAGCAAACGACATGGATGGAGCGGCAGCGCTCGCGCTTACAGCGGCGCTGTTTCATGCTCTCAACCATTCGTTCTTCAAGAGCTTGCTGTTCTTCGGAGCGGGCGCGGTCCTCACCTCAACGGGCGCGCGCGACATCGAAAAGCTCGGCGGTCTCATCCACAAGATGCCGAAAACGGCATTCCTTTTCTTAGGTGGCTGCGTCGCCATTTCGGCGCTCCCGCCGCTCAACGGATTCGCCTCTGAGTGGCTGGTGTTCCAGGCCGTCCTGCTGAGCCCGGACGTTCCCCAGTGGGGACTGAAGCTGCTTGTGCCGGCGGTGGGCGCCATGTTGGCACTCGGGGCGGCTCTTTCCGCCGCCTGCTTCGTGCGCGCCTACGGCATCAGCTTCCTCGGCCGGCCGCGCACGAATGCCGCTGCGGAAGCCCGTGAGACGGACAGCTTCTCGCTCGCGGCGATGGTCACGCTGTTGAGCTTCTGCCTGCTTGCCGGAATTCTGCCAGGCTTCGTCATCGACGCGATCGCGCCGATCGCGCAAGACCTGGTTGGACAGCATATGCCCGTGCAGGCGTCGATCCCGTGGCTGTCGATCGTTCCGGTGGCCGAGAGCCGCAGCTCCTATAACGGCCTGCTCGTCTTCGTCTTCATCGCCACTTCGGCGATGCTCGCCGCCGAGGTCATTCATCGCTTTGCCTCGCGCGCCGTGCGCCGCGCTCCCGCCTGGGACTGCGGCTTTCCCGATCCGAATCCGGCAACTCAATATACGGCCGACAGCTTCGCCCAGCCGCTGCGTCGCGTGTTCGGAGAGGTCGTGTTCCTCGCGCGTGAGCGAGTTGAAATGCCGCCGCCAGGCGATATGCGGCCCGCGCATCTAAAGGTTAGCCTGCACGATCTCATTTGGGACTTGGTCTATGCGCCGATCAGCGGCTGGGTCTCGTATGCCTCTGAGAAGCTCAACTATCTGCAGTTTCTCACCATCCGCCAATATTTGAGCCTCGTCTTCATAGCCCTCGTCGGCCTGCTCCTGGTGGTGGCGATATGGACCTGATCTTGAGCCTTGCCGTTCAGGGGTTCCAGATGCTGCTCGTGCTGACCCTGGCACCGCTGCTCCTGGGGTTTACCCGCAAGGCGAAGGCCCATTTGCTGCGCCGGCGGGGTCCGCCAATCGTCCAGCCGTACCGCGATCTGCTCCGGCTCATCCGCAAGCAGGTCGTGCTAGCCGAGAATGCTTCTTGGCTCTTTCGCAGCGGCCCCTATCTCATTTTCGCCGCGACCTGGGTCGCCGCGGCCCTGGTGCCGACCTTCGCGACCGGGCTGCAGTTTAGTTGGGCGGCCGATCTCATCGCGATCACCGCGCTGCTGGGCTCTGCGCGCTTCTTCCTGGCACTCGTCGGCATGGACGTGGGGACCGCATTCGGGGGCATCGGCGCGAGCCGCGAGATGATGTTTGCCTCGCTCGCGGAGCCGGCCATGATCATGATCGTCTTCACTGTCGCCCTCGTTGCCGGCTCCACCCAGCTTTCGACGGTAGCGGATTTCATGGCTACGCACGTCACCTTGCGCGTCTCGCTTGGGTTGGCGCTCGTAGCACTCATCATCGTCGCGCTCGCCGAGAATGCGCGCATTCCGGTCGACAACCCGGCGACCCACCTCGAGCTGACGATGGTGCACGAGGCCATGGTGCTCGAGTACTCTGGCCGCCATCTCGCGGTACTCGAGCTCGCCGCTGCGCTGAAGTTGCTGCTCTATATCTCCCTCATCGCCTGCATTTTTTTCCCATGGGGGCTTGCCCCGCCCGGCGGCAGCCCGATGGCCTACGGGATCGGCGCCGTGAGCTATGCGGGCAAGCTCATAGTCGGCGGCTTCCTTCTCGTTCTGTTCGAGACGTCGATTGCCAAGATGCGCGTCTTCCGCGTGCCCGAATTCCTCGGCGCCGCACTTATGCTCGGTCTACTCGGCACGCTGCTGCTCTTCGTTTCGCGGAGTTTCTGATGGGAACGTTCGACCTCGACACCGCGCACATGCTGGCCGGCGGCATGGTCCTCGTCAGCTTTATGCTCCTCTATCAAGATCGCATGTTCGGGCTGCTCAACGTTTTCGCGCTGCACGCCTTCGTGCTCTCGCTTTCCGTGTCGTGGCAGGCCTACATCCAAAATGCGCCGCATCTCTACGTGACGGCTGCCATTGCGCTCGTGCTCAAGGCCATCATCATCCCTGTGGCTCTGCATCGCGTAGTGGTACGGCTCGGCATCCATCGCACGATCGAGACGGTCGGCGGCATCGGCACCACCATGCTCTTGGGAATCGGCCTTGTCGCCTTGTCGATGGTCGTCATGCTGCGCGCGGCCGCAGAGGCCGATCCGCTTGCGCGCGAGGATCTGGCGCTTGCCCTTTCCGTGGTCCTGCTCGGTCTTTTGATGATGGTCACGCGCCGCAACGCGGTCAGTCAGATTGTCGGCTTCATGTCGCTGGAGAACGGACTCATTTTGGCTGCCGCCGGGGCCAAAGGTATGCCGCTTGTCGTTGAGATCAGTGTCGCGTTCTCGGTTCTCGTCGCCTTCATCGTAATCGGCGTCTTCTTGTTCCGTATCCGCGAGCGCTTTGACTCGGTGGACGTGCAGGCGCTCGATGAGTTCCGCGGGGAGCGATCATGAACCTGCTTCTCGCCCAACTTCCGTTCGAGCCTGTGACCGCGATCCTCCTTATCCCGGGGGTTTCGGCGGTGCTGCTGGCGCTTCTGCCGGGCTACAAGCTGACTGCTCGTCTCAACGTCCTGGCGACATTCCTGACGTTTCTCGCCGCCTTGTCGCTGCTTATCGCGCGTCCCGCGCCAGGCACCTATCTCTTCGTCGATGATCTCAACGTCGTCTTCATCGTGCTCGGCACCTTCGTCGGGTTCACGACGAGCGCCTTCAGCGCCAGCTACATCGAGCACGAGCTCGAGATGGGGCGCCTGACGCCCGCGCACCTGCGCTTCTATCATGCGATGTATCAGGCGCTCATGTTCGCCATGAACCTCGCGCTGCTCGCCAACAACATCGGCCTCATGTGGGTGGCGATCGAGCTGGCGACGCTGACGACGGTGCTGATGGTCGGCATCTATCGCACGCCCGAGGCGCTCGAGGCGGCGTGGAAATATTTCATCCTCGGCAGCGTCGGCATCGCGCTGGCGCTGTTTGGCACCATTCTCGTCTACATGGCAGCGCGGCCGGTGATCGGCGAAGGGCACGACGCCATGGTGTGGACGACGCTCATCGAAAGGTCGAAGGATTTCAGCCCAGAGCTGCTGAACGTCGCCTTCGTGTTCCTGATGTTGGGCTACGGCACCAAGGTCGGCCTCGCCCCGCTGCATGCCTGGCTGCCCGACGCCCACGCCGAAGGTCCCACTCCGATCTCGGCCGTCCTTTCGGGGCTGCTGCTCAACGTTGCGCTCTATGCCGTGCTCCGCTTCAAGATGCTGCTCGCCGCCAACGCAGCGGCAATCGCGCCCGGGCCGCTGATGGTCACCTTGGGGCTCGTGTCCCTCATCTTTGCCGGCTTCATGCTCTACCGGCGCCGCGACATCAAACGCATGTTCGCCTACTCCTCGATCGAGCACATGGGGCTCATCACGTTCGCATTCGGCATGGGCGGTCCGCTGGCCAACTTCGCCGGCCTTTTGCACATGACCATGCACAGCCTCACCAAGTCGGCGATCTTCTTCACCGTCGGGCACATCTCGCAAGTCAAGGGCACCCAGAAGCTGTCGGAGATCCGCGGATTGACCGAGAGCCACCCGCTTCTGGGGTGGGGTCTCGTACTCGGCGTCGTGGCGATCGCCGGACTACCGCCGCTCGGTATCTTCATGAGCGAGTTCCTGATCGTCAGCTCCACGTTTGCGCGTGAGCCGCTTCTCGCCGTTCCGCTGGTGTTCGGCCTGTTGATCGCGCTCGGCGCCCTCTTCCTGCGCTTGGGTGACGTGGCCTTCGGCAAGCCTACCGGCAGCATGGCGCCCGTCGAGGCTTCGCATGTCCCGCTCTTCGCCCACCTAACCCTGGTGCTTATCGCGGGGGTCTACCTGCCGGCCCCGCTCGTCGCTTGGTTCCAGAACGTTGCTCGCCTGCTCGGGTGAGCGAGAGGAAACTTGGCCATGCCTTTCCTATCTGCACTTGCCAGTCGCGGCAGCCTCGTTGAGGCCCATCGCCCCTGGCCGCGGATCCTTGTCAATGCTGATACATGGCGCCAGGCCATCGTCGGTGTCGCCGCCGGGGAGGCGACGCTGCTCGGTTTGTGGAGCGACGGCGAGGCCGTGCATATGGGCCTCATGGCTGCCGGCAAGATTCTCGTGGTCAGCTTGGCGGCCCGCAAGCGGCGCTTTCCCTCAGTCGGACTAACGCACGCGCCTGCGCTTCGCCTCGAGCGCATGATCCGCGACCTCTACGGGCTCGAGCCCGAAGGATTGCCCGATCCTCGTCCGTGGCTCGACCACGGCCGCTGGGGCGTTGCCCAGCCGCTGGGGGCGAAGCAGCCAAGACCGCCGTCGGGCGCCCAATACTCGTTTCTCGAGGCCGAGGGTCCACCTCTGCACCAGATACCGGTGGGGCCCGTCCATGCCGGGATCATCGAGCCTGGCCATTTTCGCTTCACGGCGAATGGCGAGACCGTAGTGCGGCTGGAGGAGCGCTTGGGCTATGTGCACAAGGGCATCGAAGGGCTGATGGCATGTGCGCCGATCGAGACAGCGGCCAAGCTCGCCGGCCGCGTCTCGGGGGACAGCACGGTCGCCTATGCCATCGCCTTCGCCCAGGCAGTGGAGGCGGCACTCGGGATCACGGTGTCCGAACGCGCGCTCGTCTTGCGCGCGTTGATGGCCGAGTTGGAGCGCCTAGCCAATCACTTCGGCGACATCGGCGCGATCTGCAACGATGCCTCCTTTTCGCTGATGCACACCCATTGCGGTGTGCTGCGCGAGCACGTCCTGCGAACGGCCGCAGCGTGCTTTGGCCATCGGCTTATGATGGACTGTGTGAACCCCGGCGGTGTGGCGCCTGATCTCGACGCCGATGGGATCGCCAACGTTCGCAAACTGATCGACACGGTGCGGCAGCGCTTCCCCGAGCTGATCGAACTCTACGACGAGACGGCTTCGCTACAGGACCGCACCGTCGCCACGGGAATCCTGAAACCAGCCTTGGCGCAGCAATACGGCGCCGGCGGCTATGTCGGCCGCGCGTCGGGCCGCTCGTTCGACGCGCGCCGCACCCCCGGATATGCGCCCTACGGCGAGTTCAAGTTCGAGGTCCCGGTGCGCCAAGAGGGAGACGTCGATGCGCGCGTCTGGATTCGCATCCGCGAGGTCGAGCAGAGTCTCGCGATCATCGAGCAGATCATGGAGAAGCTGCGGAGGAGTCCGCCCAGCGATCGCGCGAGCGCCAGCCACGCGCACGGGATCTGTGAAGGGCTATCGCTGGTGGAGGGGTTCCGCGGCGATATTCTCGCCTGGGTGCGCATCGAGGATGGCTGCACGATCGCGCATGCGCATATGCGCGATCCATCCTGGTTCCAATGGCCGCTCCTGGAGGCGGCCATCGAAGGCAACATCGTTGCCGACTTCCCGCTGTGCAACAAGTCCTTTAACTGCTCCTACTCGGGGCACGATCTCTGAGGGCGTGCGGTCATGCGCAAGCTACTGTTCAAGAACCTTCTGCAAGCCCCCCTGACGGAGCCAGCGCCGCCTGCTCGCGAAGAGATGCTGGCCGAGCTGGCACGGACGCTCGATCGCACGGCGCGCCGCGAACTCGGCCGCAGCCTCTCGATCCGCGAGGTGGACGCCGGTTCCTGCAACGGCTGCGAGCTCGAGATCCATGCGCTGAGCAACGTCTTCTACGACCTGGAGCGGTTCGGGCTACGGTTCGTGGCCTCGCCCCGCCATGCCGACGTGCTACTCGTGACCGGACCAGTCACGCACAACATGCGCGAGGCGCTGGAACGTACCTACCGTGCGACGCCAGATCCGAAGTGGGTGGTTGCCGTCGGCGATTGCGCCCTCGGCGGGGGGATCTTCGCTGGCGGATACGGTTGCGTCGGTGGCGTGTCGAAGGTCATTCCCGTCGATCTTCACGTCCCCGGTTGCCCGCCGAGCCCGGCGACGCTGTTGCAGGGTCTGATCGCGATCGTCGAGAAGAGCTCTACGTGACTGACGGCCTTTGGCTATGGGCCTGGTTGGATTGCCGTTCGTAGTGCCATCTAAGCCGTGTCGCGGCAATGCAGCGCTTCTGCTACCGGCCCCGGTGTCCGGAGGCGATGAGCAGCAGTCCGAGCGCCAACACCGCCGCACCCGCGTAGGCCCATGTGCTATCGTTGACCATGAAGCTGTAGGAGGGGTACGGGAAATATCCGGTCCCTTGGCCGATCCAGACGGCGCCAATCAAGAAGAGTCCGATACCGGCGATCAGAAGGGCGAGCCGCATGGTCACTCCATCGAGTTAGTCTCGTTATCTCGTCGGAAGGTCGCGCACACCTAGCCCTTAACACAGCGGGGGAACACGCCTTTGGTGCCGGGTGGACACGCCTTCTTCGGCACCACGATGATCTTCTTCTGCACTTCGATCTTCTTCTGCGGCTCGATCTTCTTCTGCGGCTCGATGCAGCGCGCGCCCGTCCATGTCCAGCCCTTCTTCCTGCAATCGGTCGCCGGGTTCGAGGGCTCGACGCACGTCTTGCCGTTCCAGGTCCAGCCCTTCCTCTTGCAGTCGGCCGCAGGGTTCGAGGGCTCTACACACGTCTTGCCGTTCCACGTCCAGCCCTTCTTGCGGCAATCCTCGGCGGGATCTGAAGCTTTCACGCAGCGCTTGTTGGCGTCGCGCTCGTAGCCGCGCTGGCAGATGCATTGGCCGTCGTCGTTGCGGTATTCATTCGGTCCCGGCTCGCAGACCGGGCTTGGCTTTGTGACGCAGTGCCCGCTGGCGTCACGATCATAGCCGCTCTTGCAGACGCACTTGCCGTCGTCGTTGCGATATTCGTTGCGGCCCGGCTCGCAGACCGGGCTTGGCTTTGCGACGCAGTGTCCGCTGGCGTCACGATCATAGCCGTGCTTGCACACGCACTTGCCGTTGTCGTCGCGATACTCATTCGGACCGGGGTCGCATTGCGCATGCTTTTCGACGCAACGCCCGTTCTCATTACGGTCGTATCCGCGTTTACAGACGCACTTGCCGTCATCGTCGCGGTACTCGTTCGGACCGGGGTCGCACTGCGCGGGCTTCTCGACGCAGCGTCCCGCACCATTGTGCACATAGTCGGGGAAGATCGTGGCGGCTTTGTTGGTGAGCGTGCACTGCTTGCTGGCCGGCACGATGACGGTCACCCTGAGATCGACGCTGTCCTTCTTCGCAAGATCGACGTGCGGGTTGAAGCACTGATAGCTCGCCCCGCCACCGACGCAGCCCCACGGCGCGAAGAACGACACCGATTGCGGATTGAGGCTGAGCTGCTCGCTCAGTTTGAGAGGACCGTGGTACGGGTCTGGCCCCATGTTCTCCACGGTGACCACGAACTCGCAGCGGAAGCCGGCGCCGGCGGGGACGCAATCGCCCTTGGAGGTTTTCGCCGTTTTGAGATTGCTCGGATCGCAGGTCACGTGGGTGACGCCGAATCCGTCGACCCATTGCAGGAACGCATCGGCGCTCGCGGTAGAAGAGTCATCGGCGCCATCGTAGTTGTCCGCAGCTCCAGCCGCCGGGGCAACGATTGCGGCCGTGTTGGGCAGCGCGCATCCCGCCGCCTCGAGCGGCGCTAAGGGTATGCTGATCTCGACCGGGATCGCCAGCGCTCCACCGACAGGGATGTCCACAGGGCCCGGAGGATTTGAGTTGCACGCGTACGTCGGGGGTCCGCCCGCGCAGGTCCAGGCGGGGCTCAACACCGTGAGCGTTGCCGCGGCCGGCACCGTGTCGTTGACCGTAATCGCATCGTGGAATGGCGAGGGGCCGTCGTTGATGAGATCGATCTCGTAGTCGCAGAGGATGATGTCGCCGGGCGCCTTGCTGCATTTGGCGGCGTTGAGCGCGGTTTTCACGATACGCAGGTTGCTGAGCGCAGCCGGCGCGCCGACCGGCACCCACGCACAGCTCACCGCATTATCGACAACGCCGGAGGGCGGAGGCAGCGCGGGCGGCGGCGCGCCCGGTGCCGACGCGGAGATGCAATTATGCGCCCAGTATCCGGGAGGCGCTCCCGCGGGCATAGTCACCGTGATGGCAAAGGGCTTGGATTCGCCCGGCGCCAGCGACATTGGCGCGATGCACGAGAACGCCAGCGCCCCCGGCGCTGGGACGCATCCGAGCGGCGGCATGATCCCCGTGATCAGCGCCGGCATGGCCGCGCCGGCCCCAACGAATGCGGCATCGGAGAGCTGCACGTCTCCGCTGAACGGTTGGCTGCCCGTATTGGTGATCGTCACGCCAAAGGTACAGTCGGCGCCGGGAGCGCACGCCGCCGGAGCCGTCTTAATGATGACGAGACTGGCGCCGCCGTCGGCGCAGGCGACACCGTGCGCCGGCGCCTGCAGGTTCGCACAATTGTGGAACCCGTGATTGCCGCCGGGCACGAGCGGGCCGGTGTCTATGGTGACGTCGACGACGTGGCTTGCCCCGGGCGGAAGCAGCTCCGGCGGCAGGCTGCAGGAGAGATTGGGCGCCGGCGTCGGCGTGCACACCCATTGCGGCACGTCGGGAGCGGCCGCGACGATCGTCACGGCGCCACCCGCGCCGGGGCCTGCGAGGATCGTCGCCGCGTCGAAGAACGACACCGGCGCGTCAAGTATCGCGTCGCCGCTGTTGGTGACCGTGATCAGGCAGTGAATAAGTCCGCCGAATGGCGAGGGCAGGCATTCCTTCTTGATCCATATGCCGCCATCGACCGGCGTCGGCATCGGGTAGGGAATGGGCGTGACCGGCGTCGCCGGCGCTTCCGCGACCTTCGCGTCGCACGGCGCGTAGATGGCGATGCTGCCGATACGGCCATAGACGTTAGCGTCGTCGAAGAAGCCGGGGTCGTCGACGAACCAGGTCTCGTACGGCGGCACGTTGCTGGGGCGGATGTCCGACTTGTTGTTGCCCTGCAGGCCATGGACAGTGCGTGCGCCGCCCTTCGCAGCGCGCTCCTTGTCCTCGTCTTCGCGTAAATGACCGCCGGTCGTCCATAGCGTCTCGCGGCACTTGCCGATTTCTATGTTGCCGGAGGCGTCGTAACCGTAGTTTAGCGCGATGCCGCCGTCGGTCGAGCGATGCGGAGTCTTGAGCCCAATGGCGAACTCATCGGCGTCCTCCGACCAGCGCTTATCGCTCTCGCTCCACGAGTAGCGCCGCACCACGGGCGTCTGCAGCTTGGCGAAGACGCTGTAGTCATAGCCTCCGGCGAGCTCGCTGCGCTGGGAGAGGTAGAGCTTGTCGGGACCGTCGAAGGCGATGTCGGTGACAAAGTTGGCGCTGGGCGATCCCGTGACCTCGATCTCGAGCCGCGCGTCGTCGGCGAAGCCGCGGTCCGCATCAATGCCGACCGACCAAATCTGTAAGGGCTTCTCGACGGAGTAGTAGAGACGCTTGTTGGCGACGGCGAGCGCGAACACGAGCCGGCGCGCATCCGCGAAACCCCAGGTGAACGGATCCTCGATGTCGAACTCCGGCCGCTCAATGCTCGCGCGGGAGGACGCGTCGTAGGCTACGGCATCCAGACCTGCGGTCTTGCGCCCGGCAACGCCGTGGTCGAATGCTCCCCGGTCGTGCCCGTCGCGGCCGAGCCGATGGATCAGGCCGAACTCCAGGTCAGCCGCGAAGAGCTGATCGGTGTCGGGATCGTAGGCGAGCCCTCCGAGGCCGGGGGCGGAATTATCCTTCCCGGCGTGCTTGAGATTGACAAAGAGCGAGACGGTGCCGGTGGTGCCGTCGATCTTCCAGATCGAGCCCGGACCCCCGCCGCCGCTGACGCCGAACTGCCCTGGCATCCAATGCGCACCGGGCTCGCCCTTCACGAGACGCGCACCTTCGGCGGAGACGATCTGCAGGCCAAACAGCGAGGTCGCCGCAACGTAGATGTTCGGCGTCTTAGCTGCGGTATCGCTGTCGAGCGTGATGCCGAACACCTGTCCGACGTCGCCGGCGATGGCGCGGTAGGTCGGAGGCGCCGTGGCGACCTGGCCGCTGGGTGGACCACCCAGCTTGGTGAGGTCGAAGACCTGAAGGACGGCGCCGCTCGTGTCGATGAAGGTGCGATCGATTGGAAGCACTTCCGATGGCACCTCTCCCCACACTTTCGCGCCGGAGAAGCCAGTTACCGCGGCATCGCCTTGGCGAATGATGGCGGGACCCTGGGCGCGGGCCGCGATCGGCAGCAGCGCAAGAGCGGAGAGGAACAGCGCGGCGAATTGCGATGCTCGGAATGGAATCCGGAGGCTCCGGGCGGGAATATTTGCCAGTCGTCGCAATGAACACGCGACTTGAAAGCACGCTGTAAGCATCATTGCCCCGGCCGAATGCCGCGCAGAATTTCCAGCGACAATAGGCGCAATGATCGGCCGCGACAATCGCGATGCTCGCCGTACGGATTACTTCAGCGGATCTCTGGGGTTAGGATTCCACCGGCGCGCTAGCCGACCTCCGGCTCGCCCTTCGGCGTCACGCTCGAGCGGATGAAAGCCTCCGTCAGGTCGGGCGCGCACAGCTCGATGAAACGGTAGGCGTAGCCGCGCAGGTAGCGGCCCTGGCGCACCGCAATGCGGGAGGTATTGAGCAGGAACAGGTCGGTTGCATCGAGCAGGCGTAAGCCCGTGTCGCGCTCCGACTCGAACGCCATCGAAGCAATGATGCCGACGCCGAGCCCCAGTTCGACGTAAGATTTTATAACGTCGGCATCGAGCGCCGACATGACGATATCAGGGGCCAGCCCGGCGCCGGCGAAAGCCGCGTCGATCTTGCCGCGCCCGGTGAAACCCTCATTGTAGGTGATGAGCGGGTACTCGGCGAGCGCCTCGAGCGTCAGCTTCGGTGTGCGCTCCAGCGCGTGGCCTGCCGGCACGACGACGGCGTGATGCCAGGAGTAGTAGGGAAAGGCTACGATATCGGGCGTATCGATCAGCGCCTCGGTGGCAACGCCGATGTCCGCCTGTCCGTCGAGCAGCATGCTCGCGATCTCCTTCGGGCTCGACTGGTGCAGCACTAGCCGTACCTTCGGAAAGGCCTTCTTGAACTGCGCGATCACGGTGGGGAGCGCGTACCGCGCCTGCGTATGCGTCGTCGCGACGACGAGCTCGCCTTGGTCGCTCTTGGCAAACTGCTCGGCGAGTCGTTTGATGTTCTTGGCATCGAGCAGCATGCGCTCGACGATGGCGACGAGCTCCTGTCCCGGCTCCGTCATGCCCAAGAGACGCTTTCCGCGGCGGACGAATAGCTCCACGCCAAGCTCGTCCTCGAGGTCCTTGATGTGCTTGCTCACGCCCGACTGCGACGTGTAGAGGGCGTTGGCGACCTCAGTCAGATTGAAATTTCGGCGGACGGTTTCGCGAATGATGCGAAGCTGCTGGAAGTTCACGAGCGCGCTCCGCGTTCGAATACCCGTAAGCGCCCGCTGACGAGGCGCACGGGCTGCCCGGTGGCGAGGTTGAGCTCGTTGAGCCGTTGCGGGGTCAGCTCCACCTCGAAATAGCGGGGAGAATGCGGAGCGCTGGTGCCGTTGAGCGCTGCGAGTTCGACGCGCGCGACCGAGCCGAGCCGCATGATGCGCTGAACCTTGGCCGCGATGCCCACAGACGCGCCCGACTGCTCCGGGATAATGTCGATCTCGTGCGGGCGCGCGAAGGCGACCACCTCCTTGCCGTCACCCAGCGTGCCGTTAGCGTTGGGGAGCACGTCGTTGCCGATGCGCAGATGCGAGCCCTCAACGTGGCCGCTGAACTCGTTGACGGCGCCAAGGAACGAATAGACGAACGGCGTCGCCGGGCTCGCGTAGACGTCGCGCACGGTTCCGGCTTGTTCCACCTTGCCCTTGTTCATGAGCACGAGCTGGTCGGCGAGCTCGAGCGCTTCCTCCTGGTCGTGGGTGACGAACAGCGAGGTGATGTGCAGCTCCTCGTGCAAGCGCCTCAGCCAGCGACGCAGCTCCTTGCGAACTTTGGCGTCGAGTGCGCCGAACGGCTCGTCGAGCAGCAGCACGCGGGGCTCGACCGCGAGCGCACGCGCAAGCGCAATCCGCTGTCTCTGGCCGCCCGAGAGCTGCGAGGGATAGCGATTGGCGAGCCAGTCGAGCTGCACGAGTTCCAGGAGCTGCGTGACCCGGCGGCGGATCTCCGCCTCGGGTGGGCGATCGCGTCCGGACTTTACACGTAACCCGAAGGCGATGTTCTCGAACACGGTCAGATGGCGGAACAGCGCGTAGTGCTGGAACACGAAGCCGACCTTGCGCTGGCGAACGTGCGTGCCCGAGGTGTCCTCGCCGTCGACGATGATCTTGCCGGAATCCGCGAAGTCGAGCCCGGCGATGATACGCAGGAGCGTCGTCTTTCCGCACCCTGACGGCCCCAGCAAAGCCACGAGCTGGCCTGTGGGGATGTCAATGCTTACCCCGTCGAGCGCGACGAAGCGGCCGAAGGACTTGCGGATGTCTTGGACCTCGATGCTCATGCGGCTTCTTCTATCTCGACGACGCTGCTGCCGGCCCGCCATTCGATCATAGCCTTGATCACTAACGTCACCAAGGCGAGGAGGGCCAATAGCGATGCAACCGCGAAGGCAGCGGCGAAATTGTATTCGTTGTAAAGGATCTCGACGTGCAGCGGCATCGTGTTGGTCTGGCCGCGGATGTGGCCGGAGACAACCGAGACGGCGCCAAACTCGCCCATGGCGCGCGCGTTGCACAGGATCACGCCGTAGAGAAGTCCCCATTTGATGTTGGGGAGGGTCACGCGCGTGAAGGTCTGCAGGCCCGACGCCCCAAGCACGAGCGCCGCCTCCTCCTCCTCGCGCCCCTGCGCTTGCATGAGCGGGATGAGCTCGCGGGCGACGAACGGCACGGTCACGAAGATGGTGGCGAGCACGATGCCGGGGACGGCGAAGATGATCTTGATATCGTGCTCGTAGAGCCAGGGACCGAACCACCCTTGAGCGCCGAACACCAGCACGTAGATGAGGCCGGCAATGACGGGCGAGACCGAGAACGGCAGATCGATCAGCGTGATCAGAAGCTGCTTGCCGCGGAAGTCGTGCTTGGCGACTGCCCACGCCGCGGCAATGCCGAACAGCACGTTGAGCGGCACGGCGATGCCTGCCGCGAGTAGGGTCAGCCGGATGGCGGAGAGCGCGTCCGGCTGGGTGATCGCCGCCAGGTAGGCAGCCCATCCCTTGCGCATTGCTTCCGCGAATACGGCGAGGAGTGGCAGCACCAGGAAGGTCACGAAGAACGCGATAGAGATAACGATGACAGTCCATTTGACAAGGAACGGTTCGCGCGCGGCCGGGCTGTCCTCGAAGCGGGTGGCGCGCGAGCGAGGGGCAACGAATGTTGGGGTTACGGAGGCCATCTAGCGCGCTCTCTCGCTCGATCGTGCGGACCAGGCCTGCAGGCCGTTGATGATGAGCAGCAGGATGAAGGAGATGATCAGCATGACGGCCGCCACCGCGGTTGCGCCGGCGTAGTCGTACTGCTCGAGCTTGGTGATGATGATGAGCGGGGTGATCTCCGACACCATCGGGATGTTGCCGGCGATGAAGATGACCGAGCCGTATTCGCCCACCGCCCGCGCGAATGCGAGCGCGAAGCCCGTGAGCAGCGCCGGGGCGAGCATGGGCAAGACCACGCGGCGGAACGTTTGCACTCGCGTGGCGCCGAGGCTGGCGGCGGCCTCTTCGAACTCGAGATCGAGGTCCTCCAGCACGGGCTGCACCGTGCGCACGACGAACGGGACGCCCTCGAAGATGAGCGCGACCAGCACGCCGAGCGGCGTGAAGGCAACGTCGATGCCGATCTGAGAGAGGTATTGCCCAAGCCAACCGTTCTTGGCGTATAGCGCGGTGAGCGCGATACCAGCCACCGCGGTCGGAAGAGCAAACGGCAGATCGATCAGTGCGTCGACGATGCGTCGCCCGGGAAAGCTGTAGCGCACGAGCGTCCAGGCCAGCATCAGCCCGAACACGACGTTGATCGCACCCGCCAGCAGGGAGGCGCCGAAGCTCAGCTTATAGGAGGCGACCACGCGCGGGGCGGTGGCGGCGGCCCAGAAGCCCTCCGGGCCAAGCGATGAGGCTTTGAAGAACACAGCCGAAAGCGGGATCAGCACGATCAGGGACATGTAGCCAAGGGTGAAGCCCATAGACAGGCCGAACCCCGGAAGTACCCTGCGCACTTTCGTCCGCTGCATGGCGCGCCTCATCACAACCCCGGATGGACCACGCTGCCTGCGTCAAGCGACTTGGGTCGAAGCTACACGGTCGGATGCCAGCCGCAACAGGCCCCACGACGGCGGTTGATCGGCAGGCATCGACGGCTCCCTTATGGTTAGCGGAGGAAACCTAACGAGGCGTCTGCTCGGAGCGAACGACGAAGATGTGATTTCTATATTCGTCTCCCTGATAAGGAGGAAAGCGCGCCCGCGTCTTGGACCCGGGCAGGCGCGACGGTGCACACCGAGCGCCAATCGGCCACAGCGGTGTGTCCGTGCGGCGTCTGTTCGAGCAAGCGCAGCGCAGTGGCCAGTAATCATGTTCGTGGCGTGTCAGCGGGCGGTAGCGAGCCGCTCAAACCCCGCTTCGAGATCGGCCTTCAGGTCGTCGACGTCCTCAAGCCCGATGTGGAAGCGCAGCGCCGGGCCTTCGGCCTGCCAGCGCGTGGCTGAACGGTAGCCGCTCGGATCGAACGGGATGACGAGGCTTTCGTAGCCGCCCCACGAAAAGCCCATGCCGAACAGCTCCAAGCCGTCAAGCATGGCCGCGAGCGCCGGCCGGCCGACGGGCTTCAGGATCACCGAGAACAGGCCACTCGCGCCGAGGAAATCACGCTTCCAGATCGCGTGCTGCGGGTGGCTCGGAAGGCCGGGGTGCAGCACGCGCGCGACCTCTGGTCGCCCCTCAAGCCAACGCGCGATCTCGAGGCCGGCGCTTTGGTGCTGCGCCAGGCGCGTTGCGAGCGTGCGCAGGCCGCGCATGCCGAGATAGGTCTCCTCCGAGCCGGGGCAGACGCCTAATAGCTCCTTGGCGCGCGCCACGTGTTTTGCCGCGCGCGCGTTCGACGTGATCGCGCCGAGCATCGCGTCCGCGTGACCGACGATGTATTTCGTCGCCGCATCGATCGCGACATCGACGCCGTGGTCGAACGGTCTAAAGTAGAGCGGCGTCGCCCACGTGTTGTCGAGCAGCAGCCAGAGCTCGCGCTTCTTTGCCACCTCGGCTATTGCCGGGATGTCCTGCACCTCGAAGGTCTGCGAGCCCGGGCTCTCGGTGAAGATGAGCCGCGTGTTCGTGCGCACGAGCTTGTCGATGCCTGCGCCAACGAGGGGATCGTAGTAGGTCGTCTCCACGCCGAGCCTTGCCAGCAGCCGGTCGCAAAAATTGCGCGTGGGCGCATAAACACTGTCGGCAACTAGGATGTGGTCGCCCGATTCCACGAACGCGAAGATTGCCGTGCTCACCGCCTGGTAGCCCGAGGCCGTGAGCGCGGTCGCCGCGCCGCCCCCGATCAGGGCGATGGCCTCCTCGAGCGCGCGCACCGTCGGCGTGCTGGTGCGTCCGTACGTGTACGCCTGATCGCGCTTCCACAGCTTCTCCATGGTGGGGAAGAGCACGGTAGAGCCGCGATAGACGGGCGGGTTCACGAAGCCGTGGCAGGCTTGCGGATCGCGGCCCGAGTGAACGAGCTCGGTGGCCGGTTTGCGCCGGCGTGGCGGCTTCTTATCTGAGGGTGACATCGGGCGGATCCTGATCGCCGCGGCAACTGCCCGTGTGGCGCAACTTTGCCCCCGGGTCAAGGTCTTGACCGCACGCCGTTTACGCGGGATTGGTGCGCCTCACCGGGCGCGCGCCTCGCCTTTACCCTCCGCGCGAACTTGCAGGCAGGTGTCCCTTGCGCCCTGCTCGCCGCGGTTCCACACTGAATGCGACGTGATGAAAAAGCTCTACCCGTTGCACTGCTATTTCTCCGCGGTTCTTGGTGCGGGCGTGCTTCTCCTGGCGCCCGGGCTGGCAGGTGCCGCCCCCGCCGGAACGACGCTGGACACGATCCGGGCGCGGGGGAATGTGTTGTGTGGGATCAGCGAGCCGGAGCCCGGCTTTTCCGAGATCAACGAAACGAGGGTGCGGTCGGGGCTCGAAGTGGAGTTCTGCGCTGCGCTCGCCGCGGCCGTGTTCGGGTCCAAGGACGCGGTCAAGTTCTGGCCGCTCTCCCCCAACGACCGC
This sequence comes from uncultured Alphaproteobacteria bacterium, assembly GCA_963745205.1. Lineage (GTDB taxonomy): Bacteria > Pseudomonadota > Alphaproteobacteria > Rhizobiales > Hyphomicrobiaceae > Hyphomicrobium_A. The sequence continues at coordinate 75,839 of CAVUWX010000011.1, forward strand.
TTCAAGACGCTGCAATCGGGAGACGTGGACGTGCTCGCGCGCGGCGCGACGTGGACCTTGAGCCGCGACACCGAGCTCGGCGCGCGTTTTGCCGGTGTGCTCTATTACGACGGCCAGGGCTTCCTGACGCGGCGCGGCAATGCGGTCGCAAGCGTGCTGGAGCTGTCGGGGGCCTCGATCTGCGCGCTACCCGGCCCCATGGGCGAGCAGGGCGTAGCCGACTTCTTCAACGCACAGCGCATGCGCTACCAGGTAGTGACGCAGGCGCATTGGGAGGACGTAGTCAAGGCGTACGCCGCTGGCGACTGCTCGGTCCTCTCAGGCGACGTCTCGCTGCTCGCGGTCGCGCGCAGCAATTTGAAGCAGCCGGCCGACCACATGATGCTGCCCGAGATCATCACCAAGGAGCCGGCCGGCCCCGCCGTGCGCCAGGACGACGCGCAATGGTTTGCCGTGGTGCGCTGGACGCTGATGGCGCTGGTCGAAGCCGAGGAGCTCGGTATCACGAGCGCCAACGTGGACGCCAAGCGCGCTTCCAACGAACCCGAGGTGCGCCGCTTCCTGGGGCTGGAGGCAAACCTCGGCCAGGCGCTTGGGCTGCCGCGCGACTGGGCCTATCAGGTCGTGAAGAATGTCGGCAACTACGGTGAGATCTTCGACCGCACGCTGGGCGCCAAGTCCAACTTGAAGCTCGCCCGCGGTCTCAACAACCTTTGGACCAAAGGCGGGCTGATGTACGCGATGCCGTTCCGGTGAGGTGGCGCGTTCGGCTTTCCCTGGACTTGGCTAAATGCGTGCGCAGGAAGCCGCGATGAAGGAGCTACTCGCAGAGCATACCAGCCTCGCCGCAGCGCTCCTCGGCCTCGCGGTGCTGACTCTGCTCGTTCTCATGTTTGCAAACGCGCTGCGGCGAAGCGCACGCAAACGCGCTGGTACGCCGCTCGCGAAGCCGTCCGCGCACGCAGCCCCCGTACAAAAGGTCAAGCTCGACCCGGCGGTGCTGGTCGCAGCATTGAGCGAAGCGGAGGCGGCGGGGCAGCGCGACCGGCTCCCAGGACTCTACCTCTCGCTCGCGCACTGCCGCCTCGAAGCGGGCGACAACGCGGAAGCAGAGGAGCTCTTGCGCAAGTGCATCCGCGGTACCGGGCCAGCTCGGCACAAAGCCACCCACGCAAAAGCCAGGCTTGCGCTGGGCGATCTCGCGCAAGCGGGCGGCGATCCGACCACCGCCTGCGAGCATTGGCAGATCGCGCGGGCACTGTTCCACGAGTTGAAGCTGGTGGGCGATCACGAGGCGGCCGAGCAGCGTATGCTGCGCAACGGCTGCCCGACCGACTGGGTGCTCACTGATTTCTGAGAGGGCACGAGCGCAGGTGAGCGCTCAGCGCATCAGTACCTCGACCTGGGTTGCCTCGCCGTCGGCGACCGTGAAGTCGCGCTTAAAGGCGCGCGTACCGGACTTGGCGATGATTGTATAAGAGCCGGGAGCCAGGATATGCGTCGGGAGCGCTCCGACGCTGCGCTTCACCACCTCGCCGTCCGCCGTCTGCACGGTCCACTGCGTATCGGGCAACGCCTCGCCGCCCTCGCGCGCAACGAGCTTGAAGGTCACGCGCGCGGCGGAATGTGAGACGGTGGCCTCCGATAGTTTGCCGGCCTCGACCGTCACGTCGGCCTCGACCTCAGCATTGGCGTCACCGTAGGTCGACACGATGCGGTAGATGCCGGCGTTGAGCCGGATGACGACGTCCGGCTTCAAGCCGCCGACGACCTTGGTGCGATTGTCCGATTGGTCGCGCTCGCCCGAGTAGATGTCGTAGCTCACCGTATTGGGCGCCGGCGCGGCACCATCGACAAGCACCTTGACGCGGAGGCCGCCGGCGTTGAGCACGAACTTCTCGCTCATGGTAGCGCCGGGGGCGACGACGATCTTGCGCGTCAGGTCGGCACGTCCGAACGCGGCGTTGACGGTATATTCACCTGGCTTGAGGTTCACCGTAGGGCTCGCGTCGGTTTTGGTCATCAGGAGCTTCGGCTCGCCCTTCTTGCCGGGGGCGGCCTGGTAGATGCGCCACGCAAGGCCCTGATCGATGCGCTGGCCGTCGGCGGTCAGAAGTGCCACCAGATTGACTTGGCCAGGCGCGCTCGAATTGGGCGTTGGTTCGCCCTCCGTACGGGGAACAACGGTCGTATTGGCCGGTACCGTGACGGTTGTGGGCACGTCGCCGGGCCCTGCCTCCTCGCTTGACGGCGGCAGCCCTCCGCGCAACGTGACGCCGGGCTGCCATTGACCTTCGTCCTGGGCTTGCGCGCTCGTGTGCAGCGAGAGCGCAAGCAGCGCAACCGAGGCAGCCCATGTGAGGGCGCGCGACATGAGACTTAAGGGTTTCGCCACCACGGCCCTACCAGAAGCTTCGCATTGCCAGTGAGACGCCGTGCTCAACACGCGGCACGAGAATGTTCGAAATATGGCTGCCGGGCGTGCACTCCCGGCGCCTCAACCGCCGATATCGAGTGTCCGCGTCTCCCCGGCCTTCAATTCGAAGGCGCTGCGCAACTGCTTGTCGCGCGTTTCCGATGTCACGATGTAGCGTCCGGGCGCAAGTACGGCAGTCGGCTGCGGCTCGCTCGAGCGCATGACGAACTGCTTCTTGTCGTCGCGCACTTCCCAAAACACGTCACCCGCACTCGCCGCCTGCGCGTCAGCGAGCCGCAGCGTGACGCGTCCTGCGTCGAGCTTGAGCGCGATTTTCTGCGCTTGCCCGGCGTTGAGCGTTACCTCGGCCGCTGCACGGACGTTCGTCGCGCCGAGTCCCGCCTCGATGCGGTAGTGCCCGGCAGAGAGCTCGAGGTCGGGCTCCTTCGCCTGCGTGCGCTCAACTTCGCGCGGCTCGCCGTCTAGACGGAAAACGGTGTAAGTAATGGGCATCGTCTCGAGCGAGGGCGCGCCGTCGATCTTGGCCGAAAGCTTGAGATGCGCGAGGTTAAGCGCGAGCGTCTTCTTGACCACGTCGCCGGCACCGATGGCCAACTGCTCCTTCGATTCAGCGCCGGCAGTGCGTGCCGTCACATAGTAGGTGCCGGCGGGAAGGTTGAAAACGGGGGAGGGCGCAGCCGACCGCGTCACCTCGCGCCGCCCCTGCGGGGAGTTGGGATCGTCCTCGTAGACGATGAACGCCACCCCGTCGGCGCCGGTGTCCGCCGGGTCGCTGCCGTTGCCGCGCGCCGCACTGAGCTCGAGCCGGCCCGTCGCCAGCATGGCATCGAACGTGGTGCCGGTCGCCGCGGCGATCTTCACGGTCTGCTCCTGTCGCGCAAGCCCATCCTCGGCGCTAACCCTGTATTCGCCGGCCGGTAGCACGATCTCCGCCTGAGCTTCGCGGCTGATCCAGAGCGGAGCCGCGCTCCTTTTCGCTTCGTCGCCATCGAGCTTGGTGACGGTGAATATGGGCGTCGGCAGGGGAGGCGCATTCTTGGCGGCGCGCGCGAACATCTTCAGGACGCCGGCGTTGAGATCGAGCCTCACGGATGTCGGCGCGTCCCCCTTCACGTCGACCGATTGGTGCGCGTTAGCCAGGCCGAGCCGGGCCTCGACCTCGTAGGCGCCGGGCGGCAGCTTCTCGACGAGGGCGGCAGCCCGCGTTTCGCGGATTACCTCGCCGTCCGGCCCGGCCTTCGTAATGCGCCAGCGCACCGGGCTCTCGAGTGTGGCGCTGTTGGGACCGAGACCGGCGGTAAGATAGAGGCCGGGAGGCGCCTCGGGAGGAGGCGCGGCCTGCTCCTTCTTGCTCGTCTGGTCCTGCGCCGTCGCAGGCGCGGCCCCCGGTTCTAGGTTCGCGAGCTTCAGGATCTCGTCGAGCGCCGAGGTGAGGCCCGCAGGATCCTGCGCATCGTAGGCGCGGCCGCCGGTAGCCTTGGCAACGCAGCTCATCTGCTGCAGCTTCTGAGGGCCGAGACCGAGACCGATGGAATAGATAGCGATGTTAGGGTTGGCCTTGGCGATCTCCACCACCGCTGCGCAGGTATCGGGGCTGCAGTTGTCGACATCGTCGTGGATCATCACGATCGTCGCCGGCGCCGCCGTGCCGATAGCCTTCGCCGTTTCGCGCAGCCCCAGCGCGATCGGCCCCATGCCTGTGGCGTTGAGCTTGAGCAGCGGTGTTGTAATTTTGTCGAGGTTGTTGGCGTCCGGAGGCACGATGACCTCGACGTCGCCGCAGTAGCCGCGGCGGCGATGCCCGAAGGAAGAGAGCCCCAGGCGCGCATCCGGCCTGACGCGCGCCAGCGCTTGGGTCAGCGTCTCGCGGCTGATGTCTATCTTCGCACGCCGCTCGTTGCCAAGCGGGCCCCACATGGAGCCCGAGCCGTCGAGCAGAATCATCACGGTCGGCGCGTCGTCGGCGGCGCGGGGCGTACTCGTGCCCGCGAGCGCGGCGAGTGCAAGGAAGCTCAGAGCGATCGTGCTCAGACGAGACGGCATGTGGGTTCCGGTCCCCTCGCAGTTGGGCCCCGTGAGATTCGCTTGGAGGATAGCTCATCGGGCCCGATAACGGCACCCCAGCACAGGAAGCTTGCGGAATGACGGCGCAAGCCTGCGACGAATTTGGATTGGCAGCCGGTCGCCGCTGCCGCTAGGAGGTTTGCATGGAAAATCCCGTCATCGCTCTGCTTTCCTCCCGCCGTTCGGTGAAGCCCGACCGCCTCTTGGCCCCGGGTCCAAAGCCTCAAGAGCTCGAAGCGATGCTTCGGATCGCCTCGCGCGTCCCCGACCACAAGAAGCTCGCGCCATGGCGCTTTATCGTGCTGGAGGGCGACGCGCGAGGCCGCCTGGGCGATGTCATCGCGCAAGCGTGTCTCGCCGAGGAGCCGGAGCGGCCGTCCGAGGTGCGCCTTGCGATGGAACGAGGACGGCTGACGCGCGCCCCGCTCGTCGTGGCCGTCGTCTCGCGAGTGACACCTCACCGCAGCGCGCCCGAGTGGGAGCAGATCCTCTCGGCCGGCGCTGCTTGCTTCAGCCTCTGTCTCGCGGCGAACGCAATGGGTTACGGCACGTCCTGGATCACGGAATGGATCGCCTACAGCCCCCACGTGCGCAACGCTCTCGGCCTCGCAGAGAATGAGCGAATTGCCGGGTTCGTTTACATCGGCACGCCGGCGGAGTCGCCACCGGAGCGCGAGCGGCCGGCATTGGCCGACATTGTCACGCGCTGGCAAGCCTGACCTGCCTCATATCGCGACACCGATTAACCAGACGTTCACCCTTCGCCGCTAGCTTGGCGTGGGGCTCTTTGTCCGTGGGCTCAAGCGTTCGTCCGTTTCGTTGCCGTTGCGGAGTGAAGCTCTTGAGTTCCCTCCTCGAAGTCCCCGCGCAGCTTGCGCTCGTGTTGACCCTTGCCGCCTCCGCGCCTAGCGACGGCGCACCGACAGCGTCACCGGCCAGCGAGACTGCGGCCATCTCGGCCACGCAGTCGCTGCTCGATCCTCAGCCGCTAGAAGGACCCTATCGCTTCAGCGAGAGCAACTGGTTGCGCGCGCTGCGAGACGACCTGCCCGCGAGCGTGGCACAGGCCGATTACTCGGGTCGCATCTTCAAGACGAGCGGCGGCCGTTTTTATGTGCCGGCCGCGGTCGAGCGCCGGCAGATTCTGGGTGGCCGCGCCGACGCCGCTCTGGCGGCCCAGGCGGCGGAGTCATTCGCGGCGGACAATGCAGCACGGATGCGGAGCGCGCTGCATCGACCTGCAACTCCCGGCGACGTTTACATAGCTCACGTGTTCGGACCCGAGGCGGCGATCAGCTTCATCCGGTTGGCCGCAGCCCGGCCAACCGATCCCGCGGCAAGGCAGATGGGCGCCCTCGCGCAGGCGGCGCCGGAGCTGTTTGAGACCAACGGCGCGCCCCTCACGCTCGCGCAGCTCTATAAGCGGTTGACCGAGCCGATGCGCAAATACGCGCGCAGCGGGCCCGCCATGGCCGCGCTGCAGGCCCGCGCCGATCGGCACGCGGCCGCGCTCGATCTTAAACCCACGATCGCTGAGGCATCACAGCCGGGGATGGCTCCAGCTTTGCCGCGCGCGGAAGCGTTCGCGTGGCGCGCCGAGGTCAGTGCGACCGGCGGCGCGGTGCTTCATCAGTAGCGGAACTGCTCGGCCAGCACGCGTTCGTCCAAACTGTGGTCGGCGTCGAACATCATGTAGAGATCGACGTTACGCGCCTTCTCTACCTCGACGCGCAGGACGCCGCGCGTTTCGTGGTGATCGGCGACCGCGCTCACCGGCCGCTTATCCGGCTCGATCACGTGGATGGAGATGTGCACCTTGTTGGGCAGCAGCGCGCCGCGCCAGCGGCGAGGCCGGAACGGGCTGATGGGCGTCAGTGCGAGCAGGGGCGCGTTGATGGGCAATATCGGCCCGTGGGCGGACAGATTGTAGGCCGTCGATCCGGCTGGCGTGGAGACCAGCACGCCGTCGCAGACGAGCTCCTCCATGCGCACGGTGTCATCGACTAGGATCTTGAGCTTCGCCGCCTGGTGCCGCTCGCGGAACAACGATACCTCGTTGACGGCGAGCGCCTTGTGCGCCTTGCCCTCGCGGTCGTAGGCGATCATCGAGAGCGGATGGATGCGGCTGACGTCGGCCGCAGCGAGGCGCGCGAGGAGATCATCCTCGCTGTAGTCGTTCATGAGAAAGCCGACGGAGCCGCGGTTCATGCCGTAGATGGGGACGCCGTCGTTCATGAAACGGTGCAGCGTCTGCAGCATGTGGCCATCGCCGCCGAGCGCCACGATGGCATCAGCCTCTCCGGGGTCGGCCTCGCCGTAGCGCGCGATCAGCCGCTTGCGGGCGTCGACCGCTTCCGGCATGTCGCTCGCGACGAAGGCAATCTTCTCGAACTTTTTCTTCGGCTTTGGCATGGTGGCAGGGTAGGCGTGAAAGCGTGGAGGCTGGCTTAAGTGCAGGAAAACGACAAGCCCGTTCTCATCTATTCGACCTTCCCAAGCCCCGAGGCCGCAGCCACGGTAGGCAACGAGCTGGTCGAGGCCCGCCTTGCAGCCTGCGTGAACATCATCGCCGGCGTGAAGTCGATCTATCGCTGGGAGGGCAGGATCACGCAAGACAACGAGGCAGTCATGATTATCAAGACGCGCGAGAGCCTCGCCGAAGCCGCGATCGCCGCCACGAGAAGGCGTCATCCCTACATCAATCCGGCGCTCCTCGTCATTGCGCTCGACGGCGGTTCGGCCGACTACCTCGACTGGCTAATACAGGAGACGACACCCGCGTGAGCGACCGTGCAGGGCGCCCGGCAGCTCACAGGGTCGCGCCTGGAGATTTTCAGTAAGCGCCGCCGAGGCTCAGCATCAAATTATAGCGCGGTGAGCCGGGGCCTTCGCGGTGGCTGCGATAGCCGTTGCCCGAGTTGTTCGAGCGGCGCTCCGTCTTCGGGGCCGGCGCGGTCACCGGCGGCTGGGCGGCGGCCGCACTCGGATCGACTGCGGCGGTCGCCATGCCCGGCGGCGCGGTCACGACACCCGGCGCAACGGGGGCGGTGCCCTGTGCGTCAACCGTCGCCGGGATCGGGCCGCCAATCGCCATGCGTCCCGGCAGCGGCTCGCTGGAGACCACGGTGGTCGGCATCGGCTTGAACAGCGGCTGTCCGCCCGGCAGCCCCGGTCCTGAGGTGGCCTTCCAGGGAAGCACTTCCTTAGGCTGCGTCGCGGCGACCTGCGGCGCGTTGTTGCGTTTCGCCTGCGCCGTGATTGGTAGCCCGATGCAGCGTCCCGATGCCGACAGCGATTGGCCGGCCGGACATGCCCCGCAGATCTTCTCGCCGTGCGATTGGATGAGCGTGAGCTGGACGTAGTCGGGCTCGTCGAGCGGGAGCGCCGCGTTGACGCGATCGGTGAACTCTTTCATCGCGTCCTTGGTGCCAATACCCCACGAGCCGTCCATGCGACCCCAGTAGCAGCCGACGCGCCGCAGTTGTTGTTGGATGTCGAGGACGAGCTTGTAGCGGGCGTCGGGATCGCGGGGCGCAAGCATGGTCGATTGCGCCGTCGAAGGCGTGGCCGGCGTAGCGACGGCGACGACCGCTTGCCAGCCCGACTGCACGTTACTGGCTACGGGCGTTGGTGCCGGTTCAGGTGCTGGCGCCGGTGCCGTCTCCATCTTCGCGAGACGCGTCCCGCGGCGCGCAGGCATCGTCATCGCAACAGAAGGCGAGAACGAACTCAGCCGAGACACCGGGGTGAATTTGATCGGCGGCAGTTGAGCTGCGCGCGAGGCCGCGACGCGCTGCAAGTGATCGAGCGAAGTTCCACTGTCGACGGGCGCGGGCAGATAGACAAACAGCGCCACGCCAATTCCTGCGAGCAGCACGAAACCGCCGAGGCTACGCATCAACTTCACTCCTCACGCCTCCGGTAGCGATCCGCGGCAGGGTGCTCGAATAGTTAAACAACAACCCTGAAGGTCGTCCCGCGATGCTATTTGGAAGCGATGACAATGACCTTAAGGCGACCCTTCAAAATCGCGAATTTGGGGGCTTCCGACCTGTTAATAAACGATAAATCCGGACGCGCTCGCGTGCAAGAACAAAACAGTTTCTCCACCTATGCGCGAACGCGCGGCAAGAACCCGAGCTTACGACGCTGTCCGAGTTTGCGGCGCTGCAGGATCGGACACCTGGCCTGGGGATATGGTGTGGACGCAATGGGGACCGGTGGCGCGGACGGCGGTAGCGTCACAAAAATGCCGTGCGCAAAGCCATCACGAGCCTCGGCGGCTAGCTGGCTGAATCCGTTAACAAAAGGTTAGCACGAACCTCAGAATCGCCGTAGTAAAGGCAACTGAGGGGGCTGTATTGCGTTCGTATCCTTGTCGCCTTCGCACGTGAAGGTCACTTTTTGCACAGCGGGGATCGAGCGGCGATTACCGCCCGTGCGTGAACACCTTCCGGCTAAGGCTCTGGCTCTCGGCGCACCTTGATAGGCGCGCGGTTGTCGGCCTGCCGGACGCCATTGGGGATGGCCCGGAGCTCACAGTCCGAACGGACCGCATCGTCGATCCAAAGTGCGCCTGGTTTTGGCGTGCGAGCTGGAAGATCTGTCTGATCACCCGCCCTCTTATAGACAGTCGGCAAGACGAGCGCCGGCCGTTCCGCGTTTGCTCCGGCGACCAAAAGAGAGAGGGCAAACATGAGGCATGCTCTAGGCGTGTTAGGAGTTCTCGCGGCCGGCGTTCTACTCGCCGTTTCGGCTGCGATGAACTGGCGGTTTGGCTTCAGTCTCGGACGAACCGAGCTTGACGGCCAGATCTACGGCGCGGCCAGCGCGGCCGCGGACTGCATGAAGGCACTGGTGCCGTTCTTCTTCTTCGCCGCAATTCGCAACCGGATGTGGTCGCAGGCAGCAGCCTCGGCCTTGGTCTGGGTCGTGGTCACGGCCTATTCGCTGACCTCGGCACTCGGTCACGCGGCGTTGAACCGATTCGATTCGGCCGGGCACCGCGCCGCAACTGTTGCGGCCTACAAGGACCATCGCGCCGACCTAGCGCGGGCACAGGAGCAACTGACCTGGATCCCGCAGCACCGTCCTGCTCAGACGGTGCAGGCCGAGATCGATGCGCTGAAGAGCGATCGGGCGTGGGTCTGGACCCAAGGATGCACGGAGGTGACCGGCAGCAAGGGCCGCACGTACTGCCAGAACTACCACGCCCTGGCGGCGGAGCTTGCGTCCGCCGAGCAGTCGATCGCGCTCGAAGCGCGCATCGCTGACATCCAGGCGAAGATAGGCGAGTCGAACGGCGCAACGGTGATGTCGGAAGCGGACCCGCAGGCTGCGGTTCTCGCCAAGCTTGCCGCACTGGTGGCGCCCGGTGTCAAAATCGAGGACGTGCAGACCGCGCTCACGGTCTTCATCGCACTGTTGCTCGAAGTCGGCTCGGCGTTCGGTATGTATATCGCTTTCAGTCAGTGGCGCCTCTATGAACGCCACTCGCCGGCCGCGCCACGTATGGTGCCGGTCAGCACCGCTGCGGCAGCGGTGGCGGCTCCCAAGGCCGTTGCGATAGCAAAGCCGCGTTCCGGCGCGAACGACAACAGGTCGTCGCCGGCCCAGAGACTGATTGCTCCCGAAACCGACGTGGAGCGCTTCTACAAGGAAAGGATCGAGACGCAAGATGGTTCGAGCTTGACTGCAACTTCGTTGTACGAGGACTACTGTGCGTGGTGTGAAGAACGGCAGAAGGAGCCGCTGGCGCTTCCGACATTCGGAAGAGAGTTCGGCGAGCTCGGAGTTCAGAAAGCACGCATAGCAGGCAGGGTGCGGTACATCGGCATTGCGCTGAAGTCCGCCGGCGAGCTCGAGGAGGATAAGAAGCTGCCGGCCTTAGGAGCTAAGGCCGCCTAGAAATAGGTCTCGACGAAAGGCCGCGAAAGCGGCCTTTCTCTTTTTTGAGCACAGAATGAAGAGGGCCGCTTAGCAGCGGCCCTTTTTGCGTTTCAGGACATCACCATGGGCCGGCTTCACGCCGCCTTTTCCGTTTCGCCGGCGGCCGGCGCGGCGGCCTTGCCCGTGATCTTCAGCGCGAACGCATAGTCGGCCGCGATCTCCTTCAGCTGCTCGTAGCGTCCCGACGCGCCGCCGTGGCCCGCCTCCATGTTGATCTTGAGCAGGATCAGATTGTCGCTCGTGTTGAGCTGACGCAGGCGCGCGATCCACTTCGCTGGCTCCCAGTAGGTGACGCGCGGATCGGTGAGCCCGCCGTAGGCGAAGATGTGCGGATAGGGCTTCGCTTCCACGTTCTCGCACGGGCTGTAGCCGCGGATGGTGTCGAAGTCCGCCCTGCTGGTGATCGGGTTGCCCCACTCGGGCCATTCCGGCGGCGTCAGCGGCAGGTCCTTGTCGAGCATGGTATTCAACACATCGACGAAGGGAACGTCCGCTATGATGCCGAGGAAGAGCTCGGGCGCCATGTTGGCGATGACGCCCATCAGCATGCCACCTGCCGAGCCCCCGTTTGCCACGATGCGCCCGCGCTGCGTCAGCCCTTGCGCGACGAGGTACTCGCCGGCCGCGATGAAGTCGGTGAAGGTGTGCACCTTGTTTGCGAGCTTGCCGCCGGTGTACCAGCGATAGCCCTTGTCCTTGCCGCCGCGCACGTGGGCGATGGCGTAGATGAAGCCGCGGTCGACGAGCGACAGGCGCGTCGTCGAGAACGAGGCGGGGATCGAGATCCCGTAGGCTCCGTACCCATAGAGGAAGAGCGGGGCGGAGCCGTCGAGTGGCGTGTCCTTGCGGTGGAGAATAGAGACGGGAACCGTCTCGCCGTCGGGGGCCGGCGCATAGAGGCGGCGCGTGACGTAGTCGGCCGGGTTGTGTCCGCTCGGGACCTCTTGGCGCTTGCGTAGGGTGCGCGCACGGCTCTCCATGTCGTAATCGTAGGTCTCGGCTGGCGTGGTCATCGAGGAGTAGACGAAGCGCAGCCTCGAGGTGTCGAATTCATAGCCGGGCGACATCCCGAGCGCATAGGCTTCCTCCGGGAACGCGATGCTGTGCTCGGCTCCGTCCTTGAGGCGGCCAATGACGATCCGCGGCAGGCCGTCCTCGCGCTCGAGCCGGACCATGTGGTCGCGGAAGAGGACGGTATCGAGGATGAGGCGGCCGGGGCGGTGGGGGATGACCTCGCGCCAGTTCGACATGGCGGGGGCCGCGAGCGGCGCCTCGCAAATACGAAAATCCTCCGCGCCCGCCGAGTTGGTGGTGATGATGAGCCGGTTGCCGTGGTGCTCTACGGAGTATTCGTGCCCGTGCTGGCGCGGCGCGACGACGCGCGGTGAAGCCGTCGGCGCGTCGGCGTCGACGAGGTAGACCTCGCTCGTCTGATGATCGTGGGCGTCGATGAGGATAAACTTCGCGGACTGCGTCGAGCTCAGCGCGACATAGAAGCCGATGTCCTTTTCCTCGTAGACGAGCACGTCGTCCTCGACCGGCGTGCCGACGACGTGGCGGTAGACCTGCAGCGGGCGGTGGTGCTCGTCGAGCCGCACATAGAACAGAGTCTTGCTGTCGTTCGCCCACACGAGGCCGCCGCGCGTGTCGGGAATCTCGTCGGGCAGATCGCGGCCGGTGCGCAGCTCACGGATGCGGACGGTGTAGAGCTCGGAGCCGCGGTCGTCGCTCGAGTAAGCGAGCAACGCGTGGTCGGGGCTGTGGTGGAAGCTACCGAGATCCCAATAGCGCTTCCCCTTGGCCTCGACGTTGCCGTCGAGGAGGACCGTTTCCAGGCCACCATCGCGCGGCTTGCGGCAGAGCAGGGGATACTGTCCGCCGGCGACGAAGCTCGAGTAGTAGGCATAGGGGCCGTCGGGCGCCGGGACCGTGCTGTCGTCCTCCTTGAGCCGGCCCTTCATCTCGGTGAACAGCTCGCCCTGCAGCAGGTTGGTGTCGGAAAGCTGCGCATCGCAGTAGGCGTTCTCGGCATCGAGGTAGCCGCGGATCTCGGGTGCGAGCTGCTTGGGGTCGCGCATCACCTCCTGCCAGTTGTCGTCGCGCAGCCAGGCGTAATCATCGACGAGCTCGATCCCGTGCCAGGATGTCGTGCGCGGGCGGCGGGGCGCGATCGGCGGCTTGGCGAGCGCATGTCGATGGGCTGGGCCGTGCATTCTACTCTCCACGCTAGGGGAGTGGGGGAAGGGTCGCCGCTTCGGCGTGCCAGATATTGGATATCGCAGGGGGCGCCGCCAGATGCGTTTCGCGGGACGACGGGTTCAATCAGATTGTCCGCGGCGGGTGTTGTCAACCATGGGGACAGACAACTCGAGCGCGCCGTTTTCGCGGCTCCGAGCGGCGCCAGTCTTGAGGTATGCAAGGCGCGCAGTTCGTGTACGTCGGGCAGTTACGCCGCAATGTACGTCACCAACGTTTAGGTACGTTAACCCCAATGCCCAGCTATTCGGGTGCAATCGGACCTGGGTGAACACGGGTCACTCCGGCTGTCACAAATTTCGTCTTTGCCCATATGGTTGTACCAAAATGTCGTGCAAGGTCCGGTTCCGCTGAATGGCGTTTTGATTAGCCTTACCAAGTGTACGGTGCCCCGTTGTTGTTGACTTTACTTGGACGTGGTGCCAAAGAGAGGTCCGCGGCGATAATCGGCGCTGTGTTTTCCGATGAGATCAAATACCAACTAAGTCGAAATCATCCAAGGTCTCGCCGACGCTTGGTTTAGATTTGACAATGCGGTGCGTCGCCTTGCTCTTCAGCGCTCGCGCCTTTCGAGGGAGGGAAGCCGAAGTGGAAGACTCAACACCGCCAGAACTCGTCGAGTTGACGGCCAAGATCGTCTCCGCCTACGTGAGCAACAACACGGTCGTTGCCACCGATCTGCCGCACCTCATCAGTGAAACGCATGCGGCGTTGAGCCGGGCGACTGGAAATTCGGCCCCCATCGAGCGCGAGGAGCAGAAGCCGAAAGTGCCGGTGAAGAAATCGGTGATGCCGGACCACATCGTTTGTCTCGAGGACGGCAAGAAGTTCAAGTCGCTAAAGCGGCACCTGCGCACACATTATAACCTCTCCCCGGAGGAATATCGGGAGAAGTGGGGCCTGCCCCATGACTATCCGATGGTCGCTCCCAACTACGCCCGCGCGCGCTCCGACCTCGCCAAGAAGATGGGCCTGGGGACGCGGCGCGAGAAGTAAAACGCAAGTCAGCCACATTGGCCGTCAACTTTCCGTTTACCGAGCGCGCGAGCGAGCAGGCTGTGCTCATCGTGCCGCCATCAAGTCGTCTCGCCATCACCTGGCGAGCGGACTGCCGGCGACGCCCGCAGGCACGCCGCGACCTCGGCCCGGTACGCGCGCAGGAGCTGGGCGTGGCGCGCGAGGTCGTACGTCCAGTGGCCGCCGAGGCCGCGCTGGCGTTCCGCGCGTAGTGCTCGCCGCAGCCGGGCGACCAGTCGGGCGTGCTCGGCGCGGTTCGGTGTCTTCAGCTCCCACGCCCACAGAGGCAGCAACTTTGGCAGGTCGCGCGCCCGCTCGTAGCCGGCGAACTGGGGAAGCGATAGCGAAGTGTCAGGCGGCAAGGTGGTGCGGAGGGCGCCGCCGCCGGCGGCTCGGGAATGCGACATGGCGCTCGCTCCGGGGTTTCGTTGGGCCCCGCAGTCTCGCATCGCCGCCCCGCACGCGGATAAGCGGCGTCGCGGTCGGCATCGCGCCCCGAGCGCGCTCGCAGACTTATCCCCCCCGTTCACTCCCGAACTAGTTTGGAAATCAGATTTCAGCACATCGGCGTATGATGCGTTCGAAGGACTGTGCGACCCCCGAGCCGTTAACGCTCCATTCGGATTTCGACGATGCTGCAGATCGACGACCGCACCCATCGCGCAGGCCCACAGGCAAACCGCAGACCCGTCCCCCCGGCTCTCCACGACAATCGTGCCGTCCAAGCGCCTCGCGAGGCGATCGAGCAGGCCGTGGTGCAGGTATTCGGCGTTGGTCAGGAGGATTTGCGCCGCATCACGCGCGGGCGCGCCAATGTCGCGCTTGCTCGCCAGGTCGCCATGTATCTCGCCCACGTCGTGTGCGGGATGACGCTCACTGACACCGGGCGCCTGTTCGGTCGCGATAGGACGACGGTCGCGCATGCTTGCGGCGTGATCGAGGATCGCCGCGACGACCCGCTGTTCGACCGCGCGCTCGACCTGCTCGAGTGGGTGGTGCCAGCGATCACCACGCGCTTTCCGCCTACCGCGCACCTGACCTCCTGAGGCGTCCGCTCGTGCCTTCCGCAACCCCCAAGTCGGCGCCCGCCGCCTCGCTCAGCGGCGCCAGCGTCAATCCCGCCGAAAGTCCGCTCGCGTGGCTGCGAAGGCGCAAGGACCGTGATGGCGAGGCCATGATCTCGCAGGCCCAGTTCGATGCCGGCGAGCGCCTGCGCTCCGAATTCTGGTTCGCGCAGATGACGCCGCGGGTCACCATGAACTGGTCGTCACTGGCGCCCTCGCAGCGGCGCCGTCGCGCCGGAATGACGCGACCGGCGGACGGCGATGGCGATCTGCAGGAGAATATCGCGGCGTGCCGTGAGCGCGTGCGCCGCGCGCTTTCAGCTGTGGGGCCGGAGCTCGCCGGTGTGCTGATTGACGTGTGCTGTCATCTCAAGGGTCTGGAAGAGGCCGAGCGTGCGGCCGGCTGGCCGCAGCGCGCCGGCAAGGTGGTGCTGCAGCTGGCGCTGACGCGGCTCGCGCGCCACTACGGCATCGGGCGCGCCGCGGCGTCGGGCTCCCCTGGCGCGGCGGGCGTGCGTCATTGGGGCTGCGACGACTACCGCCCGCTGTTTGAGCTTCCCGCCGAGTAGTTGCGCTCAAGCCGGCGCGTTCGAGGCCATTGCAGCGGCGGCGTCGGACTTGATGCGGGCGACCATCGATGCGAATCCATTGGAGCGCTGCGGCGTCAGATGCTCCTTGAGCCCGAGCTCGCCGAAAATGGGATTGGCGTCGGTCGCGAGGATCTCGTCGGCGCGTTTGCCGTCGTAGATTGCGAACAGGATCGCGATGAGCCCGCGTACGATGTGGGCGTCGCTGTCGCCCTCGAACGTGAGGCGCGGAGCACCGCCCGCGGGCTCCACGCGCGTGGCGAGCCAGACTTGGCTCGCGCAGCCGCGCACCTTGTTGGCATCGGTGCGCAGGAGTTCAGGCAGCGGACTTAACGACCGCCCTAGCTCGATGACGTAGCGATAGCGGTCCTCCCACTCGTCGAGGACGGCAAAATCGGAGCGGATTTGCGAAAGCATGACCAAACCGGCTTCACCTCGCTCGGCGCGACGGCACAACTAACACATAGGTCGCGGGCACGACGCTGCGCAAGGGAGCGTGACAGGAGTGACAATGGCGGCCGTCAAAAAAGGCCGCTCCCAGCCGGAGATTCCTTATGCGCCGCGGCGGGCGCCATTTCCGCGCCACGCCGGCTCCAGATCCTCCGGGCGCAGCGTGTCGATGGCCGGTGACAGCGCGGACGAGGAGGGCGCCGAGTAGCCGCCTTCGGGTTTGGAATACTTCTGAGCCAGCTCGTAGGCCATCTGGGCGCCGAACTGGGCCTTGGCCAGGAACGCCGACCAGATGGTCGCCGCCTGGGCGCAGGTGGGGCCGTTGCGATCGCAGAATGTCGCCGTCCAGTGCACGGCGTTTGCCGCGCGATCGAAGAGGTGGGCCTGCTGCTGGCGGTCAGTGGGCAGCACGGCCACGACTGCGGCGACGAGAAGGCCAGTTCGAAGGATGGACATGG
The DNA here is from genome assembly GCA_963745205.1 of uncultured Alphaproteobacteria bacterium. Lineage (GTDB taxonomy): Bacteria > Pseudomonadota > Alphaproteobacteria > Rhizobiales > Hyphomicrobiaceae > Hyphomicrobium_A. The sequence goes on from CAVUWX010000011.1 coordinate 92,121, forward strand.
GAACGCTCCAACACTACCCGGTCCGAATTTATTCAAGCTCTGTCTTATCAGGCCGATCTCAAAAAACTGCCTCAGCTGAGCGGAAAACTATCTGCCAAATTCTATCAAATTGTATGCATCGCACCGCGGAGCTCGCAGCACGCGACAGTCAACCTCTCGTAAATGAGAGTTAAGAGTTCGTTTACGCGATTGCCTGCACACTTGCTTCGTAGTGAGCAGCGCTTGAGGGGAATTGCCATGCTGCCTGGTCGTGTGAAGCTGCAATTCGCGGCGTTCTTTCTTTTGAGCGGCGGCCTCGCCGCAAATCTTTTGCTTCTGCAACCTTTCCTGCGCGAGCAGTCCGCCGCGCGTGCGCCGGCTCAGGGCGACACCTGGCTGGCGGACGCGCAGCTCGCCGGCTTCGGGGACACGGGCTCGATCGCGCGCGCGGACACCCCACCGTCGACCTCCAAGATGAATTCGCGAAATGTTATCGAAGCCTTCACCAAGCCGGACGCCAAGACGACCGGGGCCGCCCTCCCTGCCGATGCGACCGAGGTGACACGCGCCGTGCAGCGCGAGCTGCAAATCCGCGGCTACGAGACGGGCGGCGCCGACGGCACGCCAAGCCTCATGACGCGCGCGGCGATCATGGGCTTCGAGTACGATCATGCCCTACCGATGACCGGCCGGCCGAGCCAGCGCCTGCTCAAGGCGATCATCCTGGGCGACGGTGCCCCGACCGCACGTCCCGTCGGTTCCAACGGGCAGAGCGGTGAAGCCGCCGAGGTCATCCGCTCGGTGCAAACCTCGCTCCTCAAGGCGGGCTACCGACCGGGGCGGGCCACCGGCAAGCTTACGCCCGAGACCATACGCGCGATCCGCGCCTTCGAGGCCGATCAGGCGCTTCCTGAGACGGGGCGCGTCTCGGGTCCGCTCGTGTCGAGGCTCGCGCGGGTTTCCGGAGACGGAAAGATCGCCGCCGGCCTTTGATAGGGTTTGCGCGGCATGGAAGCGCCTTGCACGACGGCGGCTCCGACGTACAGTGCGAGCGCCATGCGTCTCAGAACCGAATTTTGGGTGAAGGGGTATCTTCGCCGCTGCGTCGTCGAAGGCGCCTCCGCCGTCGTCGTGCGTCACGGAGACGATGACGCCGGCGCGATCTTCATCAAGGTCAACCGGCTCGACGGCACTTGTGCCGTGTTCGGCCCCGCGCCGGCGGGACTGTCGGGGGCGGAGAGCGACCGACGCTGGGTTGCTTGTCTAAAGCGTGAAGGGGTGCCGGAGAGCGTCGCCGACTCCTTTCTCGCCCGCGAGGCCGAGTTCGACTCGGACCTGTGGCTCCTCGAGGTCGAGGACCGGGGGGGGCGCCACTTTCTCGATGGTCAGCTCGAGCCCTCAACTGTGTGATTAGCGCCTCAGCGTTGAGCGAACGCTGCGCGCCGTTAAGTTTCCAGTAACGATCGGAATAGTCAAATTATAAGCTGTGATTCGAGCCGTCGGATCGACATCTCGCTCGGACGGCGATCGGGGGACGCCATGTCACGGGGGAGCGCATGGCAACGATACTCACATTCCGTAAGGTGGAGTTGCGACGGCAGAGCGGCGACACGGCGGGGGCGGTGTCGTGCGAGGTCATCATCTTTCCCGGCATCCGCTACGAGCGCTGGAACGAGGTGAGGGACGACGACGAGCAGGCCGCGAGCGTGGCCAAGGCACCGTCTGTGCGCCAGCGCCGCGACGTGCTCGAGCTTGCCGAGTAAATTCCAAGGCGATTGATTGTCGATGCCGCTAGAAGTGCGTCGCTGAGCAGCGCGCCAAGCTTAAGCTTGCTTCGGTATCCCGACGGTAAGAGATGCCGCGATCGGGAGCGCGTACGACGACGATCCCGTGCTTGGCCGCGAGTGCAACCGGCGGATCAGCATCCCGTGTAATGCCGCGCGCCTCTGGCGTGACCCCCAGAAAATGATCCTCCGACGGGACGAGCGCGAGCGCGATCGGCGTGGTGCGCCCGGGCGTTGATGCCGACGCGTAAAGGTTGTCGCCTTGCGGCGACATGACCGCGAGCATCCACCCGGGATCGGGCGGCAGCGTCGCCGTCACCGTCACCGGACCAGCAGAGGTGTCGAAGCGGCATAAGGCATAGCGCGCGTCGGGGGACAGGAAGGGGAGCGGCTCGGAGCCGGGCGTGATTTCGCCCAGCACTTGCATCTTGTTAACAGGGAGCGCCGGGGCGAGCCTGGCGTAGGCGGAATCGGCGGTGAGATAAGGTGCCCCTAGCGTTGCGCAGATGTGCAGGATGCCGGCCGCGACCGGAGCAGCGAGGATGAGCTGCCAGTTTGCCTGTCCCAGCCTGTCGCGCAGGGTCATCGGCATTGGACCCGCCTTATCGCAGGAAGAGGTTTGGCTGCCGCGCCGGATTTCACCAGCACGGGGGCGGTTGCATCGATGGTCGTCAACGTAAGTGCAAGGCGCCCGGCGCCGCCGGTCGGCAGCCAGTTGCCGGGACGCGCATCGCGCGCGAGGGCCACCGTGAAGGTGCCGTCGGGGCGCATCGCGATCGTCTGGCTGGTGAAGGCGTAGCGCTGCGCGGAGTTGGCGATGAGCTCGCCGCGATCATTGAAGACGGTGATGCTCCACCAGTTGGTGCCGGGTTCGCGGCCCTCGACGGAATAATCGCAGGACGAGTGCAGGCGGCGGCCGTCGCTGTCGGTGTAGGCGACGTACGTGAGCAGGTTCTCGGCACTGAGCTGCAGCGACCCGAGCCGAGTGAAGTGCGCGCGCGTGTAAGGGTCTGCGTCCGCGCGGCCGCCCGAGATCCAGCCGAGCCAGGGCCCTTGCCGAATAGTCGTGAGCGGCGTGCCTACATCTATCATGTACCAGCTTGTGCCGAGCCCTAGGATCAGCACGGCGCCGATGAAGGCTGCCCAGTCGCCGAGGATGCCGAAGACAATGGCAATCCGCTTCTGCACCTTGTGCAGAATGACGTGCACGGGTGTGAGAGTGCTATGGGACAGCACGGCGGGGCGCCTCTCCGGGGGCCGGCTGCACGGCGCCTACGGTGTCGTTGTGCGGTTGCGCGGGGCTGGCCGGCGTGCCCTCGGCGCGCTTTGCAGGAGCGGGGCGCGGCGTGACGCCCGGTGCCGCCGGCGGCTTGGTGCCGGGAAGCTTCGGCGTTGCAGGCTCGGCCGGCTCGGGCAGGCCGGCCGCCTTGCGCAAGGACTCCGCCAGCCGCTTGAGCGTTTCGCGCGTCGGATCGGGCATCAGACTCGATTTGACTTGCGACGCATCGCCCGGTGTCGTGGGGCCCGTGCCCTCCGCCCGCATCGCCGCGATGCGCTGTTGCTCGGCGACCTGCACCGGATGCGGCTGAAGTCCGGGGATGGTCGGGATATTCATGTCGGTATGAACGACGGACATGAAGGAATGCCATACCGGAGCCGCGAAATGGCCGCCCGTGGTGCCGGAAGCCATCGGGCGATTGTCGTCGTTGCCGAGCCAAACGGCTCCGACATACTTGCCAGTGAAGCCGACGAACCAAACGTCCTTCGGTCCGGTTGAGGTGCCCGTCTTGCCGGCGACGTTGGTGAAGGGAAGTTGCGCCGCCGTGCCGGTGCCGTCGGTGACGACTTTGTTCAGCATCCAATTCATCTGTTCGACGACCGAGCGCTTGATGACCTGCGGGGCCTCGGGCTCATCGCGGTCGCGGCTGTAAACGAGGTCACCCTTGGATGAGACGAGATCGAGGATCGCGTAGGGCTTGGCGAGCTTGCCGCCGTTGGCGAGGGTGGCGACGCCGCCCGCGTGCTCGAGCGGACTGATGCCGTAATCGCCGATCGCCATCGTACAGGTGGGGCGGATGCCGGTGATCCCGAGCCGCCGCGTCATCTCGATCACCTTATCGCGCCCGACCGCGAAGGACAGCTCGACAGCCACGGTATTGAGCGACTTGGCGAGAGCCTCCCACAGCGGCAAGCTTCCGCCGCCGCCTCCGCCGCCTCCGTAGTTCGAGACGTACCTGCCAGCACACGGACGCGCCGCATCGCGCACCATGGTGGTCGGCTTGTAGCCGTTCTCCAGCGCGGTTGTGTAGACGTAGACTTTGAACGAGGAGCCCGGCTGCCGCTTGGCGTGCGTCGCGCGATTGAACTGGCTCTCGCCGTAGTCGGGGCCGCCGGTCAGCGCCTTAACCGCGCCGTCGGTCTCCAATAGAACGATGGCGCCACTCGTGATGTGGCTGCCGCGATACTCCTTCAGCGCGGTCGTCAGCGCCTCATCGGTGGCCTTCTGCATGTTGAGGTCGATGGTCGTGCGCGCGGTCAGCACGTACTGCCCGCGCCCCGCCGCGACGCGCTGCACCTCCTCGAAGGCCCAGTCGAGGAACCAGTCGGGGCTGTTGGGGTTGCGCGTCTCGATGATTTTGGCCGGGTTCACGCGCGCATTGTGCACCTGGCCAGAGGTATAGAAGCCGGACTCGATGAGGTTGTTGAGCACGTCGTTGGTGCGTGCGCGCGAAGCGGGCAGATTGACGTGGGGCGCAAACTTGGTCGGCGCCTTGAACAGGCCGGCGAGCAGGGCCGACTCGGCGAGGTTGATCTGGCGCACGGACTTGCCGAAGTAGTACTGCGACGCGGCTTCGACGCCGAAAGCGCCGCCGCCCATATAGGCGCGATCGAAGTAGAGCTTCAGGATTTCACGCTTGGAGAGGCGGCTCTCGAGTAGGAGCGCCAGGAACGCCTCCTTGATCTTGCGCTGCAGGGAGCGTTCCGACGACAGGAAGAGGTTCTTCGCCACCTGCTGGGTGATCGAGGAGCCGCCCTGCACGACCTCGTTTGCTTGTAGGTTGGTGAAGAGTGCGCGTGCGGTGCCGATGACGTCGATGCCCCAGTGCTCGAAGAAGCGACGGTCCTCGGTGGCGAGCGTCGCCTTGATGAGGCTGTCGGGGATCTCGTCGAGCGGCACGCTATCGTTTAGCAGGATGCCGCGCTTGCCGATCTCGTTACCGTTCTGGTCGAGGAACTTGACCGCGTACTGACCGCTCTGAAACTTGGCTTCGTCGAACTCGCGCAGTGCTGGGATGGCGAGCCCGAACATGACGACGAGCCCGCCCATGCCGAGCGTCATCCCCTCCGACAGGAACTCGTTGGCGAGCCGCTTCCACCCCGTGAGCTTGAAGCGGGCAAAATAGCTGGTGCCGGCGTTCCAATGATCGCGCATCGACGCCCACGTCTCGGCGAGCGTCGAATTGATCTTGGAATCAAGCCCGAGCCAGTTGATCAGCCGTTCCCGGCGCCCTTGCTTGAAGAACCAATCCTGCACTGCTTGGCGTCCCGGCGTCCGATCCGTTGTTGATTTTACCGCGCGGCGCCGTCGCTGTGGCGGGCGGGCGGGAGCGACTTAAAGTGATACCCAAATTGTGGTTATTTATACCTTTGCGGCGGGATCGTTGTTAAGGCGCGAGGCCCCACGTATCGCCTGATAATCTAGAATAAGTTGGCCTATAGGATCTTGTCCGTGCCCGCCACGCAAAATCCCCATGGGCGCCTTCGACGGTCTGGCCGGCCAGATAGAACTCGCCGGACTGATGGGATGAGATCGCGAGTGCGATCTTGTTGCGGCCCGAGGAAGCCCCGCCACATAGACTAAGTGATCGGGACTTCCGTCGGCTTCGCTGTTTGCTCGGCCGCAGACGTGTCGGCCCCGTCGCGGCGTAAGGTGGACTCCAGCTTCTCATTATGGCTTGCGGCAGACGCGCAATTGCCGCGCCTGATGCGGCGCCACTTTAACCATGCAGTACCTGTTGCCGTCCTGCAACGTCTTTTGCTCAACGCTTGGCAAAGTGCGCATTGGCGCATCATTCACCTTGCGGCCTCGCGGTAGCCCAAGCGAAATGATTGGCAAGCTGAGTATACAGCGGACGGTATGCGTTTCGAGTAATGCGTATGTGTATTTGGGAGGATTATCGCCAGGTCTTGCTGTCGACCACGACGGTCGGCGTTGCAGGGCTTTCTACGTTGCTCCAACACCACTCTGCGGGGGTTCTTCCAGGCAGGTGGGCGCCGTGAGCGAGTGGGCGATTTACGTCATCAACCTCAACCGCAGCCCTGACCGGTGGACGCGAGTTGAATCCCAGGCGCGGTCTCTTGGCCTTCCCGTCACTCGCGTCCCCGCCACCGATGGAACCGCGGGCGTGGACCTCGAAACCTTCGTCGACCGCGATACTTTCCACCGGCGGCACCACGCGTTGCTGCGCTCAGCCGAGGTCGGCTGCTACGCCAGCCACCTGCCTCTCGATTTGCCTGCCCCGCGTGCGCTGATCCTTGAAGACGACGCGGACCTCACCGCTGACCTGCCAAATGCCCTCGACGACCTGACCCGCTGGGTCGACCGCTGGGACATTGTCAAACTCAACTGGCGCCACGCGGCTGGAGGGATCACCCGCGCCGCTTCCCCCTGCGGCCGGCTGATCTCGCTCTCGCTGCGCACCAGCGGCTCCTCCGCCTACGCCCTCAACCGACACGCCGCACAAACTCTGTCCACGCGGCTCCGGCCGATGACCCTTCCCTACGATTGGGCGTTCGACCGCGTCTGGGAATCAAAGCTTCGTTTGCGGGGGTACGACCCGCAGCCGGTGCGCCAGGCTCCCATGCCCAGTCTCATCTCGTCCGCGCCGCCGCTCGATCCCACGCAGAAAAGCATCAAAGGCAGCAAGCATCACAAACCTTGGAACGCGCAGGGGCCGATGCTGCTAACGCGCCTTCATGCGGAACTGCAGCGAGTTCGGTACGCGCTTGTCACCGACGGTGGAGCTTTGGCCCTTGCCCGCCACGCTCTCGCTGCTGCGCGCACCTGGCGTTTCAGCACCGCGGCACCGCGCGCCCCCGCAACATCCAGAGCCACTCTGCATCAACCGAACGGATAATGTCGCGCGAGCCATCGATTTGGGCACCTGCAGCACGCGGAGAATACTTATCCCCGCGTGGGATTTGTTGTACAAGGCGACACTTGTGCGGCTAGGCCACTCAGGCCACGCGGATTGCCCTCTCCCTAAAATCCGAAGTCTCCCGACGCTGACCATGGCGCTCGACGACGCAGCTCTGGCGGAGATCGAGCGTCTCTACCGCGAAGGCAAGGTCACGCTCGCCGAGATCGGGCTGCGCTTCAATCGCGCACCGACCGGCATCTCGCGACTTGCGCGGGCGCACGGCTGGCCGATGCGCTGGGAAGCCATGGGCCGGGCCCCGCGGGTGCGCAGGTTGTCGACACCGAAAGCACGCGCGCTGTTGGTTCACAAGCTGTGCGACGCGATCACAGCGAAGCTCGAGCAGATGGAGAAGGGAATGAAGAGCGGCGAGCTCAGCTCCGCCGACTTCGAGCGCGACGCCAAGGCGGTCGCGTCGATGATCGGCGGCATGGAGAAGGTTGCGGCGACGAGCACGGATGCAGACGAAGAGCGACGGCCCAAATCCGCAACTGGCGACCCAGGCGAAAGCTCCGGAGCCAACGAGGCGGAGCGCCTTCACCGAGAGATTATCGAGCGCTTTGAGCGCATCCAGAGCCGCCGGAACGCTGAAGCAGGATCTCGGTGACTTTACCGAAGCCGAGCTTGCCGCGATCCTCGCCGATTGGCCGCTGTGGGCGCGCGACGACCAGCTCCCACCGGCCGCGACCGCGCGGGGCGACATCTGGCGTGTTTGGCTCGTCATGGGCGGACGCGGCGCGGGCAAGACGCGCGCGGGTGCCGAATGGGTGCGCGCGAAGGCGCTGGGCCTCGCCCCCTTGGGAGAAGTGGCTGCTTGCCGCATCGCGCTCGTCGGCGAGACCATGGCCGAAGTCCGTCGCGTGATGATCGAGGGCGTGTCGGGCTTGCTCAGCGTGCGCGGGTCGCGTGAGTGCCCGCGCTTTGAGCCTTCCAAGGCCCAATTGGTCTGGCCCTCGGGCGCGATGGCGCAGATGTTCTCGGCCGAGAACCCGGACGGCCTGCGCGGGCCGCAGTTCGACGCCGCCTGGTGCGACGAGATTGCAAAGTGGCGGCGCCCGCAACGGGCCTGGGACATGCTGCAGTTCGCGCTGCGATTGGGGCGCAGACCGCAGATGGTGGTGACGACGACGCCGCGGCCGATACCGCTGTTAAAGAAGCTGATCGCGGATGCCACGACCGTGCTCACGCGCGCCGCGACCGCGGACAACGCAGAGTATTTGGCGCCGACGTTCGTCGCCGAGATGACGCGGCGCTATGCCGGGACCGCGCTCGGCCGGCAGGAACTCTTCGGCGAGCTCGTCGACGACACCTCGGGCTGCCTGTGGCGGCGCGACTGGATCGAGGCGCACCGGGTCGAGGCGGCGCCCGAGCTTTCGACCATCGTCGTCGCCGTCGATCCGCCGGTGACGGCGACCGCGAGTTCCGACGCGTGCGGCATCGTCGTCGCGGGGCTCGGCCCCGACGGGCGCGTCTACGTGCTGGACGACCGCACGCTGCAGGGCCGCGAGCCGCAGGTGTGGGCGCGCGCGGCGATCGCGGCTTATCGCGATCACCTCGCCGACCGCGTGGTGGCCGAGATCAACCAGGGCGGCGACCTCGTCGTCACGGTGCTGCGCCAGATCGATCCCTTCGGTGCTGCGTGCGCACGGTGCGCGCGACGCGCGGCAAGTGGCTCAGGGCCGAGCCGATCGCCGCGCTCTACGCCGAAGGGCGCGTCGCCCACGTCGGCATGCTTGCCGCGCTCGAGGACCAGATGTGCGCGTTCGGCGCCGACGGACGCGTAGACGGCCGCAGCCCCGACCGGCTCGACGCGCTGGTATGGGCCTTGACCGATTTGATGATCGGAGCCTCGGGCCGCGCGAGCGTCCGGATGCTTTGACCCCCTCTCCCGCAAGTAGCGAGGAGAGCCGGTTCGCCAAACAAGGGAAATGCATGTCGCGCATGCTCGATGCGGTGAGCCGGCTGTTGCCTCGCCGCGCCTCCGGCCACGTCCGACCGGCCAGAGGCGGAAGCCGCGCGGTGGGTCCGCTCATCGCCTGGGACCCGCCGGGCCAGCCGGTGTGGAGCCCGCGCGACTACGCAGCCTTCGCGCGCGAAGGCTTCATGCAGAATGCCATCGTCTACCGCTGCGTGCGCATGATCGCTGAGGGCGCGGCGTCCGTTCCGCTACTGCTCTATGAGGGCGAGCGAGGAGATCACCGAGCACGCGCTGCTCGATCTCATCGCTCAGCCCTCGCCCGACCACACGAGTGCCGACTTCCTCGAGTGCTGGTACGGGTTCCTGCTCGTTTCCGGCAACGCCTACGTAGAGGCGGTCGGCGTCGGCGGTCGCCTGCGCGAGCTGCACGTCCTGCGCCCCGACCGCATGAAGGTGATCCCCGGACCCGACGGCTGGCCGGAGGCCTACGAATATACGGCGTGCGGCAGTTCCGTAGCGCTTTACCGAGGAGCCGGCCGCGGGCGTGCGCCCGATCCTGCACGTGCGCCTGTTCCATCCCGTCAACGATCACTACGGCATGAGCCCGATCGAGGCGGCCGCCGCGTCAATCGACCTGCACAACGCCGCGTCCGCGTGGAACAAGGCATTGCTCGACAACGCGGCGCGGCCCTCGGGCGCGCTCATCTATGCGGCAAAGAGCGGCGTGATGACGGGCGAGCAGTTCGCGCGGCTGAAAGAGCGAGCTCGAGCTCTCCTTCCAGGGTGCGCGCAACGCCGGCCGGCCGCTGCTCCTGGAAGGCGGGCTCGACTGGAAGCCTTTATCGCTGTCGCCCAAGGACATGGACTTTGTCGAAGCCAAGCACGCGGCCGCGCGCGAGATCGCGTTGGCGCTGGGCGTGCCGCCGATGCTGCTCGGCATCCCCGGCGACAATACGTATTCCAACTACCAGGAGGCGCAGCGGGCGTTCTGGCGGCAGACCGTGCTCCCGCTCATCGGGCGCATGACGAAGGCATTCTCCGCCTGGCTCGGCCCCGCCTATGGAGGCGGGCTCGAGCTCAAGCCCGACCTCGACCAGGTCGAGGGCCTGAGCGCTGAGCGCGAGGCGCTGTGGGCGCGGCTCGACAAGGCCGCCTTCCTGACGGTCGACGAGAAGCGGGCGGCGGTTGGGTATGGGCCGCTGCCACGCGAGGCAAGCACCGCGCCGCCGGCATCGTTCGCCGACGGCGGGCCGGGGACGACTTCGACCAGTTCGAGGGCCTGAGCGGGGAGCAACGACGACGCACGTCGTCGCGGCTAACGAATTCGCGACCATTCTGGAGTTGAGACGCATGCTCTCGCTTGCAGCGGGCCGGGCATTGCCGCGGCACGGGACGATCTTGCTCGCCGCACCTGCCAGCGCGCCCCCGCGCCACGAGGTTAAGTTCCTCTCCCTCGACCTGAAGGACGTCGACACCGACGGCAGCTTCGAGGGCTACGCCAGCGTCTTCCACCGCGAGGACATGAGCCGCGACGTCGTCATGCCGGGCGCCTTTGCGCAGAGCCTGCGCGAGCGCGGGGCCGCCGGCATCAAGATGCTGTTCCAGCACGATGCCAATCAGCCGATCGGCGTGTGGAGCACGCTCAGCGAGGATGCGCGCGGCCTCTACGCTACCGGCCGGCTCATGCCGGAGGTCGCCAAGGCGCGCGAGGTGCACGCGCTGATGCGCGCGGGCGCGCTTGACGGCCTCTCGATCGGGTTCCGCATGCTGAAGGGGCGGCGCGACCGCTCAACCGGCGTGCGGCTGGAGAAGATAGACCTGTGGGAGATTTCGGTCGTGACCTTCCCGTTGCTGCCCGAAGCGCGCGTCGCATGCCTGAAGGCGCGTCCCTTCGCCGGCGCTCTTCCCACCGAACGCGATTTCGAACGCTGGCTCACGCGGGACGCTGGGCTCACGCGAAAGGAGGCGCGCGCCCTCATGGGCGCGGGCTTTTCTGGCCTCAAGGCCCTGCGGGATGCGGGCCGAGGATCAAGCGAGGAAGTGCAGCTCGCCGCGCACATGCGCGAGGCGGCGCGCTTGCTCAGAAGCAATCGGTAGCAGAACAGGAAAGATCTCATGTCCGAGCTCGAGACCAAGGCCGGCGCCGGCAACGTCGGCGCAGCCTTTGAAGACTTCATGCGCGCCTTCGAAGCCTTCAAGGAAGCAAACGACGAGCGCATCGACGCGCTCGAGCGGCGATCCGCCGCTGATCCGTTGATCGACGATAAGCTCGCCCGCATCGACCAGGCGCTCGATGAGCACCGCCGCACCGTCGACGACCTGGCGCTCAAGGCCGCGCGCCCGCCGCTCGGCGGCGCAGCTTCGCTCAACCGCGCCTCGCTCGCGCACAAGGCGGCCTTCGACCGCTACGTCCGCAAGGGCGAGCCCGGTCCCTTGCGCGATCTTGAACTCAAGGCGCTCTCGGTCGGCTCCGATCCCGACGGCGGCTACCTCGTGCCTGACGAGATCGAGACAGGCGATCGACCGCGTGCTGGCCGACGTCTCGCCGATCCGCGCCATTGCCGGCATCCGCCAGGTCTCGGCGCTTCCGTCTACAAGCAGCCCGATCGCGACCGAGCGGCGCCGCCACCGGCTGGGTCGCCGAGACGGCCTCGCGCCCGCAGACCAACACGCCGACGCTCGCGGAGCTCGATTTCCCGACGATGGAGCTTTACGCCATGCCGGCGGCGACCCCGACCCTGCTCGACGACAGCGTCGTCAACATCGACGAGTGGCTGGCCGAGGAGGTGCAGCATCGCCTTCGCCGACGCAGGAAGGCGCCGCCTTCGTCACCGGCAACGGCACCAACAAGCCGAAGGGCTTCCTCGCCTACACCACCGTCGCCGATGGTTCGTGGGCGTGGGGCAAGATCGGCTACATCGCGTCGGGCGTCGACGGCGCCTTCGCCGGCGTCGAACCCGACCGACAAGCTGATCGACCTCGTCTACGCGCTCAAAGCCGGCTACCGCGCCAACGCGCACTTCGGTGATGAACCGCACAGACGAAGTCGCGTCATCCGCAAGTTCAAGGACGGCGAGCGGCAACTATCATCTGGCAGCCCGCCGCGAGCGCCGGCGCTGCGCCGACGCTGATGGGCTATCCGGTCGCCGAAGTCGGAGGACATGCCGGACATCGCGACGAATTCCTTCGCGTCGCGTTCGGCGACTTCCGCCGCGGCTATCTCATCGTCGATCGTGTCGGCATCCGCGTGCTGCGCGATCCCTACTCGGCCAAGCCCTACGTGCTGTTCTACACGACCAAGCGCGTGGGCGGCGGCGTGCAGGACTTCGAGGCGATCAAGCTCTTGAAGTTCTCGGCTTAGTTCCGCTCCCACCCACCTCTTCCGTCCATGCGAAGCATGGCGCCGCCATGACGGGAGAGGTGAGGTTTGGAATGTTTGCCGCTCATTTCGGAACCCAACACGAACAGTTCCGCAGGCTCCCTCCCCCCTGCGGAGCTGCGCGGGACCGCCGTTCCCCCGCACGGCGGTCCCGCACCCGTTGAAGCAACAGCCAAGGTGGTGACAGCGATGGCCCTCGTGCAGACGAGCGGTCCTCCCGCGGAGCCCGTGACGGTCTCCGAGGCGAAGGCCCACTTGCGCCTCGACGGAACGGACGAGGACACGTTGATCGCGAGCCTCATACTCACCTCGCGGCTGCACGTGGAGACGGCACTGGGCTTGGCCCTCCTCACACAGAGCTGGCGGCTGACGCTCGACCGCTGGCCGTGCGAGAAGGACCTCGAGCTGCCGCTGCGCCCGCTGCAGACGATTGACGCCGTGCGCGTGCTCCCCGTCGAGGGCGCCGCCGTGATCATCGCGCCGACGAACTACATCGCGGATGCGGCAAGCACACCTCCGCGGCTCGTACGCACCGGCGTGGATCTGGCCGCAGCCGGGCAAGGTCGCGAACGGCATCGAGATCGATTTCACCGCCGGATACGGCGCTACGCCATCGCACGTGCCGGCGCCCATTCGGCAGGCGCTGCTCCTGCTCGTCGCCCACTGGTACGAACGGCGCGACCCCATCGAGGTGGGCTCGCCCGAAACGGTGATCCCCCAGCCGGTGTCGCAGCTCCTGGATCTCTACCGGATGCAGCGGATATGAGCTTGCGCATCACCGCCGGGGACTTGCGCACGCGGCTGACGCTCGAGGCACCGTGCCGGATGAGCGATGGCGGTGGCGGCGCCAACGTCACCTGGCAGGAGGTACTCGAGGTGTGGGCGGCGGTGCGCCCGCAGACCGGCGCCGAGGACTTTGCGCTCGACCGTATCGCGGGAACCGTGAGCCACGAGATCATCATCCGCTACCGAACCGACGTGGCGCCGAAGATGCGCTTCCGGCAGGAGAGCCGCGTATTCGACATTCTCGCACCGCGTTCGACCCGGATGCACGCCGGCACTGGCTGCGCTGCCTGGCCGAGGAGCGCGACCTGTGAAGATCGGCGTGCGCGTTCTGGGCGTCGGCGAGAGCGGGCTCGAGGCGCGCATCGCGGAATTGCGCGCGCGGCTGCAGCAACGACGCGCAACGGGGTCCACCGTCGTCGCAACGAGCGAGCAAGAGGTGAGCGATGGCAAGCGCGAGCTGGGCGCTGCAACAGGCGATCTTCGCCGCATTGACCGCTGACACGGGCCTGACGAGCCTGCTCGGGGGGAATCGCGTCTACGACGACGTGCCCGCCCGCGCGGAGTTTCCCTACGTGACGTTTGCGTTGACGAACGAGCGCGACTGGGGCACGGGCAGCGAGGATGGCAGCGAGCATCTGTTGACGCTGCACGTGTGGTCGCGCGGCAGCGGACGCCGGCAAGCGCACGAGATCATGGGCGCGCTACGGCGCGTGCTGCACGATGCGGCACTGACGCTCACGGGCTACCGGCTCGTCAACCTGCGGCATGAGTTTTCCGAGACGCGCCGCGATCCCGACGGCGAGACCTATCACGGCATCACGCGCTACCGCGCGGTGACGGAGCCGGCGTGAGGCACTCTCCCTCTCCCATAAATGGTGGGGAGAGGGGGTCGGCAATCGAACACGAGAGAGCACGATGGCAGCACAAAAAGGCAAGGACCTGCTCCTGAAGGTCGACAGCAACGGCGCAGGCTCATTCACCACAGTCGCGGGCCTGCGCTCGCGCTCGATTGCGTTCAACGCGGAATCCGTCGACATCACGCATGCGGAATCGGCCGGCGAGTGGCGCGAGCTGCTCGACGGCGCCGGCATCAAATCGGCGCGCGTGACCGGCGCCGGCCTCTTCAAGGATGCGGCCTCCGACGAGATCGTGCGCGGCTACGTCTTCAACGGAACCATCCGCAACTGGCAGGTGGTAATCCCCGATTTCGGCACCGTGGCGGGGGCGTTCCACATCGGCTCCTTCGAGCTGGCGGGACGCCATGACGGCGAGGTTACCTTCGACATCACGCTCGAATCCGCAGGCGAGCTGACCTTCACGGCGGCATAGGCTATGGCGAATGCGCATCGCGGCGAGGTCGAAGGCAGGCTCGACGGCAAGCCGTTCCGCCTTTGCCTGACGCTCGGGGCCCTGGCGGAGCTGGAATCGGCGTTCGGCGACGAGGACATGCTGGCACTCGCCTCGCGCTTCGAGAAGGGGCGGCTGTCGGCACGCGACTGCGTGCGCATCATCGGCGCGGGGCTGCGCGGCGCCGGTCACGACATCAAGGACGAGGCCGTCGCGGCGATGAGCGCCGACGGCGGCGCGGCGGGCTTCGTCGAGATCGTCGCGCGGCTCTTGCGCGCGACCTTCGGTGGCGCCGAGCCCGAGCAGGGCCGGCGCGCATCGGCCGAGGAGCCAACCCCCGGCCCTTTCCCTGGGACGACGTGATGGCCGTGGGGCTTGGGTTGCTCGCGTTTGAGCCCGCGCACTTTTGGGCGATGACGCCGAGGGAGCTCGACGCGGCCGTGCGCGGCCGGTTCGGCGGTGTCCCGTTGGCTCCGCTTCCGCGCGCGAGTCTTGAAGCCATGATGACGCGATTTCCCGACCAAAGAGGTTGAGCGATGGCGGATGCCCAACAGCCTGTCGAGACGTGGACGGTGGCGATCGACGCCGACACGACGCAGCTTCGCCAGCAGCTGAACGACGCCTCGCGGCTCGGGCGGCAGTTCTCAAACCAGCTCGTCAACGCCTTTGAGGGCGTCGCCGTGCAGGGCAAGAGCGTGACCGATGTCGTCAAGTCGCTCGCGCTCAGCCTGTCGCAGCTCGTCTTGAAGACCGCGCTGAACCCGCTCGGCGACGCGATCGGCGGCGCGCTCATGGGTTTGCTTAGCGGCGGGCTCGCGTTCGAGAAGGGCGGTGTGCTCCGGGATCGCATGCCCGTGCCGTTCGCGAGCGGCGGCGTCATTTCGAACCCGGTCACATTTCCGCTTGCCGGCGGCGGACTCGGTCTTGCCGGCGAGCGCGGTGCGGAGGCGATTATGCCGCTCGCGCGCGGGGCCGACGGCCGGCTTGGGGTGGCAGCACAGGGTCTTGGTCGTGTGAAAACGCTGCCATAGGGGTCGCCGACAGCTCTAAGCAATCTGCGGCTGGCGGATCGCGCCGTGATAGCCGCCATCAGCGGCTTGATGCCGACGATGTTCATCACGCGGATGAAATTGTAGGCCAGAACGTGCAACGCCATTTCGGCGGCGACCTTCGGCAGCGTCTTCGTCAGGAAGTGGGTGGCTCCCATCCGAGCCTTGATGGTCCCGAACGGATGTTCGACCGTCTCGCGTCGCTGCCGCATCGCGTTCGGGTTGGCATCGAGCCGCTGCTGCACAGCATCGAGCACATGCTCGTGCTCCCATCGGGTAATCCGTCGCTCCGGCCCCGTGGTGCAGTGCGGTTTAAGCCGGCAATTTGAGCAAGCCGTCGTCCGATAGCGTCGCAGCTCTTTTCCGTCCTCCTCGTTCGAGTATCGGTACTTGAGGTGCTCACCGGCCGGGCAGCGATAGACGTCCGCATGAGGCAGATAGACAAAGTCCTGCTTGCCGAAGCGGCCCTCCGACTTGGCGCCCGACGTCATCGGCTTTGGCAGCGTCACGGTGATGCCCGCCTCGTGGCACTCGAGGATCTCCGGGCTGTTGAAGTACCCGCGATCGGCAACAGCTTCGAGGGTGTCCGTTCGCATAACGGCCTTCGCTGCTTTTCCGATGCGCGCCAGCTGGGACCGGTCCGATCCTGAGATCGTCACCTCGTGCGTCACGATCAGATGGTTGTCGGTCTCGACCGCCACTTGCACGTTGTAGCCGACGACACCGGAGCCACGCCCGCTCGTCGCCATCGAGCGGCTGTCGGGATCGGTGAGCGAGATCTGCTGATCGGGCGAAGCGAGCATCTTCCTCTCGTAGGCCGCAAGGCGCTTCATCTCTCCGTCGAGCTTCGCCAGCTTCTCCTTGAGATGCTTGGCCTTGGCCGCAAGCGCCTCCGTCGGCTCCTGCCGGTCGGCCGTATCGAGCTGAGCGAGATAGCGCGCAACGCTTTCCTCCAGCTGTACCCTCCGACGTTCTACCTTGCCCTTCGTGAAGTTGCGGTCGCGATTGTTGACCGCTTTGAACTTGCTGCCGTCGATGGCAACGCTCGCCGTCGCGAGCAGTCCCAGCTCGCGGCACAGCTCCACGAAACGTGTGCAGACCTGGCGCAGTCCAGGGCCATTGTCCTTGCGGAAGTCGGCGATCGTCTTGTGGTCGGGCACGAGACGCCCCAAGAGCCAGAGAAGCTCCAGATTACGCCCTGCCTCCCGCTCGAGCCGCCGGCTCGACTGCACGCGGTTGAGATAGCCATAGATGTAGAGCTTCAAGAGAACCGAAGGGTGGAAGCCGGGCCTCCCGGTTGCTGCGGGCTCGATGCCGTCGAACCCAAGGCCGGCAAGATCGAGCGCGTCGACGAATGCATCGATCACGCGAACTGGGTTCTCTTCCTCAATCCAGTCATCGAGGCATTCGGGAAGCAGCGTCCCCTGTCCGCGATCTGCACCTTCGACGAAGCGCTTCATCCGATCCCCCCGAAGAATCACGAGGCAATCATAGCCATCAGCAAGAGCGTTTTCACACAGCCTGGGTCAGGGCAGTGGCGTCAGCGTGACGTTCAACGTGACCTCGCCCGACGCCAACAGCTTCCGCCGCTCGGAGAGCCAAGTGGCGGCGATGGGTGGCGCGGGCGGTCGCCCTCGGCCAGCGCAATCTGTGAGGCGCGCATGAGCTTTCACGAGGTGCGGTTTCCCACCGAGATTTCGCGCGGCGCGCAGGGGGGCCCTGAGCGGCGCACCGACGTCGTGGTGCTCGGCTCGGGCTTTGAGGAGCGCAACAGCCGCTGGGCCGACTCGCGCCGCTCATACAACGCGGGCTACGGCGTGAAGTCGCTCGATGACATCGACGCCGTCATCGCGTTCTTCGAGGAGCGCCGCGGGCGGCTCTATGGCTTCCGCTGGCGCGACCACACGGATCAGAAGTCGTGTGTGCCGAGCGCGGATACTTCGCCACTCGATCAGGCGATCGGGACTGGTGACGGCACGGCGGCGGCGTTCCAGCTCGTGAAGACCTACGGCGCGTCTTTCGCGCCGTGGGCGCGCGAGATCAAGAAGCCGGTCGCCGGCACCGTGCGCGTGGCGGTGGCGGGTGCCGAGCAGACCGCCGGCACGGCCTTCACGGTCGACGCGGCCACCGGCATCGTCACGTTCCTCTCGGGTCACATCCCCGCTAGCGGGAACTGAGATAACGGCCGGCTTCGAGTTCGACGTGCCCGTGCGCTTCGATACCGACGCGCTCGAAATCAACCTGCAGGGGTTCCGGCACGGCGCCATTCCGCATATTCCGATCGTCGAGGTGCGCCTGTGAAGGAGCTCCCAGCCGGGCTGCAGGCCCATCTCGATAGCGGCGCGACCACGCTGTGCTGGTGCTGGCGGCTGACGCGCCGCGACGGCACCAAGCTCGGCTTCACCGATCACGATCGCAACGTCGTCTTCGACGGCACCGCATTCGAGGCGGCGGCGGGCTTCACGGCGACAGAGATGCGCGATTCCGTCGGCTTGAGCGTCGACAATTTGGAGGTATCAAGCGCACTCACCTCCGATCGCCTCGGCGAGGCCGATCTCGCCGCGGGACTCTACGACGATGCGCGCGTTGAGATCTTTCGCGTCAATTGGGCCGCACCCGAGCAGCGCGTGCTCATGCGCTCGGGCAGCCTCGGCGAGGTGCGCCGCTCTGGCGGAGCCTTCACCGCGGAGGTGCGCGGGCTCGCCCACTACCTGCAGCAGCCGAAGGGGCGCCTCTTCCAGTTCACCTGCGACGCCGACTTAGGCGATGCGCGCTGCAAGATCGATCTCGAAGATCCGGCCAACCGCGGCGAGGGGACGATCGTCGAAGTGCTGAGTGAGCGCCGCTTCACTGCGAGCGGTATCGACGCTTATGCCGACGACTGGTTCACGCGCGGGCTATTGCGTTTCACCTCCGGCGCCGCCAACGGGCAGGCGATAGAGGTCAAGACGCATATAAAGAGCGACGCGGTGACGTTTGAGTTGTGGGCGGCGGTGCGCGCGCCGCTCAGCGTCGGGCAGACCTTCGTCGTGACGGCCGGCTGCGACAAGCATCTGGATACCTGCACCGGAAAGTTCGCCAATGCCGTCAACTTTCGCGGTTTCCCGCACATGCCGGGCAACGACTTCGTGACCATGTTTGCCCGCTCCGGCACCAGCGCGAGCTAGCAGCCATGAGCGAAGCGGAGCCGCTGCCGCGCCACAGCGCAGACGAGGTCGTGCGCCACGCGCGCGCCTGGATCGGCACACCCTACCATCACCAGGGAAGTGCGCGCGGCATCGGCACAGACTGCCTCGGGCTGGTGCGGGGCGTGTGGCGCGGGCTCTACGGCGCCGACGCGGAAGCGCCCCCGCCCTACAGCCGCGACTGGGCCGAGGCCAGCGGTCGCGAGACCATGCTCGCGGCTGCCGTCCGGCACCTGCGCCCGATCGAGGCGGGGACCGCCCGCGCCGGCGACGTTCTCGTGTTCCGCCTGCGCTCAGGCTGCGTGGCCAAGCACCGCTATCCTAACAAGTGAGACGACGATGGTCCATGCGATGGAAGGCGTCAAAGCCGCCGAGGTTGCCGTCTCGCCCTGGTGGCGGCGGCGCATTGCCGGCGCATTCGCGTTTCCGGGCACGGTGCGCTGATGGCGACGCTCGCTTTGGCAGTGGCCGGCGCGGCCATCGGCGGCGCGGCGTTCCCGGCCGGCGTGAGCGTGCTCGGCGCGACGCTCACCGGCGCCGCGATCGGCTCGCAGGTGGGCGCGCTCGCGGGCTCCGTCATCGATCAGGCGCTGCTCGGCGGCTCGGGGCGCACCCGCAACCTCGAAGGCCCGCGCCTCTCGGAATTGCACATCACGGCCTCGACCGAGGGCGCAGCGATCCCCCGCGTCTATGGCCGCGCGCGTCTCGGCGGCCAGGTGGTCTGGGCGACGCCGTTTGAGGAGCAGGTTGTCACCAGCACGTCGGGGGGTAGTGGCAAGGGCGGAGCTGCTATCGCGGCGCCAAAGACCACGACCACGGAGTACCGCTACTACGCCAACTTCGCGGTCGCGATCGCGGAAGGGCAGATCAGCGGCATAGGCAGGCTGTGGGCTGACGGGCGCGAGCTCGACCGCTCGCAAATCATGCACCGCGTCTACTTAGGCAGCGAGACGCAAGCGCCCGACAGCCTCATCGTCGCCAACGAGGGCGTGGACGCGGCTCCCGCTTACCGCGGCGTCGCCTACGTGGTGTTCGAGCGGCTCGCGCTCGAAGGCTTCGGCAACCGCGTGCCGCAGCTTTCGTTCGAGGTGTACCGTTCGGTCGAGCCGTTCGACGCAGAGATCCGCGGCGTGGTGCTCATCCCCGGCTCGGGCGAGTTCGTCTACGCGCCGCAGCCAGTGACACACGTCCTGGGGATGGCGGGCTCGGAGCCCGAGAACACGCACACGCGCCAGGGCGGCACCGACTGGGCCGTCGCGCTCGACCAGCTCGAAATCGACACTGCCGAATGCGAAGAGCATCTCGCTCGTCGTGAGCTGGTTCGGGACCGACCTGCGCGCCGGCGAGTGCGAGCTCAAGCCAGGCGTCGAGAGTACCATTAAGCTCACGAGCCCGGCCGTGTGGAGCGTCGCCGGCGTCGCCCGCGCAGATGCCCACGTCGTCAGCCAGCGCGATGGCCGTGCCGCTTATGGCGGCACGCCGTCGGACCAAAGCGTCATCGATGCCATTCGCGATTTGGCAAGGCGCGCCATGCGCGTGACGCTGACGCCGTTCATCCTCATGGATGTCCCTGAAGGCAACGCGCTGCCGAACCCGTATGGCGGGACGGACCAGCCGGCTTACCCTTGGCGCGGGCGCATCACCGTCGATCCGGCGCCGGGCGAGACCGGCAGCCCGGACAAGACCGCCGCCGCGGCAACGCAGATCGCGGCCTTCGTCGGCACCGCCGCGCCGACCGATTTTGCGCTCGCCGGTGATGCGATCGTCTATTCCGGCCCGGCGGAGTGGTCCTACCGGCGCATGATCCTACACCACGCGTTCCTGGCGAAGGCGGCGGGCGGGGTCGATGCGTTCGTCATCGGTAGCGAGCTGCGCGGCCTCACCTGGGTGCGCAATAGCGCCGCGAGCTATCCGTTCGTGGCGGCGCTCGCCGCGCTCGCCGCCGACGTCAAGAGCGTGCTCGGCCCCGGCACCAAGGTGACCTACGCCGCCGACTGGTCGGAGTATTTCGGACACCAGCCGGCCGACGGCTCGGGCGACGTCCACTTCCACCTCGACCCGCTGTGGGCGTCGTCGTCCATCGACGCTGTCGGCATCGACGTCTATTGGCCACTCGCCGATTGGCGTGAAGGCCGCACGCACCTTGATTACGTTGCCGGCGCGCGCTCGATCTACGACCTCGCCTACCTGCGCGCAAACGTGCAGGGCGGCGAGGGCTACGATTGGTACTACGCGTCCGGTGCCGACCGCGACGCGCAGGCGCGCACGCCCATCACCGACGGCGCCGGCAAGCCGTGGGTATTCCGCTACAAGGACGTGAAGTCGTGGTGGCTCAACGCCCACTACGATCGCCCCGGCGGCGTCGAAAGCGGCTCGCCGACGGCGTGGGTGGCGCAGGGCAAGCCGCTGTGGATCATGGAGACCGGCTGCCCCGCCGTCGACAAGGGCGGCAACGAGCCCAACGTCTTTGTCGATCCAAAGAGTGCCGAGTCGAATCTCCCCTACTACTCGCGTGGCACCCGCGACGACCTCATGCAGCGCCGCTACCTGCGCGCGCTCATCGATGCGTTCGACCCTAGCTCCGACGGCTATGTCGCCGGCGCCAATCCTGTCTCGTCTGTCTACGGCGGGCGCATGGTCGATCTCGATCACGTGCACGTCTATGCTTGGGACGCGCGTCCCTATCCGGCATTTCCCTACAACCTCGATGTGTGGGGCGACGGCGGCAACTGGCAGCTTGGCCATTGGCTCAACGGCCGTTTCGCCAGCGGGCCGCTGGCCGAGACGATCGCGCGCTTGCTCGACGACTACGAGTTCCCTGAGCACCAGACGGGCTCACTCGGCGGCACGGTGCCGGGCTATGTCGTCGACCGCGTCATGGCCGCGCGCGAGGCGCTGCAGCCGCTGGAGCTCGCCTACTTCTTCGACTCGGTGGAGAGCGGCGGCGAGATTCTGTTCCGCCAGCGCGGAGGCGAGCCGCCGGCCGCGGCACTCGCGCCGGACGATCTCGTCGAGACGCGCCCCCAGGACACGCTGCTCACGCTGACGCGGGGGCAGGAGACGGAGCTGCCGGCGTCGGCCAAGATCCGCTTCATCGCCAGCGAGGGCGACTACCAGCAGGCGGTGGCTGAGGCGCGACGCCTCGTCGGCGCCAGCGGGCGCGTGAGCGAGGCGGAGCTGCCGCTGGTGCTCGACTCCCACCTTGCCGAGGGCCTGGCGGAGGCGTGGCTGTTCGAGACGTGGGCCGCGCGCGAGCGCGCGAGCTTCACGCTTCCGCCGAGCCGCATCGCGCTCGAGCCTGGGGACGTGGTCAGCCTGGAATGCGACGGTGCGAGCCGGCTCTTGCGCGTCACCGAGATCGGCGAGCACGGCGATCGCGAGATCACGGCGCTCAGCATCGACCCGGAAGTCTACGGCGCCACACCCGTCAAGCAGCGTAGCCCGCGCAACGGCGACCCCGTGCTCTCGGGACAGCCGCTCGTTGAGTTCCTCGATCTGCCGTTGCTCAGGGGCGACGAACCGCCGAACGCCGGCTACGTCGCGGCGCGGCAAGTGCCGTGGCCGGGCGGCGTCGCGATCTATGGCTCGCCGGAGACGACGGGCTATGCGCTTAAAGGTCTCGCGTCGGCGCCGGCGACGGTCGGCGTCACGCTCGACGATTTGCCCGCGGGTCCGGAGGGCGTCGTGGACGGCGCGACCATCCGCGTGAAGGTTGAGGGCGCGGAGTTGACCTCCGTCTCCGACCTGCAACTGCTGGCGGGCCAGAACGCGGCAGCAATCAAGAATTCGGATGGAGAGTGGGAGGTGCTGCAGTTCCGCGACGCGCAGCTCGTCGCGCCCGGTACCTACGCGATCTCGGGGCTGTTACGCGGGCAGGGCGGGACCGAGTTCGCCATGCGCTCAGACCTCGCCGCAGGCGCACGCTTCATGCGCCTCGACGCGGCGGTGGCGCGCATCGATCTTGCAGCGGCCGAGATCCGGCTGCCGTATCGGTGGCGCGTCGGACCTTCGACGCGCGACATCGGGGACACCTCCTACGTGGCCACCACCCACACGTTCCTGGGGTTGGGCCTGAAGCCGCTGTCGCCGGTGCACGTGCGGGGGCTTCGCGCGGGCGGCGACGTGACCATCACCTGGCTGCGGCGCACCCGCGTCGGAGGCGATAGCTGGGAAGCGCCCGAGGTGCCGGTCGGCGAGGACTTCGAGAGCTACGAGGTCGATATTCTCGACGGCACGACGGTGAAGCGCACGCTGGCGAGCACGGCCGCGTCCGTCTCATACGTTGCGGCGGACCAGGTCGCCGATTTCGGCTCGGCGCAGCCCGGCTATGACGTGCGCGTCTATCAGATGAGCGCAAGCTTACGGCCGCGGGACGCCGCGTCGAGCCACCGTCTGAACTCACGACACAATGGAAGCCTGCCATGGATCAGCCGCGCTGGCTCGCCTGCGCCTGGGATGAGCTCGGCCAGCGCGAGATCGACGGCAGCGCCGACAACCCGCGCATCCTCGCCTACTTCCGCGCGGCGGGGCAGGACGGCATCGTGCACGATGAGGTGCCGTGGTGCGCGGCCTTCGTCGGCGCGTGCCTGGAGCGGGCGGGGATCGCTAGCACGCGTTCGCTCATGGCTCGCTCATATGAAGGGTGGGGTGCGTCGCTCGACGACGGCCGTCTCGGCGCCGTCGTGGTGATGAGCCGCGGCGGCGACCCCTCGCTCGGGCACGTTGGATTTCTGCTCGGCGAGGACGACGACCACGTCTTCTTGCTCGGCGGCAACCAGGGCGACGCCGTCACCGTCGCCGCGTTCCCCAAGGCGCGCATTGTCGGGGTGCGCTGGCCACAGGACACGCCGGCGTCCGTGCCGGCAGCGGATGTCAATGGCAGCGCGCCGGCAAATGCAGCCCTGTTCGAGCGCGCTCTGACACACGTGCTGGAGATGGAGGGTGGCTACAGCGACGATCCATACGATCCCGGCGGCCCCACCAACCTCGGCATCACGCTCAGCGTCTACGCAGACTGGAAGGGTGTGGCGCCCGATGCGGCTCTCAAGGAGGAGTTGCAGAGCATCTCCACGGCCACGGCGGGAGCGATCTACGCCGCTCGCTATTGGCGGCCCGCCGACTGCGACGACCTTCCGCCAGCGCTCGCCTTCTTCCACTTCGACACCGCCGTCAACCACGGCGTGACGGGCGCAATTCGGCTCTTGCAGCAGGCGGTCGGCACCGACGTCGACGGCGAGATGGGGCCGCTCACTCTCGGCGCCGTCGCCAAGGCCGCCGTCGAGGACATGCTGCAGGCCTACGCTGAAGTGCGCCGCGAGCGCTACCGCGCGCTGCCGCACTTCTGGCGCTTCGGCCGCGGGTGGCTAGCGCGCGTCGACACCACGCTATCGCGCGCGCTGGCCATCGCGGGCGAGACGCCCGTCGCCGCCAAACCGCCCTCGACCGCGACAGCTCCCAAAGCCATTCCTCAACAACAGAAAGGACCGCCTGTCATGACCGAAGCTCCGGCAACCCAATCCAAATGGTGGGGCCAGTCGATGACCATCTGGGGAGCGATCATAACGACGCTCTCGACCGTGCTGCCGGCGATTGCGCCGGCGCTCGGGATCGACATCACCGCCGATCTCGTGCGCGAGCTCGGCGCGGAGGTCGTGCAGACGGTCCAGGCTGTCGGCGGGCTCGTCGGCACAATTCTGACGATCTATGGCCGCGCGCGCGCCACGCAACCGCTCGCGCAGCGCGACATGACGGTGAAGATTTAGCGGCGAGCTTCGGGCGCGCGCATTCATGCCGAGTTCAGCCGGCGCCTGCTAACGAAGCGCCGATGTTGCTGTCCGAGATTTCCATGCCGCGAATCATCGCCGCCTCCATTCTCCTCGCCACCGCTGCCTTTGCCTCCGCCCCCGCGCATGCGGCCGGCTGCTACGCCGACTGGTCGGAGGCGGCGCCGATCGTAATGAAGGAGGGCCTGACGACGATCGAGGCGCTCGCCAAGACGGCGCGGACCAAGTTTTCAGGCGATATCGTAAAGACGACGCTGTGCGAGGAAAACGGCGGCTTCGTCTACCGTCTCCTGATTCGCGAGCCCGCGGGCCGGCTCGTCAACCGCACGGTCGATGCGCGCATGCCCTTCCCGCCCTAGGATCGCGCGCTTCTCATCGCTATAGTTGCCAAAGAAGAGGCAACGCGAGCGAGGGGAATGTGCGTGTCCTTGTCGTAGAGGATGACAAAGATCTGAACCGCCAGTTGGTGACGGCGCTGTCGGATGCCGGCTACGCCGTCGATAGCGCGTTGGACGGCGAGGAGGGCTACTTCCTCGGCGACACCGAGCCCTACGACATCGTCATCCTCGACATCGGCCTGCCGAAGATGGACGGCATCTCCATCCTCGAGCAGTGGCGCCGCGCCGACCGCAAGATGCCGGTCATCATCCTCACCGCCCGCGACCGCTGGAGCGACAAGGTCGCCGGCATGGATGCCGGCGCCGACGATTATCTCGCCAAGCCCTTCCACATGGAGGAGCTGTTGGCGCGCGTGCGCGCGCAGATGCGCCGCGCCTCGGGGCATGCGAAGAGCGAAATCGAGTGCGGGCCCTTGCGGCTCGACACCAAAAGCGCGCGCGTCACCTGCGACGGCCAGCAGATCAAGCTCACCTCGCACGAGTACCGGCTGCTCGCCTACCTCATGCACCACAACGGCCGCGTCGTGTCGCGTACCGAGCTCGTCGAGCACCTCTACGAGCAGGACTTCGATCGCGACTCAAACACCATCGAGGTGTTCATCGGCCGCCTGCGCAAGAAGATCCCCGTCGACCTCATCGAGACCGTACGCGGGCTGGGCTATCGCCTGAGCGAAAAGCCCGACCAGGCCTAGTGTGATGATCGAGAAATTCGCTATCATCAACGGCGAGGTCCCGAGCGAATTTCTCGATCATCACACTAGCAAGTCGATGCTTCTAGTGTCCCTTATGATTCCGAAGTTCGCTCCCGGCCCCAGCAGCGAACTCTGGCGAACGTCGGAATCGGGACACTAGAGCCCATGCGTTTCAACTCGCTCGCGTTCCGGCTGTTCACCACCGCTGCGGCGTGGACGCTCTTGGTGCTGCCGATCGCCGGGTTCATCATCTATGGGCTCTACCGCGACGACGTGCAGGCGAGCTTCGACGGGCAGCTCCAAAAGCTGGTAAACGCCATCACCGTCGACAGCATGGGCAACGCGCAGGGCCCCCCGGCGCCACCCGCGAACCTCTACGAGCCGCTGTTTGAGGTGACGCACTCGGGCTGGTACTGGCAGATCAAGCCGCTGGACGAGCCCAACGCCCGCAAGCTCGTCTCCGCCTCGCTTGCAACCGCGAGCCTGCCCTCCCCCACCGCCAAAGGCATCGCGCCCGATGCTTCCGGCGCGCGCTGGATGGACGCCAAGGGGCCCGCTGGAGAGCCCTTGCGCCTCGTGGAGGTGATCGACACGCTCGGGCACGAGCCCGACAAGCCGCGCTATTCGATCATCGTTGCCGGCCCCGCCGACTGGCTCGACCACCTCGTCGCCAATTTCCGCTACCGCCTGACGACGGCGCTCGCCCTCGCGGGGCTCGGCCTCGTCGCCGTCACGCTGTTCCAGGTCCGCTTCGGGCTGTTGCCGCTGCGCCAGATCGAGGGCGGCCTCGCCGCGATCCGCTCCGGCGCCAAGACGACGCTCGAGGGTGAGCTGCCCGCCGAGATCGAGCCGCTGCAATCGGAGCTCAACGCGCTCATCTATTCCAACCAGCAGATCGTCGACCGCGCGCGCACGCAGGTCGGCAACCTCGCGCACGCCTTGAAGACGCCGCTCGCCGTCATCACCAACGAGGCGCGCGGGGACAAGACGGGGCTCGGCGCAAAAGTCGCCGAGCAGGCGCAGATCATGGGCTCCTCGATCACGCGCTACCTCGACCGCGCGCGCATGGCGACCCGCGTCGGCGTCGCCGGCGGCGTCACTCCCGTCGCGGCTGTGGTCGAGCCGCTCGTGCGCACGCTCACCCGCATCCACCAGGACAAGAGGGTCGACATTGCGGTCGCCTGCCCGCCGGACGCGCGCTTCCAGGGCGAGCGGCAGGATCTGGAGGAGATGCTCGGCAATCTCTTAGACAACGCCTGCAAGTGGGCGCGCCGCAGCGTGATCCTGAACGTCGACGTTTCGCCCGAGACGGCGCGCACCACGACGCGCACGCGGCGGGGCAGGCGCCTCTCCATTACGGTCGCCGACGACGGGCCGGGGCTGACCGACGATCAGCGTGCGCGAATCGGCAAGCGGGGCATGCGTCTCGATGAGACCAAGCCCGGCTCCGGGCTCGGGCTGTCGATCGTCATGGATCTTGCGCAGTCCTATCGGGGTTCGTGCGAGCTCGCCCGCGCTCCCAACGGGCGGGCTTGCCGTGCACCTCGAGCTGCCCGCAGCCTGAAGCGCCCCGCCTGAAACCCCTTGGCAACACTCAGCCGATTCGCCGCATTGCCGTCCCCATTCGGCCTTGAGTGCTGCACATTCGTTGGCTAAGGCGCTACACTGTGACGTGAAGTATCGCACGCCGCGCTTGAAGCGGCCGATTGGCTCAATCGGGAGATAGATACTCATGCGCCACGCGCGCATCGCCGCCATCGCCGTTCTGCCGGTTCTCGCCGCCTGCGGGCCCGAGGGCCCGAGCAAGGCCGACACCGGCCTGGTCGTCGGCGCGGTCACCGGCGGCATCATCGGCAACCAAGTCGGCAAGGGCTCGGGCAACGTGCTCGCGACCATGGCGGGCGCCGTGGTCGGTGGCGTCGTCGGCAGCGAAATCGGCCGCTCCATGGACGAGCAGGACCGCATGTACGCGCGCCAGGCGGAGCTCGCGGCGCTGGAAGAAGGTGAATCCGACCGCCCGCGGCGCTGGCGCAACCCCGACAACGGCCGATATGGCGACGTGGTCCCGGGCCGTCCCTACAAGCGCAGCGGCCTCGATTGCCGCGACTACACACACACCGTCTACATCGACGGGCGTCCGCAGACGATGCACGGAACCGCCTGCCGCAATCCGGACGGAAGCTGGCGCAGCGTCGCTTAAGGCGCATCTCTCCAAAAAGCCCGATCTCGCTTAACCGCAGACAGCGCCGCGGCACAACGGCATGTGCGCGGGGCGAGGCTTGTCAGCCACCCCCTCGCGCCCTATTCCAGCCTCGGGTCGGGGCTCGGATGGTGCGATGCTTGTTTGGATTGGGTTTGCAGTTCTGGCAGCCGCCGTCACCTGGGCGGTCGCGCGGCCGTTGCTCGTAAGCTCGAGCTCCGAGACCGCCGCTCCCGACAGCGAGCTCGCCGTCTATCGCGACCAGCTTGCCGAGATAGAGACCGAGCGCGCGCAAGGGCTGATCGCTGGCTCCGAGGCGGAGGGCGCCCGCGTCGAGGTCGCGCGCCGTCTCATACGTACAGCCGAGGAGCACGCGCGACTCAAGGCGCACTCGCCGAGCGACGCCTCCCGCCTGCGCCAGGCGGCGGTCTATGCCGCCGCCGCAATCCCCGTCGCCGCAATCGCTCTCTATCTCATTGTCGGCTCGCCGTCGCTGCCCGGGCGCCCCTACGCCTCCCGCATCGACGAGCCGGTCGAGCAGGCGACCGCCGCCGACCTCGTCGCCAAGGTCGAGGCGCACCTGCGCCAGAAGCCCGATGACGGCCGCGGCTGGGACGTGCTCGCGCCAGTTTACATGCGCGTGGGCGATTTCGTGCGCGCCTCCGATGCCTATGATCGTGCGATCCGTATCCTGGGCGAGTCGCCGCAGCGGCTCGCCGGCTTCGCGCGCGCAACCATCATGGCGGAGAACGGCGTCGTCAACGAGCCCGCGCGCCGCGCCTATACGAAGCTGCTCGCGGCCGATCCGCAGGCGGTTGAGCCGCAGGTGTGGCTCGCAATCGCCAAGGAGCAGGACGGCGACCTCGCCGGGGCGAGCGCCGAGTACCGCCGGCTGCTCGCCTTGGAGCAGACGAAGGACCCGTGGCGGCAGCTGCTCGAGGAGCGCCTCAAGAGCGCGACCGCGAAGCTCAACGGCGAGCCGGAGCCGCAGCCCCAATCGGCAGCGCCCGATGCCGATGCGGTGGCAGCGATGCCGCCGGAGGCGCGCCAGAAGTTTATCGACAGCATGGTTTCAGGCCTCGCTGAGCGCCTAAAGAAGGACGGCAAGGATCTTGCGGGCTGGATGCAGCTCGTGCGCGCCTATACGGTGCTGGGCAGGAAGCAGGAGGCGACGACGGCGCTCAGCGATGCGCGGGCCTCCTTTGCCGGCGACGAAAAGTCGTTGGCGCAATTGCAGGAGCTGGCGCAAAGCTTGGGCCTTGGATCGTAACGGGGCTCGTGAGCGTCGCCGACTGGGAGAGATAATGACAAGAAAACAGCGGCGGGGGATTCTGATTGGGGTCTGCCTCGCGGTCTTGATGACGGCGGTCGGCCTCGTGCTGTTTGCGTTGCAGGACTCGATCGTCTTCTTTCACACCCCGAGCGATATCGCCGAGAAGCCGGTGGTGCCGGGGGAGCGCTTTCGCCTGGGTGGCCTCGTCGCCGCGGGATCGGTGAAGCGCGGCGAGGGCGCCAAGGTCGACTTCGTCGTCACCGACACGCTGAAGGAAATCCCGGTGACGTACGAAGGCGTGCTGCCCGATCTCTTCCGCGAGGGCCAGGGCGTGGTGGCGGAAGGCAAGCTCACGTCCGGGGGCCGCTTCGTCGCCGACACGGTGCTGGCGAAGCACGACGAAACCTATATGCCGCCCGAGGTGGCGAAGGCCCTGCAGGCAAAGGGCGTGAAGCTCGGTAAGGGCGCGTCCATGCAAAGCATGGCTCCGCCATGACTCATCCCGCAGGGCCCGTGAGCCAATGATCATCGAGATCGGTCATTTCGCGCTGGTGCTGGCACTGCTGGTCGCCGTCTTCCAGATGGTGGTGCCGGCGTGGGGGGCGCACGTGCGCGACCGTGAGCTGATGGCGACGGCCGAGCCCGCCGCGCTCTGCCAGCTCGGACTCCTGATGGTCGCGTTCCTCTCCCTCATCAACGCGCACGTCTCATCCGACTTTTCCGTCGCTAACGTGGTGGCGAACTCGCATTCGACCAAGCCGCTCATCTACCGCATCTCGGGCGTGTGGGGAAACCACGAGGGCTCGATGGTGCTGTGGGTGCTGATCCTCGCGCTGTTCGGCGGGGTCGTCGCCGCCTTCGGGCGCAACCTGCCGCCAACGCTCAAGGCCAATGTGCTCG
Source organism: uncultured Alphaproteobacteria bacterium (assembly GCA_963745205.1). Lineage (GTDB taxonomy): Bacteria > Pseudomonadota > Alphaproteobacteria > Rhizobiales > Hyphomicrobiaceae > Hyphomicrobium_A. The sequence continues at coordinate 121,992 of CAVUWX010000011.1, forward strand.
CCGTGCAGGCCTCGATCGCGGTGGCGTTCTGCCTCTTCATCCTGCTCACCTCCAACCCGTTCCTGCGCGTCGACCCGCCGCCGGCCGACGGCAACGGACTGAACCCAATCCTGCAGGACCCTGGGCTCGCGTTCCACCCGCCATTCCTCTACACGGGCTACGTCGGCTTCTCGATCGCTTACTCGTTCGCGATCGCCGCGCTGATCGAAGGCCGCCTCGACGCCGCCTGGGCGCGCTGGGTGCGGCCGTGGACGCTGCTCGCCTGGATGTGCCTGACCATCGGCATCGCCATGGGCTCCTGGTGGGCATACTACGAGCTCGGCTGGGGCGGCTGGTGGTTCTGGGATCCCGTCGAGAACGCGTCCCTCATGCCGTGGCTCGCCGGGACCGCGCTCTTGCACTCCTTGCTCGTCATGGAGAAGCGCGACGCACTTAAGGTGTGGACGATCCTGCTCGCCATCCTCACCTTCTCGCTGTCGCTGATGGGGACCTTCCTCGTGCGTTCGGGCGTGCTGACCTCGGTGCACGCGTTCGCCGTCGATCCGCGCCGCGGCGTGTTCATCCTCGCGATTCTGACGCTGTTCACGGGGGGCGGGCTCGCGCTCTATGCGCTGCGCGCGCGCAACCTGCGTCAGGGAGGTTTGTTCGCGCCGATCAGCCGCGAGGGGGCCCTGGTCCTCAACAACATCCTGCTGACGACGGCGTGCGCGACCGTGCTCATCGGCACGCTCTATCCGCTATTGCTGGAAGCGCTTACAGGGGCCAAGATCTCGGTCGGGCCGCCCTACTTCAACATGACGTTCGGGCCGCTCGTCGTGCTGCTGCTGCTCGCGCTGCCCTTCGGGCCGTTCCTCGCCTGGAAGCGCGGCGATCTCTTGGGCGCGGCGCAACGATTGACGTTCGCTGCGGTGCTCGCCGTCATCGTGCTCGCGATCGCGCTGGCGGTGATCTATCGCGGCCCCATATTGGCGCCGTTCGGCTTGGCGCTCGGGGTGTTCGTGATGGCAGGCGCCGTCTCCGACCTTGCCTACCGGGCGCGGCTCGGCTCGGGGGCGCTCGATGATGCTTGGCGCCGCCTGAAGGGCCAGCCGCGCTCCGCCTTCGGCACGGCACTCGCGCATTTCGGCGCCGGGCTGCTCGTCATCGGCATTGTCGCGACGAGCGCCTACCGCGAAGAGCTGATTCTCGTCATGAAGCCGGGCGAGGAGGCCAAGATCGCCGGCTATACGGTCGCGTTCCGCGGTGTCGCGCCGGCGACGGGGCCCAACTATCGTGAGACGGTGGGGCTGTTCGACGTTAAGCGCGGCGAGGCGGCAGTGACGCGGCTCGAGCCGTCGAAGCGAATCTACGACATGCCGCCGCAGCCGACGACGGAAGCGGGCATCCATGCGGCCTGGCGCGGCGATCTCTACGTCGTGCTTGGCGACGCGCAGGCTTCCGGGGGCTACGCGGTGCGCATTTTCTTCAATCCGCTCGTGCGCTTTATCTGGATCGGCGCGCTCCTTATGTTCCTCGCCGGGGCGGTGTCGCTCAGCGACCGCCGCTTGCGCGTGGGCGCGCCTGGCCGCGCGCGTCGTGTGGCCGCCGCCGCGCCTGCCGAGTGAGCGCGATGCAAATGCCCAGCCCTCGGCCTGCGCTTGCGCTGATGAGCGGCCTGCTGGCGGTAATGGCGCTCGGCTCCGCCGCCAGCCTCGCCGTCGAGCCCGACGAAATCCTGCCCGATGCCGCGCTCGAAACGCGCGCGCGCTCTATCTCCTCGGGTCTGCGTTGCCTCGTGTGCCAGAACCAATCGATCGACGACAGCAACGCACCGCTGGCGCGCGACCTGCGCCTGCTCGTGCGTGAGCGGCTCAAGGCCGGCGACAGCGACGCTCAGGTGACGCGGTTCGTCGAGGACCGCTACGGCGAGTTCGTGCTGTTACGGCCGGAGTTCAACGCGCACACGGTGCTGTTGTGGCTCGCGCCGCTGATCGTGCTGCTGGGCGCAATCTGGATCGGCCTGCGCGCGCTCGCGCGACGCGCGCCCCAGACGGCGGGCGCAGCGTCGCTCACGCCTGCCGAGGAGGAGAAGCTGCGCTCGCTGCTGACCGAGGACCAGGAGCGCGGCCCCGACTAGCGCGGTGTCGCCACCACGTCGTCGTCGGCCTTGGCCGGAATTTTTCCTGTCACCACCTGGCTCGTTCCCGCCAGCGTCTGCAGCAGCGGCCGTGTCGCCAGCCCCGTCACCGGCATCTCGGCGGCGCGCTCGAACCCTTCGACGGCTGCCCGCGTCTCGGCGCTGAAGGTGCCGTCATGGGGCCCCCTGTAGAGGCCCTTGGCCGCAAGCCGCTCCTGCAGGAGATGGATGTCGCGGCGGCTGAGCTGAGTATCCGCCGCGCGCAGCGCATCGAGCGACGCCGCGAAGGCGAGCGAATTTACGCCGGTGTTGGCGACGTCGTCCGATTTGAAGCGATGCAGCACCTCGCCGTTGAGCATGATGACCTTCGATTGCACGTAGGTGCCAACGTTGATGCCGACCACCTCCGGCCCGTCGGGCCCGTCGACGAGCAGCGGCGAGCCCGACGAGGCACCGCCGGTGTCGCACGTGTGCAGCAGGAGCTGCTCGGGATTGTAGAAATCGCGGCGGATCGTGCCCCACTCCGCGTCCTCGAAGTCGCGTTTGACCGCACAGCCCGATTCGAACATCGGCTGCCATTTCGGCAGGTCGCGGTGGTAGGCGACGTTATAGACGCGGCCTGCTTCCGCGAGGCGCATTACCTCCTCGACCGGCTTGCGGCTTAGCTTGAATGCCCCGCCCCTGCACACCGGCTGTGCCAGGCGCACGAGCGCCCAGTCGCGCGTCGCGTCGATGGGGGGATGTATGTTGAGACGCATCGAGCCGGCGACCACGTTGGGCTCGGGAACGCCATCTTCCGCGCCGGCGATGCGCGTTAAGCTGTGCGATCCGTGCAGCTTGAGGGTCAGATCGGTCAGGCGTAGCGGCGGCACCTCGCTGGTGCGGAAGAGGCAGTGCGCCGCCGTCGCAACGATATCGCGCGCCACGCAGAAGGCGGTGCAGACCGAGTGCGAGCGGGGATCGTGCAGCACGCCGATTTTGTCACCGACCGCGCGCAGCGATTGCGGAAGCGGAACGCGCTCGTCGCTGCCGAAGACCGCGATACGGTGAAGGAGGCTGGATTCCTGCGACGCCGAAGGTGCCGGGGAGGCCGCGGCAGGGGCGGCGGCGGCCGGCGGGCTTAGGCTCGGGCCGAGCACGGCGAGGAGAAGGGTTGTGCCGGAGATGGACAGCGCCGCGGCGGCGAGACGGCTCGGTTTCGGGCTCATGCAGGCGTTCCCCCCGGCGGACATGGTCAACAAGTCCTTTATTACTAAGTGTTAAGGCAATCGAAAGGCTTCTGTAATGCCGATTTCGCTACCCGGTTGAGCACGACGAAAACTTCTGCCTCGCAGAATGGAGGTTCTTGCGCATGCTCTCCCACCCCAGGTCGCCTGAGGACGTAGCAAAGACCGGGCCAGCCGGTTCCTCAGCCGGTTCCTCTGTCCGCGATTGGCGGCGCCTCGCCGCTGCCGTCATTCTCGGCGCCGGTTTGATGGCGCTTGGCGTGGCCGACCGGTCCGCACCGGCCGTCGCTCAGCTAAAGGTCGGCACCCCCGCCGAGACCATGTCGTTTGCCGACATCGTCGAGCGCGTGAAGCCGGCGGTGGTCAGCGTCTCGACCACCAACGACGTGCCGAAGGTCGCCGACAACAAGAAGTCGCCGCGTCCCTTCGAGGGCATCCCGGGCCTGCCTGAGGACCATCCCCTGAACGAGCTGTTCAAGAACCTGCCCGGCGCCCAGCCGCAGCAGCAGCGTCCGCGCCAGGCCGCGGGCTCTGGCTTCGTGATTACGCCCGATGGTTACATCGTAACCAACCGCCACGTCGTCGACGGTGCGACCAAGGTGAAGGTCAGCTTCGACGATCAGGAAGAGTTCGACGCCACTATCAAGGGCATGGATGAGCGTACCGACTTGGCGCTACTCAAGATCGAGCCAAAGAAGCCGCTTCCCACCGTCAAGTTCGCAGAGAAGACCCCCCGCGTCGGCGACTGGGTGCTCGCGGTCGGCAATCCGTTCGGTCTCGGCGGCACGGTCACGGCCGGCATCGTGTCGGCACTCGCGCGCAACATCGGCGGCCCCTACGACTACATGCAGATCGACGCCGCCGTGAACCACGGCAACTCCGGAGGTCCCTCCATCAACCTCGAAGGCGATGTCGTCGGCGTGAACACGGCGATCTACAGCCCCACGGGCGGCAACGTCGGTATCGCGTTCGCGGTCCCATCCGACACCGTCAAGCGGGTCATTGAGCAGCTCGAGAAGGGCGGCGCGGTGAGCCGCGGCTGGCTCGGCGTGAAGATCCAGGACGTCGACAAGGATCTCGCCGGCAACCTCGGCCTCAAAGAGCCGCACGGCGCCATCATCAGCGAGGTGCTGGCCGACGGCCCGGCTGCCGCCGCGGGCCTCAAGGTCGAGGACGCGATCGTGCAGATCGACACCAAGAAGATCGACGACAGCCGCGATCTGGCGCGCACCATCGCCGACCTTCCGGCCAAGTCGACCGTCGACGTCAAGATCTGGCGGAACAAGAACGAGCAGACCTTGAAGGTCAAGCTCGGCACCTATCCCAACAAGGACGAGGCTGCCGACAACAACGCCGAGCCGGAGGATAAGCCGGACGACACCAGCTCGACCGTCGACCTGAAGCAGCTCGGCATTACGCTGAAGCCATCGGCCAGCGGCAAGGACGGTGTTGTCATCTCCGAGGTCGATCCGAACTCGGACGCCGCCCAGAAGGGGCTGCGCGAGGGCGACGTGATCCTCAAGGCCGCGGGCGAGGACGTCTCCTCGCCGCAAGACGTGGTCAAGGCGCTAAAGAAGACCAAGGACGAGGGTTTGTCGGCCGTGATGTTCCACATCAAGAAGGGCGGCGACCAGACGGTCCTGGTGGCGGTGCCGATCGGCAAGGGCTGAGCCGCAAAGGCCAGCTAGGTGAATTTAAAGCGGCTCGCCTTCTCTGAGAGATGGCGGGCCGCCTCGACGTTCGGGGCCTCCGCGGGCACAATGCGATTCGGGCGGCCCTGGCGCTCAAGATTAGCGAAGCGGTGAAGCGATGCGGGTGCTGGTGGTCGAGGACGACAGAGAAACCGCGCACTTCCTGCAGAAGGCGCTGAAAGAGAGCGGGCATGCCGCCGATCTCGCCGAGGACGGCGAGACGGGGCTCTCGCTGGCCGAGGAAGCCGTCTACGACGTCCTCATCGTCGACCGCATGCTGCCGCGGCTCGACGGCCTCGCCATGATCCGGGCGCTGCGCGGCAAGGGCGTGCGCACGCCGGTGCTGATCCTGTCTGCGCTGGGCGAGGTCGACGACCGCGTGAAGGGCCTGCGCGCCGGCGGCGACGACTACCTGACGAAGCCTTATGCCTATTCCGAGCTGCTCGCGCGCGTGGAGGCGCTCGCGCGGCGCGCAGTGCCCGAGGAGCAGGAGACGCGCTACGCCGTCGGCGGTCTCGTCCTCGACCGGCTCTCCCACAGAGTGACGCGCGATGGCGAGCCAATCCAGCTCCAGCCGCGCGAGTACCGGCTGCTCGAATACCTGATGAAGCACGCGGGCCAAGTCGTGACGCGCACTATGCTCTTGGAGCATGTCTGGGACTATCACTTCGATCCCCAGACCAACGTCATTGACGTGCACGTCTCTCGTCTGCGGGCCAAGATCGACAAGAACTTCGACAAGCCTCTTTTGCACACCGTGCGCGGGGCCGGCTACACGATCCGCGATGGACCTGGTTAGCCTCATCCGCCGTGCAGTTTCGACGAGCGCCTTCCGCGCTGCAGCGGTCGCGGTCGCGGCCTATCTCGTGTGCGCTGGCGTGGTCGTCGGGCTGCTGTTGTGGCAGACCAATCGCATCCTCACCGACCAGGTGCTGGCAACGCTCGGCACGGAGGCGGACCTGTTGCGCACGGAAGCGCACGGAGGAGACACGGCGGCGCTCGTGCGCGCGGTGGAAGCGCGTAGCGTGCCCGGCAGCGCGGGCCTTTATTTCCTCGCCGACGCTTCCGGCACCAAGCTCGCCGGCAACTTGAACCGGATGCCGCCGGAGATCGGCGCAGCCGGCGGCGTGTTCCGCTACGCGCCCGACGGCGAAGGCGGCGCGCATCTCGGTGTCGCCATCCCCGTCGAGCTCGGCTCCGGCATGCGCTTGATCGTCGGGCGCGATGTGGAGGCGCAACGGCGCTATGCCGTCGAGATGCGGACGCTCTATTTCCTTGCGCTCGGCTTTCTGTCGCTGACGGGACTGCTCGCCGGCCTCGTCATGAGCCGGCTGGCGCTCAAGCGCATCGAGACGATCAACGTCGCCACGCGTTCGATCATGGATGGAGATCTGTCGCGGCGGATGGCGATCGTCGGCACGGGCGACGAGTTCGACGTGCTGGCGACGAACCTCAACGCCATGCTCGACCGCATCGAGGCGCTGATGAACGGCCTGCGCGAGGTCTCAGACAACATCGCGCATGACTTGAAGACGCCGCTGTCGCGTCTGCGCATCTCTGCGGAGTCAGCCCTCATGGACCCGCGCGGCGCGGATGCCTACCGCGAGGGGCTGGAGCACACCATCGAGAAGGCAGACGAGCTCATCAAGACCTTCAACGCGCTACTGCTCGTCGCGCGCCTCGAGGCCGGCGTGCTGGAGGAGAACGCCGAGCAGTTCGATCCGGGCCGGCTCGTGCGCGATTTCGCGGAGCTCTACGAGCCGGTGGCGGAAGAGCGCGGCATTAAGCTCGCGCTCGACGTCACCGACGGCACCCGGCTCACCGCCAATCGCCAGCTCGTGGGGCAGGCCGTCGCCAACCTCATCGACAACGCCATCAAGTATTCGGCCAAGGCCAAGAACCCGTCGATCGGCATTACGTTGCAATCGGACACCGACGCGATCGAGATCGCGGTCTCCGATCGCGGGCCCGGCATCGCGCCGGGGGACCGCGAGCGCGTCTTGAAACGCTTCGTACGCCTGGAGAAGAGCCGGACCGAGCCCGGCACCGGCCTCGGCTTGAGCCTTGTGCAGGCGGTCGCGCGATTGCATGGTGGCGCCGTGCGGCTTGAAGACAACGCGCCCGGTTTGCGTGTGGTCTTGCGAATTCCGAAGCGGCCAGCCGACCGCTAACCAGGTGAAGAAGCGGCGGCGCAGACGATGGCGACAGAAGCGACCACTTCCGAACCCTTCGCCGCACGCATCAAGGAGGCGCCCGCCGCGCGCATCGACGACAGGGTCGCGGGCGCCCTATTAGGGTTGCGCGAGCGGGCGCGTGCCTCGCCCGAGCTTACACTCCTGACAAAGCTCCTCGATGAGCCGCGCGTCGGCAACTTGCTCGCCGGTATATCTGCCGGGTCGCCGTACCTCTCAGGGCTCATCGAGCGCGACCTGCCGAGACTGCAGCGCATTCTCAGCAATGACCCGCGCGAAAGGCTCATCGAGATCAAGGCAGACCTCGCCCGCGCGCTCGCCGAGGCAGCCACGCGCGAGGCCGCCATGCGCGTCTTGCGCCGGTTCAAGGCGGAGGCCGCACTCCTGACCGCGCTCGCCGACCTTGGCGGCGTGTGGACCGAGATGGAGGTGACGGCGGCGCTCACGCAATGCGCGGACGCGGCCGTCTCCGGCGCGGTCGATTTCCTGTTCCGAGAGGCAACCGCGAGCGGTCAGTGGCTCGGCAGAAACGCACACGGCGCGGCCGTCCCCTTGGGGTTCATCGTGCTGGCGATGGGCAAAGGGGGCGCCGGCGAGCTCAACTACTCGAGTGACGTCGACCTCATCGTCCTTTACGACCTCGACCGCATTGCGTTGGCACCGGGGCTCGAGCCACCGAAGTTCTTCGTGCGGCTCACGCGCGACCTTGTGCAGCTTCTGGAGGAGCGCACCGGCGACGGCTACGTCTTCCGAACGGATCTGCGCCTGCGACCGGACCCCGGCGCCACGCAGCTCGCGCTCTCGACTGACGCGGCGCTCATCTACTACGAGAGCTTCGGCCAGAATTGGGAGCGTGCGGCGCTCATCAAGGCGCGCGCCTTCGCCGGCGACCTGGAGTCGGGGCGCCAGTTCATCGACAAGCTCGCGCCCTTCATCTGGCGCAAGTACCTCGACTTCGCAGCGATCGCCGATGTGCACGCCATGAAGCGGCAGATCCACGCCTACCGCGGGTTCGGACACATCGCGGTCGCGGGCCACAACATCAAGCTCGGCCGCGGCGGCATTCGCGAGATCGAGTTCTTCGTGCAAACGCAGCAGTTGATCGCCGGCGGGCGCCAGCCGGACCTGCACGTGCCGCAAACTCTCGGAGCGTTGCGCGCGCTTGCGATGCGCGGGTGGATCAAGGAGCAGGTCGCGCTCGATCTCGCCCAAGCGTATATCTTCCTGCGCCGCATCGAGCACCGCTTGCAGATGGTCGCCGACGAGCAGACGCACGAGATCCCCGACGATCCATTGCGGCTTTTGAGCTTCGCGCTGTTTTGCGGGTACCCTGATGTCGAGACGTTCTCACGCGAGCTCACTCGCCGTCTGGAGACCGTGCAACGCCATTACGCGGCCCTGTTCGAGGACAGCCCGGAGCTGACCGCCGGCGGGGTCAACATGGTCTTTGCCGGCGAGCAGGACGATCCCGCGACGGTCACCGCGCTGAAAGAGTTGGGCTACGCGCGGCCCGCCCAGGTGCTCGAGACGGTGCGCGGCTGGCATCACGGTCGCACCCCCGCGGTGCGCTCGGCGCGCGCGCGCGAGCGCTTGACCGAGGTGCAGCCGCTGCTCATCACCGCGCTCGCCGATACGACCGACCCGGACCGGGCGCTGGCAAGCTTCGACCACTTCATGTCGGAATTGCCGACTGGGGTGCAGCTGTTCTCCCTGCTCAGGGCAAACCCGGGCCTTTTGCGGCTGCTCGCCAACATCATGGGCACCGCGCCGCGGCTCTCCCGCATCCTCTCGCGCCGGCGTCGGCTGCTCGACGCCGTGCTCGATCCGGGCGTGCTCGGGAATCTGCCGTTGCCCGAGGAGCTGGACCGGCTGATTGCGGCCGAGATCGCCTCCGGCAACCACGACATGCAATACATTCTCGACCGTGCCCGCGTGGTCGGCAGTGAGCAGCAGTTCCTCATTGGCATCCGAGTGCTGTCCGGCGCCATCAAGGCCAACCAGGCGGGTGGGGCCTATGCCCTGCTGGCCGAGCGTCTGATCGACCATCTCAAGGCCGCGTCCGAGCGCGAGCTCGAGCGCGCGCACGGCCGCGTCGTCGGCGGTGGGGCTGCCGTGATTGCCATGGGCAAGCTCGGCGGCCGCGAGATGACGGCGGCCTCCGACCTCGATCTCATCCTCGTCTACGATTTCGATCCAGTCGCGCCACAGACCTCGGGTGCGCGGCCTTTGGCGCCCGCGCACTTCTATATGCGGCTGACGCAGCGCTTGATCAGCGCGCTGTCGTCGGCGACGGCCGAAGGCACGCTCTACGACGTCGACATGCGCCTGCGCCCCTCGGGCCAGCAGGGGCCGGTGGCGACGCAGCTTTCGAGCTTCATCGCTTACCAGGGCGAGCAGGCTTGGACGTGGGAGCACCTCGCGTTGACACGCGCGCGCGTCATCTCCGGCCCGCCCGAGCTACGCGTGCGCGTCGAGGCGGCGATCCGCAAGGCGCTGCTTAAACCGCGCGATCCAAAGACGCTCACGGCAGATGTGCGCGAGATGCGCGAGCGCATCGCCAAGGAGAAGGGCACGGACGACATCTGGGACCTGAAGCAGGTCCGGGGCGGGCTCGTCGACCTCGAGTTCATCGCCCAGTACCTGCAACTCAAGCACGCCGCCGCCCACCCGCAAGTGCTCGACCAGAACACGGTCGAAGCCTACTGCAAGCTTCGGGACGCAGGCTTTCTGGCTCCGGAGCACGCCGATGTCCTGATCCCCGCGACCAGGCTGCTGCTCGATTTGACGCAGATCCTGCGCCTATGCCTCGAAGGCCGCTTCGACCCGGCAACGGCACCTAGCGGGCTTAAGGAGCTCTTGGCCAATGCCGGCGATGCGGAGAGCTTTGCGGAGCTGGAGGATCGCCTACGGCTGACGCTCGTCAGGGTCGCCGGGCTTTTCAACGACATAATCGCCTGAAAGCCAAGTAAGGGCTGCCGACGGATTTGATGGGGCAGCGCCGTTTTCCCGGTAAATCGGCGCTAGAGGGCCACAAGACCCGAAGGCCGCCATCAAGGCTCGCAGAACGGCCGCATCCCACGCTAGAGTGGAAAACGAAAGTATTCGATGTCCATGTCGAGGCTGACGGTGGCGGCGAAAAGAGTGGTTCCAGGCCCGCCGGGAGGCTCGGCGGGGCCTGAGACGCGGGAGGACGCCACGCTGGTTGCGGCCGCCGCGAACGGCGATGCGGGAGCGTTCCGGTCGCTCGTCGACCGGCATCTTTCCGGCGTCCTGGCGGTCGCACGGCGGATGCTGCGCGACGACGCGGAGGCCGAGGACGTGGCCCAGGAAGCCTTGCTCAGGCTGTGGCGCTCCGCCGAGGGATTGGAAGTCGGGGTGCAGGGTTTGCGGCCATGGTTGCGACGGGTCGTATCGAACTTGTGCGTTGATCGTATGCGGTCCGGGCGCCGCCTCATGGTGGTGGAGGAGGTTCCCGACCGTGCGGAGCCAGCGACCCAGTTGACGCAGATGGAGGCTGGCGACGTCAGCCGGCGCGTCGATGCAGCGCTGAAGGAATTGCCGGACCGGCAGCGCATGGCGTTGACCTTGTTCCACTACGAGGGCCTGAGCCAAGTGGAGGTCGGACGCATCATGGGCATCTCGGACGAGGCGGTGGAATCGCTGCTCGCCCGCGCCCGCAGGAATTTGAAGGGAGCCTTGCGCGAAGAATGGCGCGAGCTGCTCACCGAGGACGATCAGACGTGAAGTGCCTCGAAGGCCCGAAGACCCAGACTAGAGACTTGGAACGAGAAGAAAACGATGACGACAAATGACAGACGGGCAGAGGACAGGCAGGCGCTCGAGCGTCTGCTCGAGGTCTACGGCGCCGATCGGACGCGGTGGCCCGCCCGCGAGCGTTTGCGCTTTGCGGGCGTCGTCGCCGAGGATGGGACGGCACGGCGTCTCCTAGCCGAGGCGAACGCTCTCGACTCCCTTTTGGATCTTGCCCCCAAGGCGAGTGCGGCCCGTGAGCACGCGCTGAAGGAACGGATCGTCGCCGCCGCATTGAGACAGGCCGAGCCGAGGTTCGCTGTAGTGGCGCGCTCGATTGAGAGCGAAGGCGCCGGCTGGCGCGCCTGGGCTCGCCGTGCGCAGGCGAGCAGCGGCTGGGCCGCGGGGGGCTTGCTTGCCGCCTCGCTTTTCGTGGGCGTGCTGTTGGGTTCGGCAGGGACGTTCGACACCGCCGTGCAACAGGTGGCCGAAGCTGCAGGCTATTCTACCGCCGATCCCTCGCATCTTGCGCAGAGCGACGAGATGGTCGCGAGCGCCGATGAGGATGTTCTATGACCAACGACGCGATCGCCGGATCAGGCCGCAACCTGCGCCCGGCGCTGATGGCTTCCCTTGCCCTCAACATTCTTATCATCGGCGGAGTCGCCGCGGCATTGCTGCTGCCGCATCTGCACGGTTGGAAGGGTCATCCCAGACCCTCGGGGCTCGCCGGCTTTGCCGAGACGCTGCCGCCCGACCGCGGGGCGATGGTCCGCCAGAAAGTGCAGGCGGAGAAGGAGAACTTCGAGGCGATCTCCAAAGAGGAGCGCGAGTCGCGCTCAGCCGCACGCGCGATCCTCCTCGAGGAGCCATTCGACGCCGCGAAGTTCAAGGCGGCACTCGACCGCGTCGCGCAGGCTTACGACAAGGAGACGCGCACGCGCATGGCGCTCGTCGTCGACACGGCGGGCCAGCTCACGCCGGAAGAGCGCAAGCAGCTCCACGCCTATTTCGAGAAGCATCGCGCGCGTAGGCACCATCGCCGCGAAGACGCGTCCAAGCCCAACGAATGACGAGCAGCGGTGATTGCCGCGTCGCCTAGCTGACGAGCGCCGGAACGCCGAGCCCTGACTTTTCTCCATCGTCGTCGAGGAAGAAATCGGGTTGCGCTGCGCGGTCCAGCACCGTGACCGCACGCCAGCCCTGGCTCTGCCCCTCCACCTCGATCAAAGACGTGCCGTGCATCTCGAGCAGGGTGCGCGCCAAGCAGAGCGCGAGGGAGCCTCCCTTGCGCGGCGCACGCGGCCGCTCCCTCGCCACGGAGACTGCGATCTCGACGAGTTCGCCGTCGGCGATGGCCGCGACGATGACGCGCTCGCCGTGAGCGGCGCGAGAAACCGCTTCCGACATCAAGTTGACCATGATCTGGCGCAGCGCGCGCGGCTCGCCCAGCACTTCGAGCTCGGATGGGACGAACGCCGTGAGGTCGAGCGCTCGCCCTTGCGCCGTGCGCGCCACGAAGGCCCAGGCATCGGCGGTCAGAAGCTCTAAATTGCAGGCACAGGCGGCGTCGCGGCGCCCGGGGCTCGCCATGAGTGCGGTCAGCGCCATGGTGTCCTCGGCGGATTTCAGAAGCTCGGCGGCGCTGTCGCGGATGTGGTGGACGTAATCCTGATAGCGGTGGTCTCCGAGCGGACCGAACAGCTCCAGCGCCATCATCTCGGAGAAGCCCATGACGGCGTTGAGGGGCGTGCGCAGGTCGTGGCTCACACGGGCCATGAGGTCGGTCCAGGTGCGGTCCTTCTGATCAAAGGTCGCACGCAGGCGGGGGGCGGGGAGGCTTTGCGTGATGCGGCGCTGGGCCTCGCGCTCCCGATCGATCTCGATGCCCTCAATGGTGTCGACTGTGGGGGCGAGCGGATGGCCGATGGAGACGAGCGATGGGGCGGCACGAAAGTCGGGTTTGGGCGCGAGGACGCGCAGCACCAGCTCTGGCAGTGGGATGATGGCGAAGAGCGCGAAGGATGCCGCGGCGGCGGTGAGGAGGGTGGCGGTGAGGCCGGCCGGCACGAAGGGTGTGAGGAAGCCGAGGCCGGCAAGGGGAAGGGCAACGGCGACGCAAGGATGCAGCCGTAGCGTCGGCTGCCGCAGCGCGTATTTGAGAAGGAGAAACTTGAAGAGAAGAACCGCCCTCACCCGCGTGGCCGACAGCTCCGATAGGAGCGGCTGCGCGCGCGCATAGGCCGACGTCGTCCACGCCATCCGTCATCCCCCGAATTGTCTTTTTTGAATGACTCGCGGATCCCCCGCAGGACCCGCCACCCCAAATCACACGTACTACTTCACACGATTGCGAATCGGCTGTCGAGGGCGAATAAGCCCATCAATGTAATAAATTTTCTGGAGTTACCCTTCGAGCATCTTGGAGACGATTTCGCGCACGTCGGAGGATAACGACTTGGTCCGGGAAAGCCGCTGCAGCGCGCGGCGTGCGAGCCCCCTGCGGCCGACTTCCAGCGTGCGCCAGCTCCGGAAGGCGCCAAGCATGCGCGCGGCGATCTGCGGGTTGATGCCGTCGAGCGCCAGCACCTGGTCGATGTGGAAGGCGTAGCCAGCGCCGTCGGGGCGGTTGAACTGCACAGGATTGCCGGCGGCAAAGGTGCCGATCAGCGCGCGCACCTTGTTGGGCGCGGTGAGCGCGAACAACGGATGCCGCGTCAGCGCCTCGACGCGCTTCAGCGTGCCAGCGAGCGGCGATTGCGCCTGGGCGGCAAACCAGGTGTCGATGACGACGTGGTCATGCATCCAGCGGTCGCGGAAATCGTCCAGCGCTCGCTCGGCCGCAAGACCGCCCTCGGCGGCGAGCCGGAACAGGGCGTGCGCGCGGTCGGTCATGTTGGTCGCGCCGGCGTAGTGCTTCGACAACCGGGCCGCGTCCGCCTTGTCCCCGCGCGCGGATAGCAACGTGAGAGCGGCGTTGCGTAGGGCGCGCTTGCCCGCGCTCGTGGCATCGGGCGAGAACGCCCCGTCCTCTGCCATGCCCGCGTAAAGACTCTCGAGCGTCGGTCCCAGCGTGCGCCCGAGCAGTCGCGAGAGCGCGCGGTGGGCGCGGTGGATGAGCGCCGGGTCGACGTTCTTTCCGATCACGCGAGCGATGTCGGCCTGGCTCGGGAGCTTCAGCAACTCGGCGCGGTAGGCGGGTTCTAGATCGTCGCTGAGGATCGCGGCACCTAACGCCTTGGCGTAGCGTGTGCCGCGCGCTGTGCTCTTGCCCTGAGCGAGGGTGGCGACCATGTCGACGAGCGTGCGCGTCGCGAAGCTGTTGGCCGCCTGCCAGCGATTGAAGAGATCGCTGTCGTTGGCCATCAGGAACTCGATATCGCGCTCGGAGAGGTCGATGGTCACGTTCACGGGCGCGGAGAAGTCGCGCAGGAGCGATGGGACAGGTCGCGACGGTACCTCGACGAAGCGGAAGGTCTGCTTGCGCTTCGACAACGTCACCATGCCATCGGGGAGCGTCTCCCCGCTCTCCAGCTTAAGCGCGACCTCGTTCCCGTTGGCGCTCAGGAGCCCGAGCTTGAACGGGATGTGCAGCGGCTTCTTGTGCGGCTGGCCCGGGGTCGCCGGCAGCGCCTGCTCGATATCTAGCTGGGCGGTTTTGGCCGCCTTGTCGTAGCGCAGCGCGCAGACGAGCTCCGGCGTGCCGGCCTGCGAGTACCAAAGCCGAAACTGGGTAAGGTCGATGCTGCTCACGTCCTCAAAGCAGCGCACGAAGTCTTCCACCGTGGCCGCTTCTCCGTCGTGGCGCTCGAAATAGAGATCCATGCCCTTGCGGAAGCGCTCGGCGCCGAGCAGCGTCTGCAGCATGCGCACGACCTCGGCGCCTTTCTCGTAGACGGTCGCCGTGTAGAAGTTGTTGATCTCGATGTAGCTCTCGGGGCGCACGGGGTGCGCGAGCGGGCCCGCGTCCTCCGCGAACTGGTGCGTCTTCAATTGGCGCACGTCGAGGATGCGCTGCACGGTCGCTGAGCGCTCGTCGCCGGAGAACTCCTGGTCGCGGAAGACCGTAAGCCCCTCTTTCAGACAGAGCTGGAACCAGTCGCGGCAGGTGATGCGGTCGCCGGTCCAGTTGTGGAAATACTCGTGCGCGACCACGGCCTCGATCGCCTCGAAGATGGTGTCGGTCGCCGTCTCGGGGGAGGCGAGCAGTAGGCGGTCATTGAAGACGTTTAGCCCCTTGTTCTCCATGGCGCCCATGTTGAAGTCGGACACGGCAACGATGTTGAACACGTCGAGATCGTACTCGCGGCCGAAGCGCACCTCGTCCCACCGCATGGCGCGTTTCAGCGAGTCCATCGCCCAGGCCGCGCGCTCCTCCTTGCCGTGCTCGACGTAGATGCCGAGAGCGACCTCGCGGCCGGACATGGTGCGGAAGGAGGACGCGATCGGGGCAAGGTCGCCGCCGACGAGGGCAAACAGGTAGCAGGGCTTCGGGAACGGGTCGCGCCACACGGCGTAGTGGCGCTTGCCGCCGTCGAGCACGCCGCGCTCCAAGAGATTGCCGTTGGAGAGCAGGATCGGCGCGTCGTGCGGGTCGGCCTCGATGCGCACCGTGTAGGTTGCGAGCACGTCGGGACGGTCGAGGAAGTAGGTGATGCGCCGGAAGCCTTCGGCCTCGCACTGCGTGCAGTAGACGTTGTTAGTGCGGTAAAGCCCCTGCAGCGCCTTGTTGGCCTCCGGGTTGACGAAGGTCACGATGTCGAGCGTGAACGGCTCCGCCGGCGGCTTCAGCAGCGTGAGGCCCGTATCGGTGAGCTTGTAATCCTTCTTGCCGAGCGGCGTGCCCCCGAGCGCGATCGAGGCCAGCTCGAGGTTCTCGCCGTCGAGGCGCAGCGGACCCGGCCGGCCGCGCGCCTCCGGATTTGCGCGGACGGAGAGGCGGGAGCGTACGCGGGTGCGCGTCTTGTCGAGGTCGAAGTCGAGGGCGACCTTGTCGATAAGGTAGGCGGGGGGACGGTAGTCCTTGAGATGGATAGCGCGCGGGGTCTCTGGCTTCATGGGGAGAACCGGTTTGGCCGCGGCTTCAGGCGCCCACGAAGGACGGTGCGGTACTCAATCGCTGCCGGGACACTATCAGGGGCTGCTTATCACGTTATGACCGTACAGCGCAAAAAGCTGGCGAAAACAGCCCCTTAACTCCCTGTGCATCTTCGTTAGCGGCAGGCCGCGCGCACGCTTTCGCAAAGCGTGCTCGACGATATTGGCTTCGATAGCACCTCCTGGTTGTCGGAACGTCGCACCAATACGCGCGGGTAAGCCGTAACCACTACGAAGGGGATGGCGCAGCTCTCCAGCACCGACTGCAGCGGATCGCTGGTGCGGTCGGCGAGGGCGTAATCGAGGACGGCCACGTCGATGTGCGATTTGTGCATGCACTTCAGCGCGTCTTGCACCGTGTGGAACGGGCCCACGATCTCGGCTCCGGCATCTGCCAGGGTCTGACAGTAATCCAAGGCGACGAGAACCTCGTCCTCGACCACCAGCACGCGGCGACCTTTCAGTCTCTCGTGGTGTTCTCCGGCCTGCATCCCACAGTCCTTGACTATCGTTTGCTGAGCAACGCGGGCTGGCGCGATGCGTTCCCGGGGAGGCATTTCCAACGAGCAAAGCAGAGCGTCTCCGCTCGAGGCCCGGCGGCAGGCGTTAATTTTTTGGCAACGTTCCCGCCTCGCGCGCGTTGAGCGTCTACAACGCCACTCATGGAGGACTACATGCTCAAGAAAATTGCTGCGGCCGGTCTCGTGACCGGCGGACTGTTGGCGGGCCTGTTGACGGCAACCTCGGCCATAGCCGCACATTCCGGCGGGATGGTTGGGGCCGGAATTGGCGCCGCGGTTCACGCTCCCGGACCGTCAGGGAACTTTGGCGCGACGGCGCATGCGCCCCGCGGCGCGATGAACCATCCGGGACCTCCGTCGGGCGCGCGTGTCTATGGCTGGCAGGGGGGACCCCGGCATTTCCATCATCGCCGCGGCTTCGGCGTCATCGTCGGCAACGGTTACTACGATGGCGACTACGACTACGGTTATGCCAGCGGCTGCGAATGGCTGCATCAGCGCGCGGTCGCGACTGGCAGCCGCTATTGGTGGCACCGTTACGAGGACTGCGTCGGGGGCTGATCGCAAGCTCCCGCAAGCAACGCTGGGCCGGTTTCGAGCCGGCCCCACGTCCGCGGGCGCCCAGGTGCGAAAAGCACGCGCGGACGAGATCGCCTCTGCCGAGATCACCTGTTAAGGCACTCGCGAGATCGCCTTCTCGTCGGTCGCGAACAGGTTCGTTCCGGAATTGTCGGTCGAGAGCCAAAGGGTGGCACCGATCGCAACGATGACCAGTGCGACAAGCAGCACCGCAAAATAGATGCCCGCCAACCGCTTTCGGTCCGAGCCGGCCAGCTGCATGTGCTCGCGGATGTCGTTAGCGCTTCCCATGTGCGGATCCTATTTTTCTGCGCTCGTGTTCTCTGAACGCACGCCGTGCCCAAGGGTTCCGGCGAGTCTCCCTTCCCACCTTGCAGGTGTTCAATTTCACCGCTCACAGTTCTGGAACATCGGGCCGCAGAGCGGCGTTTAGGTGCGGACTTCTCACCGATGGAGCTCGCAATGCGCCACGAACGGTTGCCTCTGCGTGCTGCGCGACAGCGCGCGCAAGTGCTTTCGGCGACCCAGTTCGTTTGCATCGTGTTCCTGACGGTGGCGCTGGTGCCGGCCGGCGCGCACCTGTTCGAACTCCCAAACAAGCTGGCGATGGCCCCGCACGACTATCTTGTCGCGCAGGCGAGCTATCGCGGATGGGCGCTCTTCGGAATCGTGGTGGCCGGCGCCGTCGCCCTGTCAGGGTTGCACGCTTATCTAGTGCGCGCCAACCGTGCGGCGTTCCGCTGGTCGCTGATCGCGCTCGCGTGCCTGGCGGCAGCGCAGATTATCTTCTGGACGTTTACAAATCCCGTGAATGTCCTCACCGACAACTGGACGTCGATGCCGGCCGATCTCGAATCCGCCCGCAGGCAGTGGGAATTCTCCCACGCCGCGGAGAGCACGTTCGACTTCGCTGCTCTGGTGGCGATGTTGCTGTCGGTCCTGGCGAGCCGGCCTTGCGCCGGCGCCGGCATCATCGCGGCGATCGGCAAGGATATCGAGGCTCGCATGGCGCGAGAGCGCGCCTTGAGCTTCGCCGACATCGGAGTTGAAAACAGAGGCCCGCGCGTCGCTGACGTTGGCATCACGATGGCAGTGTACCGCGGCCGCTCCGCAGCGCCTCCGCGAGGGCCGTTTGCGAATGGAACTGGTTCTCGATCGCGGGCGTGATCGTTTCCAGCGGGATCTTGATGCTGCAAGCAAGTCCCTCCGGGCGCAAATCGATGTTGGGCGCGGAGGTGAGGCTTTGCCCCATCGCCGAGATGAGCGAGAAGCCGAAGCCCTTGTTGATGCCATTGTTGGACACGGGCGGCCCTCCGTGCTCTCGCCACTGGAACTCGAGGAACGAGTTGGTGCCTTCGGAGGCGACCGCCCAGTTGACGCCGACCTCTCCCTTGGCATTGGACAGCGCGCCGTATTTCGCCGCATTGGTCAGAAGCTCGTGCACGATGAGCGCGAACGTCTGCACCGCAGATGCGCTCAACCGCACCTCGGGCCCTTCCGTGCGCACTCGCTCGGTGAAGCCCGCGAGCTCGGCGTCGACGATGTTCTTCAACGCAGCGCCACTCCAGCTCGCGTCGATCAGCAACTCGTGCGCGCGGCCGAGTGCGTGCAGGCGCCCAGCGAGGATCTCGCTCGCCTCCTCGGCCGAGCGGCTCGGGATCAGCGTGCGCGTCGCGATCGACTGCAGCACGGCGAGCATGTTCTTGACGCGGTGGCTCAGCTCGCGCACGAGGATCGTCAGGCGCTCCTCCGCGTTCTTGCGCTCGTGCACTTCCTGCTCGAGGCGTTGGGCCGATTGCGCGAGCTCTGCCGTGCGCTCCTCTACGCGCTGCTCGAGGAAGGCGTGCGAATTGGCGAGCTCAGCGCGCATTTGTTCCAACTCGACGAACACCTTGATCTTGGCGCGGAGGATTTCCGGCACCACCGGCGACAGAATGTAGTCGACGGCGCCGAGCGCGTAGCCTTCCGCCGTCTGCGCTTCGTCCGCGAACGCCGTCACGAAGATGATGGGTGTGTAGCGGGAGCGGCGGCGCTGACGGATCAGCTTGGCAGTCTCGTGACCCGACATCCCCGGCATGTTCACATCGAGCAGAATGACGGCAAAGTCGCGGTCGAGCAGCTTCTGCAGTGCGTCCTCGCCGGAGGACACCGACACGATGTTTTGGTCGAGCCCATCGAGGCTCGCGCGATAGACCAGATGCTTTTCGGGCAGGTCATCGACGATCAAAATATCGACCCGCTTCGAGCTGCGCATAAGGCTCACTCCAAAGCAGCCACGCTCATCGATAGAGCCACGAGCGCAGGACGGAAAGAAGTTGCTGGGAATCGACGGGCTTGGACAGATAGTCCCAAGCGCCCGCCTCGATGCAGCGCTCGCGATCGCCTTTCATTGCCTTGGCCGTGACGGCGATAATGGGCAGGTCACGGCTAGAAGGCAACTTGCGGGCTTCGCGCATGGTGGAGATGCCATCCATTTCCGGCATCATAATGTCCATGAGCACGATGTCCAGATTCTGGGTGCTCATCATGCTCAGCGCATCGATGCCGGAGTTCGCGGACACGACCGTCATGCCGTGGTCCTCGAGCACCGTGGCGAGGGCGTACACATTGCGGATGTCATCGTCCACGACGAGCGCCTTGCGGCCTTCCAGCACGCTGTCTGAGCCATGTAGGTCCTCGATGATGCGGTGCTGGGCTGCGGGAAGATGCTTGACGCGACGGTGCAGCAGGGAGGCGGCGGAGTCGATCAGCCGTTGCGGCGATTGCACGCTCTTGATGGTGAGGGATTCAAAGCGGGTGGAGGAACCGTGGTCCTCGCCGCCGACGAGAATGACCGGCACGCGGCCGTAAGGCCGAACGTACTCGCACGCGCGGTCGACGTCGGCGAGATCGATTGAACACTGTGCTTCGACGATGACGCAATCGAACTCCTGCGAATTGATCTCCTCCATGAACTTCGCTGGCTCGACGGCGGAGGTGAGCTCCACGCCGTCGCTGGCGATCATGTTTGCGATCTCGGCTGCGTGTTTGGCGTCGCGCGCTCCGACCAGAACGCGCTTCGTGGTGCGCTTCACTGCGTCCAGCATGGCGCCGATGCCGGCGTCGAGCGCCGCCTTCGACTGAATGGGCTTGGGGATAAAGCTGAAGGCGCCGGCGTCGAACGCGCGCTCGCGCGATTCCTCCGTCGAGATGACGCAGGCTGGAATGTGCCGTGTCGAAAGCTCACCCTTGAGCCTAGCGATAACACGCCAGCCGTCCATGTCGGGAAGGTTGATATCGAGCGTAATGAGATCGGCGGTGAAATCGCGGGCAAGCGCGAGCGCCGCGGCACCCTGCGACGTGACCAGCCCCTTGCAGCCGTTGTCACGCGCGGTCTCGAGCAGCACTTTGGCAAAGGCGAGGTCGTTCTCGACGATGAGGACCACCCTGTCTCCCGGCTTGATGTCGTCGCGGTCGTCGTCGGCCTCGTTGACGAGCAGGGCATGCTCGGCAGCCTGCGCGAGGACAAGGTCGGAGCCGAGTGCGTCCGCGCCGCTGACCACTTCCTCGGCGGTTGCGGGGGTTGCTGGCTCGGCTTCGGCTCGCTCGCTGGTGACGGGGCGCCGTGTCGACAATGTGGGGCTATAGGTGATCGGCAGGTAGAGCGTGAACACGCTGCCCTTCTGCGGCGAGCTGACGAGATGGATCTCGCCGCCGAGCAGGCGCGACAGCTCGCGGCTGATGGCGAGGCCGAGGCCGGTGCCGCCATACTTGCGGCTCGTGCTGCCGTCGGCCTGCTGGAAAGCCTCGAACACAATCTGCTGCTTGTCGGAGGGGATGCCGATGCCGGTGTCGCTGACCTCGAACGCGACCGTTTCGGCGCCGGCCTGCCGCGAGGGATTGACCAGCTCGACGTTGAGCGAGACCTGGCCGCGGTTGGTGAACTTGAACGCGTTCGACAGCAGGTTCTTGAGGATCTGCTGCAGGCGCTTCACGTCCGTGACCATGGACTTCGGCAGGCGCGGGTCGACGCGCGACGAGGAAGTCGACGTTCTTCGATTCCGCGACGTGCCGGAAGGTGCGCTCGCAGTAGTGCTGCAGATCGTCGAAGCGCAGCTCGCTCACGTCGACAACGACCGTGCCGGATTCGATCTTCGACAGATCGAGGATGTCGTTGATGAGCGTCAACAGGTCGTTGCCCGACGAATGGATCGTCTTGGCGAACTCCATCTGCTTGGCCGAGAGGTTGCCCTCCTTGTTCTGGCAGAGCTGGTCGGACAGGATCAGCAGGCTGTTGAGCGGCGTGCGCAACTCGTGCGACATATTGGCAAGGAATTCGGACTTGTAGCTGCGAGGTGAGCGCGAGCTGCTTGGCCTTGTCCTCGAGGGCCTGGCGGGCCTGCTCGACCTCCTGGTTCTTCGATTCCACCTCCTGGTTCTGCTCGACGAGGAGCTGCGCCTTCTCCTGCAGCTCCTTGTTGGTCGTCTGCAGCTCCTGCTGGCGGCTCTGCAACTCTTTGGCGAGCGACTGCGACTGCTCGAGCAAGTCCTCCGTGCGCATGTTGGCGTCGATCGTGTTGATGACGATGCCGATCGATCTCGGTGAGCTGGTCGAGGAAGGCTTGGTGCGTCGGGTTGAGGCGCTCGAGCGACGCTAGCTCAAGGACGCCGCGGACCTGAGCCCTCGAACACGATCGGCAGCACGAGGATGTTGCAGGGCTTGGTCTCGCTCAAGCCCGAGACGATGCGCATCGACGAGCTAGGGATCTCGTCGAGAAAGATCTTTGCGGCGGTCGAGCGCGCACTGGCCGACGAGGCCTTCGCCGAGCGCGACCGTCTTGCCGTGCGAGAGCTGGCCGCCCGAGGCGTAGCTGGCGAGCAGCTTCAACCGCGGCAGGGTCGAGGCTGGAATCGAGCACGTAGAACTCGGCCTGTTGCGCGCCGACGACCGGCGCCAGCTCGGAGAGGATCATCTGGCCGACGGTCACAAGATCCTTCTGGCCCTGCAACATGCGGCTGAACTTCGCGAGGTTGGTCTTCAGCCAGTCCTGCTCGGTGTTCTTCAGCGTCGTGTCGCGCAGGTTGCGGATCATCTCGTTGATGGTGTCTTTGAGGGCCGCGACCTCGCCCTGCGCTTCGACCGCGATGGAGCGCGTGAGGTTGCCCTTGCGTCACGGCGGTCGCGACGTCGGCGATGGCACGCACCTGCGTGGTGAGGTTCGCCGCGAGCTGATTGACGTTGTCGGTGAGGTCCTTCCAGGTCCCGGCCGCGCCCGGCACCTTCGCCTGGCCGCCGAGCTTGCCCTCGACGCCCACCTCGCGCGCCACGCGTCGTCACCTGATCGGCGAAGGTCGCGAGCGTGTCGATCATGCTGTTGATCGTATCGGCGAGCGCCGCGATCTCGCCCTTCGCTTCGACGGTGAGCTTCTGCTTCAGATCGCCGTTGGCGACCGCGGTCACGACCTTGGCGATGCCGCGCACCTGCGCGGTGAGGTTGCCGGCCATGGAGTTGACGCGAGTCGGTCAGATCCTTCCAGGTGCCGGCGACGCCCTGCACTGGGCCTGGCCGCCGAGCTTGCCGTCGGTGCCGACCTCGCGGGCGACGCGGGTCACTTCGGCGGCGAACGAGCTGAGCTGGTCGACCATCGTGTTGATCGGTGTTCTTCAGCTCGAGGATCTCGCCTTTGACGTCGACCGTGATCTTCTTCGACAGGTCGCCCGCGGCGACGGCCTTGGTCACGTCGGCGATGTTGCGCACCTGGGCGGTCAGGTTGCCGGCCATGGAGTTCACGCTGTCGGTCAGGTCCTTCCAGGTGCCGGCGACGCCCTGCACGTCGGCCTGGCCGCCGAGCTTGCCTTCGGTGCCGACCTCGCGCGCGACGCGCGTGACCTCGGCGGCGAAGGAGCGGAGCTGATCCACCATCGTGTTGATGGTGTTCTTGAGCTCGAGAATCTCGCCCTTCACGTCGACGGTGATCTTCTTCGACAGGTCGCCGTTGGCGACGGCGGTGGTCACCTCGGCGATGTTGCGCACCTGGCCGTCAGGTTGCCGGCCATCGAGTTCACGGTGTCGGTGAGAGTCCTTCCACGTGCCGGCGACGCCCTTGCACGTCGGCCTGGCCGCCGAGCTTGCCTTCGGTGCCGACCTCGCGGGCGACGCGGGTCACTTCGGCCGCGAAGGAGCGGAGCTGATCCACCATGGTGTTGATGGTGTTCTTGAGCTCGAGGATCTCGCCCTTCACGTCGACCGTGATCTTCTTCGACAGGTCGCCGGTGGCGACGGCCTTGGTCACGTCGGCGATGTTGCGCAACCTGGGCCGTCAGGTTGCCGGCCATGGAGTTCACGCTTGTCGGTCAGGTCCTTCCAGGTGCCGGCGACGCCCTGCACCTCGGCCTGACCGCCGAGCTTGCCTTCGGTGCCGACCTCGCGCGCCACGCGCGTCACTTCGGAGGCGAACGAACTCAGCTGATCGACCATCGTGTTGATGGTGTTCTTGAGCTCGAGGATCTCGCCCTTCACGTCGACGGTGATCTTCTTCGACAGGTCGCCGTTGGCGACGGCCGTGGTCACGTCGGCGATGTTGCGCACCTGGCCGGTGAGGTTGCCGGCCATGAAGTTGACGCTAGTCGGTCAGGTCCTTCCAGGTGCCGGCGACGCCCTGCACGTCGGCCTGACCGCCGAGCTTGCCTTCGCGTGCCGACCTCGCGGGCGACGCGCGTGACTTCCGACGCGAACGAGCCAAGCTGATCCACCATCGTGTTGATGGTGTTCTTGAGCTCCAGGATCTCGCCCTTCACGTCGACGGTGATCTTCTTCGACAGGTCGCCGCTGGCGACGGCCGTCGTCACCTCGGCGATGTTGCGCACCTGGCCGCGTCAGGTTGCTGGCCATCAAGTTGACGCTGTCGGTCAGGTCTTTCCACGTACCGGAGACGCCTTGCACGTCGGCCTGGCCGCCGAGCTTGCCCTCGGTGCCGACCTCGCGCGCGACGCGCGTCACCTCGGCGGCGAACGAGCGGAGCTGGTCCACCATGGTGTTGATGGTGTTCTTGAGCTCCAGGATCTCGCCTTTCACGTCGACCGTGATCTTCTTGGACAGGTCGCCCTTGGCGACGGCGGTGGTCACGTCGGCGATGTTGCGCACCTGCCCGGTAAGATTTCTGGCCATCGAGTTGACGCTGTCGGTCAGGTCCTTCCAGGTGCCCGCGACGCCCTGCACCTCTGCCTGCCCGCCGAGTTTGCCCTCGGTGCCGACCTCGCGCGCGACGCGCGTCACCTCGACGGCGAACGAGCCGAGCTGCTCCACCATGGTGTTGATGGTCTTGGCGGTGCGTAGAAACTCTCCTTCGAGCGGGCGCCCTTCGACCTCGAGCGCCATGCTCTTGCTCAAGTCGCCCTGCGCTACCGCGCCGATGACGCGTGCCACCTCGCTCGAGGGGTGCACGAGGTCTTCCATGAGCGAGTTCACGGCTTCGACGTTCTCCCGCCAGAAGCCGCTCACGTCGCCGAGGTTGGCACGTTGCTTCAGCTTGCCTTCCTTGCCGACGACGCGGCTCAGGCGCGCGAGCTCGGTCTGCGTTTTGACGTTGAGCTCGACGACAGCGTTGAAGGCCTCGGCGATCTTGCCGGAAAGGCCCGGCCAAGTGATCGGGAGCTTGGCGGTTCCATCCCCCTTTTTGACGGCTAAAAGAGCGTCGAGGAGGACTGCGGCCTTGCCGTCCCAGGAGTTGGGCCGTACACGCCGTGCGTGCTTGCCGTTCGGCGCCTGGCGGTTGGCTCCGGCGAGGCCGTTGAAGGCCTTCGCGACCTCCGCGTAAAGGCCGGGCCAGCTGTCGGGTAGCTCGGGAGCGGGGTCCCCCCGCTCAATCGCTTGCAGCCCATCCAACAGAAGACGAAGTGGATCTTGCCCTTCGGCAACCCCAGCACGCACGAGCGGCCCTCCCTGCGAAAAAGCGTAGATAAACCCGCGATTCAACGCAGTCGCGGCGTTCCGGTTCCACGGGCTTGAAGAAAAAACATTGATGGGTAGAGCACTGGCGTCCGCCGGCGAACAAACGAACTTCGGTCTGGCACGTTTTGTTCCGGCAGCGTTAAGGGTGCCGCGCTAGGTTGAGGGCGCTGCGCCAGACTGTCCCGGAACACATGCTGATGGCAAAGAAGAAGCTTTCCGAATACCGCGCCAAGCGCGACTTCGAAAAGACGGCAGAACCCGCGGGCAAAGCCGCGGTTCGGCCGGCCGAGTACCCCCGCTTCGTCATCCAGAAGCACGACGCGACGCGCTTGCACTACGATCTGCGCCTCGAAGTGGACGGGGTGTTCCGGTCGTGGGCCGTCACCAAGGGGCCCTCGCTCGACCCGCACGACAAGCGCCTTGCCGTCGAGGTCGAGGACCATCCGCTCGACTACGGCGATTTCGAAGGCACGATCCCCAAGGGTGAGTACGGCGGCGGCACCGTCATGGTGTGGGACCGCGGCTTCTGGGCGCCGGAAGGCGATAAGCCGGCGGCCGAGCAGCTCCGCGACGGCGAGCTCAAATTCGCGCTGGCGGGCACAAAGCTGAAAGGGAACTGGGTGCTCGTGCGCATGAAGCATGACCGCACGGGCGGCAAGCGCAAGAACTGGCTACTGATCAAGCACCGCGACGATTGGGCCCGCGACGCCGACGCAGACAAGCTCCTGAAGAAGGACCGCTCCGTCGCCTCGGGCCGGACGATGGGCCAGATTGCGCGCGGCGAGGGCAACGCACCGCAAAGCTTCATGCTGTCGAAGTCAAAGACGAGGCTCGCAAAGGCCGACGCGGTCTGGCATTCGAGCAAATCTGAGATCGATGTGAAGCCAGCACCGCGGCGTAGCCGTGCGCGCAACCCGGCCTGAAGATGCCAGCATGACCCTTGGCATTCGCAAAGCGTCAGGCGCTGCGCGCGCGCCGGTCGCGATCGAGATAGCGGGGTACCTGCAAGGGCTGCAAAGGCTTCGCGAATAGGTAGCCCTGCATCGTGTCGCAACCCATGGTGCGCAGGAGCATGAGCTGCGATGGCGTCTCGACGCCCTCGACGGTGACCTTGATGCCGAGGCTTTGTGCGAGCTGCGTGATCGTGCGCACAATCGCCATGTTGTCGGGGTTGGTCTCCATGTCGCTGACGAAGGACCGGTCGACCTTGAGGCGATCGATGGGCAGCTTCTTGAGGTGGGACAGGGACCCGAACCCGGTGCCAAAATCATCGAGCGCGATCTCAACGCCGAGGTCGTGGAGCTTCTGCAACGCCACGGCGACGCCGCCGGCGCCGCGGCCAAGGAAGACCTGCTCGGTCACCTCGATGCACAAGCGCTCCGGCTGAACGCCCGTCTGCTGCAGCTTATCGTTTACGAACTCCGCGAACGTCCCTAGCGCGAAGTCGGCCGAGGTGACGTTGACGGCGATGCGACCAAAATCGAGGCCGCCGCGCTCCCACGCAGCCGCCTGCCGCAGGGCATTATTAATGACCCAACGGCCGACCTCGGCGGCCAGCTTCGGATCCTCGAAGACCTCCTCGAAGTCGCCGGGCGATAACCGGCCGCGTTTGGGGTGGTTCCAACGCAACAGCGCTTCGAAGCTGACAGGCTGCGCTTTCGTCAGCGAGACGATCGGCTGGTACAGCAGGCAAAGTTCGTTGGTGAGGAGGGCGCGCTGAATGTCGCGGTGGAGTTCATACCTCCGTTCCAGCGAGGCGCGCATCTCGGGCGAGAAGAACTGATACCTATCCCGCCCCAGCTCCTTTGCGCGGTAAAGAGCGAGATCCGCATTCTTGAGCAGCTCCCCGGCGCCGGTGGCGTCCGTCGGGAAGATGGTCAGCCCGAGGCTGATGGTGCACCGGTGCTGGACACCACCGACCATCACCGTCTGCGAGAGGGCGGCGAAAATGGAGGCAATCGCGCTGTCCAGCTTGGAGGCGCCCTCGTCCATGGCGACGAGAACGGCAAATTCGTCACCACCGAGGCGAGCGACGCTTCCGTAAGGCTTGAGCGCGGTCTCGAGCCGGCCTGCCAGTTCTTTGAGCAGCTCGTCGCCGGCGGAGTGTCCGAGGATGTCGTTTGTTTCCTTGAAGCGGTCGACGTCGATCAAGCCGACGGCGAACTGCTCACCGGCCGCCGTGGCGGAACTCAGCAACTCCTGCAGGTTTTCGTTGAACTGCAGTCGATTGGGGAGCCCGGTCAGGCTGTCGAGCTTGGCAAGCCGCCAAAGCTGATGCTCGAGCTTCTTGCGCTCCGAGATCTCCTCGGTCAGCATCATGATGCCGCCGATGCTGCCATCGTCGAGGTGCCACGGGCGGACCTCCCATCTGATGATGTTGATCGATCCGTCGGCGCGTTTGAGATGCTCCTCCGGCGAGGTCTCGGTGGCTCCTGCCAGACAGCGCTTGTGCTTGGCCCTCCAGTGCTCGGGGATCTCCGGGAATACGTCGTAATGGTAGCGGCCTACCACGGATTTCCCGGGAATTTTGTAGTCTTGGAGCCAGCGATCGGAATGCGCGACGTAGTGCATTTTTGCGTCGAACATAGCCACTGCCGCCGGCGCATGCTTGATGAAGGCCGTGAGCCTCGAATGCGCGCGCTTGAGTTCGAGCTCGGCGTGACGGCGCTCGGTTATGTCGACGTAGATATTGAGGTGCCGGTCGCCGGGAATGGGAATGCAGGAAATCTCGAGCACCTTGCCTGTGTTCTCATTCCTCTCGTGGATGACCGGCAACGGGCTCAGAAGGGTCTTGAGCCGGTTCGCCACCGCCTCCTCGACAGGAAGTGCCGTCCCGTAATCGCCACGCTCGGCCCTAAAGCGCACGAGTGTTTCCAGCTTCGGCGCGCGGCTGGCGAACAACGCATCGGGGATATCGAGCAACGTTCGATAGAGCCTGTTGCTTGCGACGAGCCGCGCCTCGCGATCGATCAGCGCGATGCCGCCCGGAAAATTGTCGATCATCGCCTGCAGCGTCTGCGCCTGCTGCCGGATCGGCGTGATGTCGGTGCTGATCGTGATGAACTGCTCGATCTCGCCTTCGCGGTTGAAGCGCGGGATGACGATCGACTCAAACCAGACGTCGGCGCCGCTCTTGGCGCGATCGCAGAACTCGCCGCGCCATGTTTTGCCGGTGTGGACGATGCTCCACATGTCTTCAAGGCATTCGGGCGGTTGCTGGCCGGAGCTCAACAGCTCGTAAGACTGCCCGAGGAGCTCGGCCTCGGAATAGCCGATGACCTCGCAGAACCGTTTGTTCACCTCGATCAGGTGTCCGCTGCAATCGGTGACTGTTATGCAGAAGTGATCCTCGAGCGCTTGGCGGTAGCCGTCGAGGCGGTCTGTGACCTTGGCATGGTAGATTGGTGACGCGATTGAGCGCGCCGCAAACCAGCGGCGTACTGCTCGCCAGTCGCCAAGGATCCCTGAGAGCACGCCGAGGCCCCCACATTATCTGCGGTGAGTAGACCCAAAAATACTTAACCCGATGTTATGTAATGTTATCGGACCATCTTTGGCCCGGCGTTGACGCCTGGTCGGCAGGTTTGGCGCAGCAGTTTCGCGGCACCGAGCAAGGCCGCGAACGGTCGCACGACGACGTACGTCGGGATCTCGGCGAGATAGTCGCGGAATCGGCCCTTCGCTTCGAAGCGCTCGCGGAACGTCGACTGCACGAAGGTCGGCCCGAGCTTGGGCACGATGCCGCCCGCAATATAAATCCCGCCGCGTGCTCCGAGCGTCAGCGCCAGATTGCCGGCAACGGTGCCGAGCATGGCGCAGAACATCTCCGTCGCCTCGCGTGCGAAGCGGTCGTCGGCCCGCGCCTCCGGATGGCTGATCTCCTCCGCTGTCAAGCGTTCTGGCGCCGCCTCCGCGAGCTCGCGCAAGGCGACATACAGATTGACGAGGCCCGGCCCCGAGAGCACTCGCTCGGCCGAGACGTGTCCGAAGCGGCGGCGAATGATTTCGAGCACTGCTGCTTCGCTCGCGTCGGCCGCCGCCATGGTGACGTGCCCACCCTCGCCTGGAATAGCAATTGCGCCGTCCACCGTAGGAACAAGCGCGCTGACGCCGAGCCCGCTCCCTGGACCAAGGATGCCGATAGGCGTCCCGGCCACGGTCTCGCCGCCGCCGATCTTAATGAGCTCATCCGCGGCGAGATGCGGAACCGCAAGCGCGTTGGCGTGAAAATCGTTGACGATACGCAGCCGGTTGAGGCCAAGGGCCCGTCGCAATGCCTCGGTAGAAAAGGTCCAGGGGTGGTTGGTAAGACTGACCTCGTCGCCATCAGGGGATGAAGCGACGGCCAGCACCGAGTGCGACGGCTTTGCCTTGGGCGCCTCAGCAAGGAAGGCGGCGATCGCTTCGCCAATCGTCGCGAAGTCTTGGCACAGGATCGCCCGGGTGAAGCCAATGCTGCCATCCGGGTCCACGAGGGCGAAGCGGGCGTTCGTCGCTCCGACGTCGCCGACAAGGCCCCATTCGGCTTTAATATCCCTGCCAGTCATGCGTTCCCTTCACCTGGTCGTTGCGGCGCCCCAGCCGCACGGTCAACTCTTGGCCAACAGAAAGCTGCCCGGTCAAGTCTTCGATGGCGTTGGCGGCAATCGCGTCCCCTAAAGCGTTAATTATACCGGGCGCGCCGCCCGTCTGAAGCGTCGCCGCAACTGGCGCGCTCGATTAAGGAGGCGAGTATGCACTGTCCGCGGCCCGGTGCCGCGCGGCCGCTTTCACCCTTGCAGGCGACGATCGGCCTCCGACTGATCCAGATGTCGGGCAACGTGCCGCTCAGCGGCAACCTTACGCATTAGACATCCTCGCCAACGGAACTTCCTGGTAGATCGAGGCTTCACTAAGATCGGTCCCGCGTTGACGGGAGCAGCGGTGACTTGACATACAACGTTCCCCTTCCCGGACTTCACCAGAGGCAAATGAAGCATTCCGCCAACCTCGACGTTGCGCCCATCGGCAATGGACGCATCGCCGCGCTCGTCACGCCGCAGGGCCGCATCGTGTGGTGGTGCTTTCCGCAGCTCGATTCAAACCCCGTGTTCTCCAACTTGATCGCGGGCGATGAGGAGAAGGGATTCTGCGACGTTCTGCTGGGCGGAGCCACGCGGGCGACTGCGGGCTACGTTCGCAACACCGCGATCCACGAGACCGTGATCGAGGACGGGCGCGGCAACGCCGTCAAGATCACCGACTTCGCGCCTCGGTTCATGCGTTTCGAGCGCGCGTTTCACCCGGCGCAGATCTTCCGCAGGATCGAGCCATTGTGGGGACTGCCGCGCATCACGGTCCGGCTGCGCCCCACCTTCAACTACGGCCAGCCGGGCCAATGCCAGGCCGTCGGATCAAACCATATTCGTTTCACCGGCGGTACCGACGTGCTGCGCCTGACTACCGACGCGCCGCTGTCTTACATCACGCAGGAGACGCCGTTCGCGTTGACGCACCCCATCACGCTGGTGCTCGGGCCCGACGAGCCGCTCGAAGCCTCCGTCGATGCGCTCTCGCGCGAGTTCCTCGAGCGCACCCGCAATTATTGGACCACCTGGGTGCGCGGGCTCGGCGTGGCGCTCGACTGGCAGGACGAGATCATCCGTGCGGCGATCACGCTGAAGCTGTGCCAGTTCGAGGAGACGGGCGCGATCATCGCCGCGCACACCACCTCGATCCCCGAGGCGCCGGGGACGAGCCGCAATTGGGATTATCGGTATTGCTGGCTGCGGGATGCCTATTTCGTCATCCGGGCGCTGAACCGCCTTGGTGCTACGCAGACGATGGAGGCCTACCTCGGCTTCATCACGACGATTGCTGTCGACGTCGACCGCCCGCTGCGGCCCGTCTACGGCATCATCTACGACCAGTCGCTAGAGGAAGGCATCGCGGCGAACCTCGCCGGCTATCGCGGCATAGGTCCGGTGCGCGTTGGCAACCAGGCCGCCGAGCAGTTGCAACACGATGCCTACGGCAGCGTGATCCTCGGCGCTTCTCATATGTTCATCGATCGCCGGCTGCCGGGCATGGGGGACGAGACGCTGTTCCGGCGGCTAGAGCCGCTCGGGCATCAGGCGCGGCGGCTGTTCCAGGAGCCGGATGCGGGCCCATGGGAATACCGCGGCCGCCAGCGCATCCACACGCACTCGGCGACGATGTGTTGGGTCGCGTGCGATCGCCTCGCCCGCATGGCGGCTCTCATCGGGTTGAAGGACCGCGCGACGTTCTGGTGCGAGCACGCCGACAAGCTCAAGAGCGAGATCCTCGAGCGCGCGTGGAGCCGGAAATGTGGCGCCATAGCCGGTGCGCTCGACCAGGACGACCTCGACGCGAGCGTGCTTCTCCTCGCCGACCTCGGCCTTCTGTCCGCAACCGATGAACGCTTCCGCAAGACGTGCGACGTCATCGGCAAGGAGCTCGGCCGCAACGGCTTCATTATGCGCTATACGGCGGAGGATGATTTCGGCCTGCCCGAGACCGCATTCCTGGTCTGCAAGATCTGGTATGCCGATGCGCTCGCCGCGACGGGCGAGGCCGACAAGGCGCGCGAGCTGTTTACTGACGTGCTTGCGCGGCGCAATTCCTATGGCATCCTCAGCGAGGACATCCATCCCGAGACCGGGGAGCTGTGGGGCAACATCCCGCAGACCTACTGCATGGCTGGCGTCATCAGCACCGGCATGAAGCTGTCGCGCGATTGGGACGACGCGTGGGCGTCATCCCTTTGAAGCTACAAATGCTTCCGGGAACCATAACGGCCGCTAAACGGTTCTGAGGTAGGTGCTGCACTGCAGCGTCGTCCCGAAGTATCGTTCGGAGCCTCATGAGCCGGATCGTCCTCGTCTCGAACCGCGTGGCCGACCTCAGCAAGCCGGGCCAGGCCGGCGGCGTCGTGATCGCCATCGCCGACGTACTGAGCAAACGCCACGGGCTTTGGTTCGGCTGGAACGGCAAGATCGGCGAGAAGAGCGAGGAGCTGCGCACGACACCGAACATCGCGGAGGTCGGCAGCGCAACGGTTGCTACGCTCCCGTTGAGCCGGCGCGAATACAGAGATTATTACCTTGGCTACTCGAACGACGTGCTATGGCCGGTCTTTCACTCGCGCCTCGACCTCGCGCAGTTCGAGGCCGGCTATTATCAACGCTATTTAGACGTCAGCCGGCGCTTCGCCCGTGCGCTTCGTCCGCTCGTGAAGCCCGACGACATAATCTGGGTTCACGATTACCACATGATCCCGCTCGGGCTGGAGCTGCGTAAGCTCGGCGTCGAGAATCCGATTGGGTTCTTCCTGCATATTCCCGTGCCGCCGGGGCAGACCTTCCTCGCGATCCCCGAGCATCGCGAGCTCGCCCGCGGGCTCGCCGCCTACGACCTCGTCGGCGTACAGACGCGAGTAGACGTCGCCAATCTCATCGACTTTCTGCAAGACGGTGTGTTCGGACGTATCCTGCAGGATGGTCGCATCCGTGTTTTCGACCGCGAGATGTCGATCGCCGCATTCCCGGTCGGAATCGATGTCGATTCATTCATCGGCTCGCGGCCCAAGGTGCGGCGCGAGCCGGCGCCTGCGTTCACGCGCCTCATCGGCGTCGACCGGCTCGACTACACCAAGGGTTTGCCGCAGAAGTTCCGCGCCTTCGGGCGCTTTCTGGAGAAGAACCCCGAATACCGCCGCAAGGTCATCCTCTCGCAGTTCGCACCACCGACGCGCGAAAGCGTTCTGGCCTACGTCGATATCCGTCACGAGCTCGAGACGCTATCGGGCACGATCAACGGCAAGTTCGGCGAGCTCGACTGGGTGCCTATCCAGTACATCCACCGCTCGACGCCGCGCGAGATGCTCGTTGATGTCTTCCATCAGTCGCGAATCGGCGTCGTCACCCCGCTGCGCGACGGCATGAACCTCGTCGCCAAGGAATACGTCGCCGCCCAGGACCCAGCGGACCCGGGCGTCCTCATGCTTTCGCGGTTCGCGGGGGCAGCCGAGCAGATGAAGCAGGCGCTCATCGTCAATCCCTACGACGTAGAGGAGATGGCCGACACCATAAAGATCGCGCTCGAGATGGACCTCAGGGAACGGCGCGAGCGCCACCGCGCGTTGCTCGACGGCATCCGCACGCACGATGCTTTCGCGTGGTGCCGGTCGTTCCTCACCTCCCTCGAGAACATACGCAGCCGCAGGCCCATCCCGCAGTCGGGCGAGACCTTCGAAGCGGCGCGCAAGGCGCTGGAAGCAAAGAGTCTCCTCTCCGCTGCGCATACCCGTTTGGAGTGAGCCACGCTCTGGCTCGAGGAGATCATCAAGTGGATACGGGCAGGTCTGCTCGAGCGCTAGGCGATCGACAAGGAGCTCGCGACCCCGTCACAAATCGAAATACGGACGTGGGTGCTTTAAATGGCCGCAGGCAACGCCATGCTCGCATCCATTTGCTCGTGCAGGGAGGGAAGCCTGCCGTGAACGATCATTCCGAGCGATTGCTGCGCAGAGAGGAAGCGGGGATGCTACAGAAGCAAATGCAAGTCGAGGAGCGCTCGTCGCTTGCCGCCAGGGTGCTTGCCGCCAATCCGTCGCGCTATGCGCTCTTTCTCGACGTCGACGGTACCTTGCTCGACATCGCGGCCACGCCTACTGAGGTCGTCGTTCCGCGTGAGCTTGCGCCGCTGCTTGCCCGCATCGGCAAAGGTCTCGATGGCGCCGTGGCCATCCTAACGGGACGGCAGCTCGCCGAGATCGACACGCTGCTGGCGCCGCTTGAGTTTATCGGCGGCGGGGTGCACGGCGCGGAGCTGCGCACCGCGGCGGCCGGTCCGATTGTGCGCGTGGCGATGTCGCTGCCGGGCTCCCTCGTCGATCAGGTGCTCGAGATCGCCAACGACATGCCGGGCACCATCGCAGAGCCGAAGGGTCCGGGGCTTGCTCTCCACTACCGTCAGGCGCCCGAGCTCAAGCCGATGCTGGAAGCGCGGCTCAGGTTGCTGCTCTCGCGCTATGCTGACGAGCTTGTGCTGTGCCCGGGGCGCAAGTTATTCGAGATCGTTCCGGCCGGCCATTCGAAAGGCACCGCGCTCGAGACGCTCTCGAAGCTCGCGACATTCGCCGGCCGCCTTCCCGTCATGATCGGCGACGACGTGGGCGACGTCCCGGCCCTTGCCGCGGCGGAGCGGCTCGGAGGATTTGGACTGCGCGTCGCCGGCGAACAGTTCGCGGCAAGCTCTGCCGATCTGCATGGGCCATCGAGCGTGCTCGGCTGGCTGCATGGGCTCGCAGACCGCCTCGAGCATTGACCCGTGCTCCTTCGGCGGTCGGGGATCGCGCCGGCGGACCCGGTGTTGGTTAGTGATCACGAGAGATGACCTGAATAGGCGAAGCCCGGCCGCGCGGGCCGGGCTTCTTTACTGGTGGCAGGACGGCATTCGCCTGAACTGCCGTCTGCGCTACTTTTTCACGCAGACCTTCTTGGCATCATCCCACTTCATATCCTTCGTCTTCTCGCAGTCTGCCTTCGTCTTGGGCGCATCGGCGGCGAACGCCGGAGCGGTGACGGCGAACAGGAGACCGGCGATGATGGCTGTGCTCAGTATCTTTGACATGGTTTCTTCTCCTTGGATCTTGGGTCATCCCGTGACGACCAAAGCGACAAGACGCTGGCCATTGTTCGAGGCCGCGCCGTGGCGGTCTCATGTTCTTCAGTATACGATTTTGTAAACTAAGCTCTGGGCAGTGCCGCGCTGGGCATCAGTGCAGGCGGGTTCGGGCAAGTTCGGCATCACCTCGCCATCGCAGCCCTGTGGTGCTTGCGTCGGAGGAACCGCACTCCCGCGACTCGACCGAACACATAAGCCGCCCACATGATTAGCGGCGCCGTGAGTATATTGATGAGGAGGGCCGCGGCGACAAACCCGTCGATCTCGGGGAGGACGGCTAAGTGTTGCAAAAGGGCGTAACCGTTTATGAACCAAGTCAGCACGATGGCAATGGCGTAGCCGACGCGTATCTTCTGCATCTCATCCTCCGTGAATTGCTCGGCAATCGGTAGACCCTTGGTTCGGGTGTTACGTTGAGCTTGATCAACTGAGGCTGCTGGTGCCGTAGCCGCCAGGATCCACCGGGTAGGCGATCTCTCAGCGCATCTAGAACGGTAAGCGCCTCTATACGGCAGTCCCAAAGAGGGTCCCTATGCCCGCCGTCGCGGCCATGGCTAGAGCGCCCCAAAAAGTTACCCGCACCGTAGCGCGCACAATATCTGCGCCGCCGGCATTGGCGCCAATTGCGCCCAGCAGGGCCAAGAACATCAGCGAAGCCGCGGCAACAACCGGCGTCACGTAGGCGGCCGGGGCTACGACGACCATCAGCAGCGGCATAGCCGCTCCAGTGGCGAAGGTCGCGGCGGAGGTCAGCGCCGCCTGCACGGGTCGGGTGGTGGTGATTTCCGAAATGCCAAGCTCATCGCGGGCATGCGCGCCCAAGGCGTCCTTGGCCATGAGCTGTAGGGCGACCTTCCTTGCCAGGTCCCGGTCGACACCGCGTTTGACGTAGATGTCGGCAAGCTCCTCCCGTTCGAACTCCACGTTCTCCGACAGCTCCTTGCCTTCGCGGGCGAGATCGGCCTTCTCGGTGTCGGACTGGGAGCTCACGGACACGTATTCGCCGGCCGCCATCGACATCGCGCCTGCGACCAATCCCGCAGCTCCGGCCAGCAGGATGTCACTCTGCTTCGACGAAGCCGCGGCGACCCCAACGATGAGGCTCGCGGTCGAGACGATGCCGTCGTTGGCGCCGAGGACGGCCGCCCTCAACCAGCCTATCCGGTCGACCAGGTGGTTTTCAGGATGCGTGCGCAGTCTGCTCATGGTGCCCTCTCATATGGGTGTCGCCGGATAATGGCTGCTGACGGTCATCTCGACACCGTGAATGTAGCGTCAAGGATTTCGGAAGCCGCGCAGCCAATGCGCGGCTTCATTGCGACAAATGTCGCGTCTGTGAAATGATGGAGCGTCGTCTCACGATTGTCGCTGCAGTGGGGTACGCCCGGCCCGTAGCAAATATGTTGATGAGGTCGCCTGGCCTCTGGACAGTGAAATTTGTTTTGGTGTAATTCGCAGCACTGAACGCGATTAGCGGGACGCCCGGTTGCACGCGGGGAAGCTTACGATCGGACGCCCCTCTATCTCTGCTACGCTTGGAACCGGTTGCAGAGTGTGATTGGCTTGGTGAGAGAGGGCTCTCGCCGGGCCAATCGGTGATGGCAGCGCCAATTGCGGGTGGTTGTCTATACCATTTTGTCTGCGCAGCGCGGTTATCCCCCGGAAACGTTCAAAATCGTACTTTGCGGAAATGTGGCTGCGCGCAGTCGCATCTGTCAGAGCATATTCCCGGCCCTCGCCCGAGGAGGTGCGCCAGTGATCGATGAACGCCTGGCCAGGCGCGCGCTCATTCTCGTCGCCTTGATCGGCCTTGCGTTCGGCGCGACAGCCTTTCTGCTTGGTAGTCGGGACGTCGCGCACTGGATTTGGACTGCGGCCACGGTTCCCGTTGTCATCGCACTTGCCGCATCCATTGTTCGCGATCTGGTGGCCGGGCGCCTCGGCGTCGACGCCATCGCCCTCTTGGCCATGAGCGGCGCGATTGCGCTCGGCCAGCCGCTTGCAGGGATCGTGGTCGCCATCATGTATACGGGCGGGACGGTGCTCGAGGACTACGCAGTCGCGCGCGCAGAGCGCAGCTTGAGGTCCCTCGTCGATCGTGCTCCGAGGCTTGCCCACCGGCGCGTCGGCCAAGCCGTCGACGACGTCGCCATCGCAGATGTGAGGATCGGCGATGCTATTCTCGTGCGCGCAGGTGAGATCATTCCCGTCGACGGCCTCCTTACATCTCCTAAGGCGGTGATCGACGAATCAGCTCTCACCGGAGAACCCATTCCTGTTGCTCGCCGGACGGGGGAGAGCGCCCGCAGCGGCACGCTAAATGCGGGCGATGCATTTGAAATAAGGGCTACCGCCACCGCCGAGGAGAGCACCTATGCCGGGATTGTTCGCCTCGTTGGCGCCGCCCAGACGGCCAAAGCCCCGTTCATTCGCCTAGCAGACCGCTATGCACTCCTCTTGCTGCCCGCGACCATTCTTGTGGCTGGCTTGGCTTGGATCTTGTCTGGAGACCCGGTTCGCGGACTTGCCGTCTTGGTGGTTGCCACCCCGTGCCCGCTTATTCTTGCCACCCCCGTCGCCTTCATTGCCGGTGTGTCGTATGCGGCGAGGCGCGGCATCATCGTCAAAGGAGGCGCTGCGCTCGACGCTCTCGCGCACACCCACACTGTCCTGTTTGACAAGACGGGCACCCTGACCGTCGGAGGCGCGCGCCTCGTCGCCGTCGAGACGGCGCCGGGTGAGAACGCCGATGAGGTTCTGCGGCTTGCGGGTTCGTTGGAGCAAGCCTCGCAGCATGTTGTCGCTGCCGCGATTGTGGCCGCCGCCGTCGCTCGCGGTCTTGCACTGCAAATGCCAGATCAAGTGCACGAGATCATGGGTTCGGGTCTTGAGGGTCTGATCGCAGGCCGCAGTATCCGAGTGGGCTCGCATCAGTTGATCTTTGGTGCCCATAAGCCTGACGATTGGGCCGTGCGCGCCTTGCGGCGAGCGTCCTGGCGGTCCGCGCTGAGCGTCTTTGTTTCCGTCGATGGCCGCATAATCGGAGCATTGCTGCTGGCCGACGAGCTGCGCAAGGAAACTCCCCGCGCCATTCAATCGCTCCGCGCCGCCGGGATTGCGCGCATCGTCATGGTGACCGGCGACCGCGCAGACGCCGCAGAAACGATAGGCGCCGCGCTCGATCTCGATGCGGTGCTCTCCGACAGGGTTCCGTCCGACAAAGTGGATGCCGTCGTCATGGAAAGGCGGCTGCACCCTACCTTGATGGTTGGCGACGGCATCAACGACGCGCCCGCGCTTGCGGCGGCCGACGTGGGTGTCGCTTTAGGTGCTCGCGGTGCAAGCGCCTCCTCGGAAGCAGCAGATGTCGTGATCATCGTAGACCGTCTCGACCGCGTCTCGGAGGCCGTTGCTATCGCGCGCCGCGCTCGCGGCATTGCTATCGAGTGCATCGTTTCAGGCATGGCGCTGTCGGGGATTGCCATGGGCTTCGCCGCCTTCGGTTGGCTTACGCCCATAGCCGGCGCGCTCACACAGGAGGCGATCGACGTTGCCGTCATTCTCAATGCTCTTCGCGCACTTGGTCCCGCGCGGCACTTCAGGTCGCGCCTCCTGCCCGATAAGTTTGCTCGCGACCGCGGTCGCGAGCACCGCCTGCTTGAGCACGAGCTTGACGAGTTAAGGTCCATTTCGGATGCGCTCGACGACGCAAGCGGACCGCAGGCGGTGGACCTGATCGCTCGTGCGCAGCGCATTGTCGAGGAGAGCGTAGTTGCACACGAGCGCGAAGACGAGACCGTCGTCTACCCACGTCTGATGG
The DNA here is from genome assembly GCA_963745205.1 of uncultured Alphaproteobacteria bacterium. Taxonomy (GTDB): domain Bacteria; phylum Pseudomonadota; class Alphaproteobacteria; order Rhizobiales; family Hyphomicrobiaceae; genus Hyphomicrobium_A. The sequence continues at coordinate 160,602 of CAVUWX010000011.1, forward strand.
AGGTTCTCGCCGACAGTCACGGTCTATCGGCGATGAGCCGTGCCCACCGTGAGATTTTGCATCAAGCACGGCTCTTGGCACGGCTGGCCTATGGCTTAAGGGCGGAGGACGCCGACAAGTATCTCGTGCGTGACGCACAGCGTGCGATCGAATCCATCGAAGCGCTCGTTCGTATTCACAATGCCCAAGAGGAAGACATCTATGAGCAAGCGGTAACTGCTTGAGGGACCGCGCAAGTTGTTGGCGCTCTAACGCGAGTGCACAGAGACGGCAGCCGCACGCGGCCCGTCAAAAAGGCTGCCAGCCAAGAAGCGGCCATGCGATCCGACCTCGGCTTGATCAGCTCGAGGTGAAAAGCGAAAACGAAATGGTTGCTTCATAGCAGCGGAACTGTAAGTAGCTGGACCTGCAGAGTATCTCTTATGCCTCCGATGGAGTGTTGGGCGGCCGACGAAGAAGAACATCAATGATATGAGCACATTAAGTCACAGATTCTGCGTCGCACCTATGATGGACTGGACCGATCGGCACTGCCGCGCTTTCCACCGCCTGATGACGCGCCACGCGCTGCTCTACACCGAGATGGTCACGGCCGCCGCCATCCTCTACGGCAACCGCGCGCGTCTGCTTGCGCACAACGCCTCCGATAATCCGGTCGCGCTGCAGCTCGGCGGCTGCGACCCCGTTGCGCTCGCCGAGGCGGCGGCGATCGGTGAAGGCTTCGACTACGACGAGATCAATCTCAACGTCGGCTGCCCATCGGACCGCGTGCAGGAGGGTCGCTTCGGCGCTTGCCTGATGGCGGAGCCCGAGCTCGTCGCCGCATGCGTCGCCGCCATGCGCCAGAGCGTCGCAATCCCCGTCACCGTCAAGTGCCGCATCGGCATCGACGCGCAGGACAACGAGGCCGACCTGCAGCGTTTCATCGACACGGTCGCAGCCGCCGGCGGTCGCACCTTTATCGTACACGCGCGCAAGGCGTGGCTTGATGGGCTGTCGCCGAAGCAGAACCGCGAGATTCCGCCGCTCGATTATGACCGCGTGTACCGGCTCAAGGCGTCGCGCCCGGAGCTGACAATCGTGCTGAACGGCGGCATCGAAGACCTCGACGCGGCAGGACGACATCTCGATTACGTCGATGGCGTGATGCTGGGCCGCGCCGCCTACCGGACGCCGTACATTCTGACCGGGGTCGACCGGCGTCTCTTCGATGCTGCCGCGCCCGCGCCAACGCGCGCAGGGGTGCTGGAGCGGCTGATCTCTCATGCTGAGCGCCACCTCGCCGTTGGTGGGCGGTTGAACAACGTCGCCCGCCACATCCTCGGGCTCTATCACGGGCAGCCGCATGCGCGCGCGTTCCGACGCCACCTCAGCGAGCTCGCGGTGAAGGATGGCGCCGGCGCCGAGGTGCTCATCGAGGCGCTTGCGATCGCGGAGCCGGAGCGCCGGCTGATGGCCGCGGCGGAATAGGGGGAGCGATGCTGTTCGGGATCCCCGCGGGCGAGCTTGCCATGCTCGTCGCGGCGCTCATCGTCGCGGGGCTGGTCGCCGGCTTTCTCGCCGGTCTACTCGGCATCGGCGGCGGCGGCGTGCTGGTGCCGGTGCTCTACGAGGTGTTTCGTATCCTCGACGTCGACCCTGCGATCTGCATGCACATGGTGCTCGGCACCACGCTCGCGATCATCGCGCCGACCTCACTCAAGTCCTTCGCCGGGCACCGCGCCAAGGGTTCTGTCGATCTCGCACTCTTGAAGCGCGTCGCGCCGTGGATCGTGTTGGGCGTCGTCATCGGCATCCTGACGGCCAAGGCCTCGAGCGGCACGTTCCTGAAGTGGGTGTGGGTGATCGCCGCTGGCCTCGTCGCACTCAAGATGGCGCTGGGGCGCGAGGACTGGCGGCTCGGCAACGAACTGCCGCCGCGGCCGTGGCCCGAGATCGCGGCCGGCGTCATCGGCTTCATCTCCACGTTGATGAGCATCGGGGGCGCGACCTTCGTGGTGCCGCTGCTGACGCTTTATGGGCGTCCGATCCTATCGGCGGTCGCCACTGCCAGTGGCATAGGGCCGCTGATCGCGCTGCCTGGCGTCGTCGGATTTGCATGGGCCGGCTGGGGCGAGCCGGGTCTGCCACCCTTGTCGCTAGGATTCGTCAGCCTGATCGGCATGGTGATCGTGGCACCGTTGAGCGTATACGCGGCGCCTTATGGCGTGCGCCTCGCCCACAACATCCCGCGCCGCTGGCTCGAACTCGCCTTCGCTGCGTTCCTCGCCTCGGTGTCGATCCGTTTTCTCATCGACCTTCTGGGATAGCGGCGTCAGGCGGTCTTCGCCGTCGTGTCGCGCGGACGCGCCGTCGCCCACCAGGCGAGCACGCGCAAGTGCTGGCCAAGCATGACGCCGATGAGCCAGACGGCGAGCGTCAGCGCGAAGGGCAGCACGATGCGCAGGCCCGAATAGCAGACCGCGTCGATGGCGACGAGGATAGCGGTGGCGACGCTGAAGTTGAGGAATGCCGCGCGCTTTCCCCGCAAGCTCCAGCCGAGCACCAACCCGATCAAGCCGACGGCCGATAGCCACATCCACCGCTCGTGCCCGGCGAGTTCGGTGAAGTAGCGGTTATCTAGCAGCTGGGCGAGGATGTGGGCGTGGATCATGGCCCCCAGCATCTTGTCGCCCGTCCACACCGACAGCGCGGTGTCGTGATGGTCGGAGTTCGGCATGTCGATGCCGGTGAGCACGATGTTGCCCTTGATGCGGTCGGCAAGCTCCTTGAGCCGTGCTTCGTCGGCGCCCGGCAAAAGATCTTTGGCGGATACTTTGAGAAACGGCTCGGTGTCGCGGTTTGGGCCCACGAGCCACGCGATGTGCATGGAGGACGACGATGTTCCGGGCCCCGTGAGGGGCGCGCCGGCCGCCATTGCAACCTGGCGCGCGAACGCCTCCTTGAACGGCGATTGCGGGTGGGGCGCGGAGGTGCGGCGCACGATGTGGCCGGGATCGTACTTTAGGGCGAGGTAGCCGGCCGTGCGGCCGGCGTCGGCGAGGAACTTATCCTGATATGCCCGCTGATGCTCGTTGAACTCGGTCGTGTGCTCGTCGATGGCGCCGAGCACGATCGGCGTCTTGATGTCGTGCAGCGCGGCGAGCATCGCGTCGTCTCTGTCGGCTCCTTGCGAGGCGACGAAATAGAAATCGAGTCCGATCGCCTTGGGGCCCATGGCATCGAGCGCGCGCAAGACTAGCGCGTGCGTGTCGCGCGGAATCGGCGAGATGACGCCGCCGTCGAACGTCGTCGGATCGAATACGACGAGGACGATGCGGGGGTGTTGAGCGGGAGTGCGATCGGCGAGCAACAGCGTGCGCCAGTCCGCGGTCCAGTATTCGATGCGGTCGAGCTTCGCGCGGAGCGGCGCATAGGAGAGAGCGAGCGCTGCGAGGATGGCGAGCACGCACACCAATAAAGAGAAGGTCGGAAATTTTTCCGGATGCCTCTCATCGCTCGGCGCGGTAATCGTCATCGCAAAAGGATCCCCGCTCGCGCCGCTCTGCGTGATCGTGCTCGATTACTGCTTGCCGGAGCCGCCGCCGGTGCCGTCGTCACCCGTCGTCGTCTGGCCGCTGCCGCCACCGGTGCCGTCGCCCGAGTCGGTCTTCGTCGTGTCGTCGCCGGCGAAGGCCGGAGGCGCCAGCGTGGCCCCACTCACGAGAAGTGCGGATAGCGCCCCGAGTGCCAGTTTGAGCTTCATGGTGTCCCCCTTCTCGGCTGGCAAGTTGCGTGCCTGACCATCGCACCTCAATTGCTGCCGAGGCAACTCTGCGACGCGATTGCGGCGCGTTTCGGATGTGGCCTCAGGCCACGATTTTCTGATTGTATTCGCCGACCTCCGGGAACTTCGAAAGCTCGCGATCGATGTCGGCGAAGATCGCCTTCATGTTCGCTTCCGAGGTGGGGCTCTCCACCACCACGACCAACTCCGGCTTGTTGGAGGACGCGCGCACCAGTCCCCAGGTACCGTCCTCCAGCGTGACGCGCACGCCGTTGACGGTGACGAGATCGCGGATCTTCTGGCCGGCAACGCTTCCCCCGCTCGCGGCGCGCTGCTTGTAGTGCTCGACCATGCGGTCGACGACGCCGTACTTCTTCTCGTCGTCGCAGTGCGGCGACATGGTTGGAGACTGCCAGGTCTTCGGCAGCTCGCGTTTCAACTCGGCCATGGTTTTGCCCGGCGCGCGATCGAGCATGTCGCATACGGCGAGCGCGGCGACGAGACCGTCGTCGTAGCCCCGCCCCAGCGGGGGCTGGAAGAAGAAGTGGCCGCTCTTCTCGAAGCCGACGAGGGCTTTCTGTTCGAAGGTATAGCGTTTCATGTAGGAGTGTCCGGTCTTCCAGTAGAGCGTCTTGGCGCCGTTCGCGAGCAGCACCGGATCGGTGAGAAAGAGTCCCGTCGACTTCACGTCGGCTACAAACACGGCGTTCTTGTACCGGGCCGATATATCGCGTGCCAGCATGACGCCGACGGTGTCGGCGAAAATCTCGCCGCCCTCATTATCGACGACGCCGCAGCGATCTCCGTCGCCGTCGAATCCGAGCCCGACGTCGGCCTTGTGCTTGACGACCGCCTCGGCGATCGCGTGCAGCATCTTCATGTCTTCGGGATTGGGGTTGTAGCGCGGGAAGGTGTAGTCGAGCTCGGTGTCGAGCGGCACCACATCGCAGCCGACGGCTTCCAGAACCTGCGGCGCGAACGCGCCGGCCGTGCCGTTGCCGCAGGCGGCGACGACCTTCAGGCGCCGTTTCAGTTTCGGCCGGTCGGTCAGCGCATTCATGTAGCGCTGGGCCATGTCGGGAACGAAGATATAGCGGCCACCGTCGGCACTTCTGTAGGCGCCCGACAGCACGATCTCCTTCAAGCGGCTCATCTCATCGGGACCGAAGGTCAAGGGACGCGCCAATCCCATCTTGATGCCGGTCCAGCCGTTGTCGTTATGCGAGGCCGTAACCATGGCTACGCCCTCGACGTCGAGGTCGAACTGGGCAAAGTAGGCCATCGGCGAGAGGGCGAGCCCGATGTCGTGCACCTCGCATCCCCCGGCGAGCAAGCCGTTGATCAGCGCCTGCTTCACGGAGGCGGAATACGACCGGTAGTCGTGGCCGGTCACGAGCCGCTTCTTGACCCCGCGCTCGGCGAATAGCGTCGCCATTCCGAGCCCCACCGCGGTGAGACCCAGGAGGTTGATCTCCTGCGGAAAGAGCCAGCGCGCATCGTACTCGCGAAAGCCGGTCGGCTTGACGAGCGGCAGGCGCTCGAAGTCGGCGGTGTTCGGCTTCAAGTCGGCGCGCGGAGGGGGAAGCATGGGCAGGCCCTTTGAAGGCTTGTCAGCGAAGGATGCGGCAGGTGTAAACGTCGCGGGCGCGCAAGTCGATCCTGAGGGCCTTCGACCCTGGGGACTTCGACCCGCGGCTTTTGGCCCTAATGCGGTGGGGATGCGCCTGCTCTCGCAGCTTATTCCTGCAGCACCAGGATGCCGGAGCGCATGTCGAAGCGCGACAGGCGACTCAAGAACGTCATGCCGAGAAGCGAGGTCTTGAGGCGACCGCGTTCGGCAACAGCCGCGGGAACGTTGCGGACCGTGATGTCGCCGATTGAGACGCGGTCGAGCGTGACGGGGGCGACGCGCGCCACGCCGTTGGCGGTGGTGACCACCTGTGTGAAATCGCTGCTCTTCAGAAAGAGGCCGGCCCGCTCGGCATCCTCGTAAGTCAAGGCGATCATGGTGGCGCCGGTGTCGACCATCACGTCGATCGAGCGGCCGTTGACCTCGGCTTCTGCATTGAAATGCCCGTTGCGACCTGCCTTGAGCTCGACGACGGAGCCCGCGAGCTGCTGCTGGAGGACCGGCGTGTCTGGCTGTGCGCTGTCGCTCGCCGTGGGCAGGCCGAGCAGTTGCTCGGCCCCGGTCTTCAACGTTTCGAAATGGCTGAAGGCGGCGGCGCCGATGAGCGCCACGACTGCCCAGCTCGCCGCCTCGCGAAAAAGCTGCCGGTTGCCAGAAGTCAGCGCCATGAGCGGGGACGAGCTCGTCTGTAGTCGCCGCAGGCGGCTAGCCGCGGAGCGTCAGAAATTCCTTCGAAAACTCATACGATCGCAAACGCATTAAAAAACTCATACCGAGCAAGTTTTCGTTAACGCTCCCGGGCCGCGCCACGAGCGCATCCACATTGTGGATGACGAGGGGGCCGATGGCGACGGTGCGCAAATGCACCGGCGCGGCGTAGGCAAGGCCGTTCGCCGTCTGCACGGGCACGCTGTAGGAAAGGTCACGCGTGTCGACACCGGCGCGCGCGGCGTCCGCCAGTTTGAGCACGACGGTCGAGGCACCGGTGTCGACCAAGAGCAGCATGGCCTCGCCGTTGACCGCGGCGCGTACGGAAAAATGCCCGTCGAACCGGCGGCGTACGCGCACGGCGTGCTCGCTCTTGTCCTCGGTCTCGACGACCATCGTCTGTCCCGCCGGGACGAGTTCACCTGCGACCCGGTAGATGACGCCGGACAGATCCTGCCGGTAGGTGTAGCTCGTGATGAGGAAGAGCCCGAAAGCCGCCCACGTCAAAAGATAGCGCAGGGCGCGCAACGGGCGGCCGCGCTCGTCCTTGAGAAGGATGACGACGTAGACTGCGATGAGCAGCACCCCCGCGGCGAGGATAGCAATCTCGGTGTTGTCCATGGTGGACAGCACCTGCACGTCGCCGCGAAACAAGAGCAGCGCACCGGCGATTACCAGGAAGGCCAAGAGCAGCCACGCGGTCATCGGCTCACCTCTCGACGACCGCGATCTTGCGTGTGGGCAGCTCGGCCATGATGCGCCACCGCTCCGCGCTCGTCATCGCCGTCCAGCTGGCGATCTCGTCGATCGTGCGCCGGCACCCGAGGCACAGCCCGGTCGTGCGATCGATCTCGCAAACGTCGACGCAGGGGCTTTCCATGCCGCTCCAGCTCGCCTTCCCGTTTGCCGGCTCGCCGGCTCTCGAACATGCGCGGATTATGTAGCGTTGCCTCTGCGGCGGCACAATGTCGGCGCCGGCTCAGTTGAGGGTGGGAGCGTCCTCGCCGCTGGCGAGCGGCGGCTTTGAGCGCAGGCGCGCGGGGCGCGGCGGCCGCGGCGCCATCTGCTTTAGCCTGTGCGTCTCCTGCCCCAGCGGCTGCAGCGGGGCCATGGCCCGCAGCACCCGGTAGCCCGGCAGGAGCACCGTCGCGTCTGTGCCTTTGCGCAGCTCGGAGCGCAGATCGAGCGTGCCTCCGTGCAGTTCGATCAGGTTCTGTACGATAGCGAGCCCGAGCCCGGCGCCGCCCTCGGCGCTCTGATGCGCGAGCGCGCCTTGGCCGAATGCCTGCAGCACTTTTGGGATCTCGTCCTCGGGGATGCCCGGTCCGGTGTCGCGTACGCTCAAATATTGGCCGCCGTCCTCGGTCGAGCCGACGGCGAGCGTGATGCGGCCGCCTCGCGGCGTGAACTTCAGCGCGTTCGACATGAGGTTGAGCGAGATCTGGCGCATGGCGCGCTGATCGGCCCAGACCACGGGCAGGTCAGGCTCGAACTCCTCGACCACCTGGAGGCCTTTGCTGTCGGCACGAAGCTTCAGGAGCTTGTGGCACTCGGCCGCGACGTCGGCCAAGCGCACTGGCTCCTCGTGCAGCTCGTAGCGGCCCGCCTCGATGCGCGTGAGGTCGAGGATCTCGTTGATGAGATGCAGGAGGTGGCGGCCGCTGTCGAGGATATTGCCGGCGTACTCGCGGTAGGTCTGATTTTCCATGGGACCGAACAGCTCGGTCTTCATCACCTCGGAGAAGCCGAGAATGGCGTTGAGCGGAGTGCGCAACTCGTGGCTCATGGTGGCGAGAAAGCGCGATTTCGCATTGTTGGCGGCTTCCGCGCGTCGCCGCGCCTCGTCCGATACCGATTTTTCCTCCTCCAGCTCGGCGATAAGCGCGTCCTTCTCGCTGCGGAACTCGAGCATCGACAAGGCGGTGGAGCGAATGCCGCGCGCGAGGAAGAGGAAGTAGACGTGAACGCCGACCGCCATGGAGGCGAGCGCCAGGTAGAAGGGATCGTTGAGCAACAGCAGCCGTATCACCACCGCAACCGTCATCGGGATGGTGCCGGCGTAGAGGATGGGCGGGATCGTCGCAGCAAACATGGTGCGGATCGCCACCACGACGATCAGCGTGGCGAAGATGAAGACGTGCGAGGAGTAGACGAGGTCGCCGCTTACGCTGAAGCTTTTGCCGAGCCCCATGAGAGCGAAGCCGGCAAGCGCCACGCCGTTCAACAGCTCGATGATGATGAAACGGCGGCGCCAGAGGCCGACGTTGACCTGTGCGGGGGGGAGCGCCAGGAAGCGGCGGCCTTGATCGAGCAGCACCACCTTGGCGCCGATGACGATGACCAGCCACATGATGGCGTCGAAGGCCGGGGCCCAGAACATAGATGCGATGGCAAAGAGCGCGTAAAGCGCCGGCATGGTCACGGCGGCGCCGAGCTCGTTGCGCACGAACATCGTCAACAGCTCGTACTCGAACTCGGGCTTGATGCTGGTGCCGGCCGCGAGCCGCGCACGCGTCGCCTTTAGATCCTCGGCAGCGCGCCGCTTCGCGTCGCGACGGCTGCGACGCCGCGCGACCTCATCGGCTATGACGCTGCTGTTCATGGTGTTGCGGTAATCCCGAGACCGGCTCTAGGCCGGAACATTGAAGGACAATCTCTGGATGATTTCCTAACTAAGTGTTTATCAAGGTATTCTTTGAAGTTATAGGTAGATGCAAGACGAGCTTGTCAGCCGATTTTTGCGCAGCGCGGCGTTGTCGGAGAGCACCTCTGCCGCTACGGTCCCCGCGCCCGTTAACCCCCCGTCGCCCTCTTAGCCATGCGGATCATCGAGACGCGCACCGCCCCCAATCCCCGCCGGGTGCGTATCTTCCTCGCGGAGAAACGGATCGCGGTGCCGTTCGAGGAGGTCGAGATCATGCAAGGCGAATTGCGAACGCGGGAATTCGCAGACCTGAATCCGTGGCAGCGGGTGCCGGTGCTAATCCTCGATGACGGAACCGCAATTGCCGAATCGGTGGCCATCTGCCGCTATTTCGAGGAGTTGCAACCGGAGCCAGCGCTGTTCGGGCGGGGTGCAGTGGTGCGGGCGCAAGTCGAGATGTGGAACCGACGAATGGAGCTCGGGTTGTTTGCTGCCGTCGCCGCCGTCTTCCGCCATCTGCATCCGAAGATGAGCCGGCTTGAGGATCCGCAAATTTCCGTCTGGGGCGAGGCCAACAAGACAAAGGTGGCGGAGATGCTTGCCCTCGTCGATGCTAGGCTCGGCGAGGCGCGTTTCATTGCCGGTGAGGATTTTTCGATCGCCGACATAACCTCGCTTGTGGCGGTCGACTTCATGAAGGCGGCTCGTCTCGAGCAGCCTCGAGGGCTAGCAAACGTCGCACGTTGGCATCGCGAGGTGTCGTTGCGGCCGAGCGCAGACGCGTGACGGGAATGAACGGCATCGTTGTCGACTTATAGCTGAACGGAATTGTGAGGCTCGCATGAAGCTAACGATCGTCGGCTCGGGCGACGCCTTCGGCTCCGGCGGGCGGCTGCAGACCTGTTACCACGTCGCCGTTGCCGGTGAGGACGTGCTCATCGATTGCGGCGCCACCGCGCTCATCGGCATGCAGCAGCTCGGCCTCGACCCCGACCGCGTGTCGACGATCTTCGTCTCGCACCTTCACGGCGATCACTTCGCGGGCCTCGTGTGGTTTCTTTTGCACGCGCACTTCGTGACTGAGCGTACCGCGCCGCTTACGATCACGGGACCGGCCGGCATCGCGCAGCGCTTTGCCGCCGTGGCTGATACACTGTTTCCCGGCACCACCGCCATCGCGAAGCGGTTCGATATGCGCTTCATCGAATACGCGGAGGGTGTGCCGCTTGATGTCGGGCCGGTGCGCGTTACCGCTTTCGAGGTGCGCCACCCCTCCGGTGCGCCACCTTACGCCTTGCGGTTCGAGGTCGGTGGCAAGACCTTGGGCTTCTCCGGCGACACGCAGTGGGTCGACAGCCTACTGCATGCCTCCACCGGTGCCGACCTCTACATCACTGAATGCTTCAGCTTCGAGACGCCGATCGGCTATCACATGGCTTGGCGCGACATCGAGAAGAACCTCGACCGGCTCGCCGCCAAGCGCGTGCTACTGACGCACATGAACGCGGACATGCTGAATCGCTGCTCGCAAATTCGCGATCCGCGCGTGCTTCTCGCCAAGGACGGCATGCAGATCGAAATCTGAGCGGCGGCATCCGAGCGGTGGCACCTGCCGAGGCTGCTTGGACAAGCCCCCGGAAAAATATGCTCACGTTCCCCTTGACGGTGCGATAGATCGCACGCCTACTCGCGTTAATTGCGCGAATTCGGGAACGCTTTTTCACAGGCCCGCCATGCTCGACGAAATGGACATCAAGATCCTGCGCATCCTGCAGGAGGACTGTACGCGGCCGGTGGCCGATATCGGCAAGGAGGTCGGCTTGTCGACGACGCCATGCTGGCGGCGCATCCAGAAGCTCGAGGAGGCGGGCGTGATCGAGCGCCGCGTCGCCATCCTCGACCCGCACAAGGTCAACGCGGGCGTCACCGTCATCGTCCTGATCAAAACCGACCAGCACAGCCTCGGCTGGCTCGAGCGCTTCCACGGCGCGGTTGCGGATTTTCCCGAAGTCGTCGAGTTCTACCGTATGTCGGGGGAGGTCGACTATCTCTTGCGCGTCGTCGTGCCGGACATCGATGCTTACGATGTGTTCTACAAGAAGCTCATTGCCCGCATCGAGATCGCCAAGGTGTCGTCGTCGTTCGCGATGGAGCAGATCAAGTACACGACCGCGCTGCCGCTCCACTTCGCGCGCGAGGCGGACGCGGAGCGCCCCAGCAAGGACTAGACCAGCAGGTAGAGCGCCGACAGCGAGAAGCACATCATCGCCGCGATCCCCATAGCCGCGAACGTCAGCGTCATGCCCCAGACGCGGTATTGCAGGATGTGAGGCGTCTGGGATAGCCCGTAGGCGTGCAGCAGGCGCCCGGCGACCAGCGTCACACCGACGAGGTGTGTGAGAATATGCGGCGGCCCCAAGTTCTCCGCGAGCGCCATGAGCAGCAGCGTGAAGGGCGCGTATTCGGCGAAGTTCGCGTGCACGCGCATGCGGCGCAAGAGCTGCACATCCTCCCCATGCCCGATCTCGACGCGCTGCTGGCGCCGCCAGCCGATGACGCGCACGCTGAGGAATAGAAAGACCACGGCCAGCAGCGAGGCGTAGAAGGCGGTGATGGTCATCATGGCGGTTCTCCCGGGGAGGACGTCGCGAGGTTAGTACCTGGCGTTGATCTTCAGGCACGTGCTTTGCAGCCGGCAGGTCCCGGAGCGCACGATCTTTTTCAATCTTTCGAGGGCACATGGCCCGCGCCTAACCGCGCGATGAGGCTCGAGGTGTCCCAGCGGCCGCCGCCCAGGCGCTGCACTTCCGCGTAGAATTGATCGACGAGCGCCGTGACAGGCAGGCTCGAGCCGTTGCGCTGCGCCTCGGTGAGGCAGATGCCCAAGTCCTTGCGCATCCAGTCGACCGCGAAGCCGAAGTCGAAGCGGCGTTCGCTCATCGTCCTCCAGCGGTTTTCGAGCGGCCAGGATTGCGCGGCGCCCTTCGATATCGTCTCCATCACGAGGGGAAGATCGAGGCCGGCGTTCTGGGCGAAGTCGATTGCTTCGGCAAGGGCCTGCAGCATGCCGGCGATGGCGATCTGATTGACCATCTTGGCGAGCTGCCCGGCGCCCGCGGGGCCGATGCGGTTCACGGCCCGCGCGTAGGTCGAAATGAACGGTCGCGCCAGATCGAAGGCGGCTTCCTCGCCGCCTACCATGACGGTCAGCGCGCCATTCTGCGCCCCCGCCTGCCCGCCAGAGACCGGCGCGTCGAGGAAGGAGAACCCGCGCTCGGACGCCGCGGCGCTAAGCTCACGTGCGACCTCGGCCGAGGCCGTCGTATGATCGACGAAGACGGTGCCGGCCCCCATGCCGTGGAAGGCGCCGTTTTCGCCTGTCGTAACCGCGCGCAGGTCTTCGTCGTTGCCGACGCAGCAGAAGACGAGTTCGGCTCCGGCGGCGGCCGAGGCCGGCGTCGGAGCCCCGTGCCCGCCGTGCTCGGCGACCCACGCCTCGGCCTTGGCGCCGTTGCGGTTATAGACGACGACGTCGCGACGACCTTTCGCGGCAAGGTGCCCGGCCATGGGAGAGCCCATGACACCGAGCCCGATCCATGCCACGTGCGCCATGCTGGCCTCCTTAAGGATCCGCGCGTCGAGGCGGCCGCATCGCGGCAACACCAACCGCCGCCTGCTGCGCAGCTAATGTTTGATGGGCTGTGTGGGGAATGCAAGCTGCTCGCGCGCGCGCCACTCGTTCGTCACGTAGTTGATGATGATGGACTTGCGCACGCCGTCGATCTTGCGCTTCTCGAAGCCGTGAAAGGTGATGCTTGACGGGACGAACACGAGCGCGCCGTTGCTCTCAAAGGGAGAGCGGCCGACATGGCTCTTGTCGGCGTCGTAGATGTCGGTCCCGAGGGCTGCATGACTCGGGTCCTTCGAGGTGTAGAGCAGCATAGTGAACAGCTTCACGCCGAGGTCGGAATGGGGCTCGAGCCAGAAGCCGTCGGTGTCCTGCGCGATCTCGACGCGAAGATAGGACCCGTCGAGATTGGTGCCGAAGTGCTGCTCGATGCGGTCGACGACCGTCTTGCTCTGGAAGGCGTCGTTAAAGGCCTTACAAACGGAGAATTGGCCCATGTTCTCGGCGTCGAAATATTTGCGGGTGTTGTTGTGCAGCTCGCGCTTGCCGGAGACGCCGTCGAGCGGGGGCGCGTCGAACGGCAGGGCGAGAATGGTGTCGATCACGTCCTGGGGAAGACAATGCCGCAGGAACCAGTGCTTGTAGGGAGTCGGCGTGAACTTCGAAGTTTCGATGCTCTTCAGCATCGAGTTCGACGATTGCTTGCTTCGTGATGGCCATGTGGCGTTGCATCCCTGGGTTAGGCGGCAGGAGCGGACCGGCGCCGCTCCGCGGGCTCAGGCCTCGAGGGCCTGCACGTCGCCTCGCGCCGACGTTAGCGGATGCAGGGAGCCCCGAGCGTTCTGACGGATCAGAAGGCCGCTGCCGCCACTTAGCATTGGCCTGCGGGGAAGCGCAAATGGCGAGCCGACGCAACGTTTATGGGCAAACGGACACTGAAGGAGGGGCGGACAAGTCCCATCCAACGCCCGTTGCTCGAAGCATTCGCGGGCCTGTCGCAAATAAAAGAGGCCTCGGTTCCAGAGGATCCGAGGCCTGAAGTCATTGGGGGAGAGAAGTCTGGAAAGATCTGGTCGTGAGCGAAAGGCGTTGTGATCCTCAGCTAAGTTCGATGTGGACCCAGGAAGAGGCCGCGTCGGCTTCCGAGCGCTGGGTCTTCAGGGCGCTGAGAGAGGCGAGGAGAAGCACGCCGGTCAGCAGAAACAGCAGCAGGGCGCCAGTGCGGGCCCAGGCCCATTTGGACCCTTGCTGTCCCTTGGCGGCGTGAAGATCCATCGTGAAAGTTCCTGTACGGATCGGCGTGTACGATCAAGTTGAGGGTTTTGTAACCGATAAGGTCTCGTTAGTCTAACTGATGCTGGCCTCATGGATAATGGCAGCAGCTCAGTTTTAACGAAGTATTTACGAGTTGGGCGCCGCCGTGGCGCCGCCATTTCAATTTCGCCTTTTCCGGATTTCGTTCAAACTCTGTCGCGCCGAGATCGCCTCGGGGTCGATTTTCAGCTCGATTACGGTCGGAATCGACGCCGATAGCGCCCGGCGCAGCACTGGCAAAAAGTCGCGCGTCTCCTCAATAGCGACACCGGCGGCGCCGAAGCCGCGGGCGAGCGCGGCGAAATCGGGGTTAACGAGGCTCGTCCCCACGACCCTGCCAGGGTAAAGACGCTCCTGATGCATGCGGATGGTGCCGTACATGCCGTTATTGACGACGATCATGACGATTGGCACCCCGTATTGCACGGCCGTTGCCAGCTCTTGGCCCGTCATTAGCGCGCAACCGTCGCCGGCCAGAGCCACCACTGCCCGCTCGGGGTGGATAAGTTTCGCCGCGATGGCGGCGGGCAGACCGTAGCCCATGGAGCCCGAGGCAGGCGCAAGCTGGCTGGGCCAGCCCTTGTACTGGAAGTAGCGGTTGAGGAAGCCCGCGTAGTTGCCGGCGCCGTTGGTGACGATGGCATCGTCGGGCAGCTCGCGCGACAGCGTCGCGATGACCTCCGCGAGCTGAACGCTGCCCGGCGTCGCGAGCGGCTTCAGGGAGCGCTCGTAGCTGGCGCGCAGCTCCCGGCGCAGCTTGCGCCACGGCCGTTTCTCAGGCGCCCGCATGCGGGCGAGCGCGCGGCAGAACGATTCCGCGCCGGCGACGACGGCTAGATCCGTCCGGTAGAGCCGACCGAGCTCCGCCGCAGAAGGATGCGCGTGCATGAGGAACTGGCTTGGATCGGGCGTCGCCAGCAGCGTCTGCGCGGCCGTCGGCACCTCGCCCGGCGTCTCGCCGATGACGATCAGCACGTCCGCGTCAGCGATCGCGGCGCCGAGATCCGGCTCCATGTCGATGCCGGCGTGGCCGACGTAGGAGGCATGGCGGTTGTCGAAATGATCCTGGCGGCGGAACGTCGCCGCGACGGGGATGTCGAACTTGCCCGCGAACGCCGCGAGCTGCTTGGCCGCGACGGCGCTCCAATCGCCGCCGCCAATGAGCACCAGCGGCCGCCGCGCGCCTGCCAGCTTCTCCTTGAGCCGGCGCATGGCGTCAGCCGAGGGCCCCGGGCTCGCCGGCTTGACCGGGGTCGCGTCCGCGACCTCCGCCGTTTCATGCAGCACGTCCTCGGGGAAGCCGAGAACGACGGGCCCCGGCCGCCCCGAGCGCGCCGCCTGGTAGGCATGCGCGACCGCCTCCGGAATGCGCACCGCCTCGCGCACGATCTCGACGCGCTTCGCGATCGCGCCGAACACCGCAGCAAGATCGATTTCCTGGAACGCCTTGCGGCCCTCGCGGCTCCGCGCCGGCAGCCCCACCAGCAGCAGCATCGGCGTTGCATCGTGGTGGGCAACGTAGACGCCCGACACCGCGTTGCTGGCGCCGGGCCCGCGCGTCACGAAGGCGACGCCGGGCGTGCCGGTGAGTTTGCCTGCCGCCTCCGCCATCATCGCGGCAGCGCCCTCGTGGCGGCACACGATGGTGCGGATCGGCCCCTCGTCGAACAGCGCATCCAGCGCCGGCAGGAAGCTTTCGCCCGGGACCGTGAAGAGCATGCGGCAGCCGTGGCCGGCGAGCCCGTCGATCAGGATCTTTCCGCCGTTACGCATCACGTTCCCAAAGCCGGCTTGCCGGCGGCGTCTCGTCTTTTAGGCATCGCGCGGCGCCGAGGGACAGCACAAACCCGCGGCTCGGTTACGAGCGGAAACGAGCGAGCCCGGGAAGCCACGCTTCATCGGCGCAGCCGCAGGAACTCGTGACACAAAAAAGCCCTTTACAGGGGGGGCAGCGCACCCTAAATGCAGGCGCTCTTTGCGTTCGCGTTCGGGCACTTGCATCCTGGATTGCATCCTGGGCGCTAAAGGGCGGTGGAGGTTTCATGCGATGGAGAAACTCTCCTCTGCGGCAGCTCTGATCGACAAGCGCCGGCCCGAGCGGCCGGTGCGGGGCCTGCGCCCCCATGCGGCCGGTCGCGCGGCCCGGTGGTTCCTCGACAAGTTCCCCGGCGACGTCGCCTACGCCTACAAAGCCAACAGCTCCGTGTTTCTGATCGGCGCGCTCTATGGCGCCGGCATCCGCCATTTCGACGTCGCCTCGCTGCCCGAGATCGAGGACGCGGCGACGATCCCCGACGCGCACCTGCACTTCATGCACCCGGTGAAGTCGCGCCACGCGATCCGCCGCGCCTACGAGCTCGGTGTGCGCTCGTTCGCGCTCGACGGCGAGGACGAGCTCGACAAGATTCTCGAGGCCACGGACGACGCGCGCGACCTGCTGCTCTGGGTGCGCGTCGCGGTGCCGGCGATCAACAGCCGCATCCCGCTCGAGCGCAAGTTCGGTGTGTCGGGCCAGAAGGCGGCGAAGCTCTTGGTCAAGACGCGGCAGGCCGCCTCCGAGCTGGGGCTCACCTTCCACGTCGGCTCGCAGACGACGACGCCCGACGCCTTCGTCACGGCGCTGGGTGAGGTGCACAAGCTCATCGTGAAAGCCGGCGTCGTCATCGACCGCCTCGACGTCGGCGGCGGCTTTCCCGCGCGCTATCCCGACAGCGAGCCGGCGTCGATGCAGACCTTCATGGACACGATCCTCGCCGGCGTGAACGACCTGCCGGTGAAGGAGAACATCCGCCTGATGTGCGAGCCGGGGCGCGCGCTCGTCGCGGAAGCCGAGAGCCTCATCGTGCGCGTCGACGCGCGGCGCGGCAACAACCTCTACATCAACGATGGCAGCTACGGCATGCTGTTCGACGCCGCGCATCTGGGCTTCATCTTCCCCGTGCGCCTCATCAGCCGCGACGTCGATGCGGCGGAGACGCTGGTGGCGTTCGAGCTATGGGGCCCGACGTGCGATTCCATCGACTACATGAAGGGTCCCTTCATGCTGCCGGGCTCGGTCGCGGAAGGCGATTACCTCGAGATCGGCAACATGGGCGCCTACGCGCGCGCGATCGCCGGCCACTTCAACGGCTACGGCGAGTACGACGAGGTGATCCTGGAGGACGAGCCGATGCTGACCATGTACGGCGCGCAAGCCGCACCGGCACGCTCGGCGCAGCGGTGATCGCCTCGATCCCACGAATTATCCACAGGTTATCCAGAGCAGAGGTGGAGAGAATCGCGCTAATTCCCAAGGGCATAACGTCCCGAGGGGGAAGGCATGCCGGGCCACGAATTCTTCGAGCGGCAATTGCCGCGCTTCGCGCTGCAGGCGCGGGCGGCGAAGACGGCCGAGGACCGCCAGACCAATGCCGAGCTGCTCATCTGCAAGGCCGAGTACGAGTGCGTGCAGATGCGCCGCGATTTAATGGCGGCGTTTGCCGTGCCGCTGTCGCACCGCGCGGTGGAGGGACCGGAGGTCGAGGCGCCTGAGCCGGTCGTTGAGGCTGTGCCCGCGCACGGAGCGGCCAAGGCGGCGTGAGGCTTCGCGGCAAGCCGCGTCGCGGGGGCTGGGCGAAGCCGCGTTTCTGAGGCTCGCGTGCGCAGCCCTATCGCGAAATTTCCCAATCGAAACCGGAGGCTGCCGGCGCCTTAAGCGCTGCCCCATTGCTTTGCGGAGCTGGGACCCCACCTAATGCCGGGGACGGTTGCGGAGGCGCAACCTTGGAGTGACGACAGATGCATCGATGGATGTTTGCAGCAGTTGGCTTGCTCACGCTGGCAGCTTCAGGTCCGGCAACCGCCGGAGGCTTGGCGGAAGCAGGAGAGCTAGAGGCTGCGCGCGCCAACGCCCGCGCCGGCGGCCCCGTGAGCGAACGCGATGCGGAGCTCTTGGAGCGCTGGGGGTGCCTGAGCGGGACGGACAACCCGTTCTGCGCGCGCCTGGAGCACCGGGGGTATTATCACCGCGCGCATCGGCGGCGGACGCACAGATAATCGGAACGCGTTGTCCACAGAATATCTCGCCCCTGAGCCAATCTGCGCTGGACAGCAAAATCACCAATCGGCGAGGTGGAGACAGCCTTCTCCGCGTGTCCCCCACGCGGGCCTGTTCCTCGACGGGCTGAAGGACCTCAGCGCCGGCCCCTACGCCGCCGCTTTTTTTATTGCGGCGGGCCCGACTTGGAAGCGGGGGCGCTTCAGATGCTGGGAAAGTTACAGCAGTACCCAGTCACAGTTCTGGTCGATGACATTCGCCGGAGGCACAATGCAGCCCCTTATGGGAGCAGGCGAAGCTACCGCGCTTACCATCGATCGAATAGTCGCCTTGCGCTACGGGTTGAATGCCCGCGGTGCTCGCGCCTAGCGGCATGGTGGGCGGTATAGGGATTGAACCTATGACCCCACGCGTGTGAAGCGTGTGCTCTACCGCTGAGCTAACCGCCCGCCGTGCTGGCAAGCCGCCCTTATGCGAGCCAGCGCCCAGACCTGTCAAGCAAGCGCCGTCACGGGATTAGCGCGAAGCTCCCTGCGATCTTCGGGAAGTCGGCGTTGAGCCGGTCCACGTCGCCGGACGTTGCAATTCCGATCAAGCGGAAGTAGCCGCCGTCCTTGCACAGGATCATCACCTGGTAGAGGCGCACGGGCACGTTGTCGTCCTCGTCGATGGCGCCGGCCCACGTCTCCACGCCCGGCAGCCCGGCGATGGTGATGTCGCGCGGCTCCTCCGTCTTGATGTCCCTGTAGCCCGACAGGCTCGCGAGCAGTGTCACCGCTTCCTTCTTCGGCTCCGCGATGGGACGCTTGTCGAGCGAGGGCGCGACCATGAACGCCGAACGCGTCACGCCCGCACGCTCGGGCTCGAGGCGTCCATCGAGCGTATAGACCTTGCTGGTGCCGACGAGGGTGCCGGCCTCCTTGAAGGGACCGAGGTAGGAGAGCGCAAAGAGGTCGCGAACGGCCGGCTGTCCGGCAGTCGTGGCGGTCGACAGGATCCTCTCGATCTCCTCTGCCGTGACGCTGCCGTCGGCGATGGCACGCTCCGGCACGTTGACGGAGACGAGCACGGTCTGCTCCTTGGTGGCGAACAGGACGAAGAACTTCTGGTAGGTCCCGGCCTCGGATTTCTGGCGCGCGCGCATGAAGATGTTGGGGTCGGGGCGCGGCAGCGTCTCCTGCTTGGCGTCCGTGATGCCGCGCTGTGCGAGCTGGTCGGCTGTGAATCCCTGCGCCATCTTGTCGTACTCGGAGGCGGGTGCCTCGAGGATCACGAAGGAGACGCCGCGGGAGTCATCCTGGAAGCCGGAGAATAGCGGCGAGGGCGCGTAGCCGGGCGGCAGGTCGAGCACGACGCGGCTATTGGGCGCTTGCTGCGGGCTCGCCGCCGCGGGAGCAGGGACCGGCACCCCCGAGGTGAAGATAGCGGCCAAGGTGAAGACGGCGAGGATGCCCGCGAGGCCCGCCGCGGCGGCCTTGCCGAGGGCGCAAACGAGGCTTGCTGGCATGAGGCGCTTCGGCATTGGGGCGGGGCTTATTTTGTTGGCCGGGTGGACACATGGGGGTGGCGCAAGGAGCGGGCAAGGAACGCGGGTGCTGCGGCCACAATGGGGCGCAACGGGATCGAAGCCTTTGGGCCGCGATCCTCTTGCACACCAACTGCGGCAAATGCGACGATCCGTCGTCGGGCGCCGATTCCGAAGGGAAAGCGGGGGCTCGCGTGTAAAAAAGCATCGGCCGGCCGCTTCCAAAGCTGCGCCCGAACGAGTGCCGACGGGGGAGCTATGGCGAGCGCTGAGGAGCCGGGCCGGTCGTTCGTGTTCTCGTTCGGCCTGGAAAGGCTGGGGCTCGTCGCCTTGCGCGCGCCCTATGTCGTGGCCGCCCTCGTCGTCGTCGCCACCGTCCTCGGCGCCATGGGCGTCGCCAGGCTGCAGGTCGACGACTCGCTGTCGGAGCTGTTTCGCACCAACACCGAGGAGTTCCACCGCTACGAGGCGATCGACCGCCGCTTCCCCTCGAGCGAGTACGATGTGCTCGTCGTCGTCGAGGGCAAGGACCTCCTGCAGCGCAAGGGGCTGGAAACCTTCGCCAACCTGACGACGGAGCTGCAGCTCGTTGAGGGCGTGTCGGGTCTCGTCTCGATGCTGTCGGCGCGCGGCAAGCCGGATGCGACGGGCTACGCGGCGCCGATCGTGCCGGACGATCTCCCCGAGAACGGGCCGGCCTTCGATGCGATGATCGGCGCCTTGAAGACGAACGACATCGTCAAGGGCAAGTTCCTCTCCGACGATGGCCAGCTCGCGATGATCATCATCGCACTCGACCGCGAGGTCGTGCGCGAGAAAACCGCGCGCGTCGTCATCGGCGAGATCAACAAGAGCGTCACCGACATCCTCGCCGGCTCCGGGCTGACGGCCAAGATGACCGGCGCACCCGTGATGCAGCTCGAGATCCGCAATGCGGTGGAGCGCGACCAGATCCTCTACAACGGCCTCGGCCTGCTGTTTGGCGCGCTGATCGCCGTCATCTTCTTCCGGCGCCTGTCGCTGATGCTGGTCGCGGCGCTGCCGCCCGTGCTGGCGGTCACGTGGTCGCTGGGCCTGCTCGGCTGGATGGGCTTCAAGCTCAATCTGTTCCTCAATGTGATGACGCCGCTCATCATGGTGATGGGCTTTGCCGACAGCATGCAGATGGTATCTGCCATCCGCATCCGGCTGCGCGAGGGCGACGACCGCTACCAGGCCGTGCGCTTCGCCGTGCGCGTCGTCGGCCCCGCCTGCGTGCTCGCCCACGGCACGGCGCTGCTCGCGTTCTGCGCGCTGCTGTTGTCGGAATCGGGCCTCATCCGCACGTTCGGCATGGCGGGAGCGCTCGCCGTGCTCATCTCCTTTATCGCCGTCATTCTCGTGCTGCCGATCCTCGGCGTGATGCTGATCCGCAACGAGGCGGCGTTAGCCAAGGACCATACCCCGGCGGACAGGCTCATGGACGGGCTCGGCACCATCGTCGGCTGGGTCGTCGACCGCGTGGTGCACCGGCCGTATCTCTATACGGGCATCGGCATCGCGCTGTTTGCTGCCTTCACCGCCGCCTTCATCGCGCTGCCGACGCGCTACCGCCTCGCCGACCAGGTGCCCGACCGCGAGCAGGCGCTCGATGCGACAAGCCGCATCGACCAGAAGCTCACCGGCGCCAACCCGGTGCATGTGATGATCGAATGGACCGACGGCACCCCGCTCTATTCGCCGGCGACGCTCGAGGTCATCGGCAAAGTGCACGAGGCGCTCGAGAAGGAGGCCGGACTCGGCAACGTGTGGTCGCTCGAGAGCCTGCGGCGCTGGCTGCATGAGGCGGGAGACGACCGCATCGAGACGGTGCAGAAGTTCGTCGGCATCCTGCCCGAGCACCTCGTGCGCCGCTTCATCGCCAAGGAGGAGAACGCGGTGCTCGTGACGGGGCGCCTGCCCGACGTCGACTCGAGCCGCATCCTGCCCGTGGTCGAGAAGATCGACCGTTCGCTCGATCCGATCCGCAAGGCCTATCCGAATTTTCGCATCTCGGTGACGGGATTGCCGGCGATCGCGGCGCGCAACAGCGCCCGCATGATCGACCAGCTCAAAGTGAGCATCCCCATCTGCGTCGCCTTCGCCGGCGTTCTCCTCGGCATGGCGTTCCGCTCGCCTTTCGTGGCGCTCGTCAGCCTGCTGCCGGGTCTGTTCCCGGTGGTGGCGTCGGGCACGCTGCTGTGGGCCAACGACGACGGGCTCGAGTTCGCCTCCGTCGTGGCGCTCCTCGTCGTCTTCGGCCTCGGCATCGACGCGCTCATACACTTCCTCAACCGATTGCGGCTCGAGGAGCGCGCGGGGGACGCGCCGGAGCTGGCGATAAGGCGGGCGCGCGTGCTGGTCGGACCGGCGATCATCCTGACGACCATCGTGCTCGCCTTCGGCCTCGGCGTGACCGTGTTCTCCGACCTGCCGTCGCTCAGGACGTTCGGCCTGGTGTGCGGCTTCACGCTGCTTGCGTCGCTGATTGCGGATCTCGTGTTCCTCCCCGCTACAATCATGGTGGGGCGGAAGCTGTGGCCGCACCGGCCGCGAGGGCAAGCCTAAGGCGTTACCCGAGCAGCGCGATAATCGCCGCCTCGAGCTCATCATAGTGGTCGATGGCCCTATCGGGAGAAAGCTCGCGCACGGGCGTATCGGTGTAGCCGAACGTGACCGCGACGACGGGCACGCCGGCCGCCTTCGCAGTGGCGATGTCGATGCGGCTGTCTCCGACCATGACGGCGCGGGCCGGGTCGCCGCCGGCGAGGCGGATGGTGCCGAGCAGATGGTCGGGGTGCGGTTTGAACACGGGGAACGTATCGCGGCCCGTCACCGCGGAGAACAGGGGGGTCATCCCGAGCGCATCGAGCAATGTGCGTGCCATCCTCTCGTTCTTGTTGGTGCACACGGCGAGCTTCGCGCCGGCGCCTCTGAAGCGCTCGAGCGCGGCGACCGTGCCCTCGAACGGGCGGCTGCCGACGGCAATGTTGCGCCTGTAGTAGTCGAGGAACAGGTCGAGCAGCCGCTTGCGCTCGTTCTCGGAGAGCTTGGCGGCGTCGGGCCCCATGGCGTGGTCGACCATGAACCTGGCGCCGTGGCCGATCAGCGGGCGCAACTTTTGTTCGCTCACGCCCGGCAGCCCGATGCCGGCGAGGACGTGGTTGGTCGCCGCAACGAGGTCCGGAGCGGTATCGACGAGCGTCCCATCGAGGTCGAAGACGAGGGTGGCGTCGCGCATGGGGTCGGGGTGGGCCTTATGAGGTGGGATCGGCGCGCACGCTAACTGCTGGGCTCCTCGATGTCATCATCGGGGCCGCTGCGGCTTGAAACCACGGGGCGCGCACCTTAGACAAAGCGCACGCACGTTCAGCGACCCCTCGCGGTGACCCAATGGATAAACAGCTCATCACCTTACTCAAGACGCAGGCCTACATCGACGGCGCCTGGGTCGGAACGCCTTCACTGGTGGTGACCGACAAGGCGACGGGCGAGGAGATCGCCCGCGTGCCCGATCTCGGTGCGGAGGAGACCAACGCCGCCATCGAGGCCGCGCACCGCGCCTTCAAGCCGTGGGCGGCACGGCTTGCCAAGGACCGCTCCAAGATCCTGCGCCGCTGGTACGAGCTCATCGTGGAGCATGCGGATGAGCTGGCGCTCTTGCTCACCAAGGAGCAGGGCAAGCCGCTCGCCGAAGCGAAGGGCGAGATCCTCTACGGCGCCGGCTTCGTCGAGCTCTTCGCCGAGGAGGCCAAGCGCGTCTACGGCGAGACGATCCCCTCGCACAAGGCGGATGCGCGCATCGTTATCATGAAGCAGCCGGTCGGCGTCGTCGCCGCGATCACGCCATGGAACTTCCCGAGCGCCATGATCACGCGCAAGGTGGCGCCGGCGCTCGCTGTCGGCTGCACCGTCGTCGTCAAGCCGGCCGAGGATACGCCGCTCTGCGCGCTGGCGCTCGCGGAGCTCGCCGAGCGCGCCGGGCTGCCGAAAGGCGTGCTCAACGTCGTCACGGCGAAGAACCCGGTACCTATCGGCGCGGCGATGACCTCAAACCCGCTCGTGCGCATGGTGACGTTCACCGGCTCGACCGAGGTCGGCAAGATCCTGATGGCGCAGGCGGCGGGTACCGTGAAGCGCGTCGGCATGGAGCTCGGCGGCAATGCCCCGTTCATCGTGTTCGACGACGCCGACCTCGACAAGGCGGTCGCTGGCGTCATGGCCTCGAAATTCCGCAACGCCGGGCAGACCTGCGTATGCGCCAACCGCATCCTGGTGCAGGCCAGCGTCTACGACGCGTTCGCCGAGAAACTTGTGGCCGCGGCGCGCGGCTTGAAGGTTGGCCCCGGCACGGAAGCGGGCGTCACGGTCGGGCCACTCATCAATTCGGAGGCAGTCAAGAAGGTCAGCGAGCACGTGGCTGACGCGGTGAACAAGGGCGCCAAGGTGGTCATGGGCGGCAAGCCACATGCTCTCGGGGGCACCTTCTTCGAGCCGACCGTTCTGACCGGCGTCACCCCGCAGATGCGCGTTTCCCGCGAGGAGACGTTCGGGCCCGTAGCTCCGCTGTTCAAGTTCGCGAGCGAGGCGGAGGCGATCCGCATGGCGAATGACACGCCCTTCGGGCTCGCCGCCTACTTCTTCGCGCGCGACATCGGCCGCTGCTGGCGCGTGGCGGAAGCGCTCGAGTATGGTATTGTCGGCGTCAACGAGGGGATTACTTCCACGGAGATCGCTCCGTTCGGCGGATTCAAGGAAAGCGGTATCGGGCGCGAGGGCTCGCACCACGGCATCGATGAGTTCGTCGAGATCAAGTACACGTTGATGGGCGGTCTTTAACCGGAATATCGCATTGGCCGCGCGCTGCGGTAGCGCGGCCAAGCAGTGTGAGCCACGAGGCCCTTTGGGCTCGCGCTCGCGGCCCCCTCCCTGCCGGGAGGGGGCAAGCGCCGTTGCCTTGTAATACGCTCCCGGCTGCGGAGCGTTCCGCGCGGGGAGCTTCAGCATGAGCAACGACGCCTGGAAGCTGGCGGTGGCCGAGCGCGCACTCTCATTCGTGGAGAGCGGCATGAAGCTCGGCCTTGGCACGGGCTCGACCGCGGCGAAGTTCGTCGATCTGCTGGGTCCGAAGGTGCGCGCCGGGCTCGATGTTGTCTGCGTGGCGACCTCGGAGGCGACGCAGGCGCAGGCGGTTGCCCTTGGTATTCCGGTGACGACGCTGGATGAGACGCCGTTCCTCGATCTGACGATCGACGGCGCAGACGAGCTCGACGAGGAGCTGCGGCTCATCAAGGGCGGCGGCGGCGCGCTTTTGCGCGAGAAGATCGTGGCAACCGCCTCCGGGCGCATGATCGTCATCGCGGATGCATCGAAGCGTGTCGCCACGCTCGGCGCCTTTCCGCTGCCCTTGGAGGTCGTGCGCTTCGGCTTGACGGCGACGCGCAACATGATCATCGCGCTTGCCGCAGACGCCGGCTGCGAGGGGGAGATCACGCTGCGCATGGGCTCCGGCGGTAAGCCGTTCGTTTCCGACAGCGGCAACTACATCCTTGATTGCGCCTTCGGCCGCATCGAGGAGCCGGAGGACCTCGACGAGGCCTTGAAGCTGATCCCCGGCGTGGTGGAGAACGGCATGTTTCTGGGGATTGCCGACCTCGCCATCGTGGGCGGGCCCGACGGCATCAGCTACGTCGGCTCGGACGGCATCTAACGGCCACGACGGAGCCGGCACGGCATGGACAAGCTTGACTACGACCTGTTCGTGATCGGCGCCGGCTCGGGTGGGGTGCGCGCGGCGCGCATCGCGGGAGGCTATGGCGCCAAGGTCGCCATCGCCGAGGAGTACCGCATCGGCGGCACCTGCGTCATTCGCGGCTGCGTGCCGAAGAAGATCCTCGTCTACGCCAGCCGCTTTGCCGACGACTTGGAGGATGCACGCGGCTTCGGCTGGAGCATCGACGAGCCGAAGTTTGACTGGGCGAGCCTCATCGCCGCCAAGGACAGGGAGATCGCGCGGCTGGAAGGTCTCTACCGCGCCGGTTTGGCTGCGGCGAAGGTCGAGGTCCTCGAAGAGCGCGTGACCGTCACCGGACCCAACACGGTTCAGCTCGTCAAATCCGGCCGCACGCTGACCGCGGGCAAGATCCTCATCGCCACGGGCGGCTCGCCGATGCTGGGCAAAGCCATCCCCGGCATCGAGCACGTCATCACGTCGAACGAAGCCTTCGACCTCAAGCGGCTGCCGGAACGCATCATCGTCGCCGGTGGCGGCTATATTGCGATCGAATTCGCCAGCATCTTCTCAAACCTCGGCGCCGAGACGACCATCGTCTATCGCGGGGATAAGATCCTGCGCGGGTTCGACGAGGACCTGCGCGACCGCCTGACTGAGGCCTACACCAAGCAGGGCATCCGCATCGTCACCGGGCAGATCTTCACGCGCATCGAGAAGACGGCAGGTGGCCTCATGGGCCATCTTTCAAACGGGGCCACGCTCACGGCCGACCAGATCATGTTTGCCGTCGGACGCGCGCCCAACACCAGCGGGCTCGGCCTCGACCAGGTCGGCGTCGAACTCGGCTGGAACGGCCACGTCGTGGTCAACGAGTATTCCAAGTCCTCCGTCGACAGCATCTTCGCCGTCGGCGACGTGACCGGCCGCGCGGCGCTGACGCCGGTCGCCATCCGCGAGGGCCACGCCTTCGCCGACACCGAGTTTGGCGGCAAGCCGCGCATGATCGAGCACACCCTGATCCCGACGGCCGTGTTCTCCACCCCGGAGATCGCCAGCGTCGGCTTGCCGGAGCATCTGGCGCGCGAGCGCTGCAGCGATGTGCATATCTACAAGGCCGCGTTCCGGCCCTTGAAGGCGACGCTGTCGGGGCGCGAGCAGAAGATGCTGATTAAGCTCATTGTCGACGGTGTGAGCGACAAGGTCGTCGGCTGCCACGTGCTCGGCGAGGACGCCGCCGAGATCATCCAGATGGCGGCCATCGCGCTGCGGCTTGGCGCCACCAAGGCCGACTTCGACGCCACCATGGCGCTACATCCTACGGCCGCGGAGGAGTTCGTGACGCTTCGCGAGAAGTGGATGGCCCCCACCGAAGCAGCGGGTTGATTGGAATTAAGAGGACGCTAAGCCTTCACCTCTCCCGAGAGGGAGAGGTCGCGACGCCGGCGTGAGCCGGTGGCGCGGGTGAGGGGTTACGATCTCAACGGAGCGAGATTCCCCCTCACCCTAACCCTCTCCCCAACGGGGAGAGGGGATAAGTGCTGCATCGGCACGGCTTGGTGCCTCCCGGAGCGCCCCAAAAGTTGAAAGCAGGCCGCCCCGGTGCTACGCCGCGGCGTTCGCGCGGGAGGCGGCAGATGCGGCTCAAGGACAAGATAGCGCTGGTGACTGGCTCGGCCGCTGGCATCGGGCTCGCGGCGGCAAAGCTGTTCGCGGCCGAGGGCGCGCACGTCTACATCACCGACGTCGACGGGGAAGGCGCCGCCAAGGCCGCGGCCGAGGTTATCGCGCAAGGGCATTCCGCGACCGCGGTGACGGTCGATGTCTCGCGCGGTCAGGACGTGACGGCGCTGATGCGTCTGATCGAGCAGCAGCACCGCCGGCTCGATGTCGTGGTCAATAACGCCGGCATCAACGTGCGCTCGGACTTCCGCAACCTGTCCGACGCCGATTGGGTGCGCCTGCGCGAGGTGAACCTCGACGGCATCGTGCGCATCGCGCGCGATGCCTTCCCGCTGATGAAGGCCTCGGGGCGCGCTTCGCTCGTGAACCTCGCCTCCATCATGGGCCACCGTGGCATGCGCACCCTTGCAGCTTACGGTGCGACCAAGGGCGCGATTTCGGCGCTGACGCGTGGGCTCGCGGTCGAGTACGCGCCGTTCGGCATCCGCGTCAACGCGCTGGCGCCCGGCTTCATCGAGACGGCGCTGACCGAGCGCGTGCTGCGGATCCAGGCTTTCTCGGAGGCACTGCTGGAGCAGACGCCGCTAAAGCGCTTCGGCACGGCGGAGGACGTGGCGCAGGCAGCGCTGTTCTTTGCTAGCGACGAGTCCTCGTTCATCACCGGAGCGGAGCTCGCCGTCGACGGCGGCATGGCGGCGGGGCTTTGACGTTCGTTCAAGTGCCCGCGACGGTCTCGGCGATGAGCTGGTCGACGACGCCCTTCAAGGCATCTTCGGGCGTGGCGCCCTGCGCCAGCAAACCCTCGTAGCACTCGACCTGGCGGTTGGCGCTGGTGCCGCCGGTCGCGATGACGAGCGCGTGCTTGGCTTCGCGTTCACATCCCAGCACGGCCGCGTCCTCGGCAATCAGATCGAGCAGTTCGTCGATCAGCGCCGCGAAGGGCACGAGCTCGCCCTTGCCGAAATCGAACAGGCGGTCGCCCACGCCGTAGCGCTGGGCGCGCCAGCGGTTCTCCTCGATGAGGAAGGCCGGGTAGGTGCGCCACTTCTGATTTGACCGCCGCAGGCGGAAGAGCATGCGGAGGATGCAAACGTAGAGTGCGGCGACCGAGATCGCGTCACCAATGCGCGTGCAGATGTCGGTGACGCGCATCTCGAGCGTGGGGAAGCGCACGGACGGGCGTAGGTCCCACCAGACCTTGGTTGCATCCTCGATAACGCCGCTGCGCACGAGCACGTCGACAGTGCGCAGAAATTCGCCGTAGCTCTCGAAACGCTGCGGCAGCCCCGTGCGCGGCAGCTCGTGGAACACGGCGAGACGGTAGCTCTTGAGGCCGGTGTCCTCGCCCTGCCAGAAGGGCGACGACGTCGACAGCATCAACAGGTGCGGCAGGAAATAGCGCGCCTGGTTCATGAGGTCGATGCGCAGCTCCTCGTCCTCGACGCCCGCATGCACGTGCATACCGCAGATCGCCAAGCGCCGGCCGATGCCCGCGAAATCGCGGGCCAGCGCCTGGTAACGCGCTTTCGGCGTCGTCTCGAGCGTGGAGCGGTCCGCGAACGGGTGCGTGGAGGCCGCGATCGGGGCGAGCCCGAACTCGCGCGCCTTCTCGGCGATGGTGCGGCGCAGATGCGCGAGCTCCCGGCGTGCGGCGCCGAAATCGCGGCAGACGCTGGTCCCGACCTCGATCTGGGAGCGGAAGAATTCTGGCGCGACCCGCTTGCCGAGCAGCAACTCGCAGGCTTCCAGCAGCGCCGCCGGCGCCGGGGCGAAGCCGCGCGTCTTGAGGTCGACGAGGTGGTATTCCTCCTCGATCCCGAACGTGAATGATGGCTCCTTCACGCGCATGGCTCCGCTTGCGCCAGGTTAGGCCGGGGAGCCAACGCCGCAGCCTCGAAAATCGATGCCGGCGGCACCATTTCGCGCATGCAACTTGAAGGCAACTCGAGTACTGCCCGGCCGCTGGTCTCCGCCCGAAGGGTAGCCTATAAGCCGTGACGAATGGCATAATGCCGCCAATGCGATGCCCGGGATTCCCGTGGTCGGCCGCCGGTCTGCGAGCGTTCCCGAGGCCGCCCGGCCGCAGAAGGAGAGTTGAGGAAATGGCTGCAGCCTGGTCCCCCGACAGCTGGCGGGGAAAGCCGATCGTGCAGGTGCCCGAGTACCCCGACAAGGCGGCGCTGGCCGAGGTCGAAGGTAAGATCGCTTCTTATCCGCCGCTCGTGTTCGCGGGCGAGGCCGACAAGCTGAAGCGCGCGCTCTCCGACGTGGCCGCGGGTAACGCCTTCCTGCTGCAGGGCGGCGACTGCGCGGAAAGCTTCAACGAGCACAGCGCCAATCACATCCGCGAGCTGTTCCGAGTCTTCCTGCAGATGGCGGTGGTGCTGACCTACGCCGGCGGCTCCCCGGTCGTGAAGGTCGGGCGCATCGCCGGCCAGTTCGCCAAGCCGCGCTCCTCGCCCAACGAGCGTAGGGGGAACGACGAGCTGCCGAGCTATCGCGGCGACATCATCAACGGAGAGGGGTTCACCTCAGCCAGCCGGATCCCCGATCCGTTGCGCCAGATCGAGGCCTACCGCCAGTCGGCGGCGACGCTCAATTTGCTGCGCGCCTTTTCCGAAGGCGGCTACGCCAGCCTCGACAACGTGCTGCGATGGCTGCTCGATTTCGAGCAGAAGTCGCCCTTCGGCAAGAAGTACCGGGAGATGGGCGAGCAGATCCAGACCGCGCTGCGCTTCATGCGCTCGTGCGGCGTCACTGCGGATACGGTGCCGGCGCTGGGGCGCACCTCGTTCTACACGAGCCACGAGAGCTTATTGCTCGGCTACGAGCAGGCGCTCGTGCGCCGCGACGAGGCCGGCGGCACGCACAACTGGTACGCCACCTCCGGCCACATGCTGTGGGTCGGCGACCGCACCCGCCAGCCCGATCACGCGCACGTGGAGTTCCTGCGCGGCATCAAGAACCCGATCGGCGTCAAGTGCGGGCCGACGCTCGAGCCCGATGGACTGATGCGCCTCATCGACATCCTCAACCCTTCGGACGAGTCCGGGCGGCTGACGCTCATCTGCCGCTTCGGCGCCGACAAGGTCGACAAGCACCTGCCGAAGCTCATCCGCACGGTGAAGAAGGAAGGCCGCGCGGTCGTGTGGTCGTGCGATCCCATGCACGGCAACACGATCTCCGCGGCCAACGGCTACAAGACACGGCCCTTCGACCGCATCCTCAAGGAGGCGGAGTCGTTCTTCTCCGTGCACCGCGCCGAGGGCACTGTCGCTGGCGGCATCCACGTGGAGATGACCGGGTCGCCCGTCACCGAATGCACGGGTGGAGCCTCCGCCAACATTTCGGAAGCGCAGCTCAAGGATCGCTACGACACGCTGTGCGATCCCCGCCTCAACGCCGATCAGGCGCTCGAGCTCGCTTTCCTGATCGCCGAGCGGTTGAAGCAAGAGCGCGAGGGGCTGTCGCACCCCATTCCCGTCGTGGCGTGAGCCCCCCACGCTGACCCTCCCCGCAAGGGGGAGGGAAGAAGACGGCGGCTCAAGGTCGGTTCATGTCGCAAGACCCAGCCACGAGACTGAAGATCGCGCTCGCCCAGGCGAACCCGGTCGTCGGCGACCTCGACGCCAATATCGCCAAGCTGCGCGCAATGCGCAGCCAAGCCGCGGGCGCCGACCTCGTCGTGTTCCCCGAGCTGTTCGTGACGGGCTATCCGCCTGAGGATCTCGTGTTGAAGCCGGCCTTCCAGGCGGCGGCACGTAAGCGCATCGAAGCGCTCGCGGCCGAGCTCAGGGACGGCCCCGCGGTGCTCACCGGCACGGTGTGGCCCGAGGATGGCAAGGTCTACAACGCGGTCGCGCTCTTGGACGGGGGCAAGGTTGCGGCCGTCCGCTTCAAGGTCGACTTGCCGAACTACGGCGTGTTCGACGAGAAGCGCGTGTTCGCGCAGGGGCCGATGCCGGGGCCGATCAACTTCCGCGGCGTGCGCCTCGGCGTGCCGATCTGCGAGGACATCTGGGGGCCCGACGTCGCCGAGTGCCTTGCCGAGTGCGGCGCGGAGATCCTTATCAGCCCCAATGGCTCGCCCTTCGATTGGACGAAGCCCGACGTGCGCATGAACCAGGCCGTTGCGCGTGTGATCGAGACGGGGCTGCCGCTCGCTTATCTCAACCAGGTTGGCGGGCAGGATGAGCTCGTGTTCGACGGGGCGTCCTTCGTGCTCAACGCCGATCGCAGCCTCGCCGCGCAGCTCCCGGCATGGGAGGAGGCGGTCGCCGTCACCGAGTGGCGCAAGACGCCGAAGGGCTGGGTGTGTGAGCCGGGGCGGATCGCGCGCGTCGAGGAGGGCGACGCGGCTGCCTACCATGCGTGCGTGCTCGGCTTGCGCGATTACGTGGAGAAGAACGGGTTCCCCGGCGTCATCCTCGGGCTTTCCGGTGGCATCGACAGTGCGCTCGTGGCAGCGATGGCGGTCGATGCGCTGGGTCCGGAGCGCGTGCATGCCGTGATGATGCCCTACCGCTATACCTCCAATGAAAGCGTGCGCGACGCTTCCCGATGCGCCGAGGCGCTGGGCGTCCGCTACGACACGCTGCCGATCGAGCCGGCGGTGGCGGGTCTGACCAAGGCGCTCGAGCCAGTGCTTACCGGCACCAAGCCCGATACGACCGAGGAGAACCTTCAGGCGCGTGCACGGGGCATCATCTTGATGGCCATCTCCAACAAGCTCGGCGGCATGGTGGTGACCACGGGCAACAAGTCGGAGATGTCGGTCGGTTATGCGACGCTCTACGGCGACATGAACGGCGGATTCAATCCCATCAAGGACCTCTACAAGATGGAGGTCTATCGGCTGGCCCGCTGGCGCAACGCGCACGTGCCGAAGGGCAGCCTCGGGGCCACGGGCGTTGTCATCCCCGAATCGATCCTCACGAAGGTGCCCACGGCCGAGCTGCGCCAAAATCAGACCGACCAGGATTCGCTGCCGCCTTATCCAGTGCTCGACGACATCCTCGCCTGTCTCGTCGAGAAGGAGATGCCGCTTGCCGACATCGTTGCGCGCGGGCACCCGGCAGAGACTGTGAAGAAGGTGGAGCGGCTCTTGTATTTGGCGGAGTACAAGCGGCGGCAGGCGCCGCCCGGCGTGAAGATCTCGGCCAGGAACTTCGGGCGCGACCGGCGCTACCCCATCATCAACCGGTTTCGCGAGGAGCTGGGCGCGCCGCCCTCCGGTGCTGCCAAGGCCACAGGCGACCACGGCGTGGCAAGCCAGACCAAGGCGAAGCGTCCCTCATCGACATGACGCCGACGCAACGCGGGCGTGGCCGCGTGCGAGGGCACAGTCCGACACTTCTTCATAAGCTGCGCACTTTTTCTTCGTTCGGCGCGGGCGCGTTGTGGCGGATCCTTAATCCGTGATTCTGCGCAGGGCCCGAGCGGCCGTTTTATGCGCGACACGCGAATCAGTTCAGAATCAGTTCACAAGTTGAGTTGCGTTCGTCGGGGCCACTAAAAGCCTCGAAATCAATCTGTTATGCCGGACGGTTTTCCAACATAGCGGACTGGGGAGCGACGGCCAATGGTGTGCGGCGGACGAGTTTCGGACGGCGCCAACCGTGGGTTGGCCGCGCTGGCACTGTGCGTCGGTGTCTCGATCGCATCGCCGGCTTTTGCCGCCGATCTCGGCAGCAGCTGCTGCACCGATCTCGAGGAGCGCATAGCCGAGCTCGAGACGACAACGGTGCGCAAGGGCAACCGCAAGGTCAGCCTGACGATTTCAGGCTGGGTGAACGAGGCGCTGTTCTGGTGGAACGACGGCACGCAGCACAAGGTCTACGAAGGCACCAACATGGTCGAGCAGTCGCGCGTCAAGTTCCTGGGCGAGGCGAAGATCGACAAGGATTGGTCCGCCGGCTACCTGCTCGAAATCGGCATCCAAGGCCACCCTTCGAAAGAGTGGAACCAGATGACGAGCGCATCGGTGAGTTCCAACCCGATCAACAAAGATGACGTGGCGTTCGTGCGCAAGAGCTACTGGTACCTGAAGAGCAAGCGGCTGGGTCAAGTCGCCGTGGGCTTGAACGGAATGGCCACTTATCATCTCCTCGACGATGCCGATCCGACACTTTCGCGCAACGTCGATGACGCCGAGGGGCCGCCGATCTTCATGTCCGCCTTCCTGATCAGGAGTAACGGCAACTTCGTGAACAACCTGAGGTGGCCTGACGTCCTGCGCGGCTTCAACAACTCGACCCCGGGCGATGCCGCGCGGCGCAACATCGTGCGCTACAACTCGCCCGACTGGCACGGGTTCGTGTTGAGCGCGTCGTGGGGCGAGGCCGACGTCTGGGACGCGGCCGTGACTTATAAGCAGACCTTCGGCGACATCAGTATCCTTGCCAGGGCCGGTTACGGCGCCAGCAACGACCCCGGCACGCTGGTGCCAGTCCCCTCAGCGCCATACGTCGTGGGGGGAACGTCGTGCATATCGAGCACCGCGATCTCGACCTCGCTACCGAACTTCGAATGCACGTGGGAGGCCGCGGCCGCCACCATTAAGCACGAGCCGACGGGATTGTTCGTCTTTGGCGGCTGGGGGCGCCAGGTCGTCGACACGGACCACGTGTTTCCGGCCGGAACTGTTCTCGAGCCCGATAGCACGACATGGTTTGTCCGCCCCGGCATCGAGAAACAGTGGTGCTCGTTCGGGCCGACGGAGATCTTCGCGTCCTACCGCCACGACGACCCGGGTTCCAACCCCGGCAAGACCGTCAGCGGCAACATCAATTTCTGGCAGGCGGGCCTGATCCAACGCTTGGAAAAGGCCGACATGAATCTTTACGCGATCTATCAGTTTGCGGACGGCAGCTTCATCGGCAACGCGGCGACCGCCACGTCCGGCGCCCCCATCGGCAAGACCGAGATCGACGGCTTTCAGGAGCTCATCACCGGCGCCAAGATCAACTTCTGACGCGCTCACATGCAGCGCGGCCGCGGTCGCTTGCTGCCGTCGCCAAGGGTCCCGTCGATCGCCCTTGAGTTCCCGCGCGCTCCCTCTATAGGGTGGCGCCGATCATCGACAACATCCGGACCCCTTCAATGGCTGTCACGGTTCGCTTCGCGCCGAGCCCAACGGGGCGCCTACACGTCGGCAACGTGCGCACGGCGATTCTCAACTGGCTGTTCGCAAAAGCGCAAGGCGGCACCTTCATGCTGCGCCTCGACGACACCGACGTGGAGCGCTCGAGCGAAGCCTTCGCCGAGGGCATCCGCGAGGACCTGAACTGGCTCGGCCTTGCGTGGGCGCTCGAGGAACGCCAGTCGGCGCGTGTCGCGCGCTACGAGGCGGCCACCGAGGGCCTGAAGCGCAGTGGGCGGCTCTACCCCTGCTTTGAGACCGAGGACGAGCTCGACCGCAAGCGCAAGCGCCAGCTCGCACGCGGCCTGCCGCCGATCTACGACCGCAGCGCGCTGAAGCTCTCGGACAAGGAGCGCGCGGCGCTCGAAGCGGAAGGGCGCCGCCCGCACTGGCGTTTCCGCCTCGCCAACTCCGAGGAGGGGTTGAGCCCCCTGCCGACCATCGTATCGTGGAACGACCTGATCCGTGGCGATCAGACGGTGGACGTGGGCTCGCTTTCCGACCCCGTTCTCATCCGCGCCGACGGAACCTTCCTTTACACCTTCACCAGCGTGGTCGACGACGCCGACTTCAAGATCAGCCACGTGATCCGTGGCGAGGACCACGTCACGAACACCGGCGTGCAGCTCCAGCTCTTCGAGGCGCTGGACAAGGAGCCGCCGGCCTTCGGCCATCATAGCCTGCTCATCGGCGCCGACGGCCATGCGCTGTCCAAGCGGCTTGGCGCGCTGTCGATCGAAAGCCTCCGCGCATCGGGCATCGAGCCGATGGCGGTCGCTAGCTACACGGCGTTGATCGGCACCTCCGACCCGATCGAGCCGTACGCGCAGCTCGACGAGCTCGCGCGTCTCTTTGCCTTCGCGAAGATATCGACGGCGCCTGCGCGCTTTGATCTCGACGAGCTCAAAGCGCTCAACGCGCGGCTCTTGCACAAACTGCCGTATGTGGAGGTGGCGCCTCGGCTCGAGGCGCTGGGCGTCGGCGGGGGTGCCGAGTTCTGGACCGCTGTGCGCGGCAATCTTTCCGTCATCGAGGACGCGGCCCGCTGGTGGCGCATCGTCTCCGCCAACGTGGCCCCGCTCACCGAGGACCGTGAGCTCACCGCGCGCGCCGCTGCGCTGCTGCCTGCCGAGCCGTGGGACGATACGACGTGGGACGTGTGGATCGCGGCGCTCAAAGCGGCGACGGGGCGCAAGGGGCGCGCGCTGTTTCACCCTCTGCGCCTGGCGTTGACGGGTCTGGAGGACGGACCCGAGCTGAAGGTGCTGCTGCCGCTGATCGGGCGCGCGAAAGCCGAGCGCCGTCTGCTCGGCGCCGCCGGCTAGATCGAGCCAACGGGCGTTCGCCCTCAAATGCCGCTGAATTCAGCCTTGCGCAGGAACGTGACGGCAATCTCGCGCCCCGTGGGGAGCGCCCAGGCACCCCCACGCACGAAACGGTAGCCGATCGCCTCGAAGAAGCCCGCCGCGTTGAGAGTTGCGGCGGCCTCGAGCGCCGGATAGCCGGCCCCGCGCGCTTCCTCCTCAACCTGGCCGACGATGCGGCGTCCGATGCCTTCGCCGCCAAACATCGGCCGCACGAAGACGCCGAAGATGCGCGCGGTCGGGCTCTTCGCCTCGCCCGGGCTCCAAGCCGCAGTTGCCACCATATCCGGCCCGAGCCAGGCAGCGACGGCGGGGTTGCCCAGCATCAGGTCGGCATAGCGCTGGCTGCGCACGAACTGATCGAAGGCCTCGATGTCGGCCGAGGAGTAGTGCGCCTCAGCGGCGCGCGCGAAGGCCGCGGCGTGGATGTAGCGGGCCATCGAAAGGTCGTCGATGGTCAAGGGCCGAAGCTCGATCATCGGCGCGAGACTGTCGGGCCGGCCTGCGCCTTGCTTGCGGGAGGGGTCCATGGATGCCTTCCGAGGCGGCATCGCGTCACCGCGACTTCGCACCTGGCTCCGATCGCGCTTCCCAGCCTGTCGTCGCGTCGGTGTCGGCCCGCTTGCCGGTCTGCTCGGCCTCGGGCGGCGTATATTCCGCCTCCTTGCACGAGCAGCCCTTCACCAGCTCCTTGCGGTAGCGGAACGCGGTCTTGAGGCTAGTGTAGGGCTCCTGGGAATGCAGCGCGACCGACTGGTCAACGGCCGCGCCCGGGTTCTGATAGTAATAGAGCTCGACGGGGGCGGCGCACTTCGACTGGCAGGAGGCGGCGTCCTGCTCGAAGTGGCTCGGCAGCGTCGAGAAACTCACGGGGAAGAAATAACCGTCGCAGAGCCGCACGCAGATCGTGCGGTAGGTGGCGTAGGACTGCGCTCCGCCATAGGAGCCCCAGCCGTTGGAGGAGCCGCCGCTTTCCTCGTCCTGCCAGATCGACGAAAACGGCCCGCGCTCCTGGCGCCGCGCTTCCTGCTGATAGTTGGCGCCGCAGTTGTTGCGCGCAAGCTCGTGCACGATGTCCTCGCGATAGGAATGTTCAGACGAGCCGATGATCTGCTGGCGCTGCGCCTCGAGATCGGCGAGGCGGCGCTGAGCGTCCTCTTTCTGGCGGGCGAGGTCGACGCAACCCCGCGTGCGCCGCAGCGTCTTTGAAAACAGGAAATACTCGTAGCAGTTGCCGCGCTCGAGCTGGGCGTCAGTCTGCTGAGAGGTCTGATCGGCCTGGCGGATCTGCGCCTCGAGGTTCGGCAGCGCGTCGCGAGACTGGTTGGTGTGCAAGCTGTCCTGCACGAGGCGTTGCTCGAGTTGCAGGCAGATGGGGTTCTTCGTGGACCAGTTGGCGGTGGGCGGTTGGGCGACGGGCTGGTCGGCGGGAGGCTGGCGGTTGTCGGGCTCCGCCGGGCGGAACACGGGCTCCTGCGGGATCGGCGGACGGCGCTCGGGCTCGGAGTTGCTCCAGGGCCACCAACCCTGCGCCAGCACCGGACCGGTGGCGAGCACGCTGGCGAGCGCGATTGCGGCGCCGAGGCGCAAACGGCGCCCGTGCGCTCCTCGCATCTCGGTCTTGCCCGCGTCGTTGATCATGAATGTCCCGAAAGCCCGATGGGGGCGTCCCTGATGCAACTATGGCCATCCGCGATTAGGGGGTCAATGCGGAGCAATTGGGGCGCTTTGCTCGCCGAGCGAGGAAAGCAAGACCCCGATAACGCTGCGCCTTTCCTACGCTTGACGAACCGGGTCGGTTCCCCGCATAAGGGCGCCATGAAGCCGTACTCGCGCGCACATGCCGTCAACATCTGTTGCGGCATTATTATTTCGAGCTAGCAATCACCGCTGGCGCGCGGCCCGCTTCTTTGCCCAAAGCCTGAGACAGAGAAACGCACTTCCGCCAGCGGCCCACGGGGCTGCCAAGGGACACTCATGGCTGAAGCGCATCCGCTGATGCTCTACAACACGCTGACGCGCCGGAAGGAGGCTTTCGAACCCCTCGATCCGGGCAACGTGCGCATGTACGTGTGCGGGCCCACCGTCTACGACTACGCGCACATCGGCAATGCGCGCCCCGTCATCGTGTTCGACGTGCTGTTCCGGCTGCTGCGCCACATCTACGGTGAGAAGCACGTTACTTATGTGCGCAACATCACCGACGTCGACGACAAGATCAACGCGCGCGCGGCGCAGGATTACCCCGACCTGCCGCTGAACGAAGCGATCCGCAAGGTCACCACGGCGACCGAGACGCAGTTCCACGACGATATCGCCGCTTTGGGGGTGCTAACGCGCGAGGACGTAAACAGACCAGGCGAACCCCCCGTTTTCTTCGAGCCGCGCGCGACCGAGCACATCGACGGCATGAGGCGGCTCATCGAGACGCTGGTCGCCAACGGGCATGCCTACGTCGCGGAGAACCACGTGCTGTTCGATGTCCCGAGCATGAAGGACTACGGCCGCCTCTCCAACCGCACGCTCGAGGAGATGGAGGCGGGCGCGCGCGTCGAGGTTGCGCCCTACAAGAAGGACCCGATGGATTTCGTGCTGTGGAAGCCGTCGAAGCCCGGCGAGCCGTCGTGGCCGAGCCCCTGCGGTATCGCAGCGCCCGGGCGGCCCGGCTGGCACATCGAATGCTCGGCGATGGCGGGCGCGCTATTGGGCGATGAGTTCGACATCCACGGCGGCGGCATCGACCTCGTGTTCCCCCATCACGAGAACGAGATTGCGCAGTCGCGCTGCGCGCACGGCACGCCCGTGATGGCGCGCTACTGGCTGCACAACGGATTTTTGCAGGTCGAGGGCGAGAAGATGTCCAAGTCGCTGGGCAACTTCGTGACCATCAACGAGCTGCTTAAGAAAGTACCTGGTCAGGTCATTCGGCTGCAGATGCTGCTAACCCATTATCGACAGCCAATTGACTGGACAAAATCAGCTTCTGAAGAGGCGGGTGCCATCTATCGTCGTTGGGTGATGGCAACCCGGTTTCACAGAACGCCGTCTAAGCCGCCCGAAGCGTTTGTCCGCGCTTTGCATGACGATTTGAACAGTCCGCAAGCTATTGCGGAGCTTCATGCGTTGGCGCGCGCGGCGCTTAAGGCAGACGACGACGCTGCGGCTCAACTGAGGGCGGCATGCGACCTGATTGGCATTGATCTCGATGCATATCCTGAGCTTGACGAAACCCACAGTCAGGTAACATTTGAACTGCTAGAGCGCGAAACTGGTCTGACCGAACAACGCCTGAACGAGCTAATTCTCGAACGAACAAGGGCAAAAGAGGACCGCGACTTCAAAAAGGCCGATCAGATCCGAAGTGACCTCGCGCACTTGGGGATCAAGTTGATCGATAAGCCCGGACAAACAGAGTGGCAGCTCGCAAAGGAATGGATTCCATGAGTCGTCACCACGTGGAAGTGTGTGCCCCAAGCACGACGGAGGCTTCGCGATGAAAGACTGGCGCTCCGATATGCCGGCCAATGGCCATTGGCTGTTCTACCTGCTGGTGAAGATCGCCATCGTCGTGTTTGCCGTTTGGGTGGCAGCGCGCAGTTTTGGATACGTGTGAAATGAGTAAAGAGCGGCTCTATCGGTTCGACACGACGCTGCGCGCCCGTTCGCGCGCAGGCGCAATGCGCCGAGCACGAACAAATCGGAAGGATGCCGTCGCGCAGGCGGCAGGTAAATGCGTATGACCAAGGAACGGCTCTATCTGTTCGACACGACGCTGCGCGACGGCGCGCAGACGACGGGTGTCGATTTCTCTGTCGAGGAGAAGCGGCGCATCGCCGCCGTGCTCGACGATCTCGGCATCGATTACATCGAGGGCGGCTACCCTGGCGCCAATGCGACCGACACCGAGTTTCTGGCCGGTAAGCCGAACTTCAAGACGGCGACGATGACCGCCTTCGGCATGGCTAAGCGCTCGGGCCGCTCGGTCTCGAACGATCCGGGCCTGCAGGCGGTGCTCGCCTCTGGCGCGCCGGCGATCTGCCTCGTCTCCAAAGCCTGGGACTATCACGTGCGCGTCGCGCTCGGCATCACCAATGAGGAGAACCTGGAGGGTCTCGAACTGTCGGTGAAGGCGATCACGGCGTCGGGCCGCGAGGCGCTGATCGATTGTGAGCATTTTTTCGACGGCTACAAGGGCAACCGCGACTACGCGCTCGCCGTCGCGCGCACCGCGTTCGAGGCCGGCGCGCGCTGGGTCGTGCTGTGCGACACCAATGGCGGCTCGCTGCCCCACGAGGTGGAGCGCATCGTGTCCGAGGTGGCCCACCT
Source organism: uncultured Alphaproteobacteria bacterium (assembly GCA_963745205.1). Lineage (GTDB taxonomy): Bacteria > Pseudomonadota > Alphaproteobacteria > Rhizobiales > Hyphomicrobiaceae > Hyphomicrobium_A. The sequence continues at coordinate 200,116 of CAVUWX010000011.1, forward strand.
CGTTCCGAGCGCGAACCTCGGCATCCACACCCACAACGACACCGAGAACGCGGTCGCCAACTCGCTCGTGGCGGTGCGCGCCGGCTGCCGTCAGATCCAGGGCACCCTCAATGGCATCGGGGAGCGCTGCGGCAACGCCAACCTCACCTCGATCATCCCGACGCTGCTCTTGAAGAGCGAGTTCGCCGACCGTTTCGAGACGCAGGTCACGCCAGAACGGCTGTGCACGCTGACGCACGCGAGCCGCGTGCTCGACGAGGTGCTGAACCGCTCCCCCGACCGCCACGCGCCCTACGTCGGCGCCAGCGCGTTTGCGACCAAGGCCGGCATCCACGCCTCGGCCATCGTCAAGGAGCCGGCGACCTACGAGCACGTGCCGCCTGAGAGCGTCGGCAACCGGCGGCACCTGCTCGTGTCAAAGCAGGGCGGCAAGTCCTCGGTGCTGGCCGTCATCGAACGCCTCGGCATCCCCATCGAGATGGACGACGCTCGCGTCTCCGCGTTGCTCGAGGAGGTGAAGGCGCGCGAAGCCGCCGGCTATTCCTACGAGGCGGCGGAAGCTTCCTTCGAGCTGCTCGCCCGGCGCATGCTGGACAAGGTGCCGCGCTATTTCACCGTCGACTCTTTCCGCGTCATGGTGGAACGGCGCCACAACGCGCGCGGCAAGCTCGTCACCGTGTCGGAGGCGACCGTCAAGGTCTTCATCAACGGCGACAACGAGCCGCTGTGGTCGGTGGGCGAGGGCAACGGCCCCGTCAACGCGCTCGACATGGCGCTGCGCAAAGACCTCGGCCGCTACCAGAAGCACATCGATGGGGTAGAGCTCGTCGACTACAAGGTGCGTATCCTGACGGGCGGCACCGAGGCCGTCACGCGCGTCCTGGTCGAGAGCCACGACACGATGTCGGGTGCGCGCTGGTTCACGGTCGGCGTCTCGCCCAACATTATCGACGCGAGCTTCGAAGCCCTGCTCGATTCGATCAACTACAAGCTGATGAAGGACAACGCGCAGGCGGCGTGAGGCGAAGCGATCGGCTCCGCAGCTTGAAACAGCAAGACGAGCGGGATGCCGGCCCAAGAGCTCCGAAGCGCTAGTCTGAGAAGGATCCCGCGCGGCGTTTGGGCGCTCGGGCTCGTCAGCCTGTTCATGGACGTCTCCTCCGAGATGATCCATGCGCTATTGCCGGTCTACCTCGTTGCAGTCCTCGGCGCGTCGGCGTTGACGGTCGGCTTTATCGAGGGCATCGCCGAGGCCACGGCGATGATCACGAAGATCTTCTCGGGTGCGCTGTCGGACTGGCTCGGCCGGCGTAAGCTGCTGGCCGCCATCGGGTACGGCCTCGCGGCCTTCACCAAGCCGGTCTTTCCGCTGGCGACCAATATCGGATGGCTTATCGCTGCGCGGTTCGTTGACCGCATCGGCAAGGGGATTCGCGGCGCGCCGCGGGATGCGCTCGTTGCCGATCTCTCGCCCGCCGACATTCGGGGAGCGAGCTTCGGGTTGCGCCAATCGCTGGATACGGTCGGGGCTTTTCTAGGCCCTCTATTGGCCATCGGCCTCATGACCCTGACGGCCGACAACTTCACGGCGGTCTTCTGGATCGCCGTGGTACCGGCCTTCATTGCATTGGCGCTGATGGTGTTTGGCGTCGAGGAGCCGCAGCGGAACGCCGATGGGATATCCCGAGCGCGCCTTCGCTTCGCTGACGCGGGCCGTCTTTCAGCAGCGTTCTGGGCCGTAACGGCGGTCGCCGCCGTGTTGGCACTCGCTAGGTTCAGCGAGGCGTTTCTCATACTGAAGGCGCACGCCATGGGCCTATCGACCGCACTCGTGCCGGCGGTTCTCGTCGTCATGAACGTGGCCTATGCGCTCTCCGCCTACCCGGCCGGGGCGCTGTCAGACCGGATCGGGCGCCGCGGCCTTCTATTGACCGGCGTGGCTCTCTTGATCCTGGCCGATCTTGTCTTGGCCTTTGCGGGAAGCCTGCCTTGGGTGGCTGCGGGAACCGCCATCTGGGGGCTACACATGGGGTTCACGCAGGGCCTGCTGGCAACACTCGTGGCCGACACTGCGCCGGAGGATTTGCGCGGCACGGCGTTCGGGGCGTTCAATTTTGTCAGTGGCATCGCCATGCTGTTGGCGAGTGTAATCGCTGGGGCGTTGTGGGATGGCTATGGCCCGAGGATGACGTTTCTTGCAGGCGCTGTCGTGACGTCCATTGCTCTTGCCGGCCTTGCGGCCATTCACTGGCGCCGTGGCTTGCGTCGCTAGCGCACGCCGCCCATCAGCCGCTTGAGCCAAGGCACGAGCAAAAGCAGCGCCAGCGTCGCGACGCCGACGGCGGCCGCCTGCTGCAGGAAAAAGTACGAGAGCTCCTGCGCGTCGTTTGCGGTGTAGCCGCTGCCGAGAACGCCGGCGAGCTTGTTGCCCCAGGCGGCCGCGAGGAACCAGACCCCCAGCGTCAGCCCAACGCGGTTTGCTGGGGCGAGCCGCGTCATGGTGCTGAGGCCAACGGGGCTCAAGAAGAGCTCGCCGACGGTCTGCAGGAAGAACAGCCCGACAAGCCACAGCGGGCTCACCTTGCCTTCCGCGGTGAGCATCGCGGGGGGCACCATCAAGAGGTACGAGAGCGCGAGGAACAGCAGCCCGAGCACGAACTTCATCGGGCTGGACGGCTGGCTCGGGCCCAGCCGCTGCCAGGCAAGCGCGAACAGCGGCGCCAACAAAATCACGAACAGTGAATTGAGCGCCAGGAACCAGGCGGACGGGAACGCCCAGCCGAACAGATCGGTGCGCGTTAGCTGCTGGCCGAACAGTGAGATCGTGATCCCCGCCTGCTCGAAGATGGCCCAGAAGATCATTGCAGCGATGAAGAACACGAACATGGCCGCGAGGCGCCTCTCATTGAGAGAGGTGCGGATGCCGAACCACAATATGACGGCAACCGGCCCCAGCAAGAAGAGCGCGCGCAGCCATTGAAAGCGAAGGTCGTCCGACAGCACGGTGAGCGCCATGAGCGCTGCCGTGCCGGCGACGACGAGGGCGGCCGTTCCCCACGTGGTCGTGCTGGCCTCGGTGGGGGCGCTGCGCTCGGCGAACTGGCCGCTGCGCCGCAGGAATGCGATGAGCCCTAGCGTCATGCCGACGCCAGCGGCGCCGAAGCCCCAATGCCAGCTCTGCGCCGGATCGAAGCCGTTCGCCGCGAGCCAACTCTTGAACTCAGGGCTTTGTGCCAGAAATGCCGTAATGAGCGGCGCGAGCAAGCCGCCGATGTTGATGCTCATGTAGAAGATGGAGAAGCCTGCATCGCGGCGCTCGTCTTGCGGCGCATAGAGCCCGCCAACAAGTGCGCTGATGTTCGGCTTGAAAAGGCCGGTGCCAAATGCGACCAGAGCCAAGCCGGCGTAGATCGCCCACTGCGCCGGGACGGCGAGCGTGAAATGGCCAAGCGCGATGACGCTGCCGCCGATCAGCACTGCGAGCCGCGCGCCGAGGTAGCGGTCCGCGATGAAGCCGCCCGGGATCGAGAGCATGTAAACGGCCATGGTGTAGTTGCCGTAGATGCGCGCCGCTTCCACCGTAGTGAGCCCGAGGCCGCCTTCGGCGACGGGGGCGACGATGAACAGCGCCAACAGCGCGCGCATACCGTAGTAGGAGAAGCGCTCCCACAGCTCGGTGAAGAAGAGCGTCGAGAGGCCCTGCGGCTGGCCGCCGAAGCCTGCCCTGGGGAGGTCACCGCCTTCGGCGGCGCCGGATCTATTCGCGGGGGATTGGCTGGTCGGCATTCCGGGCTTTGGCAATGGCTGCGCAAAGCCTCAATAGCACGCCGTGTGCGCCACCGGGCACCGGCAAATTTCACGTCGGGCAGGGCGGCACATGCAAGATGTGCGCGCTTATCGGCGATGCCGCGCCTGGCGCCTGGCTTGCGGCGGATTCGCACGCTGCGGCGCCGCCGCGATGCACTTGAGCCGGCACAGCGCCAGCACCTCGCTTACCTCGTTTGAGGGCACGGGGTGGCTGAAATAGAAGCCCTGCACCTCGTCGCAGCCGGCGCCTTCGACCGTATCGAGGCGCTCGCGCGTCTCGATACCTTCTGCGACCGTCTCGATCTTGAGCGCTTTTGCGAGCTCGGTGACCGCGCGGATGATTGCGAAGTTGTCGCGGCGCCCCGGTACCTCGCGCACGAACGTGCGGTCGATCTTGATCTTATCGAATTGGAAGTTCTGCAGGTAGCTCAACGATGCAAACGCGGTGCCGAAATCGTCGAGCGCGATCTGAACGCCCAGCTCGTGCAGCTTGTGCAAGATCTCGTGCGTGCCCGGCGCGTCGCGCAGAAGTGCGCTTTCAGTCACCTCGAGCTCGAGGCGCCCAGCCTCCAGTTTCGATTGCTCGAGAGCGCGCAGGGTCGCCCGCACCAGGTTGCCGGTCTCGAACTGCACCGAGGAGAGGTTGACCGTAACTTTGACGGGCTCGGGCCAGCTCGCGGCGTCCGCGCAGGCCTGCTGCAGCGCCCATTCTCCCATGCGTACGATGAAGCCGGTTTGCTCGGCGATGGGGATGAAATCGAGCGGCGGTATCAGCCCGCGCTCGGGATGGTTCCAGCGCATCAGCGCCTCGAAGCTCGTGACGCGATGCGCCTTGAGGTTGATGATGGGCTGGTAGTGCAGCGTGAGCTCGCCGCGGTCGAGCGCATACTTGAGGTCGATCTCGAGCTGATGCTGGTCGCGGATCTTTTCGTCCTCGCCGGCGTTGAAGAACGCAAAACCACCTCCGCCTTGGAACTTGCTCTTGTACAGCGCGACGTCGACCTTCTTCAGAAGGTCGTCGACGGTCGCGCCGTTCTCGGGAGCGTGCGCAATGCCGATGCTCGCGTTGATGCTGAGCGTGCGGCCGGCGACCTGGTGCGGCTCTCCGGTGGCGCGCAGGAGGCGCCCAGCGAGGCGCTCGGTGTCCTCCCTCTTGCGGGCGTTGCGCTGCAGGATCGCGAACTCGTCACCACCGAGGCGTCCGACGAGATCGTTCCCGCGCACCGCGCCCCGCAAGCGGCGCGCCACGCTTTTCAGAAGCGCGTCCCCGACCGGGTGTCCGTAGGTGTCGTTCACTTCCTTGAACTTATCGAGGTCGATCCAGAGCAGGGAAAAGCCATTGCCGGGACGTGCGCCGCGCAACGCCTGCTCGAGCTGCTCACGGAAATGGAAGCGGTTGGCTATCTCGGTCAGGGTGTCGTGGCGGGCGAGCCAGGTGATCCTCTGCTCGGCGCGCTGCTTCTCGGTTATGTCCTCCTGCAGGTCCACCCACCCGCCGTTGGGAAGCGGCTGATTATTGACCAGGATGGTGCGCCCGTCCTTCAATTGCTGCACGTAGGAGAAGGTTTTTCCGCGCGCGAGCTCGGCCACGTGGTGCTCGATCCATTTGCGCTGCTTCTCGACGTCCTCGAGGCGCTCCTCGCCCGTCTCGCGCCGCACGTGGTAGCGCACGATGTCGCTCAGCGGCGTGCCCGGCTGGGTCAGCTCCGGGGGCAGTCCGTAGATGTCGCGGTAGATCTTGTTGCACACGATCAGCCGCTGCTCGGCATCGAACATCGAGAGCCCGCGCGCCATATTGTCGAGGGCCACTTCGAACCAGCCGTTGAGTTGCTCTAGCCGGCGCTTGTGCTCGAGGATTTCCTCGGTGTTGTGCTTCAGGGCGGCGAGCGTACGGGCGAGCTCGGTCGGTGTTTGACCGCTCTCCGGGCTTGCAACTGGCTCGGTGGACTTGGGGCTGGGTAGGGTGGGAGCAATCGCTGGGGACGGGGACTTCACGAGAACGACCCTCTTGCGCCGACAGTTGATGGGTCATGTACCCGGCAACTGGTAAGGCGCCCCTTAATCCGAACCCTGAATTTTCCGATTTGAGGCTCTTCGTTAATGAGAGGGCAAAAGCGGCCAGTTGCCGGAACGCAGGCTCAGGCTTTCAGTAGTCTTTCCGCTGCGTCCTCCGGCGCGAGATCGCCTGTAAGCACCTGATCGGCCAGGCTGTCGAGGGCCTGTGCCCCGCCCTTGCGGACCCGGGCGGCGATGAGGTCGGATGCCGCCCGCGCGATGAGGTAGCGAGCGCGGCGGCGCCGCCGCGCGACCGGCCCCTCGGCCTCCGCTTTGCGGCCGGCTGCCGCGATGGCCGCGACGAGCTCGGGGACGCCTTCGCCGCTGGTCGCCGTTGTTTTCAGGACGGGCACGCGGCCTACCATGCCGGCGCGCAGGCTGAGGGCGCCAATGAGCTGGTGCAGCGTGAGCTCGGCGCCGGGCCGGTCGCCCTTGTTGACGACGAGGATGTCGGCGATCTCGAGCAGCCCCGACTTCATGGCCTGGATGTCGTCGCCGAGGCCGGGAGCAGACACGACGATGCGGATGTCAGCGACCTCGGCGACGTCGATCTCGCTCTGTCCCGTGCCGACGGTCTCGAGCAGGATCAGGTCGCGCCCCGCGGCGTCGAAGGCGTCGATGATGCGCACGGCGGCGGGAGAGAGGCCGCCGACGTAGCCGCGGCTCGCGAGCGAGCGGATGAACACGCCCTCGTCGTCGAGCGCCGCCGTCATGCGGATGCGGTCGCCGAGGATGGCGCCGCCGGAGACGGGGCTCGATGGGTCGACGGCGATGACGCCCACGGTGCGGCCCGCGGCGCGCACGTTCGCGATGACGGCATTGACGAGCGTCGACTTGCCGGCACCGGGTGGACCCGTGAAGCCGACGACAAGGGCGCGGCCCAAGTAGGGCTGCAGGGCTTTGAGCAGCGCCGGGGCCGCGGCGGAGAGGCGCTCGAGCTCGGTAATGACGCTGGCGATGGCGCGCCGTTCCCCGGCGCGCATGCGCGCGACAAGGGCCTTGACGTCAGCGTCGGAGGACACGCGCCCGGGTGGCCGGGCGCCTCTGTGATTGGCCATTGGCGGCTGATACGCGTAAATGGGGAGGGGGCGCAAGCCGCGGCGACTGCCCCATCCCCAACGGCGCAGAGGAGGGCTGGCGCGGTCTTAAAACCACACCCCCGGCCAGCGGTAGCGCGGGCGCATCTCGATGGGGCCCACGCCAATGAGCGAGATGCGCGGGCCCTCGGCGATGTCGAGAGGCGGCATCGGCGGGGCTTCGAGCGCATGTAGGCGGGCGATGCGCTGCGCCAGCGGCGGCGGACAGCGCAGCATCGAAGGCTGCGGCACCCGGCGCGCGGGCACCGGCGGGATGAGGTCCTCCGCCAGCGTGCCGGTCGAGCTCTCGAGCCTCGAGATGGCGGAGGCGAGCCCCATCGGGTCGCCCGTCAGTAGCGCGCCGGCGCGGTCGGCTTCCAGCTCGCGCGTGTGGGAGAGGCTGAACTGCAAGAGATTAAGCAGCGCCGGCGCCAACACCAGGAGCGCTACGCTCCACCAGGAGACGAGTTCGTCATGCGTGAGCAGGTGGTAGAGGTTGAGCGCGGCGAGCGCGACCCCTGCGTAGTACATGAGTTGGCCCGCACGCGTGACGAAGTCGGCGACGGCGAGGACGGTGGGGTCGCCTTGGGCGATGTGGCTCACCTCGCGTGCGAACACGCCGGCGATCTCGCGCATGGTGAGCCGCCGCAGGAGGCCCTCGGTGACCGCGATGGCGGAGCTCTGTGGCGTGCCCGCCGAGAACGCGCTCAACATCATGCTCGGTACGACGTAGAGGCGCGGCGGCCGCTTGAGACCGGCGCGGCGCGCGAGATTGTCGGCCAAGAGTTCGACCTGCTGCATCGTGGCCGAGTTTTGCGGACGGGCGCCGTAGAGGCGCATCACTGATTGCGGCGGCAAGCGCACCGCGAGCGCGACAATACCGCCGACCGTGGCTGCGGCAACGAGAAGGCTCCACGCACCGATGAGCGGCCAGCATGCAGCGATGAGAATCGTCACGAACGCTGCCAGCAGAAGTGCCGCCTGCACGAGGTTGGCGGCGGCGTGCGGGTCGAGCGCCGCCAGGCGCAGGTTACGTACCGTTGCGAAAGACATGGTAGCTTTCCGGTTTTCCTCTGAGCGGGCTTCCACGCATGGATTCTTCGATCGCCTTTGCCATCGTCGCCACTGCCATGTGGGCCGCTTGGCGACGGGACCCGCGCGTCGCAGTGTCTTTATTCGCGCTCGGTTTGCTGTTCACCCTGGCAGTCTACCTCCACCACGCGACCGACGCCCTGCCTTTGTCGCTCTAGACGATCCGAGATCCCCGGAGCCCGGCCATGACCCCTGCCAATGCCTTAAAGCTCAACGCGACCGCACTTTATGCGATCGCCGCTGTGCTACTGGCGGCGTTCTACTTCCAGTTCGCGCTCTCCGAGCTGCCCTGCCCACTGTGCCTGCTGCAGCGTGTTGCGTTTACCGCCCTCGCCGTGGGCCCGATCCTGACGCTACGGCATGGACCGCGCCCCGGTCACTACGGAATGATCATCATCGCGGGCCTGCTCGGCGCTGCCATCGCTTCGCGGCAGGTGCTTCTGCATATCATGCCGGGGGATGCAGGCTACGGATCCGCACTCATCGGCTACCACTTTTACACGTGGGCATTTCTCTGCTTCGTTGCCGCGATAGCCGCCAGCGCCGCGATGCTCCTGTTCCCCGGCCAGTTCGCGGAGGTCATTCAACGGCCCGGCCTGCTCGAACTTGCCGCCGTGTGGCTCATATTCGCTGTCACGCTCGCCAATGGGGCGAGCGCGCTGCTTGAATGCGGCTTCACGTGGTGCCCGGACACGCCGGTGCACTACGAGCTGCTCTACCGGCCCGGTTGATCGGCGCGTTCGGGCTCAGAACTTGGCGAGGACGGCGGCGTCGACGGGCTTTAGGTGCTTCATCGCGGCAGCCATGATCGCGGGCACGATCTTCTGCGCGTCGTCGACGACGGTGAAGCTCACCTCGAGCCCGGGGCGGATGAAGGTGTCGGCCTTCATGTGCGTGAGCAGGCTCAGGAAGGGGTTCCAAAAGCCATCGATGTTGGCGACCACGACGGGCTTCGTATGGCGGCCGAGCTGGACCCAGGTGAGCTGCTCAACGAGTTCCTCCAGCGTGCCGACGCCGCCCGGCAGCGCCACGAACGCGTCCGAGCGCTCGAACATGATGCGCTTGCGCTCGTGCATGTCAGCGGTGACGATCAGCTCGTCGGCATCGCGCATCATCTGCTCCTTCTCCGTGAGGAAGCTAGGGATGATGCCCGTGACCTTTCCGCCATGATCAAGCGTGGAGCGCGCCACCTCGCCCATCAGGCCGAGGCTGCCGCCTCCGTAAACGAGGCCGATGCGATGCGCGGCAAGCTCGGCGCCGAGCGTGCGCGCCGCGGCCGTGTAGGATGGATTTTTGCCCAGCCCTGAGCCGCAGTAGACGCAGACGCTGCGTATGCTCTTGATGGTGGCTGTGGCCGTGGTTCTCCCCCCGATTTGTTTCTTGCTCATCGATACTTCCAAAGATGGTCCTCAAATTGCCGTCTGGCGGGTGGTGTATATGGGTACGATTTCGCGCTGGCGACAGCTCATCGTAGGGCCGGCTGAGGCTTTAATTGGGCGCACCGCGGAAAGGCCCTCCATGCAGGGCGGACGGGCCTCGCGCGGCAAGGGCACGCCAGTCGTTATCCGCTTTTCGGGTGTCACATTGGCGGCCCCGTGCAGTTGTGCTTAATGTGGCAAGGCACATCACGTCCCATCGCAGAAAAGCGGCATAAGCGAAGGAAATCGCCGATAGAACAACAGTCGGCAGGGGAGCAGAAACGCAAATGATGGGCATGCGGTCCGCGTTGGTACTGACAGTCCCGCTCGCGGCGCTCGGCTGCTTCGGCGGCGCTACTGTCGCGGCCTCCGACGAACTGCCCGCGCAATCGAACATCGCGGCCGACAACCAGCCCACGCCCGACGCTAGCTTGCGCAAGCGCGCCGAGGAGCTCGCGCGGGCGGCCTCCGAGCGCTTTTCGGAGATCATGGCGGGCGGCCGCAAGTCGAAGGTAGCCCAGGACGTGGCACAGGGCGCGGTTCCGGAAGCGGAGGGTGCTCCGCGCAGCCCCGGAGCGGCCGATGACGCGTTCTCTCCCGTGAGGGGTTGGCTCGCGCGATCGGCGAAGGACTACGAAGACGTCATCATCGCCAAGCTCAAAAACCCGTCCGGCGACGTCCTCATCCTGGCGCCGCAGGGAACCGTGATCGCGCAGAAAGACGCGGTACCCGAGGTGCCGGACCAAAAGGTGCCCGAGCTGCCGGAGACAAGGGCAACCGAGCCAAAAGCCGGATGGAGCTGGGATAGGGTTATGGAAGCGTCGCGCGACTGGCTGGCGCGCGCCAACCGCTCATACCGCAATGAGATCGTGAAGAAACTGGTGCGTCCGGAACAGCCGCAGGCACCGGATGCCGCCGCGCAATGGCCGCCGGCTGAAGTTGTGCCGCAGACGCCAGCGCCGGCTCCGGCGGCCGCGCCTCCCGTCGATACCGCCGCCGAAGCCGAATCTGAGCGGCACGCAGCCGAAGTGCGGCGCGCGGCCGAGGAGGCCGAGGCGCAGCGAGCGCAGGAAGCGGAGGCGCAGAAGCAGGCCGAGGATGACAAGCGTCGCCAGCAGGCGGAAGCGAAAAAGCAGGCCGATGAGGCCGAAGCCAAACGCAAGGCTGACGCCGAGGCCAAGCGCGTTGCCGATGAAGCTGAGACAAAGCGCAAGGGCGAGGAGAAGCGCCTCGCGGATGAAGCCGAAGCCAAGCGTAAGGCCGAAGAGAAGCGTTTGGCCGACGAGGCGGAGGCTAAGCGCAAGGCTGATGCGGAGGCAAAACGCGTGGCGGCCGAGGTCGAGGCCAAGCGCCAGGCCGAAGCGAAACGGCTAGCGGAGGAAGCTGAGGCGAAGCGGAAGGCCAACGCGGAAGAAAAACGGCTCGCCGATGCAGCGGAGGCAAAGCGCAAGGCTGATACGGAGACCGCGCGGCGTCTCAAGGAGGAAGCAGAAACCGAACACAAGGCGGTTGCGGAGGCCGAGGCGACACGGATGGCCACCGAGGCGGAGGCGAAGCGCGCCGCAGCCGCCGGACGCAAACCCGCGTACGAGAATTCGAGCGTCGCCGTGGCGCGCCCGCGCGCGCCCACCAAGCCTCCGACGGTAACCGAGCAGGATCGCAAGGCGCGCAAGGAAGCGTTGGCGATGGAGCCCGTTCCGCCCAAGATCGTCAAGAAGAAGCGGCGCGTCGTCGTTGCCTACGACGCAGGGCCGAAGAAGGGAAAGCACGGGCAGCTCGCGTCGCGCAAGCACGGGCACAAGCACGAGTACGTCATCGTCGAGTCGCGTGAACCGAAGCGCATCGTGCACGCTTACCGGCAGAAGTCCCACGCGGCGCCGCCGCTCCCGCTGCGCAACGAGGCGCCCAAGGCGCCGACCTGCGCCTGCACGCACGCCTATGGGGCGGCCGCGCCCAAACCGCATCACGTCTCGCGCCACGCGTATTCGGCGCCCCGCGTCGTCTGGCGCACCTGCGGCGAGGACTCATACTTCGAGCCGGCTCCGAGGACGCACCACCGTAAGGCGCGGGCTGCGAACCTTATTTTGCACCGCCCGCGTCTCTATATGTCGCCTGGGCGGCGCTAGAGGTCCGCAGCACTAGCCATGCCATCGTCCCGCCGTTAGCATCGGCGAACGAAGCGGCGCGGCAAGATCCGCAAGACCGCACGCGCGTGGTTCGCGAGCGAACCTTCCTCAAACAGCAGGTATCATGAGCTTTCCTCCCGCGATCCCGGCCGCCCCTACCGACGAGCGTGAGGAGGATTATCTAGCGGCGCGCACGAGCCACCGGACCGTGCTCACCGGGCTCCTGCCGCTCGTGTGGCCGCAGCGCCGCCCCGATCTGAGAGCGCGCGTCGTCATCGCGTTCGCCGTGCTGCTGATCGCCAAGCTCGTCACCGTGGCGGTGCCGGTCCTCTACAAGGACGCGACCGATCGGCTGACGAGCGCCGGCCATTCCGTCACGCCGGGGCAGGGGCTCGCCATCGGCATCGCGATGCTGATCCTCGCCTACGGCACCGGCCGCGTGCTGACGATGGTGCTGACGCAAATCCGTGACGTGATCTTCACCGAGGTCAGCCAGCACGCGGTGCGCGAGCTCAACAACCGCACCTTCGCGCACCTGCACCGGCTGTCGCTGCGCTTCCACCTGGAACGGCGAACGGGCGGGTTGTCCCGCGTCATCGAGCGGGCGACGCGCGGGGTCGAGCTCATCATCCGCATGGGCATATTGAACGTGCTTCCGACCGCGCTCGAGCTTGTGCTCGTCGTCGGCATGTTGCTCTACTATTTCGATTGGCGCTACGTGGCGATCGTGCTGGCGACGGTCACCGTCTACATGTGGTTCACGTTCGCCGCGAGCGAGCGGCGTATCGCGATCCGCCGCGAGATGAACGACAGCGACACCGACGCCAACACGAAGGCGATCGACAGCCTGCTGAATTTCGAGACGGTCAAGTATTTCGGCAACGAGGAGCTGGAAGCACGGCGCTTCGATGCGTCAATGGCGCGCTACGAGAAGGCCGCGATCAAGACCTTCCGCTCGCTCGGCACGCTCAACTCGGGCCAAGCGCTGATCTTCACCGTCGGCATGACATTGTGCATGCTGCTCGCCGCGCGCGGCGTCATCGCCGGCACCAACTCGGTTGGTGAGTTCGTGATGGTCAACGCGCTTATGATCCAGCTCTATATGCCCCTGAACTTCATGGGCATGGTCTACCGCGAGATCAAGCAAGGCCTCGTCGACCTCGAGGCGATGTTTGCGCTGCTCGACGAGACACCGGAGATCAAGGACAAGCCCGGCGCCAAGCCCTTGAAGGTGACGCGCGGCGAGATCGCCTTCGAGAGCGTGCGCTTCGCCTACGACAAGGATCGTCCGATCCTGAAGGACATCTCCTTCGAGGTGCCGGCCGGCCAGATGGTCGCCATCGTCGGACCGTCGGGCGCGGGCAAGTCGACGATCGCGCGCGTGCTGTTCCGCTTTTACGACATCCAATCGGGCGCAGTGACCATCGACGGCCAAGACATCCGCGAGGTGACGCAGAAGAGCCTGCGCGCCGCGATCGGCGTCGTGCCGCAGGATACGGTGCTGTTCAACGACACGATCTTCTACAACATCAAGTACGGCCGGCCCGAGGCGACCGACGAGGAGGTGCATGCGGCTGCGCGGCTTGCCCAGATCGACTCATTCATCCGCACGCTGCCGCAGGGGTATAAGAGCATGGTGGGCGAGCGCGGGCTGAAGCTTTCCGGCGGCGAGAAGCAGCGCGTCGCCATCGCCCGCACCATCCTAAAAGGCCCGCCAATCCTCATCCTCGACGAGGCGACGAGCGCGCTCGACAGTCACACCGAGAAAGAGATCCAGGATGCGCTCGATCAGGTGGCGCGGAATCGAACTACTGTCGTCATCGCGCACCGGCTGTCCACCATCGTGCACGCCGACACCATCCTCGTCATGGAGAAGGGGCGTCTCGTCGAGCAGGGCACGCATGCAGAGCTCGTGGCGAAGGGCGGCCTCTACGCGAGCCTGTGGGAGCGGCAGCGTCAGGCGGAGAAGGCGCGCGAGGAGCTGGCACACGCGCTCGAGGAGGCGGAGCGCGCCGGCGCGCTGCGGCCGGAGGACATCCGGCTCGTGGCAGCGAAGTAAGGGCAACGCCATAAACGCATCGCCGAAGTTTAACCTCGAAGAGAGGCGCCGCGGATAAGCTCGTCCCAACGGGGCCGCGCGGGTGGGAAGAGAGTTTCGATGTGGCCGCAAATCACGCCATGGCTAAAGGAGCAGGGACGCCGGCTTGCGCTAGTGCTGGGGCTCTTCGCCGTGCTCATCGGCCACACGCTCGTCATCGGCTGGCAGCTGGTGCGGCCGCCCTTGACCTTTGCACTGAACGTGCTGTTGGCCCTCATCCTCTTGTTCGAGGAATGGGGGTGGCGGCCGCTTTCCAACCTCGTCGCCAAGCTCGCGCGCTTTCCCGTCTGGGCGGCAGCCGAGCGCTGGATCGCCGGGCTGCCGCCGTATGGCGCTCTGCTGACGCTGGGCGTGCCCAGCACCATAGTGATCCCAACGAAGTTCATCGGCGTCTACTTGTTGGCAACGGGGCATTTCCTGACGGCCGCGGTCGTCATCATCTGCGCCAAGGTCGTCGGCACGGCGCTCGTCGCGCGCATATTCGTGCTGACGAAGCCGCAACTGATGCGGATCGCTTGGTTCCAGAGCTCGTATGACACGTTCGTGCCGTGGCAGGAGGCGCTGTTTGCGCGCATGCGCAACTCGTGGGCGTGGCGCTATGGTCGTGTCGTGCACTGGCGGGCGAAGGGGTACGCACGGCGCGCATGGGAAAGGCTGCGTCCGACGTTTGCGGGGGCATGGTCGGACATCAAGCCGAGAGCGATCGCGTGGGCGCGACGGTTGCAGGCCGCCACGCGCAATGCCGCGCGCAACGCCGGCGAACGCGCCGCAGTCGCGGGCGAGCGCATGCTGCGGCGGCTGCAGGGGCCTGGCGCCTAATGCAGATCAGGCGACGATAAGCGGCACCTTCTCGACCGTCGTCTCGCCCTCGTCGTCGATCCAGGTGAACTCGAGCGTGCCCGGGCCCGGCACCTTCAGGAAAAATGCGAGGTATGGGTTCGCGGCGATGCCGGACCCGATCGCGGCCGAGAACACCTCGCGGCCTTCGAACGTCGCAGTGAAGGTGTGGATGATGTCACGGGGGATCTTGTTGCCGGCGGCGTCCTTGCGGTTGCCGGTCTCCATGACGTGCGTGGCGAGCGTCTTGATCTCGATAACGTCGCCCGGCTTGACGCCTTCCGGGATCTTGATGCGCGGCGGCTTTTTCATGTCGGTCTTCGCCTCGCTCAGGTTCCGCAGCCGCCGACCTTCACGTCGACGCTGTGCGTGCTCATGAGGATCGTGCCGTCGCTCAGCTCGGCGACGGCGACGACCTCCTGCGTCTTGGCGAGCCGCATGACGCTTGTGACGCGCGCTCGTCCCGACAGCGGCGTGAAGTGGAAGGTGGCAACGTGCGCGCGCGGATTGGCGGGCGACAGGAGGTGGATCGCCCTGACGTAGCTCTCCGCCGTCATCGGGTTTTCGACGCCGAGCGCGACGGGAACGTAATCGCCGTTCTCGACCGAGGCCGGCAGGTCCATGTCGATGCCGCCGGCGCGCGGGGTCGCTCCTTTCAAGACCTCTGCCAGCGCCGCCTCGAATTCCGTGCTGCCCGTCACCGCCCCGGCTTCGGGGATGGTGCCGAAGAAGCTGGCAAGCAGCGCGGCTGCCCCGGCGCCCAGCACGAAATCGCGGCGATCGAGCACATGCAAACGCAGAACGTCGTCCATGGGCGGGTTTTGTCCGTTGCCGCTGCTCGTCGGTCCCGCTAACGATATCGGCAATAGGGCGCCGGGAACAAGGCATGGGACCATGATAAATCGCAGGGAGTTCACACGGCTGACGGGGGCATGGGTGCTGGCGGCCGCAAGCCCCGGCCTCTTGAGCAAGGCGGCGATCGCGACCGGTCGCGGCAAGGTCGTCATCGTCGGCGGCGGGGCGGGCGGGGCTACCGTCGCGCGCATCCTGAAGAGCGAGGCTCCGCAGCTCGACGTGACGGTCGTGGAGACGCAGCCGATCTACACCACCTGCTTCAATTCGAACCACTACTTCGGCGGCTTTCGAACGTTTGCCTCGCTGCAGCATTCCTACGACGGGCTGCGCAAGCTCGGCATCACGGTTGCCACCGACTGGGCGAGCGACATCGACACCACGAAGAAGACGGTTGCGCTGAAGGGCGGCACGACGCTGCCCTACGACCGGCTGGTGCTCTCGCCCGGCATCGACTTCAAGTACGAGGCCATTTCCGGCTA
Source organism: uncultured Alphaproteobacteria bacterium (assembly GCA_963745205.1). Taxonomy (GTDB): domain Bacteria; phylum Pseudomonadota; class Alphaproteobacteria; order Rhizobiales; family Hyphomicrobiaceae; genus Hyphomicrobium_A. Next base: position 215,959 of record CAVUWX010000011.1, read on the forward strand.
CTCGCGCGAGGCCGCCGAGATCATGCCGCACGCGTGGAAGGCCGGCCCCCAGACCGAGCTCCTGATGCGCCAGCTCGAGGCGCTGCCCGACGGCGGCGTCGTCGTCATGGCGGTGCCGGGCAACCCCTATCGCTGCCCGCCGGGCCCCTACGAGCGCGCGTGCATGATCGGGCATTTCCTCAAGACCAAGAAGCCGAAGTCGAAGCTCGTCATCTTCGACGCCAAGAAGACCTTCTCCAAGCAGCCGGCCTTCGAGGAGGCGTTCGCCAAATATTACGAAGGCATCATCGAGTTGAACTTGACGAACGAGATCGACGACTTCCAGGTCGTGAGCGTCGATCCCGCGACGAAGGAGGTGGTCACCAAATCGGGGACAAGCCTCAAGGCCGACGTCGCCAACATCGTGCCGCCGCAGAAGGCGGGCGAGATCGCCTTCAAGACGGGTTGCGCGGAAGGCGATTGGTGCCCCGTGAAGCTCGACACGTTTGCTTCCGCTAAGGTTAAGGACGTTTACGTCTTGGGCGATTCCGCGATCTCGGCCGAAATGCCGAAGTCGGCGTTCTCGGCAAACAGCCAGGGCAAGGTGGTCGCGGCCGATATCCTCGCCGAGCTCGCCGGGGCGGAGCATTTCCCGGCGCGCTTGCGCAACACCTGCTGGTCGCTCGTCGCCGCCGACGACAGCATCAAGATCGGCGCCAACTACGCGCCGGCGGAAAAGGATGGCAAGACGTTCCTGGCGCCGAGCGAGCCGTTCGTGTCGCAGAAAGGCGAGACGGCGGAGGTGCGCAAGGCCAACTACGCCGAGGGTCTTGCCTGGTATCACGCGATCATCGCGGATGCGTTCAACGATACGACGGCGGTTGTGCCAAAGGGATGAGGTGATCACGACATGCGGGCTTTGAAGACCATTGCACTGATCGCGGCATTGAGCACCACCGGGTTGGCGAGCGCGCGCGCAGACGACATCGACGCACTCTTCCTCGGCGGCTACTGGTGTGGCGCGGAGGACAAGACGAAAACGGAAAGCATACCGCGCGACCGGACTTTCGTGCTCGTGCGGCAGATCGAGGCGGCCAACGCGGCCGCCGAGACCACCTTCACCGAGTACCTGGTCGACGTGGCGGCCGACGTCCGGGGCCAGCGCATCCTGCTCCTGCAGAAGCTCAAGCAGGCCGATGGAACGGCTTGCAAGACCGATTGCCAGCTTGCGCGGCGGATCGTCAACAGGGACCTGTTGGAGTCCGGCGAGTGGAACTCCAACACTGGCGTCTTCAAGCCGAGCTCGCCGCGCGAGTACATCTACCGTTGCGAGAAGTGAGGCCGGGAGCCGGGCCTCCGAATGGGTCCGTGTCGCTGGCAATGAGAAAGAGCACGGCCTTGCCGCCTCGCGGGAGCGACCCCGAGGGTTTGAGAAGTGGGGAGACGGGGCGCGCACGCACCGCATCTATATTTTTTGCTCGGCGCTTGCGCGCCCCGCCGCGCAGATTGGCGCGGCCGCCGGACTTCGACGGCGGGTTCCTTAATCCCGCACCGGCGCTGTTCCCGGCTCCTGACGGCTCGGTACACCAGGGACTTCGGGACGTTACCCCTCGTCGTCTGGCTTGTTCACGATCGCAGCCCGCTCCCAAGTCGTAGACGGCCTAGAACTCGTCCCCATGGGGCGGGATGAGTTGAGTGTAGGGCGTGGCGGGGAGGCGGGGAGAAGTTTCCCAATCGCGCAGTGGATCTCCGCGCGCCGCGCGCGTCGATTACGACGCCCGCATCTGCTATGGAGGCGCCGCGACGCACTCAGCACCGGCGAACAGGAGCTTTCCGATGCCCAAGGTCCCCCAAGGCTTTCACACGCTTACGCCCCAGATCGCGGTCAAGAACGGCGACAAGGCCATCGCGCTCTACAAGGAAGCGCTCGGCGCCAAGGAATTGCGCCGCATGCTGCTTCCCGGCACCGACAAGATCATGCATGCCGCACTCGAGATCGGCAACTCCAAGATGTTCCTCAGCGATAAGGCCGTGCAGAAGAAGGACCCCAAAGGCCTCGGCTCGGCTTTCTATGTGTACGTGGCCGATGTCGATGCCGCCCACAAGCGCGCCGTCGGCGCCGGTATGAGCGAGACGATGGCCCCCATGGATATGTTCTGGGGCGACCGCATGAGCGCGGTCGATGACCGCTTCGGGCACCGCTGGTGCTTTGCCGCGCATACGCGTGAGGTCGACGACGCCGAGATGCGCAAGGCCATGCAGGAGCAGTTCGAGGGCGGCAAGGGCGCCTCCAAGCGGGCGGCGAAAAAGGCCGCCAAGAAAAAGAAGAAGAGGTGAGGGTCGCGCGTCGCCTCGCGCTGCGGCCCTATACGCGCCGGCTCTTAGGGTGCCTCGGGTGTCAGACCCTTTGGGTCTGACACCCTGCTGAGTGAGCATGGGTCTGAGTTCGGTGTCAGACCCGCTAGGTCCGGCACCGGTGGGACTCAGGTCTTCTGCGCCTGCAGAGCCTTTACGTCGGCGGCCGTCAGCGCCTTGCCGCCGATGCCCCAGTGACCGCTCGCGACCTCGTGCACGCGCACCCAGGTCACGCCGCGCATGGCTTCGCCCTCGATCTCGACCATCGCATCCGTGATCTTGGCGATCATCGCCTGCTTCTGGCCTTTGTCGAAAACGCCTTCGATGAGCTGAACGTCGACGAGTGGCATGACAGTGCCTTTCCTGTTGGTTGCTGCGCGTGCGGGTTTGGCCCCGCTGCGTGCGGCCGACCTCCCACACGGGGGCGCCATAGCGCTAGTTCACGGATTGAATCGCCCCGGTACAGATACTGAACTGGCACGCAGGGGCTCGAGGGCATAGGTTCGCGCGATACTCGGTCCGACGCGCCCCGAAGGAGCGGCCCATGACGAACGCCAGCTACAATCAATTCTGCCCCGTGGCCATGGCCTCGGAGATCCTGTGCGCTCGCTGGACGCTCGTGCTCCTGCGCGAGCTCGTCGTGGGGTCGACGCGGTTCAACGAGTTGCGCCGCGGCGTGCCGCGGATGTCGCCAGCGCTGCTGTCGAAGCGGCTCAGGGACCTCGAAGCGGCGGGCATCGTGTCGCGTACGAAGGTGCCGGGCGAGCCGGACGCGTTCGAGTACCGATTGACGGAGGCGGGACGTGATCTGCAACCCGTGGTCGAGGCGGTCGGCGTGTGGGGCCAGAGGTGGATCGAGACCGAGGCGACGCTGGCGAACCTCGATCCCAATCTCCTGATGTGGGACATGCGGCGCAACATCGATCCTGCGCCCATGCCGCGGCGGCGGAGCACGATCGAGGTCATCTTCGCCGACCAGCCGCCGACGCGCCGCCGTTGGTGGCTAGTCGTGGAGCCGGGGAAGGACGTCGATCTGTGCTCGGTCGATCCGGGCTTCGACGTCGACCTCTACCTAGCGACCGACCTGCGCACGATGACCGAAATCTGGATGGGCTACACGCCGATCACGCGCGCCAAGGAGGAGGGTCGGCTCACGCTAACGGGAAGCCGGCAGCTCGAGGCCAAATTGAAATCGTGGTTGAGCCTTAGTCGCTTTGCCAAGGTCGAGAAGCTGGTCGCGTAGCAGGCCAGGCGAACGCCGATAAGGATCAAGGCGAGCGCACTGCCTCGCGCGGCCGCGGCAGCGAGGCGAGGTAGGCGGCGAGCGCCGCGATCTGGCGCTCGTCGAGCGATCGCGCCACCGACACCATCACCGGGTTGGTCCGTCGCCCCTCGCGAAACGCGTTGAGGAGGTCGGTCAGCTCCGCAGCCGGCTTGCCGGCGATGACCGGTATGCCGCCTACGCCCGCCTGTCCGACGTGGCAGCCGGCGCACTCCTGGGCCAAGTGGCGGCCGTAAGCTAAGAGCGCGCCCGCCTCCTCCGCGCCGGCCGCGCCGGCACCCAAGGTCGCGAGAACCATCGCGAAAGTCACAGCCCTCGCCATCGCGCCGCACCTTCCCCCTTAGTCCTTCCCCGTCGTTTGGCCGGCCTTCGGGCAGGTCCGAGATCCAAGGCTCGCGACCTCTCTATTGACGCGGTAACTCGTTATGGCGAGGCTGGGCTCCGAACGCCGGCCCCCACCGGGTACAATCGGTCCGCTTCCCCCGTTGGGACCGATCGCAAGCCTACGTTGAGCTTAACGCCAAGGAAACGTGGCACAACTAGGTTGTCGGCCGGTTTCGCGCGCGCCGAAGATGCGCCCTCTCGGAGGCATTGAAGGATGGGCGAGCTGCTTTTTTGCGTGCTGGTGCTGGCGGGCGTGATGGCGCTCGGCATGCGCAAGGCGCCGCTGTGGGTGTGGGCCTGCGCGCTGGCGGCTGCCGCGCTCGTCTGGCAGTCGGGCGTGCACGGCTCGATGGGTTTGTTCGGCTTCCTGCTCTGGCTGTTCGCGATCGCCTTCGGTCTGCTCGCGGTGCCGGCGATCCGGCGCGCGGCGCTCATCGCCCCGGCCTTCAAGTTCGTCAAGGGCACGCTGCCCAAGGTCTCCGACACTGAGACGCAGGCGCTCGAAGCGGGCACGGTCGGCTTCGACGCGGAGCTGTTCTCCGGCACCCCCGATTGGGACAAGCTGCGCGCGATCGCGCCGATCGTGCTGACGCCCGAGGAACAGGCCTTCCTCGACGGCCCGACGCAAGAGCTCTGCCGCATGATCGACGACTGGCAGGTGCGCCACGCGGCGCGCGAGGTGCCGCAAGCGATCTGGGACTTCCTCAAAGCCCATGGCTTCCTCGGCATGCTGATCTCCAAGGAGCACGGGGGTTTGGGCTTCTCCGCGCAAGCGCAGTCGCTCATCATCGGCAAGATCGCGTCGCGCTCGCCCGACGTCGTCACCATCGTCATGGTGCCGAACTCGCTCGGTCCCGGCGAGCTCATCGAGAAGTACGGCACCGAGCACCAGAAGGAGTACTACCTGCCGCGCCTCGCCAAGGGCGAGGAGGTCCCCTGCTTCGCGTTGACGGGGCCCACCTCCGGCTCGGATGCGGCGACCATGCGCGACATCGGCACCGTCACGCGCGACGAGAACGGCCAGGTCGGCATCCGGCTGTCGTGGGACAAGCGCTACATCACGCTCGGCCCCAAGGCGACGCTGCTCGGCCTCGCCTTCCGGCTGTTCGACCCGGAGAACATCCTCGGCAAGGGCGAGAACCTCGGCATCACGGTGGCGCTCATCCCCACGACGCATCCCGGCGTGCGCATCGGCCGCCGCCACCTGCCCTCGGGCGCGGCGTTCCCCAACGGGCCCAATTGGGGCAGCGACGTGGTGATCCCCATCGACTGGGTGATCGGCGGCGAGAAGATGGTCGGCCAGGGCTGGCGCATGCTGATGGAGTGCCTCGCCGCCGGGCGCGCGATCTCGCTGCCGTCGTCGGCGACAGGCGGCGCCAAGGCGATGCTGCGCTTCACCAGCGCATACGCGCGCATCCGCAAGCAGTTCGGCCTTCCCGTGGGGCGCATGGAGGGCATCGAGGAGCCGCTCGCACGCATGGTCGAGGCGGCCTACACGTGCGAGGCGGCGCGCGCCGTCACCGCCGCCATGGTGTCGCGCGGCGAGCGCCCGTCGGTCATCTCCGCCTTGATGAAATACCAGACGACCGAGCGCATGCGCCGCAGCGTGAATGACGCCTTCGACGTGCACGGTGGGCGCGCCATCTGCGACGGCCCGAGTAACTACCTGCAGTCGGCCTATCAGATGGTGCCGGTGGGCATCACGGTGGAAGGCGCCAACATCCTGACGCGCACGCTGATCACCTTCGCGCAGGGCGCGCTGCGTTCGCATCCCTATCTCTACCGCGAGATCAAGGCGGCGCAGGACAACGATCCCGAGCGCGGCGAGGCGGCGTTCGATGAGGCCTTCTCCGGCCACATCGCCTTTGCCGTCTCGAACGCGACTGGCGCCTTCTTCGACAACATCACCGGGGGCAGCTTCGTCGCCGTGCCCGACCAGGCCTTCGACACCGCGCACTGGTACCGCCAGCTCGGTCGTGCGGCGCGCAACTTCGCCTTCGTCGCCGACATGACGGTGGTGACGCTCGGCGGCGCGCTCAAGACGAAGCAGAAGATCAGCGGCCGACTCGCCGACGCGCTGTCGGAGCTCTACATCCTCGCCTGTGTCCTGAAGCGCTTCGAGGACGACGGGCGGCTCATGAGCGACCAGGACATCGTCGCGCTCGCCGCCGCCAACGGCCTCTACCGCTTCCAGGAAGCGCTGCGTGGGGTCATCGACAACTTCCCGGTCGCAGCGGCCCGTTGGCTCATGCGCGCGGTGGTGTTCCCGCTCGGTGGTCCCTACCGGCCGGCGAGCGATGCGCTGGGCCACCGCGTCGCCAAGCTCGTGCTCGAGGCGCCGGAAGTCCGCGATCGCCTGACGCGGCATATCTATGTATCGAACGATCCCGACGATCCGACCGGACTGCTCGAGGTGACGCTGAAAAAGGTGGTCGCCGCCGAGGAGGCGGAAAAGAAGCTTGAACGCGCCATCCGCGCGGGCACAATTCGGCGCTATCACGGCATAGACTGGATCGGCGAGGCGATTGCGAAAGGGATCGTAACCGAGAGCGAGGGACTGCAGTTGCGCGAGGTCGACGCGCTCGTGGCGCGCGTGATCGCCGTCGACGATTTCGATCCCGCGGAGCTCATACCCAACTACGCAAACCTCGGGCACAACTCGCGCGGCGTCGAGAGCGCCGCGGCGGAGTAGACTGCTCATTTGGGGGCGGCCGCGTGCCGGCTCTTTGGACCCCGGAGCTGCAACGAGAGGACGACGCATGTTCAAGGCCGTATCGACGCCGCTCCCCAATCTCAAGGACTGGCGCTTCACCATCGATCAGTGGGGCATCGGCTGGGCCGTCTTCGACCGCGAGGGCGAGAGCCAGAATTCGCTCGGGCGCCGCCCGTTCGAGGAGCTAGGCGAGATCGTGCAGAAGGTGGAGGAGGGCGCACGCACCGGCGCCATTCGCGGCCTCGTCATCTCGTCGGGCAAAGAGCGCGGCTTCATCGTCGGCGCCGATATCCGCGAGTTCGCCGACCTGGCTACGGAAATGGACGTGATCGACAAGCTGCGCCCGGTGAACGCGCTGTTCGATCGCATCGAGCGGCTGTCCGTGCCGGTCGTCGCCGCCATCAACGGCTTCTGCCTCGGCGGCGGGCTCGAACTGGCGTTGGCCTGCCACTATCGCATCGCCACGCGCGACCCCGGCACCAAGCTCGGTTTCCCCGAGGTGAAGCTCGGCATCTTCCCGGGCTTCAACGGCACCGCGCGCTCGATCCGCCAGGCGGGCGCGCCGGCCGCCATGCAGGCCATGCTGATGGCGTCGATGCTGTCGGCCACCGCCGCGCGCGGGATCGGCCTCGTCGACGAACTCGTCAACAGTAGCGGCGCGCTGCTATGGGCCGCGCGCAAGGCGGTGCTGCGCAAGAAGAAGTCGAAGCCCGCTGGCTTCGCCAAGGCCGTGCTCTCAATCTGGCCCGCTCGCGGCATCCTCGCCGCCCGCATGCGCCAGAAGACCAAGGAGAAGGCGCGCGAGGACCACTATCCCGCGCCGTTTCGCCTGATCGATCTGTTCGAGCGCTACGGCGGCAACGAGGAGGCGATGAAGGCGGCCGAGACGCGCGCGTTCGCGCCGCTCATGGTTTCGGACCAGTCGAAGAATCTGCGCCGCGTATTCTGGCTGTCGGAGCTCTTGAAGGGCCAGGCGCCGAAGAAATTCCCCTGGCGGCCGAGCCGCGTGCACGTCATCGGTGCCGGCACTATGGGCGCCGACATCGCCGGCTGGTGCATCGCTTGCGGCATGCAGGTGACGCTGCAGGACATCTCGGCCGAGCAAATCGAGAAGGGCATTGCCGCGCAGGGCAAGCTGTTTGCGCGCAAGTTCAAAGCAAAGCCGCAGCGCGATGCGGCCAAGGCGCGCCTCATCTCCGACCCGCAAGGCGATGGGCTCGCGCGTGCCGACGTGGTGATCGAGGCGGTCGTGGAGAACCTCGAGATCAAGCAGAAGGTTTTGCGCGAGGTCGAGGGCAAACTCAAGGAGGGGGCGCTGCTTGCGACCAACACGTCCTCGCTGCAGATCGAAGACATCGCCTCAGGCCTTCCTGATCCGGGCCGGCTGATCGGGCTGCATTTCTTCAATCCGGTGGCGCAGATGCCGTTGGTCGAGGTCGTGCGCGGCGCGCAAAGCCGCGAGGACGAGGTGAAGCGCGGCGCCGCCTTCGTGGCGGCGATCAACAAGTTCCCGCTGATCACGAAGAGCGTGCCGGGCTTCCTCGTCAATCGCGTGCTCACCCCCTACATGTTCGGCGCCATGGAGCGGCTCGAGCATGGCGAGGACAAGGAGCGCATCGACGAGGCCGCGCGCACGTTCGGCATGCCCATGGGCCCGATCGAGCTCGCCGACGCGGTCGGGCTCGATGTGTGCGCGCACGTTGCCAAGATCCTCAAGTTCGACTCCTCCGGCTCGCGGCTCGAACGGCTCGTTGCTGCCGGCAAGCTCGGCAAGAAGACGGGCGAAGGCTTTTACGTGTGGAAGGACGGTAAGGCGGAAAAGTCGAGCCGCACCTTCGGCAAAGACGACATGGAGCGGCTCGGGCGCGAGCTGGTCGAGCCGATGATCGCGGAGGCGCAGCGGTGTCTCGATGAACGCGTCGTCGAGAGCGCCGATCTCGTCGACGGCGGGGTAATTTTTGGCACCGGCTTTGCGCCGTTCCGCGGCGGTCCCCTGCACTACAAGGCGGCGCAGGCGAAGGCCGAGCCCGAGCGGGCGGCGGCGGAATAGTTCAACGGCGGGCGCTGCCAAGGCGCGTCCCGCGGCAACACGAGGAAAGAGCATGCAGCGGTTGTTGCGGCGCGTGGCGGTCATCGGCGGAGTGCGCATTCCCTTCTGCCGCTCGAACACGTTCTATGCGGATCTCTCCAATCTCGACATGATGACGGGTGCGCTCAACGCGCTCGTCGACCGCTACAACTTGAAGGGCCAGCACATCGACGAGGTCGTCGGTGGCGCCGTCGTCACGCACTCGAAGGACTTCAATTTGACGCGCGAAGCCGTGCTCGGCACGCGAACTCGCGGCCTCGACGCCGGGCGTCACCATGATGCAGGCGTGCGGCACGAGCCTGCAGGGCGCGCTCGGCAGCGCGGCCAAGATTGCAACAGGCGAGATCGACTGCGCCATCGCGGTCGGCTCCGACACGACGTCGGATGCGCCCATCGTCGTGTCGAAGAAGCTGGCGCAGCGCCTGACCAAGGCCGCACAGCAGAAGACGACGCTCGACAAGCTCAAGGTGTTCCAGGGGTTCTCGCCGGGCGAGCTCGCGCCGCAGGCGCCGTCTGTCGCCGAGCCGCGCACGGGGCTTACCATGGGCGAGCATTGCGAGCTGATGGCGCAGGTGTGGGACATCTCGCGCGCCGAGCAGGACCAGTTCGCCTTGGAAAGCCACCGCAAGGCGGCCGACGCCTACCGCTCAGGCTACATGGACGACCTCGTGGTGCCGTTCTCGGGTGTGTATCGTGACAACAACATCCGCGAGGACGCGACGCTGGAGAAGCTCGCGACCTTGAAGACCGCGTTCGACAAGACCGACCGCGGCACCCTGACGGCGGCGAACTCCACGCCGCTCACCGACGGTGCGGCGGCCGTGCTGCTCGCCTCCGAGGAGTGGGCGGCAAAGCGCGGGCTGCCGGTGCTCGCCTACCTCACCTACTCGCAAGCTGCCGCCAACGACTTCGTCGGCGGCGACGGTCTGCTGATGGCGCCGACCATCGCGGTGTCGAAGATGCTCGAGCGCGCGGGCCTGAAGCTGCAGGACTTCGACTATTACGAGATCCACGAGGCCTTCGCCGCGCAGGTGCTGGCGACGCTCAAAGCGTGGGAGGACCCCGTCTACTGCAAGGAGCGTCTCGGGCGGGCAGAGCCGCTGGGAGCGATCGACCGCTCCAAGCTCAACGTGCACGGCTCCTCGATCGCCTTCGGGCATCCGTTCGCGGCGACCGGGGCGCGCATCATGGCCAACATGGCAAAGCTTCTGTCGCAAAAGGGCGGCCGCGGGCTCATCTCGATCTGCACCGCGGGCGGTATGGGCGTCGCGGCGATCATGGAGACCAAGAACGCCGCCGAAATGCACCAGGCCGCTTGAGCGCCCCTCGACAGACACGCGCACCTATGCCACCCAGCCGCATTCAATAACGCTCGGCAGGCGCAGGGATGGCCAAGGACAAAGCGGCGCGGCAACTCGAGGCGATACGTGGGCTCGCGCGCGACCTCGCAGACAAGCTCGACCTTAATGCCTCGCTGCGGCTGTGGGACGGCTCGCGCGTGCCGCTCGGGCGCAACGTTACGGGGCCGTTCGAGATCTCAATCGCCGGGCCGGGCGTGATCGGCGCGCTGCTGCGGCGGCCGAAGCTCGACAATTTCATCCGCCACTACGTCGAGAAGGACATCGATTTCTCCGGCGGCACGCTGATCGACCTCGGCGCCCAGCTCAACCAGGGCGGCCGCTCCGTAAAGCTCAAAGGGCCCGAAGCGCTGCGCATAGCGGGCAAGCTTGCGCCGTTCCTGCTGGCGCGCGGCGACAAGGGCCGCGACGACCAGGGCTTTGCCGGCGAGATCACGGGCCGCGCGCGCAAGACGGCCGACAACAAGGACTACATCCAGTTCCACTACGACCTGTCGAACGAGTTCTACGCGCTCTTTCTCGACCCGGAGATGGTCTATTCCTGCGCCTACTATACCGACTGGGGCAACGGTATCGCGCAGGCGCAAGCCGACAAGCTGGAGATGATCTGCCGCAAGCTGCGCCTGAAGCCCGGCGAGCGCTTTCTCGACATTGGCTGCGGCTGGGGCGGGCTCATCTGCCACGCGGCCAAAAATTACGGCGTCACCGCACACGGCATCACGCTGTCGGAGGCGCAGCTCGCCTACGCGCGCGACAAGGTGAAGCGTCTGGGGCTCGAAGGCCGCGTGACGGTCGAGCTCAAGGACTACTCAGCGCTTGCCGGCGAGTTCGACAAGATCGCGTCGATCGGCATGTACGAGCACATCGGGCTCAAGCACATCCCCGGCTATATGCTAAAGATGCGCTCACTCCTGGGCGAGGACGGCCTCTTCCTCAACCACGCGATCGCGCGGCGCGCGCCCAAGCCCGGCTGGTTTAAACGCAAGATGCGGCCCGAGCAGCGCGCCATCGCCAAGTACATCTTTCCTGGCGGCGAGCTCGACGACATCGGGCACTCGATCGTCGCCATGGAGCGCGCGGGCTTCGAGATCCAGGACGTCGAGGCCTGGCGCCTGCACTATGCGCGCACCTGCAAGCTGTGGTGCGAGCGGCTGACGGCCGAGCGCGAAAAGGCGATCGCGTACGTCGGCGAGGAGAAGTACCGCATTTGGGTGGCGTATCTGGCGGGTGTGTCGCTCGCGTTCTCGCGCGGCACGCTGCGCATCTTCCAGACGCTCGTTTCCAAGTCTGCCAAGCGGCCGCCGGCGCTGCCGCCGACGCGCGCCGATCTCTACCGGTAGCGACTAAGCCTTGCGCTGGCGCGCAGCCTCCTCGGCCTTCAGCTCCTTCTTCGACAGCTTGCCGATCATGGTCTTCGGCAGCTCGTCGCGGAACTCGATCTGCGCCGGCATCTCGATTTTCGATATTCGGGGCTGCAGGTGCACGAACATGTCCTCAGATGAAGCCTCCATCCCCGGCTTCAGCTTGACGAAGGCCTTGGGCGCCTCGCCGCGCTTTGCGTCCTTGATGCCGATGACGGTCACCTCGGCGACGGCGGGATGCTCGTAGATCGCATCCTCGATGCGGCGCGGATAGACATTGAATCCGGAGCAGATGATGAGGTCCTTGATGCGATCCTCGATGAAGAAGAAGCCTTCCTCGTCCATGCGCGCAACATCGCCCGTGCGCAGGAACTCGCCGACCATCTGCTCGGCGGTCTCCCTCGGGCGCTTATAGTAGCCGAGCATCACCTGCGGGCCCTTGATGCAGATCTCGCCCTTCTCGCCGATGGCCACCTCCTGGGTCGGGTCGGCAAGATCGCGCAGCGACACGGTCGTGCCCGGTAACGGCACTCCAATCGAGCCGGGCTTCACGGGCCCATCGATTGGATTGGTGGTCACGACGGGCGAGGCCTCCGACAGGCCGTAGCCCTCGACCACGGTGCAGCCGGTGATCGCCTCGAACTGCTGTTTGATCTCGAAGGGCAGCGGGGCGCCACCGCAGAGGCAGAATTTCAGCGATGCGAGGTCTACGTCTTTGATCTTCGGGTGGTTCATTAACGCGTTGAACAGCGTCGGCACGCCCGGCAGCACGGTGGGGCGCGTCTTTTCGATGAGGGCAAGCGCGTCATCGAGCGAGAAGCGCGGCATGATGACGATCTCGGCGGCTTTGGCGACGCCAAGGTTCAGCACCACCGTCAATGCGAACACGTGGAAGAACGGCAGCACGCCGAGCACGCGCTCCTTGCCCTCGTTGAGGTCAGTCTTCCAGGCCCCGACTTGGTGCACGTTCACGTAGACGTTTGCGTGCGTCAACATGGCGCCCTTGGGGGTGCCGGTGGTGCCGCCGGTGTATTGCAGCACGGCGACGTCGGCGAGCGGATCGATCTTCACCGGCGCCGGCTTGTCGGCACCGGCGAGCAGATCGGCCTCGAGCACGATGCGCTCGCGGGCGGATGATGAGAGCGGCCGGGCCAGATCCTTCGATTTGAACAGCCGAAACAGCGTCGCCTTGACGGGCGGCAACAGGGGCGCAAACGAGCACACGATCGCGCGCGGCAGCACGCCCGACTGCAGCAGCGCTTCGACCTTGTCGAACAGCACCTTCAAGTCGAGCGTCACCATGATCTCGGTATCGCTGTCCTTGACCTGTCCGGTGAGCTCGCTGACCGTGTAGAGCGGGTTGTAGTTGATGACGGTGCCCCCGGCTTTGAGCACCGCGTAGAAGTAGACGATGAAGGTCGGCGAGTTCGGAAGGAAAAGTCCGACCTTGGTCCCCTTCTTGACGCCGAGACGCTGCAGGCCGGCCGCCGTGCGATCGACGAGGCGCGCGATCTCTGCGTACGTCAGCGTCTTGCCGAGGAAGTTTGAGCAGACAAGGCGCCCGTGCTTGGCGGCGGCGTCATCGAGCAGGGTGTAAAGCGGCGCGACGTTGAGCGGCATGAGCCAGTCGACGCCGCGCGGATAGCGGCTGAGCCATGGCAGGTCGGGCGCAGGCGCCGCGTCCGGACCGGAACGGTGGCCTTTCGTTGCCATTGTGGCGCTTCTCCCTGGGCGGGCTCGTGCGGGGCTCGTGCGCGCCGCCGAGACCGTTGGCGGATCCGAAGCAATCCTGCGACGATCAAGGGGTAACAGGACCTTGAAATCCGCCTTATTATTGAACACGTTTTCGGGGTCCATGGCCATAGCGGGGGCGCCGGGACGCCAGAGCTTGCAACGGTTGTGAAGAAGTTTTCGTGTACCGTGAGAGACAGCGGACGCATTTCGGCCTCGGTATGCGTCTGACCCGGCTGGTCCCGTGTGGTTCGGCTGCAGGGCCCCGCGGCTGGACTTGAATGACGTTTAAGGATATGTGACGCGTCAGCTTGTTGAGCCACTGGCCTTGCACTAGGTAGGAACGAAGGATACGGGCCTCCAGCTTGGTTTGGGCGGAGGTGGGAGAGTGATATGGACGACGTCGGAACTAAGATCATCGACATCCTGAAGAAGCACATGAAGGAGCCACGTGACGACATCTCCTTGTCGACGCCGCTCACGGATCTGAAGATCGAGTCGCTTGACCTTGCGATGATCGTCTTTGACATCGAGGATACTTTCGGCATCGAGATTCCCTATAACGCAAACGAGGACGTCGAGGACTTCAAGACCGTCGGTTCGGTCGTCGATCGCGTTAAGGCTCTGATGGCCAAGGGTCCGGCCGCGGCAGGTGCGAAGGCCTGACCCAGGGCCTCGCAGCGGCAGCTTTTGTGCGCGGCTGAAGACCGCTCGCTCTAGAGCTTCATCCCGGGGCGTCGCTGACGCCCATAACCGGCAGGTGATATGCGGCCATGGTAAAAGCGACCGGCGTACGCCGCGTCGTGGTGACGGGCACGGGCGTCGTGACGCCGATCGGCCTCACCGTCGACGATCTGTGGACCTCGATGAAGGCCGGCAAGTGCGGCGTCAGCGCGCTCGAAGGCTTCCCGCTGGAGGATCTCAAGATCCTCATTGCGGCGCAGATCAAGGATTTCGATCCCAAGGTCCGCCTCAAGCACTTCCAGCGCGACAAGCTCGTCCTGCACGCCGACCGATATTCCTGGTTCGCAGCGGCCGCCGCCGACGAGGCGGTCAAGCAGTCCGGGATACAGTTTCCGATCGCCGATCCGTACCGTTCCGCCTGCATCGTCGGTTCCGGTGCCGGCGGCCTCGTCACCTACGAACAGTCCTACCGCTACCTTTTCCTCGAGGGCCGGCGCGCGACGCACCCGCTGACGCTTCTGCGCGTCATCGGCTCGTCGGCCAGCGCGCATGTCGGCATCGAGTTCGGGGTCAAGGGGCCAACGTTTGCGACCTGCTCGGCATGCTCGACCGCCACACACGCCATCGGCATCGCGCGCGACTACATCCAGCACGGTCTCGTCGACGTGGCGATCGCGGGCGCATCCGAGTCCGTCATCAACTACGGCACCATGAAGGCCTGGCAGGCGCTGCACGTGCTGTCGCCCGAGGGCTGCTTCCCGTTCGCCAAGAAGCGCAATGGCACTGTGCTCGGTGAGGGCGCCGGCATCATCGTTATGGAATCGCTCGATCACGCCAAGAAGCGCGGCGCCAAAATCCTGGCAGAGCTGTGCGGCTTCGGCATGTCGTCGGACGCCAAGGATATGGTCAACCCCGACATCGAGGGTCCGCAAGAGGCGATGCGCCGCGCCCTCGACGACGCGAGCCTCGCGCCTTCCGACATCGAGTACCTAAACGCCCACGGCACCGCGACCACGATCAACGACGCCAACGAGACCCGCGCCATTAAGGCGGTATTCGGCAACCACGCCAAGAACCTGGCGATCTCCTCCACCAAGTCCATGCATGGCCATCCGCTGGGCGCCGGCGGCGGCATCGAAGCGGCGACCTGCATCCGGGCCATGCGAGAGGGTTGGGTGCCCCCGACCATCGGGCTCGACGAGGCCGATCCGGAGTGCGACCTCGACTACATCCCCAACGTCGGGCGCGACCTCAAAGTCAACTACACCATGTCGAACTCCTTCGCCTTCGGCGGCCTCAACGCGGTCCTCGTTTTTGGTCCGCCGCCTGCCTGAAGCCGGCTTCGGCAAGGCATGTTCGAAAGGCATTGATCGGGCCGACACCGGGTCGGCCCGATTTCGTTTGGCCGTCGCCCCGACTGTTGTTTGCGCGCCTCTGCAACTCTACTCGCGCGCTATGCCCGAAACAGGGCTATTGCTGGCGCTGCCCCGCAATGAGAGTATGAACTTTGGCAACGCTGGCGACAGACCGGCGGGCCGAGGAGGGAACGCGATGCGGGAGATCTTGATCCGGGCGGGTAAGGTCGCGATCCGCGCCAGGCTCCTGGAGACGCCGACCGCGGAGCGGATCTGGGCGGCGCTGCCAATTCACGCCGAGGCGCAGATGTGGGGGCACGAGGTTTATTTCCGCGCGCCCATCTCGTCAGATCCCGAGCCCGAGGCCCGCGACGTCGTCCGCGCGGGTGAGATCGCATTCTGGCCCGACGGCGACGCGATCGCGATCGGTTTCGGCCCAACACCCGTTTCGCGCAAGGGCGAGATTCGCATGGCGAGCCCGTGCAACATCTGGGCGATGGCGCTCGACGACGTGAGCAGCCTGAAGTCGGTGCACGCGGGTGAGGACATCGCGATCATCGAGGCGAACGGCCACGCCAAGCGGTGATGGCGGGCGACGGATTCTAGGAACAATTTCTTCGGGGAGCTTGGACCGCCGGCGGGGTCCGACTGCGTTTGAGCAACTGCGGCATTTCTTACGCAAAGGCCGACCGAATGCCGGGAACGGTTCGGGGAGCCGGGCGTTGGCCCGCGACGGGGGCCATTCGCCAAGGAGAGTTACATGAGAAAGCTCGTAGCAATTCTCGCCGCTTCGGCGGCTTTGGCCGTGTTGACCCCGGCCGTGACGATGGATACCGCCATGGCCAAGAGCAAGGCGAAAAGCGCTGAAGATGCGACGGCGCCGAGCAAGCACGCCACCGCACCAAGCGAGGGCGCAGCATCGGGCGAGAAGGGTTCCTCGGGAGCGTCGTCGGGCTCCGCTTCGCAACCGTCCTGGGACGAGACCTACAAGACGGATAAGGCGCAGGAGGAGCAGCTCAAAGCCGGCGGCAAGTAGCCGCGATCGATACGCCCGGCGCGCCGCTTCGGCGGTGCGCCGGTGCCAGGTGACACGGTAAAGACCCGGCACCTGCTGGGTCCATGGGGTGCGAAGCGTCCTTTCTGAGAACAACGGTAACTGTGTTGGTGGAGCATACCGCCAACCTTGAGCCTGCCACACCGCAGGGCGAAGACTTTTTGCTGCCCTGTTTGCGGTGCACGGCGTCTCGGATGGAGAACCTGCGCGCCAGAGCCGGCGAGAAATCGCCCCTTCGCTATGTGGCCCTGATGTCGGTGCTCGCGATGTTGGGGTGCGGCCCGAGCGGCTGCGCAAGTTGGAGTGCGCCGAGCGTGCCTGCCGCGAACGTCGCGCCCGGGCATTACTTGGGAATGAACTGCGAGGCCTTGCGGCAAGAGAAGCTGCGCATCGGCAAACGCCAGGCGGATCTTGCGCCCACGCTGCTGCCGGTGGAAGACGAGCAGAAACGCGAACAAGAGCTTTCGCAGTTGAGCGGCGAGATCAAGGCGATAGAGAAAGTGTCAGTCGACCAGAAGTGCAGGTAGAGCGACGGTTCCTCCAGAGGGGCACTAGCACTTCTTGGTGGCGCGGACCCTATTGAGGGCGTCCATTTCGCCGCCGATCAGAGCAAGATCCTTTTTACGTTGCTCCTCGCCTTGGGGCACGACCATTTTGGGTCGGAGGTCGACTGCTTCTTCGAGTAGGCGGTCATTCTCGGCCCGCAGCTCCTCGCAGTTCAATCCTAGGTACTGATCGTTTGGGACGCTTGCTGGAGTAACGGATTGCCAAGGCCACATCGAGCAGCCGCTGACGCAGCAGGCCGACATCAAAGCGCCGGCAATACGGCTCCTGCGGGACGCTTCCCTCATCGATCGGCTCCGAGGCCCCGGGATGCGGGTAGTGATGGCTGCTTACACGAACGTGACTGTCGCCGGCCTGGCAAGAACAATAAAACCTGCGGGACCACAGCCCCGCCTCGGGTCCATCGCCATGCACCTGGCCGGCCAAGGCGATACTCCCACAAAAAAAGGCATCACCGGAAGCACATCGCTCTGCTCGGCATCATTCGGCGGTGGATTTTGGCGCCCCGGTGCGCGCCCGACAACGTCGCCGCGTCCCCTCTTCTCGCTAACCCATTGATGAGGTTGGTGGGCCCGCCAGGATTCGAACCTGGAACCAGACGGTTATGAGCCGCCAGCTCTAACCATTGAGCTACGGGCCCGCACAAGCGGCAAGCGCGGCCTCTATAGCAGAGTGCTCCGGCGCCCGAAACTTCGCTCCGCCTCGATTACTCCCCGAACGCCGCTTAAGGTCGCCCCCAACCAAAAAAGACCTGGAGCACGATCATGCGCCCGTTATTCCGTCATGTGTTTTCCGCCCTGCTTGCCTCAACGCTTTTGGCGTCCGCCGTAGCTGCCGACGACGCGCCGCGCCGTTCGATCACGGTCACCGCGAGCGGGTCAATTTCCGCCGTGCCCGATCTGGCCCGTATCACGAGCGGCGTCGCCACCGAGGCGCCCGTCGCGCGCGATGCAGTATCCAAGAACTCCGAGGCCATGACGAAGATCATTGCCGGCCTCAAGGCGAGCGGCATCGACGAGAAGGACATCCAGACGGCCTCCTTTCACATCGAGCCGCGCTACACCCGCGCGCGCGAGGGTGAAGCCTCGGTGATCGACGGCTACCGCGCGACCAACCAGGTGCAGGTCGTCGTGCGCAATCTCGATAAGCTGGGGGAGGTGCTCGACCGCCTCGTGGGCCTCGGCGCCAACGAGATGGCCGGTTTGTCGTTCGAGGTCAGCCAGGCGGAGAAGATGAAGGACGATGCGCGCAAGGAGGCGGTCGTCAACGCGCAGCGCCGTGCCAAGCTCTACGCAGATGCCGCCGGTGTCGAGCTCGGCGAAGTCCTGAAGATAGACGAGAGCGGCGACAGTGCGCCCCATCCGATCTTCGCCGGCCGCGCCCTCAAATCGGAAGCCGTGCCGATCGAGCGCGGCAGCGAGACACTCGAGGCGACCGTAAGCGTGACGTGGGCCCTGAAGTAGGCAGCGCTTGGATAGCGCAGAGCCTTTAGCGCAGCGGGATGAGCTCGACCTTGTCGGCAAGGCACGACGCGCCCGGCTGGTTTGCCCAGTCGGAGAAGTTGCGCATCTCGCCGGATGCGCGCAGCTCGTGCAGCCGCTTGAGGTCGACCGTCGCGCTCACCCATTGGGGTGCATCGAGGGTGCCCTCGGCCAGCACGCCGCTGTCGGCGACCGTCGGCTCCGACGGCACGAAGATGCCCGCCGCACCCGTGTTGCGGTCGATCGCGGGTGACCACAGCGCATCGCCCACGGTCGGGCTCAGCACGGTCGCGATCTGGTTCTCGAGCGCGCGCGCCTTCGCCCCGGTGCGCACACGGTGATAGCCCGAGATGCGCTCTGTGCACGAAGGAATGAGCACGATCTCCGCGCCTGCTTCCGCCATGCCGCGCACGAGCAAGGGGAACTCGCTGTCATAGCAGATGGCGATGCCGATGCGCGCGAGCGCCGTGTCGAACACGCGAATGCCGTCCCCCGGCGTGATGCCCCAGTCGCGCTCGAACGGCGTCATGATGTGCTTTTCCTGCACGCCGACGGCACCGTCCGGGGTGACGAGTTGCGCGGCATTGACGTAGACGCCCTGGGCTCTGCGCGAAGGGCCGCTGCCGACGAGGATATGCACCTTGTGCCGGGCGG
Organism: uncultured Alphaproteobacteria bacterium; assembly: GCA_963745205.1. Lineage (GTDB taxonomy): Bacteria > Pseudomonadota > Alphaproteobacteria > Rhizobiales > Hyphomicrobiaceae > Hyphomicrobium_A. Next base: position 235,003 of record CAVUWX010000011.1, read on the forward strand.
CAAGCTCGCGATGCAATTCGAGGCGCTCGTGCTCCAGATTGGCTACCGTCGTGAGCGTCGCTTCGAGGTTGCCGGAAACCTCCGCGCCGAAGGCGGCAGCCATCTCGATCGCTGCATACTCGGGGAACACCAAGAGGCTCGCGCCGGTCGCGGCACCTTGCTCGACCCAACGCGCCACGTTGTCCCGCCACGCGTCGAGCGAGGCGGGCTTGCCGATGGGGTATTGCGCGGCGGCGACCTTGAGGGTGTCGCGGGTGGTCATCCTTGCTTGTCCTCGCGCGCTCCTAGAGCGTCTTCATCCAGAATTGCATGCGGTGGTCGGTCTCCTCCACCTGATCGATGTCTTTCCAGCGGTAGTGGGCGACGATGCCATCGGCCGGGGCGTATCCGCGTTTCGCCCAGAATGCATCAAGCGGCCGATAATCCTTCGGCTTCAGCGGGTGATCGTCGGGCCGCACGACACGGCAGAAGGTCGAGTGCTTGAAGCCGCCGAGCTTTCGCGCGTGCGCCTCGCGGTGATCGAAGAACGCGTTGCCGAGCCCGTGCCCGCGGTGCGACTTAAGTAGGACGGATTCGCCGCAATAGAAGATGTCGTTCAAGTCGAAGCCGGCTTTCTCGAACGGCTCGGCGAACTCCTCGGTGTGCTCGATCATCGGCGCGGCGGTCGATGCGCCCACGATCTCGCTACCGTCGCGCACGATGACGCACACCGCGCCCTTCGCGGCGGCGAGCTTGCCGAGGTACTGCTGCTCGTACTCGAGGGTGCCGTCGTAAAGGTAGGGCCAATCGCGGAACACGACGATGCGCAGGCGTGCCAGATCCGGCAGCACAGCCTTCATCTCCTCGCCGACGAGGGATTTGACGTCCAGGGCCATCGCGGAATCTCGCTTTGGGCTATTCGACCGTGGGCTTGTCGGTTACGCGGTCGACCTTGTTGCCGGCCCCGAGCAGAACGATGCGCGGCTTGTGCTTCTGGGCCTCCTCCATCGTCATGCTGGCGTAGGCGCAGATGATGATCTTGTCGCCGAGGCAGGCCTTGCGTGCCGCCGCGCCGTTGAGGCCGATGATGCCCGAGCCGGGCTTGCCCTCGATGACGTAGGTGGCGAAGCGCTCCCCGTTGTCGATGTTGTAGACCTCGATGTACTCGTTGACGAGCAGTCCTGCCGCCGCGATGAGGTCGGCATCGATCTTGAGCGAGCCCTGGTAATGCAGGTCGCATTCGGTGACGGTAGCGCGGTGCAGTTTGCACTTCAGCATCGAGACGAGCATTGCAGTTTCAGATCCCATGAGGGCGCGCCAGCGAGCTCAACCGGAAACCTGCGCGATCCAGTCGGTCAGGTTGTAATATGTAGTGACGCGCGCGATTTTCCCGTCTCGAATCGCAAAAAACGTGCCTGCCGGCAACTTGTAGGTCTGGCCCTTGGCCTCGGGCAGTCCGCTGTCGGTCGCGAGGTAGGTGCCGTTGACGTTGAACTCCGCGGCCGCGCGCTGTCCGTCCTTGCTCACCATGACCGCGATGCCGTCGAGGCGCTCGCGGTAGTGGTGCGTCATGCGCGCGTTGAACGCGCGAAATTTGTCCTTGCCGGTGCGCCGCTCGCCCTGATTGACGTCGTGGATCACATCATCGGTGAGGCACGCGATCATGCCCTCGCTGTCGCCGGCGTTGAAGGCTTCGAGATAGCGGCGGATGAGTGCGGCTGTCTCGATGCGGGTCTTGCTCTCGGCGTCGCTCATGATGGCTCCGGAGTTGAACTTGGCCGCGCTCCTTAGCAGGTCGAGGCGCCGGGTTCCATCGCCGGTGGCCGCGGGGGCGCGCGACAAAAGGTAAGCGGCCGCACGCGCTGGCGCGGCGCGGCGGCCGTTTATCGGTGGAAAGGCCGAAAGCGCTTTAGCGCTGGCTGGCAGACCGGCGCGCGACCTCGGTCTTCGAGACCTCGCCGGCAGCCACGAGAGCGTTGATGCAACCCTTGGACAGCTGGTAGCCGACGGCGCGCATGCACTTGCGCGTCTCGGCGCTGTCAGGGGAGAACGAGCTGCAGTGGGAGAGGTAGTCGCCGGCGCAGGCGAAGCGCACGGCGGCGCCGACGGCGCCCGCTTGCGAAGCGGGAAGAAGGCCTGCACCGAGGGCGACGGCTGCCGCGAGGGTGCGGTATTTGCAAACGCTTGAACGGACTGACGCTACAATCATGAACTCTGTTCCTCTTCGATGGCCTTGCGGCCTGGGGCTGCCAGGAGTTTGTCGAAGGGACGCATACGCGGCTGTTCCCTGGTGAACAGAAGACCCTTGGGCGGACGCGCCAAGGCGAGCTGGAGAAGATTGGAGCCCGGCTCACCGCGGTGCGATGCCTGATGGGGCCAGCATTGACCGGGTATGGTAACCGCCGAGTAAATATGGGTGCCGCGCGACCGGCGATGCTATGCGCGGAGCGCTTAGCAAGAGGCATCTCGCGCGGCGAAGCACGCAACGTCGAAAAAGATGAGTGGGCGGTCAGCCCTTGCAGGGACGCGCTTCCACGTCGGCGCTCCAGCCTGATGCTTCCTTGGTGTAGTGGGTCGACTGGCTCGCGGCGGCTCCGAAGCGGGCCCAGACCGTGCCGTACTCGAAGTTGGTGAAATCGATCCACGAGCGGACGGCAGCGGCGCGGGCGGCCTCCTTCGAGCGGCCTGCGCCGGAGCCCGAGTGGAAGTGATCGGCCATGCAGGTCCGGCCGCCTTCCTTGCGCAGCGTGTGCGAGTAGGCGAGGCCGGTGTCGTCGGCGATGGCCGCGGTCGCGACCAGCGAGAAGACGCCGGCGAGAGTGAGAAGAAAAGCGCGGTACATGGAAGCCCCCCGAGGTTTGTTTGCGAAACTACTAGCTTTGGCGGGGGTTCCCAGCAATGGCGGCCGACCTCACCAGGCGAGTTTTCCCAGCACCGCGAGAGCGCGCGGCGCCGGCGGGGCGAATAGGATTTCGAGCTTTTCCGGAGACAATTCGCCCGAGCCCATGGTCTCGTCGCGATGAATGCCCGAAGCGATGAAGATAGCGTCGATGCCAGCCGCTTCCGCGCCCTTGAGGTCGGTGCGCAGAGAATCCCCGATGGCGAGGATGCGCTTGCGGTCGACGGCTGACCCGCGCGCGGCCTCGGCCGCGGCCTGGGCGGCGTCATAGGCGTTGGCGTGGGGCTTTCCGGCCCAGAACACCTCCCCGTCCATGCGCTCGTAGAGGTCGGCGATGGCGCCGGCGCAGATGAACTGCCGTCCGCCCACGTCCACCACGAGATCGGGGTTGGCACAGACGAAGGGCAGCCGCCGGGCGCGCGCGCGCTGCAGAAGCTCGCGATAATCCTCGGGCGTCTCGGTCGTGTCGTCGACGAGGCCGGTGCAAAGGATGGCCTGCGCCTCCTCGAGGGGGGCGGCCCTTGCGGAGAGCCGCTCGAAGGTGGCGGCGTCGCGGTCGGCCGGCCCGATGCAGAACAGACGGGTGTAGCCCTTCTCGGCGATGTGGCGCAGCGCGATCTCGCCCGAGGCGACGATGTCGTCCCAGGCCTCGCGCGGAACCGCGCGCGCGTCCAGCATGGCGGCAACCCGCGCGCCCGGGACCGGCGCGTTGGAAACGAGGATGACGGTGCCGCCGCGCTTGCGGAAGCGCAGGAGCGCGTCGCAGGCGTCCTTGAAGGCGCGGTGGCCGTCGTGCAGAACGCCCCACACGTCGCAGAACAGTACGTCGTAGCGGGCGAGCAGCTCGCCGGCGCGCGCGAGGACGGGCGGTGGGGGGCGGGGGGTCATGAAGGGCGGGACAGGTCCGGCGATCTCAACGTTGACCGCAATTGCCTCTTACGTCCTATCGGCGGGGAAGCCAAGGAGCTTGCCATTTCCGACGCGAGCCGCCCCGAAGGTTTTCGCGCGGCCTTGAATGACGCATACTACATGTCTCGTGCTGCTCACCGCAGCAATTCGGCACCTCAATCCCGGCAGGACGCGATGGTGGAGCAAAGCTTCGGTGTGCCGCAAATTGCGGCCCTTCTCTTGCTCGTGCAGCGCGGGTTCGAGGAGCTCTACTCGGAACGCAACACGCGCCGGCTGATCGCGGAGGGTGGCCGCGAGGCGGGGCGTGACTACTATCCCGTCGTCGCCATTACGCATCTCGCCTGGATCGCCGCCATCTTCCTCTTGATATCGCCGTCGGCGCCGATCCTGTGGCCCCTGCTTGCGCTCTATCTCCTGCTGCAGGGCGTGCGCTACTGGATCATCGCTACGCTTGGGCGTTACTGGACGCACCGCATCATCACGCTGGAGAAGGCGCCGATCGTGCGCGACGGCCCCTACCGGTTCGTGCGCCATCCCAACTACGTCGTGACCATCGCGGAGACGTTCCTGTTGCCGCTGGTGTTTGCCGACGCCGCCGTCGCCGTGATCTTCGGCTGCGTGTGGAGCGCGGTGCTCTACTACAAGATCCTGCTCGAGGATGGCGCGCTCGCCGAGCGGCGGGGCGAGGGGCCATGAAGACCCTCTATCGCGCGATTGCGGGCGCCGTCGGGCTGGTCGCGGTGGCTGGCCAATACTGGCTGGTGACGCAAGGCAAGGGCGGCGCGGCCCTTCCGGTGTCGAGCGTGCACTTCTTCAGCTTCTTCACCATCTTCACCAACCTCATCGCCGCCGCGGCGATGCTGGTGCCGGTCGTCGCGCCGAACTCCGGGCTCGGCCGCTTCCTCGATCGCCCCTCGGTGCGCACCGCCATCGTCGGCTACATCGTGGTCGTGGGGGACGGTCTATTACACGCTGCTGCGCAAGCTCGACAACGCCACCGGGCTGCACCTGTACCTCGAGTACGTGCTGCACTACGTGACGCCCCCGTTGTTCGTGATCGACTGGCTGCTGTTCGTGCCGAAGGGCGAGATTGGCTGGAGGAACGGCCTCGATTTTCTCGCCTATCCGATTGCCTATCTCGTCTGGACGCTGGTGCATGGCGCCTTCGCCGGCTGGTATCCCTACCCGTTCATCGACGTCTCGAAGCTCGGGTATGGGCGGATGCTTTTGAACTCGGCCGGGCTCATTCTCGCCTTCCTGGCGCTCGAGCTGCTGCTGGTTGCGCTCGACCGGCTTGTTAAGCAGTACCAGAGCAAAGCCGTACCCTAGCCTGCGCGCTTCGACCCTGATGTTGCGCGCAGGCCGGCCGCGTGCCGTAATCGCCGCATGGCGGATTTCGATGCCATTGCGGTTGGTGGCGGCCTTGCCGGCGCGGCATTCGCCTTGGAGCTTGCGCGCCGCGGCGCCCGCGTTGCCGTCATCGAGCGCACGGGCACACCCACCCTCAAAGTCTGCGGCGACTTCCTGAGCCGGGAAGCCCAGGAGCTGCTCGCTCACCTCGGGCTCGACACGGTGGCGCTGGGGGCGGTGGGTATTACGTCCTTGCGGCTCGTCACCGGCGAGCGGCGGGCCACGGGCAATCTACCCTTCGCCGCCTGCGGGCTATCGCGCCTGCGCCTCGATGAGGAGCTCTTATCGAGGGCGCAAGCCGCGGGGGCGGAACTGCTCCGCGGTGAGGCCGCAACAGCGCTCGAGCCGCGCGGGCAAAACGTGCGCGTGTGGGCCGGCGGCAAGTGCTTCGAGGCGCGCTGCGCGGCGCTGGCGACGGGAAAGCACAACCTGCGCGGCTGGCCGCGCGGCGCTGGCAGCAGCACGGCGATGAAGATCCAGCTATCGATGACGCGGGCAGCGACCGCCGCGCTCGAGGGCGTCGTGCAGCTTACAAGCTACCGCGGCGGCTACATCGGGGCCTGCAACGTCGAGGACGGCGCCGCCACCATCTGCTGGCTGCTCGACGCGCGCGCCATGCAGGAGCTGGGTGCAGACTGGCGCGTGCACCTCGACCACATCGCGCGCCAGTCCTCGGCGATCGGCGATCTGCTCGCTGGCGCCCGCTTCCTCTCCCCGCGGCCGGCGGCGGTGTCGGCCATCCCCTACGGCTACGTGCGCCGCGCCGTCATCGCGCCAAACGTGTTTCCGCTGGGCGACCAGCTTTGCGTCATCCCCTCGTTCACCGGCGATGGCACCTCGCTCGCGCTGTCCTCGGGCCTGGCGGCCGCGCGCGCGGTGCTCGGCGGGCGCGGCGCCGGCGAATTCCAGGCGGATTTTCTCGCCCGCATCCGCGCGCAATTCATGTGGGCGCGCGCGGTGGAGACGACGTTCCGCTACGCGCCAGCGCGCACGTTCGGCGTCAATGCGGTGGCGGTCGCTCCCGGCATCGTCGGCCTCATCGCCAACCTGACACGGGTGCGCGGCATCGCGGGACTGACGGGTGAGGCGGCGGCCGTTTAGCTCTCAATAGAGATCGAGCACGACGAAGTAGGCCGAGAACCCCGGCCCGAACGCGCCGAGCAGGTAGCGCCCGCGCGCACCCGCGCCGAACGCCTCCTTGATCACGAACAGCGCGGTGGCCGAGGACATGTTGCCGTACTTGCGCAACACCTCCCAGGAGAAGCTTAGGCGCTCGCGCGGAATGTGCAGCAACTCCTCCGCCGTGATGAGGATCTTGCTGCCGCCGGGGTGAAATAGGAAACCGTCGAAGTCGGCGAGCGTCAGCCCCGCGCGCTCGAGGAATGGAAACAGCGCCTCGCCCAGCTTCTCGCGCATGAGCGTGGGGAGCTCCGGGCTCAGCACGACACCGAAGCCGTCGTTCTTGATGGCCCAGCCCATGATGTGCTCGGTCTTGGCCCAGAAGTGCTCGCCGATGGCGCCGATGCGCGCGCGTCCGCGCGGCGCCCCGCGCCGGTCGCCCGCGTGGCTGCGCAGCACAACGCCAGCCGCGCCGTCGCCGAACAGGGCGGCCGCGACGAACATGGCAAGGCTCTGGTCCTCGGTGCGCATGCACAGCGTGCACAGGTCGACCGTCAGGAACAGCACATTCGCCCCGGGACGCGCCTGCGCCATGCGGGCGGCGCGTGCGAGGCCGCCCACGCCGGCACCACAGCCGAGGCCGAACATCGGCAGCCGCTCGACATCGGGGCGGAAGGCGAGGCGGTTCATCAGGCGGGCCTCGAGGCTGGGGATGGCGAGCCCGGTGACAGTGTTGGAGACGATGACGTCGATGTCGCGCAGGTTCAGCCCCGCATCGGCCACGGCCTGGATGGCGACCTGCTCCAGGAGATCGAGCGCGTTTCTCTGGTAGATCTCGGTGCGCTGCTCCCAGGTGTGCGGCTGCAGGTGCCACTCCATCGGCTCGATGGAGTAGCGGCAGTCGATGCCGGTGTTGGTGTAAAGCGCCTCGAGGCGGGCAAAATGCGGAAAGAATGTCTGCGCGCGCAACGCGGCGTCGTCCTGGGTGATGGTGTACTCGGGCACCGCGGTGGCGACGGAGGCGATCTCGACGGTCACAGCGGGCGCGGTCGCGCGCTCGGCCTCGAGGAGGCTGGCCTTGATCGGCATGAGGTCTGCCCTCTTGCGCCCTGCATACGGGTGCCGCTGCCATCGTAAAGCAGAGGCCCGCGGCACGCCATGGCATCCCGGTCACAGGATTGATGCCGTATTGCCGCGGTCGCAAAGAAGCACCGGCAACCAGTCGGCACGATGGCCGCCGCAGAGAAGCGATCTTGGCGACGAAGAGAACGGCTAGGGGCTACTTCGCCTCGATCTTGAGGTTCGGCAGATCGACGCTCACCGAATGCTGGCGCGCGTCGTAGTAGAGGTAGCCCAGCACGCCGACTCCCACGACCAATGCGAGGATGACGAGGCTCTTGATGTCCATGGCGGGGCTCCCGGGCGGTTTCGTTGTTGCTTGGCTTGGTCGAGTGCCACAGCGCGGCGCCGCGGGCAAGGGGCGTTGCGCCCGGAGCCGACCGCGCGCAATGCGGCAGTGGTCTCTTCAGTCGCGTGGCGCCCGCCTAGTATCTGCGCTGAGCCCCCGGGCGAGCCGCACACAGCCGTAGGCAAACAGCCAGGCTAACGGGATGGGCCCGAGCGCGCGCAAGGCCACTCCATCCCATACGTGCTTGCTGGCTTCATCCCATTGCGCGCGGTTCTCCGCTCCGCAGGCCCACAGGTTGAATCCGGGCGGCGGCGCTTGCTGGAGCGCGAGGCAGTCGTGCGAGTGGGATTGGAAGTAGGCCTGCTTATTGACGCCGGTCAGGTAGTAGGCGCTGCCGATGGCCCAGAGGAGGGAGGCGATGATGCCGAGCCGCGTCCAGTCGCCCAGGTCACGTGCTGTTTTCATGGGCGCGGCTGCCGGATTGTTTTGAGTGGTGCCGGCTGCAGGATTTGAACCTGCGACCCCCTGATTACAAATCAGGTGCTCTGCCAACTGAGCTAAGCCGGCATCCGTTGATGGGGCGAACTCCTGCCGTCGGCCGTCGCGCCGCGCGGCGTAACGGGAAGCGCTTATATCGCGCCCGGCCCCGCCCGGCCAGGGCGAGCCGGGCACCCCCGCCACCCCTTACAACTACTTTCGCTGGAGGTTGCTCCAAGCGACGTAGACTTTGCCGTCGTAGATTCCGACCCAACCCCAAGCCAAATTGGCACCGGCGGGCGCCAGGTCACGGCTCCATCAAGACACGAGCCACCGCTGCTTTTCCCTCCCCGAGTGATGGTCTCCAGAAAGAAAACGTAGCCGTTCGCGGAACCGACGCGTTTGAGTTTGCCACCGCAATTGAGCTCTGGATAATTTGTCTCCGCCTCGCTGCTCGTGATGGTTATGACGACGGTATAGTTCGACGTCCCGGCGTTTTGAGCCGCGGTACCGGTCCAGGTACCGATCATCGTTGGCGGCCGCGCCAACGCTAGAGGCGATTGTGTCGTCAGCGCCAAGCACAGAACGAACGTCCGCAGTACCGCTAATCTCGGCATCACCGCCTCCACTCCTTGACACCCCCCGAACACATGCAACTCGAAGCCCTGGCACACCACATATTGTGGTCCGCCGAGCTGCCCGGCCCGCTCCAACCCACACAACGGGCCGGGTCGATCACCAACACCAGTCGCCGCGCCCCCGATATTTGCACCAAATCGGGTCACGCTTAGAGGATCGTTATCCATTTTCGGTATGGTGAATGAAGGTTGCGTTGGTCCATCAGTCCCGAGGATTTCGCATGCGATTGAAGAGTGCTGCTGCCGTTATCGGCCTCGCCCTTGCGTTGGGTCTGGCAGCCGAGAACCCCGCCGAGGCAAGCTGGTGTCGCGGCGCTCCCCCCGGCTACTGTGGGGGGCCGTTTGTTGCCGCCCCGGCCGTCACCCACTTTGTCTATTACCCGCAGTACTACGACATCTACTACTCGGCGACGTTGCTGCCCGATCCCTATCCGGCCATGTACATGCCGCGCGGGTATTGGCCGCGCTACGAGCGTCCCTACGTCCGCTACGGGCGCCGCTACTGGGCGCCTCGCCGCGTCGCCTGCTGCGGCACGCCGGTCGTTCCCGTGCCCGCGCCACAGCCCGTGCCGATCAAGTAGCCGGCCTTCGAAAGCGCCGCATTGGGCCCGCGCTCAGGCCATATTCCTATGGCCCGGCTTTGCCTTGACACCGGGGAACTGGAGACGCCCTCCGATGTCTGCCGCGGCGGCGACTACGCGTGCCGGCGTCCGTTGATCTGCGAATAGGCAGAGCTCGCGAAAGGCTTGGAGAACTTCGGGATCTGACGAGGGTGGCGCGGTGAGCACCGCGCTACCCTTTTTCGTTGCGCGCTAGCGCGCCCGCCGCTGCCACGCGGCGAGGTGCAGCGCGATCGCCGCCGCGTTCGAAACGTTGAGGCTGGCGATCGGCCCCGCGGTCGCAATGCGGCACAGCCGGTCGCAGCTTAAGCCCGTCAGCTCGCGCAGGCCTTTGCCCTCCGCGCCGAGCACGAGCGCGATGCGGCCCTCGAACGGCTCCTCCTCCAACAGGTGCTCCGCCTCGTCGTCGAGGCCGATGGTCGTAAACCCGAGCTCCTTCATTTCCGCGATGGCGCGGGCGAGGTTCTGCTCGAGCGCGATCGGCACCAGCTCGAGCGCGCCGGAGGCGGACTTGGCCAGCGTTGCATCGAGTGGCGGGCTGTGGCGCCTCGTCATGACAAGACCGCTCGCACCGAACACCGCGCACGAGCGCAGGATGGCTCCGACATTGTGCGGATCGGTCACGTGATCGAGCACGACGAGCGGGCCACCCGCATCGGCAGCCGCGGCGATGTCGCTTAAGGTCGGCTCGGCGAGCGGCTCGGTCTCCAGGAGCACGCCCTGGTGTACGGTGTCGGGGCCGAGCAGGCGGTCGAGGTCGCGCGGGTTGACGCGCTCAGGCGTGCGCCCGGCGAGCGCTGAGGCGAGGCGGTTCTCGGCGTTCTCGGTCATCAACAGGCGCGTGACGGCGCGCTTAGGATTTTGCAGCGCGGCTTCGACCGCGTGCAGGCCGTAGAGGCGTAGCGGGCCATCTGTTTGCTGCGCGCGCGGGGCGCGCCCCGGCCGGTGCTTGCCATGCTTCTTGTTGGGCGCGCGATCGCGGCGCGCTGCGGGCGTTGGCTTCATGCGTCCTTAGGGCTTGGGGGCTTGAGCGCGGCGCGCATCCTGCCGCTTTTCCATTTGACATCCAAGTGCTCGCTCACCATAAACCGGAGGCCCTGCCGCTTTGCGCGCGGGGCGATTTCATTTGGGGGCGATGCGGCCCTAGAGTGGAAGTTCGGGGCTCATGGAGGGGTGCCCGAGTGGCTAAAGGGGACGGACTGTAAATCCGTTGGCTTCGCCTACGCTGGTTCGAATCCAGCCCCCTCCACCAGCTTCGCCGGTGCGGGTTCTGCCCGCTCCGGTGGCGTAACGGCGACGTCTAAAGCGGGTGTAGCTCAATGGTAGAGCAACAGCC
>CAVUWX010000012.1:0-172413 GCA_963745205.1 uncultured Alphaproteobacteria bacterium
CCACCGGCCGGCGGCCTCGCGTCGAAGGGCTCGGCCTGGAGACGGTCGGCGTGGCGGCCAACCCGCGCGGAGTCCCGGTCGACGAGCACCTGCGAGCAGCCAAGCGGCTGTGGGCGGTGGGCGACGTCACCGGCATCTGGCAGCTCACCCACGTCGGGAAGTACCAGGGCGAGGTCGTCGCGGCGAACATCCTCGGCGAGCCGCGCAAAGCGAACTACGACGCCGTGCCACGCGTCGTGTACACGGATCCCGAAGCAGCGTCGGTGGGCGCGGCCGAGGCCGAGTTCAGCGCGACCGCGCGGCTGGCGGAGATCGCGAAGACCGAGACGTACACGCGCGCCTACGCCGAGAGCAACGGGTTCCTGACCCTGCTCAGCGACGGCGAGCGCCTGACCGGCGCGTATGCGCTCGGCCCCGAGGCGGGCGAGTGGCTGCAGCAGGCCACGCTGGCCGTCCGCGCACGCGTTCCGCTCGACGTGCTGCGCGACACCATCCAGCCGTTCCCACGTTCTCGGAGATCTTCGTCGGCGCGCTGCACGCCCTCCGCCGGGAGATCACGGCGGTGCCGGAACCTGGCCGTTCGGTCGTCTGAGCAGTACGCTCCCGCCACTGCTGCGGCTCGTCCGAGGGGAGATCACCAAATGGCAGGCACGCGCAGCACCGTTTCCGGCAGCTTCATGTTCAACCTCGACGGGGTCCCGTGCGGCTTCGTCCGGTCGGCCGAGGGCGGGGACGCCGTCGGCGAGGTCGTCGAGGAAGGCCCCAAGCCGGGGGGTTCGCCAAGAAACACATCGGCCAGGTGAGGTACGACCCCGTCGAGGTGAAACTTCGGATTCGGCATGGCGCACGACATCTACGAGTCGATCGAGGCGTCGTGGAAGCAAGAACTACTCGCGCAAGGACGGCTCGATCGTCGTCACCGACCCGAGCTTCCAGGCGGTCAGAGCGCGCGCGAGTTCTACCACGCGCTCATCACCGAGCTGACCATCCCCGACCTCGATGCGAGCTCCAAGGATGCGGCCCACCTGACTTGAAGTTCGCGCCGGAGTTCACGCGCGACGCGAAGGCGAGCGGAAGGTGACCGCGCCGAAGGCGCCGGCACAGAAGCAGTTCGTCGCCTCGAACTTCAGCTTCGAGCTCGACGGGCTGCCCGGCGCCAGGGTCAGCAGGATCGACTCGTTCACCGTGAAGCAGCCCGTCGTCAGCGACGACGTCGGCTCGGTCCGCGATGCACCCGTCGAGATCGGGCGGGTCGAGTTCCCGAACCTCCGGGTCACGATCTCGGAGCTCGACGCCGGGCCGTGGGGCGACTGGGCGCAGGACTTCCTCGTCAAGGGCAACAACGACGACTCGCACGAGAAGACCGGCGTGATCGTCTTCCTGGCGCCGAACAGAAAGGCCGAGCTCGGCCGGATCGTCCTGCACAACGTCGGCATCTTCGCGTTCCGACGCGCGGCGGCCGTCGCGGGGCCAGGTCGCGCACGTCGTCGCCGATCTCTACTGCGAGCAGATGGAGTTCCAGGTCGGGAAGCCGGCGCTCGAGCCGGTGCCCGCTCCCCCGCCGCGCCTCACGCGGGTTCGCTAGCGGCGCGCGAGCCGGCGGCCGCTCTGCGTCTCGGGCGGGGTGTAGTTGAGCTGGTAGTGGTGGTAGAGGGCGGATTCGTCCGCCTGGGTGAGCTCGCCGCCCTGCAGCGCGATGTTGGGGGCGCTGCTGACCTGCTGCCTTGGTCACCGCAACCTGGAGGTTGTCCGGGCCGATCGTGATCCCGGTCAGCGGGACGAACGTCAGGTGGCGTCCGATGAAGCCTTCCTTCACCGTGCCGAACTGCGGCTCGTCGGTCTCGATGTCGAAGTAGACCTCCTCGAGCTTGCCGATCCGCTCGCCGGCGCTGTCGACGAGGTCCCTGCCGCGCCACTCGGCGATCTCTCGGTGCATGACCGCCGGCTCGGCTGCCGCGGCCTCTGGAAGCGTCGTTGTCGGCGTCGCGCGTCGACTCGTTGGTCTCGATGGTGTCGGTGGTGTGAGCTTCCATTGCGTGCTCCATTCTTCGCGGTGGACGGGAACAGCGGATCGGGTCAGGCCGTCGAACGCCTGCCGAGAACGGCGACGATCAGCGCGACGACCAACACGATGAACAGGAACTTGGAGAGGAAGATTCCTCCCCCGATCGCAAACAGCAGGAGCAAGAGAACGAACAGCCAGATCATTTGGGGGCTCCTCACGGGATAAGGTCGGCGGCGACCAACTCCAACCCGCGACGTCTGTGGGAGGAAAGTCGCCGGGGCACATTGCGTGAGACCCAGCGAGTGCTCCGCGGCGCCGATGACTTCGGCACCGCCACACTGAACGCTAGCACTTCGCGAGGCCCGGTCATTCCGACCGGGCCTCGCGAGCGCAAGCGTCAGCCGGCCTTAGTGGCCGGGCTGGCCGTGGCCGTGGTGCTGGTTGCTGCCGTTGTTGCCGTTGTTCTTGTCGTTCTTGTCGTGGTGCTTGTCCTTGCCGTTGTCCTGGCTGTGACCGGCCGAGGACTTCAGCGACACGCCGTCGACGAGGAAGCCGTTATCGAGGGTGGCCGGGGACGCGTCAGACGCGCTGCCGCCCTCGCGGAACAGGAGCTTGGAGGTCGTGGGGACCACGTTGCCGCTTCCGGAAGCTTCCGGGTCGTAGCGGTAGTAGTTCTCCCACGTCGTGCCGGTGAGCGACCTTCTTGCCGTCGATGAAGATCTTGACGACGTCATTACCCGGCCCGTTCTTGAAGTTGATCTCGAACCGGATCGAATGCGCCTTCGTGCGGCTGAGCGTGGCGATGTCGGTCTCGTTGAAGGTCGCCGTGGTGCCGAGCGGGCCGTTGTCGGTCACGTCGTCGAAGAAGACGTGAACGCCGTCGAGCTGGTCCTCGAAGCGCAGGTAGCTCATGCGGCCGCCGGACCCGTTGTCGGGGCTCACCGACGTGAACAGGCCGGGCTGCACGGTGGACTGCGTCGTGCCGATCTTGAACCGCGCGCTGAAATGACCAGCCGCAGACCCTTCGCCGGCGGGGTTCGAGAGACCCGGCGAGAACGTCTGGTCGCCGAAGCTTCCGCTCACGGTGGCGTTCGACAGTCGCAGCGCCTGCGTGCCGAAGCCGTACCCGGACGCGGCCGGGAAGGTGGCGACGCTCGCCACGGCCACGTCGTAGGCGCCGGACTTCATCCAGCCCTGCTGGCCGTTGATGTTGCCGAGGGCGTAGCCCTGCGCCGGCTCGAACGTGATCGGGCCGACCTTGTCGGCCTTCGGCCCGCCGGCGAACGCCGAGCCGACCGCGGCCAACGCGACGATCAGACCTGTCAAGAGGAGGATCCGCTTCAGCGTCCCCCCGGTGAGGGACCGCGTGCGTCCTGCATCGGTGTTGCTCCGATTGATCTCGTGCATGGTGAAACTCCCAACTGCTTCGTTCAGGACAGACAACCCGGACAGGCGGCCTGATCCAGCAGGGCAAGGGTGGCAGTCGAAGAGGAGAATCGTGATCCTCCGCGGCACAACGCCGAGCCCGCGTGCAGGGCCACCCTAGCTGCGATCGGCGCGCGCCGTTTCCCGACGGCGTGTCCGGTGACGGAACATCGCCGTCGTCGCCACTCCCAGCAGCCAGCCGAGCAGAGCGGCGGCGAGGATGATCCAGACGAGCGACGCGTTCGTCGAGCCGAACACCCAGTCGAGCTTTGCGGTGCCGGTGTTGCGCGAGATCAGGACGACGAGAACCACGATCACCGCGACGAGCAAGATGGTCGACGCGTACATGCGCGCCCTGCGTCCGTGACGGAGGTAGCGCTCCCCGCGCGACTCCGGGAGCGGCGGCGACGCGTCCGAGCTCGGTTCACGCAGAGACGTCGGTGCGTGCGTAGAGGTCATGTCCCTCCTTCCGCGGTGGGGGGTGTGCCTGCGGCCGAGGGGGCCGGCCGCAGGCACTGGGGGAAGGCTTGGCTAGGTTGCGACAAGGGTTGATGGGCCGCGGATCGCCTCCGCGGCTCGTTCGAACTGGGCGACGTTGCTGGAGGCGCGGAACAGATAGCTGCGGCCGTCGTAGACGACGGTGGCCCACGGCAGGCGGGCGGCTTCCAGCCAGCGCCGGAGGATGGTCAGAAGCTGAACGACCCATCCCTCCCCCGTCGCCGGCGGCTGCAGCCGCACGATCCACACGGCGCCCGGCGCGATCTCGGCCGGGAACAACGGCGCGACGTACTCGAGCAGGAGATCCGTCGCGTGACGGTCGGGGGCGAAGACCTCGACCGGCTTGGCGGCTCGCCGCGAGAGGAGGTCTGTGTGCGCGTCCAGCCACCGCGGCGAAACGGCGATGCGGGTGCTTCGATCATGTCCACTCCGTTGGTCGAGGCGTCATCGCCGACCACGCTGCATCGGGCCGGCCGTGAACAGCTCCAACCCGCACGACGTCTGTGGGAGGACATTTCGCCGGGCCACGATGCATGAGACCCGGCGAGCACTCCGCAACGCCGAGGATTACGGCGCCGCCACCAACCAACCTATCACCTTCGCGCCCCAGGTTCCGCGAATTCCCGAGCTACAATTGGAAACATCGAGGCCAGCGGTCCAATGCCCGAGAACACCCCCCAGCACTTGCGGGTGCTGATCGCAAACGAGCGGCGCGACAGGCTCGAGCTGCTCGCCCAGGTCGTGATCGGGCTCGGTCACGACGTGATCGCCCGCGAGATCTACGTCAAGGAAGTCGGCGCCGGTCACGGCGAGGGAGCATCCCGACGTCGCGCTGGTCGGGCTCGGGTCGAGCTCGGATCACGCGCTCGAGCTGATCTCCGAGATCGTCCGCGAGGCCTCCTGCCCGGTGATCGCGATCCTCCACGCGGACGATCCCGAGTACGTCCACGAGGCCGCAAAGCGCGGCGTCTTCGCCTACATCATCGACGGCTCGCCCGCGGAGCTCCAGAGCGCGATCGACATCACGCTCCAGCGTTTCAGCGAGTACCAGAACCTCCAGGGAGCGTTCGGACGCCGCGCCCTGATCGAGCAGGCGAAGGGCATCCTCATGGCCCGCTACGCGATCAACGCCGACGCCGCCTTCGAGAAGCTCCGCGACCACTCGCAGCACAACGGCCGCAAGCTCAGCGACGTCGCCGCCGCTGTCGTCGAGAGCCACATCCTGCTCCTCCCCCCGCCGCAGCCTGGAGCCGAAAACCTGCTCCCCTGAGCAAAGGGTGATAGACTTTTGTCGTAGGCCTCTCAAATGAGAGGGGCCAGCGAAGCACCCTGCGGACCTCATTGATCAGGTCCGCGACGGGTCCGTCCTCATCAGCGTAGGTCGGAGCTACTCGACCGACCGACCGTCTTGGTCGGCGTCGAGGGAGGAAAGGACCAAAGATGAAGCTCTCCGAGAACGCGCGCGCGACACGGTCGCGCTCCGGCAGGACGACCGCGGCCGGGCTGCTCGTGCTCGCGCTGTTCTTCGCGCTGACGCTCGCGAGCAGCGCAGGGGCCGCGGCGACAAGTGTGCCGCTCGGGACGGCGAACAGTTTCGCGGTGCTGGCCGGATCCGGGACCACCGACACCGGCCCGACCACGATCAACGGTGACATCGGGACGTTCCCGACCCCGTCGATGACCGTGACAGGGTCGGAGACGGTGAACGGAACGAACCACGCCGGCGACGCGGTCACGCAGCAGGCCAAGATCGACCTCGTCACCGCGTACAACAACGCCGCCGGCGAGGGGCCGACTACCCCGATCGTCGCCGACCTCGGCGGCCAGACCCTGGAGCCGGGAGTCTACAACTCCGCCTCCTCGATCGGGCTGACGGGAACGGTCACGCTCGACGCGCGGCGGTGACCCGAACGCCGTGTTCGTCTTCCAGGCGGGCTCCACGCTGACCACGGCATCGACCAGCGCGGTCAACCTGATCAACGGCGCCCAGTCCTGCAACGTCTTCTGGCAGGTCGGCAGCTCCGCGACGCTCGGCACCGGCTCCACCTTCCGCGGAACCATCCTCGCGTCGACCAGCATCACCGTCACCCACGGCGTGACGGTCGACGGCCGCGTGCTGGCCCGAAACGGCGCGGTCACGCTCGACAACGACACGATCAGCGTGCCGACGTGCGCGACCGCGGCGACGTCGACCCCGGATCGCCAGCTCTACTGCGCCCCGTCCGGCAAGGCGTACGACCTGGTCGCCGGCGAGGACAGGCTGCCGCCGTACAACACGCTCGGACTCGTCCCGGCCTACGTCGACCCCGTGACGGGTGCGGCGTCCTGCAACTTCCCGGCGGCGATCGCTCCCACGCCGACGACGCCGACCACCACGACGCCCACCCCGACGACACCAACGCCAACGACACCCACACCGACGACGCCCACGCCGACCAAACCGAAGCCGGCCACACCGACGGCGCCGCGTACGCCGCCGGCCACGCCGGCCGCGTCATCTCCGAGCGGGGCCAAGAGCACCTTCGGCCTCACCGGTTGAACGTAGGCTCGACGTTTCTGCCCACGCTCGCGCTCGTCGCACTCACCGCGACGGGCGCGGCGTCGGCGGGCCGTGCAACGGCTGCCGTGCGGCCGACGCAGCACCTCGTGGCGCTGCTCCGTCCGCACGAGGCCTGGTCGGGGCCTGCCGTCCGGACCGTGCCGCTCGCTCTGGTGCCGGCGACGACGCCGATCACCGGTGAGCGGACCACGCTTCCGGTGCTAAGGGTGAAGCGGCGTATCCCTTACGCCTCGTCATCAACGCCGTTGTCGCCGCCGGTCTTGGCGCGCACCTCGTCCACCGTCTGCTGCTGCTTGCCGCAGAACGGGCAGAAGAACATCGGGTGGTCGACCATCCCCGGTTCGTCCTCCTGCTCCAGATCGATGAGGCCGACGGACATGTAGAGCACGCCGTCGTCGCCCACCGTGAGCAGCGGCTCGAACTCCTCGCCGCTCATGGCGTCCTTCAGCTCCGTACAGCAGGAGCCGAAGCTCGTGCCGGCTACGCCCTTGCCCGTCTGCTCCCCAGCCATCTGGGTATCCTTTCGTGGATGCGCGCAGGCGCACCCGTTCGATGCAGTTATGCCGCCTCGGCGAGCTTCTCCGCCTTGGCGATGGCTTCGTCGATGGTGCCCACCATGTAGAACGCCTGCTCGGGCAAATGGTCGTAGTCGCCGTTGCAGAGACCCTTGAAGCCCTTGATCGTATCGGCAAGGCTGACGAGCTTGCCGGGCGAGCCGGTAAACACTTCGGCGACGTGGAACGGCTGCGACAGGAAACGCTCGATCTTGCGGGCGCGAGCCACGATCAGCTTATCGTCTTCGGAGAGCTCGTCCATGCCGAGAATGGCGATGATGTCCTGCAGCGACTTGTACCTTTGCAGGATCTGCTGCACCTGGCGAGCAACCTTGTAGTGCTCCTCGCCGACGATGCGCGGATCGAGCATGCGCGAGGTGGAGCCGAGCGGGTCCACGGCCGGGTAGATGCCCTTGGCGGCAATGTCGCGGTCGAGCACGGTCGTGGCGTCGAGATGGGCGAACGAGGTCGCCGGCGCCGGGTCGGTCAGGTCGTCGGCCGGCACATAGATCGCCTGCACCGAGGTGATCGAGCCTTTCTGCGTCGTGGTGATGCGCTCCTGGAGTGCGCCCATGTCGGTCGCCAGCGTCGGCTGATAGCCGACCGCCGACGGAATACGGCCGAGCAGCGCCGACACCTCGGAGCCTGCTTGCGTGAAGCGGAAGATGTTGTCGACGAAGAACAGCACGTCCTGACCCTGGTCGCGGAAATATTCGGCGACCGTCAGACCGGAGAGGCCGACCCGGGCGCGCGCACCGGGCGGCTCGTTCATCTGGCCGTAGACGAGCGCGCACTTCGAGCCGGCCGCGCTGCCGTTGTTCTTCTTGGGGTCGACGTTGACCTTTGAATCGATCATCTCATGATAGAGGTCGTTGCCCTCGCGCGTGCGCTCGCCGACACCGGCGAACACCGAATAGCCGCCGTGCGCTTTGGCGACGTTGTTGATCAGCTCCATGATGAGCACGGTCTTGCCGACGCCCGCACCGCCGAACAGCCCGATCTTGCCGCCCTTGGCGTAGGGAGCGAGCAGATCGACGACCTTGATGCCGGTGACGAGGATCTGCGCCTCCGTCGCCTGGTCCTGGAAGGTCGGCGCCGGCTGGTGGATGGCGCGGTTGGTCACGCCTTTGATCGGGCCTGCCTCGTCAACCGGCTCGCCGACCACGTTCATGATGCGCCCGAGCGTGGCATCGCCCACGGGAACGGAGATCGGCGCGCCGGTATCGGTGACCTGCTGGCCACGCACGAGGCCTTCGGTCGAATCCATCGCGATGGTGCGCACCGTGTTCTCGCCCAAATGCTGCGCGACCTCGAGCACGAGGCGCGAGCCGTGGTTCTTGGTCTCGAGCGCATTGAGGATGGCCGGCAGCTGATCGTCGAACTGCACGTCGACGACGGCGCCCGTCACCTGGCGGATGCGACCAACGTTGTTTGCCATCTTGCTTTCCTCGTACCCTTCTATGTGCTCACAGCGCGTCGGCGCCCGAGATGATCTCGATGAGCTCTTTCGTGATCATGGCCTGGCGCGTGCGGTTGTACTTCAACGTCAGCTTGTCGATCATCTCGCCGGCGTTGCGCGTGGCGCTGTCCATGGCGCTCATCTGCGCGCCGTAGAACGAGGCGACATTCTCCAGCAGCCCGCGGAAGATCTGCGTCGAGATGTTGAGATTAACGAGATAGTCGAGCACCTCTTCGTCGGATGGCTCGTACTCGTGGATCGCCACGGCGCCGGCTGCCTTTTCGCGCGCCCCGGCGGGGATCTTCGCCGGGATCAGCTGCAGCGCTGTCGGTACCTGATTGATGACCGATTTGAACTGCGAGAAATACAGCGTCGCCACGTCGAACTCACCGGCTTCGAATAGCGCGAGAATCTTCTGGGCAATCCCGTCCGCGTGGCCGAACGTGAGCTGGCGCACGCCGCGCAGATCCACGCGGTCGACGTAGCGGTTACCGTAGTCCCTGCGCATCGCCTCGGCGCCCTTGCGCCCGACCATCAGCAGCTTCACCGTCTTGCCGGCGGCAAGGAGGCTCCGCGCGTCGTTGCGCGCGAGCTTGGCGATGTTGGAGTTGAACCCGCCGGCAAGGCCGCGCTCACCCGTCATGACGACCAATAGATGCACGTCATCCTTGCCGGTGCCGACCAGCAGCGGCGACATGCCGGCCCGGTCGGTGACGCGGCCGCCCAGGCTCGCCATCATCTGGGCCATGCGATCGGCGTAGGGACGCGCGGCGGTGGCAGCCTCTTGCGCGCGGCGCAGCTTCGCCGCGGCGACCATCTGCATCGCCTTGGTGATCTTGCGGGTCGCCTTCACCGACGCGATGCGGTTGCGAAGATCTTTCAAGCTCGCCATTCGAGCGTCCTAATCTTTCCGGCCGCCGAGGCCGCTACTTCCTTTTCTCCCCGCTTGCGGGAAGAGTGGAATCTCACGCCGTGAAGCCCTTGGCGAAATTGTCGAGGAAGGCGACGAGCTTCTTCTCGGTCGCCTCCGAAAGGGCCTTCTCGGTGCGGATCGCATCCAGGATGTCCTTGCCCTGGTCGCGCAAGAGCCGCAGCAGGTCCTGCTCGAACTTGTTGATCGCGGAGACGGGGAGCGGATCGAGATAGCCGCGCGTACCGGCGAAGATCACGCAAACCTGCTCTTCCATCTTCAATGGCGAGAACTGCGGCTGCTTCAGGAGCTCGGTGAGGCGAGCGCCGCGCGCGAGCATCTTCTGCGTCGCCGCATCGAGGTCGGAACCGAACTGCGCAAACGCCGCCATCTCGCGATACTGCGCTAGCTCGCCCTTGATCTTACCAGCCACCTGCTTCATCGCCTTCGTCTGCGCGGCCGAACCGACGCGCGACACCGAAAGGCCGACGTTCACGGCCGGACGGATGCCCTGATAGAAGAGGTCGGTCTCGAGGAAGATCTGCCCGTCGGTGATGGAGATCACGTTGGTCGGGATGTAGGCCGACACGTCGTTCGCCTGCGTCTCGATGACGGGGAGCGCGGTAAGCGAGCCGGCGCCGTGCTGGTCGTTGAGCTTGGCGGCACGCTCCAAGAGGCGCGAGTGAAGGTAGAACACGTCGCCCGGATAGGCTTCGCGGCCAGGCGGGCGGCGCAGCAAGAGCGACATCTGGCGATAGGCGACGGCCTGCTTGGAGAGGTCGTCGTACGCGATCACGGCGTGCATGCCGTTGTCGCGAAAGTATTCGCCCATGGTGCAGCCGGTGAACGGCGCGAGATACTGCAGCGGCGCCGGCTCCGACGCGGTCGCGGCGACGACGATCGAATATTCGAGCGCGCCCTGCTCCTCCAGCACCTTGACGAACTGGGCGACGGTGGAGCGCTTCTGGCCGACGGCGACGTAGACGCAGTAGAGCTTGGCCTTCTCGTCGCCCGTGGCGTTGATCGACTTCTGATTGAGGATAGTATCGAGAATGATCGCCGTCTTGCCGGTCTGGCGGTCGCCGATGATGAGCTCACGCTGGCCGCGGCCGATGGGGATCAGTGCGTCGACCGCCTTGAGGCCGGTCGCCATCGGCTCGTGCACCGACTTGCGCGGCAGGATGCCCGGCGCCTTCACGTCGACGCGCATCTTCTTGTCGAACTTGATCGGCCCCTTGCCGTCGATCGGGTTGCCGAGCGCGTCAACGACACGACCGAGCAGGCCCTTGCCGACCGGAACTTCGACGATGGCGCCGGTGCGCTTGACGGTATCGCCTTCCTTGATGGTGCGGTCGTCGCCGAAGATGACGACGCCGACATTGTCGGCCTCGAGGTTCAGCGCCATGCCGCGGATGCCGCCAGGGAACTCGACCATCTCGCCGGCTTGTACGTTGTCGAGGCCATAGACGCGCGCGATGCCGTCGCCGACCGACAGCACCTGGCCGATCTCGGAAACCTCGGCCTCCTTGCCGAAGTTCTTGATCTGCTCCTTGAGGATCGAGGAGATCTCTGCGGCGCGGATTTCCATAACTTGCCTCTTCCCTAACGGCGCTTAGCCTTGCGCGTCGGCGACGCTTCGCCAACCGGTTGCCTTGAGAACGGCCGCGGGCAGGCGCCCTTGTGGCCGCGATTGCCTTATGAGCCGTTGCCTTTCAGCACGACCTTGAGATTGCCGAGCTTGGTCCGCAGCGAGCTGTCGAACATGCGGCTTCCGATCTTGACGATGAGACCGCCGAGCAGCGACGGGTCGACCTTGGCGCCGATCCGCACGTCCTTGCCGAACGTCGATTTGAGCTTTGCCTTGAGTGCCGCGAGCTGCTGATCGGTGAGCGCGACGGCCGATTGCACCTCGGCCGCGACCTCGCCGCGATGACGCGCGAGCAGGCTGCGGAACGTGTCGATCATGTCCTCGGCGGCGAACAGGCGGCGGTTGCGGGTAACGACCTTCAGGAAATTCCCCGTCGTCGCGCCGATAGACGCCCAATCCATCACGGCGCCGAGCGCCCGCTGCTGCTCTTCCGCCGCGAACGCAGGGCTCTTCACCAGCCGTTTGAGATCGCTGCTCTGATCGAGGAGGGTCTGGAACTTGCCGAGGTCGGCGTCGACCTCATCGAGGCGGTTCTGCTCGTTTGCGAGCTCGAAAAGCGCGGACGCGTATCGCCCCGCCACGCCCGCTGTCATTGGATTGTCCGTTGCCACGTCAAACGCTCTCGCCGGCGGCCATCTAGGGCCCCTGGATTGGCCCTGGGGCACCCGGGATAAGCCCCAAGGCCTTGCCCCGCTTTGAGGAATTCGTTCACGCAAAAGGAGGGCGTGAGCTATCCGAGCCTAGCCCCCCTCCAAGTTCGCCGGTTCTCTAACACGCGTGGGCTGGGCCTTCAACCGGGGGATTACAGCCCTGATGCCGCATTTTCCGGGGCTTTGCGAACATGAACGCAAGCTGCACGCACCCTTCAGAGCGCGTTCAGCGCGGGCGCTGTTTTATAGGCCCCATCGCCGGCGAGGCACCGGCACCGCTGAACACCGGTAGGGGACCAACCAAAAT
This sequence comes from uncultured Alphaproteobacteria bacterium, assembly GCA_963745205.1. Lineage (GTDB taxonomy): Bacteria > Pseudomonadota > Alphaproteobacteria > Rhizobiales > Hyphomicrobiaceae > Hyphomicrobium_A. Next base: position 12,017 of record CAVUWX010000012.1, read on the forward strand.
GACCATCAAGCGCAAATTGACCTCGCTCACCACAGCCGTGGCGCTCGCCGCCACCACGCTGGCGCCGATGGCGACCTCCGCCAGCGCCGAACCCTGGCGCGACGGCCACCGCGACGGCTACGCCCGCTCTGACCGCGGCGGCGACCGCGGCAATTGGGACGGTCGTGGCCGCGATGGCGGACGCCACGACTTCTACGCCTACCGCGGCCACAGGCATCACGATAACGGCAAGTACATCGCGCTCGGCATCGGCGCCCTGATGCTCGGCATCATGGCCTCGGAGGCCGGCCGCTACTGACGCATTGAGTTTGACTGTGCGCCCTTCCCTCGCGCGCCAGTCGGGCCGGACCTTTCCCCCGGGGTCCGGCCCAATTTATTTTCGCGGGTGAGGGTCGAAAGCAATCATCGAGATGGACCCCACGCTACCAACACCAACAGCGGATGCCGCGGAGGCCTTGCTGAGCCTGTTTGCGTCCGAATTTCCGGAAGGGTCGACGCCGTTGCTGCTTCCGAAGTACGACGATCAGTTCCGCGCGCGCATCGAGGCGCCGGCTGGTCCGGTGACCATTCTCATTCCGCGCCGGATGCTCGCCGCCTTTGCGTCATCGCAATTCGACCATGAGCGCGTATTGATCAAGCTCCGGCGCTTCATTCGCGAGCGGCTGCAGGCCTCGCACCTTCGTCCCGACGTGGTGACCGTCTGGGACTACGCGGAAGCGTTCTGATCGCTTACAAAAAGCTGTAAGGGTCGACGTCGACGGTGAGCCGGATGTCGCCCTTCAGGGCGGGGAGCGCCGCCAGCCACGTCCGCAAATAGTCCTGCACGTCGATCTCACGCGGCGCCTTGACCAAGAGCCGCCAGCGATGGCGCCCTCGGATCACGGCGAGCGGAGCTTCCGCCGGGCCCAAGATCTCGATGCGCTCGGCCGGCGGCGCCCGATTGAGGATATCGCGCGCGACGAGCTGCGCCGTCTCCTTGTCGCGGGCCGAAACGACGAGCGCGACGAGCCGGCCGAACGGCGGCAAGAGTCCAGCGCGGCGCACGGCGATCTCGCGCTCGATGAAGGCCTCGCGGTCGCCAGCGATGATCGCCGCCATAACCGGGTGCTCGGGCATGTAGGTCTGCACGTAGCCTCGCCCCTCGGCGAGCGCGCGCCCGGCGCGCCCCGTCACCTGATGCAGGAGCTGGAACGTGCGCTCGCCCGCGCGCGGGTCGGCGCCCATCGCTAGCCCTAAGTCACCGTCGACGATGCCGACGGTCGCGAGCAGCGGGAAATGGTGGCCCTTGGCCACGATCTGCGTGCCGATGACGATGTCGATGCCGCCGGCCTCGATCGAGCGGATCATCTCGCGCATCTCGGTGAGGCCCGGGATCAGATCGGACGACAGCAGCGCAACGCGGGCTTCGGGGAAGCGCTCCGCCACCTCCTCGGCGACGCGCTCCACCCCCGGCCCGCAGGCGACGAGCGATCCCGCTTCGCCGCAGCTCGGGCACTTCTCGGGGTGGGGGATCGAGAAGCCGCAATGGTGGCAGTGCAGGCGGCCGCGGAAGCGGTGCTCCACCAGCCACGCCGTGCACTGCGGGCACTGGATGCGGTGGCCGCAGCTGCGGCACAGCGTCAGCGGGGCATAACCGCGCCGGTTGAGGAACAGCAGCGTCTGTTGCTTGGCCGCCAAGGTCTCCGCGATAGCGTCGACGAGCACCTGCGACAGCCATTTGCCCCGCTCGGGCGGATTGACCCGCAGGTCGATGGCCGTCACGGCAGGTAGCGCCGCGCCCGAGTAGCGACCGGGGAGCACCACGTGGCGGTAACGGCCGGTGCGCGCGTTCACGTGGCTCTCGATCGACGGCGTCGCCGACGACAGCACGACCGGGAAGCCGCCGAGGCTACCGCGCACCACGCTCATGTCGCGCGCCTGGTAGTGCACGCGGTCGTCCTGCTTGAAGCCCGGGTCGTGCTCCTCGTCGACAACGATGAGGCCCAACTCCCTGAACGGCAGGAACAAGGCCGAGCGCGCCCCGACGATGACGCGCGCCTCTCCGGTCGCGGCAGCGCGCCAGACGCGGCCGCGCTCCGGGCCCGCGAGCGCCGAATGCCACTCGACGGGTGAGCAGCCGAAGCGCTCGCCGAAGCGGCGCATGAATTGGTCGGTGAGCGCGATCTCGGGGAGCATGATCAGCGCCTGGCCGCCGCGCTCCAACGTCCGCGCGACCGCCTCGAAATAGACCTCGGTCTTGCCAGAGCCAGTGACGCCGTCGAGCAGCGTCACCGAAAAATTCCCGCCGTCTACGGCCGACTGCAGCGCGTGCACCGCGCGCGCCTGCTCGGGGCTGAACTCGGTCTCGCGGTGACGCGCATCTGGCTGCGGCAGGCGCTTTTCCGGGATCGCAACCTCGGCGAGGCTGCCCGCCGCCACGAGCCCGTCGATGACGCCGGTCGAGCACTCGGCTTGCGTCGCGAGCGCCGACTTGGCCCGGATCGCGCCGTCGCCGGCGATCTCGAGCGCGCGCGTCCTCGCCGGCGTCATGCGCGGCGGCTCGGGCGCACCCTCGACCACCGTCACCCCGAAGCGCGGCTTCACCGGCTCGAAAGCGGCGCGTGCGCTCATCATCATGCGCACGACCATGCCGAGCGGGGCGAGCGTGTAGCGTGCGATCCATTCGGCAAAGCGCAGCGAGCTCAAGGGAAGCGGCGGCACGTCGACGACGCCGGCGATGCTCTTGAGCTTCTTGGGGTCGACGGCCTTGCCCGGTTCGCCGATTGCGCGGTCCCAGACGACGCCAATGCGGCTTTGCGGCCCGAACGGCACCAGCACGAACGCGCCCGGCTCCAGCTCGATGCCAGCGGGCACGAGGTAGTCGTAGCTCTGGTCGAGCGCGACCGCGAGCACGACGGGCGCGCACAGCGCGGCCTTGCGCTCACCTCGCTCCAGCGGTTCGAGCAGACTGTCCATCCGCGCCGTCATGGATCTCCAATTGGTGCAAAGGAATCGATCTGCGAAGGCTAGACCGGGGTGACGGCACGGCGAAGGCGGATCACCGATCGCGTGGCCCGCACCTTTCCGCGGCGACAAACAGGGACAATATTCCTTGCCGATACCACGGATTAACCGGGAGGGAGCGGCTTGGCGCTATGGTCGAGGCCGCCGCCGGCCGCAACCCTCACCCCTACCCGCCTCGTGTCAGGACCGCCGTCCCCATGGAATATAAGGACTACTATAAGATCCTCGGCGTCGAGCGAACCGCCAGCCAGGACGACATCAAGCGCGCCTATCGCAAGCTCGCGCGCACCTTTCATCCCGACGTCAACAAGGAAGCCGGCGCGGAAGCCAAGTTCAAGGACGCGGGCGAGGCCTACGAGGTCCTCAAGGACCCGGAGAAGCGCGCGGCTTACAACGAGCTCGGCGCCAACTGGAAGCAGGGGCAGGAATTCCGTCCGCCGCCCAACTGGGACGCTGGCTTCGAGTTCAGCGGCGGCGGCGCCACCGGAGCCGACGCCTCCCAGTTCAGCGACTTCTTCGAGGGCCTGTTCGGCCGTATGCGCGGCGGAGGCGGCGGCGGATTTGGCGGCCGCGGCGGCTTCTCCGGCGCCCGCGAGTTCAACGCGCAAGGAGAGGACCACCACGCCAAGGTCGTCATCGACCTGCGCGACGCCTACAACGGAGCCAAGCGCTCAATCACCCTGCGCGTGCCGGACGTCGACCCGGGAGGCCACGTCGCGGTCAAGGACCGCACGCTCAACGTAACGATCCCCAAGGGCGTGCGCGAGGGCCAGCACATCCGGCTTGCGGGCCAGGGCTCGCCCGGAATCGGCAAGGGCCCGCCCGGCGATCTCTATCTCGAGGTCGCGTTCGCACCCGACTCTGTCTTCCGCGTGGAGGGCAAGGACGTGTACGTCGACCTGCCGATCGCGCCATGGGAGGCGGCGCTCGGCGCCTCCGTCAAGGCGCCGACGCCCGACGGCGCAGTGATGCTCAAGATTCCGCCGGGCTCGACCAAGGGCCGCACTATGCGCCTAAAGGGGCGCGGCATTCCCGGCTCGCCGCCCGGCGACTTGCATGCCGTGCTAAAGATCGTGCTGCCGCCGGCGGATACCGACAAGGCCAAGGAACTTTACCGGCAGATGGAGCGCGAGATCCCGTTCAATCCGCGAGCCGGCCTGGGAGTGTGAGCGATGCCAGCAAAAACCCCTGAATCGCAGTCGGTCCTGCTTCTCGATGAAGCGCACGAGATCACGCTCGCGGAGCTGACGCGCTCCTGCCGCGTGCAGACCGAATGGGTGATGGAGCTCGTCGAGGAAGGCGTGCTCGAGCCGCTGCAGCCGGGCGGCCCGCAGTGGCGCTTTTCGGCGACGAGCGTCGTGCGCGTGCAAAAGGCACGCCGGCTGCAGCGCGATTTAGGCGTCAACCTGCCGGGAATCGCGCTGGCGCTGCAGCTCTTGGAACGCATCGACGCGCTCGAGGCGCGCCTGCGGACGGCTTCCTACCCGCCCCCACCGGACGACGCGGAGTAGGTCGCCGCGGCCGCCGGCTCGACGAATCGGGTAAACGATACGGGCTGACATTCAGGCTTCGAACGGAGCCGCCATCGTGCTCACTCTCGCGAAAGACACCGTCGAGCTGCCCCTCGGAGCCGATCTCGAGCATGCCGTCGCCGACTGGCTCGTCTTCCTCCGCCACGAGCGCGGGCATGCCGAAAAGACGCTCGATGCCTACGCTCGCGACGTGCGCCAGTTCCTAGCGCATCTGACAACCGAGCTCGGCCACGCGCCCTGCCTCGCCGACCTACAGCGCCTCGAGCCCAAGACCTTCCGGGCCTTCCTCGCCTCGCGCCGGCGCTCAGGCGCCGTCAGCCGCTCGCTCGCTCGCACGCTGTCGGCTCTGCGCCAGTTCTTCCGCTGGCTCGACGCCCGGAAGAACGTGACGAACCGCGCCGTGCGCCAGATCGGGATGCCAAAGGTGCCGCATTCGGTGCCAAAGCCATTGACCGTCGACAAGGCAGCCCGCGTGGTCGAGCCGGGACCGGGTGCCGAACTCGAGTGGACGATCGCGCGCGACGCCGCGGTGCTGCTGCTGCTCTATGGCTCCGGCCTGCGCATCGCGGAGGCCCTATCCATCAAGCTCAAGGACGCGCCCACCGGCGACCGCGACGTCCTGCGCGTCGCCGGCAAGGGCGGCAAGGAGAGGCTCGTCCCTGTGCTCCCGGTTGTGCGCGCCGCGATCGCCCGCTACTTGGCGCTCAACCCCTACCCGCTTGCCCCCGACGATACCCTGTTCCGCGGCGCCAAGGGCGGTCCACTGTCGCCGCGCATCATCCAGCTCACCATGGAGCGCATGCGGGCGGCGCTCGATCTGCCCCTCACCGCAACCCCGCATGCGCTGCGCCACTCCTTCGCCACGCACCTGTTGTCGTCGGGCGGCGACCTGCGCCAGATCCAGGAGCTCTTGGGCCACGCCTCCTTATCCACGACCCAGGCCTATACGGAAGTAGACCGCGAAAGGCTGCTTGCCGTTTATGACGCAGCCCACCCCAGATCGTGAAATAACGTAAATTCAATGGGTTAGAATACCGCAGAAACCTTGACGTAATTTTGCCCTTTTCTTGCCCCGTTGCCCGATGAAGAAGCGGTCGTCCAGCTCACCGCACGGGGTACCAGGTTTCTTATGCGTATTCGCTTGGCCAAAGCCGCTGCCGCGGCCGCAATCTCGTTCACAGCCCTGTTCCAGCCCTGCGGCGCCTACGCGGCCGAGGCGGGAGCCGACAAGTGCCGCGGCACCAACATGCTCGCTGAGACCCAGGCGAAGGACCCGGAGACCTACTCCCGGATCATGGCCCAGGCGGCCGCGACCGAGAACGCCGGCGCTCTACTGTGGAAGATCGAGCGCGACGGACGTCCCCCCTCCTACCTGTTCGGCACCGTGCACCTGACGGATGAGCGCGTCACCAAGCTGTCGCCGGCAGTCGAGCAGGCGCTCGGGCAGACGAAGACCATCGCGCTGGAGGTGTCCGACGTCTCCGACAAGGCGACGGCCGCTGTCATTGCGCAGTCGGCGCCGCTGGTGATGTTCACCGACGGCCGCCGCCTCGACGGGCTGCTTTCGGGCACCGAGTACGCCACGGTGAAGCGGATCGTCTCCCGCTCGGGGATGCCCTCCGACCTCGCCGCGCTGTTCAAGCCGTGGATCGTCACGATGATCCTGTCGGTGTCGGACTGCGAGCGCGCCAGCGTGCAGCAGGGCGCGCGCGTCCTCGACATGAAGCTCGCCGAGATCGGCAAGACGCGCGGGATGCAGGTCGTCGGCCTGGAGACCATCCCCGAGCAGTTGCAGGCGCTGGCCGCGGTGCCGGAGCCCCAACAGCTCGCCATGCTGCGTGCGAGCCTGAAATTTGCCGACCGCACCAACGACCTGGTGGAGACGCTGGTGCAGCTCTATCTCGACCGCAAGATCAGCGCCGCCATGCCTTTCCAAATTGCGCTGGCAAAGCAGGTTGGCATCGGCGACGACGCCTTCGCCGGCTTCCAGGAGAAGCTGCTCACCGAGCGCAACGTCAAGATGCGCGCCACGGCCCAGCCGCTACTCGAGCAGGGCGGCGTGTTCATCGCCATCGGCGCGCTGCATCTGCCGGGCAAGCAGGGCCTTATCGCGCTCCTGCGCGAGGCTGGCTACACCGTGACGCCAATCGAGTAGCCGCGTCACATATGGATCGCGCGCTTGTCGACGGCGAGTGCCGCTTCCTTCACCGCCTCGGTGAGGGTGGGGTGCGCGTGACAGGTGCGGGCAAGATCCTCGGCAGAGCCCCCGAACTCCATGAGCACGGCCGCCTCCGCGATCATCTCGCTCGCGTTCGCCGAAACGATGTGCACACCGAGCACGCGGTCCGTCTTCTCGTCGGCGAGGATTTTCACGAAGCCGTCGGTCGCATGGTTGGCCTTGGCGCGGCCGTTGGCGGAGAACGGGAACTTGCCGACTTTGTAGGCGACGCCAGCTGCCTTCAGCTCCTCCTCCGATTTGCCGACGCTCGCGACCTCGGGCGCGGTGTAGATCACGTTGGGGATCACGTCGTAGTTCACGTGGCCTGCCTGGCCCGCGAGGATCTCAGCGAGCGCAACGCCCTCGTCCTCGGCCTTGTGCGCGAGCATGGGCCCCGCGATCACGTCGCCGATGGCGTAGACGCCCGGCACGTTGGACTGAAAGTGCTCATCCACGATCACGCGCCCACGGTTGTCGAGAGCGACACCCGCCTCAGCCAGCCCCAATCCCTTCGTGTACGGCACGCGCCCGATGGCGACCAACACGACATCCGCTTCGATCGTCTCCGGGGTACCGCCCGCCGCCGGCTCGGTCGTGACCTTCAAGACGCCCGCCGCGTCGTCGATGTGCGTGACCTTGCGGCCGAGCTGGAAGGAGAGGCCCTGCTTCGTCAGGATCTTCTGCATCTGCCGCGCCACTTCTGCGTCGATCCCCGGCAGGATGCGGTCGAGGAACTCTACGACCGTGACCTCGGACCCGAGCCGCCGCCACACCGAGCCAAGCTCCAGCCCGATGATGCCAGCGCCGACTACGAGCAGCCGCTTCGGCACCTTATCGAGTGACAGCGCGCCCGTGGAGGAGACCACCGTCTTCTCGTTTATCTCGATGCCCGGAAGCTGCGCCGGCTCGGAGCCGGTAGCGATGACCGCGTTCTTTGCTTCGATCGTCTGCGTCTCGCCGTTGATGAACGTCACCTCGACCTTGCCGCCGCCGAGCACGCGGCCCGTACCGTGGAAGTGGTCGATTTTGTTCTTGCGCAGCAGGAACGCGACGCCGTCGACGTTGCCCTTCACGCCCTCGTCCTTGAAGGCCATCATCTTTTGAAGATCGAGCTCGGTCTCGGCTACGATCCCCATGGCACCGAACGCATGGCGCGCCTCGTCGTAGAGCTCGGACGCGTGCAGCATCGCCTTGGACGGAATGCAACCGACGTTGAGGCAAGTGCCGCCGTGCGTCGCCCGCTTCTCGATTACGCCGACCGTCATGCCGAGCTGGCTCGCGCGAATGGCGCACACGTAGCCGCCCGGCCCGGTTCCGATGACGATGAGATCGTAGGCGCTCACGGGAGCTGGTCCTTTTGCTGATCTAGAGCGGGAGAGGAGCGCCGAACGCCCACACGTAGCCGTAGGGGTCCTTCAAGCGCCCGTAGCGCATGACCCAGAACGTGTCCGTCGCCGGCATGGTGACTGTCGCGCCCGCAGCCTGAGCGCGCGCGATCGCGGCGTCGACCTCCTGCGGCGTCTGCATGTTGATTTGCATGGCGACGCTTCCCTGCGCGTTTGCTTCGCGTGGCGCGACGTCGGTAATGTATTGAGGGAAGTGGTCCGACAGCATGAAGTGTCCGCCGAAGGCCGTGAGCGAGGCGTGCATGACCTTCTGTTTGTCGTCGGTCAGCTCCTGGTATACCACCTGCGCCCCGAAGGCCCGCTTGTAGAACTCGATGGCCTCCAGGCCATTATTGACCGTGAGATAAACCTCGATCGCTGCTGAAATGGGTGCCTCCGCCATTCCCAAAGGTTGCTCCTGCCTAGAGCTCCAGGATAAACCTTTGCGGCTCTTCGAGACACTCCTTGACACGCACGAGGAAGGCCACGGCCTCCTTGCCGTCGACGATGCGATGGTCATAGCTCAACGCCAGGTACATCATGGGGCGCGCTACCACCTGGCCGTCGCGCACCACCGGCCGCTCCTCGATGCGGTGCATGCCGAGGATGGCCGACTGCGGCGCATTTAGGATCGGCGTCGACAGCAGCGAGCCGAACACCCCGCCGTTGGTGATGGTGAAGGTGCCGCCCTGCATGTCGCCGATGCCGAGCTTGCCCTCGCGCGCGCGCTTGCCGAAGTCGGAGATTTGCGCCTCGATCTCGGCGAGGCTCATACGGTCGGCCTCGCGCACCACCGGAACCACGAGACCGCGGTCGGTGCTGACCGCCACACCGATGTGGTAGTAGTTCTTGTAGACGATCTCGTCGCCGTCGATCTCGGCGTTGACCGAGGGGATCTCCTTCAAGGCCTGCAGGCACGCCTTAACGAAGAAGCCCATGAAGCCGAGCTTCACGCCGTGGCGCTTCTCGAACAGCTCCTTGAACTCCGACCGCAGCTTCATAACTGCGCTCATGTCGACGTCGTTGAACGTAGTCAGGATAGCGGCGGTGTTCTGTGCGTCCTTCAGGCGCTGCGCGATGGTCTGGCGCAGCTTGGTCATGCGCACGCGCTCTTCGCGCGCGGCGTCAACGGCAGCAGCGGGCAGGCGAAGGTTTTGGACCGGAGCAGGGACCGGAACCGCGGCCCTGAACATGGGCACCTGGGCAGCGGCGTCGACTGACCTGTCGTCCTCCTGCGGCTGAGGCGCGGGTGCTGCTTCGGCCGGCTTGGCGGGCGCGGCGACCGACACATCCTCCTTGAGGATCTGTCCACGCTTGCCAGAGCCCATGACGACGGCGGCATCGAGCCCCGCTTCGGCGAGCTTCTTGCGCGCGGCGGGGCTTGGCGGCATCTCGCCGTTGGGCTTGTCTGCGGGAGCGGGGGCTGGCGTGGGCGCCGGAGCCTGCGGCGCAGGAATGGGCTCCATTTGAGCCGGTTTCGCCGCCGCCGCGCTGTTGCTGATGGCGCCGAGCACTGCGCCGACGGCAACCGTCGTGCCCTCCGCGGCTTTGATCTCGCCCAGCACGCCCGACGCCGGAGCGTTGACCTCGACCGTCACCTTGTCGGTCTCGAGTTCGACGACGGGCTCGTCCGCGCGGACGCTGTCGCCGGCGGCCTTGAGCCACTTGCCGACGATCGCCTCGGTTACGCTCTCGCCCAGAGCCGGCACACGAATCTCGGTCGCCATCTCGTCCTCATCTCGCCGCGAAGGTCACCCAAACGGTCTCGCGCGTGCGATGCGCCCGCGATACGTGACTCTCTTACGTACCGTCCGGGCCGTTGAGCGCCTCTTCAACCAACGTCTTCTGCTCGTGCAGGTGCTTCGATAATTGCCCGGTCGCCGTCGCCGCTGTCGCCGCACGCCCCGCGTAGGTCGGCCGGCGCACGCGCGCCTCGATACGCTCCAGCACCCACTCGAGGTTGGGCTGGATGAAGCTCCAGGCGCCCATGTTTTTGGGCTCCTCCTGACACCACACCATACCAGCCTGCTTGAAGCGCGAGAGCTCGTGCATCAGTGCGCGCGCCGGGAACGGATAGAGCTGCTCGATGCGCAAAAGATAGACGTCTTCGATGCCGGCGGCTTCACGCGCCTCGTAGAGGTCGTAGTAGACCTTGCCGGTGCAAAGTACGACGCGGCGGATCTTGTCGTCCGGCACGAGCTTGATCTTCTCGCCCGGCTTGTGCTCGGCGTCATCCCACAAGAGGCGATGGAACGTCGTGCCGGGCCCCATCTCGTCGAGGCGCGAGATCACGCGCTTGTGGCGCAACAGCGACTTCGGCGTCATCAGGATCAGCGGCTTGCGGAACTTGCGGTGCAATTGTCGGCGGAGGATGTGGAAATAGTTGGCTGGCGTGGTGCAGTTGGCGACCTGCCAGTTGTCCTCGGCGCAGAGCTGCAGGTAGCGCTCGAGCCTCGCCGAGGAGTGCTCGGGCCCCTGGCCTTCGTAGCCGTGCGGCAGCAAGCACACGAGCGCCGACATCCGCAGCCACTTGCGCTCACCCGACGAGATGAACTGGTCGAACACGACCTGGGCGCCGTTGGCGAAGTCGCCGAACTGCGCCTCCCACATGACCAGCGCGTTCGGCTCCGCCAGCGAGTAGCCGTACTCAAAGCCGAGCACGGCCTCCTCCGACAGCATCGAGTTGATGACCTCGAAGTGGGCTTGGTCGTTGGCGACGTGCTTCAGGGGCGTCCAGCGCCGCTCCGTCTCCTGGTCGATCAGCACCGAATGGCGCTGCGAGAAGGTGCCGCGCTCGCTGTCCTGGCCCGAGAGGCGCACGGGGAAGCCCTCGTTCAATAGCGAGCCCAGCGCCAGGTGCTCAGCCATCGCCCAGTCGATGCCCTCGCCCGTCTCGACCATCTCGCGGCGGCGGTCGAGCAGCCGGCGGATGGTCTTGTGGGCATTGAAGTCGGGCGGGATGCTGGTGATGCGACGGCCGATGATCTTGAGCCGCTCGACGTCGACGCCGGTCTCGCCGCGCCGCGCGTCATCCTCGGCGAAACCCATGCCCGACCAGCGCCCGTCGAGCCAGTCGGCCTTGTTGGGGCGGAACGCGTCGGCCGCGGAGAACTCGTTCTCGAGGCGCGCGCGGAAACCCGATTTCATGCGCTCCGATTCCTGCGCCGTCACCACGCCTTCCTCGGCAAGCCGCTTGGAGTAGATCTCGACCACGGTCGGGTGCGACTTGATCGTCTTGTACATCAACGGCTGCGTGAACATCGGCTCGTCGGCCTCGTTGTGGCCGTAGCGCCGGTAGCAGAACATGTCGATGACGACGGGCTTCTGGAACTTCTGGCGGAACTCGGTCGCGATCTTGGCGACGTGCACGACCGCTTCCGGGTTGTCGCCGTTCACGTGGAAGATCGGCGCCTCGATGATCTTGGCCACGTCCGAGCAGTAGGGCGAGGAGCGCGAGTGGCGCGGGTTCGTGGTGAAGCCGATCTGGTTGTTGATGATGAAGTGGATCGAGCCGCCGGTGCGATGGCCCTTCAGGCCGGAGAGGCCGAAGCATTCCGCCACCACGCCTTGTCCGGCGAACGCCGCGTCGCCGTGGATCAGTAGCGGCAGCACCGGCGTGCGCTCGCCCGCCGCGCACCCGAGCTGGTCCTGCTTGGCGCGCACCTTCCCCAGCACCACAGGATCGACGATCTCCAGATGCGAAGGGTTGGCGGTAAGCGACAGGTGCACGTTGTTGCCGTCGAAGGCGCGGTCGGACGACGCGCCGAGGTGGTACTTCACATCGCCGGAGCCCTCGACGTCGTCGGGCTTGAAGGAGCCGCCCTTGAACTCGTTGAAGATGGCGCGGAACGGCTTCTCCATGACGTTGGCGAGCACATTCAAGCGTCCGCGGTGCGCCATACCGATGACGATGCCTTTGACGCCAAGCTGGCCGCCGCGCTTGATGATCTGCTCCAGCGCCGGCGCCATGGATTCCGCGCCGTCGATGCCAAAACGCTTGGTGCCCGTGTACTTCACCTCGCAGAACTTCTCGAACGTCTCCGTCTCGATCAGCTTGTTGAGGATCGCGCGCCGGCCCTCGGGCGTGAAGCGGATGTCCTTCTCCTCGCCCTCGATGCGGTCCTGGATCCAGGCCTTCTGAGCGGGGCTGGTGATGTGCATGAACTGCACGCCGATGTGCCGGCAATAGGTGCGGCGCAAAATCCGCAGGATCTGCCGCATGGTCGCCGTCTCGAGCCCCAGCATGCGGTCGATGAAGATGGGCCGGTCCAGGTCGGCATCGGTGAAGCCGTAGGTCTCGGGCTTTAATTCCCGATGCACCTTGCGGTCGGCGAGCCCCAAGGGGTCGAGGTCGGCCGCAAGATGGCCCATCACGCGGTAGGCGCGGATCAGCATCAGCGCGCGGATCGAATCCTGCGTCGCGCGCAGGGAGGCCGCCGGCGACATCTCGAAGCCGAGCATGTGCGCGCGCGCCTGCAGATTGTCGCGCAGGTTGCGCTCCTCCGCGCCGTAGTCGCCGGTGAGCGCCGCGACAAGCTCGCCGTTCCCCGTCTCGACCTGCCGCGTGCCCCAGCTCGGACCGCGCCCGCCGCCGGGGACCTTCTCGCGTTCCTCTTGGAGGCTCTCGAAGAAGTGCCGCCACTCGTCGCCGACGGAGCCCGGGTTGCGCTCGTACTGGGCCTGCATCTCCTCGACGTAGGCCGCGTTGGCGCCGCTCAGGAAAGACGTGCGCAGGAATCGATCATTGAGCGGTTGGCGGGTCATGGAGGTATCTGTGCCTCAACGAAAGAAGTGCAGCGAACGAGCGCTTGGGCTCAGCCCCAGATCAGGGGCGCCGGGAACATTCAATATTTGGTGTGCGCCGCAGCATACGCCTACTTGGCCACTTTGGCATGACGAGTTTGCCCTTTTAGGACGTCGATCAGCGTGGTGCCCAGCGAGGCCGGGCTCGACGCAATGGCGATGCCCGCCGAGCGCATGGCTTCGAGCTTGTCGGAGGCCTTGCCCTTGCCGCCGGAAATGATGGCGCCGGCGTGCCCCATGCGCCGGCCGGGAGGCGCGGTGACGCCGGCGATGAACCCGGCCATGGGCTTGGCACGCCCGCGTTTTTTCTCACTCTTGATGAAGTCGGCCGCGTCCTCCTCGGCCGAGCCGCCGATCTCGCCGATCATGATGATGGAATTGGTCTTGGGGTCGGCGAGGAACAGCTCCAGCACGTCGATGAACTCGGTGCCCTTCACGGGATCGCCGCCGATGCCGACGGCGGTCGACTGGCCGAGCCCGGCGTCCGAAGTCTGCTTCACGGCCTCGTAAGTGAGCGTGCCCGAGCGGGAGACGATGCCGACACGCCCCGCCTTGAAGATATTGCCGGGCATGATGCCGATCTTGCATTCGTTGGGTGTGAGTACGCCCGGGCAGTTGGGCCCGATGAGGCGCGAGGCGGAGCCGTCGAGCGCGCGTTTCACCTTGACCATGTCGAGCACCGGGATGCCCTCGGTGATGGCGACGATGAGTGCGATGCCGGCGTCGATCGCTTCGAGGATGGCGTCGGCCGCAAACGGCGGCGGCACGTAGATGGCGGTGGCATCGGCGCCGGTCGCGGCCTTGGCCTGCGCCACCGTGTCGAACAGCGGCACGCCGGCGAGCTCCTCGTCGGGGTGTTTGCTGCCGCCCTTGCCCGGCGTCACGCCGCCGACGATCGAGGTGCCGTAGGCCTTCGCCTGCTTGGTGTGGAACGTGCCCTGGCTGCCGGTGATGCCCTGGCAAATTACCTTCGTGGACTTGTCGACGAGAATGGCCATTACGCTGCCCGCTGCCCTTGCGCGCCCAACTCTTGGAGCCTTTTTTGCACTGCATCAAGACGGAGAATGATCCGCGGCGGCGAAAAACGGCGCCGCGCCCGCAAACTGGCGATCTATTGGGCGCTAAGCGTCTCCCGCGGCCGCAAAATTAGGCTGCCTTCTTCACCGCGGCGGTGATCTTCTCGGCTGCGTCGCCGAGGTTATCGGCCGGCACGATCTTGAGCCCGCTCTCGTTCAAGATTTTCTTGCCGAGGTCGACGTTGGTGCCCTCGAGCCGCACCACGAGCGGGACCGTGATCGCCATCTCGCGCGCCGCCGCGACCACCCCCTCGGCGATGATGTCACAGCGCATGATGCCGCCGAAGATGTTGACCAGGATGCCCTTCACGGCCGGGTCGGAGAGGATGATTTTGAAGGCTGCCTGCACACGCTCCTTCGAGGCGCCGCCACCCACGTCGAGGAAGTTTGCGGGCTCGGCGCCGTAGAGCTTGATGATGTCCATGGTCGCCATGGCAAGGCCGGCACCGTTGACCATGCAGCCGATGGTGCCGTCTAGCTTGACGTAGGAGAGGTCGTGCTTGGAGGCTTCGACCTCCATCGGATCCTCTTCGCCAAGGTCGCGCATCTCGACGATGTCAGGGTGGCGATAGAGCGCGTTGGAATCGAAGCTCATCTTGGCGTCGAGGCAGGTGAGCGAGCCGTCGGGCGTCACAACGAGCGGATTGATCTCCAGCAGGCTCACATCCTTGGCCACCATCAGCCTATAGAGATCGCCGATCAGCTTGACGCAAGCCGATATCTGCTTGCCGCTGAGACCCAACGCGAAGGCGATCTTGCGCCCGTGAAACGGCTCGTAGCCCGACGCCGGGTCGATCGCGACCGAGACGATCTTCTCGGGCGTCTCCGCCGCCACTTCCTCGATGTTCACGCCGCCGGCCTTGCTGGCGATGAAGGCGATGCGCGAGGTCGTGCGGTCGACAAGCGCTGAAAGGTACAGCTCGCGCGCGATCTCGCAGCCTTCCGACACGAGCACGCGGTTGACGACGCGGCCTTCGGGGCCCGTCTGCAGGGTGACGAGCGTCTTGCCCAGCATCTGCTCGGCGAATGAGCGGACCTCGTCCCTCGATTTTGCGAGCCGCACGCCGCCCTTCTCGCCGGCAGAAGCCTCCTTGAACTTGCCCTTGCCGCGTCCGCCCGCGTGGATCTGCGCCTTGACGACGAACATCGGGCCGGAAAGCTGCTGCACCGCTTCGGCCGCCTCGCGCGCGGAGAACGCCGCCATGCCCCGCGGGGTCGGCACACCAAATTGCCGGAGCAGCTCTTTGCCCTGGTACTCGTGGATGTTCATGCGACGCACTCGCTACGCTGAAAACCAAACTGAAGTCTCGGCAACCGGAGCTTACGCGCCAAGCTGCGGCGCGATCTTGGTGCAGGCGTCGACGAGACCCTTCACCGATTCCACCGACTTGATGAACATGTTGCGCTCGGCCGCGTTGAGATCGATCTCGACGATGCGCTCCGCGCCGCCTGCACCGATGATCACCGGCACGCCGACGTAAAGGCCCTTCACGCCGTACTCGCCGTTGAGATAGGCGGCGCAGGGGAGGATGCGCTTCTTGTCCTTCAGGTAGCTGTCCATCATCTCGAGTGCGGAGGAGGCCGGCGCATAGTACGCCGAGCCCGTCTTCAGAAGCGCGACGATCTCGCCGCCGCCCTTGCGTGTGCGCTCGACGATATCGTCGAGCCGCTCCTGCCGCATCCAGCCCATGCGGATGACATCGGGCAGCGGGATGCCGGCGATCGTGGAGTAGCGTACCAGCGGCACCATGTCGTCGCCGTGGCCGCCGAGCACGAAGGCCGAGACGTCCTCCACCGAGATGCCAAGCTCGGAGGCGAGGAAGTAGCGGAAGCGCGCCGTATCGAGCACGCCCGCCATGCCGACGACCATGTTGCGCGGCAGGCCGCTTGCCTTCTGCAGGGCCCACACCATGGCGTCGAGCGGGTTCGTAATGCAAATGACGAAGGCGGAAGGCGCGTATTTCTTGATGCCGGCGCCGACCTGCTCCATCACCTTGATGTTGATGCCGATGAGGTCATCGCGGCTCATGCCGGGCTTGCGCGGCACGCCCGCCGTCACGATGCACACGTCCGCGCCCTCGATGTCGGCGTAGGCGTTCGAGCCCTTGAAGTGGCAGTCGAAGCCCTCGACCGAACCCGATTGCGCGATATCGAGCGCCTTGCCCTGGGGCAGGCCCTCCGCGATGTCGAAGAGGACGACGTCGCCCAGTTCCTTGAGGCCGATGAGGTGCGCGAGCGTGCCTCCGATCATCCCTCCGCCGATCAAGGCGATCTTCGTGCGCGCCATCGTCCCTCGCTCCCTCTGCTAACGATTTGAGTGATTTTCGTGCGGCCAAAGGCCCGCACCCGCGGGCTTGCCATAACTCCGACACGACTAGGTTTAGACTACCGGTCTGAGCAGGAAAAGCCCAACTTCGGCCGCACGCTAAGCGTTGCACCTGCAGTCGCGAAAGAGCTGTCGGCCGCGCAGGTCTCGGCGGCGGGAGACCAGCTACAGACCGCGCGGGCCGCGAGGACGGAGGGGGAGTGAGGGGGGTTCAATTCGCGGCGCTGCTGCTCACCCGGTTCGCTTGGGCGCTGACCGGCTTCGCCTCGATAATGAGCGCCCGGGCCGGTGATCAGACGTTCCTCGGCTTTCGCCTCCTCGATCTCGAAAATCAGACCGTCAAATGGCAAAGCCCGCGCATGGGCGAAGGCGCTCACCTAACCTACGCGTTCGCCATCGAAGCGATTGACACCCCTGGCGCGCGCAACTGCGCCAAGCTCGTGCCCCCCGAGAAAGCCTACGTCCCTTCGCACATCAGCGCGGATCAGTTCCGCCACGAGGTGGGTGAAGCCTTCCGCATGTGGGAAGGCGTCGCCAACCTCACCTTCCGCGAGGCGACCGATCCCGGTTCAGCCGATATCCTCATCGGCGCGCAGGGCGAACCGCAAGGCCGCGCCTTCACCAACGTCGCGCTGAAGAAGGATGGCACGCCCGGCCACAAGACCATCGAGCGCTCGCTTATCTGCCTCAATCCGCGCCAACCCTGGAAGATCGGCTTCGACGGCCGGCTCGACGTGTACGACCTGCGCTACACCATCGCGCACGAAATTGGGCACGCCATCGGCCTTGATCATCCGAGCGCGGCGGGCGAGCTCATGTCCTATCGCTACGACGAGCGCCAGAAGGGGCTGCAGCCCGGCGATACCCAGGGCGTCGTGCTGCTCTATGGGCCAAGACCCGGTGCGTCGTCCTACGCGGACATCGAGACGGGATCGATCCCGGTCGGCAGCGCGCAAAGCGACAAGCCCGGCTCGCCGTTCGGTATCGGCGAGCCGCGCGACAAGGCAACGCCGGCCCGCTGAGTCTGCTCAGCCAGGTGGCATTGCCAATTGCTGTCCCTCGCCGTGTCGGCTCCTGAGGTAGGCCTCGCTGCGCATCTCCATCAACCGCGACACCGCGCGTTGGAACGCGTCCGTCTCGTTGCCGTCGGGATAGAGGCCTGCGGGCTCGGCCTGCGCCGAGGCGATGAGACACACGCCGTTGTCGTAGAGTGTGTCGATCAGGTTCATGAAGCGGCGCGCGGTGTCGCGGCGCTCCCGCGTCAGCACCGGGATGCGGTCGACGATGATGGTGTGATAGGCGTGCGCCAAGTGGAGATAGTCGAGCGAGCCGAGCGGTAGCTCGCACAATTCCTTGAAGTCGAAGCGGGCTATCCCCATCGACGCGGCCGGCACCCGCACCGACCGCCCCTTGACTTTGAACTCGTTCCTCGCGCCCCGGATGGCGCCCGGTGAGGCGATCCCAGTGGCGGTCGAGCTCGGTTTCAGCGCACGCGTCTGCCGGCGTGAAGTAGAGCGGCAACCCGGCGAGCTTGTCGAGCCGGTAGTCCTTGGCCCCGACGAGCTCGACGACGTCCATGTGCGCCTCGAGCACGTCGACGAAGGGGAGGAACAGTTGCCGGTTAAGTCCATCCTTGTAGAGCGCACGCGGATTTGAGTTGGAGGTCGCCACCACGACGACGCCGCGATCGAAAAGCTGCGTGAACAGGCGTCCGAGGATCATCGCATCCGCGATATCCGTTACCTGCAGCTCGTCGAAGCATAGAAGACGCGCCTCGCGCGCGATGCCGTCGGCGACTGACGGCATGGGATCGCCGTCGACCGCTTGGCGCGCCTTACCAATTCGCTCGTGCACATCCGCCATGAACTCGTGGAAATGGCGGCGCAGCTTTGGTGCGAATTGCGCGAGATCGAAGAACAGATCTGCCAGCATCGTCTTGCCGCGACCTACGGGCCCGCAGATATAGAGGCCGCGCGGCGCCGGATTGCCGGGACGGCCGAACAGCGAGCGCAGACCTGCACGGTGCGGCTGCCAGAGTTGCAAGCGCGCCAGCAGGTCGTCGAGCCGGCGTGCGACATTGAGCTGCGCGGCGTCAGCAACGAGCTCTTCGCCGGCAATCTGCGCGCGCAGGCGCTCGGTCACATTTTGGGTCATCGGCGCAAAGATCCCCCGCAACGCGCGCACTTCCCCCAATAGATCGTCCGCGTGCAAGTCGGCGCGACCGAATGTCACTAACGGTCGCGCACACCCGCCCTCTGCGACGTTCAAGCCTGCCTACAGCCGCATTAAGTGGAACTTCTGCCATGCGAGTGGCATATTGTGCAGTGCAAAAGGGGAGAGGGCGCTCGGCGCGCTCCAAAAAAACCAATCCCTGCGGCTGGCAACCACGTCACCCATGCTCGGTGGCGGGAGCTGGTATCTGTTGCCCTTGAACGGAGGTTCTAGTCATGAGCGAACGTCAGTTCACGGGAGGAAACATACGAAAGTTGTGGCCGACGGAGACGGACAAGTTCCGCGACCACCTGTTGCGTCTCGATAAGATGAGCCGGCGCCTGCGCTTTGCACACGGCGTCTCGGACGCATTTATCGAGGATTATGCCAGCCGTGCCGCCGAGATGGGTGCACTCGTATACGCCTATTTCGACGGCGCCGAGGTGCGTGCGGCCGCCGAGCTCAAGAAGCTCGGCGACATATGGGGCCGCGAGGCAGAAGCCGCGTTCTCCGTCGAGCAGAGCCTGCAGGATCAGGGCATCGGCAGCGAGCTGATGGGCCGCGTGATCCGCGCAGCGCGCAATCGCGGCGTGCAGCACCTGTGCGTCTCCTGCCTGGCCGAGAATGGCAAAATGCGCACAATTGCGCGGAAATACGACGCGGAGCTGCGCTTCGAATATGGCGAAGTCGTCGGCGAGATCGTTCCCGATGGCGCCAATTACTTCTCGCTGCTAGCCGAAGCGGTGGAAGACCGCTTCGGCTACATGATGGCGGTGCTCGATTTGCACAACCGAGTGGTGAAAGTGGCATGATGCATCGCACATAACGCCGCGCACTCGCTCCGCACGTCGCAACATTTCGCGCGCGCAACTCTCCCAATTGTGCTCGCGCGTTTCCGCGAAAAGCGGATGCGGAATATGCAGACAACGAGCCACAGCATTAGAAACACGAGAAAATTGATGATTTCGCGCAACAGGTTTGGTGGAATGCGCGGTGTCGCGAGGTGTAAATAGCAATTTGATGTCAACAAAATCTTCAAACTTGCACATGATTTTTTTGTTCGAAGGTGATTCGAAACTTCGAACGACGAGAGAGATAGCAAACCAGAAAGAGGGATGACCAAATGGCAAAGAGGGTAGTGAAACGGAAAATCAAGAAGGCGCCGGCTCGCCGGACCGCCAAGAAGCCGGCCGCACGCAAGACCGCTCGCAAGAGCGTTCGCAAGACCGCCCGCAAGGCGGCGAGAAAGACGCGTCGGGCTGCCTAACGCAGCCGGATCATGCGCGGTTAGCCTGGCTGAAGCGCGTGATGCAGGACGGCAGGAGCGGGCCTCATAGCACCCGCCCATCTATCTCCTTCAAGACCGGTGGCAGCGAACGCGCCGCCGGTCTTTCTCTTTTCAGGGGCTGCGATCACTCGGGAAGGTGGTTCACGGCCTCGATATTGTGTCCGTCGGGGTCGAGAATGAAGGCGCCGTAGTAGTTCTCATGGTAGTGGGGCCGCAAGCCCGGCGGGCCGTTGTCGATACCGCCGGCCGCAATTGCCGCCTCGTAGAACGCACGCACGTCGGCCCGGGTCTTTGCGGTGAAAGCCACGTGCAGCCGCGATTGCAGCGGCTTTCCCGTGCCGATCCAGAAGTGCGGCCGCTCATCGCCGAAGCCCGCGTAGCCGTCCTCACCGTCCTCCGAAAGCGAAACCTGCATGACGAGGCGGTACCCGAGCGGCGCCAACGCGCGCGAATAAAACTCCTTCGAGCGCGCGAAATCGGTGACGCCAAAGCCGATGTGATCGAGCATTTCTGCGAACTCCGAGTCAGTTGATCAGCCGCCTCAAAACGTCACGCCGCTTCAGACGCGTCGCTCCACCATCAGCTTTTTCAGCTCCGCGATGGCCTTGGCCGGGTTGAGGCCTTTGGGGCAGGCCTTGGTGCAATTCAAAATCGTATGGCAGCGGTAGAGCCGGAACGGATCCTCTAGCGTGTCGAGCCGCTCCCCCGTCGCCTCGTCGCGCGAATCGCTGACCCAGCGGAAGGCTTGCAGCAGCGCCGCAGGGCCGAGGTAACGGTCCTCGTTCCACCAGTAGCTCGGGCACGACGTGGAGCAGCACGCGCACAGGATGCACTCATAAAGCCCATCGAGCTTCTGCCGGTCCGCGTGCGACTGCCGCCACTCCTTGGGCGGGGCCGGGGTGTCCGTCTTGAGCCAGGGTTCGATCAGGCGGTGTTGCGCATAGAAGTTGGTCATGTCGGGCACGAGGTCTTTGACGACGTGCATGTGTGGCAATGGGTAGATCCTCGCCGGCCCCTTGACCTCGGCGAAGCCCTTGAGACAGGCGAGCGTGTTGGTGCCGTCGATGTTCATCGAGCATGAGCCGCAGATGCCCTCGCGGCAGGAGCGGCGGAAGGTCAGCGTGGGATCGATCTCGTTCTTGATCTTGATGAGGGCGTCGAGGACCATCGGCCCGCAGCGGGCGGTATCGATCCAATAGGTATCAAGGCGCGGGTTTCCTTCGCCCTCCGGGTCCCAGCGGTAGATGCGGAACTCCTTCCAGTCGTCGCGGCCCTCCGGCCGGTTCCAGGTCTTGCCGGTTTCGACTTTGGAGTTCTTGGGTAGCGCAAAGTGGACCATCGGGCGGAGCTTTCTTGGCGAGGACGTCTGGCGCGTATCGGCCCACATGAAGCCCCGGCGCAGCCGCTGTCAACGCCTGCCGCCGCTGCGGCTCGCCAAGCAAATCGTCACTCGACGCGGTGCTTCTTCAAGCCGCGGACGAGGTCGGTCAAGGCGAGCGCCACCTCGGCGCCGGTGTCGACGGTCGCCTTCAAGGTGGCGCGTGCCTGGATCAGCTTGTTCAAGCGCTCCTGCTGCTCGCCGAACCCGAAGAACAGCTCCTCCGGAGCGTTGATCTCGCCGTCCTCGACCGCGCTCATCACATCGAAGGCGTTCTGGGAGGCAAGCACCAGCATCGAGGCGACGTCGTTGATGAGCTGCTGGAACAGGCGCGCTGCGTCCGTGCCGACGCGCGGCCCGTGCACGCCGAACTTCAATGGTGAGGAGGCCGGCGCGCCTTCGCCCGCGAACAGCTTGGGGCTGCGCTGGAAGCGGCGAAAGATCTCCTGCAGGCCGAGGCAGCAGGTCTCGAGGTCGCGCAACGCGGTCCCAGCCTTGCGCTTCGACTTGGCCCGATCAGGCGTGCGCTCCTGCGCCGTCCAGTTGATGGCGGCGATGGAGGCGATGGCGCCGAGAGCTGCCAATGCCGGCAGCACCGCGGTGAACGGATCGGGCGCGAGCCGCGTCTCGACCTCGGCGACGGATCGGCTTTGGGCAGCTTTGCTCGCCGTCCCCGTCGGACCCCCCGACGCCCTCTTGAACCGATTTCGCATTCCGCTTTCGCCCTCCGGTCCGATCCTACGTCATTTCGCTGACGGGGATGCGCGCCCGCGGCGGCGCTGTACACGAAAGGTGTGTTGCCGGGATGTGGGGAGCGATGCAACCCCTCCGGCTGCAATGAGGGGACGGGCGGCAAGTGCCGTTCCGGTCGGGTGAAAGCGGCCTTCGCCGCCCGCCGCCGCTTCTGGGTGCGCGACCGCGGTCGCAGCGGTTCTGTGGCGCTCGGTCCAGCTGAAGGGCACCGATTCCCAAATTCGCGGCCTCCGCCTCCGCGGGCCGCCCAGCTCGCGGCCGCGTCCTCTTGCGAGGCGGAACGCGCAAAGCCTAGGCGCACGACGCCCGCCGGGGATAACATTTCCGCAGCGAAACCGGATGCGCACGCCCGGCTTATGCTCGCCTAGATACCGCACTGGTAGGAGCCGCCCCATGCCCGCGCCCAAGACGCCCCTGCTCACGACCGACTGCGTTGTCTTCGACGCCCACGGCCGCGTGCTGCTCATCCGGCGGGGTCATCCACCCTTTGAAGGCCGGTATGCGCTCCCCGGCGGTTTCGTGGAGATCGGCGAGACGGTAGAGGACGCCTGCCGCCGCGAGCTCAAGGAGGAAACCGGCATCGACGTGGGCGTCCTGACGCTGGTCGGCGTCTATTCAGATCCCAAGCGCGATCCCCGCGGCCACACCTGCTCGGTTGCCTATCGCGCAAGCGTCGATAATGCCGAGCCGCGCCCGGGAGACGACGCCGCGGCCGCCGAGTGGGTCGAGGACTGGCGCCGCGAGAAGCTCGCCTTCGATCACGCGGACATCCTCGCCGATGCGGAGAGGCTCAAGGCGCCGCGCTAGACATTACGGCCTATACTCGGGGACGCCCGCATTGAGGCAGGTATCCGCCACGCGAATGTCGGTGAACACGAAGCGGCACAGCTCCTTTTTATAGTTGTTGTTATTGCGGATCTTCTCCGCGGACGCGGGGAACCCGTACTCGCGCGCGACCTCGGCGAGGTAGGCATCCTGGCAATAAGGCGTGACCATCCAGGTGCCCTTCACATCCTGGGTGCCGTCGCGGCAGGTGATGGCCGCAGCGGGGCCCGCCAGCGCAGCTGCGGCGGCGAGTGCCGCAACGCGGGGTGCGAATTTGAGTTGCTTCGACATGAAAGCCTCCTCCGATAGGCAGCCGTTCTCGGCACTGCCGATTCGAGCCGCACTCTACCGTTCGCGGCAGGTCGGCTCTATGAAGGCTTGGAGTTTTTCGCCGACAAAAAAATACGCGGAAGGGAGGCGGCCCATAGAGCCGCTTTTGCTCCCTTCCGCGTCAAGTACGCGGCTTCACGAGGCTAACTGCACGGTTGGCGCGAAACCAGGGAACGAGTTCCCGATCGCAGCGGCAAACGTTCCCACTCACGCGGTCTTGATCTCGAGACCGAGAGGCAGAGTGCGCGCCAGGGCTATTTGAGCTCCATAGACAGGCGAATAAGGTCCGCCGTGCGCTCCACGCCGAGCTTGCTCTTGATGATCGAGCAGGTGTTGGCGACCGTCTTGTAGGCGACGCCGATCGCCTGCGCGATCTCGGTCAAGCTGTTGCCTTCGCCAAGTAGCCGCAGAATCTCGATCTCGCGCGCGGAAAGTTGTTGCAGCGGGTCGTCCGAGGAGAGCTGAGCGAAAGCCAATTCTCCTGCGATCTCACGCTCGACATAGCGCCCGCCCTCGGCAACGCGCTTCACCGCCGTGACGAGCTCGTCCGCGCCGGCGCTCTTGCTGACGTAGCCGCGCGCACCCAAGCGCAGAGCGCGCGCCGCGTAGACGGGCTCGGCGTGCATGCTGAAAACGACGACGCGCACCTTTTCGTCCTCGGCGATAAAGCGTCGCAACAACTCGAGCCCGCCGATGCCGGAAAGATTCAAATCGAGAAGGACGAGCTCGGGCCGCTCCTTGCGGAAGAGCACCAGTGCCTCCTGGCCGGTCGCGGCCTCGAAGATCACGGCGCCCTGCATCCCCGACAAAAGGCGGCGCACACCCTCGCGCACCACGATGTGATCGTCGACCAGCAGGATCTTCATTGCAGCACGATCTCTTGGCCGGCCCCGGGTGCGCGGTCCGCGCGCGTGGCCTCGGGAGCCGGCAATCTGGCCTCGACCATAACGCCACGGCCGTCGGGCCGGTTCTTGACCTCGAGCGTGCCGTTGAGGCTCGCGACCCGCTCGCTCATGCCGATGATGCCGTAGCCGCCTGGGCGTCCGCTCGACTTGAGACCGCCGCCGTCATCGACGACGCGAATCAGTATCGCGCGGTCTGCGCCGACCTCGACCGCGATCTCGATCTGCGCCGGGCTGCCATGGCGCACGGCGTTCGACACGCTTTCCTGCACGACACGGTAGATGGTTCCGTCGATGGGCTCGCCGAAGCCCTCATCCGGCACCGCCACCTGGAAGGCGAGGCCGGCCCGGTGCGTGGTCCAGAACGACACCAGATTGTCGATGGCATGCGCCAATCCGACGTCGAGCAGCACGGCGGGACGCAGGCGGCCGAGAATGTCGCGCACGTGGCGCTGCATCTGACCGATGGCCGCGCGAATGATGCCGACGCGCTGCGCGATGCCGCCATACTCGCCGCGCTCGGCGAGCCGCTCGATCGTCGCAGCATCGACATCGGCGGCAAACAGCATGGGGCCGATCTCATCGTGCAGGTCGCGCGCGAGATCGGCGCGCTCCTCGTCCTGAACGGTCGCGAGCTGCTCCTGCAGGCGCTTGTTTTGCGCTTCTGCCAGCGCTAGGTCCTCGACCATCCGATTGAAGCCCTGATAGAGGCGCACGAGCTCATAGGGTCCGCGCTCGGGGACCCGCTCGCGGTAGTCGTGGTCGCCGACACGGCCAAACGCGGCGGTCAGGTCCCGCAATGGGTGGATAGCGCTCGCCAGCGTCAAGTAGACGAAGGCCAGGACGAGCGCGCAGAAGATGGTGAGCACGGTGAGCGTCAGTCCGACGTCACTCCAAACTTCAGCGATCTCGTTGTTGGCGTCCGACTGCAACACGACGCTGCCGTAGCCGCTGAGCACGGGCGGCAGCTCCACGTTGCGAACCTTGGGCGCCCCGGCGAGCAGGCGATAGAACCAGGCAGGCGCCGGGCTTTCGGGCTTGGCAAGCTCGGAAGCGCGCACCACCTTGCCGTTGACGACCAGCGAAGCCCGCAGGTGGCGATCGCCGTCGAAATCGGCGATGAGCAGCTTCAGGCGGCGCTCCGGATTGACAGTGAGCTCATCCGCGTCGTCGATGGCGTTATGGGCCGAGCGCCCGCCGACCGCAATTGCGGCCTCCATCTCCGTCTCGATCTTCTTGACCGCATGCCAATAGGTAAAGGCAGCGCCAGCCACGAGGCTCAACAGAAGCGTGCCAAAGATCGAAAAGAGCAGACGGCTGCGCAGAGACAAGCGGGAGCACTCCCAGACGCAAGAGCGGACATAGGTTACAATATTACCCGCCGCTCATGCGAAGGCAAAGCCCACAGCTTGGATTACTGCGTCTGCGCGCCAAACTGGGCCTGAGTCAGCATCTCGACCGTCGGCTTGGTGCCGGCGACCCCGAGGCTGCGCATCGGCTGTCCGGCGGAGAAATCGACCGTCTTCAGGTCCAGCGCTTTGAGGCCCGTATCGTCGTAGCTGCGCCAGAAGTAGACCTTGTTGGCGTGATCGCGGAACGTGGTCCACTGCGTGTAGTCGCCCATGGGCTTGCCGCCATCGGCATAGTCGCGCACCAGGCCCTTGGGGATGTCGACGCGGTCGATCAGGTGCTGGGCGAGGACGAGGGCGCCAGCCGCGTCCTTCGGCTTATCCGCGAGGTAGGCCGTTGCCGCGGCCATGACGAAGCGCGAGGGCGGGGTCGGATCGCCCGGCAGCCCGTGCAAACCTGAGCCCTGGCCGGTGCCGGCGTAGGTCGTGTTGCCGATCTTCACGGGTGCGGCGTTATCTGCCGTCAGGTTGACGTAGTTGCGCAAATTCTGGATGTGCCAGTCGTAGGTCGGCGAGTTGGTGAGCACGCCGATCTTGTTGTCGTAAACGTGCGCCGCGCCACCGACGTACTCGACGACGAGGCTCTTGCCCGAGGCGTCGTGGATGGCGAAATGCAGTGGCGCGAAGGAGCCGAGCTGCGGCACCGAATTCGGCCCACACGCGCACACCGCCGACCGCGTCGCGCACCTCGTCGACGGTCGCGAAGTTGCCGAGCACCCAAGCGCCAAACTGGATGTTGGAGAGAGCGCGGCTTTCCTCGCCCGCCTTCACCGTCTCGTACTGGGTCTCGCCCGGCAGGTAGAGCGCGCCAAAGCCGAGGCCCTTCTCGTTGAGCCCGTCGGTGACGGCCGACTGGCCGTAGGCATTCATGAACACGTACCCATACTTCGACGTCCAGGCGAGGCCGGCGGCCTTCGGGCCGGGCGACGTGAACTGGCGCCCGCGCGGCATGATCACGGCCTCGCTCTGGAGGTCAGCGGCGAACTCCATGGTCCGCACGGTAAAGGCCGAACCGTCGGCCGCGATGAGGCGCACGTCCGTGCAGGCGAGCGCCGGCACAGTGAGCAGAAGTCCGGCACCGAGGCAGGCGGCGACGCGGCGGGTCATGGGTTATCTCCGGTATTAGTTTCGATCAACTCGGGCGGCACGTCTCGCGAGCTGCGCGCGGCGGCGCCACGATGTGTCAGGCTGGATGTTCAGTCTTTTTCCGGGAAGTATTGCAGCGTCGTGCGGCAGCTTGCAGCCCACTCCGTCTTCGACATCTGCGTTTGCGGGCCCCAGGCCTTCATGCACTCGGCGAATTCGTTCTTGGTGACGGGATCGTTCTTCTTGGAGTCTTGGAGAATGACCTCCGCCTCGCTCTCCGGCTTCTTGGAGTCAGGCTTGTCCGTATTCGCTTTCGCGGCCGGCGGCGGGACGGCGGCGTCGGGGATGACGCCCTCTAGGCCGGGGGCCGGCACCGAGGGCTTGCCGTCGTTGGGCGTGACGGCCTCCTCCTCGGTGATCGCCTGCTTCTCGTCCGCGGTCAGCGGACTATCGTAGTAGGCGTTGGTCGGGACGTTGGTGCTCTCGGCGGCGGCGGGCGCGGCGAAACCGCCGAGCGCCGCCAAGGCCGCGGCGAGGACAAGGACCGGTGAGGCAGCGGAAGTGTGCATGGAAAAGACCCGTTCGCTCTTTGCTGGTCATCCCAGGCGACGAGACACCCGGACAAGACGCAAGCCTAGGCGAACAAGGCTAAGGCTCCGCCTTACGTGGAGGATCAAATGCAAGATAATCGGAGGTTAGCGGAGACGCTTCGCGCTCCGGCAATCCACCACCTCGGAAGCACGCGCCGGGAGGCGTCACCAAGTCGCCACGACTTATCGGGTCGATCAGTTTTTCTTATGTCATCATCACGCGAATGCGATTTCTGTTTATCGAACAGAGCTGCTATTCGTTGGTTATTCGGCACGAGGCGGACGGATGGTCCGCCGGTTGTATTCCTGAGGAGGAAGCTATGAAGGTTTGGACAAAGCCCGCAGTTCGTGAGCAGGAAGTTGGCCTCGAGGTCACGTCTTACCTGCCGGCCGAGATCGACATCATCTAACGATCCGGCGAGCTCGAGCTAAAAAAGAAGCGGCGGCCTAAGATAGGCCGCCGCTTCTTTTTTGCCGCCAGCAGCAACCTGCTATTTGCAGGGCGTTCCAACGGCGATGCATTGCATTCCGCCGCCCACCTTGTGGCAGTCGATGTCGGTGCCACCGGCTTTGTCCCAATCCGCCCAATCCTTGCCGTACTTCTTCGACGTATCGATGGTCCAGCCGCTGATGGCCTCCTGCTCGGCGGCCTTATCATCATTCTTGGTCGCGCCGTAGGAGCTCAGAGCTTCGTCCTTGCAGTTGGCCTTGACCTTAGCCGCCGCACTGTCGAGCACCTTGTGCAGCACGTCCTTGCACGGCCGTGCGTTCCGCTTGCAGATCCATTGCTTGTCGTTGTTCTGCGTGCAGTCCACCTTCGCGTCCTTGGCGTAGCGCCAGGAGTTGTATTCCGAGCCGTATTTGTCTTTGACCGCGGAGCGCCAGGCGAAAAGCGAGTTGGGATAGGCGCCCAGGTCGCGCAGCAATGCCGGCTTGCCTTCGGCAACGACTGCGCTCTTGCAATCATCCTCCGCCATGGCGGCAGGTACGGCAGCCATGAAAAATGCGGCCGCCGCGAAGGCGAGCCGCGCCAACGATCTCGTGTCCATCTTGTCGTTTCCTGTCTGGTACTAAGCCCCCAAACTCCCTGGAGGCGAGGTAATCCTCGCACGGAATTTTGCGGGGATTGCGACTACCCGGCAACTCGTTGAGAAAAAAGCGCTATGGCCCCACCCGGTTGAGCCCGAGGTAGCGCGCGATGCCGCGGCGCAGAAGCGCGCTCGGCAACTTGCCGCGCAGAAAATGGGCGATCCTGGCGACGTGGCCGACGGGGTTGCGGAACGCGGGCCGCTGCGCCTCGAGAACGTCGGCGATCGCCACAGCGACATCCTGCGCATCGCCGCCGCGAGTTCGCAGGTGCGCCTCGCCCGCGCGGAACACAAACTGCACCCACTGTCGGTAGGCGCTCCCTTCCGGTGAGATGCGCGGGGAATTCTGCCAGATGCCGGTGACGTAGGGGCCCGGCTCGACGAGCACGACTTCGATGCCGAATGGCGCCAACTCGTGGCAGATCGCCTCGGCCCAGCCCTCGATCGCCCACTTCGAGGCGCAGTAGATCGAGTTGCCCGGCTGGCCCACGAAGGCCGCCTCGCTCGATACGATCAGGATGCGCCCCGATCGCTGCGTGCGGAACGTCGGTAAGAGCGCGCGCGTCAGATCGAGCACGCCGAAGAAATTCGTCTCCAGCACGCGGCGCACATCGGCGTCCGGAATATCCTCGAAAGCGCCGCCCGCGGCGACGCCGGCATTGTGCACGACCGCGTCGAGCCGGGCGCCGGTTGTGCGCAGCATCGCGGCGACGGCTTGGCACACGGAGGCCGGCTGCGTCACGTCGAGTCGAGAAATGACGACGCGGTCTTGCACGCCTGCTGTGTCGAGCGCCTCCTCCAGCGGGCCCTTGCGCTCGAGGTTGCGCATGGTCGCGAACACGTGCCAGCCGCGTCGCGCGAGCTCGACCGTGGCAAGCAGCCCGAAGCCCGACGAGGTTCCGGTGATCAGGACCGTGCGCATGTGGCTTTCGCGACCTCGCGCCGTTCAGGCGCGCACCTCAGTACACGCGTGCCTTGGGCTCGATATACTTGATCTCGTTCGTCATCGTGTGCGCGTGCACGGGGCGGTAGTCGAGGCGGACGGTCTTCGAGCCGTAGTCGGCCCACGACAGCGTATGCTTCATCCAGTTGGCGTCGTCGCGGCTGGGGAAGTCCTCGCGCGCGTGCGCACCGCGGCTTTCCTTGCGGTTGCCGGCGCTGCATACCGTGACCGCGGCTTGAGCGATGAGGTTGTCGTACTCGAGCGTTTCGACGAGGTCTGAGTTCCAGATGAGTGAGCGATCGGTGGTGCGGATGTCGTCGGAACCCTTCCAGATCTCCTCGATCTTGCGCACGCCTTCCGCCAGCACCGGCCCATCGCGGAACACCGCGCAGTGCGACTGCATCGTCTTCTGCATCTTGAGGCGCAGCTCCGCCGTGGGCGCGCCGCCATTGGCGTAGCGGAAGCGATCGAGCCGCGCGAGCGCCTTGTCGGCGGCGTCCTTTGGCAATTCCGTCGGCATCGCGCTCCCTTCGATCGTTGCCGCACATCGCAAGGCTGCCGCGCGACCGAACACGACGAGGTCGATGAGCGAGTTCGACCCCAGCCGGTTGGCGCCGTGCACGGAGACACAGGCGGCCTCCCCGATCGCCATGAGCCCCGGCACGACTTGGTCGGGATTGCCGTCCTTGAGCGTCACCACCTCGCCGTGGAAGTTCGTGGGAATACCGCCCATGTTGTAGTGCACCGTCGGCAGCACGGGGATCGGCTGGCGGCGCAGATCGACGCCGGCGAACACCTTGGCGCTCTCGGTGATGCCGGGCAGTCGCTCGGCCAGGATCTTGGGGTCTAGGTGGTCGAGGTGCAGGTAGAGGTGGTCCTTGTCGGGGCCGTGCCCGCGGCCTTCGCGGATCTCGATCGTCATCGAGCGCGAGACGACGTCGCGGGAAGCGAGGTCCTTGGCGTGCGGCGCATAGCGTTCCATGAAGCGCTCGCCCTCGCTGTTCGTCAGATACCCGCCCTCGCCGCGCGCGCCCTCGGTGATGAGCACGCCGGCGCCGTAGACGCCCGTAGGGTGGAACTGTACGAACTCCATGTCCTGCAGCGGCAGGCCGGCGCGCAGCACCATGGCGTTGCCGTCGCCGGTGCAGGTGTGGGCCGACGTGCACGAGAAATAGGTGCGCCCGTAGCCGCCGGTCGCCAGGATCGTTTTCTTGGCGCGGAACTGGTGGATCGATCCGTCCTCCAGGCTGAGCGCAATGACGCCGCGGCAGGCGCCGTCCTGGTCCATGATGAGATCGATGGCAAAGTACTCGATGAAGAACTCGGCCGAGTAGCGCAGCGACTGCCCGTAAAGCGTGTGCAGCATGGCGTGCCCGGTGCGGTCGGCGGCGGCGCAGGTGCGTTGCGCGGGCGGCCCCTCGCCGAAGCGCGTGGTCATGCCGCCGAAGGGACGCTGGTAGATGCGGCCGTCCTCGGTGCGGCTGAAAGGCAAGCCGTAGTGCTCGAGCTCATAGACGGCAGCCGGCGCGTGACGGCATAGGTATTCGATGGCGTCCTGGTCGCCGAGCCAGTCGGCGCCCTTCACGGTGTCGTACATGTGCCAGCGCCAGTCGTCGGGACCCATGTTGCCCAGCGCCGCGGCGACGCCGCCTTGCGCGGCAACCGTGTGCGAGCGCGTGGGAAACACCTTGGTCACGCACGCGGTCTTGAGACCGGCCTCCGCGCAGCCGAGCGTCGCCCGCAGACCCGCGCCACCCGCGCCCACGACCACCACGTCGTAGGCGTGATCGTGGATGGGATAGGCCTTGCCGTTGATGGCCGGCGCAGTGGCGGCCGGCTTCCCCTCACCGCTACCGGTGTCAGCCCCGTTCGAGCCGCCCTTGCGCTGCTGCGCCATTGCCTAGCTCCCGAAGCTCAGTTTCAGCACGGCGAAGATCGCGATGGCGGCAACGCCGAACGCAAAGATCGTGTTCGCCAGCAGCAACAGCACCTTCGCGCCCTCGTCGTGCACGTAGTCCTCGACGATGACCTGCATGCCGATGCGCATGTGCACGGCCATGGACAGGACCAGCGCGATGAGCAGGATGGCGACGATGGGGTGCGCGATCGTCGCCTTGACCGTCGCCAAGTCGGCGCCGGCAAGCGTCGCGATGAGGCCGACGGCGAACGGCACCAGCACGAGGTTGAGCGCCGCCGTGAGGCGCTGGCGCACGAAGTGTTCGGGCCCCTCTTTGGCCGAGCCGAGTCCGCGCACGCGTTTGAGGGGCGTGATCATTGCCATGCCGCGAGCCAGCCTCTAGTTGCCGCAATGTAGAACCACAGCGCCGCGGTCAGCAGCAGCGACAAGATGATCGTCGCCCACGACAGCACGTCGACGCTGGTGATGTCGAGGCTCGAGCCCGTATCCCAGATGAAATGGCGCAGGCCGCCCAGCATGTGATGGATCAGCGCCCAGCTGTAGCCGACGAGCACGATCATCCCCGGCCAGGTGGCGAAGAGGCCGTTGACGAAGGCGAAGTAGTCGGGGCTCGTCGCCGCCGCGAGCAGCCACCATGCGAGCAGCAGCGCGCCGAAATAGAGGGCGGCACCGGTGAGCCGGTGGAACACCGACATCACCATGTTGATCTGGGGGCGGTAGATCTGCAGGTGCGGCGACAGCGGCCGCTCGCGCGCTGGCTGCCTGGAACTCGCCTCGGCCATGGGATTCCTAAGGTGGCGCGGATAGCGAGGATCGCTCGCGGCCGCTCGTCGTTCTCTCGGATCGCGTTTTAGCGCGGCGCGCATGCCGCGGCAATTCGTCAATCGCCGCAGGTTGGAGCAGCGCTATCTCAGCTTTCGCTTCTTTAAAGCGTTAGGGCGAAGCAGAGGGTTAGAACCATGTGATAAGACCGACGCTGCCAGTTCCGCGATCTCTTTCCGAGTCAGACTACCGGGGTTCTGAAGCGCTTTGGCCGCAATGTTCGAAACTTGGACCTTGGGACCGGCCTCCCCCCGAAGCGCGATGCCTACAAACTCCGGATCGCTTCCGATCACCTTAAGATAGGCGAGCGCCGGGCGATCCGGGTTGCTCCTACCCTGCTCCCAATCTCGAAGCGTACCGATAGGGATTTCGAAACGGAGCGCGAAGTCCTCCTGTGACAGCCCCAGCTGCCAGCGGACGCGCTTAATCGGCGCGACGCGCTTCATGGCACGCAGCTCCGCGGCGCCCAAGTGAGGATTGTCGGGATCGGAGGCTTCCGCCGGCTTAGTCCGGCTCGCCTTGGTCACGGTAGACTTCTTGCTCACGTTTGCTCGCTTTGCGTGCTGAGATGATCCGCATTGTGTCGCCGCGCTCGGTGTAAACGACCATCAGGATTTTGGAGCCCGCTCTCCCGAGAAGCCGCCATCGCTCCTCCTCAGTTGAGTCGTCGAGTAGCTCCAAGGCCTGAAGGTCCGCAAAGACGCCCTGGGCCTCTTCGAAACTGACCCCGTGGCGGACGATATTTGCCTTGGCCTTCGCGGGATCCCATTTGAACTTCATGGCCGCTGCAGCTTTATACGGGAAACCCGTAGTCGTCAATCACCGTGGTAGCAGCACCCAGGCGTCGAGGTCGAGCAGCACGCAGTCCTCGTACTGGCCGTCGGCCTTCTTCAAGGGAAACGCGGCGCAATCGGAGTTCTTCACCGCCACGAGCCGGATGCGCAGCGCGCCGACGTCCTTGCGGCCGGGGAGCTCCGCCTTCTCCAAAACCTCCGACCAGGCATAGACGGTGTCGCCGGCAAAGCAGGGCGCCACGTGCCGCCCGCCGTTGATGGCGGCGAGGTGGAAGGCATTGTTGAGCCCGTTGAACGACAGCGCGCGGGCGAGCGAGATGACCACGCCGCCGTAGACGATGCGCTTGCCGAAGCGGCCCTTCGCCTCGGTGTGTTGATTGAAGTGCACCTTCGCCGTGTTCTGGTAGAGCCGCGTCGCGATCTGGTGCTCGGCCTCCTCCAGCGTCATGCCGTCGACGTGGTCGATCTTCTCGCCCACCTCGTAGTCACCCCAACGATAGGGCGAGCCGGCGAGCGCGAAATCGTATTTGCCGACGTCGAGCTTCGGCACCGCGCTTCCCAAGCCGGCGGGATCGACGCGTGAGGGGAGCTCCGGCACGGCTGCCTCAGGCGCGGGGGAATCCTTGTCGCGCTTCCTGACCATCACCCAGCGCACGTACTCGAGCACCACCTCGCCCTTCTGGTTACGCCCGGTCGAGCGCACGTAGACGGTGCCCGTCTCGCGGTTGGAGTTCTCCTTAACCCCGATCACCTCCGATACCGACGACAGCGTGTCGCCGGGATAGGCGGGCTTGAGGAAGCGGCAGTTGGCGTAGCCGAGGTTGGCGATGGCGTTGAGCGAGATGTCGGGCGTGGTCTTGCCGAACACGACGTGGAAGGTGAGCAGGTCGTCGAGCGGCGAGGCGGGATAGCCGATCGCCTTGGCAAACGCGTCCGAGGACTGCACGGCAAAGCGCGTGCCGTAGAGGCTCGTGTAGAGCGCGGCATCGCCCACCGTGACCGTACGCGGCGTCGCGTGCACGATCGTCTGCCCGAAGCGGAAGTCCTCGAAGAAGTTGCCGGAGTTGGTTTTGGTCGATGTCATCGGGCGGGATCGTGCCTCTCTTACTACGAATGGGCGTTGCCGATTAGTCCGAATCCGGCGCTTCTGTCGATATGTTTGTTGCAGACGCCGAGCTCAAAACCACGGCTCCTCGACCTTGCGCATGGCGGCAATCGTTTGGGCGATGGCGACCGTCCGCCGCGCCTGCACAAGGTGGAGGCGCTCCACCATCTTGCCTTCGACCACGATGACGCCCTTGTGCGCGTTCTCCGGCTCCTCGAAGGCCCCGATGATCGCGCGCGACCAGGCGACTTCTTCCTCTGTCGGCGAGAACACCTCGTTGCAGGGGACGACCTGCGAGGGGTGGATCAGGGTCTTGCCGTCCATGCCGAGCGTGCGGCCGTGCTCGCACTCCTCGCGAAAGCCCTTCTCGTCGCGGAAGTCGTTGTAGACGCCGTCGAGCACGTCGAGGCCGTGCGCGCGCGCGGCGACAATGGTCATGGCGAGCCAGGGCACCACCGCGATGCGGTTGTGCATGGCGCGCGCCCGTGATTCCTTGATCAGATCGTTGGTCCCCATCACGAGGCAGGCGAGCCGGTTAGCCGGATCGGCGCCGAGCGCCGCGATCTCGCGTGCGTTCAAGACCGAGCTCGGCGTCTCCATCATGGCCCACAGCCGCGTCTTCACCGGCGCACCGATCGACCCCAGCACTTTCGCCACCGTGACGATGTCGCCCGGCTGCGCCACCTTGGGGACGAGGATCGCATCGGGCGCGACGCTCACGGCCGCGCGCAGGTCGTCCATGCCCCAGGCGGTCTCAATCGCGTTGGGGCGGATGACGAGCTCGCGCCGCCCGTAGCCGCCGGCCTTCACCGCCGCGCACACGCTGGCGCGGGCGGAAGCCTTGCCCTCGGGAGCGACGGAATCCTCCAGATCGAGGATCAGGGAATCGGCGGGGATCGTCCGCGCCTTGTCGAGGGCGCGCTCATTCAGGCCCGGCATGTAGAGCACGCTGCGGCGGGGGCGAACCTGCATCCCCAAAACTCCCTTAGTGACCTCCCTCGTTGTGCGTTGCACAATAGCGCGCGCCGTGCTGAACACCAAGGCCGCGGCCCCACCCCTTGGCGGCAGTTGAGCGCTGCGGCAGAAACGGCGCACAGCTCTTTCAACCCACCCCGGAACCCGAGATGGCCTGCGTCCTTGCTCTCTCCTCCCACGTCGCCTTCGGCTCGGTCGGCCTCGCGGCCATCGTGCCGGCGCTGCAGTCGCTCGGCCACGAGGTCATCGCGGTGCCGACCGTCGTGCTCTCCAACCACCCCGGCTACGGCCCCTTTTCGGGCGAGCGCATCTCGGCCGCGATGCTGGGCCAGATCATGGACTCGCTTGACGCCAACGGCTGGCTCGAGACCATCGATGCGGTGCTCACCGGCTACCTGCCGGCGGCGGAGCACGTCATCGCCGCCAAAGCCGCCGTCGTGCGCGTGCGCGCCGAGAACCCCGCAGCCCTCTACGTGTGCGACCCGGTGTTCGGCGACGAGCCGGGCGGCCTCTACCTCGACGAGGTGACCGCGGATGCCATCGGCCAGCACCTGATCCCCCTGTGCGACGTGGCAACTCCTAACCTGTTCGAGCTCGCCTGGCTGGCGGATAAGGAGGTCGACGACCTCGACAGCGCGTTCAGCGCCGCCCGGCTGCTTGACGCTCCGCGCGTGCTCGCGACCTCGGTGCCCGCACCGGACGAGAGATTGGCGACCCTCCTCGTGCACGCCGACACCGCGCACGCATCCTTTGTGCCTCGACGGCCGGCCGCCCCGCATGGCACAGGTGATCTCATCGCCGCGCTCTACCTCGGGCACGTACTCAACGGCGCCTCGCCGGAGTCGAGCCTGGGGCGTGCGGCGGCGGCGGTCGAAGCCTGCATCGCTGCAAGCCAGGGCCGCGAGGAGCTGGCGCTCGCGGACAAGGCGTGGAAAGGGGCGCCGCCTCTCCCCACGACGGCAATCTGAAACCCGGGAGACAGCCGACCACATGGCGACCAAAAAGCCCCCGAGCCAACGAATTGCCGGTGCGCTCGCCTTCTTCCAGCACGAGGCGGCGGGCGGCATCGTGCTACTCGCGGCGGCAGTCCTCGCCCTCGTGCTCCAGAACTCGCCGGCGAGCCATCTCTACGACGCGCTCATCGAGACGCCGCTCATGTTCACGGTGGACGGCATCGAGATCGGCAAGCCGCTGCTGCATTGGATCAACGACGGCCTGATGGCGATCTTCTTTTTCCTCGTCGGCCTCGAGATCAAGCGCGAGCTTCTCGTCGGCGAGCTGTCGACGAGGCAGCAGGCCGCGCTCCCCGCTATCGCCGCCGCGGGCGGCATGGCCGTGCCGGCCCTCATCTATGTCGCCATCAACCGGGGCGACGCCATCGCGCTGCACGGCTGGGCCATTCCCGCCGCGACCGACATCGCCTTCGCGGTCGGCGTGCTGGCGCTGCTCGGCCCGCGCATCCCCGCGTCGCTTAAAGTGTTCCTGCTGGCGCTCGCAATCATCGACGACCTCGGCGCCATCCTCATCATCGCCGTGTTCTACACGTCGGACTTGTCGTTGATCGCACTGGCGCTCGCCGCCGCCGGCATCGCGGCGTTGGCAATTCTCAATTGGAAGGGCGTGACGCGGGTCGCGGCCTATGCGCTCGTTGGACTGTTCATCTGGGGGTGCGTCCTCAAATCGGGCGTGCACGCGACGCTGGCGGGCGTCGTTACCGCACTCGCCATCCCGCTTGCGCCGGCGCGCGGAGAAAAGCAGGGCATGCTGGAGCGGCTCGAGGAAAGCCTGCACCCATGGGTGACCTTCGGGGTGCTGCCGGCCTTCGCCTTCGCCAACGCGGGCGTCTCGCTCGCGGGCATGACGCTCGCAAAGCTTGGCGGCACCGTTCCCATAGGGATCGCATTCGGGTTGCTCCTCGGCAAGCCCATCGGCATCTTCGGCTGCTCGCTTGCCGCAATCAGGCTCGAGCTCGCTGGCAAACCCGACGGCGCCACCTGGACGCAACTGTTCGGCGTCGCCATGCTGGGCGGCATCGGCTTCACCATGAGTCTGTTCATCGGCATGCTGGCGTTTGCCGGCCCCGAGCACGCGGCCGACATCCGCATCGGCGTGCTTTTGGGCTCGGTCGCCTCCGCGCTCGCCGGCTACCTGGTGCTGCGCCGCGTGACGCCAGCCGCGCCGCGGTAGCCCCCTAGGTCGCAGCCACCTTGGCAGCCTCCCGCGCCGCCTTCACGTTGGCCGAGCGCCGCTGGTGGTATTTGCGCGTCAGCTCGTCCCACTCGATCGTGAGGGTGCCTCCGGTGCCGCTATGCTGGCGCTCCCAGTTGGTCAGGAGATCGAGGCAGGCATGGTCGATGTAGTCGAGCTGGTTGACGTGCACGTGCACCTGCGTGCCGGGCTTCAGGCTCTCAAGCTCGGCAGCGAGCTTCGGCAGACGCACAAGCGTCGCGGAACCTTCCAGATAGAGGTCGACGCGGTTCTCGGCCGGGCTCTCTTCCTTGCGAATCTCGAGATGCGAGAAGGCATAGAGCAGCTTCAGGAGCGATAGCCCGAGTCCGACCAGCACGCCCTCCAAGAGGTTGGTCATCACGATCGTCACGATGGTGACGACGTAGATGAAAACCTCGGTCTTGCCGAATTGCAGGAGTTTCGGCACGACCTTCGGATAGGCGAGCTTGTAGCCGGTGTAGACGAGGATCGCCGCCAGCGCCGAGGTCGGGATGTAGCGCAGCGTGAAGGGGATCACGCTGACGAACAGCAGCAGCCAGAAGCCATGCATGATGGCCGACGCACGCGTCACCGCGCCCGCCTCCACGTTGGCGCCCGAGCGCACGATGACGCCCGTCATCGGCAGCACGCCGAGGATGCCGCAGATGCTGTTGCCGAGCCCCTGAGCGGCGAGCTCGCGGTCATACTTGGTGCGCGGACCGCGGTGCATCTGATCGACGGCAGTGGCGCACAGGAGCGTCTCCGCGCTGGCAATGAAGGCAATGGAGATGGCGCCGACGAGCACCGGCCACTCGGTGATGCGCATCAGCTTCTCCGGCGTCGGATAGACGGCGACCGACCAGAAATTGTCCGGCACATCCACATATTGGATCTCGCCGAGGCCGAGGACCGCAGCGGCGACGATCGCCACGATGGCCCCCATCAGCGGCGCGGGGAACAGGCGCCAGCTCCTCGGTGCCAGCAAGCTCCACGCGATGATCGTGCCGATGGTCAGCGCGCCAACGCCAGCGGCCTGCAGGTGGTGATCGCCGGAACTAATCGCATTCATGATCGATGTCGGGATGCCGATCAGATTCTGGATGCCCGTGCCGATCGGTTTGTAGTCGAGCATCACGTGGAACTGCGAGGCGAGAATCAGCACGCCGATGCCGGCGAGCATGCCGTTGATCACGGCCGGCGAAACCGCGCGAAACCATTGGCCGAGCTTACACAGCCCGGCAACGAGCTGGATGAGGCCGGCAAACAGCACGATGACGCCGAGCATGTCGACGCCGAAATCTTTGACGAGCTGCCAGACGAGAACCGAAAGGCCGGCCGCCGGGCCGCTGACCTGTAAGGGTGCGCCGGAGATCGCGCCGACGATGATGCCGCCGACGATGCCAGTGACGATGCCGGCCGTCGGTGGCATGCCGGAAGCGAGCGAGATGCCCATGCACAGCGGCAGGGCGACCAGGAAGACGACGATGGAGGCGAGAAAATCGCGGC
Organism: uncultured Alphaproteobacteria bacterium; assembly: GCA_963745205.1. GTDB lineage: Bacteria > Pseudomonadota > Alphaproteobacteria > Rhizobiales > Hyphomicrobiaceae > Hyphomicrobium_A. The sequence continues at coordinate 50,491 of CAVUWX010000012.1, forward strand.
CGAAGGTTTCCGCCGAGAACGAGGGGGTCATGACGCTCCGTGCCAACTGGACCAAGGTTCACGCTGGCAGACGCACCCACGTATGTGATCACGAACGGAAATGCGCTACCCCCCAGCAGCGCGGGACGATAGCCGCTACCTCTTACCCCTGCAAGCCTGCCCCGACGGGCTAGCCCTCGAGCGGGGTGGCAAACGACTATGCCTTTGGGCAGTTGTCGCCGCCGCCTCCTCCGGCTAGGAACCGCGCCATGAGCAGCTTTCCAGAAAATCTGGCCGATCGCTTCCGCCGCTTCAAGCAGCGTCATTTCCTTCCCAACGCCGAGCAATACGAGGAGCTCGCGACCTACGGACAGACGCCGGATGCCATGATCATCTCCTGCTCCGACAGCCGCGTCGATCCGGAGACGATTTTCGGCGCCATGCCGGGCGAGCTGTTCGTCGTGCGCAACGTCGCGAACCTGGTGCCTCCCTACGAGACCGGCGGCAAGTTCCACGGTGTCAGCGCGGCGATCGAATTCGCGACGCTGAACCTGCGCGTGAAGCACCTCATCGTCATGGGCCACTCGGGCTGCGGCGGCGTGAAGGCCGCGCTCGACCAGAGCGCCGCGATCCAAACGGAGTCGCAGTTCATCTCGCGCTGGATGTCGATGCTCGATGATGCGCGCTTGAGCGTACTCGCTTCGCACCAGACGCGGCCGCACGCGGAAAAGCAGCGCGCGCTGGAGAAGGAAGGCGTGAAGACCGCGATCAAGAATTTGCGCACGTTCCCGTTCATCAGCCAGCTCGAGGACAAAGGGCGGCTGTCCTTGCACGGGGCCTATTTCGACATCGCTACGGGCACGCTGTCGGTCTTGAACCACTCGCGCAACGAGTTCTTCCCGCTGTAGGGCTGATGCTCGTTCAGTTAGCAGCGGCAGGCTTCGGCGCGGCGGCGGCCTGCGCGATCGCCGGCAGCAGCTTGGTCTCGAGGCTCTCCGGTGTGATGGCGCCGACGTGCTTGTAGGCGATCTCGCCCTTGCCGTTGATCACGAACGTCTCCGGCATGCCGTAGACGCCCCACTCGATGGCGCTGCGCCCGGCCTTGTCGGTGCCGACCGCCTTGAACGGATTGCCGTAGCGGCCGAGGAAGCGCCGCGCGGCCACCGCATCGTCCTTGTAGTTGACGCCGTAGATCGGCACGCCCGACCGCGCCTTGAGGTCCAGAAGCAGCTCCTGCTCGCCGGCGCACTCCACGCACCAGGCCGCCCAGAAGTTCACGACGCTGACTGAGCCCTTGGCGAGGTCGGCGCTGGCGAAGCCCGGCAAGGGCCGGCCTGCGTCGAGAAGCCCTTCGAGCGGCGGAAACTCCATCGTCGGCACCGGCTTGCCGATGAGCGCCGATGGCAGCCGCGAGGGATCGCCCGAGGTCAGCGCGAAGGCGAACAACGCGACGAGGGCTGCGAACGCCACCAGGGGCACGACGACCCAAGAAATCCCGCGACGGGCGAGCGGCGCCGCATCCGATGGGCCCGGTGTGCCCTGCTCGTCGGCCGGTCTCTGCACGAGGTGCTCCTTCTTTGGAATCGATGATTAGGGCTGCGGCTCGCGCTCGGAGCGGCGCTTGATGCCGCGCGCGGCGAAGTCGTTGAGGCGCCGCTCCTGCTCGCGGCCATCGAGGATCAGCCACGCGATGAGCCCTGCAAGCACCAGCGTCACGACGCCGTAGGCCGTCCAGATGAAGGCTGCGTGGGGCCCGAGATCTATTGCGAGATCCATGGTGTCACTCCGCTGCCGCCAGCTGCCCGGCCTGCGCGCGCTCGACCTCGGCCATCTGCAACGCCTTCACACGTCGTCGCAAGACTTCGTTGCGCATCGCCTTCAAGTGCAGGGCCGCAAACAGCAGCGTGAAGCCGAGCGCCATGACGAGCAGCGGATGCAAGAACGAGGGGTCCATGGTTGGGGCGCCGAGCCGCAGCACGCTCGCCTTCTGGTGCAGGGTCTTGCCGTACTCGACCGAGAATTTGATGATCGGCAGCATAACGATGCCGACCAGCGCCAGCACCGCCGTGAGCTTCGACGCCAGCGTCTCCTCCTCGATCGAGGAGCGCAGCGCGATGAGCCCGAGGTAGAGGAAGAGCAAGATTAACACCGAGGTCAGGCGCGCGTCCCACACCCAGTAGGTGCCCCAGGTCGGGCGCCCCCACAGCGAGCCGGTAACGAGCGCCAGGAATGTGAAGGTGGCGCCGATGGGCGCGGCGGCCTTCGCGGAGACGTCCGCCAGAGGGTGGCGGAATACGAGGAGCCCGAAGGCCGAGATGGCGATGAGCGTGTATCCCGCCATCGAGAGCCAGGCCGACGGCACGTGCACGAACATGATGCGCGCGGTCTCGCCCTGTTGGTAATCGGGCGGGGCCACGAAGAAGGCGAGATAGAGCCCGTAGCCGATGACGGCCGCGGCGGCGCCCGCGAGCCACGGCAGCACGCGCGCCGATAGCTCCATGAACTGGGTGGGGTTGGCGAGCCGCTGGGTGAAGGTCTGCATTGGAATTGATCTAAGGGGTCCGGCGCCTAAGCGCAATTGACACTCCCGCCATGCGGTTACTGCATCTGCATGCGCAGTGCTGCTGCAGCCGCGAAGGGGCACAGTACCACCGCGGCAAGGGAGATTGCCGTCAGAATGAGGAAGGGTGAGGTCACGCCGGCCGGACCCAGCAGCGCGCCGATCGAGGCGATGCCGAAGATCAGCGTCGGCACGTAGAACGGCAGCACCAGCAGCGCGATCAGCAGCCCGCCGCGGTGGGCGCGCAGGGTGAGCGCGGCCCCCACCGCCCCGATGAAGCTGACGGCCGGCGTCCCGACGAGCATGGTCGCCACCAGGATCGGGTAAGCCTCGATCTCCAAGTTGAGCAGGATGCCGAGCACAGGCGCCAGCAGCGCTAAGGGAATGCTGGTCGAAATCCAGTGCGCGAGCGCCTTGGCGGCGGCGACGAGCTCGAGCGGCAAGCTGCCCGTCGCCAGGATGTCGAGCGAGCCATCCTCGTAGTCGCTGGCGAACACCCGCGGCAGCGACAGCAACGCCGACAACAGCAGCGCGATCCACAACACGCCGGCGGCGATCCGCGACAGCAAATTGAGGTCGGCGCCAAGCCCCAAGGGCAGCAGCGTCACCACCAACATGTAGAAGCCGAGCGCGGTGCCGAGCGCGCCGCCCTGGCGCACGGCGAGACGCAGATCGCGGGCAACGAGCGTGAGGAAGGGTCTCATCGCGGCGACTCCGCGATGGCACCCAGCCGGATCTCTCTTGCGCGCTCCAGCCCCATCGGCACGTGCGTGGCAATGGCGGCAAGCCCGCCGGCTGCGACGTGCTCGGCGATCGCCTTGATGAGCAGCGCCACGGAGGCGGCGTCGAGCGAGACGGTCGGCTCGTCCAGCAGCCACAGCGGGCGCTCTGCGACGCCAAGCCGCGCCAGCGCCAGCCGGCGCTTCTGGCCGGCCGAGAGGTAGCCCGCCGGGATGTCGGCCAGCGCCGCGAGATCGAAGCGGTCGAGCGCTGCCTCGAGCCGCTCCCGCTGCGCCCCGCCGCCCTCTTCGTCGAGGTAGGCCGCCCAGAAGGCGAGGTTTTCGGCGACGGTGAGATGGCTCTTCAGGCCGTCGAGATGGCCCACGAAATGCGAAAGCTCGGCGCGCTCTCGCTCCGCCGGCGCGTCCACGAGGAGGATCGTACCCGACGCCGGCGCGAGAAACCCGGCGAGCGCGCGCAAGAGAGTCGTCTTGCCGGAGCCGTTCGGCCCCGTGAGCAGCAGCGCCTCCCCGCTATCGAGCCGGAACGACAGGCCGTCGACCACAGTGCGGCCGCCGCGTTGTAAGACCAGATTTTCAGCAATGAGCTGCACAGCTCTTCATCATCCGCGTGGCAAAATGCTCTGGCGAAGCGAAGGGAAAATCCCGCAAGATGCCTGGAGGAGGCCCACTGGCTCCGGGGGCCGACGGCTTATATAAGAGGCACGCTTTCGCCTGCGCCAGCGCAAATCAGCGCCATCCTCCGCCGCTCATCCGGAAGGTTAGCGCTCGCCGCCACAACAAGGGAAGCAACGTGGGGAGGACGAATTGACGGACGTGCCGATGGTCTCGCTCGACAGCTTCAGGTGCCGCAGCACGCTGTCCTCCGGCGGGAAGACGTACGTCTACTATTCGCTCCCCCTCGCCGAGAAGAACGGCCTCAAGGGCGTGTCGCGGCTGCCCTTTTCCATGAAGGTGCTGCTCGAGAACCTGTTGCGCCACGAGGACGGCCGCTCCGTCACCAAGGCCGACATCGAGGCGGTGGCGGCCTGGCTCGTCGACAAGGGCACCGCGGACAAGGAGATCGGCTTCCGGCCCGCGCGCGTTTTGATGCAGGACTTCACCGGCGTGCCGGCGGTCGTCGATCTCGCCGCCATGCGCGACGGCATGAAGGCGCTCGGCGGCGACCCGCAGAAGATCAACCCGCTCGTCCCCGTCGACCTCGTCATCGACCACTCGGTAATCGTCGATGAGTTCGGCTCGCCGCAGGCGTTCGCGCGCAATGTCGAGCACGAGTACCAGCGCAACGGCGAGCGCTATAACTTCCTCAAGTGGGGCCAGGGCGCCTTCGACAACTTCCGGGTGGTGCCGCCCGGCACCGGCATCTGCCACCAGGTCAATCTCGAGTTCCTGGCGCAGACGGTGTGGACGCGGACGCTTCCCGACGGCACCACGCTCGCCTACCCCGACACGCTCGTCGGAACCGACAGCCACACCACCATGGTCAACGGGCTTGCCGTGCTCGGCTGGGGCGTCGGCGGCATCGAGGCTGAGGCGGCCATGCTCGGCCAGCCGCAATCGATGCTCATCCCTGAGGTGATCGGATTCAAGCTCACGGGCAAACTCAAGGAGGGCGTGACCGCCACCGACCTCGTGCTCACCGTCACGCAGATGCTGCGCAAGAAGGGCGTGGTCAACAAGTTCGTGGAGTTCTTCGGCTCGGGCCTCGACACCATGCCGCTCGCCGACCGCGCCACCATCGCCAACATGGCGCCCGAGTACGGCGCCACCTGCGGATTCTTCCCCGTCGACAAGGAAACGCTGGCCTACCTCACCATTTCTGGCCGCGAGCCGCATCGCATCGCGCTCGTCGCCGACTATTCGAAGGCACAGGGCCTCTACCGCGAGAGCGGCTCCGCCGATCCCGTGTTCACCGACACGATCGAGCTCGATCTTGCCTCCGTTGTGCCCTCGCTCGCCGGCCCAAAGCGGCCCGAGGGCCGCATCTCACTCTCAGACGTTGCCGCCGGCTTCGCGAAGGCGCTCCAGGACGAATACAAGAAGCCGGGCGAGATCGACGAGCGCGTCCCGGTCGAGGGCCGCCGCTTCGACATCGGCCACGGCGACGTCGTGATTGCCGCCATCACGAGCTGCACCAACACGTCGAACCCCAGCGTGCTCATCGCCGCCGGCCTGCTTGCCAAAAAGGCGGTCGAGAAGGGCCTCTCCACCAAAGCCTGGGTGAAGACTTCGCTCGCGCCGGGTTCGCAGGTCGTCTCCGCCTACCTCGACAAGGCCGGCCTGCAGCCCTACCTCGACAAGCTCGGATTCAATCTCGTCGGCTTCGGCTGCACCACCTGCATCGGAAACTCAGGTCCGCTCGCGCCGGAGCTCTCGGCCGCCATCAACGAGAAGGGCATCATCGCCGCGGCGGTATTGTCCGGCAACCGCAACTTCGAGGGCCGCGTCAGTCCCGACGTGCAGGCGAACTACCTCGCCTCTCCGCCGCTTGTCGTCGCCTACGCGCTCGCCGGCTCGGTCAAAACCGACCTCACCAAAGAGCCGCTCGGCGTGGGCAGCGACGGCAAGCCCGTCTACCTCAAGGACATCTGGCCGTCCTCGCAGGAGATTCAATCTTTCATCGCGCAGAACGTCACGCGCTCGCTATTCGTCGAGCGCTACGCGGATGTGTTCAACGGCGACGCGAGCTGGCGCGCCATCGATTCGGGCAGCGGCCTCACCTATGCTTGGGACGACGCGTCCACCTATGTGCGCAATCCGCCCTACTTCCAGGGGATCAGCAAGGCGCCGCGGGCGATCACCGACATCGTCGGCGCGCGCATCCTCGGCCTCTTCGGCGACAAGATCACGACCGACCACATCTCGCCCGCCGGCTCCATCAAGGCTACCTCGCCCGCCGGCGAATATCTGCTGAAGCACAACGTGGCGGTTGCCGACTTCAACCAGTACGGCACGCGGCGCGGCAACCACGAAGTCATGATGCGCGGCACGTTCGCCAACATCCGTATCAAGAACTTCATGACCAAGGACGCCGCCGGCAACGTCAAGGAGGGCGGGCTCACCGTCCACTATCCTTCCGGGGAGCGGATGCCAATCTACGACGCGGCCATGCGCTACAAGGCGGAAGGCGTGCCGCTCGTCGTCTTCGCCGGCGTCGAGTACGGCAACGGCTCCTCGCGCGACTGGGCAGCGAAGGGCACGAGCCTACTGGGCGTGCGCGCCGTCATCGCGCAATCGTATGAGCGCATCCACCGCTCGAACCTGGTCGGCATGGGTATTGTGCCGTTCGTGTTCGAGCAAGGTACGAGCTGGCAGACGCTTGGCCTCAAAGGTGACGAAACGGTAACGATCGCCGGCCTGACCAACATCAGGCCGCGGCAGATGATGACCGCCGAGATCAGGTCGGCCGACGGCACCTCGCGCTCCGTGCCCGTGCAATGCCGCATCGATACGCTCGACGAAATCGAGTACTTCCGGAACGGCGGCATTCTGCACCACGTATTGCGCAATCTGGCGGCGGCCTGAAGGTTCGAACTGCCGGCAACAGCGCGGACTCACTCTTTCGTGACAGCCGTTGAAGGAGCAGTGAGCGCCAATTAGTCTATTGTTGGGAGTTACTCCTCTAGGTAGTGCGCCTTAATGCGGCTTGCGTCTTTCCTCGCTCTGCTGGTTGCCCTGATCGTGCCCTCCGCGCGCATCGCCGCGCAGGAGCCGGGCATCAATCCGTCGTTCTCAGCGCCTAAGGCTGTGCTTGAGCTCTTCACGAGCCAGGGTTGCGACACCTGCCCGCCGGCCGACGCCGTGCTCGCCTCCTACGCCGAGCGTCCCGACATCATCGCGCTTTCGCTCCCCGTCGACATCTGGGACTACCTCGGCTGGAAGGACACGCTCGCGTCTGAGAAGAACAGCGAGCGGCAGAAGGCCTACGCGCGGTCGCGCGGCGACGGCGCCATCTATACGCCGCAGGTCGTGGTCAACGGCATGATGGGCGTCAACGGCAGCGACTCGAGCGCCATCAACGCGGCGATCAAGGAGACGGACCAGAAGCTGCAGCCCATGCGCGTGCCGGTTCGCTTCTGGCACGAGCGCAACGCCATCGTCATCGAGGCGGGTGAGGCCCCTGCCGGGTCGGAGCCGAAGGAGGCGACGATCTGGTTTGCGGTGGTGCAGAAAGTCGCCAAGGTCCCCGTGCAGCAGGGCGAGAACAAGGGCAAGACGCTGACCTACACCAACATCGTGCGCGAGCTCTTTCCCGTCGGCACGTGGAACGGCAAGGCGATGAACCTCCAGCTCGCCCGGGCCGCGATCATGCGTCCTGAGACGGAGGCGTGCATCGTGCTGCTGCAGCAGGGCAAGGCCGGCCCCATCCTCGGCTCCGCCTGGACAGGGCTTTGGTAGCTACCCGTCCAGTCCGCGCTTCTTGAGCATGCCCGCGATTTCCGGCGGGCGGCCGCGGAACGCGACATAGGCTTCGTGCGGGTCGCGCGTGTTGCCGCCTGAGTAGATATATTTCTTCAGCCGCTTCGCCGTTTCGGGATCGAACGCGTCGCCCGCCTCCTCGAAGGCTTGAAACGCGTCAGCGTCCATCACCTCCGACCACATGTAGCTGTAGTAGCCCGCCGCGTAGCCGCCCATGATGTGCAGGAAATGCGGGATGCGATGGCGCATGACGATCTCGCGCGGCATGCCGAGCCGTTTGAGGGTCGCGCGCTCGAAGGCGTCGACGTCGAGGCCCTTCACCTCGTCGAGCGCGTGTAGCTCCATGTCGACCAGCGCGGAGGCGACGTATTCGACCGTCGAGAAGCCCTGGTTGAAGTTGCGCGCCTTCTTGATGCGCGCGGCGAGCTTCGGCGGCATCGGTTTGCCCGTGCGATAGTGGATGGCGAAGCGCTGCAGAACCTCCGGCACCATCAGCCAGTGCTCGTACAGCTGTGATGGCAGCTCGACAAAATCGCGCGATACGCTCGTGCCCGAGATCGATGGATAGGTCACGTCCGACAATAGCCCGTGCAGACCGTGGCCGAACTCGTGGAACAGCGTGCGCGCATCGTCGAGCGAGAGCAGCGTCTGCTCGCCCTCCTCGCCGCGCGCGAAGTTCATCACGTTGACGATGATAGGTCGCACGTTGCCGGCGACCCTTGCCTGCGAGCGAAAGGCGCTCATCCACGCGCCCGAGCGCTTGGAGGGGCGCGCGAAGTAGTCGCCGAGGAACAGACCGACGTGGCCCCCGCGCTCATTTGTGACGTCCCACACGCGCACGTCTGGGTGATAGCGGGGGACGTCGCCAAGCTCCTTGAAGCGCAAGCCGAAGAGCCGCGCAGCCGTGTCGAAGGCCGCGGCGATGACCGTATCGAGCATGAAGTAGGGCCGCGTCGAGGCTTCGTCCAAGTCGTAGAGCGCCTTGCGCTCCTTTTCCGAGTAGTAGCGCCAGTCCCAAGCGGCGATTTCGAAGTTGCCTCCCTCGGTGTGCACGCGCTCCTGCAGCGCATCGCGCTCCTTCGCGGCGCGCCGTACGGCGGCCGGCCATACCGAGGTCAGGAGGTTGCGCACCGCGCCCGGCGTCTTCGCCATGGCATCGTCGAGGCTGTAGTCGGCATAGCTTTCGTAGCCGAGCAGCTTTGCAAGCTCCGCCCGCAACGCGACGATCTCGGCCGTGATCGCGCGGTTGTCTGTGGCGCCACCCATCTCCCCGCGCTTGGTCCAGGCGGTGAAGGCCTGCTCGCGCAGGTCGCGGCGCGAGGAGAACTGCAGAAACGGCTCCACGCTCGAGCGCAGAAGCGTGACGACGTGCTTGCCCTTGAGGCCGGCGTCCGCTGCGGCCCGGGCGGCGGCAGCGCGCACCGAGGGCGGCAAGCCGGCGAGATCGCGCTCGCCGTCGAGCACCATGCGCCAGGACTGCTCGTCCTTCAGCACGTTCTGACCGAATTGCGTCGCCAGTGTCGCAAGCCGCTCGTTGATCGCGGCGACGCGCGCCTTGGCCTTGCGCCCGAGCCTGGCACCGGCGCGCACGAGCCAGGTGTGGTGCAACTCCAGCACGCGTCGCTGCTCGTCCGTCAAGCGCAGCCGGTCGCGGCGCTGGTAGAGATCCTCTACGCGCGCGAAGATCTTCGGATTGAGCATCACGGCGGTCTCGTGCGCGGCGAGCTGCGGCGCGATCTCGCGCTCGACTGACTGCAGCGCCTCGCTCGTGTGCGACCCGGCGAGGTTGAAGAATACCGCGCTCACGCGGCTCAAGGGGCGTCCGCTGCGTTCGAGCGCCACGATGGTATTGGCGAAGGTCGGCCTCGACGTCTGTGCGGCGATCTTCGCGATCTCAACCTTGTGGTCTTTGAGCGCTACAGCGAACGCCGGCCCGAAGTGCGATGGTTCGATCAACGAGAATGGCGGCAGCGCGAACGGTGTCGACCATTTGCCGAGCAGCGGATTGCCCTGCACCGAGGCCCGCCGAGCCGGCGTTCCTTTGCGACCCGCCTGAGGTTTGCCGCCGCTCTTTCCGCTACCCCGCTTCGCCGCCCGTGTCGTCACCGCCAATGATCCTTCGCAGTTGGTCTCACCTACGCTTATCCGCAGCTTGCTCGGCGGCAGCAAGCCGCCAAATCGTCCCGAACTCGAAATCCGACAAGAAAAAAGGGCCGGTGGGGAAACCGGCCCATCATGCTCTGGGGACTAGGAGTTCAGGGACTTGGTCGCTGCCTAACAAGGCCCGATCGGCAAAGCAGCCTCGGGGGGCTGGGGGGCTGAGATCCGGGGCGGCTTCATCCAGATCGGGCCTAGAGGCAACGATTGAGAAGGTCGCAAAGGTTTGGGGCGGATCGTTGGCCGCGCGGGGACCTGAATTTGACCTATTCAGGGTTTTCCCGTGCCGCGAAAGCGCGCAATCGCCTCAACGCGCGACGCGACGCCGATGCAGCGGGGCCTTGAAATCGGACGCGAGCAGCGCGATCATATTTGCGTCATGATGGGGAGGCGCCATTGAGCGAAACCGAACCAATAGTTTTCAGCCCGCGCAAAGCGGGCGGCTATCGCGGCTCACTACCGCACGCTAGGCCAGACACTCAGAGCCCAGACGCTCAGCGACTCACCTCCTTCAACCGCCACGAGTTAAGCACCATCCTCGCCGTGTACGGCCGCAAGGTCGCCGCGGGCGAGTGGCGCGATTACAGCATCGACCTCGGGCGCGACTCGGCCGTGTTCTCGGTCTTCCGGCGCGCCAGCGAGTGCCCACTGTTCCGCATAGAAAAAACGCCGCGCCTCGCGCGCAAGCAGGGCGCCTACTCAATTGTCGCGCCGGCGGGCCTGATCCTGAAGCGGGGCCACGATCTGCGCGGCGTCTTGCATGTGCTGGAAGACCGCGCGCGCCTCGTCAGTGGCTAGGGCTTTGCCCGCACTTGGCCGTCTAACCCCTCACCCGCTCGCCCGGCTAGCACCGGGCTCACGACCTCTCCCGTCGGGAGAGGTAAAGTGGAACAACTTCACCTCTCCCAGGGGGAGAGGTCGGCTGGACGCGCGAAGCGGACAGCCGGGTGAGGGGTTGGGACGTCGACATCGAGGCGCGCTCCCAAAACAAAGAGCCCCGTTTTGCGGGGCTCTTCGTGTGTTCGCTCTGTGCCGGCCGGCTAGTTGCGGTTGCCGAAGAGCTGCAGCAGGAAGACGAACATATTGATGAAGTCGAGGTAGAGGCTGAGAGCCCCCATGATCGCGCTCTTGGCGATCATGGCCGCGTCGCCGCGCACCATCAGGTAGCCGTCCTTGATCCGCTGCGTGTCATAGGCGGTGAGGCCAGCGAACACCAGGACGCCGATGACGGAGATGGCGAACTGCAGCCCGCTCGACTGCAGGAAGTAGTTGACGAGCATCGCGATGAGGATGCCGACGACGCCCATGAACAGGAACGAGCCCCAGCCGGAGATGTCGCGCTTGGTGGTGTAGCCCCACAGGCTCAACGCGCCGAACGACGCCGCGGTGATGAAGAAGATCTGCGTAATCGACTGACCGGTGAACATCACGAAGATCGACGACAGCGAGATGCCCATGATTGCCGCAAAGGCCCAGAACGCGATCTGCGCGGCGCCCACGCTCATCTGCTGCAGGCGGAAGCCCAGGTAGAAAACGAAGCCGAGCGGGGCGAACGCGACAACCCAGCGCAGCGGCGAGGTGTAGATCGCCTGGCCAAACGGCGTCAGCGCGCCATCCTGCACCGCGAGCATGAACGTGAGATAGGCCGCGACGCCCGTCAGTGCCACGCCGGCGGCCATGTAGTTGTAGACGCCGAGCATGTAGGCGCGCAGGCCCTCGTCAACCGCGACGCCCGCGCGGGCTGCCGTCGGTGATTGCGCGTACCTGTTGTCGAGCTGAGCCATTGAATCCTTCCTTGGCTGTCCCTTGTGGCGAAGATCGCCAAAATCACAGCTGAGATATGCGCCGTGCCCATGATGCTTTCAAGGCGCCGACACACTGATATTTGAAGGCTTAGATTCCGTTTACAAGCCCGAAAAACTAGCCTTTTCAGTGACTTCTACTCCGAGCGCAGGTAGGGCACGGCAGGCGCCCGCAAGACCGCCCAGGTCCCCGCTCCGCCAAAGGCAAGCACGAGCGCCAGCGCCAGCGCGAGCGCGGTCGCGACCGCCGGCAACGAGAACGTGAAGTCGATGTTCATGACCTGCGTCACGGCAAGCCAGGCGGCTCCCGTTCCGAGCGCAACCGCGAACAGTCCGGTGGCACCCGCGAGCAGCAGGTACTCCAAAACGTGCGCGACGAGGATGCGCCTGCGCGTGGCGCCTAACGTCTTCAGGATGACGGCCTCAAGGATGCGGCGGCGCTGCGCCGTTGCCAGCGCGCCGGCGAGAACAAGTGCCCCCGCGAGGAGCGTCACGCTGCCGGCGACGCGCACTGCGATCATCACCTTGGCGAATACCGAGCCGAACGCGTCGAGTATGTCGCGCACGCGAATCGCGGTTACGGACGGGTAGTCGCGCCCGAGCGTGCGGATGGTCTGCGCCTCGGTTGCGGGCGGCGTGGCATCGGGCAGCGAGATCGTGACTAAGAGGTTGTGCGGCGCGCCTTTGAGCGTGTTGGGCGAGAACACCATCACGAAATTGATAGCGAGGCTTTCCCACTTCACCTCACGCAGGTTGGCGATGCGCGCAGTCACGTTGCGCCCGAGCACGTTGACCGTCACCGTGTCGCCGAGCTTGAGGCCGAGCTTGCCCGCAAGGTCGGTCTCGAAGGAGACGAGCGGCTCGCCCGCGTACTCGGTCGGCCACCAGTCGCCCGCTACCACCTTGGAGCCCTTCGGCACCGTCTCCGAGTAGGAGAGCCCGCGATCGCCGTTGAGCACCCATTGCGCCTCGGGCGGCGCGTTGATCTCCTCGACCGGCGTATCGTTGAAGCGCACGATGCGCCCGCGCAGCATCGGCGCTTCCTCCAGCACAGCCGCCGGGATGTCGCGCTGCACGAGCCCGGTGATCGCCGGGAAATCTTCCTTCGTCACATCGAGTACGAAATAATCGGGCGAGCGCGTCGGCAGCCGCTCGCGCAGCTCGCTGACGAGGGAAGCGTTCGCGAGCGCCACTGCCACTAAGAGCGAAAGTCCGGCACCGAGCGACAGCACGACGGAGCGGGTGAGGCCGCCGGGCGCCCCGAGGTTGCCGATGGCAAGCGCAAGCTCAGGCTTGCGCGACCGGGGGACGCGGCGCGCAAGCACGGTCACCGCCGATCCCAGGCCCAGGAACACCGCGAAGATCACGACGAGAGCGCCGCAGAAGTAGATGGCGATGCGCTTGGAATCGGCCGTCAGCACGGCAAAGCCGACGAGCGCGGCGGCAGTAAGCAGAGTCGCGCCGATGATCGACACGCTCGGCCAGGCGCGCTCCGGCGCCACCTCATCGCGAAACAGCACGCTGGCGCTGACACGCCCGACGCGGCCGAGCGGCCACAGCGTGAACAGCAACGACACCGCGAGCCCGTAGATCGCGGCCGAGACGAGGCTAAGCGGCGACAGCGTGAACTCGGCGTGGATCGGCAACAGGTCACCATAGAGTGCCCCCAGCCCCAGCGGCAACGCGATGCCGAGGACGAGCCCGATGACGATGCCGATGACGGCAACGATGAGCACCTGCACAAGGAAGATGGCGAGCACTGTGCGGCTCGTCGCGCCCACGCTCTTCATGGTGGCGATCACCTTGCGCCGCTTGTCGATGAAGGTCGCCACCGCATTGGCGACGCCGACGCCACCGACCAGAAGCGCGGTCAAGCCGATCAGCGTCAGGAACTGCCGCATCCGCTCGAGCGTGCGCGTCACCTGCGGGGAGGGATCGCGGCGGTCGGTGATCGTGAAGCCGGCCTCGGGCAGCTCCGCCGTCACACGCGCACGTAGACTTTTCAGCTCCTCCTCGCCCGCCTGCTTGCCGCCGGCGAGCTTCAGGGCATAGCGCCAGCGCACCAAAGTGCCGGGCTTGATGAGGCCCGATTTGTCGAGTGTCGCCTCTGAGATGAAGATGCGCGGCCCATAGGTCAGGCGGTCGGACAAGGCGTCGGGCTCCGATTTCAGCGCCGCCGCGACCGGAACCTGCTCGGTCCCGATCATGACCGGATCGCCGACTTTCAGGTTCAGCCGCTGCAGCAGCGTTGGATCGACCACCGCGCCGCGCTGCAGCGCCTCCTGCAGCGACCCGCCGTCGGCAAGCGAAACCAGGCCGGCGAGCGGATAGGCGGCATCGACGCCCTTCAGCTCGGCGAGCGCCTGGTCGGAGTTGTCGACGCGGCGCGCCATGGTGCGCAGCGTCGCCGTCTCGCTGACACGGCCGAGCCTCTCGAGCTGCGCGCGCTCCTCCCCTATCACGCGTACGTGCATGCGCGAGACCGTCATGTCGCCGCCGAGGATTGCCTCGCCCTGGCGCTCGAAACCGGCGCGCAGCGCATCCGACACGGCGCCAACGCCGGCGATCACGGTGACGCCGAGCGCCACGCAGGCGATGAAGATGCGAAACCCCGCAAAGCCGCTGCGCAGCTCGCGCAGCGCGATGCTGAGCACCACGGGTAGGCGCCAGTCGCGGTCTTCGCGAGTGGAGGTGAACGCGTCCGTCGCGGTCATCCGACGAGCTCCGCCGCGCGCTCGATGCGCCCATCCGCCATGCGGATCGTGCGCTCGCAGGCGCCCGCGAGCTGCGCGTCATGCGTGACGAGAACGAGCGTCGCCTGGCGTCGCCGCTGCAGCCCGAACAGTAGATCGATCACCTGGCGGCCAGTCTTGCCGTCGAGGTTGCCGGTCGGCTCATCCGCGAGAATGATTTTGGGCGAGCGGCTGAGAGCGCGAGCGATGGCGACGCGCTGCTGCTCGCCACCCGATAGCTGCGCGGGGAAGTGATCGACGCGCGGCTTGAGGCCGACTTCGTGCAGGAGCTCGCGCGCGATGGAGAAGGCGTTCGTCGTGCCCGCGAACTCGAGCGGCAGGGCAACGTTCTCAAGCGCCGTCATGGTCGGCACCAAATGGAAGGACTGGAACACAATGCCGATCTCGGCGCCGCGCATCAGCGCCAGCTCATCCTCGCCGAGCTGCGTGAGGTCGTGCCCGGCAACCTCGACGTGACCGCTCGTGGCGCGCTCAAGGCCGGCGACCACCATCAGCAAAGAGGTCTTGCCGGAGCCCGACGGCCCGACGACCGCGAGCGATTGCCCCGCCTCGACGCGCAAGCACACGTCGCGCAGGACCTCGACCGGGCCGGCGCGGCTCGTGAGCGTGAGTTGAACATTCTGCAAGGCAACGATCGGCTGGCTCACGACGCGAAAAGGCTCCGTTGCTACGGTGATTGCGGCATTCAAGGCCTTGCCTCACGCCGACCACGCCTTTACCTCAGCCTATGCCCTTCTCTGATTGGTGAGGCAGAAACATGGAGCCGATGGCGGCACGGCATAGAGCAGGCGGCTTTGCTCAAGTGGTGGGGATGCTCTTCCTCGTCAACGCTTTAGCGGGTGCGATGAATTTGTCCACCGCGGCGGCGGAGACGGAAAAGCCGCTCCACATCGTAGCCTTCGGCGACAGCTTGTCGGCGGGCTACGGGCTGCGGCCGAAGGATGCATTTCCGGCGCAGCTCCAGAGGCAGTTGAAGGCGGCCGGCCACAACGTCGTCGTCTCCAACGGCGCCGTCTCCGGTGACACCACGGCAGACGGGCTCAAGCGGCTCGACTGGGCGGTGCCCGACGGCACCGACGCCGTTATCCTCGAGCTCGGCGGCAACGACGCGCTGCGCGGCTTCGACCCCAAGCTGACGCGCGCCAACCTGGAAAAGATCATCGCCGCCCTGAAAAAGCGCAACATCCCCATCTTGCTCGCCGGTATGAAGTCGCCGGCCAACTGGGGCGACCACTACTCGGACGATTTCGACGCGATCTTCCCCGAGCTCGCGCACGAGCACGCGCTCGTGTTCTACCCATTCTTCCTCGACGGCGTGGTGTTCGATCCCAAGCTCAATCTCGACGACGGCATGCATCCGAGCGGCAAGGGCGTCGCCGAGATCGTGAAGCGCATCATGCCGTCGGTCGAGCAGCTGATCGCGCGCTCGGCTCCGCAGCCCCCGGGCCCTGCCGCGCCGAAGAGCTGATCGTCAGAGACCAGCGGAAGCCGTGTCATGCCCCGCCTCTTCACCGGCATCGAGATCCCCGCCGAGCAGCGTGAGCAGCTGGCGCGCCTACGCATGCCGCTGCCCCCCGGCGGCAGGTGGGCGCAACCCGAGAACTATCATCTGACGCTGCGCTTTGCCGGCGACATCGAGAAGGCGCAGGCTGCTGAGCTCGTCGACCGCCTCGCCGGCATCTCGATGAACGCATTCGAGATCCGGCTTGCGGGCGTCGGCGCCTTTGGCGGCAACAACCCGCACGCGATCTGGGCCGGCGTCGAGCCTTCACCCGAGCTCGAGGCACTGGCGCGGGCAAACGAGCGCGCCGCGCGTGCCGTGGGGCTGCCGCCAGAAAGCCGCGCCTTCAAGCCGCACGTGACGCTGGCGCTGCTCAAATACGCGAGCCCCGATGCGGTCGCGCGCATCCTCGGCCGCCTTGGCGCCTTCCGCTCGCAGCCCCTTTTCGTCGGGCGTTTCGTGCTCTTCTCCGCGCGGCCGAAGGTCGGCGGCGGGCCTTACGCGGTCGAGGAGGTGTTTCCCCTGCGCGGGGGCGAGTTCGCCGACATGGCCGACCTCGAGGGTGGGTGGTGATCGAGTCTCTGGTGATCGAGTTCTAGAGAGACGACTATCTATTTGAAATCAAAGAGATTACCGTGTTTTATTGATTTTTCAGGCAGGCAACGGTAAAGTAAGCAAAATCAAAGGCTTACACATGAAACTACGCGAACTCAGCAACGAGCAGCGCCGACAGCTCATTGACGCGCAACAAGCTTTTCGGGCCTGGCGCGAAGCCGCCCAGGAGTTTCGCCATGGCTATCCGCCTCTCTACAAGGGGTTTCGCGCGACCATGCGTTGGAAGCGGGTGCAGGGCAAGGAGTACCTGTACCGCGGTGAGAGCTCACTCGGCCTTCGCTCTCGAGAGACAGAGCGGATAAAGGCAGACTACAGCGATCAGCGCACCAAGCTGCGCGGACGTCTCACGCGCCTTGAACAGCGGCTGGAGGAGATGCGTCCGGTAAATCGCGCCCTTGGTCTTGGGCAAGTCCCGGAGATCGCCGCGCGCGTCCTGCGCAAACTCGACAATGAGGACTTGCTGGGCAGTCATCTGTTCGTAGCCGGCACGCATGCGCTCTTTGCCTATGAAGCCCGAACGGGCGTTCTCTTCGAGAACGCTTTGACCGCGACGACTGACATCGACTTGCTATGGGATGTTCGCCAACGTTTCACATTCCTGATGCGCGACGTAAACGAGCGAGGCGTGCTCGGCTTGCTCCAGCAGGTCGATGCGACGTTCCGGAAGACCCAAAGCTACAGGGCGGAAAACGCCGACCCCTATCTCGTCGAGGTGATACGCCCGCAGCGCAAGGACGAGGTGTTCAAGGCGGACCCGAAGATCACGCTTGCCGACGGCGATCTTGTACCGGCCGCGATCGAGGGACTTCAGTGGCTGCTCAACGCCCCCAAATTCGAAGAGGTCGCAATTGGCGAGGACGGCCGTCCGCTATTGATAAGCTGCGTCGATCCTCGAGTATTTGCACTCCATAAGCTTTGGCTGTCGCAACAGCCAACGCGGGAGGGGCTGAAGCGTCGGCGCGATATCATGCAGGCGCAGGCTGTAGCTGCCGTCGCGACACAATTCATGGGACTGAAATTCGAAAAGCGCGTGCTGACCGGCCTTCCCAAAGAGCTCGCCAATGGACTGAAGGAGCTTGCACGTTTTAGGATCGAACCGTAGCGCCGCTTCAGCACCAAGCGAAATCTAACGAAGCTTCGCCTCAATCGTGGTCCCAGCCGTAGGTGGGACGGTCGCCCGGAGGACCCGTCCCAGGGTCCCCACCGGGGGGCCAGGGCGTCTGCGGACCTCTGCCATAGCTGCGCGGCTCGCTCGCGTAGGGATCGCGATCCTGAGCCGCCTCGCGCGAGGCCTGCGCCGTCGTCTGTCGCCCTTCGTCCGCTGGCGCCGCCGCGGTTCGGCGCGCCGCCTCGGCGGCGTAGCCCTGGTGCCTTGCCGCCTCCTGCACCGACCATGGCGCCGGCTTGCACGTGCAGCCGTCGACGAGGGCCTTGCGATAGCGGAACGCATTCGGCAGGTCAGCGTAGTGGCGCCCGCTGAGATCGACCATCGTCTCGGGACTGCCACCGGTGGTCGGATAGTAGAAAAGCCGCGCCTCGCCGTCGCAGCGCTGCGAGCACTGGTGGCTGTCGCTGTAGAGCCGCTCGCGGCGCACGCCGTCGCTGATGGGGAAATAGAACCCGTCGCACAGCCGCACGCACAGCGTCCGGTAGGTGCCGTAGTCCTCCTGCCAGCCGCCTCCGTCGTACTCGCCGTCGTTGCTGTAGCCAGAAGGGCCCATGCGGCCGAAGTTCAATCGGTACTCCGGCATGCGCGCGACGAAGCCACCGAACAGCCGCCGCAGAAATGATTCCGCCAAGGACGGCTCCGCCGCCGACACAAGCGACGCCAGGAGCGCCGTTCCCCCGATGAGAGCCTTAACACCGCGCATGCAATCGACCCGCCGGGTGCCTGTCTAGAAGGCCCGAGCATCGCGGCAGGTGGCAAAGAATCCCTGAAGAACTGCCCCGGAAGCCGATCAAATCGTCAGCACGACCTTGCCGACGGCCTCGCGGCGGTCGAGCACGGAGATCGCCTCAGCGGTGCGTGCGAGCGGGAACGTCGCGTGCACGCGCGGATGCAGCTTGCCCTCGGCGACCCAGGCCAGCACGTCCGCCATGTTGCGGCGATGGCCCGCGGGATCGCGCCGCACCGCCTCGCCCCAGAACACGCCGATGGCGGCGGCGCCCTTCAGCAGCAGCAGGTTCAGGGGCACCTTCGGGATCTCGCCCGAAGCAAAGCCAACGACGAGGAAGCGCCCCTGCCAGCCGAGCGCCCGCAACGCGGCTTCAGAGGACGCTCCACCAACGCAGTCGTAGACGACGTCGACGCCGGTTTCCCCGGTGAGCGCGCGCAAACCCGCCTTGAGGTCGCCCGCGCCGTAATTGACGGCCGCGTCCGCGCCGTGCTCGCGGCAAATGGCGAGCTTCTCCTCCGAGGAGGCGACCGCGATCACGCGCGCGCCCATCAGCTTGGCGATCTCGACGGCGGCAAGCCCCGCGCCGCCGGCTGCCCCAAGCACGGCGACGGTCTCGCCCGCTTTCAGCCGCGCGCGATCCTTGAGGCCGTGGATCGCGGTGCCGTAGGTCACGCTGACGCCGGCCGCCACCTCATCGCTGACGCTCGAAGGGATCGGCACCAGCGCATCGGCCGCCACCGCGACCTTCTCGCGCGCGCCGCCGTAGCCGACGCACGCCATCACCCGTTCGCCTGCGGCGATGCCCTTAACGCCCTCGCCCACCTGCTCCACGACGCCCGCGATTTCGCCCGAGGGCGAGAACGGCAGCTCCGGCTTCATCTGGTACTTGCCGCGCGTAATCAGCGTGTCGAAGAAGTTGAGCGCCGCCGCCTTCACCGCGATCACGGCCTGCCCCGGGCCGGCCCTCGGCGGCGCGATGTCCTCGATCACGATGCCGGCCGGCCCAGTCGAGGCTCTTGCAAAGAGCGGCCTTCATGTGAAACCTCCGGCGGGTAGCGGCAAGCCGGCTGCCCTTCGACCACGCGCCGCTTATCCGGGCAAGGGACCTCGGCGGCGAAATTTCACGGCGGAACCCTCGATGTCGCAGACGCCCGTCGCCCAACCCGTCCCCTGGCCACCCCACCCCAAAGGCTACTTCGCCATCGGCGCGGAGCGCATGTCGAAGGCCTTAAACCTCGGCAACCTCATGCGCTCGGCCCACGCCTTCGGGGCGAGCTTCACCTTCACGGTGGGGGCGACCTACCAGGCGCTCGAAGCCCGCGCCGACACCTCCAAGGGCCAGTGGCACATCCCCCACTACAACTGGGCGTCCGCCGCCGAGATGGCGCTGCCGCATGGGTGCAAGCTCGTGGGGGTCGAGCTCATTGAGGATGCAATCGATTTGCCGAGCTTCCGCCATCCGCTGCGGGCCGCCTACATCCTCGGGCCCGAGCAAGGATCGCTGTCGGAGGAGCTCGTATCGCGCTGCGCCTACGTGGTCAGGATCCCGACGAGCTTCTGCGTAAATGTGGCGATGGCCGGAGCTATCGTCATGTATGACCGGGTAAAAAGCCTCGCCCGCTTCGCCGACCGGCCGCTGCGCGAGGGCGGGCCGAAACACCCACTAACCGGTGGTAAGTCGGGTCGGGGCGGATGACAGCGCCCGCCCGGCGGGCTTATTCTCCAGCAAATCAACGCCTTTCTTTAGGGGAGGGAGGCCACATATGAGCACCATCCGCTCAATCGCTCTCGCAGCGATCGCATCGAACCTGTTGCTTGTAACGGGGGCAAACGCGCAAACGGTCAGCCTCGTCGAACATCAGGGCACTTGGAGTCTCTATGCCGACACGGCGAGCCCGAAGCAGGTCTGCTTCGTCGCCGCCGCTCCGCAGGCCGTCGAGCCGATCGGCGCCAACCGCGGCCCGATCTACTTCTACATCTCCGCCTGGCCCAAGGACGGCATCAAGCTCGAGCCGAGCATCAAGGCGGGCTATCCGGTAAAGCCGGACAAGGACATGACGGTGACCGTCGGCTCCGACACGTTCAAGCTGTTCGGCAAGGGCGACCGCGGCTTCGTCTCCGACCCGACCGAGGAATTGAAGCTAATCGAGTCCATGAAGAAGGGCTCGAGCGCCGTGGTGAAGGGCGTCTCGGCCAAGGGCACCGGTACCACCGACACCTATGCGCTGTCGGGTCTATCGCAGGCGCTCGATAAGATGGCCGCGACCTGCCCATAGTGCAGCTGAGTTAGTCGGAGCGATCCCCGCGCCGCAGCTGCACGTAGAGCGCGCCCTCGCCGCCGTGACGGATCGCAGCTGTCGTGAACCCGACGACGATTGCGCGCAGCTCCGGCTCCTCGAGCCAGCGCGGCACGTTGCGTTTCAAGACGCCGCGCTCGTCGGGACCCACGCCGACGAGATCCCGCGTCGTCCTCGCCCCGCCGCAGCGGCGCGCCTTTCCCCGTGATGACGAGCACCCAGCGCCGGCCATCGGCGTAGGCGCGCATGAGGAAGCGGCGCAGCGCGGCATGAGCCTCGGCCTGCCGCATGCCGTGCAAGTCGATGCGCCCTTCGATTTCCACCTTGCCCGAGCCGATCTTGCGCGCCTTGCGGCGGTCGAGGGAGAGCGGGGGAGGCGCAGGCGGAACCGTTACGGTTCTTGCCGGTTGCCGCGGCGGCGCGCCGGCCGCGCGCTGTACGTCGGCCTCGTCGTGCGCGGACGGTGGAGCGGGAGCTGCTTCCTCCGCATGCGAGGCGTGCACGCGGGCCTTTCCTTTGAGCGGCTTCAGCGCGCGCGCGGCATGCTCCCAAAGCGCGCGTTCTTCGGCAGAAAGCTCGTGGCCGGCGCCGCGCTTTCCCGGCTTCTTCAGCGGCCGGTCTTCTCGGTCGTCTGCCATGGCAGGCTTTCACGAGCTTGCCCTGTGCTCGGTGCGGGCAGGGGAACGAGCACGAAGAAGTTGCCCGGGTGCTTGGTCACGCCGGCGACCTTGCCGGCGTTGTCACCCGAGCCGAAATAGATATCGCCGCGCTCGGGACCCTTGATCGCGGAGCCCACGTCCTGCGCGACCATAAGCCGGTTGAAGCTCGAGCCCTTCTTTCCGCCCGCGGGCTTCAATGTGGGCGCGCTCACGTACACCGGCGCGCCGAGCGGCGCGTACGTGGGATCGACAGCGAGGCTGCGCCCAGGCGTCAGCGGCACCCCGACCGCGCCCGTGGGCCCCGCGTCGGCGTTGCCCTTGAGCTCGCGGAAGAAAATGAACGACGCGTTCTGCCACATGACCTTCTGGCCGCGATCGGGGTCGGCGCGCAGCCACTTGCACAAGTTCTGCATCGACACCTTGTCGGCATCGATCATCCCCTTCTCGGTGAGGTAACGTCCGATCGACGTATAGGGGTGGCCGTTCTTGCCGTCGTAGTTGATGCGCGTCGTGGTGCCGTCGGTGAGATGGATGCGGCCCGAGCCCTGAATGTGCATGAAGAACACGTCGACCGGGTCGGCGAGGTACAGGAGCTCCAGCCCCTTGTTGGCGAGCGCACCCTGCTCGATCTCCGCGCGGGTGTAGTAGGGCGTAGTGCCCGCATCCGTCTTACGCACGTGCGTGAGCGTGTCGCTCTTCACTGCCCGCTGGGTCTCGGCGACGACGTTCAGAAGATCGGGTGGGCGCCTGTAGACCGGTGTCTGGTACGGCCCCTGGCGCGTGCGCGAGCCTTCGAGCACCGGCTCGTAGTAGCCCGTCAGCAGTCCGCAACTGTCCTTGTGCACGATGCGGTTGGGAATGAAGCGCGCTTCGAAGAACGCTTTGGCGGACGCTTTCGTCGGCGACTTCAAGGCGATCGCCGCGCGGCAGGCGTCGGCCAGCGCGGCTGATGTTGCATCCGCCGGCACGCCGGGAATGCCCTTGATGACCTTGTCGCACGATCTGACGAACGTCTTCAGCGCGGCGAGGTGGTCATCGGTCTGCCAGCCCGGCAGATCAGCGAAGGTCGTGGGGGTGAGCGTCGTCGGCTGCGGGGTCGAAGGCTGCTGCGGGCTCGCGGGCTTCGTGGAGGGCGCGGTGGTCATGGGTGGCTTTGCGGGCGGCTTCGACGAGGCTTTGGGAACGGGGGGCGTAATCGACTGCGTTGTGATGACCGGTTCGGCGAGCGACTGTGTCACGGCCGCCGATAGTCCGGCAACCGCCAGCGCCAACGCCGTCACCGAGGCGGCGACGCCCACTTTTCTCGCTGTCCCCTTCTTCCCCTTCACTCGCCCTTTCCCTCGCATCACTGCCCCCCGGCAGCTACAGCCGGCGTCAGGCCGGCGCTTGCGTGGCGATCAATTGCCAATTCGGGTTGTCGCGCGCCTTCGGCGTGGAGACGTCGCGCTGGAACGTCCAGACGTCGGTCACGTCCTTGATCTTCTGCGGATCGCCGGAGAGCACCGCTCCGGCCTTGTCGCGCGTCGCCGAGATGAGCTGGCTCACGAAGCGAACGGTGATGTGCGCGTTGCCCTCCTTGAGCTCTGAATCGACGATTTCGGCCTTGTTGATGCCGACGAAGCTCTGGTCGATCTGCTCGCCGCGCGCTTCCCGCTCTTTGATGGCGTGGTCGAAGTCCTGGTAGGCGCCGGTGCCGAGCAGCGTCTTGAGGATCTTGCGGTTGCCCTCGGCGAACGCCGTCACGATCATCTCGTAGGCTTGGCGCGCGCCAAGAATGAAGGCCTCGGTGTCGAAGGCCGGGTCGACCTTGGCGATGTCGAGCAGGCCCTCCCTCACGTCCGGAGCAAGGCCGGGATAATCTTTGATGCGCGCCTCGGCGTCAGGCGCGGGGGCAGCCTCGGCCACCGGAGCCGCTGGAGCCGGCTCGCGGTCGCGGCGGGGAATGGTGATGACATTGTCGGCAGCGGGGGGCGTCGCCGGCGCGCTCTGCTGGCGCCGCTCCGCGCGATAGCGCTCTAGCCGAGCCTCCTCGTCTCCGGTGCGGCGGCCGAGCACACTCCTCAGCTTCAGGATCACGACCACCGCAACGATGAGCAAGACGAGGGTCAAAAGGTCGATCTTCTCCATTGGCGGTTGCCTTCCTGGCCATCAACGGCGTGACTGGATACGAAAGCTATATATGATCGCACGCGATGCGCGGCCCAAACCCAGCCTGAACGAGCGAGCACCAAATGCAATAAATGGGCCCTGGAACCGGTCCGTCCGCACTTGCTCTAAACGAGGGTAGCTCCCTGCAAAGTAAGGCACAAACGCTTCAAAGCCAACCACATTGCACCGCCGCGGGTGATAAGCGTTCAGGTTTGAGACGCGCGAGAACTTAAAAGAGGCCACCCATGCTGTCCTACCTGCGCGGGGCTTTTGTGCTCGTGTTCGTCGCCTTTCCGCTGATCGAGATCGCCGTCCTCATCAAAGTAGGGGACGCGATCGGCTTGTGGCCGACGATGCTGCTGCTCGTCGCGGCGGCCTTCCTCGGCTCAATCGTCATCCGCGAGCAAGGCCTTTCCGTGGTCGGCCGCGCGTTTGACGCCATGCGCGAGGGGCGCCTGCCGCTCGAGCCCATGCTCGACAGCTATGTCGTCATCATGGCCGGGTTGTTACTGATCATCCCCGGTTTCATTTCGGACGCGATCGGCCTCTTGCTGCTGATCGCGCCGCTGCGGCGCTGGTGCATCCGCCAAGCGGTTCCGGAGCTTTACGACCACCCCCTGGTCGCGCGACAGAGCCCGCGGGTGGAGCCTCGCCCGCCTACCGTCATCGAGGGAACGTATGAGCGCCACGAGCCTGAGGATCGGCAAGACGATCGTTGAGCCCGGCAAAGCGTTTGACATTGCCGCCCTTCCCACCGTCGTGCTAGCCACCCGCTCGGCACGATGAACCACCGGGCACGAGAACCATGACTGAAGGCGACGGAAAGAACGGCCAGACGGGCGCCCGCGAGAAGCAGGCGGGGCCACCGGTCCAGGTCAACGTCGTCGGGCAGTACATCAAGGATCTCTCCTTCGAGAACCCGAACATCGGCAAGCTGTTGAAGGAGCCGGGGGACAGCCCCAACCTGCAGCTCTCGATCAACGTGAATGCGCAAGGGGTTGGCCCCGACCTCTACGAGAGCGCCATCGACTTCAATGCGCAGGCCTCGAACCAGCACGGCACCGTCTACGAGCTCGAGATCGTCTACGCCGGCCTGTTCAAGATCCAGAATATCCCGCAGCAGGCGCTCGAGCCGTTCCTGCTCGTCAACTGCCCGTCGATCCTGTTTCCATTCCTGCGCCGCATCGTCGCCGACATCTCGCGCGAGGGCGGCTTCCCGCCGCTGCTGCTCGACCCGTTCGATTTCGCGGCGCTCTACATCCGCCGCCAGCAGGAGCTCGCGGCCAAGAAGAATTGACGGCGGATCAGGCCTTGGCCGAAGGCGAGGCGAGCGCGAGGTAGCGGCGCCACAGCGCCTTCACCCCGAGCGTCTCGACGAACACCCGGTGCTCGGCCTCGGCTTCCACCGTCAATCGTAGAGGGAGTGCCGCCGGCCGCTGCGCCGCCTTGCGCTTGTGGAACGCGCCCGTCTCGCCGTTGAGCGGCGCCGTGCCTTCCATCGCCAGCCCCAGCGCCGCCTGGCGCACGCCGAGCAGCTCGATATAAACCTCGGCGAGCAGCAGCGAATCCATCAGCGCGCCGTGCTTGGTGCGCTTGGAGTTGTCGATGCCGTAGCGCTTGCATAACGCGTCGAGGCTGTTGGGACCGGCCGGGTGCCGGCGCCGCGCAAGCTGCAGCGTGCAGGTCACGCGGTCCATGGTGATCGCAGGGCCGGAGACGCGCGCGAGCTCGGCGTTGAGAAAGCCCACGTCGAACGCAGCGTTGTGGATGACGAGCGCGTCCTCGGCGATGAAGCCCAAAAGATCCTGCGCGACGTCCGCGAACAACGGCTTGTCCTTCAGAAAGTCCGCCGACAATCCGTGCACGGCGACAGCTTCCGCCGGCACGTCGCGTTCGGGATTGACGTAGCGGTGGAACTCGCGCCCGGTGGGGATGCGGTTCAAGAGCTCGACGCAGCCGATCTCGATCAGGCGGTCGCCGCCCTCGGAGCTGAGGCCCGTCGTTTCGGTGTCGAGCACGATCTCGCGCATAGTCCCTATCTGCTGTGAATCGCCCTGCGCGCTCAAGCCCAGTAAAGCGCGTATGCACGGCGGCGATGCCCGCGCAACTCGGCGATTATCGCGTCGAGCTCGGCGTTGCTCGCCTCGACGCTGCGGCCTGTGTCCACAACGAAATCGGCGCGCTCCCGCTTCTCGGCGTCCGGCATTTGGCGGGCGAGCAGGCTTTTGATCTTTTCCTCATCGAGGCCTTCGCGGAGCAAGAGCCGACGGCGCTGCACCTCGGCAGGCGCGCTAACCACGATCGTCGCATCGACCTTCTTGTCCGCACCGGTCTCGAACAGCAGCGGGATCTCGAGCACGGCGATCGCCGTGCCGCGCGCCGCCTCATCGTTGAGAAACGCGCGCTCGGAGGCGCGCACGAGCGGATGCACGATGGCTTCCAGCTCCGCAAAGCGCATCGGCTCAGCGATGAGCGCGTCAGCGAGCTTGCCCCGATCGACCCTGCCGTCGCGCGTCGTGCCGGGGAACGCCGCCTCGATCAGCGGCGCCGCGCTCGTCGCGTAGAGACGATGCACCTCGGCGTCGGCGTCGAACACGGGCAGCCCGCGGGCGCGCAGGTGTGCCGCCGCTGTCGTCTTGCCCATGCCGAGCGAGCCGGTGAGCCCGACGATCAGCATGTGGTCGCCTCGATGTCGGCGACGAGGAGATCGCGCAGTTCGGCCGTCACTTCTGGCCGCACGCCGAACCACTTCTCGAAGCCCGGCACGGCCTGGTGCAGCAGCATGCCGAGCCCGTCGACGGTGCGCAGGCCGCGGCCGAGCGCGCGCACGATCAGCTCGGTCTCGAGCGGCACGTAGACGATGTCGCACACGACGCAGGTCGGATCGAACGTATGGAAGTCGATGTCGAGGCTGCCGATTCCATTCATGCCGATGGTCGTCGTGTTGACCAGCACCGCGGTCTTGCGCGAACGCCGCGTGCGCTCCCGCCAATCGAACGCCTTCACGCGCGGGCCGAAGTGCTGCGCCAGCGCGTCTGCGCGCGCGCGCGTGCGGTTGAACACGCGCACCTCGCTTACGCCCGCCTCGAGAAATCCGTAGATGATCGCGCGCGCCGCTCCGCCCGCACCCAGGATCGACACCGGCAGATCGTTCGCGTCCCAGCCGGGCGCGCGCTCCTGCAGATACGTCATGAAGCCGTAGGTATCGGTGTTGGCGGCGTGGAGCTTGCCGCCCTCGAGCCACAGTGTGTTGGCCGCTGCGACCGCAAGCGCGGACGGCTCCTTCACTTGCGCCGCTGCGAAGGCCGCCTCCTTGTGCGGCACGGTGACGTTGCAGCCGACGAACCCGTTGGCGGCGAGCGAGCGCAGGAATTGGGAGACCGCCTCCGGCGGTACCGCCTCTTTGGTGTAGGCGCCGTCGATGCCGTACTTCTTCAGCCAATAGCCGTGGATCAGCGGCGAGCGCGAATGCTCGATCGGCCAGCCGATGACGCAGGCGCGCTTCATGCCGGAATCATCCCCTGCGCGCGCAGCTCCGCCAGCAGCGGCAAAAGTGGCAGGCCCAGAATCGTGAAGTAGTCGCCTTCGATCGTTTCGAACAATTGCACGCCGAGGCCTTCCAGCTCGTAGGCGCCGACCGACTGCCCGATGCGGTCGCCGGCGCGTGTCAGGTATTCGTCGAGAAACGCGTCCGAGAAGTCGCGCATCTTCAACCGCGCGGTGCCCGTATGCGCCCACATGAGCTCACCGTCGGCGGCAAGCGCGACCGCCGAATGGAGCTCGTGCACCCGGCCCTTGAGCTTCATCAGGGTGGCGCGCGCGGTCGCCTCATCCTTGGCCTTGGTCAGGAGCTCGGTGCCGAGCGCAAGCACCTGATCGCCACCGATGACGAGCGCATCTCTATGCCGCCGGCTCACGTCCTCGGCCTTGGCGCGCGCCAGCGCCTCGGCGATCTGCTGCGGTCGTACCGGCGGCACTCCCGCGAGCAGCTTCCTGCGGATCGCGGGCTCGTCGACGTCAGCTGCCTCCACGGTGAAGGGAACGCCGGCGGCGGCCAGCACCTCGCGCCGCGCGCGGCTCGTCGAGGCGAGGATGATCTGGCGCGAGCTAGACTTCGGCGTCATCTTCGATCTCGCCCTGCCGCGCGCTCTGATCGTGCAGCAGCTTCAGGATCGTTGCCGCCGATTCCTCCACCGAGCGCCGCGTCACGTCGATCACAGGCCAGCGGTTCTTGGCGCAAATGCGCCGCGAGTACGCGATCTCGGCCGAGATGCGCTCGCGATCGACGTAATCGTCGAGGTTGCGGTCTGACAACAGCAGGGCGCGGTTGCGGCGGATCTCGGCAATGCGGTCCGGGCTGGCGATCAGACACACGATGAAGGCCGAGTGCGGCTTCGTCAGCGACTCGGGCAACGGCAACGACGGCACCAGCGGCACGTTCGCGGTTTTGTAGCCGCGCTGCGCCAGGTAGATGCTCGTTGGCGTCTTTGAGGTACGCGAGATGCCGAGGAGGATGATGTCGGCGTCGTTGAGGTCGTCGGGCAGATGGCCGTCGTCGTGTGCCATGGTGAAGTTCAGCGCATCGATGCGCCGGAAATAGTCGGCGTCGAGCACATGTTGGCCAGCGACCGTGGGCGTGCGCGGCGCGCCGAGATAGCTCTCGAACACGCCCATGATCGGCTGCAGCACGGCAAGGCAAGGCAACTTCAACTCCCCACAGCGGCGCTCGAGCTGCTCGGAGAGGTCCTTGTTGGTGATCGTGTAGAGCACGATGCCGGGCGCTTGCTCGATCTCCTGCACAACTCGCTTCAACTGGCGCGCGGTGCGCACGAGCGGATGCACGTGCTCGATGGGGCGCACCATCGCATACTGCACGGCCGCGGCCTTAGCGATCGTGGTCAGCGTCTCACCCGTGGAGTCGGACACGAGATGCAGGTGAAAGAAGCTTGGCAGCGCGTACGCCATAGGCGAAGGATTCCAGCGGGACGGCTTGTTGAAAAGTGGTCGCGTTATTAAGAGGGCGGATGCAACGCTGCCCCATTCTCTCGGTGCGCCGTTCATTCATCCACGCGAATGCCCACAAATGCCGCCGCGCGAATAACCCGTCCTAATAACGGGCTCTCCTTGAGGATTTGTACCTTGTCGGTTGCTCTTCCTTCTCTTGTCTACAGGTGACCGCTGTCGGTTGCAGCGTCACGGGCCGCTCATGCTCTTGAAAAGGGGTATGTTTAACTCTCCTAGTAGCCGGGGACCGACGCAGCCACGAGATGCGGCATGATCGGAACACCCCTGTGGGCAACCCTGGTATTGGGCTAGGACAAGCGGGATATCCTCGCAATCCAACGTCCTAATAAGAGAAACAAAAAGAGTTCTGAGAGTCTATTCTCAAGTTAAGAAAGCACATGCACAACGTTGCCGCCGTGATGATGAAGCCAAGCTCGATGCGGCTCTTGCAGGTGCTCAGCGGAGAGGTGCTGTCGCCGCCGCCAGTGTGGCTGATGCGGCAGGCCGGCCGCTACCTTGCCGAATATCGTGCAGTGCGGGAGAAAGCCGGCGGCTTCCTCGACCTCTGCTACACGCCGGAGCTTGCGGCGGAAGTGACGCTGCAGCCGATCCGTCGCTTTGGCTTCGACGCAGCGATCTTATTCTCCGACATTCTCGTCGTGCCCGACGCGCTTGGCCAGCGCGTTTCATTCCGCGAGAGCGAGGGCCCCTCGCTCTCGCCGATCACAGACGAGCGTCAGCTGTCGCGCCTCAATGCCGGTAATACGGGGAAGAAGTTTTCCCAGGTGTTCGAAACCGTTGCGCGTGTGCGCGATGCTCTGCCGAAAGCGACGGCGCTGATCGGTTTCTGCGGTGCGCCGTGGACAGTCGCGACGTACATGGTTGCGGGCGAAGGCTCCTCCGATCAGGCGGCCGCGCGGCTGTGGGCCTATCGCGACCGCGCTGGTTTCGGTCGGCTCATCGACATCATCGTCGAATCCTCGATTGCATATCTCGACGGCCAGGTGCGTGCCGGTGCCAACGTGCTGCAGATCTTCGATAGCTGGGCTGGCAGTCTGCCCGAGGCAGAGTTCGACTCCTGGGTGGTGGCGGCGACGCAGCGAATCGTGACAGAGCTGAAGGCGCGACATCCGAGCGTTCCCATCATCGGCTTTCCGCGCGGCGCAGGTGAGAATGCGGCGCGCTACGTCGAGACGACACGCGTCGATGGGATCGGCTGCGGCACCGCAGAGCCATTGGCTGCGATGCGCGCGCTCGCCGAAAGCGGCGTCACGGTGCAGGGCAATCTCGATCCGCTGCTGCTCGTTGTCGGGGGTGAGGCGATGGAGCGGCGCGTGATGGAAATTCTCACCGCGATGCGGGGGCTGCCCTTCATCTTCAACCTGGGCCACGGGATCGTTCCGCAAACGCCGCCCGAGAACGTCGAGCGCCTGGTCGCGCTCATTCGCGCTAAGCCCGGATAGCCCCGATGCTATGGCTTAAGGCTGTGCACGTGGTTGCGGTGGTCGCCTGGTTCGCGGGGCTGTTCTACCTGCCGCGCCTCTACGTCTACCACGCCGCCGCAACGCCCGGCTCGGAGTTGTCCGCGACCTTAAAGATCATGGAGCGGCGCCTTTTGCGCCTGATCATGAACCCCGCGATGATCGTTGTGTGGGTGACGGGACCGTGGCTCGCCTGGTGGGAGGGGGTCTACATGGACGGCTGGCTGCAGGCCAAGTTCGTCCTGGTGCTGGCC
Organism: uncultured Alphaproteobacteria bacterium; assembly: GCA_963745205.1. Lineage (GTDB taxonomy): Bacteria > Pseudomonadota > Alphaproteobacteria > Rhizobiales > Hyphomicrobiaceae > Hyphomicrobium_A. The sequence goes on from CAVUWX010000012.1 coordinate 80,758, forward strand.
CTGACCTGGTTCCACCATGAGCTCGGGCGGTGGCGCAAAGCCTTCGCCGAGGATCGCAACACCCGCTCGGCGAAGTTCTATCGAATCGCCAACGAGGTGCCGACGGTTCTGCTGGTCGGCATCGTTATACTAGTGATCATAAAGCCTTTTTGACGCGAATAGTTGCGAAGGCCGCTTTTCCTATCGCTTTTCGTCTGCTATACAAAATTGAATTCCGCATCGAACTCGGGGCCGCTCTGGCCTATGGGTTGGTCGCCCTAGCCCTCAATCAAAGGGCAAGGCAGGCCGTGTTGTGGCGTTGGCCACGACCGAGAATTCTCCCACCCACCACCCAGGCCCGGCACCTTCTCTTCCCGCCCCCCTGCCGAGGCCGTTCGGAGCTTTTTCATGAAGGAAATGAAACTAGAAGACCTCAAGCTCAAGTCTCCCACGGAGCTTTTGAGCTTTGCTGAGACAACCGGCGTCGAGAACGCCAGCACCATGCGCAAGCAGGAGCTGATGTTCGCCACGCTGAAGCAACTCGCCTCCCAAGAGGTCGAGATCACCGGCACCGGCGTCGTCGAGGTGCTGCAGGACGGCTTCGGCTTCCTGCGCTCGCCCGACGCCAACTACCTCCCCGGTCCCGACGACATCTACGTCTCGCCCTCGCAAATCCGCCGCTTCGCGCTGCGCTCGGGCGACACCGTCGAGGGCCAGATCCGCAGCCCCAAGGAGGGCGAGCGCTACTTCGCGCTGCTGAAGGTCAACAAGATCAACTTCGAGGACCCTGAGGCGACGAAGCACAAGATCCACTTCGACAACCTCACTCCGCTCTATCCCACCAAATGGCTCAAGCTCGAGATCGAAGATCCGACCATCAAGGATCTCTCGGCCCGCGTGATCGACATCGTGGCGCCGATGGGTAAAGGCCAGCGCGCTCTCATCGTCTCGCCGCCGCGCACCGGAAAAACGGTGCTGTTGCAGAACATCGCGCATGCGATCACGGCTAACCACCCCGAGTGCTACCTCATCGTGCTCTTGATCGACGAGCGGCCCGAGGAGGTCACCGACATGCAGCGCTCGGTCAAGGGCGAGGTCATCTCCTCGACCTTCGACGAGCCGCCCTCACGTCACGTGCAGGTTTCCGAGATGGTCATCGAGAAAGCCAAACGCCTGGTCGAGCACAAGCGCGACGTGGTGATCCTGCTTGACTCGATCACGCGCCTCGGCCGCGCCTACAACACCGTCGTGCCGTCCTCGGGCAAGGTGCTGACGGGCGGCGTCGATTCCAACGCCCTGCAGCGTCCGAAACGCTTCTTCGGCGCGGCGCGCAACATCGAGGAAGGCGGCTCGCTGACGATCATCGCGACGGCACTGATCGACACCGGCTCGCGCATGGACGAGGTGATCTTCGAAGAGTTCAAGGGCACCGGCAACGCCGAGATCATTCTCGACCGCAAGGTCTCCGACAAGCGCATCTTCCCCGCGATCGACGTGTCGCGCTCCGGTACGCGTAAGGAAGAGCTGCTCATTCCCAAGGACCAGCTCAAGAAGGTCTACGTGCTGCGCCGCATCTTGAACCCGATGGGCACGATGGACGCGATCGAGTTCCTGATCGACAAATTGAAGTCGACCAAGACCAACGGCGACTTCTTCTCGTCGATGAACACTTAGGGAGGGCTGCTATGGAGCACACGTCAGACTGTGCCACTAATGATGCCCCGGCGTTGCCGCCGGGGCGGTGCACGTGCGGCGCCGTTAGAGCTGAGAAATTATCCCCCGCTTCATGGCCCGATCATCCCGCTTGTACTCAGGACGCGGTCCATCAAAACAGACACCGGTAGTCTCAATCCTGACGATCCGGTCTACGCGAAACAACTTCCAGTTCACATGCTCGCCTGAGGCGCTCGCCCCCTCGGTCTGAAATGCGCGTAACAGAACTTGGCCACTTGAACCGTAACCAAGAGCATGAGGCTCGATAATTCGCAGCCCGGGCTCATAGTAGAGTTGAATAGCGCGCCGTTCGGTAATCGCTGAAGCGATTACGGCAATCTCGCGTTGCATCGTTGTCCTGCTTTCTCAACAGGACGATCCCGGCACTTGACCGTGAAACGCCAACGCGCGACTCTAATTCTGTTGTGATTTGAGGTTCCCGCACCGGGATCGTCGGTTTCGGGAACGCACTACAGAAGGGCAGGCGCGCTAACGCCTGCCCTTTTGCATCTACATGATGCGATCTCAAGACTCGAGGGCGGACCAATCCACTTAAAGCCTTGCTCCTGCAAGACTACTCCGCGGCGTCGACGATGCGACGCGCTTCCTGGGCGGGCGTCGCGGGCGTTGGAGCGGCCGGCTTGCGGTAGCGCTCGGGCTCGCCTTCGCCCGGCTTGTAGAAAATCGGGAACAGCAGCTGCTCCACGTAACCCTTGGGGAAATTCGGCAGCTCGTCGACGCCCAAGTCGCCGGCGGTAATCGGACGCGACGGGGTCTCCTGGAAGGTGCCGAGCATGCGGTCCCAAACCGTCAGCAGGAGCCCGAAGTTGCAGTCGCCCTCGGTGCCCCAGTTCACGTGGTGCAGGTGGTGGATGCGCCCGATCGACAAATGCTTCTGCAGCGGGCCCAAGCGCGCATCGACATTTGAATGCTGCACGATCAGCGTCATCGAAATCAGGAACCCGAGCACGACGGCAACCGGTACCGGCATGCCCATGATCACGAGCGGCGCGTTGCCGATGATCATGTCGATGATCTGATGCAGCGGATGACGTAGCACGCCGTTCAAGCCGTAGAGGCGGCCTACGCCGTGATGCACGGCATGCAGCCGCCATAGCGGCGCGAAACGGTGGGAGAGGTAGTGCATCATCATGAAGGCGAAGTCGGCGATGACGAACGCCATGACCACCTGCGCCCACATCGGCCACTGCGTCGGCCACAGCCCCTGGAACGGAAACAGCCAGCAGATCACCGGGATCAAGAGGACGGCGACGGTCGCCTGGTACTCGTAGACGAGGATGTGCAGAAAGTTGGCGGTGTTGTCGCCGTGCGCGTCGTGATCATTCCAATTCTCAAAGAACGGGGCGGTGCGCTCCGCCGCGAAAGCAATCGCGTAGGCGAGCACGAGCAGCGGCGCGAGCAGAAGATAGGCCCACGTGTGCCCGCGGGCGACGACCAGATCCGACACCACCCAGTAGGCGGCAGCCGTCATGCCGAACATCATGAACGGTGCGTAGCCGTAGCGCACGATGGCGCTCGAGGATGGCATCGACCGGTCTCCGAACAAGCTGGCAGGCAAACCCGTGAACGGGCTTTGGGGGTTCGCCTCGAACCTGGATACGGCGTCGTTGTCCGCAAACGTAGTAGCTGGCGGTCAGCGCATCCAGATAGGTTGCCGCGATTGCGATTATTTACAGACTTCGTTGTGCTTTCAAGGTCCTAGCGAACTCTCCTGCTTCGGTCAAAGGCAGCGAGCACTGCGGCCCCAGACATGCGTAAGCTGACGCTCGTTGGTTAATAGGTTCTTTAGCTCGAAACGCCGGCAGACTGGAGCGCGCCAGGTCATTGAAACCGTAGAACGGGGCGCCGGGCAAAGAATTACTTCTGATGACCTCGATAAGAGCTTGCCCGCCTGGGAGTTTACTGCCCGCGACGACAACGAGCTGCGGCGCCAGCAAGTCGATCGAGGCCGCGAGCAACCCCGTGTGTGCGACAATGTTACGCTCGATATCGCTGGCGAATGCGGTCTGGATCGCGTGCGCGCGATCGAAATAGCGGGCCTCCTCCGACAGCATCCCGAGCGCGATCAGGTTCGCCATCTGAATGGCATTGGCGTTGGGCGTCGCGTCGTCGGCTCCGGGGCGTAGCCGCGCGATCACGTCGCGCGTATCGTCGGCCGAGGTTGCATATCCGCCCTGACCCTCGATCCAATAGTGGCGATCGAGCATCTCGGTCCAGGCGCGCGCCTGCTCATAGTAGCGCTGCTCGCCCGTCGCCTCATGCAGGCGCAGCGCGGCCCAGATCATGTTGGCGTAGTCGCTCGCCGTTGCCGGTGCCTTGGCGACGCCCGCGCGCCAGGCGTGCCGCAATCGTCCGTCCTCCGTCATGCGCGTCACAACAAAATCGAACGCGCGCTCGGCGAGCTCCAGCCACTGCGGCCAGTCGAAGATCAGCGACGCGCGCGCGAGCGCCGCGATCATCAGGCCGTTCCAGTCGGCGAGCACCTTGTCGTCCCAGCCCGGGCGCACGCGCTTTGCTCGCGCCGCCAGCAGCTTTGCACGCGCGGAGCCGAGCCGCTGCTCCTCCTCGTCGGATTTGAGGGGTAACGACGACAGGCGATTGAGGATCGAGTGGCCTTCGAAGTTGCCGTCCTCGGTGACGTCGTAGGCGTCGGCGAAGGTGCGTCCCTCCTCGGGGCCCAGCACGTCCAAAATCTCGTCGAGGCCCCAGACGTAGAACTTGCCCTCCTCGCCTTCGCAGTCGGCGTCGAGCGAAGCGGCAAACCCGCCGCCGTCGGCGATCATCTCGCGCTCGAGCCACGCGACCGTCTCGGCGACGCGCAGCTTGAACAGCGGCGATTGCGTCTCGCGCCAGACCTCGGTCAAGAGATCGAGCAGCAGCGCGTTGTCGTAGAGCATCTTCTCGAAGTGCGGCACCAGCCACTCCTCGTCGACGGAGTAGCGCGCGAAGCCGCCGCCGAGGTGATCGTAGATGCCGCCCTGACAGATGCGCGTGAGCGTGGTGACGACCGCCTCTCGCGCGCTCCCGTCGTCGTAGCGGATGCCGCCGCGCCAGAGCATCCAGAAGAAGCTCCACTGCGGAAACTTGGGCGCGCCCTTGATGCCGCCATGCAGCGGATCGACGGCATGCGCTATGCGGGCCGTGAGCTCCTTGAGCAGGCGATCGTCGATCGCGGCGAGCCCGGAGCCGTTGGCCGGCGCCTGCAGACCCTGCGTGAGCAGGCGCGCGTTGTTGGCGACCTTGTCGGGCTCGTCACGGAACACCCGCGCGACGCGGGCAAGGACATCGACGAACGCCGGCCTGCCGAAGCGGCTCTCCTTGGGAAAGTAGGTTCCGCCCCATACCGGCCGGGCCTCAGAGTCGAGGAACATGGTCAGCGGCCAGCCGCCCTGCTCGCCCAACGCATGCAGCGCGCCCATGTAGATCGCATCGATGTCGGGGCGCTCCTCGCGGTCGACCTTGATGGGGACGAAGAGCTCGTTCATGGCGGCGGCCGTCGCCTCGTCCTCGAAGCTCTCGTGCGCCATGACGTGACACCAGTGGCAGGCCGCGTAGCCGACCGACAGCAGGATCGGCTTGCCGGTGCGCTTGGCCTCGGCGAGCGCCTCAGGCCCCCAGGCCCACCAGTGGACCGGATTGTCCTTGTGCTGAAGCAGGTAGGGGCTGGTCTCTTTGCCGAGACGGTTCTCACTCATGCCGGCCTCCAGCGGTGCCGACCGATTGGACGCCGCGCGTCCCAACGAGTAGTCCAAAAGCATGGACGAAACATCGACGATCTTTGCGCTGTCGAGCGCGCCCGGGCGGGCGGGCGTCGCCGTCGTGCGCGTTTCCGGGCCGCGAGCAGGCACAGCGATCGATGCTCTCGCATCGCCGCGGCCGCAGGACCGCGTCGCCGCCCTCCGCCGTCTGCGCGCGCCCGCAACGGGTGAGATTCTCGACCACGCGCTCGTGCTTTGGCTCGCCGCGCCCAAAACCGAAACCGGCGAGGACATGGCCGAGTTCCACCTGCACGGTGGCCCGGCGATCGTGAAATCGGTGCTGGCGGCGCTCTCTGGCCTTCCCGGCTGCCGGCTCGCCGAGCCCGGCGAGTTCGCCCGCCGGGCCTTCGAGAACGGCAAGATCGATCTCGCCGAAGCCGAGGGCCTCGCCGACCTCATCGACGCGGAGACGGAGGCGCAGCGGCGCCAGGCGTTGGCGCAGATGGGGGGCACGCTATCGGATCTCTATGAAGGCTGGCGGCGTCAGCTGATCGAAGCTTGCGCGCTCATCGAGGCGGCGATCGATTTTAGCGAAGAGGCCGACGTGGCGGCGGATGCGTTCGCGCGAGGGCGGAGCCGCATCGCCGAGCTGCGCCCCGCGATCGCCGCGCATCTCGACGACGGCAACCGCGGCGAGATCCTGCGCGAAGGCTTCCGTGTGGTGCTCGGCGGTCCACCCAACGTCGGCAAGTCGAGCCTCTTGAACGCGCTCGCCCGCCGCGAAGCGGCGATCGTGTCGGAAGAGGCGGGGACGACGCGCGACGTGATCGAGGTGCGCCTCGACCTTAGCGGCTATTCCGTCATCGTGTCCGACACCGCCGGCATCCGCGAGCCGCAAGGCGCGATCGAGCGCGAGGGCATCCGCCGCGCGCTCGCGCACGCTCGCGACGCCGACCTCGTCGTGTGGCTGAGCGACGCGAGCGCTCATGCGGTACCTCCCCCGCCCGAGCTCGCGGCGCGCGGGGATAAATTCTTCCTCGCCGTCGCCAACAAAATAGATGTCCCCGGCGCGTTGCCACCGCCTGACGCTCTCGCGGTGTCGGCGAAGACCGGGGCGGGCATCGACGCCCTCACGCGCCGCCTCGGGGATATCGTTCGCGACCGGGTGGGGACGACCGAGGCGCCGGCCATCACGCGCCATCGCTACCGCCATCACCTGCAAGCGTGCATGTCGGCCCTGCAATCGTTCATGTCGGGGCCGCCAAGCGACATGGAGCTGCGTGCCGAGGACCTGCGCCAAGCGGCCAACGCGCTTGGCCGCATCACCGGGCGAGTCGATGTGGAGGATGTGCTGGGGGAAATCTTCGGCCGCTTTTGCATCGGCAAATAAGTCCCCGATGTTTCACGTGAAACCACCCGTTGACCGTCGCGATCGGTTTTGACGTGCGGCCCCGGCTGCGAGTAGAACACGGCCACCACAGGCCCCGGACACTTCCCATGGTGGACCAGATTTTCGACGTGATCGTAGTGGGCGGCGGCCATGCCGGCTGCGAGGCCGCGGCCGCGGCTGCCCGCATGGGCGCTTCGACGGCGCTTGTCACCCACACCTTCGCCACCGTCGGCGAGATGTCCTGCAACCCCGCCATCGGCGGGCTCGGCAAGGGCCATCTCGTGCGCGAGATTGATGCGCTCGACGGCCTTATGGGCCGCGTCGCCGACGCTGCCGGCATCCAGTTCCGCCTCTTGAACCGCTCGAAGGGTCCCGCCGTGCGGGGCCCGCGCGCCCAGGCCGACCGGGCGCTTTATCGTCAGGCCATGCAGGCGGCCATCCGCGACACCGCCAACCTCGAGGTGGTCGAGGGCGGTGTCGAGGACCTGATCATGACCAACGGCCGCGTCTGCGGGGTGGTCCTCGCCGATGGCCGACGCCTGACCTCAGCCGCCGTCGTTCTTACGACCGGCACCTTCCTCAACGGGCTCATCCACCTCGGCGAGCAGAAGATCCCCGCCGGCCGTGTCGGCGAGGCCCCGGCGCTCAAACTGTCCGAGCGCCTTTACGGCTTGGGTCTGCAACTCGGCAGGCTCAAGACCGGCACCCCGCCGCGTTTGCTGGCCTCCTCCATCGATTGGGACGCCCTGGAAAAGCAAGCCGGCGACGACACTCCAGTGCCGTTCTCGTTTCTGACGACGCGGATTTCGACGCCGCAGATCGCCTGCGCCATCACCCGCACGACCCTCGCCACCCACGCGCTGATCCGCGCCAACCTGCACCGCTCGGCCATGTATTCCGGGCAGATCGGCAGCATCGGTCCGCGCTACTGCCCCTCGATCGAGGACAAGATCGTGCGCTTCGCCGACCGCTCAGCGCATCAGGTGTTCCTCGAGCCGGAGGGCCTCGATGCCGACACCGTCTACCCCAACGGCGTCTCGACCTCGCTTCCCGCCGACGTGCAGGAGGCCTTCGTGCGCACCATGCCGGGGCTGGAACGCGCCGTCATCAAGCGCCCGGGCTACGCCATCGAATACGACTATGTCGACCCGCGCGAGCTCCACGCCTCGTTTCACGTGAAACGTTTGCCGGGCCTGTTCCTCGCTGGCCAGATCAACGGCACCACGGGCTATGAGGAGGCGGGCGCCCAGGGCATCGCCGCCGGCATCAACGCGGCGCTCCTCGCCGGCGGCTCGGAGTCCAATTTCGTCGTCTCGCGCGCCGACGGCTATCTCGGCGTCATGGTCGACGACCTCGTCACCCGCGGTGTTACCGAGCCCTACCGCATGTTCACCTCGCGCGCCGAGTACCGGCTGCGACTCAGGGCCGACAACGCCGACCAGCGGCTGACGCCTATCGGCATCGCCTTGGGTTGTGTCGGTACCTCGCGCCGCCAGGCTTTTGCCGCCAAGACGGCAGCGCTCGAGGATGTCGCGGCCCTCCTGCGCTCGCTGTCGCTGACCCCGACGGAAGCGGCCCGCCACGGCCTCGAAGTCAACCAGGATGGTCGCCGGCGTACGGCCTTCGACCTGCTGGCGCTGCCCGAGGTCGATCTTTCGCGGCTGGCGGAGATCTGGCCGCGCATCGGCGATATTGCGTCCGCGATCGCCGCCCAGGTCGCCGTCGATGCACGCTACGCCTCCTACGTTTCGCGCCAGGAGCTCGATGTCGCCGCCCTGCGCAAAGACGAGGCCCTGCGCATCCCCGCAGCCTTCGACTTCGGAAGCATTTCCGGGCTCTCCGCCGAGGTACGCCAGAAGCTCGAGCGCCACCGCCCCGGAACGCTGGCGCAGGCCGGGCGCATCGACGGCATCACGCCCGCCGCACTGCTGCTCCTGCTCGCGCACTTGAAAAGGCAGCCCGCGCGGAAATCGGCGTGATGACGCCCCCCGCGGCCATCACGACGCCTGAGGACTTTGCGCGCGCCTTTGGCGTTTCACGTGAAACGTTGGGGCGGCTTGAGACCTACGAGGCCCTGTTGAAGCAGTGGCAGAGGACGATCAATCTCGTCGCCCCCAGCACGCTTTCGCGACATTTGGCACCGGCATTTCGCAGATTCAGCCCAGCTCCTCGATCTCGCCCCGCCGCGAGCGGAGCACTGGCTCGACCTCGGCTCCGGCGCCGGCTTCCCAGGGCTCGTCCTCGCCATCCTGCTCGCCGAGCGCGGCCATGGCCGTGTGACCCTCATCGAAAGCGATACCCGCAAGGCCGCCTTCCTCGGCGAAGTCGCCCGCCGAGTGGGAGTGGCTGTGGACATCCGGGGGACAAGAATCGAAAAAAGCGCGACTCAGGCTAAGCTTGGCCCTGTGGATGTGGTCACGGCTCGTGCGTTGGCACCATTGCCGCGCCTCTTCGAATTATCCGCGCCCTACTTTTCCGGGCCCACAATGGGGCTGTTCCTCAAGGGCCGCGAGGTGGAAGCCGAGGTCGAGGCGGCGGGCCAGCTCTGGGAGTTTGAGCCCGAGCTGCGCCAAAGCCTGACCGACGCCGGCGGCCGAATCGTCGTAATCCGCGCGTTGAAAGCCAAGACGGAGGGTCATTCGCGATGAGCGCGAAGATGGGAGCCGGCGAGCCGCGCACGCTGGCGATCGCCAATCAGAAGGGCGGCGTCGGCAAGACGACGACGGCCATCAATCTTGGCACCGCGCTGGCGTCGATCGGCGAGCGCGTGCTGGTCATCGACCTCGATTCGCAGGGCAACGCCTCGACCGGTCTCGGCATCGCCGCCGACGGACGCCCCCGAACCTCGTTCGACGTGCTGACGGGCGCTTGCAGCGTCATGGACGCGGCACTGCCGACCGCCGTGCCCGGGCTGCACGTCGTACCGGCGAACGCCGATCTCGTGGGGATCGATACAACTCTGACCGACAACAATCGCGCCTTCAAGCTGCGCGATGCCATGAGCGGGCTCGCCGCGCATCAGCGCAATCTTCCCGCCGACAAGGCCTTCAAGTACGTCCTCATCGACTGTCCCGCCGTCGCTCAACCTGCTGACGCTCAATGCCATGACGGCCGCGCACGCGGTGCTGGTGCCGGTGCAGTGCGAGTTCTTCGCGCTCGAAGGAATTTCGCAGTTGAAGGAGACGATCGACCAGATCCGGTCGACGCTCAACCCGCGGCTCGAGATCCAGGGCGTCGTGCTGACCATGCACGACGCGCGTACGGCGCTCTCGAGAGAGGTTGCCGACAACGTGCGCGCCTTCTTCGGCCCCAAGGTCTACGAGACGATCATCCCGCGCAACATCCGCGTTGCCGAGGCGCCCTCGCACGGCAAGCCGATCCTGCTCTACGATTTCGACTGCGCGGGCAGCCAGGCCTACATCAAGCTCGCAACCGAAATCATCGAGCGCGAGCGCCAGCACAAAGCCGCTTAAGCAGAGAGGCTCGAAGACCTCATGAATGCACCACTGCCGAAAAGCCGTCTTGGCCGCGGGCTCGCCTCTCTCATCGGGGAGCCCGTGCCGGGCCAGGCCATCACTGCCGCCCGAGGGCGAGCAGCGTCTGGTTCCGATCTCGGATGTGAAGCCGGGCCGGCTCAACCCGCGCAAGGACTTCCGCGACGAGGAGCTCGCCGAGCTCGCCGAGTCCATTCGCAGCAAGGGTCTCGTTCAGCCGATCATCGTGCGCCCGGTTCGCCAGCGGCTATGAGATCGTCGCCGGCGAGCGGCGCTGGCGCGCGGCACAGAAGGCCGGCCTGCACACCGTGCCCGTCATCGCGCGCGACCTGAGCGACAAAGAGGTCCTCGAGCTCGCGATCATCGAGAACGTGCAGCGTGCGGACCTCAATGCCATCGAGGAGGCAACCGGCTATCGCGAGCTGGTCGAGCGGTTCTCCTATAGCCAGGAGCAGCTCTCCGATATCATCGGCAAGAGCCGCAGCCACGTCGCCAACACGCTGCGCCTGTTGAAGCTGCCCGAAAGCGTGCAGGCAATGGTGCAGGAGGGCCGGCTCACCGCCGGCCACGCGCGCGCTCTCGTCGGGCGCGACGACGCGGAGGCGCTTGCGCGCCGCATCCTCGAGGAGAACCTCAACGTGCGCCAGGTCGAGGCGCTTGTGCAGGACGGCGGGGCAACCGAGACACAAACCGCCGATAGCGGGCGCAGCGTGCGCGAGAAGGACGCCGACACGCGCGCCTTCGAGAAGGAGCTGTCGTCCGTGCTCGGCCTCAAGGTCGAGATCAAACGTGGGTCGGGCGAGAGTGGCAACCTCATCATCAAGTTTGGCAATTACGACCAGCTCGACTACATCCGCATGCGGCTCGTGCACGGCACCAACAGCTAGGAGCGTTTCGCCGGCGCTTGACGGCGCGCTCCGCTTGCGGCATGGCCCTGAGCAGCGACAAGTCCTTGCGCGCGCTTGAGGTTTAGCCCATGAGCAACGACGTGCTGGTGCAACTTGCGGCGACCATCCACGCCCGCCGCGCGGCTTCCGCCGAAGCCTCCTACACACGCCAGCTCCTCGACGCTGGCCCGGCGAAGTGCGCCAAGAAGCTCGGCGAGGAAGCGGTTGAGACTGTAATGGCCGGCGCCGGCGAGAGCGCGGACCGCCTCAAGGAGGAAGCGGCCGACCTCCTCTACCACCTGCTGGTGCTGCTCGAAGCCCGCGACGTTGCGATCGCCGATGTGCTCGCGGTGCTCGAGGCGCGCATGGGCACCTCGGGCCTGAAAGAAAAGGCCGACCGCGGCAAGCGCTGATAGACTGAAACAAACGTTCGGGTCCGCGCGGCTTTAGTAGCAATGTCCTATCCCGCCAACCTGCAGTACTCGCCTTATCGCGTGTTCACCCGCGAGGAGTGGGCGCGGCTGCGCGCCGACACGCCGATGACGCTGGAGGAGAGCGAGCTCGAGCAGCTCTCGGGCCTCATCGAGGAGCTGTCGGTCGAGGAGGTCGAGCAGATCTATCTGCCGATGTCACGGCTCTTGAATCTCTACGTCGCGGCCGCACAGCAGCTCCATTCGGTGACGTCGAAATTCCTCGGCCGCACCGACGGCAAAGTGCCCTTCATCATCGGCGTCGGCGGTTCGGTCGCCGTGGGCAAGAGCACTACAGCGCGCGTCTTGAAGGCGCTGCTCGCGCGCTGGCCCGATCATCCGCGCGTCGATCAGATCACGACCGACGGCTTCCTGCTTCCCAACGCCGAGCTAGAGCAGCGCAAGCTCATGGACCGCAAGGGCTTTCCCGAGAGCTTCGATACCGCGCGGCTGTTGAACTTCCTCGCCGACGTGAAGTCGGGCGATGGCGAGCGTGGAGGCGCCGGTCTACTCACACTTCCACTACGACATCCTGCCGGACCAACGCACCGTCGTGGAGTCTGCCCGACATCCTTATCGTCGAGGGTCTGAACGTGCTGCAGCCCGCGCGCATGCCGCGCGGCGGCGAAGCCATACCCTTCGTGTCGGATTTCTTCGATTTCTCGATCTATCTCGACGCCGAGCCGGAGATCATCGAGGACTGGTACGTCGCGCGCTTCATGCGCTTGCGCACCACGGCCTTTCGCGACCCGGCCGCCTACTTCCATCAATACGCGAACCTCTCGCCCGAATCGGCGCGCGAGCGCGCGCTAGCGATCTGGCGCACGATCAACTTGAAGAACCTCGAAGAGAATATTCTGCCGACGCGGCAGCGCGCGCGCCTGATCCTGCGTAAGGAAGCCGACCACCACGTCGAGTCGGTTGCGCTGCGCAAGCTCTAGGCAAAAGCCGGCTCAGCCAAAAAAAAGGCCGCCTGGGGCGGCGGCCCTACAGTGACGCGTTAGTGCTCAGCGGGTCAGGACATTTCAGTTGAGGCGGGCTTTGCTCCGCGCGTAGATCGCGACCGCCACCGCGTTGAGGGTGAGCTGTCCCCTCAACGCCATCGAGACGGCCGGCAGGCGCAGCCAATACTCGGCCAGGATGATTTGGCCCTCCAGGGCGGTGCTCACTGCACACACTCCCAAGTCGAGGCAACCGACGAGCAGGGAACTCTGCGGGACTATCGAGAGAGATGGCAACGAACTCGATTTCGATACCGGCGGCGCGGCGGCAATCGCGTCGTGGGGCATGCTGGATTGGGCGAGCTTCGCCAGCTTCGCGACCTCGCGCTGCGTACTGCTGGTATTTGCGCGCGCGGCACGGCGGGCCTCCGCCAGGAGCTTCCCCTGCTCGAGGTTGAACTTGTCGCGCAGGCGGCGGATGGTCGAAGGATCTTCAACGCCGAGAGAGCGAATTGCCGTGGTCGGCTTGAGCTTGGGGTTCGCAACGAGAGCGGCGGCGATGCTCGCGAGCCGCTTGCGGTCGTCTAGTCCGGTGCCTTTGGGCCGCCCGTAACGTGCGCTCGCCGTCTGCATCGAAGGATCCCGTGCCGCGATTCGTTGGCATTGGATTTTCTTGATCCGTCCGAGCCTTACCAGAGAGAATAAATGCCTTGTAGGAGCTAGTCCGCTCAATCGGCGATTATAGTGGCGAAAATGCCTCCGCAGAGGTGTATCGCGCACTCGTCTGGCAGCGATTTGCGCGGCGCCGCTCAGCGGATGAGGCCCTCCGAGCGCGCGAGCTGTCTTAAGGGCTGCTCTGGGCGCGCGCCGATGTGGCCGATGACCTCGGCTGCCGCGAGGCTCCCCAGCCGCCCGCAGTCGGCGAGCGAAAGGGAGCGCGTTAGGCCGTAGAGGAACCCTGCCGCGTACAGGTCGCCGGCGCCCGTCACGTCGACGACCTTGGTGACGGGCTCTGGCCGGATGTCGATCGTCATGCGCTCCGTCACGATCACCGAGCCGAGCTCCGAGCGCGTCAGCACCGCGATTTCGCAGTCGCGCCGCACGGCAGTCACGGCGTCCTCGAAGCGGTTCACCTCGTAGAGCGCCGTGATCTCCTTCTCGTTGGCGAAAAGGATATCAACGCCGTGGTGCACGAGCTTGCGGAAGTCGTCGCGGTGGCGGTCGACGCAGAAGGCATCTGACAGCGTGAGCGCGGTCTTACGTCCGGCCTTGGCCGCAATCCTCGCCGCGGCGTGGAAGGCCTCTTTGGCTTCCGGCTTGTCGAACAGGTAGCCTTCGAGATAGGTGACCTGCGCTGATGCGATGAGCGTCTCGTCGACCTCGCGCGGCCCGAGCTCGGTGCTCGCGCCGAGGAACGTATTCATGGTGCGCTCGCCGTCCGGCGTGACGAAGATGATGCACAGCGCGGTCGGAGCGCCGCTCGTAGCGGGGGCCGTGTCATATGTAACGCCGATGGCGCGGATGTCGTGCGCGAATACTTTCCCGAATTGATCGTCCGCGACACGACCGATGAAGGCCGCGCGCGCGCCGAATGAGGAGAGCCCGGCGATCGTGTTGGCGGCCGAGCCGCCCGAGCGTTCGAGACCGCCCTCCATCAGGGCGTAAAGGCGTTCGGCCTCACGCGCCTCCACGAGGCGCATGAAGCCTTTACGCAGCTCGTGTTTCGTCAGGAAGGCGTTGTCGCAGCGTCCGATGATGTCGACTATGGCATTGCCGATGCCGACGACATCGTAGTGAGTGTCCGCCATTGAAGTCCCCAAACCGCGTCCGGGCCCCCGGGTCGCGACGCACTATAGGCAGCGCCGAGATGTGGGCAAGCGGCGGTGCTCAGCGTTGAGGTGGCGGGCGCGCCGCCCCCGCGAGGCCGATCAGCAGCTCCTCGGCGATGGGCTCCTCCAGCGCCGTTGACAACCGCGCGGCTTTCGCCGCCGCTGCAGCGCGCGACAACGCCTCCGACAGTCGCGCCGTCGACCACAGGCGGCACTGCAGGCCGAGCGAGTCCTTCTGCTTGAAGTGGATAGGCGGGCGCAGCTGTCGGATCGCATCCTCGAACGAACGGCCTTGATCGATGTCGGATCGGATTCGGTGCAGGCGCTCGAGGTGGCGCTGTGCGGCCGCAATGATCATTTGCGGGCTTTCGCCGGCGGCAAGCGCGCGCGCGTACTCGGCGACGGCGCGCTTGGTATCGCCAGCGGCCGCGCCGTCGAGAATGCGGTCAATCGCGAGCTGCGAGGCGTCCCCAACGATCGCCTCGATGTCGCCTGTGTCGATCTCGGACTTACCCGCGGCGTAGAGCGCAAGCTTCTCGATCTCGCCACGCGACAGCGCGCGGTCGGCGCCAACGCGCGTCACCAGCAGATCGCGCGCCTCGGGTGAGATGGCGAGGCCGTGACTTTTCAGTACGTCGCGCACTAGCGTTTCAAGATCGTGCGCTTCGTCTGGGTAGCAGGCGACGGCTGCCGCTTTGCCCGCCTTTTCGAACAGGGTGCGCAGCGAATCCGTCGGCCGCAGATTTCCGCCTTCGACGATCAACGTGGCGGCGAGCCTATTGCCGGCGATGAACGGCTCCAGCGCCGCGGCCGTGATGCGCCTGCCGGCGGCGGCGCGCACGACCTTGGAGCCGCCGAACATCGGGATCGTCTGCAGCTCTATGGCGAGCCGGTCGGGATCGTTGTCAAGATCGGTGTCCTCGATGCGGATGATCTCGCCCGGCGGATTGTCGCGAGCGGCAACAACGGCGGCGAGCCGTGCGGCGCGCTCGCTGATGAGACCTGCATCGGTTCCGTAGAATAGCACCGCCGGCACGCTCGGCCCGGGGGCTTTGAGGAATGCTTCCGCTTGATGAGCCTTTACGGCGACCATGGGTGATGGGCGAAGAGAGGGGAGCCAAAACGTACGTCGCGACGACGGTTCAAGCCGCGTTCGACAGGTAGGCAGCGAGGCGCGACTTCAGATCGTCGGCAACGGTGCTTGCCGCGCGGTCCTCCGCATCCTTGCGGGCGCGCACGTTGGAATACACCGACTCAAAGCGCTCGAACATGATGCGCCCGTTGCTTTCGCCCTGCAGCGCTACGGATTTGTCGGCGATGCGGATGAGCCTGAATCTCGCGTTGAGGTTATATACGCTGCCGCTCGAATTGCCGCTGATCTGCACGAGCGTCGCCGAGATCGATTCCGTCAGTACGATCTCCAGCCGGTAAGCCGGATTGACCGCTTCCGCGCCGCCGCCCGTCGACTGGAAGATCATCTCGTTGCGCACGCGCTGGCCGACGCGGCCCGGAATGGGCGCGATCTCGAGGCTCGCGAGCTTGGCGGCGACATTTGACCCGCCGATCAGCGGGGAGGTGGCATAGAGCGGGTGGAAACCGGAATCGCCGCAGCCGGCCACGAGCATGGGCACCGCGGCGCAAGCCAACGCAACGCAGATTGCCGATCGGCGGCTAACGCTCCGCATCGATCGCCCCCTGTTCCGACCTACCCGACGACATTCACGATTCTCTGCGGCACAACGATGACCTTCTTAACCGGCCGGCCTTCGAGGGCGCGCTGAACCGGCTCAAGCCTCAAGGCCGCAGCCTCGATCTCGTCAGAGCCAGCCGTTCGAGCAATCGTGAGCTCGTCCCGTCGCTTACCGTTCACCTGTACGGCAATGGTGATCGTATCGTCAACGAGCAAGCCCGGATCGGCCTCCGGCCAGGGCTGATTGGCCAGCAATGTGTTGTATCCGAGCCGCGCCCAGCCTTCCTCGGCCAAATGCGGCATCATCGGGCCTATCATTTGCACTAAGAATTCGAGCGCCTCGCGCAGGGCCCAGGGGTAGCCCTCCCCCGTTCTCCCCAGGGCCGAACCCAGAACATTTGCGAACTCGTACACGTAGGCTACGGCCACGTTGAAGCGCAGGTTCTCGATGGCGCGGGCAACCTGGTCCAGCGCTTTGTGGGCCGAGCGGCGCAGTGCCGTCGCCTCGGGTCCGAACGTCGCCGGCTTCACCGCACCCTTCTTGGTGGCTAGGGTCGCGCCCTGATCGACGAGGCGCCAGATGCGCTGCACGAAACGCCGCGCGCCATCGACGCCGACGTCGGTGTAGATGACGTCGCGCTCCGGGCGGGCTGTCGGAGAGCACAAACCAGCGCGCGACATCGGCGCCGTGCTGGCTGACGAAGGCGTCGAGGTCGACGGTGTTCTTGCGCGACTTCGACATCTTCTCGACCGAGCCGATGGTGACCGGCTCGCCTGAGTTCGCCTCGAACGCGCGCCGCTTGTCGCCCTCGCCCTCGAGGCGTACCTGCGTCGGCAACAGCCACCCGCCGCGGCGCGACTTGTAGGTCTCGTGCGTGACCATGCCTTGCGTGAACAGCGCCGCGAACGGTTCGCGCACGTTGCTCTTCAATTTTAGGTGGCCGGTGTCGCACATGGCGCGCGTGAAGAAGCGCGAATAAAGCAGGTGCAGGATCGCGTGCTCGATGCCGCCGATATACTGATCGACCGGAAGCCAGTAGTCGGCCGCGGCCTTGTCGACGGGCTTCGGCATGGCGGGGTCGGTGAAGCGGACGAAGTACCAGGAGCTATCGACGAAGGTGTCCATGGTGTCGGTCTCGCGCACCGCGTCCTCGCCGCACGTGGGGCACTTGACGTGCTTCCACGTGGGGTGGCGGTCGAGCGGGTTGCCTGGCTTGTCGAAGGTCGCGTCGGCCGGCAGCTCGACGGGAAGGTCCTTGTCCGGCACCGGTACGACGCCGCATGTCTTGCAGTGGATGACCGGGATCGGGCAGCCCCAGTAGCGCTGGCGCGAGATGCCCCAATCGCGCAGCCGGTAGTTCACCTTGCGCTTGCCGACGGACTTCTTGCCGAGCTTCTGCGCCTCGAGGCGCTTCGCCGTCTCCTCGAACGCGGCCTTCGTGTCGAGGCCGTCGAGGAAGCTCGAGTTGATCATCGTGCCTTCGCCGTCGAAGGCCTTGTCCTCGATAGTGAAGGTGGCCGCGTCGGCGCCGGGCGGCAGCACCACGGGCACGAAGGGGAGCGCATATTTGCGCGCGAAATCGAGATCGCGCTGGTCGCCGGACGGGCAACCGAAGATGGCTCCGGTGCCGTACTCCATGAGGATGAAGTTTGCCACGTAGACGGGCAGCTTCCAATTCTTGTCAAAGGGGTGGACGGCACGGATGCCGGTGTCGAAGCCCTGCTTCTCGGCGGTCTCGAGCTCCGCAACGGAGGTGCCCATGTGGCGGCACTCCTCGCAGAACGCGGCGAGTTTCGGATTGTCCTCGGCTGCAGCTTTCGCCAGCGGATGATCGGGGGCCAGCGCGACGAATGCCGCGCCGAACAGCGTGTCGGGCCGCGTGGTATAGACCTCGACCTCGCTCTGGCCCTTGGGCGCCGTGTCCTTGTCGAGCGAGAAACGCACCAGCAGGCCTTCCGAGCGGCCGATCCAGTTCGCCTGCATCAGGCGCACCTTCTCCGGCCACTTGTCGAGCGTCTGCAGCGCGTCCAGCAGCTCGTCGGCGTATTCGGTGATTTTGAAGAACCACTGCGTGAGCTCGCGCTGCTCCACCAGAGCGCCTGAACGCCATCCGCGCCCGTCGATCACCTGCTCGTTCGCGAGCACCGTGTGGTCTACCGGGTCCCAGTTGACCTTGGAGGATTTGCGGTACGCGAGCCCCTTTTTCAGCATGTCGAGGAAGAGCTTTTGCTGGTGCCGGTAGTAGTCGGGCGAGCAGGTCGCGATCTCGCGCGACCAGTCGAGCGACAGGCCCATCGACTTGAGCTGGCGCTTCATGGTTTCGATGTTCTGGTAGGTCCACTCCGCTGGATGGACCTTGTGCTCCATCGCGGCGTTCTCGGCCGGCATGCCGAACGCGTCCCAACCCATGGGATGCAGCACGTTCATGCCCTTAGCGCGCTTGTAGCGGGCGAAGACGTCGCCCATGGTGTAGTTGCGGGAGTGGCCGACGTGGATGCGCCCGGACGGATAGGGAAACATCTCGAGCACGTAGCACTTGGGCCGCGGGTCGTCGTTGGAGGCGCGGAAGATGTCCGCCTTCTCCCAAACCTCCTGCCAGTGCTTCTCGCGCGTAGGTGCGTCGTAGCTTTCGTTGGCCATACGGCGTCAATCTCTTCCCATGTTTTTTGGGTTTAGCGCGGCGTAATGAGCCTTAAAGGAGCAAACGGGTCAAGGCAGCATAGTGCATGGGACAGCCAAGCGAGATGACGGATGACGCCGCAGGTCGGCTGGGCGAGGTTGAGGCGCGCATGGCGATCGCGGCGCGCGCAGCTGGGCACGATCCTGCGGACGTGAAGCTGATCGCGGTTTCCAAGACCTTCCAAGTGGCCGCGATTCTGCCCGTTCTGAAGGCTGGTCATCGCCTCTTCGGCGAGAACCGCGTGCAGGAGGCAAAGGCCAAATGGCCGGCGCTGAAAGCCGAATTTCCCGACGTCGAATTGCATCTCATTGGTCCGCTGCAATCCAACAAGACGAAGGAGGCGGTCGAGCTGTTCGACGCCATCCACTCGATCGACCGGCCGAAGATCGCGCGTGCGGTTGCCGAGGAAATGCAGCGACAGGGCAAGCGGCTGCCGCTCTTCATTCAAGTCAACACCGGCGAGGAGCCGCAGAAGGCCGGCGTGCTGCCCAAGGACGCCGCGGCGCTCGTGGCGCTGTGCCGCGACGAGCTGAAGCTCGATGTCGCAGGCCTCATGTGCATTCCTCCTCTCGAGGAGGAAGCAGCGGTGCACTTCGCCTTTCTCGCCAAGCTCGCGGGCGAGCTTGGCCTACGCGGCTTGAGCATGGGTATGAGCGAGGACTTCGAGACAGCCATCGCCTTCGGCGCGACGCACGTGCGCGTCGGCAGCGCCATCTTCGGATCTCGCGGGCAGCGCCTAGAGTTTTCCAGGGAGAATTCATCGCCAGTCATCTTGTGTGGCGGGCCGCGGTGTAGGCTTCGATCAAATGATTCGTGCCGATTTTTGATCGTAACTCGCTGGAGGCGAATGATGACCGCAGCCGCAGCCCGGAAAGACTCCAACGCGGCCGACGCCGCCGCGAGCGACGCGGCCCACGATGCGCGCGCCGAAGCCATGGCGCAGACCGCAGCGACGAAGGTTGCCGGCGTCTCGAAGGCCGTCTCCTCCAAAGCGATCCAGGACGGCTGGTATCACTTCGTCGTCGACATCTGGATCACGAATTTCAACCGCTTCGAGTTCGGCATCTACAAGCGCTCGCGCAACCGCGCCAAGTCGCGGCAGTTCACCTCCGACATGGATATGTTCGCGGAGGTGCTCGAAGGCGGCGAGCGTACGGGTCTCATCGGCTACCGCGAGGAGCTATGGGAGAAGGCGCAGGGCATGGACAAGCGCCTCGTGTTCAAGATCTTCAGCGACACGCTGAACTGGCGCGCGACCATGGACCTGATGATCGGTAGGTCGCTGCAGCAGACGATCGCCGCGCGCGGATTGCCGGTGATGACCTATTCGATCAACACCGACGACGACAACTTCATCGTCTATTTGGAGCGCTCGGCCAACAAGTGGCCGCTGCTGCCGGAGAACTTCGCGTTCTTCATCATGCGCGACGGCGAGCCGCGCTTCTACCGGCTACGGCGCGATCTCATCAACCTCGGCGGCGACTACACGCTCTATGACCAGCAGGACGAGCCGGTAGGCCATCTTGACGGCAAGATCCTCTCCATCGGTGGCAAGTGGAAGTGCAAGGTCCGCCAGGACCACGCGGACCGGCGGCTGCTGACGGTGCTGCAGCTCTTCGCAGCCATGCAGATCTTCAACCGCGACTGCCGCCGGCACATACGGCGCTTGTGGAAGGACATCCGCCGCGGCAAGGTCAAGCCGCAGATCGAGCGCCAGGAAGCCGACCTCTACATGAACCCGCGCCGCATCCGCTGAGGGTATCCGGCGGCTTAGGCTTAGCCCGGGCTATGAGCTAAGGCTTGCATGAACTCACCGAGCGCCGACCTTCGGACGCGGTCGGAGCGGTGCGATGCTTCCGAACGGGATCACTGCACATTGTCTGGGAAGCTACTGAGGTTCAAAGCTTTTCCTCTATCAACTCATTCTTAACCAAAAAACTTCACCCTAACGGGAGCGCCGACGCCAATGTCCGCTGCTGGAGACAGCTATGTACCGAGTTCCTCTTTGCCATCATCCTATTGACCCTAGCGCTGGAAATGTCCGGCTGCACCGGCTCCCTCCACCTCGGCAACGCGAACCAGTCCACGACCGAAAAGAGCGTCGGCTGAGGGACGTGATACGCGCACTTCGACCGCATGTGCCGAAGCGATAAAACGCAGCCATGCGCCCCTTCGAGTTACCGGTCCCGGGCTGCAACTGACCCACCAGCAACGAACGACCGCCCGGCGCGATGCCGAAGCGGGATGTAGACGAGCCGCCGCGCGGCCGCTAAGGCCTCTCGCGTGCGCCGCGGCGCTCCGAAATTTGTCTACAGACCGTGCCAGAGACGTTCATGCCTTCGCAATCCGGATTGGCGGTGCTCGCCGCGGGCGCGATCCTGTCGCCGTTCACACAACTGCGCCGACTACTCGAGGGCATGGAGCCCGGACACGCCAAACCCATCGACCTGACGATCGGCGAGCCGCGCGAGGCGATGCCACCGCTCGTGACGGCGAAGCTCATCGAGGCCGTGGCGGACTACGGAAAATATCCGCCGATCCGCGGGACGGATGCATTGCGCTCAGCGATCGCCGCGTGGGCTGGCAGGCGCTACGGCGCCGCGGCCGCGCCCGATCCGGCGCGCGAGGTGCTCCCCCTCAATGGCTCGCGCGAGGGGCTGTTTCTGGCAGCCCTTCCCGCCGCGGGGCGCAAGCAGGTCAAAGGCCGCGCGGCCGTGCTCATGTGCAATCCCTACTACAGCGCCTACATCGGCGGTGCGCTCGCGGTCGACGCCGAGCCCATCTACCTCAACGCGACCGCCGCGACAGGCCACCTGCCTGATCTGGAAGCGGTGGCAGCGGACAAGCCGCTGCTCGATCGCACGGTCGCGCTCTACCTCTGCTCGCCCGCGAACCCGCAGGGTGCCGTCGCCAGCGAGGCCTACATAGAGCGCGCGCTCGAGCTCGCGCGCGCTCACGACTTCATGCTGTTCTTCGACGAGTGCTACTCGGAGATCCATGCGGATCAACCGCCGCCGGGCGCGCTCGCGGTCGCAGCCGAGACCGCTGATCGCTTCCGCAACCTCGTCGTCTTCAACTCGCTGTCGAAGCGATCGAACCTTCCCGGCCTGCGATCCGGCTTCTGCGCCGGAGATGCACGTTTCCTCGAGACGTTCGCCGAGATCCGCAACATGGTGGCGCCCCAGGTGCCCGGTCCGACGCAGCACGTCTCTGCCGCTGTGTGGGGCGACGAAGCTCACGTCACCGCCAACCGCGAAGCCTACCGCGCCAAGTACGACGTCTGCGATCGCGTGCTCGGAAGCCGCTACGGCTACCGCCGCCCGGCCGCCGGGTTCTTCCTCTGGCTCGATGTCTCGAAGTTCGGTGGCGCTAGTGACGCAGCGGTAACCTTATGGAAACGCGGGGGTGTCAAGGTTTTGCCCGGTGCCTTTCTGGCGCAGGCCGGACGCGACGGGACCAATCCGGGCGAAAACTACGTGCGGCTCGCATTGGTGCATGACGCGACGACCATCGCCGAGGCGCTCGAACGTTTCGTAGTAGTACTTGCGTAAAGAGTCCGTTCGCCGTCATGCCGCTCGAGTCACATGGTGACCCGAGACGCCTGCTCTCCTTCGACATGGAGGACAGGCTTCTGGGTTGGCTAAGCCGCGCCGGAGGAGCTCTCCTTCTCACGGTCGTCGCGGCTGCGTGGGCGAGCCTGCTCACCTGGTCGAAATCGGATCCGAGCCTCACGCACGCTGCCGGCGGTGCGCCAACCAACATGCTCGGCGCAGGCGGCGCGATCTTCGCCGACGTTATGCTCAACACGCTCGGCTTTGCCGCGGCGTTCCTGCTGCTCGCGCCCATGTTCTGGGGCATCGAGCTGATGATCGCGGAGCGCATCTTCGCCAACCGCAAGAAGACAAGCATCTTCCCGTTGTCGGTGTTTCTGCTGGCCGGCGGCTTCGCCGCGGTTCCGGTGACCGCGAGCTGGCCTTTCGCGCACAGCTTCGGTGGCATCGTGGGCGACTGGCTCTTCCGGCTGACGGCGACGCTGTTGTCGCTCGCCGGCGCAGACCGCGCCCTCCCGCTCGCTGGGCTCGGCTACTTCCTCGCCGGTTTTGCCGCGCTCGGCTACAGCATCGGACTGGAGCGCGAGGACTTGAATCGTCTACTCAAGAGCAGCCGCCAATTTGCGCGCCGGCGCGACCAGGGTCCGGCGCAATGGCTGCCCCAATGGATTCCGGGGCGCGAGTGGATGGCGTGGCTGACGCCGGCATTCTCAGGCCAAGGCGGCGACCACGAGCCGGTCACCGAGCCTGGCTTCGGCAACTTCGCTGTTGCCAAAGCTGGCCGCGGACGCCCCGAGCTTCCCGGTCACGATGAGCGCCGCGAGCCGTATCTGCCCGACATTCACGTGCCGGACATAGCGGAGCCCTCAGTGTTCGATACGCCCACCACGATGCCGCGCATCTTGAGACGCGCGCAAGCCGCAGCTCCAGCTCCCGAGACGCGCACGGGCTCGCCCTGGGGGACCGGCGACATGGGCACCGGGCGCGAACTCGGCTTTGACGAAAGCACCGACGCGGAAAGCCGCGCCATCGCCGAGCGTTTCGCGCCGGCGTCCACGGAGCGCGCGGCGCCGACATCCGCCACGTCCGCCTCGGAACCCGGGTCTGAGCCGGCGCGCTCGCGCAAGTCCGCGCTCTTTTCCGGTTTCTCCTCTGGCTTTGCCGGAAAGCGCGCCACTCCCACTTACCGGCCGCCGCCGATTAGCCTGCTGCGTCGGCCTGCGCCCGGCAAAGCCGGCACCGAGCTTTCGCAGACGGTTTTGCGCGGGACCGCACGCCTGCTCGAAGAGGTGCTCGCCGACTTCTCGATCAAGGGCGAGGTGCGCGAGATCAAGCCGGGCCCGGTCGTGACCCTGTTCGAGCTCGAGCCCGCGCGCGGCACCAAGTCCTCGCGCGTCGTCGCGCTCGCCGAGGACATCGCGCGCTCCATGAGCGTCACCTCCGCGCGCGCGGCAATCATCCCGGGCCGCAACGTCATCGGCATCGAGCTGCCGAATGTCCGTCGCGAGACCGTCTATCTGCGCGACATTTTCGAGTCGCCGGCGTTCCGTTCCTCGGACGCCGTGCTGCCCTTGGCGCTTGGCAAATCGATCGGCGGCGAGCCTATCGTCGCCGATCTTTCGCGCATGCCGCATCTGCTCGTCGCCGGAACCACCGGCTCGGGCAAGTCCGTCGGCGTCAATGCCATGGTGCTGTCGCTGCTCTACCGCCGCTCGCCGCTCGATTGCCGGCTTCTGATGATCGACCCCAAGATGCTGGAGCTGTCGGTCTACAACGGCATCCCCCACCTGCTGACGCCAGTGGTGACCGACCCGCAGAAAGCGGTGGCCGCGCTCAACTGGGCGGTTGCCGAGATGGAGGAGCGCTATAAGCGCATGGCAAGCCTCTCGGTGCGCAACATCGAGGCTTTCAATACGCGCGTGCACAAGGCGCAAAATCGCGGCGAAGTTCTCGCGCGCACCGTGCAGACAGGCTTCGATGAGCGCACCGGGGAGGCCGTCTATGAGCAACAGGAGATGCAGGCCGAGACGATGCCCTACATCGTTGTCGTCGTCGACGAGTTCGCCGACCTCATGACAGTCGCGGGCAAGGAGATCGAGACCGCAGTACAGCGGCTCGCTCAGATGGCGCGCGCGGCCGGCATCCATCTCATCATGGCGACACAGCGCCCGTCCGTGGATATCGTGACCGGGACCATCAAGGCGAATTTCCCCGCGCGCATCAGCTTCAAGGTCGCCTCCAAGATCGACAGCCGCACTATTCTCAACGAGCAGGGCGCCGAGGCGCTCCTCGGCCAGGGCGACATGCTCTACTCGCTGGGCTCGGGGCAAACCATCCGCGCGCACGGGCCGTTCGTGTCCGACGAGGAGGTTGAGCGCATCGCCGAAGCGCTGCGCCGGCAAGGGGCGCCCGCTTACGTCGAGGGCATCACCGACACGCCTGCTCCGGTCGAAGCGGGCGAATCGGCTCCGCGCACCGCGAGCGAGGACGACCTCTACGACATGGCCGTCGCCATCGTACTGCGCGACCGCAAGGCCTCTACGAGCTACCTACAGCGGCGCCTGTCGATCGGCTACAACCGAGCCGCCGATGTCATCGAGCGGATGGAGCGCGAAGGGCTGATCGGGCCGCCGACCGGCGTCGGCAAGCGCGAGATCCTCGTCACCGGCCGGGAGGGGGAAGGCCTTCGCGCAGCGTCGCGGTAAGCAGCGAGCGGAGCCATTCCGCCCGCGCATCGCCCACATCTCGTCGCAATGTTCAGGAATGTCGGGTGGGTTGGGGGCTTTCCCGACAATCCGGGGGCACTTATCAAGTTCAGCGGCATTTGAAATCAATTCGCGGAGGCTCGGGCGCCCGATGCATCAGATGAGACTATTGGCATTGGCGGCGACGTCGTGCCTCGGCCTCCTGCTCGTTCCCTATGCGGTCCGGTGCGAGGACGTGCCGAAGCCGGTCGAGGTCAAGCGGCCGACCGAGGCGGCTCCCGCCGCAACCCCCGCGGCTCCCGCAGCGGCACCCGCAGCAACTCCCGCCAAGCCAGCCGAACCGAGCAACGCCGGCAATGCTGCCTGGAACGCGGAGGTCGCCCCATCGAACACCACTGGCGGCATCGCGCTCGATCCGCACCAGAAGGATCTCGTCGACAAAGTCAGCAGCTATTTCAGCGGGATCAACACGTTGCAGGGAAGTTTCATGCAGACCGGCGCCGACAACCAGCGCATGAAGGGCAAGTTCTACCTTTCCAGGCCGGGGCGCTTCCGCTTCGATTACGCCCGCCCATCCAGGCAGATCGTCATCTCCGACGGCCGCTATTTGGCAGTGCAGGATCTCGACCTCAACAACGAAGATCGGGTCGCCCTCGACCAGACGCCTTTCCGGCTGTTGCTGCGCACGGACGTTAACCTCGTCCGCGATGCCCGCATTACCGAGCTGCAGGAATCCGACGATTTGCTGGTTCTGGGGCTGGAGGACAAAGACCCCAACACCACAGGTCGCATCAAGCTCTACCTCGCGACCAAGCCCAATCTCGAGCTCAAGGAATGGGTGACGCGCGACGCCCAGGGGCTGGATACCCGCGTGGAGGTGTCGGACCTTGCCAAGGCCGTCCAATTGGACGCGGATTTATTCACCATCAAGACAATCGGAAGGCCCATGGCAACGCCCTGACGCGCCTGACTGGTGTGGCTGTTCGGACTCGACGCAACCGCAGAGCTGGGGAAAACCCGGCCCGGGCGGTAACATTTTTGTGAGATTCGCCTCGGGCCTCTATTGAACTCCGCCTGCTTGAGCTTAAGTCAAGCTGGTCAGGTGATGTCACCCTGTATCGGTAGTGCCCCCCGTCTAGCCGAAAGACATCACCTGCGGTGCCGGCTTCCCTCCCGGCACCACGCGCGAAAGCGCTCTCGACGCCCAACCCCTCCCCCCGGGGTTGGGCGTTTTTTATGGCCATTGTGGACCAAAATTTGCCGGCGCCCGGCCTAATGGAGGGGGGCGGGCAGCAGCGCGGCCGACGGCGGAGGCTGCGGCAGCACGCCTGGCCGGGCTGGACGGTTGCCAGCAAGCGCGGCATCGACCTGGCGCAGCTCCTCGGCCATGCGCATCAGGCGCATCGCGATGTTGTGGACGAGCGTCTCGGCGATCGAAGGGTCTTCCAGCATTTGCGCGCGAAGCTCGTCGCGCGTCAGATGCAGCGCACGTACCTGTCCGCGCGCCACTACCGTCGAGCTGTGTGTAGTCTCGATCAACATCGCCGCCTCGCCGACGAGCGAGCCGGGTACGACGGGCTCGATGCGCGCGGAAAGCTCGGGGCCGGAGACGCGCGCGGCCTCCCCGGAGACGATCAGGATCGCGGCATCGCCTTCGGCATTCTCCTCGATGATGAGGCTGCCTGGATGGTAGATCGCGCGCTGCGCCCTGGCGGCGATCTCGTGGATCTGTGCCGGCGTGAGCCCCTCGAAGAGCGGCAGCCGCGCGAGCGCAATGAGGATGGAGTCGCCTGCCATCGTTCGAGCTTTCTCCGTTTCGCCGGCATAGGCCTGAACGGCCCATCGAGATGCAGAGATGCGGGAGCCCGATCCCGGGCGCACACGCAACTGCTACTGCAGCGGGGAAAGTCGGATGATTCGCCAAGCCAGGTCCAGGGGCATGGTTGGCGCCGGCAAGATGATGTGGATCGCTTATCGCAAGGGCTGGCAAATCGTCAGGGAACGAGCTTGTAACCGCCAGTTTCGGTGATCAGGAGCTCGGCGCTGGAGGGGTCCTTTTCGATCTTTTGCCGCAGGCGATAGATGTGCGTCTCGAGCGTGTGCGTGGTGACGCCGGCGTTGTAGCCCCACACCTCGTGCAGCAACGTCTCGCGGGAGACGACCTTGTCGCCGGAACGGTAGAGGTATTTGAGGATCGAGGTTTCCTTCTCGGTCAATCGGATCTTCGCGCCCTTCTCGTCGAGCAAAAGCTTCGAGGCCGGCTTGAACGTGTAGGGTCCGATCGCGAAGACTGCATCTTCGCTCTGCTCGTGCTGGCGCAGTTGCGCGCGGATGCGAGCGAGCAGCACGGCGAACTTGAACGGCTTCGTGATGTAGTCGTTGGCACCGGCATCGAGGCCGAGGATCTGGTCGGCATCGGAGACGTTGCCCGTCAGCATGACGATCGGCGTCTTGAAGCCGCTCTTGCGCAAGAGGCGCACGGCCTCGCGGCCGTCCATATCGGGAAGCGAGACGTCATACACCAGGAGGTCGAAGTGATCGGCCTTCGCCATCTCCATTCCCTTGGAGGCGGTGCCGGCCGTCACCACTTCGAACTCGTCGTGAAGGACGAGCTGGTCTTTGAGGGTCTCGCGAAGCTCCTCATCGTCATCCACGATGAGAATCCTCCGGGAAGTAGTCATGCTGGCTGGCTCCGGTAGAGAATAGGGCCCAAGCCGGTCGGTATGAGCCTTGGTCGTTGCCATGTTGTCGAGGATGCGAATAGCACGGTCGCCGGGAAGGTCCAATGAAGAGGCACAGCAACGGTCCACAGGTGAGATCGCAACTCATCGTGAGGGCCCTTTCGGGAGGCACGCAGCGGGGAATTCTTGTCTGCGGCGGCCTACACTTTCCCTGTGCGCTGGGCCGCTCGGGGCGGCGCGCGGACAAGCGCGAGGGCGACGGGGCGACGCCAATTGGCCGTTTCGCCTTGCGGCGCGTGCTCTATCGCGGCGATCGGCTCCTGCGACCGCGCACGCGGCTGCCGATAGCCGCGCTCCACGTCCGCGATGGCTGGTGCGACGATCCGCGCGACCGCAACTACAACCGGCGTGTGCGGCACCCCTATCCGGCGAGCGCTGAGCGGCTCTGGCGCGACGACCACCTCTATGACCTGATCGTCGTTCTCGGCCACAACGACGACCCTCGCGTCAAAGGGCGCGGCAGCGCGATCTTCATGCACGTCGCCGGTCCAGGATTAAAACCCACGGAAGGGTGCGTGGCGCTCGAGCGCTCCCACCTCTTGCGGCTCATCGGGTGCGCGGCGCGCGGGTCAACGATGACGATCTTGGCGTAAGCCTAGTCATCCATGTTCGGCGTCCGCAGGCAGCAAAAAAAACGGCCCGGAGGCGCGAGGCGTCCGGGCCGAGTTTGGAGCACGCCTAGGGGAAGGCGCACGCTCGGGAGCTTGTGGCGATAGCGGCCGGAGTTGAATCTCCGGCCGCCGCGTTGGCCTATAGGACCGTCTCGCCGTGCAGCGCGAGGTCCAAACCTTCGACCTCGGCCGCCTCGGAGACACGGATGCCGATGGTCAGCTTCAGTATGAGCAGGATCACGAAGGTCGCGACCAGGTCCCACGCGATGGTGGCCGTAACGCCGTAGGCCTGGATCGGAAGCTGGGCGAAGTTGCCCTCGAGCACGCCGGCCGTGCCGCCGATGGCCTGCACCGCGAACACGCCCGTCAGGAGCGCACCGATGATGCCGCCGATGGCGTGGACTCCGAACACGTCGAGGCTGTCGTCATAGCCCAAGAGCCTCTTGAGGCCCGTGGCGCTGATGTAGCAGCCGACACCGGCAGCCGCGCCAATAACAAGGGCACCCTTGGGATCGACGAAGCCCGAAGCCGGCGTGATGGCGACGAGACCGGCGACGGCGCCGGACGCGATGCCGAGCACGCTTGGCTTGCCGTGCACCAGCCACTCCGCGAACATCCACGCGAGCGCCGCCATGGCGGTGGCGATCTGCGTGACGGTCATGGCCATGCCCGCCGAACCGTTGGCGGCGACCGCCGAACCGGCGTTGAAGCCGAACCAGCCGACCCACAGCAACGAAGCGCCGATGACCGTCAAGACCAGGTTGAAGGGCGCCATGTTCTCGGTCTTGTAGCCCGTGCGCCGCCCGAGCATGAGGCAGGCGACGAGACCGGCGATGCCGGCGTTGATGTGAACGACCGTGCCGCCGGCGAAATCGAGCACGCCGGACTTGGCAAGGAAGCCGCCGCCCCACACCCAATGGCAGATCGGCGCGTAGACGATGATCAGCCAGAGGGACATGAAGATCACGAGCGCCGAGAACTTCATGCGATCGACGATGGAGCCGACGATGAGCGCCGGCGTGATGATGGCGAACGTCATCTGGAAGCACATGAACACCGACTCAGGAATGGTTCCCTGCAGGGTGTCCTTGCCCATGCCCGCAAGCAGCACTCGGTCGAGGCCGCCGATATAGGCGTTGTAGAAATCGTCGGGGTTCGTTCTGAACGCGAGCGAGTAGGCTACGATCATCCACAGCACGGTGACGAGGCAGGTTGTGACGAAACACTGCATCAGCACCGACAGCACGTTCTTTTTGCGGACCATGCCGCCGTAGAACAAGGCGAGCCCCGGGATGGTCATCATCAGAACGAGCGCCATGGAGGTGAGCATCCAGGCGGTGTCGCCGGAATCGAGTTTCGGTGGTGGGGCGGCGGGGGCCGCGTCCTGCGCGAAAGCCGGCAGTGCGGTCCATGCATAGAGTGCCGCGGTCGCGGCACCCGTTGCTGCGGTACGTATCAGTCTGTTCAATTTCATCGTGAGAACTCCCCTTTCCCTTCGTGTGACTTGGGCGGCTCAGGCCGATTGTCGGTTGCGATTAGAGTGCGTTGTCGTCTGCCTCGCCGGTGCGGATGCGCACCGTGTGCTCGATCGGAGAAACGAAGATCTTGCCGTCGCCGATCTGCCCGGTCTTGGCGGCGCGCTGGATGGCCTCGAGCGCCTTGTCGACCTGAGCGGACGGAACGACGATCTCCATCTTGATCTTGGGCAGAAAGCTCACGGCGTATTCCGCGCCGCGGTAGATCTCCGTGTGACCCTTCTGCCGGCCGTAACCTTTGACTTCCGTGACCGTCATGCCTTGCAAGCCCAAATCGGTCAGCGCCGTGCGGACCTCCTCGAGCTTGAAAGGTTTGATGATTGCCGTGATCAACTTCATACAAGCACCCCTCTTCTCCCCAATGTTCGCCCCGCGATCGTTGGCGTGGCGTAGAGCCGTTTTTCAGGGCCACGGCGTGCTCGGCGATGGCCACCAGGCTAGGATGGAGTCAAGACGCGTGCCAATTTGATGATGCGCAAGCAACTCATTGGATTCATTGAATAAGCGGGAAGCAATGTGGCACGGCCCAACGGCGGGTAATTGGCCATCTGCCTAATTTACAAGCAACCGATCTCGAATGCTCATCAGTTGGGCACAAATTTTGTGCGCCGCAAGCGCATCAGTCCCTCTTGCGCGACCGACGCGATCAGCGTGCCGCCTCGGGTGTAGATGCTTCCCCGGCTAAAGCCGCGAGAGCTGTGGGCGCTGGGGCTGTCTTGCACATAAAGCATCCACTCGTCCGCGCGGAACGGCCGATGGTACCAGAGCGCATGGTCGAGGCTCGCAAGCTGGATGTCGGCGTCGAACAGGAGCTTACCGTGCGCGATGAGCGCCGTATCCAGCAGGGTGAAGTCGGAGGCATAGGCGAGCACTGCCTGATGCACGGCCGGGTCGTCTGGCAGGTGCCCCGCCGCACGGAACCAGATCTGCTGCGCGGGTGTCTTCCTTTCCCGCGTGAGGTAGCGGGAGATGTCCACGACGCGCATGTCTATCGGGCGGTCGCGCTCCCAGTAGCTGCGCATCGCGGCGGGTAGCTTGTCGATGAGGTCGGCGATGATCGCTTTAGGGTTCAACAGCGCCTCGGGCGGCGGAACATCCGGCATGGCGCTCTGGTGCTCGAGACCCTCCTCGACCTTGTGGAAGGAGGCGCTCATGGTGAAAATTGCCGCCCCGTGCTGGATCGCCTTGACGCGGCGGGTCGTGAAGCTACCGCCGTCGCGGATACGCTCCACGTCGTAGATGATGGGGAGCGATGGATCGCCGGCGAGGAGGAAATAGCCGTGCAGGGAATGCACCGGACGCGCCGGATCGACCGTGCGCGAGGCTGCTATCAGCGCCTGCCCCAGGACCTGACCGCCGTACACGCGTTGCCAGCCTTCGCTGCCGCGCGCGCCCCGGAACAGGTTGTCCTCGAGCTGCTCCAGATCGAGCACGGCAAGCAAAGCATTGAGCGCGGTGTCGGGCGCGTCTGGGGACACGTCTACAGACATAAGGCCTCGCGATTTCTGCTAGTCTTCGAGCGTAAGCGGCGTAATGGGAGCGAAGGGCGCGTGCCTGTCAACAAGCGAAGCCGTCTCTTGGACAATCGGCCATCCCATGCCCGATGAATCCGCAGCCGGCCACTATGCCGTGGTCATTTCGGGAGCGAGCTTCGCGGGGCTCGCGCTGGCGTGCGGGCTGGGCCAAGTCCTGGGACCGGAAGACCGGATTGCGCTCATCGATCGCAGCGCCGGCCCGGGTACTGCAAAGCACGACAGCCGCGCCTCCGCGCTTTCGGCGGGCTCCCAGCACATGCTGAATGCGCTCGGCGTCTGGCCCGCGCTTGCGGCGGAAGCGCAGCCGATCGCCGGCATCGAGATCACGGACTCTGACCTCGAGGCAGGAGTGCGCCCTGTCCTTCTTACCTACGATAATGTCACCGACGCGCACGAACCAGCGACCTACATCGTTCCCAACGCCGCGCTGTACGACGCACTATACGCGGCGGCAAAGCGCATCGCTTCGATTGAGTGGATCGTGCCCGGCGAAGCGCGAGATTTCTCGAGCGGCGAGACCGGCGTGCGCGTGCGGCTTGCCGACGGACGCGAGATCGACGCCGCGCTGCTCGTCGCCGCCGAGGGGCGCGACTCGAAGCTGCGTGAGGCGGCCGGCATCGGGATAGTCGGCTGGAGCTATCCCCAGATCGGCATCGTCACGACGGTGTGCCATGAGCGCCCACACGAGGCCCGCGCGGTGCAGCACTTCCTCCCCGCTGGCCCCTTCGCGATCCTTCCCCTCAAGGGCAACCGCTCCTGCATCACCTGGACCGAGGACGAGGAGAACGGCCGGCGCATCATGAGCCTCGACGATGCGGGCTTCCTTTCCGAGGTCGAGAAACGTTTCGGTGGCAAGCTCGGCGCCGTTGCACTCGATGGCCAGCGCCAATCCTGGCCGCTGAAGACGCATCTCGCCCGCCGCTACGTCGCCGATCGCTTCGCGCTCGTCGGCGACGCCGCGCATGGTGTGCATCCGCTTGCCGGGCAGGGCCTCAACCTCGCGTTCCGAGATGTCGCCGCGCTTGTCGAGGTGGTCGCGGACGCGGCGCGGCTTGGGTTCGAGCCGGGGAACGCGCAGGCGCTGGCCCACTACGAGCGCTGGCGGCGCTTTGATTCCGCGCTCTCGGCCGCGACGTTCGATGGACTCAACCGGCTGTTCGCCAACGACGCGACGCTTCTGCGCTCCGTGCGCGAGATCGGTCTCGGCCTCGTCGAACGCGTGCCCATGCTCAAGCGCTTCTTCGTCAGCGAGGCGGCAGGGCTCTCTGGCGAGCTCCCGCGGCTGCTCAAGGGCGAGCGGGTTTAGCTCAATCCTCCTCGCGCGCCTCGACGGAGACCGGCAGAATGACCGTGATCGTCCCGCCGGCAACGTCGACGGATGGAACGTACGCATCGGCGAACGGGATCAGCTCGGTTTCGCGTGCGCCTTCCAGGCGCAGCTCCAGAATGTCGCCGGCACCGTAGTTGTCGACGGCGACGATGGTCCCGAGCGTGCGCCCGTCGGGATCGACCACACGCAAGCCGATGAGATCGGTGCGGTAGAACTCGTTCTCCGCGGCCGGGCGAAGCCGCGACCGCTCGACATACAGCGCGAGGCCCTTCATGGCCTCGACGCCGTTGCGGTCGGCGATGCCGGCGATGCGCGCGACGACACCCCTCGGTGCCACTCGCACTACCTTGATTTCGATGCGACGTGTCCCGTCCGCGGTCTCAAGCGGGCCGTAGGAGGCGATCGCCGCGGGGTCTTGCGTGTAGCTCTGGATCAGGACCTCGCCGCGCACGCCGTGCGGCGCCCCAATGCGGCCTATGAGAACCCGGCTCTTGTCGCTCATGTGGGCTATCCGGAAGTGGCGTCAAGCCGGCAGCGGCCCAAGATAGGTGAGCTCGACACGTACGGCAGCACCCCCCACCTCGACCACTGTCGCGGTCTTTGGCGCCGCGCGCTCGAACGCCCCCACGATATCGAGGCTGGCGCCGGCGGGACCAGCCGAAAATCCGGTGATCAGTTTTCCGTCGGGCGGTACATCGAGGCGTAACCTCACCGTGTTGACGCGCCGGGCGGCGTCGAACTGGCAGGAGCCCTGGAACACGCCGCCCCAAGGGTCGGAGCCGAGAATGCGTCCCTTCCGCAGCGTGGCGAGCGCACTGCCTTCCGTCGGCATGCGCTCGCCGTCGACGGCGTAGGCAAGGCCGTAGATCCCGTCCTCGAGCATCCATCCCCCCAGTGGGGGAGAAACTTAAGCATCCTTCGGTTGAATAATGTTTACCCCGATCCGGGAGGTTGCAGGCGCGTTTGACCCCGGTCAGGCCGCGGGCTCCGCCGGAGCAGCGGCAGCGGGGGCAGCCTCGCCGGCCTTGGCCGCCTTTTCGACTGCAGCGGCCTCACGCTCGAGGCGCTTCTTCTTCGGCTTCGCCTTGTTGGGGTTGTTGGAGCCAATGCGCTTCATTAGCCCTGCTGCATCGAGCAGGCGCGCCACGCGGTCGGTCGGCAGCGCCCCGACCGAGAGCCAGTACTTGCAGCGGTCGAGGTTGAGCTTTACGCGGTTCTGGTCGTCTTTCTTGAGCATGGGGTCGAACGTCCCGATCTGCTCGATGTAGCGCCCGTCGCGGGGCGAGGCCGTGGTCGCCGCCACGACGTAGTAGTAGGGCCGCTTCTTGGCGCCGCCGCGCGAAAGCCGGATCTTTACGGACATCTGTCGTCTTCCTTCATCGCTGGTTGATGTTGCTACTTCTTCTTTCCCGGGAAGCCGGGGAATTTGGGTAGGCCGCCGCCCAATCCGGGCAGGCCGCCACCGAGGCCGGGAAGCTTAGGCATCACGCCGCCGCCAAAGCCTGGCAGCACCTTGGGCAACCCCTTCGGCAGCGCGTCCCTGAGCTCGGGCGAAAGCTGCTCGAGCGCCTTGGGGTCGAGCTTCTGCAGCTCCTCCTGCATGGCGGCCATCTCCGCCTCGCTCGGGGCGGCGCCTCCGCGGCCTACGAGCCGGTTGAGCATTCCCTTGTTGCGGCCGAGCGTCTTCATCATGTCGGCCATTTGCCGGTGCATCTTTACCAGGCGGTTCACCTCTTCGACTTTGGTGCCCGAGCCGGCGGCGATGCGCCGCTTACGGCGCGCATCCAGCACCTTCGGGTTGCGCCGCTCCGATGGCGTCATCGAGGTGATGATGGCGTGCTGGCGCTTCAGGATCTTGTCGTCGAGATTGGCCTCGGCGATCTGCGCCTTGAGCTTGCCGACGCCGGGCATCATGCCGAGGACGCCCGACATGCCGCCGATCCTCTGCATCTGCTTTAGCTGCTCGGCCATGTCGTCGAGATCGAAGGCGCCCTGCTTCATCTTCTGGGCGATCTTCTGGGCCATCTCGACGTCGATCGTCTGCGCGGCCTTCTCCACGAGCGTGACGACGTCGCCCATGCCGAGGATGCGGGACGCAACGCGCGAGGGATGGAAGTCTTCCAGCGCGTCCCACTTCTCGCCGACGCCCATCAGCTTGATCGGCTTGCCGGTGACGGCGCGCATGGATAGCGCCGCGCCGCCGCGCGCATCGCCGTCGGCACGCGTCAGCACAATCCCGGAGATGCCGACACGGCTGTCAAATGACTTCGCGACGTTGACGGCGTCCTGGCCGGTGAGGCTGTCGGCGACGAGCAGCGTCTCGTGCGGATGCGCGATGTCGCGGATCTCGACCGTCTCTGCCATCAGCGCTTCGTCGATGTGGGTGCGACCCGCGGTATCGAGCATGACGACATCGTAGCCACCGAGGCGCGCGGCATCGAGCGCGCGCCGCGCGATCTGCTGCGGCGTCTGGCCGGGGATGATGGCAAGCGTATCGACCTGCGTCTGCTCGCCGAGCACGCGGAGCTGCTCCTGCGCAGCTGGCCGCCGCGTATCGAGCGAGGCCATTAACACCTTCTTCTTCTCGCGGTCGGTAAGGCGCTTGGCGATCTTCGCCGTAGTCGTCGTTTTGCCCGAGCCCTGCAGGCCGACCAGCATGATCGCGACCGGCGGTGCGGCGGCAATGTCGATCGGCACGGCGTCGGAGCCGAGCATGGCGACGAGCTCGTCGTGCACGACCTTGACGACCATCTGTCCCGGCGTGATCGAGCGCACCACGTCCTGGCCGACCGCCTTCGCCTTCACCTTCTCGATGAAGTCCTTGACTACGTCGAGCGAGACGTCCGCCTCTATGAGCGCGCGCCGCACCTCGCGCATGGCTTCGCCGACGTCGCTCTCGGTCAGCGCGCCGCGTCGTGTCAGCTTGTCGAGGACACCCGAAAGGCGGTCCGACAGCGTTTGAAACATGCGTCCTTCCTGTGCGGCCGAGCTGGGGTCCGCGCAAAACGAAAAAGCACCCGCGGGCGCAACGCGCTGGCGGGTGTTGACCTCCCGGCCTCACGGATACTTCCGCGGGACGGGCGGCGGCTCTGGTGTCAGGGCCGTCTTGAGTGGCGCGGACAATGCCCCTGCGTCTGCGGCGCTGTCAACCCCGGGAGGCTTGGACGTGCGCCCGAGCCAGCGTGCGCTCGCGGCGCCGAACCCGGCGTCGCCACTGCCGCGCTATTCTGCCGAACTCGGCGCAGAGCGCGGCGCTCGGGCAGCGTCAGGCAAATGCAATTGGGCCCCCAGGGGCAGGGGCGCGGGGTGGCAAGCGAAAGCCTCAGGAGCCGCCGGCTCGCCTTGGTCAGCGGTGGACCTAGCAGGTTGTGCGCAGGATCGGGGGTGCGCTCAATGTTGGGCATCGGATTGGCCTTCGGGGAAGCTTCCTTGAGGATACTACGCCTGCGTCGCGAGCCGGCATTTGATAACGGTCAAGGCCTCGGGGGTTGGCGTCACTTGGCCGGCGATATTCTCAAGATCTCGCCGTCGTTCTCATCGGTGAGCGCCCACAGCGCTCCGTCCGGGCCTTGCCTGACGTCACGAATACGCTTTCCCAGATCCGCGAGCAGCTTCTCGGCCATCACGACATTGTCGCCGTCGAAGACGAGCCGCTCGATGTGCTCGCCCGCGAGTCCTCCGACGAACGCGTTACCCTTCCACTCGGGGAAAAGGTCGCCAGTGTAGAAGGCGAGCCCACTCGTGGCGATCGACGGCTTCCAGTAGTAGACTGCCGGCTCCATGCCGGGTTTCTCCGACCCCTCACCGATCTTGCTGCCGTCGTAGTCGATGCCATACGTGATGATCGGCCAGCCGTAGTTCTTGCCCTTCTCCGGGTGGTTGAGCTCATCGCCGCCCTGGGCGCCGTGCTCGACCGTGTAGAGCGCACCCGTATCGGGGCGCAACGCCGCGCCCTGCACGTTGCGGTGCCCGATGGACCAGACTTCCGGCGCCCAGCCGGGCAGCCTGGGATTGTCGGCGGGCGCCGAGCCATCGGGATTGATGCGGATGATCTTGCCCAAATCGTTTGCTGGGTTCTGCGCTTCGGCGCGCAGCTTGTTGCGTTCGCCTGTGGTGACGAACAGCGTTCCATCGTGCGCCCACACGAGCCGCGAGCCGAAGTGATATTGGCTATAGGCGGCGGGCTGCTGCTGGAAGATGACCTTCAGGTTCTCGAGATGGCCGCCGTCTCCTTCGGTCACGAGCTTGGCGCGCGCGACGCTCGTTCCGTTCTCGAACCAGCCGCGCGGCTCGCCGTAGGAGAAATAGATCGTGCCCGTCTTAGCAAAGTCGGGCGCCAGCAGCACATCGAGCAAGCCGCCCTGACCGATGGCGGCCACTTCGGGCACGCCGGCGAGGGGCTTCGACAGCTTTCCGTCCTTGCCCACGATGCGCAGGCGCCCCGGGCGCTCGGTGACCAGCATGCGCCCATCGGGGAGAAACTGCAGGCCCCAGGGGTGCTCGAGGCCCTTGGCGATGCTCTCGACTTTGATCCGGCTCGGCTGGGGCGGCGGTGGAGCATTGGTAATAACCGCCGCGGCCGGCCCGGCTGCGACACCGAGCGCTCCCGCCAGCGCCACAGCGATCCTTGCAATTCGATTGAACATTGAGTTCGAGCCTCCGTTCGATTGTCTTTTGAAGCCGTGGCGCCATATATGGGCTCATGTCCGCCTCCGCCACCATTCCCTTCCGCAAGATGAACGGGCTCGGCAACGACTTCGTGGTGCTTGACGCGCGCCGCAATTCGATCAGCCTGGCGCCGGAGGATGCGCGTCGCATCAGCGACCGCGCCAAGGGACCTGGCTGCGATCAGGTGATCGTGCTCGAGCCTTCGAAGAAGGCCGACCTCTTCATGCGCATCTTTAACGCCGATGGGTCAGAGGTTGAGGCCTGCGGCAACGCCGCGCGCTGCATCGCGCTGCTCGTCGCCGAGGAGAGCGGCCGCCCCGATGTGACCGTGGAGACGCGCGCCGGCCAACTCAAGGCGCACGTGGAAAGCGCCGACAGCGTCGTGATCGATATGGGTGTGCCGCGCTTTGCGTGGGAGGACATCCCGCTCGCCGAGCCGTTCGCCGACACGACGCGCATCGAGCTGCAGATGGGGCCGATCGACGACCCGATCCTGCACTCGCCTTCGGTCGTCAACGTCGGCAACCCGCATGCGATCTTCTGGGTCGACGACGTCGAAGCCTACGATCTCGGGCGTTTCGGCCCGCTGCTCGAGAACCACCCCGTATTTCCCGAGCGCGCCAACATCTCGCTGGCGCAGGTCACGTCGCGCAACGCGTTGACGCTGCGCACCTGGGAGCGCGGCGCCGGCCTGACGAAGGCGTGCGGCACGGCTGCCTGCGCGGCCGCGGTCGCGGCGGCGCGCAGCGGATTAACCGACCGTCAAGTCACTGTCACACTTGCGGGGGGAAATCTGTCTATCGATTGGACCGCCGACGGCCATATCCTTATGCGCGGCCCCGCAGAGTTCGAATTCGAAAGCACCCTTCCGGCGGAGACTCTGTCGCGCGCGCCAGTCTAGCGGCTGTCAGAGTTGTCCGCTAAGAAGCCCTGGCAAATGGTCTCCGCCCCGTCCTGCCGCCGCCGACAGCCACGCGCGTGGACTGTCATTGTTTTAGCCGTCGCTGCTGCTAGCTGCTGGTGTCGCAAGGAAGACGCAAACAAGAGATGGCAGACCCTTTAATTATAACGCTCGGCTGCCGGCTTAACGCCTACGAGTTGGAAGTGATGCGCAGATGCGCGACCGATGCGGGCTTGGACGATGCCATCATCGTCAACACCTGCGCGGTCACGGGCGAAGCGGTGCGCCAAGCGATGCAGACGATCCGCAAGCTGCGCCGCGAACATCCCGATTCGCGCATCATCGTGACGGGGTGCGCGGCGCAAATCGAGCCCGAGCGCTTCGCCGCGCTCCCAGAGGTCGACCACGTCATCGGCAACGCCGAGAAAATAAAGTGCGAGACCTTTGCCGGGCTGTCGACCACGGGCAGCGAGCGCGTTCAGGTCGACGACATAATGAGCGTGCGCGAGACGGCGCATCATCTGATCGACGGTTTCGGCTCGCGCACCCGCGCCTATGTTCAGGTGCAGAACGGCTGCGATCACCGCTGCACCTTCTGCATCATTCCGTTTGGTCGCGGTCCTTCCCGCTCGGTGCCCGCGGGCGAGGTCGTCGCTCAGGTCCGACGGCTGGTCGCGGGCGGCTGCCGCGAGGTGGTGCTGACCGGCGTCGACATCACCGACTACGGCAAGGACCTTCCGGGCCGCACCACGCTCGGCGCGCTGGTGCGCCAGGTCCTCAAGCACGTGCCGGAGCTCGAGCGGCTGCGGCTCTCCTCCATCGACCAAGTCGAGGTGGACGAGCCCCTGATGCAGGCCATTGCCGAGGAGGAGCGGCTCATGCCGCACCTTCACCTCTCCATGCAGGCGGGCGACGACTTGACCTTGAAGCGCATGAAACGGCGCCACAGCCGCGCGGATGCGGTGACGTTCTGCGAGACCGTGCGCCGGCTGCGCCCGGATGTCGTGTTCGGCGCCGATCTCATCGCCGGCTTCCCGACCGAGACGGACGAGATGTTTGCAAACTCCATGAGCATCGTCGACGACTGCGGCCTCACCTATCTGCACGTATTCCCGTTCTCTGCGCGCAAGGGCACGCCCGCCGCGCGCATGCCGCAGCTCGCGCGCTCCCTCGTGAAGGAGCGGGCCGCGTGTCTGAGAAGAAAAGGCGCCGAGGCGCTCTCCCGCTATCTTGCCGCGCAGGCCGGCTCGGAGGTGGAGGTGCTAATCGAGCGCGACGGCGTCGGGCGCACGCGCCATTTCACCGAGATCGAGCTATCCGCTTCTGCTTCAGCAGGAACGCTGCTGCGGGCCCGCGTCAACGGCCACGACGGCCAGCGCTTGTCCGGCGAGGTGATGGCGTGAGTGAGCGGGGCGCCAAGGTTCAAGGTGCACTTGGCCGCCTGTGGGGGTCGAAGCCTAAGAGCGAGGCGGCCGCGGTCGAAGCGGCTGCGGCGAGCACGGGCGGGCCTGGCGGGTTTTTCGAGCGCCTGAAGCAGGGCCTCGGAAAAACATCCTCGAAGCTGTCCGACGGCATCGGCGGTCTCTTCACCAAGCGCAAGCTGTCGGGCGAGACGCTCGACGACCTTGAGGACGTGCTAATCGAAGCCGATCTAGGCCTCGACACGGCGGAGCGCATCATCGCAACCCTGGGCCAGGGTCGCTACGAGAAGGGCATCGGCGCCGACGACGTGCGCGCCGTCTTGAAGGCCGAGGTTGAGCGCGTGCTCGCTCCCGTTGCGCTGCCACTGCAGATCGACGCCTCGCAAAAGCCGTTCGTGATCCTCGTTGTCGGTGTCAACGGCACTGGAAAGACCACGACGATAGGCAAGCTCGCCGCGCGTTTCCGCCGCGAGGGCAAGACGGTGATGCTCGCGGCTGGCGACACGTTCCGTGCGGCCGCCATCGATCAGCTCAAGATCTGGGGCGAGCGCACGGGCTCCGAGGTCGTAGCAGGCGAGGCGGGCTCGGATGCGGCGGGCCTGGTGTTCGACGCGGTGACCCGGGCCCGCGACTGCGGTGCCGACGTGCTGCTCGTCGATACCGCGGGGCGGTTGCAGAACAAGGAAGTGCTGATGGAGGAGCTCGCCAAGGTTCTCCGCGTGATGCGCAAGGTCGAGCCGAGTGCTCCGCACGCCGTGCTTCTGGTACTCGACGCCACCACAGGGCAGAACGCGATGTCGCAGGTCGACGTGTTCCGCGATCGCGCCGGCGTCACCGGCCTCGTCATGACCAAGCTCGACGGCACCGCGCGGGGCGGCATCCTGGTGGCCATTTCCGCAAAGCACGCACTTCCCGTGTACGCCATCGGGATCGGCGAAGGCGTGGACGATCTCCAGCCGTTCGACGCGGGAGA
The DNA here is from genome assembly GCA_963745205.1 of uncultured Alphaproteobacteria bacterium. Classification (GTDB taxonomy): domain Bacteria; phylum Pseudomonadota; class Alphaproteobacteria; order Rhizobiales; family Hyphomicrobiaceae; genus Hyphomicrobium_A. The sequence goes on from CAVUWX010000012.1 coordinate 121,522, forward strand.
TTTTGCACAAGCCATCGCCGCGTCTAACTGAGGACCCCATATGCAACTCAGGCAATCAAGAATTTGTAGCAAATGAAGGATTATCTCGGCACATGAGCGCGCTGAAGCGATTGATGCCTTTCAACGCCGAGCAGACGGTCAACATCCTGAGCGAGTTCGGGCCGCTCATGCTGATGTTCATCGTCAATGCGATGTACGGCATTGCCGCGGGCACCTGGGCGCTCATCATATCGACGGTCGTTGCGATCGTGGCGATGCTGATCGTGCTGCGGCGCCTGCCCGTGTTCCCGCTGATCGCCTCCACCGTGACGGTGGCGTTCGGCGCGCTCACGATCGTGACCGAGGATCCGATGTGGGTGCAGATCAAGGTGACGATCTTCAACGTCCTCTTCGCATTGTTCCTGTTCGGCGGGCTGTGGTTCAACCGGAACTTCTTCAAGTATGTCTTCGAGAAGACGTTCCACTACTCCAAGGAAGGCTGGGACAAGTTCACCTGGAATTTCGCGTGGTTCTTCATCTTCACGGCGTTCGCCAACGAATTCGTGCGTCTCACCTTCAAGGACGGGCAGGTCTACAATCTGCTCGGCATGGAGACGAACGGCGTCGGCATCTGGATCACTTTCAAGGTCGCGCTCGTCATGCCGCTTTCGGCGGCCTATGCTTGGTACCTGACGCGCCTGATGCAGCGCTACCGCATTCCCGAGGCGAAGCCGGTGCCCGTGTCCGTGCTGGTATCTACCAACACGTCTTCGAGTTTGGGTACCTCGGCGCAATCGACTACGGCGACTGAGCCGCGCGGGACCAAGCTCGGATAATGCTCAAATTAGATTAGCGACGGCGCGCCCGCCACAGCGGCGCAATTTGAGCGACAATCAACGATCGCCGAGGGGAAGAGGAACGAGATGGCAAACGAGAACAGCACCAAGGCCACGGAGACTCCGCTCAAGGCGCAGCTTCTGAAGCTCGCCGTCGAGGTCGGCCCGCTGGCGGTATTCTTCATCGTCAATGCGCGCGCCGGCATCTTCTGGGGCACGGGCGTGTTTATGGTGGCGACAATCGCCTCGCTCATCGCGTCGCGCATCCTGTTTGGGCGCGTCCCCGTCATGCCGCTCGTCTCCGGCGTCTGCGTCATGGTGTTTGGCGGACTGACGCTGTGGCTGCAGGACGATCACTTCATCAAGATCAAGCCGACGATTGTGAACTCGCTATTCGCCGGCGCGCTCTTCATCGGGCTGTTCGCCGGCCAGTCGCTGCTGCGCATCGTATTCGGCGAGGTCTTCCGGCTCACCGACGAGGGCTGGCGCAAGCTGACCCTGCGCTGGGCCTTCTTCTTTGCGTTCCTCGCGGTACTGAACGAGATCATGTGGCGCTCGTTCTCGACCGACACGTGGGTGAGCTTCAAGGTGTTCGCCGTCATGCCACTGACGATGGCGTTTGCCGTCGCTCAAGTCGGACTGCTGCGCCAATACGAGCCGCCTGCGGAGTAACGGCCGTCGCCTCGCGGATCGTCGTTATACGGATGCTCAGCATTCGCAATAACCCACGCTAATATCTTGCGAATTGTTCTTCGCGCGCGCCTGTTTTGCTCTAGACGAACGGGCAAATCTGGTATTTTCTCCAAATCGAACGATAACCTTTTCCTCAGCGGCAAAGGTGGGGCGCAGGGGGTCGATGCACCGCTTTCGGCGGGGTTCGACGTTGTCTCTCCTTTCCCAACGAAAATCATGGCACGGCACAAGGCACGCGAAATGGCGGTCGTCAGGTTGGAGCGATCACCGATTCACTTGCTGCATCGGGCTGGTCAATGCGCCAGCGACGCCTTCCAGGGAGAGATGGGCGAGGGCGATCTCACGCCGCGGCAATACGCGGTGCTCGTCGCCGTCTCGCAAAATGAAGGTTTGAGTCAGACCAACCTCGTTGAGAAAACTGGCGTTGACCGCTCGACGCTCGCCGATATCGTGCGCCGCATGCTCAAGAAGGGCCTGCTGCAGCGCCGCCGCACCAGGGACGACGCGCGTGCCTATGCGGTCAAGCTCACCGAGGAGGGGTGGCGCATCCTCAAGGCGGCCGACCCGCTGGCCAAGCGCGTCGACGACAAAATCCTCGCAGCCCTTCCCGGCCAGCAGCGCGAGCGCTTCCTGCAGGACTTGACGCTGATTGTCGAGGCGCTCGGCAAGCTGCAGGCCGAGGCCAGCAAGGCCTAGCTGCGAGCCAGCGCGCCGCTTCAGGCAGCGTTGGGCAGAAGCTTGCGGTTGATGATCGTCTCGGCGATCTGCACCGTGTTGAGCGCCGCCCCCTTCAAGAGGTTGTCCGCCACCACCCACAGCGACAGGCCGTTCTCGACGGTGGCATCCTCGCGGATGCGCGAAACGTAGGTCGCGAACTCGCCGGCCGCTTCGACGGGCGTGACGTAGCCGCCCGGTTCGCGCTTATCGACCACCATGACGCCCGGCGCCGAGCGCAGGATCTTGCGTGCCTCCTCGGGGCTCAAGGGCCTTTCGAACTCGATGTTGACCGCCTCCGAGTGCCCGACAAACACCGGCACGCGCACGCATGTCGCCGTCAGCCTGATCTTCGGGTCGAGGATCTTCTTGGTCTCGACCATCATCTTCCATTCCTCCTTCGTGTAGCCGTCCTCCATGAAGACGTCGATCTGAGGAATGCAGTTGAAGGCGATCTGCTTGGGAAACTTCTGCGGCTCGACTTCCTGGCCCGGGACGTACATGCCCTTGGTCTGCTGCCACAGCTCGTCCATTGCCTCCTTGCCTGCGCCCGAGACGGACTGGTAGGTGGCGACGACGACGCGCTTGATCTTGGCGGCGTCGTGCAGCGGCTTCAGCACGACGACGAGCTGCGCTGTTGAGCAGTTGGGGTTGGCGATGATGTTCTTCTTGGCGTAGCCGCTGACTGCGTCGGCGTTGACCTCCGGCACGACGAGCGGCACGTCCTGGTCGTAGCGCCAGGCGGAGGAGTTGTCGATGACGATACAGCCCTTGGCGCCGATCCTCGGTGACCACTCCTTCGACACGGCGGAGCCCGCCGACATCAGGCAGAGGTCGACCTTGGAAAAATCGAACTGCTCGAGGTCGCGGCATTTCAGCGTGCGGTCGCCGTAGGAGACCTCGACGCCGAGTGAGCGGCGCGAGGCGATGGCGTACACCTCCTCGGCCGGAAACTTGCGTTCTTCCAGCACCTTGAGCATTTCGCGGCCCACGTTCCCCGTGGCTCCGACGACGGCAACCTTGTAGCCCATTGTCAGTCTCGATTTCCCAAGCGGCGCGGCTTGCGCCGCGCATGCCGGCTCACTTACGCGGCATGGCCCCGCCTTGCAAGGGGCTGGCGTGAGCTGGCCCCCTCGGCAGCACGTTTGCCCAACCACCTGTATATTGCCCAACGCAGATTCGCGGCGTCCATCGAGATGCCATAATCCGAATCGGATAGCTTTAGCGCTGATTTGCCGCCGGTGAGACGCTCGTCATGGACATCGCAAAATCGGTTGAGTTTTTGGCGACCTACCCGATCTGGGTACGCGGTCTGTTCGTATTCTGGGTAATCGTAAGCGCAGCTTTGCTCGTTAGCGTTCTTCTGAGCGGTCGAATAATTGCCGGCGCTAGTATGGACCATCCTTCGGACGTTCAGCGTCGCCTTAGCCTGCAGACGTCATTAGGGAGCGAACCCTCTCGTGGACGCAACCCAATACCTGAAAGACGATCCGGAGAAATAATTGATGCTCGCTCTGGGGCGTCGCTTTCAACCACGCTCGCTCTGGCGCTTGATCGGAACGCCACCGCCTTGCAGCGTGAACACATTATGGGTCGCTTCGATGGGTGGGAAGTCGAGGTGACGGGCTCGGTCTGCGATGTGGCGCGCATGCACGATCCAGGATTCCATTTGTTGATAGAGATCGCTGACAGCGACAGAGGTAGTCGATTGATCTCCGCTTCAGTCCGGCCCGAAGGCGAACATTGGGTCCGCTCACTTGTTCCCAAGCAGCGCATTGCAGTGCGGGGTATACTGCGATTTGGATCGTTAGGGATCAGTTTGGATGACGTTCGCCCGATAGCTTAGCTCGCTAGCTTGGCGAGCTCCGCGACGATCGCGGCGCCCATCTCGGCCGTGCCGATCTTGCGCATCCCCGGCTGCATGATGTCGGCGGTGCGGAGACCAGAGGCGAGCGCGTTCGCGATCGCCTTGTCGAGCAGGTCGGCCTCGGCCCCCATGTCGAAAGAGTAGCGCAGCGCCATCCCGAACGAGGCGATGGTCGCGATGGGGTTGGCGAGGCCTTTGCCCGCGATGTCGGGCGCCGAGCCGTGCACGGGCTCGTAGAGCGCCTTGCGCCGGCCGGTCTTGGCGTCGGGGGCGCCGAGCGAGGCTGACGCCAGCATGCCGAGTGAGCCGGTGGTCATCGCCGCCTCGTCGGAGAGCACGTCGCCGAACAGGTTGTCGGTCACGATGACGTCGAACTGCTTGGGGTTGCGCACGAGCTGCATGGCGCAGTTGTCCGCGAGGATGTGTTGCAGCTCGACGTCGGGCGCATACGCCTTGTGCGTCGCCGTCACGACCTCGTTCCACAGCACGCCCGTCTTCATGACGTTGCGCTTCTCGGCGGAGTGGACCTTGTTTGAGCGCTTGCGGGCGAGGTCGAAGGCGACGCGCGCGATGCGCTCGATCTCGTGCGTCGAGTAGACCTGCGTGTCGACGGCGCGCTTCTCGCCGTTCTCCAGCGTGACGATCTCCTTGGGCTCGCCGAAATACACCCCGCCCGTAAGCTCGCGCACGATCATGATGTTGAGGCCTTCGACCAGCTCGCGCTTCAGCGAGGAGGCGTCCGCGAGCGCCGGATAGCAGATCGCAGGGCGCAGGTTGGCGAAGAGGCCGAGGTCCTTGCGCAGGCGCAACAGCCCGGCTTCGGGGCGGATCGCATAAGGTACCTTGTCCCATTTGGGACCACCCACAGCGCCGAAGATCACCGCGCCCGATTTCTCCGCCTTCGCCATCACCTCGTCGGTGAGCGAGGTGCCGTGCTTGTCGATTGAAGCGCCGCCGACGAGGTCGCTCTCGGTCTCGAACTTGCCGCCCTTGGCCTTCTTGTTGAGGAACGCGATGACGCGTTCGACCTCGGCGACGGTCTCGACACCGATCCCGTCTCCGGGCAGCAGCAAAAGGCGGTGCGTGGTCATTCGGTGGTCTCGTTTGGGTGCGGGTTGGGCGTGTAGCGCGACAGTGCTAACGGCCGGACAGGCTCCGGGCAAGCGGGCGCGCGCGCTCAGCCGACGAAGGGGAGGGTGTAGAGGAGGACGAAGCCGTTCAGCATCGCGATGAGGCCGCCGGCCGCCAGCAGGCTGCTCAGCAGCAACAGCGCCGACCCTCCGGTGATGATCGACACCGAGGCGAGCACGATGGCGATCTGAAGGAGCGCCTGCCCATAGTCGAAATAGGGGTCCTTGCGCATGGCCCGGTCCCGCTGCGCCTCCAGCGCCTTGCCTTTCGCCATGAGCTCTTTCAGCCCTTCGCCCGTCTCGGGCTCTGATGTCAAACGCGCCTCGTGCTCGCGATACTGCTTGAGCTTGGTCTCGATTGCTGTACGGGCTGAGTCCGGCAGGTTCGGCTCGGTAGCGAGCCGCAGTTCCAGGCTGTCGATCTCGATGCGCACGTCGTTGCGCCGGATGTTCTTCGCCTGGAAGAACGCCCAGGCGTTGGCGGCCTCGATGTTACGGGCGGTGGCGTCCTTGGTGGCGTTGCCGCCGCCGACACTGCAGATCGACAGGGCGACGGCGAGTATGGCGATGTAGACGGCGATGAGCCGCTCGCGCTGCTTGTCGCTGCCGTCGCGTGCAAGGTCGCCGACACTTGCCATCACTGGTTCCGCCTAGAGGATGTCCTCGGGAGGCAATTCCATGCTGCGACTGGGAAGCAACTCCTTACGCTCGAGCACGCTTCCGGTGCCATCGAGCCGATAGACGATCGGGGCGCCCGTCGCAAGCTCGCGGTCTAGGATCTCCTCGGCGGTAAGACCTTCGATCTCCATGATCAGCGCCCGCAGGGAATTGCCGTGCGCCGACACGATCACGGTCTTGCCGGATTTCAGCTCCGGCCAAATCACCCCCTGATAATAGGGGATAACCCGTTCGGCCGTGTCCTGCAGGCTCTCGCCCCCCGGCGGCGGTACGTCATAGCTGCGGCGCCAGACCTCGACCTGCTCCTCGCCCCAGCGGTGACGCGCCTCATCCTTGTTGAGGCCGCACAGGTCACCGTAGTGGCGCTCGTTCAGGGCCTCGCTGCACGTGATCTTGACGTCCGGCTGGCCGATCTCCGACAAGATGATCTCGAGCGTCCGCTGTGCCCGCTTGAGCACGCTCGTGAAGGCGGCGCCGAAGCGCATGCCGGTGGCCTTGAGGAGACGTGCTGCCACGAGCGCCTCGATCAGCCCCTTCTCGGACAGGTCGGGGTTGTGCCAGCCGGTGAAGAGGTTGCGACGGTTCCACTCGCTCTCACCGTGCCGGATCAGCACCAGCGTGTGACTTCGGTCGTCCTTTGGGGCCACGCGGTCGGTCTCCAGCTCTAGAGGCCCAGCACGTCGGCCATCGAATAAAGGCCCGGCGGCCTTCCCCGGCCCCACAGCAGTGCCTTCACGGCGCCGCGCGCGAAAATGCTGCGGTCCCAGGCGAGATGGGCAAGCTCGACGCGCTCCCCGGGGCCGGCGAAGATCACCCGGTGGTCGCCGACGACGCTCCCCCCGCGCAAGCTAGCAAAACCAATGTCGCCGCGCCGGCGCGGTCCCGTGATGCCGTCGCGGGCGCGCGCGGAGTGCTCGGCCAGATTGACGCCGCGCCCTTGCGCCGCGGCCGCGCCCAGCATGAGTGCCGTGCCGGAGGGAGCATCGACCTTGTTTTTGTGGTGCATCTCCACGATCTCGATGTCGAAGTCCTCATCGAGCGCTTCCGCGACGCGGCGGGTGAGCGCGACAAGAAGATTGACGCCGAGGCTCATGTTGCCGGCTTTCACGATCGGGGCGTGGCGCGCGGCGGCGGCAATTTGCGCATCGTCGGCCTCCTTCAGGCCGGTGGTGCCGATTACGTGGACGATGCGGGCGTTGGCGGCTAGCCCCGCGAACTCCACTGTCGATTTGGGCGTCGTGAAGTCGAGGATGCCCTCCGAGCCGGCGACTGCTTCGAGCGCGTCGCCGGTGACAGCGACCCCGAGCGGCCCGATGCCGGCCAGCACGCCGATGTCCTGCCCGATGGCAGGAGAATCCGGGCGCTCGACTGCGCCCGAAATCGTGCACCCCTCCGCCGCCTGGACCGCGCGCACGAGTTCCTGGCCCATACGGCCGGCAACCCCCATCACGGCGATCTTCATCGGGAACCTCAAGCTCGAACGAGGAGAGTGGGCGGGGTATAGCAACGCACCCCCTCGATAGGAAGAGCGCCGCCGCGGCTCGCCCGCGCTGCGAAGGCGACAATCGGTGCCGTCAGCTTGCGAAGGTGCGTTTTTCGGGGAAGCGTGCCGCGGGGTCAAGCGATCGATCGTCCCAGCACCGATCAATCCCAGGCGTAAGCGATCTTCTTCAATTTCCGCGGCCCGAAGCGCTCGAAGCCCACACCGACGGGGCGGCCGCCGCGACGCCAATAGAAGTCGGCGGCGGTGGTGTTGTCCGCAAGCGCCCACACGATAAGGCCGCACATCTGCCGCGTGTCGAGCTGATGTCGGCAGGCCTCGAACAGGCGTTCGCCGAAGCCGAGGCCCTGATGCGTCGGCGTGATGTAGATCTCGTAGATCTCGCCTTCGTACTCGCCGCGCACGCGGGCGGCGCCAAGCGTCGCGTAGCCCGCGACCTCACCGCCCACCTGCAGCACGAGCACGCCGTTTCCGGATTTGATCGTCGTCGTCCACCAGTCGGCGCCGCGGCGACGGATCATGCTGTCGAGGTGCGATTGGGGAATGATGCCGAGGTAGGTCTGACTCCACGTCTGGCGAAATACCTCACTCAGTGCCGACGCATCCGTGAGGTTGCCCCGGCGGATCTCGCAATGTGCACTCGCGCCCAGCATCGAAAGACTTCGCGTTGAGCGGACCGGCCGAGCGGCTGGCCCGGATTTCCTTCTCCTATTGGGAAGTAACAGTTTGCCGAAAGTCGGGCCACAGAAAACTAAAAGGGAGCCCGGCATCTCGTGCGGGCTCCCTCTGGCGTGCGGCATTGATGGTACAGATCGATCGCTCGAGGCGATGCCCGGCCTCAGCCGACGTTCTTGATCTGGTCGAATGTCTTGCTGGCGACGGCGTTCATGCTCTCCAGCGTCTGACGGCCGATCTTGTTCGAGAGATCGAAGAATTCTTTCGTCTGCGTGCTGGCGGTGGCGAGCTGCTGCTGGATAAAGGTTGCCTGCAGACGCGCCATCTCCGGCACCGTCTTGGCGCGGGCCATGGCTTCGGCGGCGTCGAAGGCGGCCTCCGCATTGACGGTAGCGGTGTGCAGCATCTTCTCGCCGAAGGTCTTGGCACCGGCCTGCGCGGCGAGCACGATCTCCTGCATCGCCTTGACGCTGTCCTTGGTGGCGGCGCTCATCTTGGAATAGGCCTCGCGGGTCTTGGCCACGCTGTCCTCGGCGAACGCCTGGACGTTCTCGGGGATGCGCGCCTCTTTGGCGGCGGCCAGCATGTCTTGGGCCTGGCGGGTGAATTGGTCGGTCATGACAGTCTCCATGTGAAAGGTCGTAGATCGCGACGGGCGGCTCGTCTGGTCGCAGAATTGATTTCGCTCGAGGGAGCCATGTGACATCATCCTTATACCCCGGGCTATTGTGCATTGCAACATCAATCTTATTGCAACGCAACATAACGGTTGTTTAGAGCTTAACGACGAGGGGGCTCCCAGATCCCAATGTCCTGTTAAATCAGCCCAGTGCCTCGCACCTTGACCCGGCGCAATCAGAGACGCGGGAATTTGTCGCGGTAGCCCATGGCTGAACGGTCGAAAAGGATGTCGGACGGCCGCAAAGGGCGCGCGAGTGCGAGACCTTCGAGCGAGCGGCACCGTGACAAAGCGACGTACGCCTGTCCGTGGGCAAAGGTTCCCCGCCCGAGGTCGATATAGACGCGGTCGAGCGTGAGCCCCTGCGACTTGTGGATGGTGAGCGCCCAGGCGTGGCGCAACGGGAATTGCCGGAACGTGCCCGTCACCTTCTCCTCGATCTTCTCTGCCGCTTGGTCGAAGGCGTAGCGGCGGGCCTCCCAGGACGCGGGCTCGATCTCATGCACCTTGCCGTCGATCTCGATCCAGACGCGGGACTTCTCCAGCCGCGCGATACGCGCGATCGAGCCATTGACCCAGCGCCTGTCGGAGTCGTTGCGTAGAAGGATCACCTTGGCTCCGACCTTCAGGAGAAGCGTGGCGTCGGTCGGGTGCGCGCTGTCTCCGAACTCGCCGGAGATCCCGGCCTCGTACGGCGTTACGTTGCCGGGAAGCGCCTCCAGGTAGGCCATGTTGATCCGCTGCGCGGCGGCGTTGGTGGGGGTGAGGATGACGTAGGCATCGCCCTCGCCGAGGGTACGAATGGCATGCGCGCGCTCATTGAGGACTGCGAGATCATCCTCGCTCGCCTCGCCGTCGCGCACGCGGTTGAGCACGCGCAGCAGCATCTCGTCGTTCTGACGGAACACGCGCTCGAGTTCGATGAGCGAGGTTCCGGCGCCATCCGCCAGTGCCGGCACCTGGAAGAAGAACGGGCCGCCATGTGCGCTCTCGAGGTGCTCGGCCACCTCGCCGCCCTGCACCACGGGGGGAAGCTGGTGCAGATCGCCGAACAGCAGCAGCCGGACGCCGCCGAACGCCTCGCGCGGGCGCCCGCGGTTCATGCGCAGCGACTGATCGATCGCCCACATGAGATCGGAGCGCACCATCGACACCTCGTCGACAATGATGGCCTTGAGGCGGCGCATGAGGCGGCCGTTACGGCTGCGGCGGATGTCGTCGGAGCGGATCAGCCGCGGCGGAAAGCCGAAAAACGAATGGATGGTTTGGCCGCCGACGTTTACCGCGGCGAGGCCGGTCGGCGCCAGCACGACCGCCTCCTGCGTGATCATCTCGCGCATGGCGCGCAGAAGGGTCGATTTTCCCGTCCCGGCGCGCCCGGTAACGAAGAGGTGTCCCTCCTCGTGCCGCGCGAAGTCGACCGCGGTCTGGAACTCAGGCGGCGGCGTGACGCCCGCCGGCCATTTGAGGTCGGCGGTCATGCTCAAGCGGCCTTGGTCGGATCGTTTGAATGACACGCAAGGGCCTCGAAGCTCGGGCCTGCTTAGCAGGTTTGCGGCGCGGCCCCAAAGTCTTGCGCCGGCCGATTGTGGACCAGTCTGCGTACATGTCCGCTGGCGAGCGATGCTCAAGCGACCTCGCGGTCGCGCGAACGCTCCATCTTCTTGCGCAGGTTCGGATCGAGCCAGCGCTTGCGCAGGCGGATGGAGCGCGGCGTAACCTCGACGAGCTCGTCGTCGGTGATGTAGGCCATCGCCTTTTCCAGCGTGAGCTTCATCGGCGTAGTGAGTAGGACATTCTCATCCTTGCCGGAGGCGCGCACGTTGGTGAGCTTCTTGCCTTTGACGACATTTACTTCGAGGTCGTTGTCACGCGTGTGCTCGCCGACGATCATACCCTCATAGACGCGCGTCTGGGCGCCGATCATGAAGGGGCCGCGGTCCTGCAGGTTGAAGATCGCGTAGGCCGCGGCCTCACCTTCTGAATTGGAGATGAGCACACCAGTGCGGCGGGAGGCGATTTCTCCCTTGAAGGGCGCGTAGGCGTGAAACAGCTTGTTGAGCACCGCGGTGCCCCGCGTATCCGACAAAAGCTCGCTCTGGTAGCCAAGCAGCCCGCGCGTTGGCACGTGAAACACCATGCGCTGGCGTCCGCCGCCGGAAGGACGCATTTCGAGCAGCTCGCCTTTGCGTTCGGCCAGTTTCTGCACGACAACGCCCGTGTGCGCCTCGTCGACGTCGATGATGACCTCTTCGATGGGCTCCAGCTTCTCACCGCTGTTCGGGTCTATCTTGAACACGACCTTTGGCCGGGAAACCGTCAGCTCGAAGCCTTCGCGCCGCATATTCTCGATCAGAATACCGAGCTGCAATTCACCGCGGCCGGCAACGTCGAAGGCATCCTTGTCCTCCGAGATCGTGACCTTGATGGCGATGTTGCGCTCCGCTTCCTTCATGAGGCGCTCGAGGATGACGCGGCTCTGCACCTTGTCGCCCTCCTGGCCGGCGAAGGGTCCATCGTTGATGCGGAAGGTCATCGACAGCGTCGGCGGGTCGACCGGCTGCGCCGGCAACGGGGTGTCGACCGAAAGATCGCAGAGGGTATCGGCGACGGTCGCCTCGCTCATGCCGGCGACGGCGACGATCTCGCCCGCCTCGGCCTGCTCGACCGACACGCGTTCCAAGCCGCGGAAGGCGAGAACCTTCTGCACGCGGAAATTCTCGACGACCTCGCCATCGCGATTGAGCGCCTTGAGCGGCTGACCCGGCTTGATTACGCCCGACGTGATGCGGCCGGTGAGGATGCGTCCGAGGAATGGATCCGCTTCGAGCGTCGTCGCCAACATCCGCAATGCGCCTGTCTCGAGGCTTGGTGGCGGCACGTGGGCCAGCACGAGATCGAACATGGGGGCCAGATCGACTTGCGGCCCGGCGGGATCGAGCGCCATCCATCCGTTGCGGCCCGAGCCGTAGAGCACCGGGAAGTCGAGCTGCTCGTCGGTTGCGTCGAGATTGGCGAAGAGGTCGAACACCTCGTTCAGCACATCCAGGTGGCGCTCGTCGGGGCGGTCGATCTTGTTGATGGCGACGATAGGGCGCAGCCCGCGCTTCAAAGCCTTGGAGACGACGAACTTGGTCTGCGGCAGCGGGCCCTCGGAGGCATCGACCAGCACGACGACGCCATCGACCATGTTGAGGATGCGCTCGACCTCGCCGCCGAAATCGGCGTGGCCCGGAGTATCGACGATGTTGATGCGCGTCCCCTTCCACACGACGGACGTGCACTTCGCCAGGATGGTGATGCCGCGTTCGCGCTCCAGATCGTTTGAGTCCATTGCCCGCTCAGCAACCCGCTGGCCCTCTCGGAACGAGCCGGATTGCTTGAGCAATTCGTCGACAAGCGTGGTCTTGCCGTGGTCGACGTGGGCGATGATTGCGATGTTTCTGAGCTGCATCAGGGCTTTGCTGCGGTGCAATAGGTTGTGCGGGACCTAGCACATCGCGCTCCCGCCCGCCAGCCCGCGGCTTTTACCCTGAACGCCGCATGGCGCTGTGGTCGCGCGTATCGCGCATCAGGGCGTAAACAGCCAACGAGACGAAGATGCACCCCGAGACGTACCAGTAGAACGCGGTCGCGTGGCCGATCTCCTTCAGGTAGAGCGCCACGTACTCGGCCGAGCCGCCAAACAGCGCAACCGTGACCGCATAAGGAAACCCAACGCCGATCGCGCGCACGCGGGTCGGGAATAGCTCGGCTTTGACGATGGCGTTGATGGCCGTGTAGCCGCTGACGATGACGAGCGCGGCCATTATCAGGAAGAAGGCGGTCCAGGCGTTCTTGGTGTCCTGCAGTGCGGTCAGGATCGGCACCGTTAGCAGCGTGCCCAAGACGCCGAACGATAAGAGCACCGGCCGCCGTCCGACCACGTCGGAGACGGCGCCAACAACCGGCTGCAGGCACATGTAGCAGAAGAGCGTGGCGGCCGAGATGACGGTCGAGGTGTCCTTCGATAGTCCGGCCGTGTTGACCAGGAACTTCTGCATATACGTGGTGTAGGTGTAGAAGGCGACGGTGCCGCCGAGAGTGAGGCCGACGACGATCGCCACCTCGCGCGGATGCTGCATGAGCTGCTTGAGCGGGTTCGACACCGCGCCCAGCTTGCTCGCCTCGAGGAATGCTTTCGTCTCGTGCATGTCGCGGCGCATGAAATAGACGATCACCGAGAGCCCGGCCCCGATCGCGAAGGGGATGCGCCAGCCCCACGCCTCGAGCTGTTCAGGCGTCAGCAGCAGCTTCTGCAGCACCAGCAGGACCAGCATGGCGATGAGCTGCCCGCCGATCAGCGTCACGTACTGGAAGCTCGAGTAAAAGCCGCGGTGATCGGGGTGCGCCATCTCGGAAAGATACGTGGCGCTGGTTCCGTATTCGCCGCCGAGGCTCAAGCCTTGGATAAGGCGTGCGACGAGCAGCACGACGGGCGCGGCGATGCCGATCGTCGCGTAGGTCGGCATCACGGCGATCATCAGCGAGCCAAAGCACATCAGAAGCACGGAGACCGTGAGGGAGAGCCGGCGGCCGTGGAGGTCGGCGAAATGCCCGAACAGCCATCCGCCGATGGGGCGCATCAGGAAGCCAACTGCGAAGATCGCCGCGGTGTTCAAGAGCTGCGCGGTCTGGCTGCCCTTGGGGAAGAACGCGCTGGCGAAATAGAGGGCGAACGCGGAGTAGGTGTAGAAGTCGTACCACTCGACGAGATTGCCGGACGAGCCGATCACGATGGCTTTGAGGTGGCGCGCGGTGTCGGCGAGGTCGGCCGGCGGGCCCGCGGCGCTGCGTTCATCCATCTGCGCCCCGAAAGGTCTCGAGTTTGTGCAGCGCGCTGCGACTGCTTCAGGCGCGTTTCAGCATCGATTTCAGCTCTTCCAGCCGGGCGCGTGTCTGCATGTCGATGGCGTCCTTGATGGAGAGCATCTGCTTTTCGATGATGGGCGTGAGCTCGCCGCCCACCTTCTGGCGGGCGGTCGAGCTCATGGTGGCGAGCGCCTCGCGGATGTGTGCGAGCCCGAGGTCGCGCTCCAGATGGTCGTCGAGCTTCATCAGGAAGTCGCGGGCGAAGTTCGGGACCTCAAGCTTGGCCATCGCCGACAGCGCCCGGCGCCGAACCGCCATGTCGGGATGCGCGAGCGCCGCCAGCATGAGGTGATCGCGCAGCGTCGTGGGCGTGCGCACGAGCCGTTTCTTCACGCTTTCCGGGCTCGCCGTGCCGGCTTCGATGGCGTGCGCCATCGCGACCTGCTGGCTCCATTGCTGGAAGCGCAGAAGCAACGCGCGCACGACGATGATGCTGACCGTCGTCACGATGAGCAGGCGCACGCCGTTGCCCGTCCATCCGTTGTAGACGATCTGCGCCGTCACGTTGTCGGAGTATTTCAGCACGTTGGCAGCGGCATTGACTACGGAGTTGACAATCGGCACCTCGTTCAACACGCAGGCGAGGTACTCGGTGTACTCGTTGGTGAGCGTGGGCCGGTGCCGGAGAATCTGCGCCATGCCAGAGCGCTCGATCGCTTCGATCAGCGCCGCGAATCCTGCCACGTAAAAGACGACCGAGGACGCGAGGATCGACATGTCGTTGACCGCGTCGAACGCGGAGAAGCGCATGCTCTCGGGCTTCATCGAGCCCTCCATGACGCGCTTCTCCTCGTACATGATGCGCAGGCTGCTCATCATGATGAGGATGTGAATGACGAGAAATGCGACGAGCGCCCAAAACAGATTGCGCCAGTCGAGCTGGGTCACGGCGAAGTAGAGAAAGGCGCAGTTCACGACGACCCAGCCGCCGACCTTCCACCAACTCACGGAGCCGCTTTCCGGATCGGGACGGAAGATCCAATTGAGAAATGCGATGAGCGGCCAGCAGGCCGCCGTCCACGCGCGATCGAAAAAGCCGTATGCCGCCGACGTGGCCCTGCCCATGACGCTCGACATGTGAAACCCCCAACGGTCCCAGCTCCCGTAACAAGCTACCGTATCATGCGAAAAAGGCACAACGATTTGGGGAGATCGAGCGCGGTCGATTTCCTCCACCCAAAGCCCATCCCCACGCATTGACCGGGAGGCTTGCGCAGCTTTAAGTGCCCCCCAATCTTAACCACCCCCCAATCTTTGGACAGGGCAAGCGGGGGGTAGGAGAGCGCCACGATGACTGAGACCAGGCATGCCAAGGTGCTCATTCTCGGCTCCGGGCCGGCCGGCTATACGGCTGCCATCTACGCTGCACGCGCGATGCTAAAGCCGCTCCTGATCCAGGGGTCGCAGCCTGGCGGCCAGCTAACCATAACCACCGATGTCGAGAACTACCCTGGCTTCGCCGACGTGATCCAGGGCCCCTGGCTCATGGAGCAGATGCAGGCCCAGGCCGAGCACGT
Organism: uncultured Alphaproteobacteria bacterium; assembly: GCA_963745205.1. Classification (GTDB taxonomy): domain Bacteria; phylum Pseudomonadota; class Alphaproteobacteria; order Rhizobiales; family Hyphomicrobiaceae; genus Hyphomicrobium_A. The sequence continues at coordinate 136,702 of CAVUWX010000012.1, forward strand.
CGGCACCGATATCGTGCTCGACCAGATTTCCAAGGTCGATTTGCAGAAGCGTCCGTTCCGCCTCGAGGGCGACAGCGGGGCGGTCTATACGTGCGACGCACTCATCATCTGCACGGGTGCGCAGGCGCGGTGGCTCGGCATTCCCTCGGAGGAACACTTCAAGGGCCACGGCGTGTCGGCTTGCGCCACCTGCGACGGCTTCTTCTACAAGGGCAAGGACGTGGTCGTGGTGGGCGGCGGCAACACCGCGGTCGAGGAGGCGATCTTCCTCACGAACTTCGCCAAGCGCGTCACCGTCGTGCACCGCCGCGATCACTTTCGCGCCGAGAAGATCCTGCAGGAGCGTCTGTTCAAGAACCCGAAGATCAACGTGATCTGGGACCACGCCGTCGACGAGATCCTCGGCAAGAACGACCCGAAATCGGTGACCGGCGTGCGGCTCAAGAACGTCAAGACCAGCAAGACGAGCGAACTCGCGGCCGACGGCATTTTCATCGCCATCGGGCACGCTCCGGCTACGGAGCTGTTCAAGGGCCAGCTCGACATGACGGCATCTTGCTATCTTAAAACCAAGCCCGACTCGACCGCCACGGCCATCCCGGGCGTGTACGCGGCTGGCGACGTGAAGGACGAAGTCTACCGTCAAGCCGTGACGGCGGCCGCAATGGGTTGCATGGCCGCGCTCGAAGCAGAGCGCTACTTCGCGACGCTGTCGATCGAGGCAGAGGCCGCGGAGTAGGCACCCGCGCCCTTCGACGCAGCGTCCCGCTGAAACCGGATAGGACGCCCGCGACTTATAGCCGTCGCGGCCGGTATGCGCCGGCCGTGCCCTATCCATGCAGCTCGGGCTGGTCTAAGTTGCACTGCACAATCAGAAGCCGTCTCAGCACGCGTGCTCGTTTGCGGATGCAACCTGTCCGTGCGGCGTTGCTTGTGCCCGCTCCCGCGGAAAGCCGGCTTCGCGACGTCCAAAGGGTCGGTCCATGGACTGGGACAAACTGAGGATCTTTCACGCGGCGGCGGAAGCGGGCAGCTTCACGCATGCGGGCGACGCCTTGCACATGAGCCAGTCGGCGGTGAGCCGGCAGGTCTCGGCGCTGGAGCGCGACCTGAAAGTCGTGCTGTTCCACCGCCACGCGCGTGGCCTCGTGCTGACCGAGCAGGGCGAGCTTCTGCACCGTGCAACGTCCGACGTCATTAGTAAGTTGCACACTGCCGAGACGCTGCTCTCCGACACGACCTCGAAGCCCACGGGCGAGCTGCGCGTCACCGCGCCGATCGGCTTCGGCACCATGTGGCTCACCCAGCGGCTGCCCGAGTTCCACGAGCTCTACCCCGAGATTCGCATCGAGCTGATCCTCAACGATGACCAGGTCGACATCGGCATGCGCGCCGCCGACGTGGCAATCTGGACGCGCGAGCCGGGGCAAACGGATCTCATCCGGCGTGCGCTGTTCACGAGCAGGGTGCGCGCCTTCGCTTCCAACCAGTACGTGCGCCGCTTCGGCGCGCCGAAGACGCTGGACGAGCTCGAAGGGCACCGAATTGTCTCCTACAGCGGCCAGCCGGCGCAGCATCTTTCGGCGATCACCTGGATCGAGACGGCGGGGCGCGACGGCAAGGGTCCGCGCGAGCCGGTCTTCCGCGCCAACAGCGTGATGGCCTTGCGCTATGCCATCCGCGCCGGCATCGGCATCGGCATGATTCCCGACTACATGACGGACGAGGAGGCCGATCTGGTGCCCGTGCTGACCGAGATGGACCTTCCGACGCTGCCCATTCTGTTCGCCTATCCCGAGGAGCTCAAATCCTCCAAGAAGGTGCAGGTTCTGAGGGATTTCCTGGTCACCAAGGCCCGGCAGTGGAAATATTGAAAAGGGCACCCCGAGGCGGGGAATTGCAGCCCGGCGGACGAGACGCTATCTAAGCGCCGCGGTCTCTTTCAGCATCGGCGGCTAGGGATTCCTGGACCATCGCCCTCAGGCTTTCGCGAGGGCGCTCAATCCTTTGCCGGCGGCTCCGAGCTGGCTGAGCCAACACGAGAGACTTTGGAATGCCCCAGACGTTGTACGACAAGATCTTCGAGGACCATGTCGTCGAGCGCCAGCCGGACGGCACCTGCCTGCTCTACATCGACCGTCACCTTATCCACGAGGTGACGAGCCCGCAGGCCTTCGAGGGCTTGCGCATGGCGAACCGCAGGGTGCGGGCGCCGGAGAAGACGCTCGCCGTAGTCGATCACAACGTGCCGACCTCCGACCGCAGCCACGGCATCGACGACGAGCAGAGCCGCGTGCAGGTGGAAACGCTCGCCAACAATGCCAAGGAGTTCGGCGTCGAGTATTTCAACGAGCTCGATAGGCGCCAGGGCATCGTGCACGTGGTCGGCCCCGAGCAGGGCTTCACGCTCCCTGGCACGACGATCGTCTGCGGCGACAGCCACACCTCAACGCACGGCGCTTTCGGGGCGCTCGCGCACGGCATCGGCACGTCCGAGGTCGAGCACGTGCTCGCCACACAGACGCTCATACAGAACAAGGCCAAGAATATGCGCGTGAGCGTCGAGGGCAAGCTGCCGTCCGGCGTCACCGCGAAGGACATCATCCTCGCCATCATCGGCGAGATCGGCACGGCCGGCGGCACCGGCCACGTCATCGAGTATGCGGGCGAGGCGATCCGCTCGCTGTCGATGGAAGGCCGCATGACCGTCTGCAACATGTCGATCGAGGGTGGCGCCCGCGCCGGCATGATCGCGCCCGACGAGAAGACCTACGCCTTTATCAAGGGGCGTCCCAAGGCACCCAAGGGCGCGGCCTGGGATATGGCGATGAGCCAGTGGGAGACGCTGCACACGGATGAAGACGCACACTTCGACACCGAGGTGAAGCTCGACGCCGGCAAGCTGCCGCCGATCGTCTCCTGGGGCACGAGCCCAGAGGACGTCACCGCCATCACTGGCGTGGTGCCTGATCCCGCGAAGGTCGAGAATGAGAACAAGCGCGCCTCCATGCAGCGCGCGCTCGATTACATGGGGCTGACGCCCGGCACCAAGATGACCGACATCCCGCTCGACGTCGTGTGGATCGGCTCATGCACCAACGGTCGCATCGAGGATTTGCGTGCGGTCGCCAAGGTCGTTGAGGGAAAGAAGATTTCAAGCCGCCTCGCCTACGCGATGATCGTGCCGGGATCGGGGCTTGTCAAAGCGCAGGCCGAGGCCGAGGGCCTCGACAAGATTTTCAAGGACGCGGGCTTCGAATGGCGCGAGCCCGGCTGCTCCATGTGCCTTGGTATGAACCCCGACCAGCTGAAGCCGCAGCAGAGGTGCGCCTCGACCTCGAACCGCAACTTCGAGGGCCGGCAGGGTAGGCTCGGGCGCACGCATCTGTTGTCGCCGATCATGGCCGCAGCCGCCGCCATCGAGGGCCACTTCGTCGACATCCGCAACTGGGGCTAGACGCGTCCCACGGAATCTCCATGGCAAGCTCGCTCGTCCAGCAGAAGTTCGGCGCCGCTGCCGCCGACTATGCCGCCTCGGCGGTGCACGCGAAGGGTGAGAGCCTTGCCCGCCTGGTCGAGCTCGTCGGTCCGCAGCGCGATTGGCACGCGCTCGATGTGGCGACCGGTGCGGGCCACACCGCGCTTGCGCTTGCCCCGCACGTTGCGCACGTCGTCGCCAGCGACATCACCGATGAGATGCTGGCCGAGGCCGCCAAGCTCGCTGCGAAGCGCGGTGTTGCCAATGTCGAGACTGCGCACGCCGACGCCGCGGCGCTGTCCTTTGCGAACGAGAGCTTCGATTTGGTGACGTGCCGGCTCGCCGCGCATCACTTCCCCGATCCCGCCGCGTTTGTCGCAGAGTCCTGGCGCGTCCTAAAGCCAGGCGGAGCCTTCGCACTCGTCGATAACATCAGCCCCGATGCCTCGATCCTTCCAGGAGCCTCGCGCGAGGAGGTGGACGCGACCGCAGCCGACTACAATGCGTACGAGAAGCTGCGCGATCCGAGCCATGGCCGCTGCCTGAGCCTCACCGAGTGGTCGTCGCTGCTGCAGCGCGCCGGCTTCGTCGACATCCGCGTCGAGTGCATGGACCAGGACATCACGTTCAAGCCGTGGATTGAGCGCATGCGCTGCGACACCAACACCGTCGCCCGGCTTAAGGCGATGCTCGGCGAGCCGCGCCTCAAAACGTTCCTGCGGCCGCGCGCGACCGAAGATGGCCTCATGTTCACGCTGCAGGAAGCAATCATCGTCGCCAAGAAGCCGGTCGGGCTCCGATGAAGCCGGCGCAATGGGAGCGCGCGACCGCACCGACGCTGGCCGATATCGAGGTGCTCGCGGCCAAGGCCTGGGAGCGGTTGCCTCAAGAGTTTCGCGCCAAAGCCGCCGACGTGCTGATTCGTGTCGAGGACTACGCCACCGACGAGGTTCTCGATTCGCTCGGCATCCAAAGCCCATTCGATCTTCTCGGCCTCTACCACGGCGTCAGCCTCGATCATAAGAGTGTGATGGATCTGCCACGCCAGCCGGACATGGTGTTCCTCTACAGGCGCGCGATCCTCGAGGAATGGGCCGAGGGAGAGGAGACGCTCGGTCGCCTCGTCGCCCACATCCTGGTGCACGAGATCGGCCATCACTTCGGGTTTTCCGATGACGACATGGAACGCATCGAAGCGGCAGCAGACTTTTGAGCGGGCTTTATTTCGACACCCACAACTACTTTAGGCAACACGTGGCACGCTTGTGCGGCGCTCGAAACCGCGCCATGCTGCGGATGAAAACGACAGGTCCGGGGCACTTTCAAGAGTTCTATCATGCGGATTCGCCGCGGGTTATTCCGCCTGGCTGCAGGGCTCGTTGCGCTCCTGGCACTGTCGATGCCGGCGGCCGCGCAGGACAACACGTCTCCCACCCCTGAGGAGTACATCGCACACACCGGCGGTGAGGCCACGATGGTTCCCTCCGGCGAGTTCGCGCTCGATGGCGTCAAGCTCTTCTGCGGCACGCGGCCGACCATCATCGACAATAAGCTCGACGATTATGGCGCCGCGTATCCGGGCTTCCTCATTATGAATATGCGGCTCCTATCCAAGGTGACGACGCCCGTGAAGTTGTGGATCTACTCGCACGAGTGCGGGCACCAGTTTCGCGGGCCCGATGAGGAGACGGCCGACTGCTTCGCCGTGCAGCGCGGGCGCCGCCAGGGCTGGTTGTCGCCGGGCGGCGTCGAGGAGATCTGCCAGTTCATCTCGCCAGCGAAAGGCGACAGCATGCACTTTTCGGGCTCGCATCGTTGCGAATACATGCGCGAGTGCTTCATGGAAGATCGCATCCGCTAACCCCGCCGTCGCTGGCGCCCACTTATCCCCGCTGCTATCCCCACACCTATTGTCGTCGGCTTGCGCTCCGCCCCGCCCGAGGCCGGCCGCCCTTGCGTATTCCCGACTATGCTCAACGCCTGCTCCGCCTCGCCGAGATCGTGCACGGCTGGCTCGGCGCGCTCAGCGCCCTCGACCAGAAGCGGCGCCTGCGCGTGGCTGCCTATGCAGACGAGATCGCCGCGACGCTCGCCCGCGCCGGCAACGCGTTGCACCGCCTCGGGGCGTCGTCAAGCGACAGGGCGACCGAGATCGAGGCCATCCGCGAGCTGGGGCGCATCAGCGGCTATATCGAGACCCTCGTCGACGTGCTCCAGCATCACCTTGACGGACGCAAGCTCGCGGGCGTTAAAAGGCGGCTCGAACAGCTTCGCCCGGGCGAGCTGCGCCGATGCGTGGTGTCGGGCCGCAAGCCGATCCACATCGACCGCCTGGCTTCAGCGGAAGGCTATTTCCGGGCGCTCGCAGATGGGCTGAAGACCTGAAAGGCGCCGAAGAGAGAGACAATGCAGAAGTTCACCACGCTGACCGGCGTCGCAGCGCCGCTGCCCATGCGCAATGTCGATACCGACATGATCATCCCGAAGCAGTTCCTGAAGACGATTCTGCGCACCGGCCTCGGCAAGAGCCTATTCTACGAGATGCGCTACGACGAGGCAGGCAAGGAAATCCCCGACTTCGTGCTGAACCAGCCGGCCTACCGCAGGGCGACGATCCTGGTGACGGGCGAGAACTTCGGCTGCGGCTCTTCGCGCGAGCATGCGCCGTGGGCACTCATGGATTTCGGCATCCGCTGCATCGTCGCGCCGGACTTCGCCGACATCTTCTATAACAACTGCTTCCAGAACGGCATTCTGCCGATCAAGCTGCCGCAAGCCGACGTCGACAAGTTGATGGACGACGCGAGCCGCGGATCGAACGCTACGGTGACGATCGATCTCGAGAGCCAAGAGATCCGCGGCCCCGACGGCGGCGTGATCAAGTTCGACATCGATCCCTTCCGCAAGCACTGCCTCTTGAACGGGCTTGATAACATCGGGCTGACGCTCGAGAAGCAGCAGGCGATCGACGCCTTCGAGGAAAAAGCGCATATCGCGCGGCCTTGGCTCTAGCCGGGCGGCGCTAAAGGAGGAAGTTGAAGATGGCGAAGCCGATCCACATGATGGTGCGCGTTGCCGATGAGGCGCGCTCGGTCGACTTCTACGGCAAGGCGTTCGGGCTGAAGGTCGCCGACCGTGTCGACTTCCCCGACTTCACGCTGATCTACATGAAGCCGCAGACCGGAGACTTCGAGGTCGAGCTTACGGTCAACAAGGGGCGCGCCGAGCCCTACAAGCCCGGCGACGGCTACGGGCATTTGGCTTTCGTCACCGACGATCTCGAGGCCGAGCGTGCGCGCATGACCGCACAGGGACTCGCGCCAAAGGACATCAAGCAGATGACGCACGACGGTAAGCCGTTCGGGAAGTTCTTTTTCATCGAAGATCCCGACGGCTACAAGATCGAGGTGCTGCAGAAGGGCGGCCGCTTCCGATAGACGCCCACGTCCCGGTTTAAGTCGAGGCGTCACACCGATCGAGACCTTGGGCCGGTGTCACCAGTCGGAATTATTGGAGGTCCGCTTCGGATATCTGAGCGACGGCGGCGTCGCCATCGGCCACGGGGATCCGAGGTTGCGCAAATAGGACTGCTCATTCGGAGGCTGGCACCAGACGTTGCCGTAGAAGCCGAACGGACCGTTGTATGGTGTGCAATCCCGCTGAGGTCTGTATTGCTTCTGCTGCACGGTCGCAACGACTTGGGCAGGTCGGGCCATGGGTGCCGGCACGTTTGCGGCTTCAGCAGCTGGCGCGATCCCGGGCAGGGCTGCTCCCAGCGCCAGAGCAGCGGCGATGGAACGACGCATAGAATCCTCCAGTTCGACGGCATTGATTTGCAATGCACAGCGTTGGCGTCGGGTGGGCAATACTATGCTCGCGCGCGGTTGCGATTCCAATTGGGTCGAAGCGCGGATTTTACGCATGTTGATACCGAATTGTCGTCAATCGGCGATCGCGGAGCCAGCGCCCCATGCGCTTCGGCCGCCCGCTCTTGAAGAGCAGGCGGCCGGGGGCAAATGCAATCGCAAAACGACCGCGAGCATCGTGGGAGAGTTGTCCGCGATCAGCGCTTTGTCGGCTGCTCGAGCTTCCCCGACCGGCACCAGGGGCTTGCGCTGTTGAGCCCATTGTAGGGAGCGCAATCCTTTGTATCGACGGAGGCGATGACGGTGGGCGGGGTGGGGACCGAAAGGCTGCGCGCGGACAGGATGGCGAGGGGCGCCATAGCTACCAATCCGAGGAGGCATCCGAGCAAGAAACGCATTGTCATTCTCCAGTCCCCGTCGTCAGCAGTTGACCGAGGCGTGGGTGACCGCTGCATCCTTTCCACGCCGAGCTCGAGGTTTTTGAGGTTTTTTGGGAGCAGCTTTGCCGCTGGGTTCCGCCGAGTTAACGCTTCAACAGCCCACGGGTTCCGCTGCCACAACAGGTCCAATCGACCTCTTGAGCCCTGTCAGAAGCGCGGGCTGCGAGCCGCGATGAGCGCGCCTGAGAGCGCGTTTGAGAAAGAGCGACGCTCGTCGTCGGTGAGAAACTGACCGAACGCGAGCTCCCGCCCGTGCAGCGCGAGCCGTAGCTCCGTGCGGCCATGGGGCGCCTGCGTGAGCAACACCCGCACCCAGTACGGATTGAAGTCGAAGCTTTCGCGCCGGCCCGACGGGTGGACGCGCGTCACCGTGAGCGTCTCCGGCGTGAGCTCGACCGTCTCGTAGAGACGCCCGGCCCGGTAGTTGAGCCGGAACGCCAAGTACACGAGCGCCACGTCGAGGCCGAAGAATCCGAAGACCGGCCAGGCGCCCATGAGCAGAAACACCATGCCGGTGACGAAGCTCGCTCCGCCTATCGCCAGCATGAGGACGAGGAATCCGGTCGGCCCCAGCGAACGGTGGGGATGCAGTATGGCGCGGAAGGGCGCCGCCTGTTGCGTGGCCAGCTGCTTTGCGGTCATGTGCTCAATCCTACCCGGCGGGACAGCCCATATGAAGAGCCTCAATCGGCAGCGTGCAAGGCTCAAAGATGTCGCGATCAAGCGCCGCCCGAGAAAGCCGTTGAAAAGAGCGCCGAGGAAGCGCGTCGAGCTCAGCGAAGCAGCCATAACCGAGATGTTCCGGCGGTTCGCCGCCGCCAACCCAGATCCCAAGAGCGAGCTCGAATACAAGAATCCCTTCACGCTGCTGGTGGCCGTCGTGCTCTCGGCGCAGGCAACGGACGCCGGCGTCAACAAGGCTACGCGCGCCCTATTCAAAATCGCCGATACGCCCGAGAAGATGCTGCATCTCGGCGAGGACAAGCTACGCGAGCAGATCAAGACGATCGGGCTCTACCGCAATAAGGCGCGCAACGTAATCCTGCTGTCGCAGCAGCTCGTCGATGCGCACGGCGGGAACGTCCCGCGCGAACGCGAGGCGCTCGAAGCGCTGCCCGGCGTCGGCCGCAAAACGGCGAACGTCATTTTAAACGTGGCTTTCGGCGAGCCGACGCTCGCGGTCGATACGCATGTCTTTCGAGTAGCCAACCGCACCGGTCTGTCAGACGGCAAGACGCCCTTGGCGGTGGAGGAGGATCTTCTGCGCGTGACCCCGCCCAAATATGCTCTGCATGCCCATCACTGGCTCATTCTGCACGGCCGCTATGTATGCAAAGCGCGGCGGCCGGAATGCCCGTCCTGCCTAATTCGTGATCTTTGCCTCTACGAAGCCAAAACGCCGGGCATCGAGGCTTAGCGACGTCAACGGAAATAATTATCACAAGCCCTCAACGGGTTTTCCGGCGTTAACGTGTGTGCGCGGCGCCGCTTAACGATTGCCGCGATTTTGAGCCCAAGCGCAGCATTCCGAGGCCACTACGGTTACGCGGCCTTGTCGCTTTTGCCTGAAAGTCCCCCCGGCCACTTAATCCACCGAACACGGATCAAGTATATCGTTTTTGCCCGGGTCGGAGGCACGAGCGCTGTTGTAGGGGTTGTACCTTAATGGTCGAGACTCGTCAGTCTGACGGTCAATCTGACCGCCGTGGGAGCGGTGTTGCTGAACGTGATCCCATGGATCTCCTGCTCGAGCAGAAAAAGAAGCTCGAGCAGCTCAACTCCTGGTTCGATATTGCACTCAACAACATGGTGCGCGGGCTGTCTATGTTCGACGCCCAACAACGCCTGATCGTCTGCAACAAGAGCTATCGTGAAATGTATGCGCTGCCCGAGGAGCTCACACTTCCAGGCACGCCACTGGCCGAAATCGTCCGCTACCACGTGAAGCGCGAGACGGGGCGGGACGGCGCCGACGAGGTCGCAAAGCAGGCGAAGTGGCTCGCCGACCACGTGGTCAAGCTCGCCGAAGGTCATCCCTTCTCGCACATCCAGGACCTCAACGACGGGCGCAAGTTCCTGGTGACCTATCAGCCGCTCGCCGACGGCGGTTGGGTCGACATCCAGGAGGACATCACCGAGAAGCGCAGAGCCGAGGAAAAGATCGAGTGGCTCGCCCGCCACGATGCGCTGACCGGCGTTGCCAACCGCTTCTACTTCCGCGAGACGTTCGAGAAGGCGCTCGACGGCCTGCACAGGGGCTCTTCGCTCGCCCTTCACTGGCTCGATCTCGACTGCTTTAAGGAGGTGAACGACAGGCTCGGCCATCCGATCGGCGACGCGCTTCTGAAAGCGGTTGCCCAGCGACTGCGCGGCAGCGTGCGCAAGTCGGACTTCCTGGCACGGCTCGGCGGCGACGAGTTCGCCATCATCCAAGCGGGCGGCCGCAAGATCGAGCAGTGCGAGCGCCTTGCGCGCCGCGTCCTGCACGATGTCTCCAAGCCCTACCACATCTTCGGCAACACGGTCGCGATCAGCGCCAGCATTGGCATCGTGCGAGCGCCCGAGAACGGCAAGACGGCGGACGAGCTCTTGAAGAACGCCGACATTGCACTCTACAGCGTGAAGTCCGCTGGCCGTCGCGGTTTCGAGGTTTTTCACAATGCCAACGGCGGCCGCAAGATCGATTGTCAGCGCCGGCTCGAGAGCGACATGCAGAGTGCGCTCTCGCTCAACCAGTTCGAGCTCCACTATCAGCCCGCACTAAGCCTGGCGACGCGTCATGTCGTCGGCTGCGAGGTGCTCATCCGCTGGCGCCATCCGGCCAACGGACTGATGATGCCGGATGATTTTCTGCCCATCGCCGAACGCTCAGGCGCGATCCTCGACATCGGGCGCTGGGTGCTCGCGCAGGCCTGCGCGGATGCAGCCGGCTGGTCGAACGACATCCGCGTTTCCGTCAATGTCTCGCCGATGCAGCTCGAGAACGCGGATTTCGTGCACGACGTGAAAAAGGCGATCTCCACCTCCAAGCTCGATCCGGCGAGGCTGCAGCTCGAGATCGGCGAGCCGCTGTTCGACCGCCGCACGGCAGGCACCCTCGAAAAGCTGCGCGAGCTGCGCAAGCTCGGCGTCAACATCGCGCTCGACGACTTCGGGAAGGCGAGCGGGTCGCTCGGCAATCTGCGGGCCTATCCCTTCGACGAGGTCAAGATCGATCGGACCCTTATCAGGGACGCGCCCGCGCACGAGGACAGCGCCGCGATCGTGCAGTCGGCGGCGCTGCTCGCGCAGGCGCTGTCGATGCGCAGCCTCGCCAAGGGCGTTGAGACGGTCGAGGAGCTCAACGCGGCCGTGCGTGCCGGCTGCAAGAAGGTGCAGGGCTTCTTCTTTAGCCGCCCGGTTCCTGCCGCGGAGCTAGGCTCCGTGCTTTCGGAATGCCAGCAGAAGCTCGCGGTGGCGGCCTGATCAGCGCCGATCAGTCCGGCGGCCGCACGGCGATGCCAGCCGAAGCCATGTGGCTCTTCGCCTGCCCGATCGAATAGGTTCCGAAGTGGAAGATCGAGGCGGCAAGCACCGCGCTGGCGTGACCGCGCTTGATGCCTTCGACGAGATGATCGAGTGTTCCCACGCCGCCCGAGGCGATTACCGGAACGCTGACAGCATCGGCAATGGCACGCGTCAGCTCGAGATCGAACCCTACTTTGGTGCCGTCGCGGTCCATCGACGTGAGCAGGATCTCGCCGGCCCCGAGCGCCACGACCTCGCGCGCGTATTCGACGGCGTCGATGCCCGTCGGCGTGCGCCCGCCGTGGGTGAAGATCTCCCAGCGGTTCTCCTTGCCCGCTTGCGACACGTTCTTGGCGTCGATGGCGACGACGATGCACTGCGCGCCGAATTTCTCCGCCGCCTCCTTCACGAACTGCCGGTTCTTCACCGCCGCGGTGTTGATCGAAACCTTGTCGGCGCCGGCGTTCAAGAGCCGGCCGATGTCTTCGATCGTGCGCACGCCGCCGCCGACCGTGAGTGGCATGAAGCAGCGCTCGGCCGTTCGCTCCACGATGTGGAATATGGTGTCGCGGTTCTCGTGGCTGGCGGTGATGTCGAGGAAGCAGAGCTCGTCGGCGCCGGCGGCGTCGTAGGCGGCAGCGGCCTCAACGGGATCGCCCGCATCGACGAGATCGACAAAGTTGACGCCCTTGACGACGCGGCCGTCTTTCACATCGAGGCAGGGGATGATGCGGATTTTGAGCAACGGCTCGTCTCTCAGGCTGTTGCGATCAACGCCAGCGCCTCGCGCGCATCGATCCGGCCGTCGTAGAGGGCGCGGCCGGCGATCGCTCCTGCAAGCATAGCATGCTCGGGCTTCAAGAGCGCCTTCACGTCCTCGATCGAGGCGAGGCCGCCCGAGGCGATGACGGGGATCGAAGTTGAGCGCGCGAGCGCCGCGGTAGCTTCGAGGTTGAGCCCCTTCAGGACGCCGTCGCGCTCGATGTCGGTATAGATGATCGCCGCCACACCTGCGTCCTCAAAACGGCGCGCCAGCTCGATCGCGGTGAGCTCGGAGGTCTCCGCCCAGCCCTCGACCGCGACCTTGCCGCCCTTGGCGTCGATACCCACCGCGATGCGGCCGGGGAACTCGCTGCACGCCCGGCGCACGAGCTCGGGATCGCGCACAGCCACCGTGCCGAGGATCACGCGCGCCACGCCCTGATCAAGCCAAGCCTCGATGGTGGCCATATCGCGGATGCCGCCGCCGAGCTGCGCGGGAATGGTGATCGCCTCCAGGATCGCGTCGACGGCGTCGCCGTTCACCGGCTTGCCCGCGAAGGCGCCGTTCAAGTCAACGATGTGCAGGTAGCGAAAGCCCTTGTCCTCGAAGGCGCGCGCTTGCGCGGCGGGGTCGTCGTTGAACACGGTCGCGCGGCTCATCTCGCCGTGCTGCAGGCGCACGCACTGGCCGTCTTTCAGGTCGATGGCGGGGAACAGGATCAAGGAGATCTCGGTGCTGCTGGCGCGGCGCTTAACGCCCACTCGTGGTCATCAGATCGCTCACATTGCCGCCGATAGAGGAGGCCCGTCTTGTGAAGTCAAGGCCGGCGAAGTCAAGGCCGCCGGCAAGGCTCTAATTCAGTACCCATATGCTCACCATGTCAGTCGTGCAGTCCTTTGCGTTACACGTTCCCGTCGTGACCGCGCCGGAGCGGCGCCCGCTCACGGAGGCGGACGCGGTTGACATCTGGATCGCGCGCTGGCTCCGCATCCGCCGCCGCGACCTCGTTTCCCGCTACGGCTGCGACCCGCGCCGGCTCTACGAGATCTGGGAGGAGGCGCGTTTTCCGGGCGTGCGCGCCAAGGCTGAGGAGCTGTTCGCGGCGCGCTATCCGTTCCTCGTCGGCCGCGTCGATTTCGGCCCCCACAGGCGCATCGCGCGCGGGGCCCATCCCGAGCAGCTCGCGCTCTTCGAATAGCCGCCGAGGCAAGCGTCCAGGCTACCCGATTTTCGCCTTAATGGCGAGAACGGTCAAGAACGAGACAAGAACAAAAGCTGGACAATCCCCATGATTCGTGGCATGTTCTCTTTACGTTCCGACGCCGCAAATGGAGCGCAATCGGGGGGCAAGTCTGAGCGTCTCTCCCCCATAAGCCGCCAGCCAGAGAGAGATATCGCCATGCGCACCCTCATCATCTCCTACGACCTCGCCCAACCCCACCGCAACAAGCACGTCCTCGCGCAAGCGATCATGGCGCTGGGCTCCTCCTGGGCCCGCCCGCTGGAGCAGACCTGGTACGTCCGCACCGAGGCGAGCGAGGACATGATCGAGCACCAGCTCGTCGGCCTCTTGGACCCCGACGACGGCCTCCTGATTCAGGCCGTGAAGGACGACGCGGTGCTGACCAATGCGGCGCTGCGCTGGTTCCGCCAGCGGCGCGCGGGCGTGGAGATTGGCGTCGATTCCAACATCATCGCCTTCCCAGTGGTGCCTCCCTTCGCCCCCGACGAGCAGCCGGAGCTGCCGCTCGCCGCGGCTTGCTGAGACGATCCCAGGTACCCCCAAGGTAGAGCGTACGCGGGGTCGGGCCTTTTGGGTCCGGCCCCGCGGCCGTTTTGGAGGATGGGTGCCCAGGCTCTTAGGGGCGCCACTTCAGGAAGTTGGCGATCAGCATCAGCCCGAGCGTCTGGCTCTTCTCGGGGTGGAACTGCGTGCCGGCCATGTTGTCTTTCGCCACCATCGCGGTGACGGGGCCGCCGTAATCGGTCTCCGCCACGATCGCCGCCCGGCTCTCGGGCACGAGCTGGAAGGAGTGCACGAAATAGGCGTGCAGGCCCTGAGGCCCGGTCTTTATGCCGTCGAGCAGCGGGTGCGGGGTGACGACCTGCAGCGTATTCCAACCCATGTGCGGGATCTTCAATTGCGGATCGTTCGGCTCGATCGCGCGCACTTCGCCCGGTATCCAACCAAGGCCGTCCGTCACCTCGAACTCGAGCCCGCGCGTCGCCATGAGCTGCATGCCGACGCAGATGCCGAGGAACGGCCGGCCCTCCTCGCGCACGGCGCGCTCGAGCGCCGCACGCATGCCGGGTACCGCCTCGAGCCCGCGCTTGCAGTCGGCGAAGGCGCCGACGCCCGGCAGCACGATGCGATCGGCAGAAGCGATAACCTTCGGATCGTTCGAGACTTCAATTCTGCTGCCGAGCCCAATATTCGAAAGCATCCGATAGAGCTCGGCCAAACGGCCATGGCCGTAGGCCGCGCGCTCGAAGGCCTTGGCCGCGGAGTGAAGGTTGCCCGAGCCGTAGTCGATGATGGCGACGCGCTGCATTGCTTACGACGCGCCCTTGTCGCCAGGGCGCTGCCGCCAGCGTGAAGCTGCGTCTCGCGCGGTGCGCATCGCCGACGCCGCCAAGGCCGCCACTGGCCCCTTCGACATCGGCCCCGCAGATGAGCCTGGTGAGCGTGGCTGCGCCTCGCGTTGCGATGGCAGCCAATCGGTGAGGAAGCGCCGCTCGCCGTCGGCGCGATTGCGCCCCTCGACGTAGCCCACGTAGCGCCAGCCGCGCCGTTCAAGCGCCGCGCTCTCGATCGTGCCGGCCTCGAACCCGAACACGACTTGGGCAATGAGCAGCAGCATGCTGCCGACCGAATCATTGACGCCGAGCGCCTTGATCCCCCACGCCAGCAGGCCAATGACCACGAGGCAGGCGGCGAACTCGAGCCAAAGGCCTTTGACCATCAGCCACAGCGCCGGGAAGATCGCAGCCCACCAGTGGAAGCCGTCCTTGACGAAGACGAGCTGCTCGGCGCGCTCGATCGGATCGTCTGCCGTATAGCGCGGCTCATAGACTGTGTATGCGACCAAGCGGAGCCTCGAGTGCTTAGAGCCAGCGATCAACCGGCGAGCGTGCCCTTCGTCGAGGGCACCCTGCCTGCCTGCCGCGGGTCGGCCTCGACCGCAAGCCGCAGCGCGCGTGCGAGCCCCTTATAGCAAGTCTCGGCGATGTGGTGGTTGTTCTCGCCGTACAGGTTCTCGACGTGCAGCGTGATGCCGGCGTTCTGGGCGAAGGCCTGGAACCACTCGCGGAAAAGCTCGGTGTCCATTTCGCCGACCTTGGGCTTGGAGAACTCCACCTTCCAGACGAGATAGGGCCGCCCGGAGACGTCGAGCGCGACGCGCGTCAGTGTATCGTCCATGGGCAGGTGCACGTCCGCATAGCGGGCGATGCCCTTCTTGTCGCCGAGCGCCTTCAGGACCGCCTGGCCGAGCACGATGCCGCTGTCCTCCGCGGTGTGGTGGAAGTCGATGTGCAGGTCGCCTTTGGCCTTCAAGGCGATGTCGATCATTGAATGGCGCGCGAGCTGCTCCAACATGTGGTCGAGGAAGCCGATGCCGGTGGTGACGTCGAACTGGCCGGAGCCGTCGAGGTCGACGGTCGCGGTGATCTCGGTCTCCTTGGTCTTGCGCGAGATGGTGGCTTGCCGCTTCAAAGTAGCCCTCTTGGCCGTAGCTTGCGTCGCCGGAACCGAGCGTTTATCAGCTTGGGCCCCGCGGTTAAAGACCCGCCAAGCCGCGCACCGCTTCCCGTATCAGTCAACTGGGGTGCAACTGCAATGCAAAGCCACGGCTCGCAACCGGCTCCTCCCCAATCCTGGCATGCGACCACCATACTCACCATTCGTAAAGACGGCCGTGTGGTCATTGCCGGTGATGGGCAGGTGAGCCTCGGCGCCACCATCATCAAGTCCAACGCCCGCAAGGTGCGCACCCTCGGCAAAGGCGACGTCATCGGCGGCTTTGCCGGCGCCACGGCGGATGCGTTCACGCTTTTCGAGCGGCTCGAGACCAAGCTCGAGCAGTATCCCGGTCAGTTGACTCGTGCCTGCGTCGAGCTCGCCAAGGACTGGCGCACCGACCGCTACCTGCGCCGGCTCGAGGCGATGATGCTTGTTGCCGACCGCGAGACGACGCTCGTCCTCACGGGCACCGGCGACGTGCTCGAGCCCGAGCGTCACGTCATGGGCATCGGCTCGGGCGGCAACTACGCGCTCGCCGCCGCGCGCGCCCTGCTGGACGAGCCGCTCGACGCCGAGAAGATCGCGCGCAAGGCGATGGCGATCGCGGCCGAGATCTGCGTCTATACCAACACCAACCTGGTGATCGAAAGCCTCCCCTCCAGCCGCTAGGCAGCTCGCGCCTTCAAGGAGAAGCGTAATGGCGTGGTTCTATCTGTTGATCGCGGGGAGCCTGGAAGTCGCCGCGACCACGGTCTTTCGCTACACCGACGGTATGACCCGTATCGGCCCGACGGTCGCATTCTTCGCCATCGGCCTTGCGAGCTTCTATTTCCTCAACCGCTCGCTGGAAGGCGTTCCGCTCGGCACCGCCTACGCGGTGTGGACCGGGGTCGGCGCCGCAGGCACGGCGGCGCTCGGCATCATCGCGTACGGCGAATCCGGGACACCCATCCGCATCGCCCTGCTCTTGGGGCTCGTTGCATGCACCGTCGGCCTCAAGTTCGTATCCGAGCACTAGGAACCCTCCCCAGATGACCCATTTCTCCCCGCGCGAGATCGTCTCCGAGCTCGACCGCTACATCGTCGGTCAGACGGACGCCAAGCGTGCGGTCGCGATCGCGCTGCGCAACCGCTGGCGCCGCCAGCAGCTCATAGGCGACCTCAAGGAGGAGGTGCAGCCGAAGAACATCCTGATGATCGGGCCGACGGGCGTCGGCAAGACCGAGATCTCGCGCCGACTGGCGAAGCTCGCGGGCGCACCCTTCATCAAGGTCGAGGCGACGAAGTTCACCGAAGTCGGCTATGTGGGCCGCGACGTCGATTCGATCATCCGCGATCTCGTCGAGGTGGCGCTCGCGCTCGTCAAGGAGACGAAGCGCAAGGAGGTGCGCGCCAAGGCTGAAAAGCACGCCGAGGAGCGCGTTCTCGATGCGCTCGTCGGCGCCGGCTCTTCGTCAACGACGCGCGAGACCTTCCGCAAGCGCTTGCGCGCGGGCGAGCTCAACGACAAAGAGATCGAGATCCAGGTCGCGGAGACGGGCGCAGGCCTACCCATGTTCGACATTCCGGGCGCGCCGGGCGCTTCCATTGGTGCAATCAATATCGGCGACATGCTGGGCAAGGCGTTCGGCCAGCGCACGAAAGCGCGCCGCGTCACCGTAGCCGACAGCCACGACGTGCTGATCGCGGAGGAGAGCGACAAGCTGATCGACGCCGATCAGCTCACCGGCGAGGCGATCGACGCGGTGCAGAACAACGGCATCGTGTTCCTCGACGAGATCGACAAGATCTGCTCGCGCACCGACGGCACCCGCATCGGCGCCGATGTCTCGCGCGAGGGCGTGCAGCGCGATCTCCTGCCGCTGATCGAGGGCACCACCATCTCGACCAAGTACGGGCCGGTGAAAACCGATCACGTGCTGTTCATCGCGTCGGGCGCGTTCCATGTCGCCAAGCCGGCGGACCTCCTGCCCGAGCTGCAGGGGCGGCTGCCGATCCGCGTCGAGTTGCAGCCCTTAACGCGGGAGGACCTCCGGCGCATCTTGACCGAGCCGGAGGCGAGCCTCATCAAGCAGTATGTGGCGCTAATGGCGACCGAGAGCCTCGCGCTGACGTTCACCGACGACGCCATCGACGCGCTCGCGGATGCGGCGGTGCAGGTCAACTCCACGGTCGAGAACATCGGCGCGCGCCGGCTGCAGACGGTGATGGAGCGCGTGCTCGACGAGATCTCGTTCGACGCTTCCGACCGCGGCGGACAGGCGGTCAAGATCGACGCGGCCTATGTGAACGCGCGCATCGGTGATCTCGCCCGGAACGCCGACCTGTCAAAGTTCATCCTTTAAGGACTGCGGCTGCAATCGTTCGAGTTGCGTAGGCCGCGGATACAGCGCCTTAAATTCTTCCCGCTAGGCTAACGAAACGTTCCGCCGTGCTTCGCGTCGCAGCTTGGCCGCGTGCGCCGCGCACGGTTTGATGCTCGTTGCTCAGAAAACGGAGCCTGGTCCCATGTCCTCCCCGCTCATTCGCGCGCTCCTCGGCGCGGCGTTTGCGCTCGCCGCCAGCCAAGCCGTTGCCCAGGAAAACATCCGCGGCGCGACGACGGGTCCGACGACGGCGCCGGGCTTCAGTCATCCCGAGCAGTACCTGCACCTGCAAGACGTGAAGCCGGCGGACAACATGTACCCCGTGGTTCCGCATCCCGAGCAGGACAAGGCCGCGCGCGACAAGCTCGCCGCGCTCGAAGCCAAGACCGGCAAGAAGCCCAACATCCTCATCTTCCTGATGGACGACGTCGGCTGGATGGATCCCGGCTTCAATGGCGGCGGCGCCGCCGTCGGCAACGATACGCCGGTCATGGATCGGCTCGCCGCCGAGGGTCTGCTGCTCACCTCCGCCTACTCGACGCCGTCCTGCTCGCCGACGCGTGCCACGATCCACACCGGGCAGAATCCGCTGCACCACGGCATCCTGCGCCCGCCCATGTATGGCGAAGCGGGTGGCCTCGACGGTGCCACCACGCTGCCGTTGCTCCTCAAACAGCATGGCTACGTCACCCAGGGCGTCGGCAAGTGGCACATGGGCGAGAACCAGGGCTCGCTGCCGCAGAACGTCGGCTACGACGATTACGTCGGCTTCCTCGGTGTCTCCGACATGTACACGGAGTGGCGCGACGTCTACTTCAACCCGGAGGTCGCGCTTTCGCCCGAGCGCTTCAAGATGGTGGAGAACGACGACTTCGATCACTATGAAGTGCATTGCACGCCGGGCGACAAGGAGAAGTGCGAGAACGGCAAGCTGATCGAGCTCAACTACATCAAGGAGCTCGACAAGCATTGGCTCGACACGAGCCTAGCCTTCCTCGACAAGATGAAGGGCGCAAAGCAGCCGTTCTTCCTCTACCACGCGACGCGCGGCTGCCACTTCGACAACTATCCGTCCGACGAATGGGCCGGCAAGTCGATGTCGCGCACCGTGTACGGCGACTGCATGGTGCAGATGGACTACACGCTGGGCCAGCTCGTCGATAAGCTGCAGGCGATCGGCGAGCTCGACAACACGCTGATCCTGCTGTCGTCCGACAACGGCCCCGAATGCGAGGTGCCCCCGCACGGCCGCACGCCGTTCCGCGGCTGCAAGGGCTCGAGCTGGGAGGGCGGCGTCCGCGTGCCGACGTTCGTCTACTGGGAGGGGATGATCAGCCCGCGCAAATCGGACGGCCTGTTCGACGACGCGGACATTCTGCCGACGATGATGTCGCTCGCAGGCGTGCCGGGCGCGCAGCTCGCCGACCTGTTCCCCAAGACGACCTACATCGACGGCATCGATCAGGCGTCGTTCCTGGTCGCCGACAACGGTCTCTCGGCGCGCCGCAGCCGGCCCTACACGCTCAACCAGTACTATGCGGCGCTGCGCATCGACGAGTTCAAGGGCGTGATGACGGCCGAGATCGAGAACGGCGTCGTGCAGAAGGGCGACTGGGGCGGTTTCTCCGGCCCGATCTTCACCGACTCCGGCGGCGGTATCGTCTTCAATCTCTATACCAACCCGCAAGAGGACGTGAGCGTCGGCATCCGCCACATTCCCGTCTCCGTGCCGATCATGGCGGCGTCCGCCTTCTATCTGAAGGAGCTCATCAAGTACCCGCCGCAGTTCAAGATCGGATTCATGTCGAACAATCCACCTGTCTACGACCTCCTGCCGAAGATGCAGGAGATGCGCAAGAAGGCGACAGAGGAGCAGGGCGTCGGCCGACCCACTCCTTAACGCTTGCTTCGTTCTGATGCGCGACACTTGCCGGCGTCTCCAGGAAGGTTGCGCCATGCGGCCACGTCTTTTTTTGCCTTGCATCGGACTGCTCGCGTCGATTGCTGCCACCGCGCCATGCGCAGCCGAGGATGCGCCGGGTGATGCTGCGCCAAAATTGTGCGGCGCCTATTCCGGGTTGCCGGATGGGAAGGACGCGAAGACCGGAATGACCTTCATCCTCGGCGGCAGCTTCGTCATGGGCTCCGACCCACAGCAGCCGGAGGAGCGCTCCACCCACTTCGTCCGCGTCGACGGGTTCTGGATCGACCGCCACGAGGTGACGAACGCCCAATTCGCCCGCTTCGTCGGCGCGACCGGCTACGTGACGCTCGCCGAGCGCGGGCTCGATCCGAAGACCCACCCCGGCGCCAGCGAGGACCTGCTCGCGCCCGGCTCCGCACTGTTCGTGGAGCCGATGACGGCCGACCGCGGCGGCAGCAACGCGCAGTGGTGGCAGTACGTCAAAGGCGCCAATTGGCACCAGCCCGAAGGTCCCGGCTCAACGATCGCAGGGCGCGAGAACCATCCCGTCGTCCACGTCGCCTATGAGGACGCGCTCGCCTACGCGCGCTGGCTTGGCCGCGAGCTGCCGACGGAGGCGCAGTGGGAGTTCGCCGCGCGTGGCGGCAAATTCGACGAGCAGGACTGGATGAGCGCCTATGCCCCCAACGGCACGCCGATCGCCAATACCTGGCAAGGCATCTTTCCCGTCTACAACAGCGCCGAGGACGGCTACGTCGGCACCGCGCCGGTCGGCTGCTTCAAGGCCAACGGCTACGGCCTCTACGACATGATCGGTAACGTGTGGGAGTGGACCAGCGACTGGTATCGCGCCGGGCATTCCAAGGAGCCCGCGGTCAATCCCATGGGCCCCGACATCATGCAGGTGGGGCTTATCGCCGGCCAGGCGCCGAGCAAGGTCATCAAAGGCGGATCGTATCTGTGCGCGCATAACTACTGCGCGCGTTACCGCCCGACCTCGCGGCAGCCGCAGGAGGTGGACCTGAGCACCGGCCATGTCGGCTTCCGCACGGTGTTGAACGCCGGCTCGAGCAGTAGCGCGCCGACGGCGCCGTGAGACGTGATCAGGTTGCCTGCAAATTGAAGGTGCGGCTCAGGAATTGAGCGGCGCATGTTGCAGTGCATTTAATTTTGTCAACATTCTCCTTACCCAACCGTAACGGAATGTTATTTCGCGTGTCGCATATGTCACGTATAGTCATTGTTGTAGGTGGTTGGCAGTTTTGAGCGGATGTCTGCCGGCACGGCAGGCGAGCTGGACTCCCCCGGAGCTCATTTTCCCGCGCTGCCGCCGTCCTGCGAGGAGGTGAAGCATGGCATGCCCGAAAATCGAGGTCCGAGGTAAGCGGGTCATCCTGCTCAGCGGCTATCACGCGTCCGTCAATGCCACCCGCTCGGCGGTCGATATCAACTACGACGATGTGAAAGAGGCCGAGGAGCTGCGGCAGTCTGCGCGGCTGCACCCCGACGCGGTTGCGTTCGGCTATGTAGCGGGACGTTGGGTGCCGGCGGCTTAAGGCCCGGCATGAAACGGGGCGCCCCGCGCCCAGCATGACAGTAGAACAGTAGAAACGTCATTTCGAGAGCCCCGCCGCCGGTAAAGCCGGCGCGGGGTTTTGCAGTCTTTAATGCGGCGGGAAGACACGTTAGATAAGGCGCAACCAACATCCGCGCGCGCCGTCTCGCAGCAGTTTACGCAATGGTCATCGTCGCCAATCCGGGGCCCGCCCCCGTGCTGAGCTCCCAGCCAGCCTCGCCGAAGCCCTCGCTCGCTGGCTTGAGCCGCGAAGCGCTGCGCTTCGCGCTCGCGCGTATCGGTGTGCCGGAAAAGCAGCTGCGCATGCGCGTCAACCAGCTCTGGAGCTGGCTCTACGTGCGCGGCGTCACCGACTTCGACGCGATGTCGGATGTTTCAAAAGAGCTGCGGGCGAGGCTGGGCGAACACTACTCGCTCATTCGGCCGGAGATCGTCACCGAGCAGGTCTCCGTCGACGGGACGCGCAAGTGGCTCCTGCGGCTGGCGAAGCAGGAGAATGACGCCAAGGCACCCGAGATCGAGACGGTCTACATCCCCGAAGCCGACCGCGGCACCTTGTGCATCTCGAGCCAGGTCGGCTGCACACTCACCTGCAGCTTCTGCCACACGGGCACGCAACGGCTCGTGCGCAATCTCACCACGCAGGAGATCGTCGGGCAGATCCTTCTGGCGCGTGACCGCATCGGCGACTGGGGTGGCGCCGCTGACCCGGACGACGGGCGCCTCCTTCCCGAAGGCGAGCGCAAGATTACCAATATCGTCCTCATGGGCATGGGCGAGCCGCTCTACAACTTCGACAACGTCAGGGAGGCGATCGAGGTTGCCGCCGACGGCGAAGGGCTTTCCGTCTCGAAGCGCCGCATCACGATGTCGACCTCGGGCGTTGTGCCGGAGATCGTCCGCTGGGGTGCGGAATCCGGCACGATGCTTGCGATATCGCTGCACGCCACGCGCGATGAGCTGCGCGACGAGCTCGTGCCGATCAACCGCAAGTACCCGATCGCCGAGCTCATGGAGGCCTGCCGCAGCTATCCCGGCCTCTCGAACGCGCGCCGCATCACCTTCGAGTACGTAATGCTGAAGGGGGTCAACGACAGTCTCGCGGATGCGCGCGCACTGGTGCAGCTCGTCGCCGGCATCCCGGCGAAGATCAACCTAATTCCGTTCAACCCGTGGCCGGGCGCGCCGTATGAGTGCTCCGACTGGGGGCAGATCGAGAGCTTTGCCGAGATCGTCAACAAGGCGGGCTACGCGAGCCCCGTGCGCACGCCGCGTGGCCGCGACATCCACGCCGCCTGCGGTCAGCTCCGCTCGGCGAGTGTCAAGCTCAAGGCATCCGAGCGCGGCAAGGCTCGCGCCGACGCGGCGGCCGACGGCGGCGGAGGCTAGGGCGCGCGTGTTCTGGAGCACGGTCGGCCGCATCATCGCCATCGCGTTCGCGTTCCTCCTCGCGGCGCTCGCCGCCATTTTCGTCCTGATCACGCTGGGGCTAGAGCGCGTCACCGGAGAACTGCACCGCTTGGCGCCGGACGGTGACCTCGTCTCGACCTCGTTCACGCTGCTGGACCAGGGTCTGGCGTTGCTCGCCGGCCTCTCCATCATCCCAGGGCTGCTCGTGATCTTTACGGGCGAGATCGCCCGCATTCGCTCGCTGGTCTACTACGTGGCGGGCGGTGGGGCCGCGCTTGCGGCCGTGCCGCTCTTGGCCCACGTGCAGCAGTCGGGAGCGCTTGTGCTGCCGGAGCAGGCGGTGTGGCAGGTGTTCGCAACGGCGGGCTTTGCCGCCGGCTTCGTCTACTGGTTGATCGCCGGCCGCAATGCTTAGTCTCGCCCCGTTAGGCAGCTCCGAGATTTTTCGTTGAGAGGTGCGCGACTTGCCCTGTAGTCTTGAGGCCTGGGACGCTTAGTCTTTGAGTGGGTGCGGCCATGATCGGCGGGCTCTTTCGGGTTCTCTTAGGTTTCATCGTGGCCTGCCTCGTAGCGGGTGCGGCGACCGCAGCCTTCGTCATCACGCCAGCCGACATTGCAACGCTCCCCGCCGAGCTGCGCCCAGATCGGCTGAGCAGTGCCGGCACCCTGTCGCTGCTCGCCGCCACGCATTCGGCAATCTTCGCCTTTCCCTTCGCCTTCATCGCCATCGCACTCGCCGAGTGGCGTTGCATCCGTTCGTGGGTCTACTACGCCATTGTCGGCATCCTGATCGCGCTCGGCGGCTTCGGCGCGGAGTACCTGAACGAGGTCGGCGGCCAGCCTTCCATCGTCAACGCCTACGCCATGCGGGCCTTCCTGGCCGTGGGGTTCCTGGGCGGGGTCGCCTATTGGCTGGCCGCGGGACGGCGAGGGGGAGGCCGGCGTGGGGATGAGCGCGCGGCACGCCGCCGGCGTCTCGCGCCCGACCCGACGGGCGAGGAAAAGGTCGGGGTGACGCAATAGCGGCCGCGATTGCACCTCGGTTTACGGATTTCTCAGGCGCGGGGCATCCAATTCGGTTGTTGCAGCGCAACGAAGCGCTTAGAGTTCCTAGTTGCGCGGCATTTCGTCCGCCGCCAATGCGCCAACGAATGAACGAGCCCGCTTCCTCCGGCTTTTCCCGCGAGGCGAAAGAGGCGACGGCATGGTCGATCAACATCTCCAGGAGCGCTTCACGCGCCACTGCACGGACGCCGCCTTCGGCTACGCCACCGCTGCGACCGCGGCCTACACCGCGTTCGCCGATCAGGTGCTGAGCTTCTGGGCGAACGCTCTCGAGCCCTCTAATCGCCCCTCTGGTCGCAGTGGGCCGCAACAGCCGGCGTTCGCTTGGAGCTGGCCGGTGATGACTCCCCTGCCCGCGCCGCCGGTGTGGAACCCGTTCGCGTGGGCAACGCCGCAGAGCTTTGCGGCCTTGCCCTATTCCTTCGCAGGCTCGGGCGCGATGGCCAACCCCTTCGCGGCGTGGTTCGGCATGCTTCCGTTCGCGGCGGCTAACCCTGCTGCTTGGCCGATGGCGTGCATGTTCATGGCTTCTGGCATCCCGCGCTCGGTGGCGTTGCCAGCGGCTGAGGCGAACGTCGCCGCCATGGAAGCGGCCGACATCGCCGCCGTCTCGATGCGCAAGGCGTTCTCGAGCTATCGCACCGACGGCGGGCACGCGAACGCACAGCAGGGCTGGCCCGCGGCGCATCTGCTGATGCTCGCTGTCCTCACGCCCCTGAGCGTCGGGGCGATGTTCGCGAACGGCCGCTGAACGCTTATTGAGGCGTGGTTGGGGTCGTCGTCTTCTTTTTCGGCGTCGACTTCTTTTGGCAGTGCGCCTTGGTCACGGCGCCGGTCTTCGACTTGCCTTCCTTGTGCCAGGAGCACGCGGTGTTGGCCTTGCAGGTCGTCTCGTCGAGACCCTTGCACGGTGAAGGCGCAGCCGCCGTCTTCTTATCCTTATCCGTCGTCGCTGCGGGCGTTGTCGTCGTCGTAGCCGGCTTGGCATCGGCTGGCTTTGCCGGCGTCGTCGCGGCAGGTGGGGTTGTCGTCGCTGGCTTCGTCGTATCAGCCGGCTTCGCATCCTCGGCCTGAGCGACGCTCAAGCCCACGCCAAACGCAAAAATAGCCGCGGCAACCGCGGCCAAAGGCGCAGCTCTGCGCCAGAAAGTATCGCCACGCATGGTCTCGTTTCCTCGATTAGAACCGAACGTGAACATCCTAACGCGTAGATTGCGGCAATGCCATGCCAATGCGGGGCCTTACCAAAATGTATGGTGAAGGCGCCATGCGGACCAAGGGTAGGTGTTGGAGCGCTTAGGGTCCGGCGTCCCAACAGCTAAGTGGCTGAGATTACAGCCCCGGCGTGCGTTGCTTCCAGCCTGTCGTCACCCAAAAGGGCTCGCCATCTGGGGCGACGAAAGTGGGCGCCGAAGATGCCGTCCGCTTCGGCCTCGGCGTTGCTGCCCGCAAGCGTTCTTTGATCCGCCTCGTCTCCAGTGCGCGACGGGACAAAATTCTGTACAGCCTGTTCAATCCTCCGTCTAAAAGAGCCCCCGATGACCTCGAAAGAAAAGTCCATCAAGAAGGTGGTCCTCGCCTATTCAGGCGGGCTCGACACCTCGATCATTCTCAAGTGGCTGCAAGAGACCTACGGCGCCGAGGTGGTGACGTTCACGGCCGATCTCGGCCAGGGGGGCGAGCTCGAGCCCGCACGCCAGAAGGCGCTGATGCTCGGCATCAAGCCATCGAACATCTACATCGAAGACCTGCGCGAGGAATTCGTGCGCGACTACGTGTTTCCGATGTTCCGGGCCAACGCCCTCTATGAAGGCATCTACCTGCTCGGCACCTCGATCGCGCGGCCGCTGATCGCCAAGCACCAGATCGACATCGCGCGGGCAACCGGCGCCGACGCCGTCTGCCACGGCGCCACCGGCAAGGGCAACGACCAGGTGCGCTTTGAGCTCAGCTACTACGCGCTGGAGCCAGGCATCAGGATCATCGCGCCGTGGCGCGAGTGGCAGTTCAAGAGCCGCGAGGATCTCATCGCCTTCGCCGAAAAGCACCAGATTCCAGTGGCCAAGGACAAGCGCGGGGAAGCCCCGTTCTCGGTCGACGCCAACCTTTTGCACTCCTCCTCCGAGGGCAAAGTGCTGGAGGACCCTGCCGTCGAGCCGCCTCCTTACGTCTATCAGCGCACGATCTCGCCGGAGGAAGCGCCCGACAAGGCGACGGAGATCACCGTCGGCTTCAAAAAGGGCGACGCCGTATCGATCAACGGTAATCCACTGAGCCCGGCTAACCTGCTCGCCACCCTCAACGACTACGGCCGGGACAACGGCATCGGCCGCGTCGATCTCGTCGAGAATCGCTTCGTCGGTATGAAGTCGCGCGGCATCTACGAGACGCCCGGCGGCACGATCCTCTGGCACGCGCACCGCGGAATCGAATCGATCACGCTCGACCGCGGAGCTGCGCACTTAAAGGACGAGCTGATGCCGCGCTATGCGGAACTCATCTACTACGGCTTCTGGTTCTCGCCCGAGCGCGAGATGCTGCAGGCGGCCATCGACAAGAGCCAGGAGCACGTCGAGGGCGAAGTGCGCTTGAAGCTCTACAAGGGCAACGTAATGGTAACGGGGCGGGAGAGCGCAAAGTCGCTCTATTCCTCGACGCTGGTCACCTTCGAGGACGACAAGGGCGCCTACGACCAGAAGGACGCTGCCGGCTTCATCAAGCTCAACGCCCTTCGCCTGCGCACGCTCGCCGCGCGCGGCCGCAAGAGTACCAAGCGCTAAGCTGGTTCACGCCGCCGGGCGCGCGACCTGGGGTTGCGGCGACTGGTTGGGCAGCTCGCACAATCCGCCGCTGATGTAGAGGTGGTGCCAGAGCTGCGTCGCCACGACACCGCTCAGGCCCAGTCGCTTGAACACCCCGACCTTTGATGCCTGCCCCGACGCGATGAGTGCGTAATCGCGCCCGACGGTTTCCGGATCGAAGTAGCCGGTCTTGCACAGTGCTTCCGGGCTCATCAACTGGCGCACGAACGGCGGCGCGTTGGCGAGGAACGTCTCGGCGAGCGGAGCGCGGAACATAGCCTTGCGCCGGAACGCCGCCTCCCGCGGCAGCACGCGGGCCGCCGCGTGGCGCAACAGATACTTGTCACGCAGGCCACGCAGCTTCCAGCGCGGGGCGAGTCGCGAGGTGAAGGCGATGACGTCCTCGTCGAGGTAGGGGTAGCGGGTCTCGACGCTGTTCGCCATCGCCACGCGGTCGCCTTTGTAGTTCAGGAGCTGGCCGGCGAGGTGGACCTTATAGCCGTAATAGAGGGATTGGTTGAGCGGCGACCAGCGGCGCATGCGCTCCAGATCGACCGGCACGTCCTCGTAGGGCGAGTGGGCGCCGATGCGGTCTTTGAGGTCGCGGCTGAAATAGCGGTCGCGGGCATTCGAGACGAGATGATAGAGGGCAGCTTGCGCGTGCGCACCGCCGACCGTGTCGTCGATACGCTTCAGCTCCTTGAAGCCCTTGAAGGGCGGCAGGAAGCGACGAGTGAAGCGATCGAACCGATCGCTCTGGCCGGGAGAGAGTTTGTTTTGCCAGTAGCTCATGGCGCGCAGCTTGAACCAGACGTAGCCGGCGAAGGCCTCGTCCGATCCTTCGCCCGTGAGCGCAACTTTGTAGCCCTGATCGTGCACCTCGCGCGACAGGCACCAGAGCGCCGCGCAGGAGGTATCCGGCACGGGGCAGTCGGCCGCCGCGATGAGCTTGGCGTAGGTGTCGGAGATGACCTTGGCATCGCTGGTTAGAATCGTCTGGCGGCTGCCGACGTGGCGGGCGATCTGCAGCGCCTGCCGCGTCTCGTCGAAGCTCTTGCCCGGCACCTGGATGGTAAAGCTCGGGATTGCGCGCTCGCGCAGGCGCGAGGCGGTCGCGACCACGTAGGCCGAAATCGACGCCGCCGCTCAAATAGCCGACGACCGGCACATCGGCGCGCAGCCGGATTTCGACCGCGCGGCGGAACGTGGCCTCGAACTCGTCGATCAACCGCTCCTCGTCGGCGGGATCGTCCTCATCGCCGGCGTCGGGGAAGTCGAAGTCCCAATAGCGGTGCTCGCTCACCTCGGCGCGTTTGCCGTCGCGGCGGAAGGCGATCTTGAGGTAGTGACCGGGCAGGATCGACTGCACGCCTTCAAACACCGTGCGTCGTCCGCCCATGGCGAAGAACGTGAAGATGTGGTCGAGGCCGCGCGGATCGCATGCGGCAGGGACACCGCCGGAGGCCAGCAACGCTTTGATCTCGGAGCCGAAGTAGACCCAGTCGCCCTGCTGCGACCAGTGCAACGGGCAGATGCCGACGCGGTCGCGGGCGAGGAAGATCGTGCGCTTCGAGAAGTCGATCAGCGCCAGCGCGAACTGGCCCTTCAGCTCCGTGAACACGCCCTCGCCGTACTCCTCGTAGAGGTGCACGATCAGCTCGGTGTCGGTGTGGGTGCGGAAGACGTGGCCCTTGGCCTGCAGCTCGGCCTTGCGCTCGGGATAATCGAAGAGCTCGCCGTTGTAGACCACGGCGACCGAGCCATCCTCGTTGAAGATCGGTTGGCGGCCGTCGCCAAGCCCGACGATCGAGAGCCGGCGCGAGGCAAAGCCGAAGCCCGGGCGGATCAGAAAGCCGTCGTCGTCAGGCCCGCGGTGCCACAGCGACCGGGCCATGCTCTGCAGGACGACCGGGTCGGGCTGGCGCCGGCCGGTAAGGTCGATAATTCCCGCAATGCCGCACATGAACCCTCTGACTCTCGCTTCCTACTCACATTTTAGTCGTAAAATTGGGGTTATCGCCGCAACCAGCGCCATCTCCGAGCAATGGTAATGGTTACGCCTTCCCTGTGTATTCTCCCGTCGCGGCTATTGTCCAAAGACACTTCAAATTAGACCTAAAGCCTTCAGGCTCGCATGGCCATCGCGGCCGACAATAATGTGGTCATGCACCGCGATCCCGAGCGATCCCGCCGCTGCGACGATTTGCTTCGTCATGTCGATGTCGACGCGGGAGGGCGTGGGGTCGCCCGAGGGGTGGTTGTGCACCAGCACAATCGCTGTTGCCGACAGCTCGAGGGCCCGTTTAACCACCTCGCGCACGTAGACGGGCGTGTGGTCGACGGTGCCCTGCTGCTGCACCTCGTCGCCGATGAGCTGGTTCTTCTTGTCGATGAGCAACATCACTGATCGGTGCTGTCCGGTGCCATCCGCTACGGATGAAGAAATGGTTCTCACTCCATGAGTTGTTGTCCTGAGACGTTCGGCTTGGCTCGGTGCCATCCTGGAGCTTTGCGGGTACGTTTGCGGGTATCCAGGCACCGCCGCTGTTCGTCAGGTCCAGGGACTTGGCCGCGCTTTCGATGTGGCCGGCCGCGCCTCATGTGCCCGATTGTCGCAATATCGCCAATCGCTTTTTGGCTGCGGTTGGCTGCGGTATGTCGATGACTCCGCGAGTTCATGAGGCCCGCTCCCGACGCGATAATGCATGCCGCTGACCGACACAAGAATCCGCAACGCCAAGCCCCATGCCAGGCCCTACAAGCTGAGCGATGGCAAGGGGCTTCATCTCGAAATGCGCCCGAATGGGTCCAAGCTGTGGCGCTACAGGTATCGGATCAACGGCAAGGAGAACGTGTTTGCTATCGGTGCGTACTACAACGACAAGCGGCGCGGTCATCTCTCTCTCGATCAGGCACGCCGGTGCCGCGAAGAAGCAAGAGAGATAGTTAAGCGCGGTGTTCACCCTGCGCATCATCGTCAGCAAGAACAGTTTGTACAGCGGGCCGAGGCGTCCAACACCTTTGAGCTACTCGCATCAGAATGGCTGGCGCAGAAGAAGGCACATTGGTCACCGCAACGTACGCGTTGGGTTGAGAGCTGTCTAAAGGCCGACGTATTCCCCGTCATCGGAAGATTGCCCATCCGCAAAGTGACCGCGGCGCACTTGTTGGGCATCATGCGGCGTGTGCAGGAACGAGGGGCTGAAACAGTGGCGCTCCTGATCCGCCAGTGGTGTTCAGCTATTTTCCGCTACGCTGCCGCGACGTTGCGTGCGGAAGCTGATCCAGCCGGTGCATTGAAGGGTGCTATCACGCCGCCCATGACCAGGCATCACATGCCGATGTCCCGGAGGCAGTTGGTCGAGTTCACTGAACGGTTGGACTCCTATGGCGGCAATAGAGCCACGGTAATAGCCCTCCGGCTGATGCTGCTGACCTTCGTCCGCACGAAGGAGTTGCGGCTGGCCGAGTGGTCCGAAGTTGACCTTGGTCGTGCGGAGTGGCGGATTCCAGCGGAGCGCACGAAAAAGCGTGATGCGCACATCGTCCCACTCTCGAGGCAAGCCTTGGAGTTGGTGCGGGAGCTTCACGCGATCACTGGCGGTCAACGCTGGCTGTTTCCAAACACCCGTCGAGCGAACGCTGGCATGGCGGCAACGACGTTAAACCGTGCGCTCGAAAGGATGGGGTTTAACGGGCCGGGGAGCATAGGCTTTTCAGCCCACGGTTTCAGAGCCACCGTCTCGACCATCCTCAATGAGGCGGGTTGTTGTCGGCCCGATGTGATCGAGCGCCAACTCGCTCACAAGGAGAGAAATCGAACGCGGGCCGCTTACAACCAGGCTGAGTATCTCCCTGAGAGGCGCAGCACGATGCAAATATGGGCGGATATGGTCGACGCTATGCGGAACCCGGAGCCCAGGTCGATGGAGGGCACGACCGAACAGGTGCGCTGACCGAGAGGCATAAATGGGAAAAGCAAAGTCTGTCCGCGCTACTTCCTTCCCAGAAGAGGCCGGCCCCTTCCCCGCGAAGGAAGCCCTTCGACACGGTGATGAGCGCGGCGTCGGATATTTTGCCCGCGATCACGCAGAGGCGCTGAGCCTTTTAGCTGACCTTTTCGATCCTCCAGAGAGAACGGCTCGGCAACTCGAGTTCGTTTCTCGTCGCCGCCGGCGTCCTAAGCCTAATGAGGCGGCTGGTCACGACCAAGACTCCGAATGGGAGGGCACTCTCGTCCAGGTCAAAGCCGCTATCGAGACCGGGAGCCTTACCCTGGTTGGATCGTATCTCCGAGACGCGGCTGATGTTTATCGCCGTGTGGCCGATGCTCTCGATCCCCCTTCGGGCTCCAGAGGTTGGTGCTTGGAGTTTGTTCGCAAAGGCCGTGGGAGGCGCGACGACCCTAACAAGGTGTTTAGAGACTTGGCGATCACAACGGAGTTGCGATTTGCAACGCGGAAGGCCCGGGGCAAGCAAGAAGCAGCTATTGCAGACCTGAAGGCGGAAGGGATCAGCAGGGCCAAGATATTCCGGGCGAAAAGAAGGCCCGTAACAGAGCCAAGTCTCAGAAAAAGCGGTAATTGATGCGACTCAATAAGGCTTCAGAAACTGCCTCCTGTCTGTTACAGTCCGCCTATATACTGTACAGATTGGAGGTGTTCATGGAAGAACAAAGTATATTGCCCGAGACCGGTTTCGTTCGGCTTCCCACAGTACTTGCCCTGATCCCGGTCAGTAAGACGACGTGGTGGGAGGGAATCAAGGAAAGGGAGATACCCGAGGCCCATAAAGCTGGGCCCCCGCATTTCTGCGTGGAGGGTGGAGGATATCCGTCACCTTATCGAGCACCCCGTTCCGTCAAACTGAATTTACCGCGCCTCATTCCAGGGGAGGCGCGTCATAGATATTTGTAAGTATTTGAAAGGATTGATAAATGGAGGATTTGGTTGAAGCGTTTGAGTTGAAGTCACGTGAGCCGGAGGCCCTG
Organism: uncultured Alphaproteobacteria bacterium; assembly: GCA_963745205.1. GTDB lineage: Bacteria > Pseudomonadota > Alphaproteobacteria > Rhizobiales > Hyphomicrobiaceae > Hyphomicrobium_A. The sequence continues at coordinate 168,630 of CAVUWX010000012.1, forward strand.
ACGGAGGATAGCCGTATCATCGGCTCTGGCCACACCGGTGAGTTATGTGAGTTTGGGGAGTTATTTTCCGGTCCCGGAACAACTGGTGCAGGGTGCGCACTCACCGTCCTCAGTAACGATAAAGGCTATGCCACAAAGGTTTTTGACCTTGATGACGAGGGCCAACTCCGCAAGCGGTCGGCAGCCAATATCTACGAGGGAGAGGCGGAACGGGTCACCGTAACAGGTTTGAAGGAGCTGAAGGAGCTGATCGAGAACTTGCCCTCGAGCTCCGCGCTCTGCTTTGGAACCGCCGAGAAGCAGAAGGCTCGGCTTCTTACCCAAGAGGCCCTGCGGGCCGGCTCCTACCCAGATGCCATCGCTAGGGACCGGGAGCACTTTTCCTTCCGCAAAGGCCAGCCCGGCATCCTGATGCTGGATTGCGATCCGCACCCCGGCAAACCTGCGCTTCATTGGAAGGACATCGACCAGAGCATCGCCCAGGTCGTGCCGCGCTGGTCAGAAACCCAGCGTCTCTGGCGTGCCTCCTCATCGGCCTTCATCTACACGAGTGATGGTTGCGAACTGATCGGGACGGGCGGTTGGCGCGGCTATGCCATCGTCGATGATGCTGCGGCCATCCCCGCCGTCGGCGCTTACATCTATCAGCGCCTCTGGGAGCGCGGCCATGGCAACATCGTCATCTCCAAATCGGGCCAACCGCTGGACCGCAGTTTGATCGATGCCTCTATCTGGCAGCCGGAGCGCGTCGACTTCGCAGCAGAGCCGGTACTCGAGAGCGGCTTGGTTCGCCGCGCGCCCAAGGCAACGTTGCTAGGCTCCGTTCCCCTGCTGGCGAGCGCCGGCATCAAAGCCGCCTTGACCCTCCGCGAGTGGCGGCAGTCGTCCGAGGTGCTGAAGAAGGCCAAGCAAGACGTCGAGCCGGAGGTGATCGCGGCACGCAAAGCCTTTGTGGCTGCGCACGCCGATGCGTTGGCCGCGGAGAAGCTCAACATCTCCGAGAAGCGGTTGCGCGCGCTGTGGAAGCAGGCCGTAGAGCAGCGCGTGCTGACAAGTGACTTTATCCTTCACCGCGAAGACGGGAGCACAGTCACGGTCGGCGAAGTTCTGGCCGACGCCGACAAGTGGCACCAGGCCCGCTTTGCCGATCCTCTGGAGCCCGACTACCGCGGCGACAAGCGGATCGCCTACGCCAATCTCGAGCCCGAGATGGGTAGTGACCCCTACCTTTATAGCCACGCTCACGGCGGCATGTGGTACCGGCTTGTCCGCGAAACCGCCGACATCAAGCTGAAAAAAGGGCAACGGCCGCGCGTTTTGGATTCTGCGCTCTCAGTCATCAGAGGGCGCGGCGACCTTTATGAACGCGGCGGCGAGATGGTGCGGCTGGCTGGCGACATTGTTCAGCCCCTTAGTGACCCATGGCTCAGCGACTATCTGGGTCGGCATATTCGGTTCACGGAAGAGAAATTCCAAAAGGGCACGTGGATTGAGTTGCCAGCCGATCCGCCCCCTTGGCTCTGCCAGCAGTTGAATGCCAAGTCGGGCGAACGCGGCCTGCGCGAACTGAACGGCATAATCACCGCCCCGACCTTGCGCCTCGATGGCTCCCTCCTGTCCACCCCCGGCTATGACGCTGCAACCGGTCTCCTCCTCAAGGGGAGTGGCTGGCCCAAGATTCCCGAAGCCCCCAAATCGGAAATGCTGCCTCGGGCCTTTGAGGTGGTGTGGCGGCCGTTCTCCAAGTTCCCGTTCGTCACCAAAGAGGACCGGGGGGTCATGGTCGCCTGCATTTTGACGGTGGTTATCCGGCGCATCCTGCCTCGCGCTCCAGCTTTTAGCTTTGATGCACCGGCGGCGGGCACGGGCAAGACGCTCTTGGGTCAGTGCATGTTGCGCTTATGTGGTTCTCCCCCGGACATGGTGCCGGAATGCCGCGATGAAGAGGAGCTCCGCAAGCGCCTCCTTTCAACCCTGCGCCAGGGGCGGCCTGGCATCCTCCTCGACAACATCAGGGGCCAGTTCGGCTCGGCCGCCTTGGAAGGGTTCCTCACCACGGAGCTTTATACCGATCGCGTGCTGCAGGTCTCGCAGATGCTGAGCCTGCCAACCAACGTCCTGTTCATGATTTCGGGCAACAACTTCCACCCGAAGGGTGACCTCTACCGGCGCATCCTGACCGCCCGCATTGATGCCAAGACGGACGCGCCCGAACGGCGCACATTCAGGATCGATCCGCTCGAGTATTGTCATGAACACCGCCAGCGGCTTGTCGCTGCCGCGCTCATCCTCCTGCGGGGGTTCGTCGCTGCCGGCCAACCGCGCACGACCTCGGACAGGTTGGCCTCCTTTGAGCGGTGGGACGACCTCATCAGACAGGCCGTCCTTTGGATCGCTGCCCAAGGGATTGCCGATTTGGGCGATCCCACCGCCTGCATCGAGCGCGCCAAGGACCAGGAACCGGAACGGCAGAAGCTGGCGGCCTTCTTGGAGGCTACTGCCGCAGTCATGCAGGCCAGGGATTGGCGCGTTGCTGATCTTATCAGGCGCGTGGACCAGGAGTGGGCAGATGGGGGCCCATTGCAAGACGCCCTCGAGGAAATCGCCAGCGATCGTGGCAAGATCAACCCCCGCATCCTTGGGCGTTGGATCGAGCGCTATGCCAACACCAGATGTGCCGGCTATTACCTTGAGAGGCGTGGATCGAAGCACAGGGCGGCGGTCTGGTGTATCCGGAAATACGCCGCTTAAATAACGCCCATTTTTCTTTGGGCCGAAAAATAACTCACATAACTCACATAACTCACATCCCCTCCATACCCGTTGAGCCGAAATGATCCTGTTTAAAACCTATTCGGGCAACGATGGCAGATTAAAGTACACGACGTTGCAGGGATGCAGATTAGCGGCTAGACGCAGTTAATTTCGGCCCATCTAAACCGAAGGCTAATTGCTTAGCTTAATTCCCGTCTCTAATTCGCGTTATTAGTCGGACTGTGTATTCCCGAGAAAGGACTTAATCCCATGAATGCTCCATTTATCTGGTCAGAACTCGAATTTGGCAAACATGAGCGCAAGACCCTGCCGCAGATTGTACTGAGTGACCCTGATTGGTTCTTTTGGGCCTTGCGCAAGAAGCTATTTCGCCCTCCCCTTGCAGCCGAAGCCAAAGATATCGCCTATAAAATATGCCATATCAAAATTCCCCGCCCCAATCCGGAGGACTGGAAATTCGAATTTATCTGCAATTCGGACGGTAAATTGCTTGATTTGCGCCTTTTAAGAGCCGAGCACGCGGTCTATGGGCACCTGCATAGACAGGTAATGGGTCTTTTAGACATGTCCTGGCCCCGGCTGTGGGGAGGATACGGCAAATCATCGTGCAAATTGCTGCTGGCGGCAATTAGGCATTATTATTTTGGCGGATCGAGAATGACAAGAGCAAGATGCGAGGCCTTTTTCTCCAATAATGCCAATTTCGTGTGGGAAGACCAGAAATTATTTGAAATTGAAATGCAGAGCTTGGGGATGCCCCCATACTAGACCGCAAGGACGCCGGCGGGTAGGCCTTGAACACCGTGGAAGACATGAAGGGATGTGAGTTTTGTGAGTTTTGTGAGTTATTTTCGGCTCCAACGGGTAGAATAGCCCCAGAGATTTCCGTCAGTGGCAATATCCCTCCACAGAAGGCCGGAGTCTCATAAAAAGCCGTAATTGATGAGACTCGTTTAAGCTTCAGGCGCCGCACCCTCTGTGGTATATTCAAATCACAAGTCAGCTGTGA
>CAVUWX010000013.1:0-133807 GCA_963745205.1 uncultured Alphaproteobacteria bacterium
TCTGGCTTTTTTAAGTTCGATAACGGTGTAAACTTAGATAAGGAGTTTGTTGTAATGAAAAATGGTATTAAGCACGAAATTGAGGGCGCGCGTTCGGTTGCCGATCCTGACAGCACCTCGAAGACGGCTGCAGGGGAATCGCCCATGACCGAAGAAGGAAGAAATTATACGAGTGGATCGCCAATTATACGCAACTGCTCAAGAGCCATGAAGAGAACACAACCGACTGGTTGGCCTCCAATAAGGCGCAGATTTTCCCGCTGCTTAAAGCGGCGGGGATCGCGCTGGTGACGGTCGACTATAGCGGTGCCTGCGGCGAGGCCCAGGTCGATAATGTACTTGCCACCGGCCCCAAGGCGGAAAGCGGACCAGCACCAGAAATCGACCTTCCGGAGGCGAAGGTGACGCTGCGGGTGCCATCATTCGACGGCGGCAACGCCCTCAATGAGCGCACACTCTCCGTCGAGGAAGCGATCGTGCGGCTGTGCGGGACGCTGCTTGAAACCAAGCACTTTCGGTGGGCAAGGGACAACGGGGGCAAAGGCACCTTTACGGTCGATGTAGCCACGGAGCGCATCAAGCTCAAGCACAAGCACAACCGGTTTTATATAAAAAGCAAGGGGTACGGCCACGAGTGGTGAGCGCCATGAATCTCACTGCTGGGCGCGGTCAAACTACTTTAAAGTGGCGGACGCCGACGACTTCACCGCTTGGGTGGACGGCTTACCGGAGCTTAAGGCATGGAAGGACGACGACGGTGCGTTCGCGCTGTTCGCTGAGGAAGGGTGCTGGCCGAGCTGGCGCTTCGACGAACCCGACGACCCGTATGACGACCCGCATGAGGTCGACTTTGTTGCGGAACTCGCCGCCCACCTCGCCGAAGGAGAGGTCGCCGTACTTATGCAAGCAGGGGCCGAGGGCCTGCGCGGCATCGTCGGAGGGCGGTCGCCATACATAGTGACGGGCGCGTGCTCACGATCGACATAAACGACATCTACGGCCGCGTGAAGAAGAAGTGGGGCGTCGAGCCGATGCTGGCGGAACTCTAAAGGGAGGACCTAAACCATAACACCGTCTCCGCCATGAAGATGCCTTCGGCGTGGTGGCGCAGGGCGCGATGCCGGAAGGCGGCGAGGATCGGCGATCAGAAGGTCGGCATTTCCATTGTCAAAAAGGCGCTGCAGACCCCCGCCCGCCAGATCTTCACCAACGCCGGTGAGGACGGCTCGGTGATCGTCGGCAAGATCCTTGAGAACGACAAATATGCTTATGGGTATAATGCCCAAACGCATGCCTACGGTGATCTCATTACCGAGGGCGTCATCGACCCAACCAAGGTCGTGCGCTCCGCATTGCAAGGTGCAGCTTCAGTCGCGGGCCTGCTCGTCACCACTGAAGTAATGATCGCCGAGCTGCCCAAGAAGAGTCCGCGCATCCGATGCCGGGCGGCGGTGGCATGGGCGGGATGGATTACTGAGCACTAGAGAGCCCCGGCCATCGCGCCGGGGCCCTTTCGTAACGTGCACCAGTGCCCGTAGGACGTCCGCTCGGGCTTCCGGGTCAGCCCGGCACGCACACCTGATCGCAGCTCCAATGGGCTACATAGAACAGAGCCTCGGGACTAATGAAGTTGTCCATTACCGGGCGCGGAAGCCATTTATCCTGCGTGCCTTCGGCTGGCTGGTCCTGCTGCTGACGATTGCTGCTGCCGCCTTCCTTTATACTAAGGAATTCCACTTCCTGGCTGCGTCTGCCGGAATGGTCGGCGGCATCCTCTTTTTGATGATCATGATCCCGGTCTGGACGACTGAAATCGCGGTGACGAACCACCGTCTAATATTCAAGCAAGGACTACTCAATCGCGCAGTGGCTGACCTGCAGTTGCGCGCAATTGAACAGGTTGGTCTTCAGCAAGGGTTTATTGCTCGATTGTTCAACATGGGCCGCGTGCAGGTGCACGGAACAGGTGTCGACGATGTCCACTTGCCGGCGATCGCCGATCCGGTGGCATTGCGCGATCGATTCAAGAAGCGATGGGAACGTTGTCGCCGGCAGGAGCGCCGGTATCCCCGGCGCCGCGGTAACACAACTCGCGCCACGGACTTCGATGGCAGCGGTTGATCTTCTGTGGCTTCGAGACCATCTGCAAGTGTAGAGCCTGACACCTGGTTCTGAAGGGTCAGCCCAGAATCCGAAGTCCGATTCATTGACAACCGGCGCGTAGGCACGGAGCCGGGGATGACGATTGAGTTCAACCACACGATCATTTGGGCGCGCGACAGCAAAGCCTCGGCGAGGTTCCTGGCAGAGATCCTGGGACTGCCCGCGCCCGTCGCGTTTGGACCCTTCGAGATCGTGAAGACGATGAATGGCGTCAATCTGGATTTCATGGACAGGAACGAAGAGATCCACTCGCGCCACTTCGCGTTCCTCGTCAGCGAAGGTGAGTTTGATGCCATCTTCGGACGCATTCGCGAGCGCGGGCTGGCGTATTGGGCCGATCCGGCCTGCAGCAAAATGGGCGAAATCAATCATCACGATGGGGGGCGCGGGGTCTACTTCAACGACCCGAACGGGCATCTGCTCGAAATCATCACGCGGCCCTACGGCAGCGGCGGCTGAGGGGTCGTTCTCCTCCCGGTTATAGGCGTACTAAAATTGGGCCATACTATTGGGGCCATACTTATCCAGCGTTGAGCCCTAGGAGTATCGAGCATCGATCGCGACGAGGTGAGCAATATGAAAGTCGCAAGTATCTTGAAGGCGAAGGGCACTCATGTCGTGACGGTACGGCCCAATGAAACGATCCAACATGCAGCAGCAAAGCTTCGCCTCGAAGGCGTGGGCGCTTTGATCGTAAGCCATGATGGCGTTACGTTAGATGGCATCATCACAGAGCGTGACATTACCAGGGGTTTTGCCGACCACGGAGCAAATCTCGCGAGCAAGCACGTCTTTGACCTAATGGAATCAGGCATTCTGACTTGCAAGCCGGAGGATGGAATCGCTGAGGTTGCGCGGCTAATGACCATTCGTCGGCTTAGGCATCTGCCGGTGACGGATGGATCGCGCCTCGCCGGTATCGTGAGCGTCGGCGACATTCTGAAATATCGGCTCGACGAGGTGGAACTCGAAGCGCGCGTCATGCAAGACGTTGCCATCGCACAACGCTAACGTGCTTGCACCTGACTTGCGACCACGTTCGCGTCAGCGACGGGTTGGAGGTCTGCACATACCAGCCGGTTTGATGGTCAGCCCTGGGGCCTGCAGACGAATAAGGCCATGACTGTCGAGCAAGTCAGCGTACCGCATGGGGCACCGCTGCGGCTGCGCTGCGAGAACGAGCTCGGCTTCAAGATGGTGAAGTGGATCGCGGCCATCGAGTTCGTGCATGACTTTGCCGATCTCGGCGCCGGCGAGGGCGGTTACAACGAAGATCACGAGTTTTACGGCTACAGGATGCCGATCTGAGAGCGAGTTTATCGCCTTTCACAGCACAGGCGGGCAGAGGTCTCAGGACGGCGTCCTGTCCTGGAAATGACGGGCACGCTCGACCAGGGTGTTCATCTGGGCCGCGGCATGGATCGTAAGCGGGTGAGGTGTGAACCCCGGCCTCGGCGAGATGTAGGAGGCCATTTCACGAACAAGCTCGAGCTGACGATCGGATGCCTCTGCGAGCAGCGCGATGATCAGATTTTCCAAAGCGATCACGCGCACCCGAAGCTGCACCAGCTCGGTGTTGCTCAGCGGAGGGACGGCACCTTGACCTCCGCTTTCCATGGAACTCAATTGCGGACCATCGGGCCCTCCACCGCCCTCATTGTCCCACCTCGAAAGAGCCTTCTGGCGGAGAAGTGCATCGGAGGGTTCTGGCTTGTCATCGGGCATAAGCACGGCTCCTTGTCGCTCCGGTGCCAGGATGGGCGCTAGGCTTCTGACAATAAAAGTATAACGCGTTCGTCGGCCGGAGGGGCACTGCGGTTCGCGCGTCCGGAGTTCGGGGCCGCCTGCGGGCTGGCTAGCTGAGGGGCACCCGGCGCTGGCTGAAGACGCCACCAAAATTCAGCCCGGCGTTGGGCTGACAAGCACCATGACCGACAAGGTGCCGCAAATGAAGAGCGACGCCACCGCGGCGCCGGATGCAGCCCCAAGCCGCTTCCCGCAGCCAAAGCGTTAGGGGACGCTGTGCCGCCAATGCGGCCGACGGACACGAAGTAATTGGCAACGTATGGGGTGCGGGCGCTCGCCGGCACCCCATGGCGCCTGGCTCTTAGCGCGGCTGCTTTTTTAGTGCTGAGCCTTTGTGCATCGCGATGTGATCTGTCTTGCTACTCTTGATTTCGTATTGCGGGTCGCTCTCGCTCGCATGATGGGTGTACCCTTTGTAGTCAACGTTCCTCGTGTGCACCTTTATAATTTCGCCGCTAACGTACCCAGCTTCCGAGTTCCAGATCACTTGATCTCCGACCTTGAATTTTTGCGCCATGATGGTGCGTCTCCGGCTACAGTCCTTCCACAGCGTTCAAGCGCCTGTCCCAAGGGGCGCGCCTCGCGTGACGCACTCCATGTCGAGCGATGCAACATCGGCTGCACCGCCGTCGCCCACCGCATGAACCAAAATGGCGGATGGATGACGGCAAGCTCCCGCAACGCCAACGGGCGTCGAGGGCCGGCCACACTAACCTAAAGCAGTCGGGATCCATTCGGTTGTGTGAGACGTTAGGACACCACGCAACACCGAGCCCGCCCCAGCTCTGCGGGCTTTGCCTCCCAAGTCGATCATCTCGTCTTGTTGCGATGTGAGGATTGATCGACACCTCGGGACATCCGCGGTCCACGCTAACGAGACCGCCCTGCCTCTGGCAGCTTGCGCTTAGCCGCGCCCCTGGAACGCTCATGCAACGCCCCTCTCTCGACGGGCGCTCGATCCTCATCGTCGAGGATGAGCCTCTGATCGTCATGGACATCACTCAACAGTTCGAAGCTACAGGTGCCGCGTTGACGACGACGAACACGCTTCACCACGCCTTGATCCTAGCGGAGCACGACGGGCTGTCGGGTGCCATCCTCGACCATGCGCTCGGCGACGGTAATAGCTCCCTACTTTGCGCGCGGCTGACGGAACGAGGCATCCCCTACATAATCTACAGTGGCCACACCACGGTCGAAGGCGCGTGTGCGGGCGCGCTGCATGTTGTCAAACCAGCCGCGCCAGGGCAGCTCGTGGCTGCAATGGAAAGCCTCATCTTAAACTGAGGGCGACAAACACCCTGTTCCGCCCCGCTCGTTCAGAGGCATTGCATGTTGGACGCTATCGCAACCATCATTCTTGCCGGGATGATGTTCATCCCGATCATCAATCTCGTGGTCGGCCCCATTGTAGGGACCTGCCTGTTCGGGGTGACGGGAGGCTTCGCAGGCGCAGCGCTTGCCGTCCTGATCACAATTGCTGCCTTAAACGGTGGCGTGGGCAAATCGGCTGCGCCAAGGCAGCTGGTGGCCGCAATGGAAAACGTGATTTTACTGAGGCCCAGAACGAAGAAGCGCTCGGCTACGCGCGAGGAGGCCTGGTATTAGCATCTCCAAGGCGTTCTTGGGCCGCGGGCCATTGATGCTGCTCGTCCTTGGCTGCGTAGGCTGCTCCACGTGGCCTGAGCAGACGGTCCCTCCCTCTAAGATCGGAGCCGCCCAATACGAGACCATGAGCTGCGCGGAGCTACAAACTGAGAGCAAACGGCTGCTTACGGCGGCGATGGATCATCCCACTCACATGTCCCCACAAGAGCAGGATCAACGTGAGAAGGCTCTTGCTTTGATCAACCGCGATATGGACGCCCTCAATAAGGCTTGGACCGCCAACAAGTGCGCGCAATAGATGAGGCGGCTTCAATCGTTTTGAAAATCATCTACAACTTCCCAGGTTTCAAAACAGAGTCGGAAAGTACTGTGGACAACCCCCCGTAACGGGGCGCGATCGATATGGCACCTCATGACAGGAACCAAAGGCAGCCGACTTGAGTTCTCTGGGTAACCCCGGCAGTTCCGCGTACGAACCTGAGAGAATGCCAATGCGCCTTCTGATGATTTCCCTGGCGGCGATGACAGTTTCCACAATCTGCCTGAGCGCCATTTTCCTGTCCGCGCTCTACACACCTACGCGTCCTGCTGTTGGGGCTTGGAGCACAACCGTCACCAGACTCAATTCCGATGGAGGATGAGACTGCACGTACCATGTCGCGTGTCTTCGGCACTCCCTGAAGTGCAGCAGCTCCAAAATGAAACTTAGCAGGCGCAGGAGTTTTTTCCTGCGCTCGAACTATGCCGCGTCTTAAATCGATTTCGGCGGCCAGTCGTAGCTTGTATTGGATCACGTTCGACTACCCAAATTCGACGCCCACCCGACACCAGCCCATCCTCGCAAACGACCGCGCTCCCGTGGAGGATCGCGCTCCCGTTGGAGGATAACGACAACTCGGCTTCAACCACGAGTGCTACCCCCACGGCGCGTCGCCTTCAGCGAAGAGGGCATCTTTCGTCACTACGATGAGCTGGATGTTGGCCACTAATGCAGTGGCCGCCCCATACGAATTCAACTTGCCTTGCCCGGTTGGTGGTTCGAGGGATGATGGGAGTAAGAGGAAGTAATTGCCGTCAAGGTAGGGGTTACCAAGTGAATAGACTGTCTGCGCACAGGCCAGGAGCATTCGCACACATTGTCTTTGATAGCGGGGAACATGTGTTGGTGAGTTGTACGCAGGCGGGAATACGGATTTCAAGGCTCTGGCTAGGGGTGGTTCCGATTCGCAAGGTATGCGATTGGCCGCGTAGCAAGCCGAGGCTCCTGGACGATGCACTGAAGTTCTTCATGGCGGGGCCTGATTCCGAACTGCCGGGCGGAACGATATTGGAATTGATTGCCTCTCGGCTCATGAAAGACTGCCGCTCGATAGCCGACCTAAAGAGGCTGTGCTTCCCACTTCGGCCGGAAGTGGGAAAATACGCTTCGCTCTGAGCACAATTGGCCGGATATCTCTCTCGTACGTCAGCCTCAGTTCCTTCGAGCTTGGCTCATTGCCTGAGGTGCTGCATCTTTTGGAGCAAACGCTAGAGAGCTGGCGTGCCCACAAGCGGGCCCTGGCGGCGGCTCTGAGAAGCAGCGATATTCTGCACCTCTCCAATCGCCGGCGAAGGCCGGCCGTGGCGACCGCGGCGACCAGGCAAAACACTGAAACGCTCGCGAGCTAACGTTCGAGCATCCCAGGCGGTTCGGCCACTCGCACTTCCGGGGGGTGGAGGAGTGGGGTGGCCAGGGCTGACCCCGTCCATCGAGACCAGCCCTAGCGCGCTCTTAGGGATAGTGATCGGTAAACCGATCGGTTGCGCGCAATGGCAAAACATTTACACCTCCTGCGACAAGCGGCAGTTGACCTTGATCAAACCGAGGTGCGGCACTTGCGTTATATCGGCGCGAAGAACGCTGTGGAGGAAACCCCCATGTACAAGATCGAAAAATTCGCCACTGCCATCCTCATGGCAGCTCTCGCCCTGACCATGACGACCTTCGCTAGTCTTGCTGCCAGCCAGTTCGAGGGTACCTGGAAAGTCACCGATACGAGCGGAAAAGGCTTCGAAATCACACTCGGCAGCGACGGATCCGCAAAGGCCGACCGCACCGCCGAGGGCATGACCGGCACTTGGAAGGAAGAGGGCTCGGCTGCCGTCATAGCGTGGGACACGGGCTGGACAACGAAAATCTCCAAGGAAGGCGACAAATACACGAAGGCCGCCTTCAAGAAGGGCGAGCCCACGAGCGGTAAGCCCACCAACACCTCGGCCGCCGAAAAGATCAAGTAAGCGCGCCCGTTTTCGGCGTTCTACCAAACCCTCCGCTCAGTCTCCGACAACCACGTCCACGTGATTTGCAGAGACGGTGAGTTCGGGGGTCTGCTGGATAACGTCCGGCATCAGGGGCCTTGGCAGGTGGTGTTGTCACGTTGCTAGCCTGAACTATTCACCAGGCCCATTGGTTTTGGCGGGTGCGCGTGGCAGCGGCCGCGTTGACGGCGCTGGTGGCGGGAACTCATTCGGACGCGTTTGGGGTTGAGGCAGTTGGGGCTCGGTGCGGCGCTCAGGGCCGCATGGATCAGGGAGCTCTCGCGGCGATGCTCGGTCAGCAGGATGAGCATGGACGCGTGCGGATAGCTGGCCGGGAACGCAATTCTGATCCGGCTCTTCATCTCTATGACGCGCACCGCGACCTTGATGAAGCATCGTCTTAGCGTCTCGAAGGTGGCGCCCCTCCAGATTGAGCGGCGCGTGGCAGCGCGGCGAAGCGTGTGCAGCAGCCAGTAAGCGCCCATATGCAGGAAGAGGCGGAACTGGTTGGCTTCCCAGCGGTGGCAGGCAGTCTTGTCGGCGCGGGTATAAAGCTTCAGGTCCTTGATCAAGTTCTCCATGCGTCCGCGCGCGCAGTAGAGCTTCTCGTAGAGAACCTTGCCGCTCCCGTTGAGGCTCGTGACCACGAAGCGCGCGTCCGAGCCGAGCGCTGTCGCCTCGACGCGGGCGATGACGGAGCGCGTGCGGGTCCAGGTGCCGGCGCGGTGCTGGAACTGATGGAAGCGGCGCACCTTGCCCTCGCGCGACTTGCGCCGCATCTCGCACAGGCCGCGCCACGGGCCTGCGATCTCATCGAGGCGCACGTTGGTCGGAAGGCCGAAGATGTAATCGCAGCCCGTTTGCTCGAGCTCTGCCATCACCGTCTCACAGCCGTAATGCCCGTCGCCGCGCACGAGGATCTCAACACGCGGCCAGCGGCGGCGGATGCGCCCGATCTCGATCACATGACGCAGCACGCGCGCGGCCTCCTCGCCGGACGGGCGCTTGCCGGGGCGCAACACGAACGCGACCGGCTTGCCCGAGGTCGCCTCGAAGATGACGATCGGTTGAAGCAATACCCGTCATAGTGGGCGTTGAAGAGCGCAAGCTGCTGGCTCCCGTGCACAGCGTCCCCCGGTGTCGTCGATGTCGAGAACGATGCGGTCGGGGCATGCGCGAAGCTCCGGCAGAAGAGATCGATCAGCCTGATCCCGACGCGCGCCAGCGCACGCCATTGGGCGAGGTTCTCGAGCCGCGAGAGTGTCGGCTGGCTCATCAGATCGGCGCCGCTCTCCGGGCAGCGCCCGCACGCGAGCTTCAAGGCGGGATCGGCCGTGCTGACGAATGATTCTGCTTGGCAACAAAATCATACGCCAAGCCAACGGCTTGGTCGCCGCTCACCGCATCACCTCACACGGCCTCATGAATAAAAGGGGTTAGCTCGCATGCCTGCCCCCACCAATGACGCGATTGCATCAACAAGCGCGAACTCGCGGATTGTTCGCTCAGTGCCTCGTCTTGAGCGAGAGGATATAGCCGGCGAGATCGCGTATCTCTTTTCGCGCAAGATGCGGATCTGGCATCGGCGCGTGCGGCGCCGTGAGCCAATTCGTCAGCGCTTCGGCTGACTGATTTGGGCGATTGGCAATGCCCGGAAAGCTCGGCACATCCGCCGGCGTTGCACCATCGGCACCCTCATCGATCAAATGGCAATTGACACAAAGCTTGCGAGCAAGGACTTGCCCGTTAGCGACATTGGGCACTTTCGATTCTGTCTTGTTCGGTTCTACTCCCAGCTCCGGCTCTTGAGCATTGGTGGCCTGTGTCCCGCCCGCCAGAAGGAGGACCGAGGCCGTGAGCACGGCAAGCCGGGCGCCTCGCGCAATGTTACGCGCCCAATAGCGGCAATGGAGTCTTTGCTTCGCGAAGTGCGTTCTCATATGTCGCCACCTAAAATGAGACCTGCTTTGATGCGCCCTGAAGCGCTCGTCTGCGCTCGCGCCAGTTCTCCAGCGTTTGCGTCATCACTTCAAGCATCTCAGGTGAGCCAGAGGCCGCTCCGCCTTCGCATTTCAATCGCCTAATTTGCTCGGCGACGCGAAGCTCAAAATCCGCAATGTGCCGTTCGCATCGAGCCAGCTCGGGGACGATCTGTGCCATGTGGTAATGATGAGCAAAAATCGAGCAGACGAATATGATGCGGATCAATCAACGCGCTGCGAATGCTCACTATAAAGCCTGCGACACGCCAGAAAGCATAGCCTGGCACCGTGGCGCGGGTGGGGGGAACTCGCCGCTTCCACCTCGAGGCGCGTGGGCGGCTTGCAGACCGCAATGCTCAGCGATGAGCTTACGCATCGTCCGTCTCCTCTCTGGAGGTTACGGACTCCACCCAAAATCTGGAGGAGATCGAGGGTCTCAGGTCACCAGCGCTACGAGCGAGGGAGCACGATCGTCACGAGCAACTTGCCGTTCGACGAGTGGACATCCGTGTTCGGCTCCGAGCGGCTCACCGGCGCGCTGCTCGACCGCCTCACGCATCACGTCCATATCCTCGAGATGAACGGCGACAACTTCAGGCTCGCTCACAGCAAGCGCCGGTCACGCCGGCAGCGACAGGACCCACCGGACGCCGCCCCTCAAGCCTGACGCGCCAAAGCAAGAAGGCCACCGATATCGGGGGCCTTCTTGCTGCGTCCGTGCTGCACTTTTACTCCGGCCAGCCGCTGCTAAATCTCCCCGGCGTTGACACTTCCACCAGGGCTGGTGGGCCGACCCTCGGCCATTCTGAGAAAGGAGGTTGCTCCGTAGCGGTTAAGTTTTCGTTAACCCAAATCAACGATGGCAAAGGGATGAAAGCTCGCGCGTTTCCTCTGAGCAAGGTGCTCGGAGGTGCTCTGCAGGGACGTAAGACGAGAACTATGCGGCCTGCTCGCAAACGCATGCATGGTGTCAGCCAGTAATTCCGTCCAATGGTCCAGGATATTATGCACCGCGAGACCGTGCAGCGCCTCCAAGCTCTGCGCTCAAAGTCGAAAGCCAAGACTGTCTCCGCGACCGACGCCGTCAGCCTTATTCGCTCAGGCGACACTGTCGCGACAGGGGGCTTCGTCGGTATCGGCTTCGCCGAAAACATCGCGGTCGCGCTCGAGGCGCGATACCTTGAAAGCGTGAAAGCGAGCGCCGACGGCACCGGTGAGCCGTGTGAACTCACTCTAATCTACGCCGCCGGCCAAGGGGATGGCAAAGAGCGCGGAACTCAATCACCTAGGCCATCGCGGTCTTGTCAGGCGTGTCATTGGCGGCCACTGGGGGCTTGTCCCGAAGCTGCAGGAGCTCGCCGTTTCGGGCGAAATCGAGGCCTACAATCTGCCACAAGGCGTGCTCTCGCATCTCTACCGCGACATTGCCGCCGGCAGGCCAGGGCATCTTTCGCGGATCGGGCTTGATACCTTCGTCGATCCCCGCCAGGGTGGCGGGAAGATCAACGCGCGCACGACCGCCGATCTCGTCAGCCTCATAGTGATCGATGGCGAGGAATATCTCTTCTACCGTAGCTTCCCAATCAAGGTGGCGGTCGTGCGCGGGACCACGGCCGATACCGACGGCAACATTACCATGGAGCGGGAGGCGCTCACGCTTGAGGCGCTTTCGATTGCGATGGCGGCTCGCAACTCCGGGGGCGTCGTCATCGTGCAGGTAGAACGGCTGGCCGAACGCGGAAGCTTGAACCCCCGTCAAGTGAAAATCCCGGGCATTCTCGTCGATTGCGTGGTGGTTGCCGAGCGGCCCGAGTACCACATGCAGACATTCGTGGAGCCGTACAGCGCCGCCTTCGCCGGGGAGGTTCGCGTGCCGATGACAACTCTGCGGCCCATGGAGATGTGTGAGCGCAAGATCATCGCGCGGCGCGCAGCGATCGAACTTGCGCCGAACGCAGTTGTCAACCTCGGAATCGGCATGCCGGAGGGCATTGCCAGTGTTGCTGCTGAGGAAGGTATCACCGAACTTATCACTTTGACCGCCGAGCCAGGCATTGTCGGCGGCGTGCCCGCTTCGGGGCTCAGCTTCGGGGCAGCGACGAACGCACAGGCGGTCATCGACCAACCATATCAGTTCGACTTCTACGATGGCGGCGGGCTCGATATCGCCTTTCTCGGCCTCGCCCAGGCCGACCGCTACGGCAACCTCAACGTCTCGAGATTCGGTCCTCGATTGGCGGGCGCCGGTGGTTTCATAAATATCAGCCAAAGCGCAAAGGCAGTGGTTTTCGTCGGCACGTTCACCGCCGGAGGTCTCAAGGTTCAGGTGAAGAATGGGCGGCTCATCATCCTGCAGGAGGGGAAGGCACGCAAGTTCATTGCCGAAGTCGAGCACCGGACTTTCTCGGGCAATTACGCCGTGAAGCGGGGCTGTCCAGTCCTCTATGTCACGGAGCGTTGCGTCTTTCGCCTCGCGGAGGAAGGCATGGAGCTGGTTGAGGTCGCACCTGGTATTGACATCGCTCGCGATATTCTTGCTCACATGGACTTTGTGCCAATCGTGCGCGGGCCGGGGCTCATGGATGCGCGTATCTTTGCCCCGGAGCAGATGGGGCTGCGCGAGCGCATGCTGACAATGCCGATCGAGAACCGCATCAGCTACGACCCCAAGCTCAAGATGCTCTTCCTCGACCTTAGGCAACTCGCCATTAAAAGCGAGGCTGACGTCCAAAGCATCAGAGTCGCGGTCGAAGACTGCGTGAAGCCGTCCCGATATCCAATCTACGGCATCATGGATTACAGGGGATGCACTATTGAGCCTTCGGTATCAGACAGTTACAGCCGGATGGTCGACGCGCTCATCGCGCGCGGCATTGCTTTGACCCCGTATGGCATTGATTGGCCACCACAAGTCGAAGCGTTGCTCGAAGAAAGACGCCCTGAGAGCGCGCAGCTGAGGCGAATCGCAAGGTAACGAACTGCAACCTGCGTGACACACTTCCTAGGCCTTAAGAGTTCAGGTCAGGTTGCGGCCAATGAAGAAAAGCTAGAACCAGAATGAGTGACGTTTAAAGAACGCCGCTGTCTCGGCGTCGGCGATAAATCCGACTTGTCCCGACGGGAACGCTTGTCCCTCCCTTGTTCGCGGACAGGTCCGATCATGCTGGGCTTCGATTTCGTGGATGGCGCGCACTAGCTCTTTCTTGGCCGCTTCTGGCCAAGCGAGAACCCGCGCCAATTGAAAGTTGAATTCTTCGGGCATGTCACTAACGGGTTATTTGGTGTTGTGGAAGTTCTCGTAGGCCGTGGTCCTTGCCGAATTCATGCTCTCGAACGCCTGCTGGGCGACTTCTGGTTGAGATCTCGAAGATCTCCTGGGTCTGCGTGCCGACGATGGTCAGCTGCTGCCGCACGAAGTTGGCTTGCAGTGTTGCCGCTTCCGAAAGCGACTTAGCGCGAGCAATGTCCTCGGCCGCATCCAAAGCAGCCTCGACGTTCACTTCCGTGTTGCGCAGGAGCTTCTCACCGATCGTCTTGGCACCGGAATTAGCAGCGTCGATGATGTCCTCGAGCGCCTTCATGCCGTCCTTGGTCACGCTGTTGATCTTGGTGTAGGCGGTGCGAGTCTTGGCAACGCTATCCTCGGCGATCGCCCGCACGTTCTCGGGGATACGGCCGACCATAGCGGCGTTAAGGATCTCTGGGGCACGGCGCGTAATCGGTTTGTTCATGGTTGCTCCAGTTCGGTCAGGTTCGGTGCGCAGCGATCCGTCTGACTTGGACGCCTGCGTACAAAATAGCTGCACCTATAGATTATCCCCCGGGAAACACGTTCGATGCGCTCTTTCTATTCGGCAAAGATATTTATGAAAAGATGCTTAAAAGAATGTTAATTCTGCAATTCTTATTCCCTGCTCAATCATGCTATCCTGCTCTATCCCCCTGCTGGGAGACTTTGCTGAGATCTCGGCTCTGTTGGCGTCTCACGTTGACGCCTGAGGCAGTGCAGCGGCGATGCATGTGAGCGGCGTGAGGGTTTCGCCCATGCGGTCAATCATGCGCCACCATCCGAGGTAGTTATCCAGGTAGCGGGTGGCGACGCCGTTGAAGCGGCGCATCCAGCGCTTGAGGCGGCTGATGTAGGCGTTGATGAGGTGGACGACGCCCGCTCCCGGCATCGAGGTGCCATAGGGTGATTGTCGCTCAACGAATCACATGAGGGGAGCCGTCCACATGCAGGTTAGCACGATCGGGGTTGATCTCGCCAAGAACGTCTTTCAGGCTCACGGCGTGGATGCGGCCGGCAAGGTCACCGTGACGAAGCAGTTGCGGCGCGGACAGGTCATGGGCTTCTTCGCTGAGCTGCCGCCGTGTCTGGTTGGGATGATGCTCGGTCGTGTCACAGCCTCGCAGATGGCGGCCGCATCGGCGGCGTCGTTCTTGCCACGCAATGTTGTGCATAACGCACGGGGCCAAAATCGCTCACGATCACTAGAGACGGAGTAAAGGTAAGGCAAAAAATGGGACTCGACGCGAGGCCCAGCGCCTCTCGTCGAGCCGAATTGTGGGGTACCGGATTTGCCGTTTGAGCAGCTATTACAGCAAAGCTGTCAGTTAGAGCCGATCCTTGCTTTCTGGGCGGAAGAACAAGCTTAGATCGGGGCTCAGTTTTGCAATCGCTGCTCTCTCTGCCAAGCTGAGCGCGTTCCATCCCTCTTGAAGAGCTTGCATCCTTTGCAATTGATCGCGCAGCTCTTGGGTCGTGTCATCGGCCGTAAGCATGAAAGTTCCCGCGACTATTGCTTAGGGGCGGTGGTTTGCATACTGAGGTTAACAATTTGCTAACGCCAGGCGCGCTGCCGAGCTTCCCTAGCCTTGGGCCGTTTTCTTGAATTAGCCAACCTTCTTGAGCTGCTCGAAACTCTTCGCGACCGCCGAGCTCAGGGCAGCAAACGTCTGCTGCGTCATCTTGGTGGAAAGCTCGAAGAGTTCTTTGCTCTGCGCGCTTGCCGCCGCGCATTCCGGAAAACATCCAGGTCTATATGCAGGACAGCTTTAGCAAGGCACGGGAATCCTACGAAAAGGCCACAGTCTGCACCAAGGGGGGCATGGAGGCGCTGGAGGAGGCGGTCGTCGCCACTCAGACCAACGCCAAAAAGATAGGTGAGAAGGTCCTACGCAACGTTGAGGCCAACGCCGAGGCTGCCTTTGAGGTGGCGCATGCGCTCGCCCGCGCTAAGACGCTGCCCGAGTTTGCTCGCCTGCAGTCGGACTTCCTTCAACAGGGAACGACGTGCCGAGATTGATGCGACAGCGCTTGGCCGCCTTCCTCAAGCTGACGCCATCGACGAGCGCGCGCGCATACTCGACCCAGCGGTCGCGCTTGTGGAGACCTGACAGCGCTGGCGCCACCGGTTCCTGACGAAGCCAAAGGGCGTGAAGGCGAAAGCCGACTGGCACAAGCTCGCAGCACTCAGAAGATGCTGCGCCGCCCTACGGCAAAGCAGCGCCGACCAAGGCCCCGGCATCGCGGCCGCGCACGGACTGGAGCCGCAAGCCCGACGACGAGATCCCGTTCTAGGCCTTTCCTACCGGAGAAGATCGTGGCGTTGAGCGGCAACGAGCGTCAACTCCTCGAGAGGCTTGCGGCCGAGATTCTAGATTAGCCATCGGAGAGGAGAGGGCGCCTCGATCCTGCCTGGGGGGGTGGTGGGGTGAAAGGCCGGTTTAGCGGCCGGCCCGCGCCTATCTCTCACGGCGAGTCAGAAACGCGCATCCATGCGCATGGTCTCACTTGATCTCCCACTCTGAGTTGTGCGGGATGTCGATGGCGAATGCGTCTGCTGGCTCGCCGGCCGGCGTCGGTTTCGAAATGCAAGCAAACGGCTCGCGTCCCGTAATTCCCTTGTATTTACCGGTGCCGCCCGTGATGAGATGGGTGCCGCAATCCATCTTCGGCTGCGCTTTGTCGAGATCACGCGTGTCGAACGTCGAGAAGATCACGTCGCCGTCGGCATCGGTCAAAGCACAGGCGCCGTCGATCCAGCTCTTACCGGCCGACTCGATCTTTACCGCCGCGCACTTCGCTTTCATCTTGTCGAACATCGTCCCGCCGGCCGTGTTCTCGGTAGGCCCGATCGCCTCCAGCGCAGTGGCCTTGCCGACGCCGGGAATATCGACGGTCGACTTTGGGTGAAACACGAAGTGTGTCGTGTAGGGCGCGGTCCCCTTCTTCGGCACTGGGTCTGCCAGGACGACCCGAGGGGCAAAGGCCATGAGGGCTCCGGAGAGAAGTGCGGTTTTGACAAGAGTCATCGCCGCGGTGGGCACCGCAGTTCCGCTCAAGCTTATGAGTTTCATTGGTTCCTCCTTGGATCGAACGGCGGCCCTAAGCGCCTATGCTCTGACCATGGGAACCGCCTCGGACTCAAATACGACCGCTCGGCTTGAGATCAGTATTGCTCAAGTCCCGAGCAAAATATCATCGGTCATATATCAGCGCAAACCGAGGCAACGACAGGCCCGGTAACGCGGGGCCACGGCCGTCCTCTCACGCCTCCGGCTTGAACACCGCGAGCTTGGTGTGCTCGAGCACGAAGCCATAGCGCGCCAGCCGCAGGCGATAATGTGTTTCTGACTGGCCTGCGGCGCCGAGCTCCGCTGCAATCGTCTGCTCGCTTGAGAAAAGATGCCGTCTGGCACCTTTTCCTCGTCGATGATCGTTACAACAGGCGTTTCCAATGCGCGAACGGATAGCACGTCACCCACGCTCTTCTGCAGCTTTCTTTCCAAGCCTCACGCGCCCTCGAGATCCGAGCTTCAATGGTCTCGTTTGAGAGCGGAGGAAGTGCCGCGACCCATTGCTGTCGCCGAACTTCGCCTTCTGCAAGCCCCTCGTTCTAATCACGAATGATTATGCTCGGCCTGATGTCTTTGTCCGAAAACTCAATAGATCACCCTCTTTGGGTTACTGGACATCGACATGCGGGTGGAGAGCCTCCCCTGAAAAGGTGTGGGGCTCTTCTTGCGTCAAACAATGCCATACTCGAACCAGAATCCTGTGAGCTTGTTGTTCGCTGCTACCGCGTGAACTCGGCAGCAGGACACTGTTAACCTTCCTCATTGTACTGAAGGGTAAGTTTTTCGGAGGAACAAGCGTGCGCGCCAAAGTGATTGAGTTGCACGGCAAGAGAGTGTTTGTGCTGAACGGGTTTTCGTCCCCGGAAGATGATCTCCACGCGCATGCGGTTGAGCGGCTGCGTGAGGCCATCGAGGAAGAACCAGACGCGGTGGCTTTCGGCTGCATCGATGGCAAGTGGGTCGCGGCGGCTTGATCTAAATCCATTTGAAGGGTGGGAAATCATTCGAGTGGCATCGTGGGTAGCGTGGCCTTCAGGCTACCCCGGCTCCGTAAGGCGCGCTCGAAGTGCTCGAAGTTGGCGACCCTTTCTCGTGAGCGAGGAGTCCGGCGCCAGGTCCCCTATCGGCTTCGCAAGACGCGGTCAGGTCAGCGCGCAGCAGTTGTAAAGAAGAGGCCGCCAAAACGATCGGGCGGCCCAAGTCTAGGGAGGAAACGGAAGGGCCAAGGGCCCCCCGGTGCTAGAGGCAATGTTTGCAGTGCGGCAAAATTGAGGCCTACCTTCCGATCCCATTTAGGCGTCGCTTCGCGGATCTTCGCATCAGTCAGTCGCGAACCTCGCCTTTGCGGAGCGATTAAGCGCCTGGACTCTCCAGAAGTTCAGCTGGAATCCTGAATAGTGCATTGCGATGCGGCGGGCAGTCTTGATTTCCTGAACGGTGAGTTCGATTTCCGTCCCGACACCGAGAATCGCCGATTCGCGGGTGACACATTCGTATGCAGGTTTCAGCCTCTGGGCTGCATACGCTGCGCGGCCTCCGCCATGAGGCGACCAAGCTCTTGCGCCTGAAGAGTATTGGTCTGCATCTGGGTTTGCGCGTAGCGGTTTTGAATGGCGAATGCCTCCTGGACGTCCTTGGCCTTGGCAAGCTCGTTCGCCAACGCAAAGTAGGAATCGGCGTTCCGTTTGGCGAAGTGGATCGTCCGCTCCTGGATCGCTTTAAAGCCCGATGTCATCTCATTCGTTGGCATCGCCGTCACCCACAGGCTCATTGCTTGTGCCATGGCGTCGATAAATTGACCGTAGGCCTCACGTGCCTGCTCAAGATTTTTCTCCCAAAGCTGACGCACCTGCTGCGGGATCTCGAAGGGCTGGTCTTGGGCCATGGTTTCCTCCCACTATCCGCTAACCGTTTCGTCGCTAAGCCTTGATGCCTCGCCCCCAAATACCGTCAAGGCCAAAACAATAGGCTCCCATCGGCTGAAAGCAGACATCGGAGCAGAAGGAGGGGAAGGGGAGGGCTTCAAGTCTTCGCACCAAACGGATGCTTGGCCGTGTTGCGCTGGGCGGTCGCCTCGGCGGCGGTCGGCTTGCCGGCGATGGCGCGTGCAATCGACTCCTTCACGGCACGATAATTATAGTCCTGGATCTTGGCGTCGTCGGCGGCTTCCCAGTGGATGAACACGCCGACGCAGATGAAGATGTCGTCGGCCTCGGATGCCGGGATCACGCCCTCGGCGACGGAGTCCTGAACGGCCTTGGCGACGGCGTACTGCGCAGGCCCGAACATCTGCACCGCCTGGCGCGCATCCTTGATGGTGACCTTGTTGTAGAGGATCGTATTCGGCTTGCAGGGAAAGTTCGGGGCGATGAGGGCCAACAGCGTGGTGAAGCCGTCCTTGTTGTTGGTTAGGGACCTGCAGAACGCGGTCTCGGCGGCGCTGCCGCGCGGACCCATCATGAGATCGATGTGCGCGACCTCATTGCCGTCGCCGACGAGTGACTCGCCGACCAGAACTTTGTCTACTTTGACCATTGCGGGGGTTCCTCCCATAGCTAAACAGACATTCCCCAGCTGAACTCTGGAACGGCGTGGACGATAGCAGACGACGGGGGTTCCCGTGAAGCAAGGATAGTTCTGCTGTCATCGGTCGTCAGAAGCTGC
The DNA here is from genome assembly GCA_963745205.1 of uncultured Alphaproteobacteria bacterium. GTDB lineage: Bacteria > Pseudomonadota > Alphaproteobacteria > Rhizobiales > Hyphomicrobiaceae > Hyphomicrobium_A. The sequence goes on from CAVUWX010000013.1 coordinate 18,882, forward strand.
CTTCGATGCCATTCAACTGTCCTGCCTGTCTCGCTTGAACGGTGGGCGTTTGCAATTTGGTCAAGCGAGCCAGCTTCGCTGCTACCTTTTCTTCGGCTACCCATTGCACCAACGACCCGCGGTTGCCAGCTTCAAGCGCATACAGAAGCAGTGCGGGCGGCAATTATAATTTGATTACTAATTAGTCGGCAGCGTTTCGCGCTGAAAACAGTGTACCCGCCCTGACCTCCTGCGCGGGAAGAATAGCCGATGGCCACCGATCCGGAGCATCTACAGCCTGCGCCACACGGCGATCTGCATGAGGCTGATGCTGTCACATGGCCAGGTGAACATCTACTCCCTGGCCAAGAACGCAGGCACCAGCGTCAGCCAGATTGAGCGCTTCTACGCGAAGCGGCTGCCGATCTCAAAGGAGCTGATGGAGAACCTGCAGTCGTTTGGACGGTGAGCTGCCTTCATCTCTCATGTTGGGCCCGTGTCCTGCGATGAGGACGACAGCCAAACGGATTTTGCACAAGCTAGGCCGTGAACTCATAAACCAGGACTGATGATAGGAGCTTCTGCTTCGGGTCCGAAAGCCGTCATCATTGGGCGGTCGCGTGATGGCCCTGAAGGGCCAAACACCATGGGACAGAATGCCCATTCAGTTGTTCGGCCTCGGAGGGACAAAAGAAGGTGAATGCGCTGCCGGCCAGGGTGTTGCATCATTGTATGCGTGAGTGAGAGACCATAAACCTCCGAACATCAATCCGGTAACTGTGGGATGAGCGCATCCAAGCTGTCGTGCATCATTTGCGCGCATAACGAGGCGCCGCGCATTGCCGAGGTGCTCGCCGTCGCCGCGGCACACCCGCTCCTCGACGAAGTGATCGTCGTCGATGACGGCTCGACCGACGGGACGGCTGATATCGTGCGTTCCTCCCCGTCTGTGCGGCTCCTTTCGTATCCCGCGAACCGCGGCAAGAGCCGTGCATTTGCAGACGGGGTGAGAGCGGCAAGATACGACTACATCATGCACCTGGATGCAGACCTGAAGTATCTGACGGCCGCGAATATCACCGACCTCGCGGAGCCGGTTTTGTCGCGGCGCTGTGGTATGTCGATTTCCGTTCGCAAGAACAGCCTGGCGGTCTATCGCTGGATGGGCCTCGATTTCGTTTCTGGCGAGCGCGTCATTCCAAAGCGGATCGTTGCGGCATGCCTTGCCGACATCGATAAGCTGCCGCGCTTCGGCATCGAAGCTTTCATAAATGCGCGCGTCATCGATGAGCGCCTCGGGATTGCAATCGTCACGCTCGAGAACGTCATGAACACCCGCAAGGCAGAGAAGATTGGTTGGTGCAGAGGAACGCTCGCGGATTTTAGGACAACACGCGATGTGGTTAGGGTGATGTCCCCGCTCGAAGTGGTCCGACAGAACTATCGGATGCTGTTGCTCGCGCGCCCGACGCGCGCACCAGATTTGCTTTGAATGCGACCGCCGACGCCTCCCAGGAGTAACGAAGCGCCTTCTCACGGCACTTGGTGCGGTCGAGCGAAAGACAGGCCAGTGCGGCCTTCTTCAAGTCCTTGTCCAAGAAGCCATCGACACCATTGTCGATGATGTCGCGCGGGCCCAACACGTCATGGGCAGCGACGGGGATGCCGCAGGCGAGGGCTTCCAGAATGACGAGCCCAAAGGTCTCAGTGCGCGATGGAAACACCATCACGTCAGAGATTGACAGCCAATCGACGAGTTCTTGGCCGTGCTTATAGCCGACAAATGTGGCCTGCGCTCCGAAACGCGCTTCAAGGCGCTTTCGCTCAGGCCCGTCGCCGATCACGAGCTTCGTGCCGGGTAGTTCCAGCTTCAAGAATTCCTCGGGATTCTTCTCGGGCGCCAGTCTGCTGAAAAACAGAGAGACTGGTCTGGAAAGCGTCGCCATTCGAGATCGTGTGTTTCGAACAAAGACGCTCGTATCGACACCCAATGGCCAAAGAGCAAGCCTGCGGAAACCGCTTGCCTTTAGCTCACGTTTCAAACTCGGCGTTGCCACCATCGTACACGTGGTCGCATCGTGGAATGCTCTCAAGAGCGCCCGCACAGGTCGAAGAAATGGACGCATCCGTGCGTGGGCATACAGCTGGAAATGCGTATGATACGAGGCCGTGAAGCGCTGGTCGTATCGGCGACAGAGCGCGCGAGCGTTCCAGCCCAAGGGACCTTCGGTCGCGATGTGTATGAAGTCCGGATCTTCCGAATAAACAAACGCCGCATGCTTCGCCAGGGCGATAGAGCGAGCCGTATTTCTGGATAGCCGGGCAGCGGCAAACAGCGAAGAGTCCGGGATGGATGACCACGACTTCAAAGCCGTCGCGCTCCAAATGATCTTTCATGTTTACGAGTGCGGTGACGACACCATTGATCTGCGGGCGCCAGGCATCAGTCACGAGAAGAAGCTTCATCGTGGAAGGTACTCCTGGCCGAGTTCTCGCAGCCACTCGCGGCCTGCCTAGTTTTGGCGACTGAGGTCAACCAATTGCGCCTCGGCTCGCATGCTGGCCTCACGCGACTCCGTGGAGTCCATGAACAACATCGCATTGGCCTCGTCTATTGCCATTGTGATCCTGGCTAGCACCAACCAACGGATATTGTGACGATCGCTGCCTGCGGCACCACCTACAGAAACTGATCGCGCTGTTAGCTGTTCAGGATCAGGTGTTGGTCGATAGTTGACGAAGACCTTCCATTCCGTGCCCCAAGGCTCGGCCATTCTGCTGGCAGCGTATCGACGCGGGGTTCCCGGTTCGAGACCGACTGAGAAGCCCGATGCGGGGCTCAGTGGATTAGACGCGTTGCGCCACGCGGCATGGCTCATTAGGTCCCATGCGCTGACCGTGCTGCCCTCCGTCTCATCATTGAAATCGCTGCGTGCGCTGGCCAAGGACAGTCATGCCAGCCGTACCCTGATCGGCTTCGGTAATCCGCTGCTCGATGGCCAACCTGATAATAGAAGGCCGAATGCTGCATAGGCGCTAGGTGTGCGGCGCTCGTCGGAGTGGAGTGGGGATTGGCTACGGTGTAGAGCTTCCCGTTCAACTTCGTGAGTTCGGCTTCTCGTTCAGCATCAGTGTTTGAAGAGAGCAGCGGCGAATTGAGGTCGGCTCTCTTTGCAAGCAGACGCGTCCTCTCGCTATTAAGAGCGTCGCAGTCAATGTCGCTGATGGGTAAGACGCTGGCGCCTACTCCGAACGCGCCTCAGCTGACTTTCGAGGCGAGCTCGTCTCCCGTATTAGACGCCACCAGAGCCGGCCCGCGATTTGCAGGCACCTTTTCGGGGACTTTCACTGGCTCTTTGCGATCGGGCCTACGCTCAGGGTTCGGCGGCGCGACCGGTCGAACCGCTGGATTGGGGATCTGCTCCGGAATCGTAAGCGGTTCCGAGCCCGGTTGGTGCGCGATGATCATGTGGCATCTCCGTGCTCTTCTTCCGATATGGATGTTACGATGGCACCATAGGTAGCGAGCAATTCTTGCATCTCGTTCAAAATCCCGCCACGCGCCGACAGGTTCCCTTGGTCGAGGCGGGCTGCTTCGGCAGCGGCGTATGCGGTGAGCTCCTGGAGGGCACTCAGAAATAGGTGATCGTTATCTGTGTTCCCATCCATTTCAGAGATGCAGATCCAGGGAGCCTCGATCAGCCCCGCGAGCAGGTGCCGATCGAGAAGTGAGACCAAGTCGCCGGCAAACAACTCTCCAAGCGAGCTCCAGTATCCATCGTGATCAACTGATTGCGCATGCACGAGGAGTGTCGCCAGCAATTGATGTTGTGAATATCCATCTTGCTGCCGGGGCCGACCATGATGTCGGTTCGGCTGTTGAGAAACGGCAGACTTGGGCGAACGGTGAGCCCGCCAGCGTTGCGTGCCCACCAGGCAAACGCGCAGTCGAATTCGCCATTGGGTCCGGCATCGTAGATGACGATGCGTTTGCCACGATGGTAGTAGTCTGCCGAGACCGTCGTTGTGAAGTCATCGAGCGCGTACTGTCGCAGGGTATCCGAGCTCAGATAGAAGCCGATCGCATGCAGTGCGGCGTGGCGGCGGCTGAGGCGGCCCGGCGAGCAGACTTGCAGTTGGATGTTCGGGTTATTGAACATCCTGCACTGCGTATATTGCTCGATGCACTCCAGAAGAAGAATGGCCGCCAGGGCACTCCCGACTGGCGGCAGCACCAGGCAAAACTTGGCCTGCGAGCTTTTATACACGTTGCGGTCAAGCACTCTCCTTTCTCCGCCCAGCGCGTCGAGGAGGGGATTGAACAAATCTTCGTCTCCGAGGCAGTGCAATTTGACCCCAACGGAAAGCAACCCATGGGTCACGCGCCGCTTCTCAAGCGCCAGCGCGTCGACTTTTGCCGGTGCGCGCGCATGCAAGGTTTCCAGGAGACGTTCGACGCTAGCGGCATAAGCCACTGCGGGTTCTCCTCATGCTTGCTCCACTTATGGCCTGATCTCGCCCGATGGCGTTATTAAGCAGATGGGTTGCGACAGCATGGATCACAAACCCTGGGACATGCTGACCGATGCAGAGGGCCTGGGCTCAGCCATCCATCTGAGGAACGAAGCGAGCAAGGGGCGCTCAGGGCGCGTCATCCCCTTGAACCGGGAGCTGAGAAAGGCACTGCAGGACCTTTTTCAGTCACGCGGCGCTAGCCGCTACGTCATCACCTCTGAGCGCTCGCAGAGAACGTCTGCCGCGGTGATCGTGAACCTGTTCGCGAGCTGGTACCGGACGCTGGGTTTTCAGGGCTGCTCTAGCCACTCCTGCCGGCGCACCTTCATCACCAACTCGGCCCGAAAAATTTCAACGGTAGGCGGCTCTCTCAGTGACGTGCAGATGCTGGCCGGACATGCAGCCCTGAGCACAACCCAGCGCTACATTGAGGCGGATGTAGAAGCGCAGAGAAAGGTAGTGGAGCTTATCTAGGGGTGAAGCGAACCAGATTGTCCTAGGAGATATCATTCGGCCTCTCGTCGCAAGGTGAGCTGCCATAGCCCAACAGCAAGACGCCCTAGCGCGACCCCTGCCAAATGGACAACGCCAAGTGGTTGCTCCTTCGCTCCTGTCTCGCTCTTGAATGCCTCAGTTAGCTGCTGGCCACAGGTTTCGCGCAGCCCACTTGCTTTGTAGCTTCGGTAAAGCTGCCTCGAACGCGTTCCTTTCAAAGAAGCCCAGACAGCCTTATCAACTGCGACCGCAAAGACCTTTACAGCTCTGGCAGAATTGAACCGCCGTCGCGCAATTAGATCCCGCAGCCGGCGCTCCGCCGCCACAACTTCCTCTCGCCCCCGCGCGCTTTGCAGGGCTGCGGCGATCAGATACCCGAGGCGGATCGCGTCAGCCTCGGGATGCTCTCTTCTCTTGCCTATCCCGGCAGCACAAGCCTCACCTCCTTTAACTCGTGGCCACTACCGTTAAAGCGTACGCCCGCCCTGCCAACGGGTAAACCTATCGGAGCAGCGATCCCCCACATTCTGGCCGTCCCGACCTCCACCAACTACCGCACAACCGAAGATGGCGGCGCGTTCGCGACGAGAGGGCAGCTCTTGTCCGACTGCATCTTGGGTATCGTGTAGAGCCTGCCGTTCACCTGAGTGAGCTCGGCTTCTCGTTCAGCCTCAGTCTTTGATGAGCCCACATGTCCTTGAGGTCGTAGTAGCACTCCTCCAGCAGCGAGTAGGTTTCCCATCGCATGCGCTTCGGCTTTGGTGGAAATATGCTGGGCTGAGGCGTCGATCTAGTTCCGGTTGAGCTCGTCCCGCGGTCTGGCTTGCCACAAGGTTGTCCCGGGAAGCAAAATCACCTCCGATGGCCTTCGTGCCGGCACTCAATGCGGGCGTTGGTTAAGCCTCGCACCCGCTTCGTCCGCTGGGATCAGGTGCAAATCCACTTCTCGCTGGAGTACCTCATAAACCGATAGTCCCGTCTCATCGGAGACTTCTCTGAGCGAGCGTCCGGCCGCAAAGCCTTCACGGATAGCAATGTTGCGCAGCATCTCTATGAGCTCCATTTGGGAACTCCATTACTCAGCCCCTCGTGCGCGCCGTTCGCCCTTAAGCTCAATGGGGAAAATAGACTGAACGTCCAGTTCCGTACAAATAAATGCGATGGAAAAATATCGTGGGCGCGGAGCAGTCAGCTTAGCGTAGGCCTGCTGTCGCGTGAAATCATATTGCGCTCCTAGGAACTATCCCAAGCCGCTGGATGAGGCCGACGGCCCACATTGAGATCGGGCTCTGGGTCCTGCGGCCCTCCTAAAGCGAGGGCCGCTAGGAGATGGTGAAACTCCAGGACAAACCCCACATTGCCCTATGGGCGATCGTTCGTCCGCAGGACGGATAAGCCCCGAAGGCTCCGGCGGCGTTACCCCCGCTTTCGTCGGAGCCTTTGATGAGGTCGCGCCTCGCGAGCTCGCATTTCACCAGCGCATAGTCGTCTTTAGCGAGCGCGAGGCGGTCCTCCGGCTTTAGCTGATCCACCTCGCCGCGGCCCATCACCTGCCAGTGATCGGGTAGATCAGCAAAGGCTTCGTCTACCCCACAGATCAAGTGCACGTGGCTGTCGAAAAGGGATGGCTGCGCGGGAGTTCCCCGCGCTCAGGCGATAGCGGACGTGCAAGAGCTGTTAGCCAGCACCAACTTGGCCGACGAGCCCGAGCTGAGCCCACGCGAGGTGGCCGTGACCTTCACAGATCGGCACAAAACCTTCGTCTCCGAGGCCAGCCGGTCCCTCAAATCTGATAGGCGATCGATGTCGTCCGCTTTACAGTGACATGCTCACGAGGTGGAGCTCCCTGAATTCCCGTGGAGGGAAAGAGGAAAGGCGCTCATTGAGCCACCGTGCAAAGTCTGGACGCTCAACTTTGATCTGTTCGAACCGCTCGCGCGGCATCTGATCCGCAAGGGCGACCAGTGTTTCGAAATCGCAGTCATCTGGGTGAACACAGAATTGCGGACTCAGAGTCATGGCCTTGCCCTCCGGAGCACGGCGAGAACCATAACAAAGCAGCGGTTAATGTTTGGTTAGTCCCATTGCTTCTTCGCGATCAGTAATCCGGACTTTCACAAGATACGGGAGAACGAATCGGAGGAGTTCAAAGCGAAGCTGATGATGATGCTACCGGTGTTGGCTGTGATTTTTGGCGTGTATCTTTGGATCAAGTCGTGGTGATGCCGGTTGCGTTTGGGCATATTGGGTTCGTTGGTGTCGGCACAATGGATCAGGGGTTGAGCTCCAGATTTCAATGCATGTGAGCATTGGGGATGAAGCATTTCATGGAAGACACAATTGATCGGGCGGACGCGCTTGCACTAGCGACCAGCGTTTGCAGGCGAGAAGCGCAGGAGCTTTTTGCCCTGCCAGAGACCAACCCTCAGCTGCTGGCAGAGTGGCTTGACGAGCTGACGCGGTGCCGCGAGGGCGCCCGAAGCGAGGCTGATCGGCCAAACGCTGCGGTTGATTATCTTCGAATCGCCCGTCGAGTCCTTTTCGCGCAAGACGGCGCGGCGCCGCAGGTCACTGCACGTGATCCGCTTCTCTGAAACACGTCTGACGTGATGGGCAGTGATGACGGCGTGCCGGAATTCGGTTATGCGCCATTTGCCGAACGCAAACGTCGCCTTCGGTCTTCAGCAGGTTTGGGCTGACCGGCGGCGGATCGGGCAGCGACGCTAGACGTTTGGCGGATTGGGCCAAGTAAGTGCGGAGCGTTGATCAACCCGCAAGCTCGAGAATGCGACGCTTCGGGCGGTCGCGCGGCGGGACGTGAAGGGTGAAGAGAGGCGCTGATTGCCGCTGGGCCAGCGATCCGCATTCGCCGGGCCCGATCGAGGGGTCTCCCTGCGCCCCATGTTTCTTGGCAAAGTAATGGAGTCCCGCGTAGCTGGCAGGCGCGTGCGTGCAGGCGGCGCGAGAGACCTCACGCGAATGGTCTGCGGCGCGCGACGCGGTTGTGGTGCGATAGCTCGCCGGCGTCGTCGATAAGAATCGCGCTCGCCGATCGTGTGTGCGCACAAATTGAGCGATGCGCGGGGCAATGTCGAGGCGAAATCGCGAACCGTTGAAGATGCCGTAATGGCCGACACCGGCACACTCGTAATGCAGCTTCATCGAGTTCAGGCACGCTGCAGCAGAGATCGAGCGCCGCCCGGCATTGGCCGAGGCCGGTGATGTCGTCCTTCTCGCCTTCGATCGTCATCAGGGGGACACGGCAAATCTTGCCGAGATCGATCAAGCGTCCCCGGTGCCTCATCTCGCCCTTCGGAATGGCCTGGCTGACGAATACGGTGTCGATCGTCTGCAGGTAGAACTCAGCAGTCAAGTCCATGACGGCAAGATAATCGTCGTAGAACCTGCGATGGTTTTCGACCGAACCCCGGTCGCCCCGCACGAGGTGCGTGAGATAGTCCTTGTGCGCTCGGACGTGCCGGTCGAGGTTCATCGACATGAAGCCTGAGAGCTGAAGGAACCCGGGGTAGACCGCGCGCCCGGCCCCGGCATTGGGCCAGGGCACGATCGCGATGACGTTGTTGCGGAACCATCTGGTCCCCTTCTGCTCGGCCAGCCGGTCCACGGCGGTCGGGCTCACGCGCGTGTCGACGGGGCCGCCGGCCAGAATGAGGCTCGCCGGCACGTCCACCTCGCCGTCCTCCTCCATGAGCGCAACCGCCGCGAGCGCCGGCACGGCGGGCTGGCAGACGGCGAAGAGGTGCACATCTCCACCGAGGTGACGCAGCATCTCCCGCAGGTAGAGGATGTAATCGTCGAGATCGAAGGTCCCATGCGCCAATGAGATGCCGCGAGCGTCTTGCCAGTCGGTGATAAAGACGTCGTGGTCGGGGAGCAGCGTCTCGACCGTGCCGCGCAGAAGGGTCGCGAAATGCCCGGACATGGGTGCCGCGACCAGGATTCGCGGGTCGCGCGCGGCGCGATCGGGGTCAATATGGCGCCGGAAGTGGATCAATCGGCAGAAGGGCCGCTGCCAGACGATCTCCTCGCTCACCGCGACGGTCGCGCCGTCGACGCGGGTGGCACCAATGCGGAATTCTGGTTTCCCGTAGCAGCGCGTCGTGCGCTCGAAGACCTCGCAGGCCGCGGCTGCTTGGCGTCCTGCCACGGTGTGGGTCATGGGGTTAAAGGGATTAACGAAGAAGAGTCCGCATGAATTGGCGGCGAACCTTGCCGGCCTCATCGCGGCGTGGCTCAGCTCGTACCACCGGTAAAGCATGCGCCTGCCCCCTCTCTTCAAATTCATGAATAAAAACTCACGAATAAGAAGGGCCAAGTTGGTGAATAATTCGCTAAGAGCCGCACCACGTGCGGCGGCCTGCAACCGATCGCCAGGCGCCGTCAATCGGAAGGACGCGCCGGTAGTGCGCTGGTTTGAAATTTAGGCGGCTTTCTTATAGGGCCCGCGCTTCTTTGGAAGCTGCTTGGCGTCGATGCGGACGAGGATGTCTTCGAAGCCGTAGAGGCGGTCAGCGATGCCCGCTGCCATCGCTGGCGTGACGCGCACCGTCTTATGGATGCGGATGAAGTTATAGAATACCGCGAACAGGGAGACCATATGGACGTGCGCAGTAAACCGCTTCGAAAATGCATTGGTCAACCTCGTGTAGCGGCGCATGTGCATACGCATCGAAAGGTTGAACCGTTCGACGTGGGACGTTGAGACGTGCGCCGGGTCAGGGTCTCCCTCGATCCGCGTCTTACGGCAACCGATGCATTCAGCGGGGCTGTAGCGCTTCTCAGCATCGGGGCTCTCGCCATAGAGCTTCACGAGCTGCGCATAATCCACGTCTGCACCGAACGCTCCTTCGACCGCCTCTAGATATGCGCGGTGCCCGTCCGTCGTGAGCTGCACGCGGCTGGCGAGCCGGCAGTGCAGATCCTCCATTAGGGCTATGGCGGCTTGCGCGGACCGATCGCCGACATAGTACGAGACCATAAGCTTGGTCTCGCTATCTATGGCTGACCACGTCCACACATCTCCAGCGCGCTCGGGGGCGGCTTTGGCGGTCTGTACGTTCTTCTGCTTAGCGTGAATAAATGCCCATGCCTCGTCGCATTGAATGCGACGCGCCTTCACGCCGCGCACGAGCTCATCGTGCATTTCGAGAGCGACGGCGCCGGCATCGGCGAGCATTTTAGCGACACTCACAAAGCTCACATCGGAGACGCGAGAGATCGACCGCATGGACGAGCCCTCGCAGAGCATCTGGAGGATTTGCACGCGCTTCTGGAGGGGCAGCTTGTTCATCTCCAAAAGGTAGGCGCACGGAGCGGCATTGTCAAGCATTCTGTACAGTTTGCGTTTTTGCGCAAATCAGCTAAGCTTAGGGCATGACTGATGATTTCGGAAGAATTCTTCGCTCCAGGCGAACTAATCGCGGCATTGATGGCGCAGCGAGGATGGAACAACCGGATTCTTGCTGCGGTCCTTGAGATGGATGAGGGAGGCGTTAGCCGCTTGATTGGCGGGCGCCGTTCTGTCGATGCCAAGCTTGCTATCAAGCTGGAGGAGCTATTTGGCCAGCCCGCAGAGCGCTTCTTGGATCTCCAGAGAAATTATGACTTGGCGCAGGCCAGAGCGGCTTCAAAATCCAACCCAGAACGCCAAGCTCGCGCTCATCTCTACGGCGAACTGCCTGTCTCTGAGATGATAAAACGGGGATGGATCAATGCGGAAAGTGTACGTGACGTTGGCACCGTTCAATCCGAGCTGACGCGATTTTTTGGTGTAAACCGCGTCGAAGACATCGAGGGGATGCCTCACGCTGCGAAACGGACCAATGTGAGTACTGAGCCCAGCCTCACTCAAATGGCATGGCTATATCGCGTGAAGCAGATAGCTTCCCAAATGCTCGTCGCGAAATATTCCCAGGCGTCCGTCGCATCCGCAATTGGCGAGCTGAAAACGCTGCTCTTTTCTGCGGAAGAAATACGCAAAGTTCCCAGGGTGCTCGCAGAGAGCGGCATTCGCTTCCTTATCGTCGAGGCTCTGCCATCCTCAAAGATCGATGGCGTATGTTATTGGCTAAGCGATACCGCACCAGTGATTGCGCTTTCGCTGCGGTTTGATCGCATTGACAACTTTTGGTTTGTTCTTCGTCACGAGATGGAACACGTAGCGCGGCGCCACGGCCTCTCGAAGATGATGCTAGACACGGATGTTGAAGGCGAAAAGGTTGGGGCGGTTCAAGATGAAGAAAGGCTAGCCGACGAAGCTGCAGCCGATTTTTGCGTCCCCGAGCGCATGATGGACGCGTTCATCGCACGCAAGGCGCCAATTTTCGCAGAGGCGGATATTTTGGCGTTTGCAAAAATGCAGCGAGTGCACCCCGGCTTGATAGCTGGTCAGTTGCGGCGACGAACTGGCCGGTATGATCGCTTTACAAACCATCTAGTAAAAATACGGCGGATCATCGTTCCAAACGCAATCACCGACGGTTGGGGCGATGTGGCGCCACTAGGGCTTTAGGGGATTTATATGTCTAAGAGACAAGAAATGCAGCGGGTGATCCGCCAGTACAAAGAAGAGACTGGCGAAATAGAGCTGGACATGCGGATGGTTGCTAAATGGGCTGCCGCCAAAGGGTGGCCGTTGCCGGAACCGGCAAACCCGTTGGATGTCTTGGCGAAGCAGTTCACTGAAGCGGCGCGGGAGAAAGTTGAGTACGACAAGAAAACGGGCAAGCCATACCGCGTCTACCACGCTCTAAAAGTGAGTCATGGGGGCACGCAGTTGCACCTTTTTGTAGATATTGAGGAGGCCACGCGCCCGCAGATGCTTGTTTCCCTCGTTAGCCGCAGAGAGCAAATGGTGAGCGACGGGCTAATGGTTGGCTACGATCAGGATCATTGGAATTCGATACATCCAGAAGAGGAGCCGATCCAGCTCCCGATGGATCTGGCGTTTGACATTGAGCTGCGTCGGAATGCGCCCGATGATGATGACGAAGAAAGCGCGGCCTAGTCACCCTTTTTCCATCGAGCCGCAGCGCCAAGGTGAGCTATTTTTGCTCGCTCTTCAGCCGTGAGCACCTTGGCCCGCGCCTTACCGCCCTTGCGCCCGCCCTTTGCCCGTTTTGGTGCGGCCCCGACATCTTCCTCGACCTCGCCCGTCAAGACCTTCATCGTCTTGACGGCGGCGCCGACAACATCGGCGGGGCGCTTCTCGCCACGTGGTCCCTTGGGCATCAAATTGCTCCTAGCTTGCTTGGCGGCAGGCTTATAGGATTTTGAAAACAAGCGTTAAAGGGAGGCATCCGTGAGGCTGCAGCATTGGTTAGTGTTTCTGTTGTTGACCACGGCGCCTTGGATTTCGCACGCCAGCGCCGATGAATGGTTCTCCCGCGAAGGCGCCTGCTCCGACTGGAAGGGTCGCTGGATGGTGGGTCGTGATCAGTCGGGGGTATGGGTTGGCAACATTGATTATATCCACATTGGGGGGCCTTGCAGTGCTCCCGATCACTCGCAGGCGACGCAGGAAGTTCGCGCAGTGATCGTCGGCGAGGATTTCTTTGCGCGCCGCAGATCTGATCCGGGGATATGTCTTCTCCATGGCAGGGTCCGAGGGGATGAGGTGCGCGGCCACGAACTATGTGATGGCACTGCCCCGTTGGATTTTACCTTGCATTTGACTAGGGGCGAACCGGAGGGTCGCGACCGGGAGGGGCACGACGAATGGCGAGAGCCGGAACCGCCCAGACGCTGATCCGGCCCCAAGGCACGGTTGCGCTACGGGATGCGCTGGTCGTCCTTGCTCGTCAACTCGTGCGAATTTCAAACTGACGCACTACCGACGCGCCGTGTACATGCCGAAGGTGCGAGGCGAATTGTGGTATGAAGGATGTATGCTGAAAGAGCAGCTCGAATCGTTGCTAGCGCGGGTTCTCGCCTGGCCGGAGGCGGCGCAGGATCAGCTGGTGCGCGCCGCGACAAGCTGTACGCGTCTACCGAGGGAATGAATGCGCAGCTGGAGGCGGCCCGCGAAGAACGTGATGCGGCAGTGGAGCGGTTGAGCCGCATTGAGGCCCGCTCAAGAAAACCTGCCCAGGCGGCGTTGATCCACTCGCGCCGATCACCACGAGCGACGTAACTGAGGCCGAGCGAGACCGTCAGTCTGCTGGTTCACCGGCTGCGATTTAGCGAGCCGAAGATCGGAAGGCGAGAGCAGCCACCAGTTTGAACGAAGCACAGCGGCGGCTGGAAGCGATCCGGGGCAAATGGCAGCCGATGATTGACGCTGCGGATCGAGCGATTGAGGCCGCGATCGCTGCCGAGTCTCATAAGAAGACGGCGTTGGAGGCAGCCCGGGAAGCGAAGCGCAAGCTGTGGCCGGTCTCCATCTTCATCAGCCTGAAGACGCAACGTCTCTACGTGCGCCAAGGATTTGAGCCGGTTATGGAGATTCCGGTCACGATCCGCGACCCCGACAAACCGATTGGCACCCATATATTCACAGCGGTGGACTACGCGAATGGAGACGCGGGCATCCGTTGGACCGTCGTTGCTCTAGGCGGAGGACGATCTGATCTAGTCGGCAGAAGCGGCAGAGACGCTACTCCTCAAACAGACATGACTGCCGCCACGGCAGCCCTTGACCGCATTACCATCCCGCAGGAGGTGATTGATCGCTTCTCTGACTTTGTCTGGGTCGGGTCCTCCTTGATCATCTCTGATGAGGACCAGAACAAGGAGACCGGTCCTGCAACGGATTTCATCGTAGTGAGCAGCACCGACCCACAAGGCGGTTTGAAGATGCGCAAGCCGGAGCCGCCAGCGAGGTATGTAACGGATCAACGATCCTCTGGGAGGCGCGAGGATGACGCCGCTTTCCGGCACCCGTTCGGAGGCTTCTTCGCTAACTGGTAAGTGACCCGGCGAAGATAGATGGTTGGCCGTGGTGGAGCGTCTCCTGACAGAAAGCTAGAGCAGTCATCAGGGGTAAAGGTCGTGCAGCAGATCATCAGTTCTATCGTGCAGTTCCTGCAGCAGGGGATTGCCGCGATCTTCAGGTTCCTGGAGCTGATCTGGACGTGGTCGTTTGGTCAGATCATCGCCGTGTTCCAGTCGGATTGGAAAGCCCTTCCCGTTTGGAAGATCGTGTTGCTTATCGCAGTCATGGCCGTGATCGCCTATGTGCTCTACAAGGCGGTGACTGTGCTCTGGGAGGCGGCGGTGGCCGTGTTCGGGGCATTCGTCGCGCTGCTCAGCGCCTTCGTGTCGGTGCTTCCATACATCGTGGCAGCAGGGCTCATCGCCTTCGCCGGGGGCTGGGTCATCCACAACGTGAACTTCTAGCTCAGCGTTTCGCGCTCTTGGTCAGGTCGAGACCCGAGCTTCTATCTGGCGTTGCGAGTGAGCGCGCCACCTACGGGCACAACGTCCGGGCCAGATAGCCTGCCACGCACACAGTAATGGTTGGCAGGCCTCCATCATCCGGACAGCGGGGACCGTTGACAGCGGGGGCCATTGGCTTTGTAAACCCTTAACGGGGAGTGCCGTAGTTTTCATGGGCTGACGCCCACTCCCCGTCAGCTCGACACCGGCCGCTGAGCTCCCACCGGGCTCGGCGGCTTTTTAGCGCCTCCCGACGGAAGCCCACCCGCGCTCAGCGTCGCTTACGGCTTGATATACGTTCAGAGTTTCAGCGCGCATCCACGCGCGCCACAGCTCGATGCAGTCTCTGACGTTGCCGTGGGTGCACTTCGCAAACTCTGCCGTGGGGCCACGAATGATGCGGCCCTCGTGCGCAACGAGCGCGCAGCAAACCGGACAGATGACCTTTATCATTTCAGACACGTTGATCCTTCAACGCCGCAGGAAGCCCCGACGATGTTGGACGTTACCGCCGCAGCCGGGCCCTATCAGCCCGATAGATAAACTGCGACAGACCTCCGATAGTTCAGCGACGACACGACCTCGTGATCCCCAATGATCGCTAGGGGATAACGCGGAACGGCACCCGCTGGGTGACGTTGGCCCTCTAGCAATGGAGTAGAGTCATGTTGGACCCAACCCTCGAGGGTATTAGAAAATTGTGGTACCGCAGTTTTGACGAGTTATTGCACGAGCCCTTACCCGAGCGCTGGATTGACCTAATCAAGCGGCTCAATGCCGACGAAAATGCTTGGCGCAAACGCACCCGTCCCGAGCGGATCAATAAGAAAGCTCATTAGCGCCGCCACCGCTCGCGCATCTTCGTGACGCTGCCACGACGCCGACAGGACGGCAGTCTCCACCTGCTGTCCCAGAGGAGCCCTGTTACGGAAGGGATCAATGGGGCAGCCTTGGTCTCGTTTGCAAGGGGTCTAATGCCGATGCCCGTTGTTGGCTCGCGCCAAGCGAGCGACTGGCCTAGTCTGGTGCTTGGGAGTGTGCTTGATCCCAGCACCGGAGCCACCATGCTACGACGTTATCTGGGAACTGCTTTAGTACTGGTGGTGCTGCTCGGTTTACTCGCGTGGGCGGTCTGGACCATGGTCCAAATGTGGACCTCGGTCGAAGGGGCCATGGGCACGCACGAATGGATTGCGATGATCCTCGGGATATTCTTTTCGTGCCTCGTAGGATTGGGGCTGATGGGATTGATGTTCTTCAGCAGTCGTGAAGGCTACGATGAGCCGCCGACTTACATTCAAGAGAACGACGATGACAAGAATGTCTGACGCCTTGCAGGCCAAGCTCGTCAACCCGCCGCGATTTAGCAAGGCTGATCCCGACCACAGATCGAAACCAGCTCTAGCGCGCGCTTGAGGAGTGATCGGTTGATCCGATCTAGTTCGCGCCAATTGGAAGCGTAGATCGGCAGGCTAAGCTGTCACACTGTCTGTGGGTTGTGAATGCGGTGCCCAAAGCAATTGAGGGCTGACCCCCTGTCCGAAGATCAGCCCTGGCGCATTTGAGATAAGGGTCGGGTCAGCCGACCAGGCGCGCCATCAATGTACCTTTGCGTGCCAACGAGCGGCCACAGCCTCAGAGTTGTGCAATCAGGATGCAAATCAAGTGGGGGCGGCTTAGGAGGGCACCGCCCCCCGCTGCCCTACGGGAACCCTTCAACAGGAGGGAACGGGGGCAGCCTTGGCCTCGTGTGCGAGGCGTCTAAAGCCTCTGCCCGTTCTCAGCTCGCGTCAAGCTCACTGCAGAGCGTGACGATCCGTGAGTCTTGCCCGACCTCGCAGGACCTTCGCTAGATGCGAATGATAGCTCAAGCTACAGTCACATTAGACAATCAACCGGTCGCGGATGCGCGATGTTCCGCTTCTCCCTCATAGTGGCCGCCTGCGTGGGTTTTGCCTTACCGACCCAGGCAAATGAATGCGATGCTCTTGTGGCCAATTTCTTAGCGCACGCTGCCAGGGCTCACGTTCGCAAGTAAATCGCATATGGCTGCTGAGTTCAATTTTGACATCGTCTATCTGAAACACCCGCAGGCCACCCAGGTGGCACTTTCCTGCGGGCCACTGCAGCCCTCGCTCAACATCGACTGGCGTGGCGGCTTACCGTCGGCAGGGTACTTTCAATTGATCGGACAGCTCGGCAGCATCATGACCGGAGTATCAGCAGCAGCGGTTCGCACGGGGGCTATGGAATGTCAGAAGTCGGCGCTTGTCGCAAAATATGAGATGAGCGAGTTCACGTCGAAGGGTGTGAAGTTTGAATGCGCGATTTTCACGCACGACAGCGGCGGCACAGCAATGTCGATCTACCAGCACAAGCGCTAAGCACCGCCACCGCTCGCGCATGGCCACAACCCCGCACGCCGAGCACTTCATCTGCTTGCCGACTTCTGGATCAGTTGTCTCGCGTGGGAGCGGCATGGTGGCCGGGTCAATTTCGCGCTCGTAACCGCTGGCGATGCAATACACCCACACGAGTTTCCCGTCGCGCGCACGCCGTTCACGGCCTCGGTGACGCAGACAAGCTCCCACCCCTCTGCGCCCATCCGCACCGGAAATTGCCGTCCCTCGTGTTGCTGGTGTTCCCATTGGTGGCGCTTCGCCTCGGTCGCCGGTGTTCCCGGTTTAACTGTTGGCATTGTCTCTTCCCTCAGCGCTTAGGCGGCAACTTGGCCGCTGCTTCCTCAAGCTGCTCCTCCCACTCGCCGGGTGAGTAGTAGTCCACCTTCAAGGTTTCATCCCGTCGATTGATCGTGAGAACTTTACGGCGATGCCAGACGTCCAAATGGCCTGACGTCGGCAAATAAATTATGGTCAGCGTCCCGGCCCTATACTCCTTGTAGGCCATCGATCCCACGGGGACGTCAGCGCCCTTGGCCTCTACGACTGACAACGCCAGCTCGTACAACTCCAGGGCGCGTTTCTCGTCGCTAGTCCTCAAGCGGCCACCTTTGCGGCATCCACCAACACGCGCTCCCAATGCCCCGGCACATAGCGGATGAGCTGCGGCTTCCCTGCAAAGCGATCGACCACGAGCACCTTCTGCACACACCACACATCAAGCGCACCCACGCCAGATCGATAATGGATCGTGAGCAATCCGTATCGGTACTCGAGAACAGTCGTCGACCCTTCGAACCTTGGCACACCCTTCGAACGCACTACTGACAACGCAAGATCGTGCATGTTCAATGCGCGTTCTGTCTGTGTCATCAGTTCCCCCTCACGGAGCTGCGGCGAGTGCCGCTAACTTGCCTTCCCATTCTCCCGGTCTGAAGCCCACGACGCGAACCTCACCGGCGAAGAGGAAGCCATCGCCAAGGCGAGCGAAGCTATCGAGGAGCTAAAAGCGCTAGGATTTAACTACCGGCTTTGGAAAGGCAAGGAAGGGAAGGATGCGAGGGGAGCCATCAAAGATGCGCCCTGCAAAATCTGCGGGTTTAAGACCAGCCCGCCTCATGACCGCCGGGCGCACCGTTCGCAACGCAAGAAGAGACTACCGGATCGAGGTCGCAGAAACCGAGAGCGGCGAAGTCGAGTTCTCAGACTTTTTTCTTGTGCCTTTTGCACAGCAAGCCAAGCGCCGCGAAGTCCTGCGTGATTGGTATATGGCGCGAGCAGAAGAGAAGATTATCCCGCGCGTGAAACAGCACGCGCATGAACTAGGAGTTCGAGTACGGCTCGGCCAAGATCGTCGACAATCGATACCGTTGGGGCTCCTGCACGGTGAAGGATAACGTCAGCTTCAACTGGCGGCTCATCAAGGCCCCGATGTTTGTGATCGATTATGTCATCGTCCATGAACTTGCCCACCTTATCGAGGCGAACCACACAGATCACTTCTGGAGCATCATCCGGGCCAAGAGCCCTACGATGGAAAAGGCTAAGTCTTGGCTCAAGGAGCACGGGCAAATTCTGGAAGAGGAAGTATAGATCGGCGCCCCATGATCAGTGGCGCGTCTTCCCTGCCTTCAGATCCGCGATCAGGGCAGCTGCATCCTGACTTAGGTGCGCACCCTCTTGCGTTGTGACGAGTTGCCCCGGAAACCACTTCTCGTACCACGCTTTCTTTTGTTTCCATTCGTCTGCGTACTTTGTCTGGTCGAGCAAACCTAGGTGCTCCCAGTAGAACGCCTTCCCTCCCCACGTCGCCGTGAAATCCGGCAGGCGCATTGTTCCATCTCCTGCCAAGAGTAGTTTTTCGTAGAGGAACGGCACCTCTTGGTGGTGAAGCTCGTTTGCAATGATGACTTCTGATTTTGAGCGCACCATGTCGCCGCTCAGCGCCTCGTGGATCTTGCCGCTCTCGTACCAGCCCGCACGCTGCAGCAGCGCTTGCTTTGGTATGTGCAGCTCGAAGAGCGAAGAGTTGATCTGCGGAGTCTGCGCATTCTCGCGCCGGCGTGCCTCCAAGAGGCTGTCGACGTTGCGCTCGATCAGGAGCGTGCAGTGGCGGCTTGCGCGCGTCAGAGCCGTGTACACAAGCTCGGTTGAGAGCGGACGGCCGCGCCCGGACGGGATGATCACAAATGTATGTGCGAACTCGCTTCCTTGCGCCTTGTGCACGGAGACGGCATAGGCAAGCTCGAGATTGTCCTCCACCTTCTCTGTGCGCGAGTATTTATTCCCGGTGGGAACGCCTTTGCCGTAACCGACTGTTAATTTCGGCTTGCGTGTGAACCGAACGACGAACCGGCTAAGACGCGCTCCGTAACCCGTCTTAAGACGCTTCTTGACGCTCTCATCGAATGCGAAAAAGTCCGCGACGCCGATTTCGCCGTTGAAGACTTCCACTTGGACCTGTTTTTTTATGTTCCAATCATATGCCCAGATCATGTTGGACCGTGACCTGTTGCGATACTGGATCACCTTGTCGAAGACCGTGATCCCGTCGACAGCGCCAACGCGCTCAATCAGGGCCTTCGCGACGCGCGCCTGACAGGCTTCATTCAATGCCTCAACGCCGTGGAGTTCGCCGCGGTGAGGCGTTAGCACCTGAAATGCCGTGGGGTCATCTTTGAGCGCTTCGCGCCAAAGCTGGTACGGACGTTCATGTTCGGTCGGCGCTGTCCCCTTCATGCGCC
Organism: uncultured Alphaproteobacteria bacterium; assembly: GCA_963745205.1. Classification (GTDB taxonomy): domain Bacteria; phylum Pseudomonadota; class Alphaproteobacteria; order Rhizobiales; family Hyphomicrobiaceae; genus Hyphomicrobium_A. The sequence goes on from CAVUWX010000013.1 coordinate 38,410, forward strand.
GCTCGATTGCACCAATCAGGATCGAGGCAAGCTCGGTCGGATCGTTCCAGTAAATGACATCGAGATCCTGATCGACTGCGCCGCCTGCGTGGAGTTTTTGGATAAGAAGCTCTTGGTCGGGGCGCGTCCTGATGTCGTGCCCATCCTTCGAGACATCTTCTTCGTCGACGAGGAATAGCTGCGAGAGCGCGACGATGGCGCAACCCTTGCCTTGCACTTCATTAAGGAGCTGCCTGAGATTGCGCTGCAGCCGGCCCGCGCTGTCAGGCTGGTCTTTTTGCAGCCACCGCAGAATGTCAGCGAACATTCTGCCGCGGCTGATCGGCGGCAGTTGACCCGCATCGCCGACGAGAATGAAACGGCGGACATGTGGCCAATCGATTGCGCGGAAGAGCGCGGCAGCAAGCTCCACATCAAGCATGGATGCTTCGTCAAGTACGAGCGTACCAACCGCCGCGCGCCTTCCGCCGCTGCGCTTGAAGGTGAGGTTATCGTTGAGCCAGCCGTTCGAAGCCAGAAACGAATGAACAGTCACCATGGCTAGCCCCGTGAGGCCCGCCTTTTCGAGAACCTCGCGGGCGCGGTCCGTCGCCTTGCCGGTCGCGCAAGGATCAGGAGCGATGCGCCGTCCCCTTCAGCCTTCCTGATAGCCCGCACCAGAGCTTCAATGGTGGTCGTCTTGCCCGTTCCGGCGGGTCCGGTCACAACGCATAAAGGGCGGCGGAAGAGCCGGGCGCAGATTTGCGTCTGCTCGGCTACAGCCTCCTCGTAGGCTTTCCCTGCCTTTAGAGCGAGCGGGCTATCCGATTTGTAGACCCACGCTCTCCAATCGGCGTCCGTGACGGGACGCGTGAGCGCAATATCCGGCGCTGACGCAAGGTCGCGCAGCCTGCGCTCAACTTCGCGCTCGTCTTCAAAAACAGTGCGTAGGTAGACGGCAAGACCGTGCGGTGTTTGCCTCAGCGTCAAGCACTCCGAGAGGGACTCTTCGTCGGCCTTAAAGTAGCGGGCGTTAAAAGATGCCTGCTTCCAATCAGGAAGTCGCGCCATGCGCGTGTTAATCTCGGAAATCAGCTCCTCCGCAAAGCGGAAGACGTGCTTGGACTCGGCGCGCAGCGCGTCAACGTAGAGCGCACGGAAGCGCCGCTCATCATTGTAGGCCATCTCCTTGAGCGGCTTGCCGACATCAGGCGCGGGAAGCACGCCGCGGTCAACGACGCTCCACGGAATGCGGTCTTCGGGACTGTCGCCAACAAATGTCTCGGACAGGAGGTAAGGATTAGCCGCTATCGCTTTCGCGTCTTGCGGCAATCCGAACGAGGCCCGATCATCGCTGATGATCGCCTTCATTGTTTCTGCGCTGAGATCGAGGCGCGGCAGAACATCCCGAAGAAGTGTGCGCGCGTCATCCTCGATGAGTCTCCAGTTGCGCGAGAGCTGCCTGCGCGCCGTGGCATCGATACCGGCCGTCAACTCGTTGTCGGCATTTTGCTCGAGGACCGCAAAGGCAAGCGCGTGCGCGGCTTGATGACTGTGTTTCATCAAGGCGGCTTTGGCGGGGCCGATGAGGCTTTCTGCGCTTGCAGCTTCGAGGCTGCGCAGGAGACCCGGGTAGAGACCGCGATGCGTCCAAAGCTCTGCGATGACCTGAAGTAGCCAGCGCTCGCGGCTCCGCCAGTCCTCGCTGTCGTCGAACTCAGCAAGAAGCCGGACCTTGGCAAGAAACTGCTCGAGAAGGCCTATTGCATCATCATCAGAAAGATGCTTCGAGCCGTACTTGCATAGAACTGGATTCTCCGGGAAGACCGCGATCTCTTTGAGACGCTCAGGGTCCCCGAGGTAGCGGTGGTACGGAAGACGCAGGCCTTCGTTCGGGTAGTGAGAAGTGACGTTGCGGGCCCATATCATGCCGCCCGCGTATTTTTTGGCGATCTCGTCTTGAACGTTTTCATAGAAAAGTTCTTCGCCCACTGATGCGATCCGGGAAACGCCAATCAAGGCGTACTTTGGGGCCTCATCCTCGGATAGCGGGTTGGAGTAGTTGGCGTAGTAGAAGATGAGATTGCTGCCGCACTCCTCTATGACAGGCTGGAAGAATGTATTGGTCAGCTCGCGCCGCTTGTCGTTGTCAAGAAACCCTTCAGCCTTGACCGCGTCGTCGTACATGGCTTCGTACGACCAGACGCACACGGTGGAAGGGGGCAGTTCCCACTCCCTCGCATCGGCCTTGCCGTAGAAGAAGTCTGGAGGGTTCGATCTCGCCAGCGCGGATTTGAGACCGAACGCGTTGTAGCTATAGCTGCACGGCGGCACATAGCCTTTGAGGGCATCTCCTGCGCATCCACCGCAGCGGCGCTCGTCTTCGAGATTGCGCTCTCGGGCAATGACGTCGCCCGGAAATGACTTCGCGCCGACGCAGTAGGTGTTGCGCTCAGGGTCCTTGCAAACCGAACCGTCCCACCCGTCGTTATGCCATGCAAGCCGCGCCGTAATATGTGTTGGCATTAAAATCCCCTCAATGGTTCCGAGTTTATCAAATCGGACCGATAATGTATCGGCGCAGTGCGGAAGAGACCTGCTGGTCAGGCGCTTCGTTGTTATGAAAATTTGCGTGCGCCCTTTGGTGTTTTGGGCTGCGGTCTGAGGTCAGTGCTACGGCTTGATCTGCTCTACGCGCCGCGCCGCCCGCGCAATCGGAGAGTCTCCTTGTCATTGAGCACTCGGACCAAATCCGCTCGCGGTAAGTCGACATGAGCGCTAGTTTACAATAGTCTTGAAATATGTACTCAGGGTACACGTTTCCTGCATGTTATAAACTGGACCTAGGTTTATGATTCGGCTATAATGTGTACTGTGGGTACACAAAAGACAGACAAGCTAAACTGGCTCGCAAGGCATCTTCCGGAAGGTTTGCCGGTTGATGCGGCGTGGCTCAGGGAGCATGGCTATACCGCAAATTTGCTGCGCAAGTACGAGGCTGCCCAATGGCTTAGCCAACCGGCGCACCGCGTCTACATCCGGCCGCGCGGGCCCCTCACATGGCAGCAGATCGTCATCTCGCTGCAGACGCTTCTCAAATACGACCTTGTGGTCGGAGGCAGCACGGCGCTCGAACTGCAAGGCTACGCGCATTACCTGCGCCAGTCGGTGACGACTGTTTATTTGTTCGGACCCAAACGTCCACCTACGTGGCTGCCGTCGGTCGCGGACAAGACCAAGTTCATCTACCGCAATGACGCCAAGCTCTTCTCACGCCTTAGCGCTTCAACCGCGCCCCACGAGCTTGCAGCTGTCCGGGGCTCGGAGCAGGCGCGCGCCGACGGCACGGTCGTGCAATCTTGGGGTCAATGGAACTGGCCGCTGGTGCTTTCCAGCCCCGAGCGCGCCATCCTTGAACTCTTGAATGAGCTGCCCGAGCACGGAAGTTTCGATCAGGCCGACATGGTGATGGCGGGCCTCAGCACGCTCAGCCCTTCACGCATGCAGAAGCTCCTTGTCGATTGCCGGAGCGTGAAAGCCAAGCGACTGTTCTTTTTCTTCGCCGACCGCCACAAGCACGCTTGGCTCAAGCGCATCGACAAGAAGGCCATAGCCCTCGGAACGGGCGGGCGGACGCTCGTCAAAGGCGGGCACTTCGACAAGAAATATCTGATCACTGTGCCGGGGGACCTCGATGGCATTCAGTGAAAACTACCGCGCTCAAGTCACCCTGCTCCTCCGGACCATTCCGTTCATCGCGAAAGAGAAGGCGTTCGCGCTCAAGGGCGGTACGGCGATCAATCTCTTCGTGCGAAACCTGCCGCGCCTATCGGTCGATATTGACCTTACCTACCTTCCGGTCCTTGACCGCACGCGCTCGCTCGGCGCTATCGACAAGGCGATGAAGCGCATAGAAAAGCGCATCAAGAAGGCGATCAAAACCGCCCACGTCACGCAAGGCCAGACGGACGGCTACGTGACCAAGCTCATCGTGCGCGAGAGGGCGGTGCAGATCACCATCGAGGTAACTCCGGTCCTGCGGGGCTGCGTCTACGAGACAGAAGAGCGCCCGGTGTCCCAAGACGTCGAGGATACATTCGGCTTCGCCGAAATGCAGGTCGTGTCGTTTGAAGACTTGTACGCAGGCAAGATCGTGGCAGCGCTTGACCGCCAGCATCCACGCGACCTGTTTGATGTGCGCGACTTGCTGGCAAATGAGGGCATATCGGACGAATTGCGCGCTGCCTTCGTTGTCTACATGCTCAGCCACAACCGGCCGATGTTCGAAGTGCTTGGGAGCAAGCAGAAGGACATTGCCGCGGACTTCAAAAACAACTTCGAGGGCATGACGCGTACGGAAGTGACGCTCAAGGAGCTTCTCGCAGCGCGCGTGAAGCTGGTCGACGAGATCGTCAACAAGATGCCGGACGCGCATAAGCCCTTCCTGATCTCGTTCGAGCGCGGCGAGCCGGACTGGGATCTCCTCGCCCTTCCCAAGGTTGACAAGCTTCCAGCCGTGAAGTGGCGGCAACAAAATCTCGACAAGCTGTCCGAGAACAGAAGGATTGAACTGGTGCGCGAGCTTGAGCGCGTACTAGGCGTCGAACCCAAACCCGCCCAGCTCGCGCTTCTTCCAGACAACAAAAAACCGACCAAACCGCGCAAGAAAAAACAGACTGCCAAGCAGAAGAAGTGAGTCTTGCGTGCGTTCGAAAACGAAGTAGAACTCTCCTCGTCGCGCCACGCGCGCGTCACCTACGGCATCAGCGACACAAGCGAGCGTTTTGCGCGCCCCCTGTTAGAGGCATCAGCGAGGCGTATTTGCACACTTTTTTACACACTCCGATTTGCACAAATCGGATCTGCAAATCGGATCAGCTACATAGGCTAGAGACAGCAGCCTGTGTAATCATGCATGGAAATTCCCGGAATGTTCTAGAGCTGAAGGGGTAGCTACTTAGGTGTCGAGCAGCACCAACCCCGGTGAATTTTCGTCGTTTTGGGAACTTAATGGAAGTAAGCAGTCGATCCACGCCAAGGACTGAAAATCACGGTGTCGGTGGTTCAATTCCACCCCTGCCTAGAGCACCCTCATGGAACGTCGTCCGCTCTTATGACTTGCTCCACATGTGCTGCCCAGCGGCCAAGAGCCTCTCGCTTCTCCCGGTCGATCGAATACAAAGGGTTGGAGCTTCTGTGCGAACGTCAGCCTGACCACGGCCCCACAAGTAGTTGCACTCGACAATGCGATTAGCTACGCGATTTGGAGAACGGCGCTCGGCTGATCTGCCCCAGCAATGGGAAAAGCGGGTATCAAAGCGGGTATGACAAGCTATTCTACCAGGGCGAACGCCGTGTTTATTGGCAAAGAATGGCCACATGCTCATCCTTGTCGAGAAACAGCACGCGGAACTGCTCGCGGTGCTCCCAGCTCTGGGCCGCGTTGAGGTACTCGAGCACCTGCTTCCACGATGAGAGCGCTGGGCGTCCGATGACGTTGGAGCGCACGAGGCGCAGGGCAGCGGCGCGAATGAGCCTCAGCTCGGCGATGACCGAATCGCCGACGCCCTCGACCTCCTTCAGCCGCTGGTCGGGCGCGTTGACGACCTCGGCGAAGGAGCCGAAGCGTGCGACCAACTGCTTCGCCAGCTCTTTCGTGTCGCGCCGCGGCAGCGCCCGAAACAGCACGAGCTCCAACAGCTCGTAATCGGGCATCGCGTCCGAGCCACCCTTCAGAAAGCGCTCGCGTAGACGCTGGCGGTGACCGGTGTAGTGCGGCGCCGGCGCTTCGAGAAACGATCGCTGTTGATCCCCATCGCCCCCGTCGCCGTCTTTTCCGCCGGTCGGCATGGGGGCGCACTCAAGAGAGCTCGAAGACGGGGCAGTCGATGCCCTTGGGCGAGTAGGTGAACACCTCGCAACCGCTCTCGGTCACGCCAATCGTGTGCTCGAATTGCGCCGACAGCTCGCGGTCGCGCGTCACCGCGGTCCAGCCATCTGGCAGCACTTTGACGTGCGGCCGGCCGAGGTTGATCATCGGCTCGATGGTGAACAGCATGCCGGGCTCCAAGGTCACGCCCTCTCCCGGCTCGCCGTAATGCAGGATGTTGGGGCGGTCGTGGAACACGCGGCCGAGCCCGTGCCCGCAGAAGTCGCGCACCACGCTGCAGCGCTCGGCCTCCGCGTAAGATTGGATGGCGGCGCCGATGTGGCCCGTGGTGGCACCGGGCTCCACCGCGGCGATGCCGCGCTTCAGCGCCTCATACGTGACGTAGATCAGCCGCTCCGCGCGCCGCGAGATGCGCCCGACTGGGTACATGCGGCTCGTATCGCCGTGCCAGCCGTCCACGATCAGCGTCACGTCGATATTGACGATGTCGCCTTCACGCAAGGGTTTCGGGCCAGGAATGCCGTGGCATACCACGTGGTTGATCGAGGTGCAGATCGATTTTGGGAAGCCGCGGTAGTTGAGCGGGGCGGGGTGGGCGCCGTGATCGAGTGCGAACTCGAGAACTAACGCGTCGAGCGTCTCCGTGGCGACGCCCGGCTTGACGTACGGCGCCAGCATGTCGAGCGCCGCGGCCGCGAGCTGGCCGGCCTTGCGCATGCCCTCAAAGGCTTCCGGCCCGTGCAGCTTGATCTTGCCGTCGCGGTCGGGCGCGCGCGTGACTTCGACGTTCGACATGAAAATGGTCCCTGAGTGCGCGCCCGTCGTCGGGCGACCTCAGAAATGTAATGAAATTTATCCGCAGCGCAATGCGCGCATCAGCTGGCTGAGGGCTGGTCTAGCCGCGCGCCCGAATATGACGAGTCAAGCGAAGTCGGCGCTAGGCCTTCTTCTCGTCCTCGGCCGGCACTTCGGCGGCCGCAGCCTCGGCGACGAGGCGTTGCGCCTGCTCGATCCAATCGTCCTTCTCGATGCGGCCGTTGAGCTGCAGGGCCTCATCCAGGTTGGCGATGTCGTCGTCGGAGAGGTTGGCGATCTGCTCGAGCTTGAGGCAGTTGAGCTGGCGCAGCCGGCCCGTGAGGTCGGCGTCGATGCCCTTGATCTGCGTGAGATCCTCGGGCTCGCCCTTCGGCTTCTTGAAGCCCTTCCACTGCGCATTGAGGCGGCGCGCGCGCGCGTCCGAACGCTCGGCGATGCGAGCCGACTTGCCGCGGCGGCCGCGCAGATAATAGAGCTTCGCGCGGCGGACCTTGCCGCGGCGAATGACCTCGATCTCGGCGATGTAGGGCGAGTACACGGGAAACACGCGCTCCACGCCCTCGCCGTAGGAGATTTTGCGCACCGTAAAGTTCTCGTTGATGCCGGAGCCAGAGCGGCCGATTACCACGCCCTCGTAGGCCTGGGTCCGGACGCTGTCGCCCTCGATCACCTTCACCATCACCTTGACGGTGTCGCCGGGGCCGAACTCGGGCACGCCGCGCTTCGCGGTCACGGCGTTCATCTGCTCGCGCTCGAGTTCCTGGATGATGTTCATTGGCCACCTTGAATAAAAACGACCGAGCGGCTCGGCACGACAGGCCGGCACCCCGCTACGGCAAGCCTTGGGGAATTTGGCCGCGGTCATAGCCGAATTGGGCCGGATTGTCGATATGGAGTTTCCCGGAGGTCTGCGCCAACTCTTTCAGCTTCACTCCGGCTCCATGCGCTCGCCCGGGCCCCGTTTCCTTCCCGCAAGATCCGGCCGGCGCTCGGCCGTCAGGCGCTCGGCCTCGTGGCGGCGCCATTCCTCGACCCGCTTGTGATCGCCCGACAAAAGGATGTCTGGGATCGCCCGGCCTTCCCATTCGCGGGGCTTGGTGTAGTGCGGATACTCGAGAAGACCTCCCTCGAAGCTTTCCTGGCTGAGTGATTCCGCCGCGCCGACGACCCCTGGAAGCAGGCGGATGCAGGCGTCGAGCACCACCATGGCGGCAAGCTCTCCGCCCGAGAGCACGTAGTCGCCGATCGAGACCTCGCGCATGCTGCGGGCCGCGATGACGCGCTCGTCGATGCCCTCGAAACGGCCGGCGATCAGCATGACGCCGGGGCCGGCCGCGAGCTCACGGGCTAGCGTCTGGTCGAACGGGACGCCGCGCGGGGACAGGTAGATGAGCGGCGCATCGAGGTCGATGGTGCGTGCGTGGTCTATGGCGGCTGCCAGCACGTCGGCGCGCATCACCATGCCGGCGCCGCCGCCGGCCGGGGCATCATCGACGGAGCGGTGCCGGCCGAGGCCGAAGTCGCGGACGGCAACGGTTGCGAGCGACCAGATGCCGGCTTCCAGCGCCTGGCCCGAGAGCGAGATGCCCAAGGGGCCGGGAAACATCTCTGGAAAGAGCGTCAGCACGGTTGCGCGCCATGGCGGCCGGCCGTCGCTCGTGGGGATGTGAGGCATGGCGAGTTCCTACACCCTCTCCCCGCATGCGGGGAGAGGGTCGCCCAATTAAGGAAGGGAAGGGAACCCCTCAAACCCCCTCGACCACCACCATGTCGAGGATGCCGGCACCCTGGCGCAGCTTCTTGGCTTCCGCGTAGTCCGCTGAGGTAGCGTAGCCCTGTGCGTGCTCGTAGCTCGGGAACTCTAAGATCACGTTGCGGGGGCGTCCTGCCCCTTCGATGATCTGGCTGCGGCCGCCACGCACGATCGGCTTTCCCTCGTACTTGTCGAGCGCGATCTTGGATTTGGCGACGTACTCGGCCCACTTCGCGGGGTCCGTCACCTCGGCGCGCACGATCACGTATCCTTTGGCCATTGGTTGAGCCGTCCTCCCGTTCGCTGCGTTTCAGTTGGCTTTTCCGCCTGCCTCGCGGATGTGGTGGATGAAGGTCTTCGCTATCGCGGCCGGGTCGTCGGCCTGGGTGATGGGCCGCCCCACCACGATATAGTCGGCGCCCGCTGCGATCGCGTGATCGGGCGTGGTGATGCGCTCCTGGTCGTCAGTGGCGCTACCGGTAAGGCGGATGCCCGGCGTCACGATGAGGAAGCCGGGCCCGACCGCCGCGCGGATGCCCCCCGCTTCCTGACCTGAGCCGACGACGCCGTCGAAGCCCGATTCGTGAGCAAGCCGCGCGCGCTTCAAGACGAGGTCGGCGGGGGTGTGCGAGGAGCCCTGCTGCTTGAGATCGTCGGCCGTCAGGTTTGTGAGCACCGTGACCGCGAGCAGCTTCAACTGGCTGCCGCCGCGCCCGGTCACGGCCGCGCGCAGCGTCTTCAGGTCATGGCCGTGCACGGTCAGAAAGTCGACGCCGAGCTCGGTCGCGTTCGCAACCGCTCGCTCGACGGTGTTGCCGATGTCCAAGAGCTTCATGTCGAGGAAGACGTGCTTGCCCTCGGCCTTCAACGCGCGCGCCAGCTCCAGCCCGCCGGAGAAGATGAGCTCGAGCCCGATCTTGTAGAACGTCACCTCGCGCCCGAGCTTGGCGACGAGGCGCTGCGCCTCCTCGACCGTCGGCATGTCGAGCGCGACGATTAGGCGGTCCTTGGCGGCGATGGAGCTCATGGGGAACGGCCGGGGCTATAGAGCTCTAGCCATGCAGCACATGCGCGGCGCGCGCAAGCTTCTGGATGAGCTGCTTGAAGCTCTCCTGCGCGTCCTTGTTTTTCAAGTGACCGTGCTCGTCGAAGGCTTCGTTGGCGCGCGGCACCGCGAACTGGTCGGGCAGCACGAGCGCAAACAAGCCCAGCTCCAGCACGGTGCGTACTGTGATGAGGCTGCGCAGGCCGCCCATGCCGCCAGGCGAAGCCGAGCCCAGGGCGAACACGCGTGTCTTGAACACCTGCAGCGGCTCCTCACCCTCCTCGCGCGTGTGGCTGATCCAGTCGAGGGCGTTCTTGAGCAGCGGGGTGATGGAGGCGTTGTACTCGGGGCTGGCGATGAAGATGCCGCTGTGGGCCTGCATCAGCGCCTTGAATTTGCGCGCGTTTTCGGGCGCGCCCTCGGCCGCTTCGAGGTCGCCGTTGTACATCGGCATCGGATAGTCGCCGAGGTCGGCGAAGGTCGCGGGGATGCCGTTGGCGTCCGCAATCATGGTACCGAGGCGTGCGAGCTTCTTGTTGTAAGAGGCCGCGCGAGATGAGCCGGCGAAAAACAGCAGCCTTGCCGGAGCGGTCATCGAGCGCGTTCCCGCGAGTGAGTTGGCTTGCCTGCCCGGCCGGCGGGTGTCGTTACGAACCCTTGCCTTCGAAGAAATCTTTGACGCGCGCGAAGAAGCCGGCGCTCTCGGGGCTCGTCTCCTTGTGGCTCTCTTTTTCGAACTCTTCGAGCAGCTCGCGCTGGCGCTTCGTGAGGCTCTTGGGCGTCTCCACCTCGACCTGGATGTACATGTCGCCGGAGACCTTCGACCGCAGCACGGGCATGCCCTTGCCCTTGAGGCGGAACTGCTTACCGCTCTCGGAGCCCTCCGGAACTTTGACCCGCGTCGCCGAGCCATCGACGGTCGGTACCTCGATCTGCCCACCGAGCGCCGCCGTCGTCATCGAGATCGGCACCTTGCAGAACAGGTCCGCGCCATCGCGCTGGAAGAACTCGTGCGGCTTGATCGAAAGGAAAATGTAGAGGTCACCGGCCGGACCGCCGCGCAGGCCTGCCTCCCCTTCGCCCGCGAGCCGGATGCGCGTGCCATCCTCCACGCCCGCCGGGATGTTGACCGAGAGCGTGCGCTCTTTCGTGATGCGGCCCGATCCGCGGCAGCTTTGGCAGGGATCCTCGATCGTCTCGCCGCGGCCCTGGCAGTTCGGGCAAGTGCGCTCGATGGTGAAGAAGCCCTGGCTGGCGCGCACCTTGCCGTGGCCGCCGCAGGTGGGACAGGTCGTCGGCTTGGTGCCGGCTTTGGCGCCGCTGCCGCTACACGTTTCACAGGAAACGCTGGTCGGCACGCAGATCTGCGCGGTCTTGCCTGCGAACGCTTCGGTGAGCGAGATTTCCAAGTTGTAGCGCAAGTCGGCGCCGCGCTCGCGCGAGGAACGCTGGCGCTGGCCGCGCCGGCCGCCCATGAACTCCCCGAACAGATCGTCGAAGATGTCCGACATCGAGGAGGCGAAGTCGGGCCCGAACCCGCGGGCCCCGCCGCCACCGTCGAACGCGGCATGCCCGAAGTGGTCGTAGGCTGCGCGCTTCTGCGGGTCCTTGAGGACCTCGTAGGCTTCGCTCACCTCCCTGAAGCGCAATTCCGCGCGCGTATCGCCGGGATTGCAGTCGGGATGGAACTCCTTGGCGAGGCGTCGGTAAGCCGACTTCAGCTCCTGCTCGCTGGCACCCCGGGCAATGCCGAGGGTCTCGTAGTAGCAGCGCTTGGCCATGTCGAGCGCGGGTCCTTCGGATTCGCTCATGGGTCGAAAAAGTCCTGAGATTGGGAGATAGCGATGTTTTATCGGCGGGGGAAGATCAGCCGATGACTAAATTCAAGAACGCCGCGCCGGTGTTGCAGCAGATTCAGAGATGGGTGCGTCTGCCTCAAAATGCATCCCCCGGAACGACAAAGCCCGGCCGCGGGGCCGGGCTCGTCTTTGCTGCTGTCGCCTGTCTTAAGCGAGATCAGGCCGACTTCTTCTTGTCGTCCTTAACTTCCTCGAAGTCGGCATCGACCACGTTCTCCTCGCCCGCAGACGAGCCGCTGCCGGCATCGCCGGAGCCAGGAGCAGCGCCTGCACCCTGCTGGGCAGAGTAGATGGCTTCCCCGATCTTCATGGCCGCCGAAGCGAGCTCGCTGGTCGACTGCTTGATCCGCTCGGCGTCCTCAGACGACAGCACCGACTTCAAATCGGCGACGGCCTTCTCAACCGCAGGCTTGGCGGCGGCGACGGCAGCGTTCGACTCGTTCTCCTTGAGCTGCTTCTCGGTCGCGTGGATGAGCGCCTCGGCGTGGTTCTTCGCTTCGACCACCTCGCGCTTCTTCTTGTCCTCGGTCGCGTGCGCTTCCGCGTCCTTGACCATGCGCTCGATCTCGCTGTCGGAAAGGCCGCCCGAAGCCTTGATTTGAATCGACTGCTCCTTGCTGGTTGCCTTGTCCTTGGCGGACACGTGCACGATGCCGTTGGCATCGATGTCGAACGTCACCTCGACTTGAGGAACACCGCGCGGCGCCGGCGGAATGCCGACGAGATCGAACTGGCCCAAGAGCTTGTTGTCGGCCGCCATCTCGCGCTCGCCCTGGCTCACGCGAATGGTGACCGCGCTCTGGCCGTCCTCGGCCGTCGAGAACGTCTGGCTCTTCTTGGTCGGGATCGTGGTGTTGCGGTCGATCAGCCTCGTGAACACGCCGCCCAGCGTCTCGATGCCGAGCGAAAGCGGGGTCACATCGAGCAGCAGCACGTCCTTCACTTCGCCCTGCAGCACGCCCGCCTGGATGGCGGCGCCAACGGCGACGACCTCATCGGGGTTGACGCCTTTGTGGGGCTCCTTGCCGAAGAGCTGCTTCACGACCTCCTGCACCTTCGGCATGCGCGTCATGCCGCCGACGAGCACGACCTCATCGATGTCGGCCGCCTTGAGGCCCGCATCCTTCAAGGCCTTCTCGCACGGGCCCTTCGTGCGCGCGATGAGATCGTCGACGAGGCTCTCGAGCTTGGCGCGCGTGAGCTTCAGCGTGAGGTGCTTCGGGCCCGACTGGTCGGCCGTGATGAAGGGTAGATTGATCTCGGTCTGCGTCGCCGACGACAGCTCGATCTTGGCCTTCTCGGCGGCCTCTTTCAGGCGCTGGAGGGCGAGCTTGTCGTTGCGCAGGTCGATGCCCTGCTCCTTCTTGAACTCGTCGGCTAAGTAGTTGACGAGCTTCATGTCGAAGTCTTCGCCGCCGAGGAAGGTGTCGCCGTTCGTCGACTTCACCTCGAACACGCCGTCGCCGATCTCGAGGATCGAGATGTCGAAGGTGCCGCCGCCGAGGTCGTAGACGGCGATGGTCTTGGCCTGCGTCTTCTTTTCGAGCCCATAGGCGAGCGCCGCGGCGGTCGGCTCGTTGATGATGCGCAATACTTCGAGACCCGCGATCTTGCCGGCGTCCTTGGTCGCCTGGCGCTGCGCGTCGTTGAAATAGGCGGGGACGGTGATGACGGCCTGGGTGATGGTCTCGCCGAGCTTGGCCTCGGCCGTCTCTTTCATCTTCTGCAGGATGAAGGCCGAGATCTGCTGCGGCGAGTACGTCTTGCCGTGGGCTTCAACCCAGGCGTCGCCGGTGGGGCCTTTTACGATCTTATAGGGGACGAGCTTCTTGTCCTTCTCGACCATCGGGTCGTCGTAGCGCCGGCCGATGAGACGCTTGATGGCGAAGAATGTGTTGAGCGGGTTGGTGACCGCCTGGCGCTTGGCTGGCAGGCCGACGAGCTTTTCTCCGTCGCTGGTGAACGCCACGATCGACGGCGTCGTGTTCATACCCTCGGCGTTTTCCAGAACCCTCGGCTTCCCGCCCTCCATGACCGCCACGCATGAGTTCGTGGTTCCGAGGTCGATGCCGATTACTTTTGCCATGTGCCTATCCTCATCTTATTAGCGGCGGACCGGTCGGACCCGAGCTTCGGCGTCCGGAGCTTCCGGCGCTGCAAATGCTGCGCGCCGGCTTCGGTCCCCTATGGAGCATCCAAACGGTAAACGTCGCTTATATAAGGTCGCTTTTGCGCCGCGCAACGGGAACAGAGTTTTGCGGCGATCAATTTTGCCCACGTTTTCCGCGGTTCCCGCGTGTTGCGTGATGAGGTGTTCTCAGTTGGCCTCGCTTGCGTTTCCCGTAGCGGCATCGTCGTCCGCGGCGCCCGGCTTGGCTCCGCCCTTCGCCACCACGACCATCGCCGGCCTCAGCACGCGGTCCTCCAGCACGTAGCCTGGCTGATACACCTGAACGACCGTACCGGGAGCAACGTCGCGGTTCTCCACCTCGATCATCGCCTGATGCTGGTGCGGGTTGAACGGCTCTCCCTCGGGCACAACCCGTTTGACGCCGTTGCGCTCGAGGATGTTGAGGAACTCGCGGTCGGTCAAGGAGACGCCCTCGATCAGGGCTTTGAGCGCTGGGTCGGCGTCGGCCGCGCCGGCAGGGACGGCGGCGATCGCGCGCTGCAGGTTGTCGCCGATGCTCAAGACATCGCGCGCGAACTTGGTGATGGCGTACTTCGCCGTCTCCTCCTTGTCGCGCTCGGTGCGTTTACGCAAGTTGTCCATGTCGGCGTGCGCGCGTAAGAGCCGGTCGGTCAGCTCGGCGATGCGCCCCTCGAGCGTTCCGACATCGGGGGCGGGCTCGGCAGCCGCTTCGCTTGCAGGTGCACCTGCCTCGGCTGCCGTTGTCTGATCCTGATCGGGCTTTCCGGTTTCGTCGGCCATTTTTTCTCCGCGGCGCTCGCGGGTCCTCATCTTGGGATGCCGGGCGATGGGCGCCCGCCTTGAGAGGACCGGATCAATCGGTCAATAGAATTCGTGCCCGATATCAGGCGAGGCCGCACAAAAATCAAGTCAACAGTCGGCTAACGAGCTTGGCGGTGTAATCGACCATGGGAATAATGCGTGCGTAGTTGATGCGGGTCGGGCCGATTACGCCCAGGACGCCCACGATCTTGCGCTTCTCGTCGTGGAACGGCGCCACGATGAGCGAGGAGCCCGACAGCGAGAACAGCTTGTTCTCCGAACCGATGAAAATGCGCACGCCGTCGGCATTCTCCGAGAGCCCGAGCAACTGCACGAGGTCGCGCTTGCGTTCCAGATCGTCGAACAGGCGGCGGATGCGTTCCAAATCCACCTCCGCGGTCAGATCCTTCAGCAGGTTGGCCTGGCCGCGCACGATGAGGCTCTTGCGATCATCGAGCGAGCCCGACCATTCGGCAAGCCCCGCCTGGATGACCTTCTGCGTCAGTACGTCGAGCTCGGCGCGGGAGCTTTGCAGCTCCGCCTCGATGCGCGCCCGCGCTTCCGCGATGGTCGAGCCGCGCACGCGCGTGTTGAGATAGTTGGCGGCCTCCGCCAGGGCCGATGGCGGCAACCCGGCGGGAAGCGAGATGATGCGGTTCTCGACGGTCTGGTCCTCGCCGACGAGGACGACGAGCGCCTTGCCGGGCTCGAGCAAGACGAACTCGATGTGCTTCAAGCGCGCCACCTGCTGCTCGGCGAGCACCACCCCGGCGCAATGCGACAGGCCCGAGATCATCTCGCCGGCTTCGTGCAGCACGTCGTCGATCGATTTGGAGCGCTTGCCCGTGATGTGCTGCTCGATCTGGCGGCGCTCGCGCGCCGTGAGGTCGCCGATCTCCAAGAGCCCGTCGACGAACATGCGCAGGCCGAGCTGGGTCGGCAGCCGCCCCGCCGAAGTGTGCGGGGCCGCGATAAGGCCGAGCTGCTCGAGGTCCGACATCACGTTGCGGATGGAGGCCGGCGACAGCGTCATCGGCAGCGCGCGCGACAGATTGCGCGACCCTACGGGCTCGCCCGTCTCCAGGTACGTCTCCACGATCTGCCGAAGAATCGTGCGGGAGCGATCGCTGAGTTTTGTGAGCTCGCTAACGACTTCGGTCATCGCGTCAGGGTGTGGTTGGACTCGTCTGCCATATGCGGAGAACATTACGGAAGCATTTCGCCTTTCGTCAAATTCGCCATCGGTTTTGGTTGAAGGGCCTGTGGGCGTCCCGTAGGGTCGCAGCCGCCCGCGGCCTCAAAAGACGGAAAAACCCTCAAAACCATGCGCCCATCCAAACGCCAACCCGACGAGCTTCGCCGCGTTTCGATCGAACGCGCGGTTTCCAAGCACGCGGAAGGGTCCTGCCTCATCAAGTTCGGGGATACGCACGTGCTGTGCATGGCGAGCCTGGAAGAGCGCGTACCGCCTTGGCTCAAGGGCCAGGGCCGCGGCTGGGTGACGGCCGAGTACGGCATGCTCCCACGCGCCACCACCGACCGCACCCGGCGCGAGGTGACCGTCGGCCACGCTTCGGGACGGACGCAGGAGATCCAGCGCCTGATCGGACGGGCGCTGCGCGCCATCGTCGATCTCAGCAAGCTGGGCGAGCGGCAGATCTCCATCGACTGTGACGTACTGCAGGCGGACGGTGGCACGCGCACAGCATCTATCACCGGAGCCTGGGTGGCGCTGCACGACTGCATCCAGTGGATGAAGCTACGCGACATGGTGAAAGACGGTGTCCTGCGCGACCAGGTGGCCGCCGTGAGCTGCGGGCTCTACAAGGGCGTACCTGTGCTCGATCTCGACTATGCGGAGGACAGTGCGGCGGAGGCCGATTCCAATTTTGTCATGACGGGGACCGGGGGCATCGTCGAGGTGCAGGGCACGGCGGAGACCGTGGCCTTTAGCCAGGAAAGCTTCGACCAGCTCATGGTGCTCGCCAAGAAGGGCATCGGCGAGCTCGTCGCGCTGCAGAAGCTCACCGTCGCTTAGGTCGTCGCATGATTGCAGGCCTTCTCGCCCTGACCGTCGCGGCCATGTTCACGGGCGCCGCGTTCTACGTCGGCTTCGCCGAACAGCCTGCGCGCCTGCAGCTCGACGACCGTGCACTGCTCGCGCAGTGGAAACCGAGCTACGCGCGCGGGTTCGCCATGCAGGCAACGCTGGCGGTCGTCGGCTTCCTTCTGGGCATGCTGCAATGGTGGCAGAGCGGCAATGGCTTGTGGTTCGCCGGGGCGCTGTTGCTCGTGGCGAACTGGCCCTTCACCCTTTTCGTTATCATGCCGACCAACAAGGCTCTGTTGGCTACCGCAAGCGATGCGGCCGGTGCGAGGTCCCGGGAGCTGGTCGTGAAATGGGGACGGCTGCACGCGGTGCGGACGGCGCTCGGAGCCACAGCGGCGTTGGTCTTCCTATGGGCAGCGACGTGAGTTCCGCCGGGCCGCCCAAAGCCATCCTCGAAGCCGTCCTCTACGCCAAGGATCTGCGCGCCATCGAGGCCTTCTATAACCGCGCGCTGCGGCTTGAGCCGTTCGCCAAGGCCGATGGCCGGCAGGTGTTCTACCGCTGCGGAGACCAGATGCTGCTCATCTTCAATCCGGACGCGACCGAGCTGCCGCTGGGCCCGGACGCAAAGCTCCCCGTGCCGCCACACGGCGCCCGCGGCGAAGGCCACGTCTGCTTCCGCGCGAGCGCCGACGAGATCGCGGCGTGGCGCGCGCACCTGGAGACGGAAGGCATCGAGATCGAAGCCGATTTCGAATGGCCGGGCGGCGGCCGCTCCATCTACTTCCGCGATCCCGCGGGCAACTGCATCGAGTTCGCCGAGCCGCGCATCTGGGGCATGTCATGAAGGATTTGGCATGACGCGGCGCTTGCAGCGCGGCGATCGCTTAGTCGTCGCGAGCCACAATCCCGGCAAGGTCTGGGAGATCAACCAACTCATCGCCCCCTACGGACTCGATGCGGTCTCCGCGAGCGATCTCGGTCTTGAAGTGCCCGAGGAACCAGAGCCGACGTTCGAGGGCAATGCCCGCATCAAGGCGCGATTCGCTGCGAAGGCGGCCGGGCTGCCCGCGCTTGCCGACGATTCCGGCATCGAGATCGACGCGCTCGACGGAGCTCCCGGCGTGCACACCGCGGATTGGGCCGGGCCGAAGCGCGATTTCGGCATTGCCATGCAACGCGTTCATGACCAGATGGCAAAGCGACATGCATGGAGTGGCGAGCCGGCACGCGCCAACTTCATCTCTGTGCTGTGCCTTGCCTGGCCCGACGGCCAAACGGAGCTGTTCCAAGGCAAGGTTTACGGCCATGTCGTTTGGCCGCCGCGCGGGGACAATGGTTTCGGCTATGATCCGATCTTCGTCGCCGACGGGCAAACTTTGACTTTCGGCGAGATGGAGCCGGCAAAAAAGTATGCGATCTCCCACCGCACCCGCGCCTTCGAGCACTTCAAGCGTGCCTGCCTCGATGATGGGGGCGCCTGACGAGGCCGGCTTCGGCGTCTACGTGCACTGGCCGTTCTGCGCGCAGAAGTGCCCCTACTGCGACTTCAATAGTCACGTGCGCTTCGGCGGCATCGATGAAGAGCGGTTTCTCGCGGCCTACCTGCGCGAGCTCGAGCATACGGCGGCGCTCACCGGCCCGCGTGCGGTTGCCAGCATCTTTTTCGGCGGCGGCACTCCCTCGCTCATGCAACCGCAGACGGTTGCCGCGATCCTCGATCGCATCGCACAGCTCTGGAGCATCGCTCCGGGCGCGGAGATCACGCTCGAAGCCAACCCCGGCAGCGTTGAGGCCGGCCGCTTCGCGGGCTACGCGCAGGCCGGCGTCAATCGCGTCTCGCTCGGCGTGCAGTCGCTGCGCGACGATGTCCTGAAGTCGCTTGGGCGCATCCACACCGCGGCCGAGGCCATCTCCGCACTCGCCATTGCGAACGCGCATTTCGACCGCGTCTCGTTCGACCTCATCTACGCGCGTCCCCACCAGACAGTGGAGGACTGGCGCCGCGAGCTCGGCGAAGCCCTCGCGCTCGCACGCGGCCATCTCTCGCTCTACCAGCTCACGATCGAGCCCGAGACGCCGTTTGCCGCTCTGCAGGCCGCGGGCAAGCTCGTCGTGCCCGAAGGCGAGCAAGCGCTTGCCCTTTTCGAGGTCACGCAGGAGCTGACCGCCGTTGCCGGGCTGCCGGCCTACGAGATTTCCAACCACGCGGCGCCGGGCGAGGAGAGCCGCCACAACCTCCTCTATTGGCGGTATGGCGAATACGCCGGCTGCGGGCCAGGCGCGCATGGACGACTGATCTTTCAGGGCGCGCGCCACGCGACCTCCACCGAGCGTTCGCCGGAGCGCTGGGCCGAGCTCGTCGAGCGCAAGGGCTCAGGCTGGGTCGAAGCGGTGCCGCTGACGCGTGTGGAAGAGGCCGACGAGCGGCTGCTGATGGGCCTGCGGCTTACCGAAGGAATCGATCTCAACCGGCTGGCGGGCGACGGCGCTATCGCACCGCCCCCTGCTGCGGTTGGCGAACTGACCGCGCTGGGCCTCATCGAGAGCGTGCGGCGCGAGCCCCACGACCGGCGCGTCCGCGCGACCGCCAAGGGCCGTTTCGTACTGAACGAGATCGTGCTCCGGCTCGCTCTGAGCTGCGAGACGCCGAGGGTCTGCGCTTCTCCGATGGACATTCGCCCGAGCGCCGACTAAGCACGCATCCGCATGATGCGACGGCTCTACGACTGGATGATGCGCCTGGCGGCGAGCAAGCGCGCGCCGTGGGCGCTTGCACTCGTCTCCTTCATAGAGAGCTCGTTCTTCCCGATACCGCCCGACGTCATGCTGATTCCAATGGTGCTGAGCCGTCGCGAGCAGGCGTGGTGGTACGCGACCATAGCGACCGTTGCATCCGTTTTCGGTGGCCTGCTCGGCTACGCCATCGGCTACTTCTTCTACGACGCCATCGGTCTTCCGATCCTGAAGTTCTACGGCCGCGAGCACGCGCTCGATTCCTTCATCTCCTTTGTACACGCCTACGGCGTGCCGGCCGTTATCATCAAAGGCATGACGCCGATCCCCTTCAAGGTCGTCACTATCGCCGCGGGCGTGGCCAAGATGGATCTTGCGGCCTTCATCGGTGCCAGCATCATCGCGCGTGCCATGCGCTTCTATCTCGTCGCAGGGCTCTTGTATTTCTTCGGCGAGCCGATACGCGAATTCATCGAGCGACGGCTCGTCCTTGTCACCACGGTGTTCGTGGTGGTCTTGGTTGGCGGGTTCGTCGCCATTAGGTATCTCGTTTAGATTGATTATCTTCAGGCGTGCGATGACCCTTGCTCCTTCCGATCCGACCGCCCACTCCGCCTACAAGGCCGGCGCCTGGGCCCTGCTGCTGGCGGGCGCGGCGATCATCGGCGCGCTCGGCTTCCAGCACATCGGCGGCATTCTGCCGTGCGAGCTGTGCCTGGAGCAGCGCTACGCCTACTATGCCGGCGTGCCGCTGCTGTTCCTCTCCCTCGTGCTTTTGAGTGCCGGGCAGCGCCGGCCCGCGGCGCTGCTGTTCGTTGTCATCGCGTTTGCCTTCCTCGCCAACGCCGCGCTCGGCGTCTATCACGCGGGCGTCGAATGGCATTTGTGGGCGGGGCCCGCTGCTTGCACCGGCGCGCAGCCGCTTTCGACCTCGGTTGGCGGCTTGCTCAATTCGCTTCCCACAACGAGCGTCATCCGCTGCGACGACGCAGCGTGGCGATTGGCCGGGATTTCGCTCGCGGGCTGGAACGTCGCAGTGTCGCTGCTTGTGCTTGCGATGAGCCTGCGCGCGGCGGCCGAGTCGCTGCGCTCGCGCTAAAAGATCAAGCTCTTCCGCGGCTTGCGGTATGCACGCGAAATCGATGTGCAGCCCTGAGCATTTCGCGTTCAGCAACTGTCAAGCGAAATACCGTGGGGCGAACACACGCGTGCCATGCCGTGGTCAAAAAGTGACGGTTAAGTCCACCTCGTTCGCGGAACGCGTGCCGAACTCGTCGCGTTAGGGGACGAGACAGTGAAGAGCGAACTGCGTCACTGGCGTCCACCGGCACCAAAGTTTGCGTCAGAGTTTGCGTCAGGCCGCAGCGTAGCGCGGAAGTTTGCGTCTCAGTGTGCATCTGTTCCGCCGGGAACCCCCGCGTACGCGTTCATTGCGTTACACGGTCCGCGTCTCAGTTCAGTTCAGCGTCGTCATTTGCGTTTGTTGCGTAGCGTAGGGTTGTGTCCGCGTATCAAGACTCCCCCCACGACACGCTGCAATGCGTGTTGTCCATCTCGAGACGAACCGCTCGGAGGAAAACGTCAGCGCGTATTTCCGAGCGGTTTGCCGAAAGTTCAAGCGTGAGCGGTCCAGCAAGCCGCTCTGGTCAGTATGAGGTGTGTTGTGGCGTCGGACCAAAGTCAGTGGCGTTCGCTTTCGGAGGCAATCGATCAAGTGCTCGTCTCGCTCACGTGCGCGTCGTTCGCGCCGTGCGAGGCCGCAGCAGACGACGATACCTCCGACAGATGAATTCAAACGGTTTCGGGAGGGTGAGGAGCCCTTCCAACGAGTTGGCAAGCATATGGAGCGTAGGAGCCGAGAGGTCTCCACCAGGCATCGCGTGACATGGTTCTGCGTAGTGATGCCGTTGCGCTCTGTGTGCTTGCCGCCCCTCAAGGACTCGGCCGCAGAAAGTCGGTCGCCTTGCGAATGACAGGAGGTGTTCGATGAGTCCCCATCACGTCAACCCGCTGCAGTGGCATCAGGCGGTCGGGGTCGCGCGGCAGTCCTGCGCGCGCTTCTTCCGCGACGGAGGCACTCCGGCCGATGCGCTCAACGCGTTCGGCGTTCCCGTCGATGCGCGGCTGTCCGGCGACTGGGGCAAGGCGGTCGACGCCATCGCCGAGATCCTCTGCGCGCTCCCTTCCAAGCGCGCCGCATAAAGACGCAAGCCTTTCGCCTTCCGTGAGCCCGCACGTCTTGCCCCGGCAGCGATGCCGGGGCTTTTTTGTGTGCGTTTGCAGGTTTGAAGGGTCGCGTGGCTTAAGGCTCGAGCTCGGTATCCCAGTAGAGATAGTCGAGCCAGCTCTGGTGCAGGTAGTTGGGCGGGAACAGCCGCCCGTTGCGGTGGAGCTCGAACACCGTCGGCCGGTAGGGCGCCTGCGAGGGATGCATCCCGGCCTCGGCCGGCATCGCTCCGCCCTTGTCGAGGTTGCAGGGCGCACAGGCCGCGACGACGTTGTCCCACCGTGTCTGCCCGCCGCGTGAGCGCGGAACGAGATGGTCGAACGTCAGATCCTCCTTCGACCCGCAGTATTGGCAGGTGAAGCGGTCGCGCAGGAACACGTTGAAGCGGGTGAAGGCAGGGTAGAGCGCCGGCTTAACGTAGGTCTTGAGCGAAACGACGCTCGGCAGCTTCATCTCGAAGGAGGGGCTGCGTACGAAGCGGTCGTACTCGGAGACGATATTGACGCGATCGAGAAAAACGGCCTTCACCGACTCTTGCCAGCTCCAGAGCGACAGCGGGTAGTAGCTCAGGGGCCGGAAATCGGCGTTCAGGACAAGGGCCGGAAAGGAGGCCGGGATGGCCGCATGCGCATTCACGTTTTAACGTCCTGTCGGTTCTCTTTCGCGAAT
This sequence comes from uncultured Alphaproteobacteria bacterium, assembly GCA_963745205.1. GTDB lineage: Bacteria > Pseudomonadota > Alphaproteobacteria > Rhizobiales > Hyphomicrobiaceae > Hyphomicrobium_A. The sequence continues at coordinate 60,387 of CAVUWX010000013.1, forward strand.
CGCGTTCTCCTATTGATTGCGGCCGGGATACTAGCCGCGCATATCAGGTCTGTGAAGCGCCGCGCACATGGCTGTGGCGCTCCCGCTACGGGCCCAATCGCCGCGGCCAAGTCGCAGAAAATCTAGGCCTTTTTTCGATCCCGGTGCTCGACGGGAACCTTGTAGTAGGCCCACAGCATGTGCGCTGCCACGCCGCGCCACGGCCGCCAGCGTTCTGCGATCGCCAAGAGCTCCTCGCGCGAGGGACGTTGGGAGAGGCGCATCGCGTTGGCGGCGGCGGTCTGCAGCGCAAGGTCGCCCGCCGCAAACGCGTCGGCTCGGCCGAGGCAGAACAAGAGGAAGATGTCGGCGCTCCACGGGCCGATGCCGGGCAGCGCGGTGAGCGTGTCATGCACGACCTCCTCGGGAGCGGCGGCGAGTTGCGTCAGGTCGAGCCCCGCCTCGATCGCCTCGCTCATGGCGCGCAGCGTCTTGACCTTCCCGCGCGACAGCCCCGCTCGGCGCAACTCGTCGTCGCTCAGCGCGAGCAACGCCTTGGCCCCCATCGGCCGAACTGCGGCTCGCACGCGGGCCCAAATCGCCTCGGCGCTCGCGATCGAAAGCTGCTGGCCGACGACGATGCGGGCAAGACCCTCGAAGCCCGGAGCGTGCCGCCGCAGCGGCGGATCGCCGGCGCGGTCGTGCGCGCGTCTAAGATGCGGGCACTTGCGCCGCAGCGCGCGGATGCCTTCGCGCAAATCGGCGTCGGTTTCGATGGTGCGCGCTAGCTTGGAGCGTTTCATGTGAAAAGCATGCGATGAACTCTTTCGTCGTGAGGGGGCGGAGAGTAAAGTTAAAGGTCAGGTGCGCAAAGCAGCTCCGGTTGCCCGGTTTGGCGGAGTGCGAAGCGATGGTGTGCGTAACGGCACGGTGTCTTTCGTTCGCTGCTGTAGCTACTGTCGCCGTGCTGTCGGCGGACCTCACGTCTGCCGCCGACTGGAGCCGGGACTGGGCGACGCTCCACAACGACCGACACGGCTTCCTGATCGCCTACCCCATCGATGTGTTCGAGCAGAAGGCCGATCCCGCCACGGACGAGGGCCGCATCCTTTATTCGCGTGACGGCAAGGCGCAGCTCCTCGTCGGCGCGTTCGAAAACGAAGAGCAGACGACGATCGCGGCCTACCGCGACTACCTGATCAAAGAGAACTATCCGGGCGCTGAGTTCGATTACGCGCCCGTGCACGACCGGTGGTTCGTCCTCTCCGGTACCATCGGCGACAAGGAATTCTACGAGCGCGTGAGCTTCACCTGTGGCGGCCGCCTCATCAATAGCTGGGCCATGATCTACCCCAAGGCTGAGAACGGTTTTTACGACCGCGTCGTGGAGGCGGTAGCGCGCACCTACTCGCCCGGCGCCGGACACTCTGGCAATTGCGACTGAGACCGGGCATTCCTCTCGGGCCATGCCAGAGCCTCCCGTTCTCCGTTTCGCGCCAAGCCCCAACGGTCCGCTGCATCTCGGCCACGCGCTCTCCGCGCTCACAGGCTTCGAGATGGCGCGCCGGCTCGGTGGGCGTTTCCTCTTGCGCATCGAGGACATCGACACCGAGCGATCCCGCGAGGAGCACGTCGCCGGCATTCTCGAGGATCTCGCCTGGCTCGGCATCGCGTGGGAGGAGCCGGTACTGCGGCAGTCGCAGCGGTTTGCCGTCTACGCGCAAGCCGCGCAGCTGCTTGAGGCGCAAGGGCTGCTCTACCCGTGCTTTGCCACGCGCTCGGAGATCGCGGAAGCGGCGGCCGCCGGGCCCCTCGATCCGGAGGGCGCGCCGCTCTACCCCGGCCTGCACAAGCGCCTGAGCCAAGCCGAGATCGAAGCGCGCATAGCGGCCGGCGGGCGATACGCTTTGCGTCTACACCTGGACCGAGCGATCGCAGCAGTGCAGCGCCGGCTCGGCGGGCGCCCGCTAGCGTTCACGGAGCTCGACGAAGGCGGCGCTCCCCACCTCGTCGAGGCGCATCCCGAACGCTGGGGCGATACCGTGATCCTGCGCAAGGACGTGCCGGCGAGCTACCATCTCGCGGTCGTCGTCGATGACGCCGCCCAGGGGGTTAGCCACGTCGTGCGCGGCCGTGACCTCTACGCAGCCACCGACCTCCAGCGCCTGCTCCAAGTCGTTCTGGGCCTGCCGGAGCCGGTTTACCATCATCACCGCTTGGTTAACGACCCGCAGGGACGCAAGCTATCGAAGAGCGCCCGCGACACAGCGTTGGCAAGCCTCAGGGCGGCCGGTGTGTCAGCGGTGGATATTCGTAGGCAACTCGGTTTACCTTAATGTTGGAAAGCGGCACTTCGGGCCCCCTCAGAAGGTCTGTTTAAGCGCTTGGCTGACCTGCCAAGATCAATATGCCGGGGGCCCGGATAGGCCGGGGGGCATTGGGGCAGATGGCGTGAAGAAGCCCTCGAAGGTCAGGCAGAAGTCTGCGGCCCGCGTGCCGAGCGCGCGGGCGCGGCGGCCGCGTGCGAGTCGGCCTGCTCCCGCGCCGGCCCCCGTTTCAGCACCGTTGGCGCATCCGGCTGCGGACGCCTCCGCGAGCGACTTCTCGCGCGACGATCGCCTGTCGCTCGTTTTCCTCCTTCTTCCCGTCATGGTGCTCACGCTTGCCGTGGGCGCGGTGCAATTGCTTGCGCCAAACAACTCCGAGCGGCGGCAGCTCGCGCTGCTGCCCGCGGCGACGATCGTATCGGCGGAGCCGCCGCGCGTTGCCGTCTCGGCCGAACCCGTCTCCATTGAGCGCACTCTTTGCCCGCTGGCGGATCGACCGGCGCCGGTTGCGGCGGTGTCCGCTACAACGGTTCAAACGTCAGCCGTTTACGAGCGCGCGAGCTTGGTTCCGACAACCCCGGAGCTCCATGAGCTGCTGCCAGGGAACGCCATCGTTGCTAAGATCGCGACGCTGGGACATGCCGATAAGTGCGTGGCAACGGCGGCCGCCGGCAAGGTCCTCCCCGTCAGCGCGGCCGTGGCGCCGAGCCCGGAAGCGTTCGGGCGGATGCTGGCTGCCGCGGCCCGCCGTGAGACCGAGGACCTCGTCGTCTACACGGACAAATATCGCGACATGGGCTTTCCCATGGGCGACGTGCGGCCGCTCTTCGGCGTCTGCACCGACGTCGTCGTTCGCGCCTACCGTGCCCTTGGCATCGATCTGCAGGTGCTCGTGCACAACGCCAAGCTCGGCACCGGCGACCCGAGCATCGACCATCGCCGGGTAGAGACGCTGCGCCGCTTCTTCGCCAAGTACGGCACCTCCATTCCGGTGACGGATTTCGCGGAGGAGTACCAGCCCGGCGACATCGTCACCTACCGTCGACCCGAAGGGCGGGGTTCGCAGACGCACATCGCCATCGTATCGGACGTGATGGCGCCGTCGGGGCGCCCGATGGTCGTGCACAACCGCGGCTGGGGCCCGCAGATCGAGGACGCGCTGTTTGCCAACGGCGTGACCGGTCACTACCGGTTTTCCAACGCGAGCCCGCCTGAGCAGACGGTTTCGCATCCACCGGAGGCGCCCAAAGCACACCACGCGGCGCAAACCTCTTGGTTGGACGCAGAGCGCCTCAAGGTCAGCGTCTCCGACGCACGCTAGCGATCGCTTCCGTTTACGAGCCGCATCCGAGCTGCATCCGAGGCGCCCCGGCGCCCGCATGCTTGCTCTCCGGCCGGCTTGGTAAGCTGAACTTTAAGAATTGTCCGGAAAAATGACAGTCGAGCCGCAAGCTTAGCTGTGGCTCGTGAAGCTCAATTACCAATGCATTTGCACAGAGCCTTGTCTTTGCTGGCGAATAAGCCCAGCCTCAAGTGCCATCGGGGGATGATAATCGTGATCTATGCAACCCAAAACACCGTCTGGGCCGCGGCGGTGGATGTAATATTCATCTGCCGGCGCGCGATGCTTGGGATCGGCGGCGCCGGATGGCTCTATGGTTCCCATGTGCTTGCTGGTCTTGCTGGTTTGATCGCGAGCCACCGCGCACGGCCCGCGCCTCAGATCCGCATGCAGCCAGTTTCGCTGGGCATCGCGGGCCAGTGGCAGCGCGCGACCGGCATCATCGGCTCGGCGCTCAAGAGCTTTCGCGACATTGAGACGTTCCAGGCGGCTGCGGCACGCCAGATCGATGCCGCGGATTATGCGCTGCAGCTTCTAATCCAGGATCTCGGCGCCGCCATGCCGATCCCGGCCGACGGCCGTGCGCTGCGTGCTGTGCTGGCGGAAGCCGCCAAGAACTCCTGTGCCGGCCACTCGCCAGAAGAAGCCGCTCGCCGCCTGATACGGCGCAGCTATCCGCTAATGCACCGTCCGCTCGACGGCCGACAGCTTCGTCGGTTGGAACGAGCTCGGTGCCGGGTCGACCACCGCGGAGCCGAACTTCTGTACCTCGAGCACCGCGAGTGCGTGCTCGCTCAAGCCGTTCTCGTTGAAGCGGACGATGCCGTCTACGCCGGAGAAGCCGTTGGGCCGCATCAGCTCGGCGACGGTGAAGCGTGCGCCTTGCGGGTTCGAAGCTAGCGAGATGGCCATGCCGACCGCGTCATAGGTCACACTGGAGATGCGCGGCGGAGCGTTGCCGAAGGCCTTACCGAAGCGCTCGGAGAAAGCGCGCCAGGCGGCAGGATCGGGGCTCGGATACCAGCCGCCGACGAAGGCTTCGTCGCGCCCAATGGACGGGTAGTCCCAGGCGCCGGTGCCGAGCAACTTCACCTTGCGCGTATCGAGGCCCGAGTAGGCGATGACCGGACCGATCTGCGACAGGGCATCCTGGCCCCCCGGCAGGAACAGCGCGTCGATGGGCGTCATCTCCTCCTCGTTGCGCTTGATCGTTTCGACGACCCGCTTCGCGGGCCCCAGCATGCCGTTGGCGGCGGGCGGATAGCGCTCCACGATCGCGACCGTGCCGCCGGCGCGCTCCACCGCGCGGCGGAACGCGGGCTCTATGACGTTGCCGTAGGCGTTGTCGGGGATGAGCGCGGCGAAGCGCTTCTTCCCCTGTGAGGCAGCGAAGCCGACGATGCGGTTGACCTCCTCGTCGGCGAGGAAGCTCATGAGATAGACGCCCTTGCCGGCGATCTGTGCGTCGCTGGAGAAGGCGATAATGGGCACGTTCGCCTGGCGCGCGATCGGTGCGGCCCCGGCAACCGATTGCGAGAACAGCGGCCCGAGGATGATCTCGGCGCCCTCCTTCACGGCGGCGTCGGCAGCCGCGCGGGCTCCGGCCGTTGTCCCGCCGTCGTCCTTGGTGACGAGTTGCACGGCAGGATCGTTGACCTCAAACAGCGCCATCTCGGCCGCCTGCTTCATGCTCTTGGCGATGGCGGCGGTTTCCCCCATGCCCCCGAGCGGCAGCAGTAGCGCGATCTTCACGGGCGCGCGCGCGGAGCCAGGCGCTGGCTGGGTGGCGATCTGCGCCGTCGGGTCAGGCGCCGGGCCCATGGAGGTCGAGCAGGCTTGGAGCAGTCCGGCAAGCAGGCCGAGCGCCAGAGCGCGCAGCACGTGCGCGCCGCCCCGTCCCCGCTCCCAGGTCCTTCGCATCCGGCAGACGTCCCCCAGAGAACCGCGACACCGCCCCGCGCGCCGCAGCCATGGCCTCCCCGGCGGGAACAGTGTAACGAATCTCTCCTTTGCTGGTTAGACTTTCGTCGCTCGCGCGAAAAGTGCGAGCGCGCCACAAGAGTTAACAATCGGCACGAAGGCGCCACTCGGGGCTACTCATGGTCGGTTCGCAGACGAAGACGAACCCCGTCGCGGCGGCCGTAGCCGGCGAGATGCAGCGGCACCTCGATCGGGAGCTGCCGCCCGGGCTCTATCTCGTCGCCACGCCCATCGGCAATCTCGCCGACATTACATTGCGTGCGATCTCGGTGCTGGCGCGCGCCGATGTCATCCTGTGCGAGGACACGCGCCACAGCCGCACGCTGCTTACCCATTTCGGCATCGACGCGACGACGCGGCCCTATCACGAGCATAACGCCGCCCGTGAGCGCCCCCGCGTGCTGGCCGATCTCGCCGCCGGCCGGCGTGTGGCGCTGATCTCGGACGCCGGCACGCCGCTCGTCTCCGACCCGGGCTTCAAGCTCGTGCGCGCATGCATCGAGGCCGGCTACCGGGTCGAAGCGCTCCCCGGACCATCGGCGGCGCTTACCGCGCTCAGCGTCGCCGGGCTGCCGACGGACGCGTTCTTCTTTGCGGGCTTTCTGCCGCCGAAGAGCGCCGCCCGGCGCACGCGCATTGCCGAGCTCAAACTGGTTCCGGCGACGCTCGTCTTTTTCGAGGCGCCCTCGCGCGTTGCGGAGACGGTGGCCGATCTCGCCGCGGTGCTCGGGGCCCGTCCCGCGGCGCTCGCGCGTGAGCTTACCAAGCTGCACGAGGAGGTGCTGCGCGCGAGCCTGCCGCAGCTCGCCGAGCAGGCTCGCGCGAGAAGCCGGTGAAGGGTGAGGCGGTCATCGTCGTCGGCCCGCCGCAGGCGGGTGAGGTCACCGACGCCGAGATTGCTGCGCGGCTCGATACGGCGCTGCGCGACATGAGCCTGCGCGATGCCGCGAAGGTGGTGGCCGAGACGCTGGGCGTCCCAAAAACGCGCGTCTACGATCTGGGAGTGCGCCGCGAGCGCACGAGCGAATGACCGCGCGCTCCCGCTCCACGCCGCTGAGCCTTGGCGCCGCGGAGCGCCGCCTGCGGCTGCGGCGCGGGCGGATGTCGGAAGCGCTCGCTGCCGCCGTGCTCATCGCCAAGGGCTATCGCATCCTCGGGCGGCGGGTGCGTACGCGCGCGGGCGAAATCGACATTGTCGCCGTGCGGGGAAAACGGCTCGCGTTCGTCGAGGTGAAGCGGCGGGCAACGCGCGAGGACGCGGAAGCCGCCGTCTCGGCGCGCCAAGCCGCCCGCATCCGCCGCGCGTCCGATCTGTGGCTCGCGCACCGCCCGCGCTATCACGGCCACGTCTTTGCTTTCGACGTGATCCTGCTGGTGCCGGGGCGCCTGCCGCGGCACATCCCGGACGGGATGTAGGCCCACCGACGGGCAATTGGCATTGACAGTCAACGCCCGTAGCGGTTTGCCTACGCGGCCCCGAATCCCACCCGAGGATATTGCCTCGTGCCCCTGCGCGTCGCCTGCCAGATGGACCCGATCGAGCGGATCGACATCCGCGGCGATTCGACCTTCGCGCTGCTGCTTGAGGCGCAAAAGCGCGGGCACGCGCTGTTCTACTACACGCCGCCCAACCTCGCGCTGCACGGCAACCGGCTCTTGGCGCGCGGCGAGACGCTCAAGGTCGAGGACAAAGTCGGCGCGCACTACAAGCTTTCCGATGCGCGCGTCGAGGATCTCGCCAAGCAGGACGTAGTGCTGCTGCGCCAGGACCCGCCCTTCGACATGGCCTACATCACCACGACACACTTGCTCGAACGCATCCACCCCAAGACGCTCGTCGTCAACGATCCCGCGCATGTACGCAATGCGCCGGAGAAAATCTTCGTCCTCGATTTCCTCGACCTGATGCCGCCGACCATCGTGACGCGTTCGCTCGCCGACGTGCTGGCGTTCCGCGCCGAGATGAAGGACATCATCTTGAAGCCGCTCTACGGCAACGGCGGCGCCGCCATCTTCCGCATCGCGCCGGACGATACTAACGTCGGCTCGCTCGTGGAGCTGTTCCAGACGGTGTTCCGCGAGCCGTTCATGGTGCAGCAGTATCGGCCCGAGGTGCGCTCAGGCGACAAGCGCATCATCCTCGTCGACGGCAAGGCCGTAGGCGCCATCAACCGCGTGCCGCCGGCGAACGAGACGCGCTCCAACCTGCACGTCGGCGGCACCGCGAAGCCGACCAAGCTCACGGCGCGGGATAAAGAGATCTGCAAGCGCCTGGGGCCGGAGCTGAAAAAGCGCGGGCTGCTCTTTGCCGGCATCGACGTGATCGGCCCCTACCTCACCGAGATCAACGTGACCTCGCCGACGGGCATCCGGCAGGTGAAGGAGTTCGGCGGGGCCGATATCGCCGCGCTCATCTGGGACGCGATCGAGGCAAAGGTGGGCGCGTCGTAAGGCGCGGTGAAGCGCGGCCTACGCGTCACTCGTTGCGCGCGTGCCGCCGCTTCCTGGAACCGCCGCTCGAACGCGCTTGCCGCACGGGCTTCTTCGTCTCCGTCAGGCTCGCCTGCTGCTTCTTGCCGTCCTTGGCATCCTTGGCGTCGGCGACGACAGGCGGCGGCAGGTCCTGGCAAGCCTTCCAGTGCTCGAGCATGGGCGCGTTGGGCTCGTAGCCGGCACCGACGATAGTCGCTCGGAAGGTTCTCCACCCGCGCCGTCGGCACCAACGCCTTCCACTCCCGTGTCTTGAAGCCGTGCTCGAGCAGCGCAGCGGCACGCGCGTTGCGCGCCGCGCTCGTCTCGTCGCCGAGCACGACCGCGACGAGCCGGTGCCCGTCGCGCGTGGCGCTGGCGACGAGGTTGTAACCCGACGCGCACGTGTAACCGGTCTTCATGCCGTCGGCGCCGGGGAAGCTGCCGAGCAGCGCGTTGTGCGTGGAGATGTCGACCTTGGCGATGGTCGCATGCACGTCCGAGAACATAGTGGCGTGCTCTGGAAAGTCGCGGATCAGCGCCTGCGCCAGCAGCGCCATGTCGCGCGGCGTCGTCATCTGCTGCTCGGCCGGGAGGCCGTTGGGATTGATGAAGTGCGTGTGCAGCATGCCGAGCTGCGCCGCCGTCTGGTTCATGGTCTTGACGAACGAGGCCTCGTCGCCACCGATGGTCTCGGCGATCGCAATGGCGAGGTCGTTGGCCGAGCGCATGATGAGGGCGCGCAGCGCATCCTCCAGCGGCAGGTCCTTGCCGGCCTTGAGACCCAGGCGCGTCGGCGGCTGCGCATGGGCGTGCGGCGAGATGAAGATCTTGGTGTCGAGCGTGATCTTGTGGTCGCGAACCGCCTGGAAGGCGACGTAGGCGGTCATCATCTTCGTCAGCGAGGCTGGGTACCAGGGCGAATCCACGTCCTCGGAGTAGAGGACGTGGCCGTCGGTGGTATCGATCAGGATCGCCCCGGCGGCCGTGGCTGGGCCGCTCACGGTCAGTGACAGCGAGCAGGCGAGCGCGCCAGCCAACACGATCTTCGCGTCTTTCCTCAAGACGTCTCGCCCTTTCGCGGCTCGCGCAACTGATTCCCCTAGTTTCGATTATGCCGCAGCTTGTAGGCAAATGTCAGCCCACAAGCGATATCGTCGTGGAAGCCTTGCAATGGCCGGGCCCCGCCCGCGCCACCAGGCGCTCCGCTTGCCAGCAGGCGTACCCTTGGCAAGCAATAACGCTGCCCATCGCCGTGTCTTGGAGGCAACAATGGCCACGATCCGCCCCATCGTCTCAGCTTCTGTGTCGTTTGCCCTTCTTCTTGTCCCCCCTCTTGCAATTCTGTCGGCTCCCGCCGAGGCGCAACACCTCGACATCGCCGACGCGAAAGTCATCGATCTCACGCATCCGATCGACGCCAACACCATCTTCTGGCCGACCGAGGCGAAGGCCTTCGAGCTCACCGAAGAGCACAAGGGAATCACGGAGCGAGGATTCTTCTATGCCGCAAATCGGTTCTGCACGCCGGAGCATGGCGGCACGCACATCGATGCTCCGTATCATTTTTCGCAAGGCGGCGAGAGCGTGGCCGAGATCCCGATCGAGCGGCTGATCGGGCGCGCCGCCGTCATCGACATTGCCGCCAAGGCTGCCGCCGACCCCGACTACACGCTGAAACCGGAGGACGTCACGGCATGGGAAGCGCTCCACGGCGAGATACCGCGCGGAGCCATCGTGCTGTTGCGCACCGGCTGGAGCAGCCGCTGGCCCGACAAGCGCGCCTATCTCGGCGATGACACGCCGGGCGACGCGAGCCACCTGCACTTTCCCTCCTATGGCGCGGAGGCAGCTCGTCTGCTCGTCGAGCGCGGCGCAGCCGTGCTCGGCGTCGACACGGCGAGCGTCGATCACGGACCGTCGAAGGATTACTTTGTGCATCGCGTGCTCGGCGCGGCCAACGTCGTCGGACTCGAGAACCTGACCAACCTCGACCGCCTGCCGTCGACGGGCGCCTGGGTATTGGCGCTCCCGATCAAGCTGGCGCACGGCTCTGGGGCCCCCGCGCGCGTTGTGGCCCTCCTCCCTTAGTCGGCTCCGACTAATCGCGCGCGGCCGCGAGGCGGAGTGGCGCCCTGTCGGCTCGGAGCCCAAGGCTTCGCGCAACGTCGATGAGCGGCTCGAGAGGGCGCCGACAAGGGCCTCGCGCAGACGCATGGCTTGGCGAATACGTGAAGTCGATGCGCTGACCGCGCCGGACTAGTGGTGCCCCCGATTGCCGCCGCCACCAATGCCAATGCCGATGGTGACGTTCGGCATCGCGGGCGTGTACCGCGGATACCGCCTATAGCGCGGCCTGGCATAGGTCTGCCTCGATCTGCGCGGCGTGTAGCTCTTCTGCTTCGCCGGCTTCTCGTCGGGTTCATAGTCGGCCTTGCGCACCTTCGGCTCCGGGCAGCGGCCGAGCTCGATGTCCTCGCGCGAGAAGATCGGCTTGGGGTCGATTCCCGGCGGCTTCACCACGAACGGGAAAGCCGTGTCGAAGTTTACGTCGCGTGCATAGGGGAGCGCGTTCCAGGTACCGGGGTCGGGCATGGCGCCACCGGGACCGATGCGCACGACACGGCACGGGTCGTCCAGCTCGCGGCATTTGCCGCTGTTGTTGCAGACGGTGACCGCGCCTTCGTGCAGCAGAATCCAGATTGCCTGATCCCCCTCGACGTAGACATCGAACATCGTGCCGCGCACCGTGATCGAGGCGACGGGCGTACGGATCGAGTAGACAGGCTTTGCGGCAATGCCGGTGATGAAGCGGAAGCCGCCCTTCACCAGGTTAAGGACGATCGAGCCCGTGGTCCTGTTGGGATCGTAGATGAAGCGGTCGAGTGTGAGCCGCGCGCCGGGCCCTAGCGCCACCTTGGTCTGATCGCGCAGCATCAGCTCGCCAAGGGAGTCGTCGGCGACGGCGATGATCTCCTCCTGGCGCACGTCGTCGCCGGTCTCGAGATTTCGCAGGTTACGGTTGTACTCGCCGGTCACGTGGTTGACGATGGTCACCGCCGCGCCAATGGCATCGCCCGGCTCGGCCGAGGCCGGCGCCGCGAAAGCGGTCGCGAGGTACATGCAAATGAGGAGACGCAAGCAGGGCATGCGCGTCACAATATTCTCATGGGTTGGGGAAAGCTAACGCAGCTCACGGCCCGGCACAATCGGCAGCCTCGCGCGGAGGCCGCTTTCTCAGTGCGCAAACGACCGATTTCCGGCCCGATACGGGGCTCGGAAATTCCTTTACAATTAGCGATACAGTTGACGGCTCGAGGATCGAAGGGCTGAAACGACGTGACCTGTTGCGACACGGCACATCGAAAGGCTGCAGGCAGAGAGATGCTCGTCGCTGCCGCGGTGGCGCTCGCCGCATGTGCGGTTTCGAGCGAGGCCTGGGCGCGCGGGCGCGTCAGCCAGGACGACATCGCGCAGTGCGCCGATTCGCCCAAGGCGGAAGCGGCGATCGCGGCCTGCACGCGGCTTTTCGAGGACGGTGGGCTCGACGCGCACAACAAGGCGGTCGCGCTCGGCAACCGCGGGGCGGCCTACAAGCTCATGGGCCGCTACGACGAGGCCATTGCCGACCTCGACATTGCCATCGGCCTCGATCCGAAAAACCCGCAGTATTGGTGTCAACGGGGGGATCTGCGCGCCAAGAAGCAGCAGTACGCCGAGGCCATCGCCGACTACACGGCGGCGCTGGACAAGGTGCCGAGCTACACCTGGGCGTTCCGCGCACGCGGGCAGGCCTACCTCAGTCAAGGCAACGCGAAGCTTGCGCTTGCCGATTTCAACGAGGCGCTGCGCGCCAAGCCCGAGGATTTCAACCTTACTCTGCTGCGCGGCCGCGCCAACAGTCAGGCGCAGAACTACGACGCGGCTATCGTCGATTTCTCGCAAGCGCTAAATAACAAGGCGACGGCCAGTCTGCTCCCGAGCGAGCGCGCCCTCATCCTCAGCCAGCGCGGCTTCGCACGGCTGAAGCTGGGCCGCACCGCCGACGCCAAGGCCGACGTGGATGAGGCGCTGCACATCGCACCGAAGAACGCGTTCTCGCTCGCAGTCTCTGGGCTGATCGAGGAGGAACTCGGCCACAAGCAGGAGGCTGCCTCGCTCTACTCGCGAGCGCTGGCGCTCGAGCCCGATATCGAGGTCGCCCGCCGCGGCCTGGAACGGACGAAGCAGGCGGAAGCAGCAGCTACGCCTCCTCCACCGCCGGCCGCAACGCCTCCGGCAACGCCGGCGACGGCTCCTGCGGCCACTACTCCGAGCCCGCCACCCACGGCTCAGGCAACTGCCAAGCCGGTTGTGGAACCGGGCAAGGGCCCAGCCGAGGAGCTTTGTGCTGTCTACGTGCCGGGTGTCGGCAAGACCGTGCTCGTCGCCTGCTCGAAATAGCGGCGCTCGCCGAGACGCGTCAGAACAGGCTCAAGGGTTCACGGTTCGGTTCCAGGGCATCCATCCCAAGAGCTTGGCCATGCCGCACCAGCCCGTCAGGCCGGCGAACACGAGACCGGCCCCGACGAAACCCGCCACCGCGTAGAAAGCGGGATGACCCGTGAGTCCGAGCAAAACCCCGAGCAGCACCAGGCTGCCGGCTGCAAGTTGAACCTGGCGCTGGATTTCGATCGGCCGGCTGCGATCGGTTCTCACGGGGAGCCCCGCCTGCTTCCAGGCATCGATGCCGCCATCGATGGCGTAAGCCTCGCAGCCCGCCGCGGCGAGCCGTGCAGAATTGACGGCCGTGCGGTTGCCGGTACGGCAGTAGAAGACAACGGGGCCGGCCACCGCGCCGAGCTTTCCCATTTCGTTCACGGGGCAGTTACGCGCGTCAGGGATGTACTCGCGCACGTGCTCGTCCGCGCCGCGGATGTCGATCAGCAGCGCGCCTTTGTCGACGAGGTGCTTGGCATCGGCGGGACTGATTCTTTGCAGGCTCATGATGGGTCTCACTACAATTGAGTTGTGTCACTTGGTGGAGCAATAGAGCCGCTGCAGGTGTCCGAGCAGCGTCTCGGTGCGGGGGTCGGCGACCCGGTACCAGAGCGTCTGGCTGTCGCGGCGAAAGGTGACGATGCCCTCCTCGCGCATCTTGGCGAGGTGCTGGGAGAGTGCCGATTGCGACAGCCCCGCAGCTTCGGCAAGCGAGCCGGCCGTTGCCTCTCCCCACTCCACGAGCTTGCACAGGATCATCAGCCGGCGCTCGTTGGCGAGCGCACGCAAGATCTGCGCGACGTTCAGTGCATTGGCTTCGAAGGTGGCGAGGTCGCGGGGCGCGCGAGGCATTTTGTCCGCTCCATAGTTTAGAGCTTGCTAATTTAGTTATCACTAATATATCTGTCAATGTCGGATATGAGATCATCCAAGGGGAGAGCAAAATGAACGCACGGGCGGAAATCCGCGCCTTCTTCGACGAGCCGACCAATACGGTCAGCTACCTCGTGACCGATCCGACGAGCCGGCGCGCCGCCGTCATCGATCCCGTCCTCGATTACGATCAGAGCAGCGGCAAGGCGTCGTCACGATCGGCGCAGGCGATCCTTGCCGCCGCGGAGGCCGCGAAATCGACGATCGACTGGGTGTTGGAGACGCACGCGCATGCCGATCATGTGTCGGGCGCGCCCTACATCAAGCTCGCAACCGGCGCCAAGGTTGGCATCGGCGAGCATATTCGCGAGGTGCAGAAGATCTTTCGCCCCGTCTTTAACGCCACCGACGTCAGTGGCGACGGCAGCGAGTTCGACCACCTGTTCAAGGACGGCGAGCGCTTCTCGATCGGAACGCTGCAAGGCGAGGTGATCTACACACCCGGACACACGCCGGCGGATGTCTCCTACAGGATCGAGGATGCGGTATTCGTCGGGGACACCCTGTTCATGCCGGACTTCGGCACGGCCCGCGCCGACTTTCCAGGCGGCGATGCCCACGCGCTCTATCGCTCGATGAAGCGGCTGCTGGCGCTCCCGCCCGAGACGCGCCTGTTCATGTGCCACGACTACAAGGCGCCGGGGCGCGATCACTTTGCCTGGGAAACTACAGTCGCCGAGCAGCGCGGGCAAAACGTGCACGTCCAGGACGGCGTTTCCGAGGATGAGTTTGTCGCCATGCGCCGGGCGCGCGACGCTAAGCTCGCCGCTCCTCACCTGTTGATGCCGTCGATTCAGTTGAACATGCGGGCCGGCAAGTTCCCGCCCGCCGAGACGAACGGCGTACGCTACCTGAAGATCCCGCTGAACCTCGTCGGCTGACGCGGACCGCTCCGCCCGCGGCTCCCGACATCAGCGATGCGCGAAAGCGTTCAGCTTCGATAGGAGGCGTTGATGTCGATGTAGCCGTGCGTCAGGTCGCAGGTCCACACGGTGGCGCGGCCGCTGCCGACGCCAACGTCGACGCGCACGACGATCTCCGCGCCCTTCATGTAGCGCGCGACCGTGGCTTCGTCGTAGCTCGCCGCCCGCTCGCCGTTTTGGGCGACGACAATGTCGCCGAAGCGGATCGAAAGTCTGTCGCGGTCGGCGGCCTCGCCGGCCTTGCCGACGGCCATGACGATGCGGCCCCAATTGGGGTCCTCGCCCGCGATCGCCGTCTTGACCAGCGGCGAGTTCGCGATCGAGAGCCCAATCCTGCGGGCGGCTATATCGTTCTCGGCGCCCTCGACCTCGACGGTGACGAACTTGGTGATTCCCTCACCGTCCTTGGCGACGAGGATCGCCAGCTCCCTCAGAAGGTCGTGCAGCGCCGCCGCGAACGTGGCGACGCGCTCATCGTCGGCGTCTTTGATGCGCGGACAACCGCGACGCTCCGCCGCCCCCGTTGCAAACGCGATCAGCGTGTCGCTGGTCGAGGTGTCGCCGTCTACGGTCACGCAATTGAAGGTGCGATCGGCGGCCTGTGCGACGAGCGCTTGCAGCGCGGCGCGCTCGATAGCGGCGTCGGTGAACACGAAGCACAGCATCGTCGCCATGTCCGGCTGGATCATGCCGGCGCCCTTGCAGAAGCCGTTGATGACGACCTCCACGGCTCCGATCCTTGTGCGACGCGTGGCGAGCTTCGGGAAGGTGTCGGTGGTCATGATCGCGCGCGTTGCGGCGCTCCAGGCGTCGGGCGTGGCCTCGGTCGCGAGCCGGCCCAAGAGGTGCGCGAACTTGCCCGCGTCCATCGGCTCGCCAATCACGCCGGTCGAGGCGATGAAGACCTCCTCGGGCGAGCAGCCGACGGCCTTTGCCGCAGCGTCGGCTGTGATCTCGACCGCCTCGCGGCCTCGTTTGCCGGTGAAGGCGTTGGCGTTACCCGAGTTGATGACGAGCGCGCGCGCGCCTCCGTCCCTCAGCACCTTCGCGCACCACTCGACGGGGGCCGAGCGCGTCTTCGATTGGGTCAGCACGCCGGCCGCCGTCGTGCCGGGATCGAGCACGGCGAGCAGGAGATCGGTGCGCCCCTTGTAGCGGATGCCCGCCTCGGCCGCTGCAAAGCGCACGCCCTCCACCGCTGGTACCTTGGGCAGCGACTTCGGCGCGAACGGGGAAACGGCGGCGGCCTTGGCCATGGCGAAAATTCCAAGTATCGGCGAGCCCGCACCTAGAAACAGATCGGGCCGCTGAGATCAAGCGGCCCGATGCAGTGGCACTGAGGATTGAGCTATTGTTTCGGCGTGGGCGGAGCGGTGGGTGCCTCGGGCGTAGCCGCCGGAGCCTCGGCGGGCTTCTTGGCGTCCTGCTCCTGCTTTTGCTTTTGCTCCTCGACCTGCTTCTTGATGCCGGCGTCGACGTATTCGACCTGGGCCTTGCCGCGCATCTCCGTCGCCGCGTCCTGCGCTTTGCGCACGACGAGCGAGTTCATGATCGTGTCCTTGACGGCCTCGTATGAGGGTGGCTCCTTCTTGCGGCGGTCGTCGACCTTGATGATGTGCCAGCCGAAGTTGGTGTGCACCGGCTCGGAGATCTGTCCCTTCTCCAGCTTGAAGGCGGCCGCCTCGAACTCCGGCACCATCTGGCCGTGTCCGAAGTACCCGAGCACGCCGCCTTGGTCCTTGGACCCGGTGTCGGTCGAGTTCTCCTTCGCAACCTGCGCGAAATCGGCGCCGGCCACGATCTTGGCGCGCAGCTCCTTGGCCTTCTCCTCGCTGTCGACGAGGATGTGGCGGGCCTCGACCTCCTCCTCGGGCTTCAACTGCGCGACCCGGTCGGTGTAGACCTTCTTGGCCTCGTCCTCCTTGATGGTGTCTTTCAGCGTCTTGTTGAAGTAGAGCTCGCGTAGCACGCGGCGCTTCAAATAACCCATCTGCTGCTCGTACTCGGGCGTCGCCGAGAGCTTGGCGGCCTCGGCTGCATCCGCGAACAGCGTGTTGTCGATGAGGTACTCGGCGAGCGCGCGGCGCTTCACCTCCTGCGGCAGGTTGGCCAGCTCCCCGCCGAGCTCGTTCTCGGCATAGCGCATGTCCGCTTCGGTGATCGCCTGTCCGTTCACCTTTGCCACGACCGTGTCGGACTTCTCCTCGGCGGAGGCGATGCGGAGGATGCCTCCTGCCAAAACGGCGGCGACGACGGCGGCGGCAAGGAGGACACGCCTCTTCTGGAAGACGTTCTGCATTCTCGATCTCTGATGGTTCGGCGGGCGCGCGAAAGTGAACAAGCCCGCGGTGCTGCTCAAATAGTGTCGCGACTGCATGGGTTTTTGCGGCCCCATGGATAGTGGCCCGAGGCGGCTCTGCCAAGTTACGAATTGGAAAGTCGCCGAATGTTCTTCGCTTCCGAGCGTCCTCCGGCGAAGGCTTCAATGCGTTGACAAGGCAAGGGTGCGGTCCTTATCTCTCACCCGGCGGCGTCGCCTGCTCGCGGCGCATTCAGCACGAGTTCACGGCGACCCCTGTAGGCACCTCCGGCGGATATGGCGGCTATTAACGCGGGCGACTTTTACCGCTTGGCCCCCGTGTCCGGCGGCGACACGTTGGCAGTTTAAGGAAACGTTATGATGCTCTCGACGATTGGCGGCTTCGCGGCAAAAATCTTCGGCTCCTCGAATGAGCGCCGCGTCCGGAGCTACCGGCCCCGCGTGGAGGCGATCAATGCGCTCGAGCCCGAGATCGCCAAGCTCAGCGACGCGGAGCTGAAGGCGCGCACGCAAGAGTTTCGCCTCCAGCTCGAGCATGGGGCAACGCTCGACGATCTGCTCGTGCCGGCGTTCGCGACCGTCCGCGAGGCGGCCAAACGAACGCTGGGGCAGCGCCACTTCGACGTGCAGCTCATCGGCGGCATGGTCCTGCACGACGGCAAGATCGCAGAGATGAAGACCGGCGAGGGCAAGACGCTCGTCGCGACACTCGCCGTCTACCTCAACGCGCTCGCCAGCAAGGGCGTGCACGTCGTCACCGTCAACGATTATCTGGCTCATCGCGACGCAGAGTGGATGGGCGAGATCTACACGTTCCTGGGGCTCACCGTCGGCTGCATCGTGCACGACCTCAACGACGAGCAGCGCAAGGCGCAGTATGCCTGCGACGTGACCTACGGCACCAACAACGAGCTCGGCTTCGACTACCTGCGCGACAACATGAAGATCCACAAGGAGGACATGGTCCAGCGCGGACACGTCTTTGCCATCGTCGACGAGGTCGACTCGATCCTGATCGACGAAGCGCGCACGCCGCTGATCATCTCCGGGCCGCTGGAGGACCGCGCCGATCTCTATCTTGCCGTCGACGAGCTGATGAAGAGCGTGGCGGCGGAGCACGCCAAGATCGAGAAAGAGGTCGAGAGAGTCCACGGCAAGGAAAAAGCCAAGGAGGTGCTCAAGACCGAGGGCCTCATCGAGCTCGACGAGAAGCAGCGCCAGGTCTCGCTCACCGAGCTCGGCAACGAGCATGTCGAGAAGGCGCTCGAAGCCCAGGGTGTACTCAAGGGCTCGCTCTACGACATCGAGAACGTCTCCTACGTGCACCACGTCAATTCCGCGCTCAAAGCCCACAAGCTGTTCCAGCGCGACCGCGACTACATCGTCAAGGGCAACCAGGTCGTCATCATCGACGAGTTCACGGGCCGCATGATGCCGGGCCGGCGCTATTCGGAAGGCCTGCACCAGGCGCTGGAAGCCAAGGAGCGCGTGGAGATCCAGCCGGAGAACCAGACGCTCGCGTCCATCACCTTCCAGAACTACTTCCGTCTCTACGACAAGCTTGCCGGCATGACGGGCACCGCGGCCACGGAAGCGAGCGAGTTCCTCGATATCTACGGGCTCGACGTGGTCGAGATTCCGACCAACGTGGAGGTTCTCCGCCAGGACGACGACGACGAGATCTATCGCACGGCCAAGGAGAAGTACGCCGCCATCGTGCAGTCTATCGCCGACTGCCACCGGCGCGGCCAGCCGATCCTCGTCGGCACCGTCTCGATCGAGAAGTCCGAGCAGCTCTCCGAGCTCCTGAAGGACAAAAAGTACATCCAGGACCTCGGACGCACCGCGCTCGCGCAGGCCGAGAAGCTCAACGACGGAAAGGAGGGCGAGCTCAAGTCGTACCTCGCCGAGATCGGCGCCTACCTCACCGAGATCGGCGCCAAGCCGAAATCGAATGCCGATCCGATCCCCCACCAGGTCCTCAATGCGCGCTTCCACGAGCAGGAGGCCAGCATCGTCGCGCAGGCCGGGGTGCCGGGCAGCGTGACGATCGCGACGAACATGGCCGGCCGCGGCACCGACATCCAGCTCGGCGGCAACGCCGACTACCAGCTGAAGGACTGGATCGCCGAGGAGACGCGGGCTGGCCGCGCACCCGACGAAGCGCAGATCGCCAAGACGCGCGAGCGCCTGCAGGGCGACATCAAGGTCAAGCGGCAGGAGGCGCTCGATGCCGGCGGCCTCTACGTGCTCGCAACCGAGCGCCACGAGAGCCGACGCATCGACAACCAGCTGCGCGGCCGTTCAGGGCGCCAGGGCGACCCGGGACGCTCCAAGTTCTACCTCTCGCTCGAAGACGACCTGATGCGCATCTTCGGCTCCGAGCGCATGGACAGCGTATTGAAGACGCTCGGCCTGCAGGAGGGCGAGGCGATCACGCACCCCTGGATGAACAAGTCGCTGGAAATGGCGCAGAAGAAGGTCGAGGCGCGCAACTTCGACATCCGCAAGCAGATCCTGAAGTACGACGACGTGATGAACGATCAGCGCAAGGTCATCTTCGAGCAGCGCCTCGACATCATGGGCGAGGAGAACGTCTCTGAAACAATCAAGGATTTGCGCCACCAGCTCGTTCGCGAACTTGTGCGCCAGTACATCCCCGAGAAGGCCTACGCCGAGCAGTGGGACACCAAATCGCTCAAAGAGGCGATCGCTGGCGTCTTCGGCATCGGGCTTCCGATCGACGAATGGGCGAACGAAGAAGGCATCGCCGACCAGGAGATCGAGGAGCGCATCCTCAAGGCCGTCGACGAGAAGGCGCAGGCCAAGGAGCTCGATGTCGGTCCCGAGAGCTTCCGCCAGATCGAGAAGATGGTGCTCCTGCAGACGCTCGATCACTTATGGCGCGAGCATCTCGTCACGCTGGAGCACTTGCGCCAAGTGATCGGCTTCCGCGCCTACGGACAGCGCGATCCGCTTAACGAGTACAAGAGCGAGGCGTTCGTGCTGTTCGAGAGCGTGCTATCGCGCCTGCGCGAGGCCGTCACCGGACAGCTCATGCACGTCGAACTGGCGCCGCCCGACCAGCAGCCGGAGCTGCAGGCGCCAGAGCTGCCGCCGATGGAAGCCCATCACGTCGACCCGTTCTCGGGCTACGACGAGCTGGCACTGGCCGATGCAGCCATCGCCGCGGAAGGCCGCGCCGCGCCTCCTCCGGCCGAGAAACGTCCGCCGCTGCAGACGCGCAAGAAGTCCGAAGCCGTCGATCCCGGCGACCCGGCGACCTGGGGCAAGACCGCGCGTAACTCGGCTTGCCCGTGCGGCTCGGGCAAGAAGTACAAGCACTGCCACGGCAAGCACGACTAACTAAATACTATTATGGCTACGGAGCTCATCTTGCGAGCTAGGCGGTGCTGTGGCCCATTTGATCTGTTGGGTGCAGCTCAGCGTCGCGCGGGAGGGGCTCCCCCACAATCGAGGCGGCCGCCGAAGGAAAGTGCGGCCCCCGAAAGGGGCCGCATCGATCGGCTCAGATTCGGGAGCCAGAGGGCATCACTTCAACTCGGCCCTGGCATGCCTCCAATGCTTGTAGCCGTGCACGGGACCGCCATCCGCGCCCTTCCAGTGCTTCCGGCCACAAGCGTCCGCCGGAGCAGCCGCGAGGCTCGCCGCCAGCGCGAGACTCCCGATAAGTGCCGCAAATCTCTTGATGTTGAGCGTCATGAGACTTCTCCTGGTTGGCTTTTGGCACTCGATGCAATCCCGAGTGGGACCTCGAGCAAGCCCGTCCCAGACCGTAAACGGCAAGAGCCGGCGTGCGTTCCTCCTCGAGCTCAATCCAACGCTATGGTTTCAATCCTCCGTTCAAGGCGATTTCCAACAGTGCATGGTCGAACGGCTTGGAGATGAAGCCCACGACTCGCGCGGGCGCCGCGCGTTCACGCGTCCGCGCATCGGTGTGTGCGCTGATAATGAGGCAAGGAATGTCGAAACGTTCCCGGATCACGATGGCGGCGTCGACACCGTCGTGATGGCCCCGCAAACGAATATCCATGAGCACCAGATCAGGACGCAGCTCATCGGCCAACGCTACGGCTCGCTCAGCCGTGCCAGCGAAACCAACGGCCTGATGACCTGCCTTTTCCACCACCAATTCGATGTCCATGGCCACAAACATCTCATCCTCCACGATAAGGATGCGGCGGCCGGTCGTGCCGCAGGCTTGTGGACGCCAGGGCTGGAGTTCTTGGGCGGGGAGGCCGGGTCCTCGGGACATAGTTGCCCTCACACCACTGATACTGCACCACGTTCCGAACGTTGTGCGTCGCAGCGAGTTCCTGGAAAAAGTGCTGCAAGATTCGGGTGGGCGCTTGCCGGCAAGATGGCACGATCCGGGAGCTTCTTACCTGGGGAACCGACCTCTGGGGCAGAGGCCGATAGAGACCTTGGCCGAACTCTCACCCACCTGCGATAGCTCCGACAATCAGAAAGGGCTGAGCCCCACTCGCGACTGCGTCCGGAAGAGGCTTGTCTGGGGGCTCCAAGGACAGGTCACTCTGGCACGCGAAAAATCGTACGAACGGGCGCCGCCGCTGCGTGGCGTAGTCCCGGATGGTCCCGCGTAGCACTGGATGCTGCGCCTCAAGAGCATCGAGCACCGAACGTTGGGTGACCACACCTTTGACAGTGAGCTTTACCTCGCCCTCAATGTCGGCGTGCATTCGCAAATGCGAGGGGAGAATGACGCGGATCATGCGAGGGTCTGCACCTCCACGGAAAGCACGGCCGGAAGATCACGCACGATCGCAGTCCAGCTGTCGCCGCTGTCGCTCGACGCATATACCTGGCCGCCGGTTGTACCGAAATACACCCCGCACTCATCGAGGCCATCCACGGCCATCGCGTCGCGTAGCACGTTGACGTAACAATTGGACTGCGGGAGGCCTTGTGTGAGTGCCTCCCACTCCGTTCCGCCGGACTTGCTGCGGTAGACCTGCAGCTTGCCGTCGAGGGGATAGTGCTCCGCATCGCTTTTGATAGGAACGACGTAGATCGTTTCCGGCTCGTGCGCGTGCACGTCGATGACGAAGCCAAAATCAGTCGGTAGGTTGCCGCTGACCTCGCGCCAGTTCTCACCTCCGTCGTCGCTACGCATCACGTCCCAGTGCTTCTGCATGAACAGCACGCTCGGCCGCGAAGGATGCATGGCGATGCGGTGAACACAATGGCCAACCTCCGCAGTCGGATCGGGAATGTATTCGGACCGCAATCCGCGATTGATGGGCTTCCATGTCTCGCCGCCGTCGTCGGTGCGAAATGCGCCCGCGGCCGAGATAGCGATAAAGATGCGGCTCGGGTCTGACGGATCGAGGAGAATAGTATGCAGGCACATGCCGCCTGCGCCGGGCTGCCAGCGCGGTCCTGACCCGTGACACCGCAGACCCGAAAGCTCCGACCACGTGTGGCCCCCGTCCGCCGAGCGGAATAAGGCGGCGTCCTCGACCCCGGCATAAACGGTATCGGCGTCCGTCAGGGACGGTTCCAGATGCCAAACGCGCTTGAACTCCCAAGGATGCGGGGTGCCGTCGTACCATTGATGCGTTCCCGCTTCTCCCTCATAGGTAAACTCGTTGCCCACGGCTGCCCACGACCTGCCGCCATCCTTTGAGCACTGGATTTGTTGGCCGAACCAGCTGCTCGATTGAGATGCATAAAGCCGATCCGGATCAACCGGCGAGCCCTTCAGATGATAGACCTCCCAACCGGGGAAGTATGGCCCATCGACGGTCCACGATTTTCGAGCGCCGTCCGCGTTCAGCACAAAAGCGCCCTTACGTGTCCCCACCAATACGCGCACGTGGCTCATGGATTGCCCCTGTTTTGTCACTCCCAGAGAGTACCTACGCCGCTGTCTCGCCGATAGTTGCGGCGTATAGATGGTCGCGAAGAATTCTCTGAGGGGAACACCAATGTCGGTTGCCAAGAAGCACGCGGTCTTGCTGGCTGCGTTCCTGGTTTTTGGCGGACATGCGCAAGCACAGTTCAAAGGCGTCGCCGAGCCCGTACCTGCGATGCCCGTGGCGCCAATCGCAGCGCCAGCAATCGCGGCTCCCGCCCTAGGACTTTCAGCGGCACCCATCACTTCAGCCCCAGGTGTCGAGCCGGCATTGGGTGCTCCAGCCGCGGCGCCGGCCGCTGCTGCGCCCGACACTACAACGGCGGTACCAGGGACTGCGCCAACCATGATGGTCCCCGGATGCCCCGAGGGGCCGGACTGCCCTCCTGAACCCGAAGGCGAGGGTCCTTTCAGCGAGGCCGTAAAGGAGATGATCAAGGAGTTCGCGAAGTGCGAGGCGGAGGGGAAGTCGCTTGACCGATGTTTGTCCGACGATCCTGCTCCGCCGCATCTGAGCCAGCTCACCGAGGAGGATCGGATGCAGCTCACGCAATGTCTTGGGTCGAGTGATCTCTCGGCCACCAGAGAGCGTTGGAGCGGGTGCCTCGTCGGCGCAGATTAGGTTTTGAGCGGTCGAGAGAACCCACAATGGCAAGGGAGCATGAAGCACTCGGCCTGTGGCTCAGGGAGCGACGCCGGGCCAGAGCAGTACCAGCGGTGACAGCCGCCACCGCGACAATGGCTTAGCGAAGCTCCGTCAACGACGCGCAGCTTATGGAGGAAGAGAAGATGACTTCGCCGGGCGACAGCGTGAAAAGCGCGCTCTTTAGGGCGGCACCGGGCGGATGGGTTTTCCGCTCGCCAAATCCTTGGGTGTTCGGGGACACGCCGCACTATCTGGTCAACGACGCTCAGAGGTCTCAGATCGAGGCGATTGTCGCGCTGCGCCGACCACGTGTCGTTGCTGCTGTACTGCTGGGGGGAATTCTGGCCTGGACGGTCCTGGTGGCGACCTTCATGTGGGCCTTTGCGGGTCACGAGGACCCGACACCGGGTGACATCGGTGTGATGGTCGTTCTGATCGTTCTTCCGCTGACTGCGGTACTGCCTATCGCAGCGTTGATCCAAAGGCGTCGCTTAAAGCCGGTGCTTGCCGCGGCGCCTCTTACGACTGAGCGGATCCCATTCGCTGAGCTGCAGAAAAAGGTTCGAGCAGCCACCCCCCTCAAGCAATCCCTCAACGCTCTGGTCGCATCGCTCTTCGCGTTCTTTTCTGCTTCTTTCGCAGTGCTGATTCACCTCCTTACGAGGCACTTTCCCTTTGACTCCTATGTGGCGCTGTGGGGTTTCGTCGCGATCGCGTTCGGCTTCGCGTCCTTCCTTTGGTATCGCCAAGTTCTTGGCAAGGCGACCGTCCTCGAAAGCGCTCGGCAGGAGAGCTGACGACGTCGGCCGCCCCCGATGCACGCGCGCATCGGCGCCGGTCCTCGTCGAGCGGCTATGGCCAGTTTGGAATCAACTTCTCTATCGCCGATACGAAGTCTCCCCCGCTCGTGGGCGGGGCTTGGCCTGAGATGCTTGACGTCGTCGGCGGCGGATCTGGTTGGCGTGATTGATCCTCGTCGGCCGAAGCCGGCACGGGAAGCCGACTAGCTGGAAGCTGCACCGCTATTCGAGAGCCTTCTCCAGATTGAGGTGCGACCGCTGTCTCCGTTGCGGTGAGCCCCGCCTCGCGGTAGGCGCCCGCACGATTTCGCATCGCCTCTTTGAGATGAGCTTTCGACAGTCCACCTTTTGCCGACATGGCGGCCGTCAAGTCGGAGATGGCCTGGCCCGGCCTGCCTAGTTCCCGAAATGCGAGCCCGCGGTAATAGAAAGCTTCGGCAGTCTGCTGTTGGGAAAGGTCGCCCTGAAGCAGAGCATCGCTCAGTGCCTCGACGGCGACTTCGAGCGCGCCGTCTTGATAGGCGCTGATGCCGATCTCGAGCGACTTCTGGGCTCCCGCGCCAAGTGGAACGCTTGGGTCTGCAAAGCCATACGAGCTCGTGCAGACCGCGAGGGCGAATAGCCCAACCGCGGCCACGGGCATCCTCGCGATCCGACTGCGCAGGTGGTGGCGCATGCGCTTCATCGAGTTGGCCTGTGCGACCGTCGTAGCCGACTCGAATAGGCTGATTCGCCAAGACCGGCGGCACCCAAAAGAATGATACGAGCGGGCTTTGATGCGGCCGCACTGGCAGATCGGGCTCGGGTGCATGGCGCCACTAGCGCCGATCCGAAGAAGTCACTGTGGAAGCTGGGGATAAGCGGAGGATCAGTTTTTTTTCACGTGAAGTGTGGGCGAATCGAACGGTACGGTGTGCAGGTTGTCCCCGCAGAAACTGCGGGACGAGCGCGCCGGTAGGCTTGCCGGCTGCGGAATCAAGTTACGCTCCGCTCTCGCGTCCGATTCGAGGGTAGGAGCAGTGACCCCCAGCATACCCAGCAGCGAAGAGCATAGCCCCCGGTTCGAGCCGTCGCACGAGTGGCCAATGACGCCGCCGTCGGAGCGCAAGCGCGCGCCGAAGAAGGATCCGCGCGTCGTCGCAGCGGAAGCGAAACTGAAAACGCTGAAAAGGCGCGACCCGCCGCCGGTCGCGGCCAAGGAGAAGGTCGAGACCGTGCGGCAGACGTGGGGGTGAGGCGCCTCCTGAGAAGGGGAAGGCGTCTTCTGCGGGATATGGCGCATGACGTGCTGGTGATGATCGGGAGGCATTATGTGCTCGCGGCGCTCGGGTTTGGTAGTTTCGGGGGCGGCACGATCTACAGCGAATGGAATTGGATCAAGAGCCTGATCTCGCCGCCTGCCGTCCGCGAGGATGGCGGTTGGCACACTGAGGTGATGCCGGAGCGGGATAGGTGATGGCGGGGGCTTCAGATGACCGAGGTTGGCGGTGCACTCGAGAAGCTGGCTGCGATCGGCCGGGGGCTCTACGCGCGCCACGATGCCGGCGTCGTGGTGCCCTTCGTCGAGAAGGAGGGCGACGGCTGGGCGCCCGCGCAGGGAATGTGCCACGCGAACGCGAAACGGTGGGTCGCTGAAAACCCCGGATGCAAGGCGGTGCCGGGCTGGATGGTATTCGACCTACGGTTCTGGGGCCGGTTCCGCTTTTCGGCGCACTCAGTGATTGAGGAGGCGGACGGCACGCGCATTGACATCACGCCGTCGCCTGCGTCGAGGCGGTATCCGTTCTTGCAGCACGACGGCGAGCACGAAGAGTTCCTGAAGCTGATCGGGAGCCTGATGGTGCAAGACCTCGACTATGAACTCGCGACCGGTGCGGTGATCGTGCGTCCGCTCAGCCTCACCCCTTCCGCTGCGCCTTGATCGCGTTGAATTTGGACAGCGCGCGCTCGAATTTTTCATTGAACAGCCACATGGCATCGAGGACTTGCGCGGAAGGTTGCGGATTTCCTCGCTCTGTCGGCATGCCCGAAGGTGAAGACGCTGTTGTTGCGCAGGTAGCCCATGATCGTCGGGTCGGCGATCTCATAGTCGGCCAAGTGGCCCGACTTGAGCGCGGCCTTGGTCGGAGCGGGAATGATTTGGATGAGCTCGAACAGCTTCATTTGATCGATCGGATCGGGCAACGCCTGCACGATCGCCGGTATCTGCGGGAAGAGGTCCGCGTGGGCGTTCATGAGGGCGTCGCGCACGGCGGTCCAGTGATTGAACCGGTGATCTAAGGTGCCGACGCGCGCCTCCTCCTTGTCGTCGCGGGCGCTCAAGCCGGGATCGATGGCGGCGATCGATCGTTTGATCTCGCCCCATCTCCTGCGGCCGTTTTGATCCTCGGAAACGCCCGTCTGCAAGCTTCCCTTGTAGGTGTTGGAACGCGCGTTCCCCATGTTCTGGTTGCCGTTGGTCTCGGCAAAGAAGATGCCCAAGGTGATGCGGCCTGCCACTTCGGCGTTTGCCGCATCGAGGCCCTTGGCGCGCCCAATGGCGGTTCCGAGGTCGACAACGTCTTTGAAGGGGGTGTTTGAGTTTTGCGCGTTGGCGGGCGGCGCCTGCATGATGGCGAAGAGCCGCGTGTACTCGTCGAGCAGCGGCTCGTTATCGGCATCGAAGTAGGCCGGAGGAATTGCGAATTTGTTGGGCCGTCCGATCTTGGACGGGAGCGCGGCGGTGAGATCCTTGTACGCGCTGATCATGCTGTTGCGCGCAAGGTAGAGCGCCTGTCCCGGCAAGTTCGGCAGCCGTTGCCTCGCTTCGATCTGCGCACGCCGCTCGCCCAAGATCGACTTAAAGTCTTTGACGGCCTTGGCGTACGCATTGAGCGCATCCGACTGTGATTGCGTGAGCGTAGCAGGCTCGCCCTGCACCTTCGTGATCGCGTCGGCAGCGGCGGCAATAAGCGGCGTGCACAAGAGCCCGAAAGCAAGCGCTGTCGCACGCGTCGCTGCCAGCGCTCTGGAGGTTAAGAACACTTGCCTGCCTCTGTTTTTCACCCCGGTGAACTTTAGCCGATCCACTGCTGCGGCAAGCACGCGTGACGTTGCGTCGCGCGATCAGCGCCGTCAGCGCCTTTGCACGCGGAATGCGATATCGAGGTCGGATACTTCGGCCTCGAAGTCGGCCAGCGCGAAAAGCGCAAAGCACGGGCGCGCGCCCGGCGCCGGGCCCCTACCGGCGGCAAGCCGCTTTGCTAATATTACCGACGCCATCGCCGGCACGTAGGGGCCGTCGCCCGAGCGCGCGATGAGCGTCCATTCGATAGTACGCGGCTCGTTTTGCGCATCGCGGCCATAGAGCCTCATGAACATGCCGCCCTGATCGCTGCCGAGAAAGCGGAGCCGCCGTTTGGCGCCGAGCAAGTGAGGCGCGAGCGCGGCAGCATCGCGCACGAGCCCCGCGCGCACGAGCCAAGACAGGCTCCATAGCGCGAGGTGGAACATTCCGATTTCGACGCCGGCATTGAAACGCACCGTCTTTAGCCCGGGATAGCGCGCGGGCAAGAGATCAAGGTCCGGCACCTCGACATTGCTCATCCAGCGCGCACCGATCTGGGGAAAGCGATGGCGGCGCAGCCCCTGCCAGCCGTACACCGTCAGCTGGCGTCCGTCCGACAGCACGCCATAGGGCTTGCCGATCCCGCCGAGGATCGACGCCGTGGTGGCGACGCCGGGATCGAAGCTGTTGCCGGGCGAGATGCCGATATCGACGGCATCGAGCGTCTTGAGCTCGCCGGCGTGCGCTTCGATCACGGCAGACGAGAGCCCCGGCACGGAGCTCGCGCCGCTGACGACGCTCACGCCCGCGGCGCGCGCCTCGGCATCGAGCTGCGTGATGCCGGTGACGAACGCGCGCGCGTCGGCGAGGTCGATGTAGTGGCAGCCGGCGCCGATGCACGCGCGCGCGAGCCCGTACGACTGCGCCTGGAAAGGGCCGGACGCGTTGATGAGCACCGAGGCGCGGAGCGCGCCGATGTCCTCCGCCGCCGCACTGACCGCATCGAGGTCCGCGTGGCTGACCTTGCTTCTCGCCGTGCGCGCGAGCTCCACCGCATAGGTAGCAGCCGCGTCCACGCGGCGGCCGGCGACGATTACTTCGAGTTTGGGCTCGCGCGCGAGCCGCTTTGAGACCCGCGCCCCGAACGCGCCATAGCCGCCGATGACGAGAATGCGGCTCACTTTGTCCTACTGGAGGCTCAGCCCTGCTTTGTCGCTGTATGACATGGGTAGCGCGGCGGCGACTAGCGGCTCGCCGTCCGCCGCCGCTTCTTGTGGACCGCGGGCCGGTTTGCGGCGACCCGCTCCTCCGCCGCCGCAATCGCCGCCCTCTCCGCGAGCTTGTCGCGCAGCGCCGCGTACCTGCGGCAGCTCGATAAAGTCGGCAAGCAGGAAAGACGTCTCGCCAGGATCGTGCGCGCCGGCTCGCCGGCGGGCTGTTGATACGAGCTCAAGCCTATCCTGGTCATGTTCAAGACCGGGGGGCGCACGAGATTGAGAAAAGCATACGCCGGCGCCGGCTTCGTCTCCGCGGGCGGCGGACCGGCCTGCTCGGCGACGCGCGTGTTCAGGTCGTCGAGCTCGCGCAGCACAGTCTCGCTGCGAGGGCACACGGCGATCGCCGGCGGATTGGCGGCCTCGATCTTGCTCGCGGCCTCGAAGCCGTAAGTGTTGTCGCACACGCTGATGCGCGGCGGCCTGTGCGTTCGCTCGAAAAGGTCGTAGCCCTCTTTCAGGTTGCGCCAGAAGTCGCGCCACTCAGGAATGTCGTAGCGATTGAAGTTTTCGTTCGTCATACGGAAGGGAAAGACGTGGATCTGCACGTAGGTCTGCCCCGCATTGAGCGACCGCAGCACGAGCTTGTTCAGCTCGTCATTGACGGGATTGGTCATGGCAAAGCAGCCGATCGAGGCGCAGTCGCCGTGGATGAGGATGGCGGAGCCGCTGCGCTCGTTCAGCTTATCAAAGGAGTTGGGGAAGCCGAGGTCGAGCGCTACCGGCAAGCGCGCTCCATCGCGGTATGTCTGTGCCAGGGCGACGGTATAGAAACCCTCCGGCGCCTGCCGATCGCCTTCCTTCAGCTTGGGTCCGAGCGTGCCCGACCAGAAGCACACGGGGTAGGTGGCAAAGAGAGTGTAGGCGCCCGTATTGGTGGTCATCCACACCTCCATCTCCGACTCGGCTTTGAAGATGCGGAGCATGATGGAGGCGTCGCGTGTCACGTGGTGCGTGGCGAGGCGCTCGCCGAGCTTGGTAAGGTCGGGGGTGCCGGGCAGCACCTTGCCCTCGGAGGCGAGCCGCCGGTGCTCGCTGCGGTCGACGGCGCCCGCGGGCAGGTCCGGCGCGAGCGGCACGCCACCCGCCTGCGCCTGGCCGATCGTCACGATCGCCGCGCACAGTCCGATGACACAACGGCTCATGGGCCCGAGTGACAGACGCATCAACCCACCTTTCCCGATCGACCCCTAGCAACCGCGACAGCCGCTCGACGGCACGAGGTTCCTGCTTGGCGTCGGAATTGAATGATCCAAATGGACATTATCAAGTCATCAAGTCACTACAGGTGTTGCGGCGATTCGCCCGAGCAGAGCAAATCCCGACATTTGCTTGTCAGCTGCCCGAGCTTGTGCTCGGGCAGCCGTTTTCGATCGGCGCGCTGCCGTCCTTTTCGCCGCTGGCTGCGCGAAAGGCATAGTGGTCGCCACAGACGCTGACCTCGGGAGGGAGCTGCGTCTGTGTGAACAGGTCGTGCCCCTGCCGCAGCTGTTGCCAGAACGACGCCTCAGGAGCGCGTGCGTGCCACGCCAAATTCGCGTCCGTCATCCGGAACGGGAACACCTGCACCTGGAACCGCTTCTGGCCCCCTTGTAGCGCCACGGTGATCAGCGCCCAGATCTCGTCGATGACGGGATCGGTCATGGCGTAGCAGCCGATCGAGCGGCAATCACCGTGCACCATCAGCAGCGAGCCGGTGTGGCCGTGCGCGCGGTCGAATGCGTTGGGGAAACCGAGGTTGAAGGAGCGGTGGTACTTGCTGTTTGGATTAAGCGCGGCGGAGTCTACGGTGTAGAAGCCCTCGGGCGCCTGCCTGTCGCCCTGCCGCTCCTTCGGGCCCAACCCACCCGACCACATGCAGATCGGGTAGGTTGCGAAGCGCTCGAAGCGGCCGTCGTGCTTCAGCCAGACCTCCAGCTCGAACTCGCGCTTGAAGATGCGCACGAATACAGGATCGCCGAGCTTGGCGCCTTGCGCGGCTAGACGCGCTGGCAAGTTCTGCAGATCCGGCGTGCCGGGCAGCGTCTGACCGCTTGAATAGGCGCGCCAGTGGTCTGCCTTCGTGGACCAGATCGCCTCTTCCTCGAGCATCGCGAAGATCTGCGGCCAGAACACAAACGCGGCACCGGCCGCGACCGCAATCGACACGCCGAGAACGACGAGCGTCTTCAGCGTGCGGCTGCTAGCCATGCTCTACTGGGGTGCGCTGGGCGCCGACGTGCTGCCGGTGGATTCCGGAACGCCGAGACCGTAGGAGGTTCCGAAGGCGCCCGGACGCGTCGTCTCAGTCGGCTTGGCGGCGGCAAATGCCTGCATCTCGCGCAGCTTTGGTCCCGGCACGACGATGCGCTCCTCGGCGAGCTGCTGCTCGGTGGGCTTGGGCACGAACGGAGCAACCACCGGGCGCGTGAAGCGCGGGCAGGCGGCGTCGGGCCGCACGCTCGCATTCACAGGTGCCTTGACGTTGACGACGTAGTGGTGATCGCACACCGCGATCGCCGGCGGCAGGCGGTACTTCTCGAAGTAGTCGTAGCCCTGCTTAAGCGTGCGCCAGAACGCGTAGTTGGG
This sequence comes from uncultured Alphaproteobacteria bacterium, assembly GCA_963745205.1. Taxonomy (GTDB): domain Bacteria; phylum Pseudomonadota; class Alphaproteobacteria; order Rhizobiales; family Hyphomicrobiaceae; genus Hyphomicrobium_A. Next base: position 91,369 of record CAVUWX010000013.1, read on the forward strand.
GTTGTCCTTGTAGCGCGCCATGTTCTCCTCCGACATGCGGAACGGGAACGCGTGCACGTCGAAGTTCTGCTGCCCGCCTTTCAGCGCTTCACGGGCGAGGCCGTAGATCTCCTCGATCAGCGCGTCCGTCATCGCGTAGCAGCCGACCGACTTGCACTTGCCGTGCACCATCAGCGCATCGCCCGTCCGCTGCAGCGAGCGGTCGTAGGCGTTCGGATACCCGAGGTTGAAGGCGAGGTAGTACTGCGAGTTGGGGTTCATCTGGTCGGCGTTGACCCGATAGAACCCTTCGGGCGCCTGATGGTCCCCGTACGTCGTCTTTGGACCGATGCCGCCCGACCAGTTGCAGATGGGATACGTCTTGAAGTGGTAGAAGCGGCCGTCGTCGCGCGCCTTCCACACCTCGAGCTCGGACTCTTCCTTGAAGATGCGCACGAAGATGGGGGCACCCTGATCCATGCCCTTGCGGCCGAGCAGCATCATCGCTTCGCTGCTGAGCGGCTGATCCGCGGGCGGGATTGACGGCGCGCCGCCGCTGCAGGCTGCAAGCGCGCAAGCACACGCGAGCGCAGCCATTGCAGCGCACACACGGGCTCTCGGTCTCGAGCCAAGGATGATCATACGCATACGCAGTGCCCCTGGCGCACGGTGATCACCATCAACGTCCAATCCCTAACATATCGTTAACGTTACGGAATTCCTACCGCGCCGGGCAAGCTTAGGCGCGCAGGTGATTCTTTGCCAGTATCCCTATGAGTTGGACCGGAATTTGACGGTTAATGATCGGTTTGGCCCGAAATCCCGCCGTCAGAGCGCCTGCCCGATCTCCAGGAAGCGGTCTTGCCGCTGCCGGATGATCTCCTCCGGGCTCTTGCCGTCGAACTCCGACAGCGCGCGGGCCACGGCGTCGCCGGTCGCCTTCATGATCTGATCCCGGTCGCGATGGGCCCCCCCGATAGGCTCCGTGATGATCACGTCGATGACGCCCAACTGATCGAGATCCTGGGCGGTGATCTTCATGTTGGTCGCGGCGTCGATCGCCTTGGCGGAATCGCGCCACAGAATTGAGGCCGCGGCCTCGGGTGAGGCGACCGTGTAGATCGCGTGCTCGAGCATTAAGATGCGGTTGGCGGTCGCGATGGCGATGGCGCCGCCCGAGCCGCCCTCGCCGATCACGACGGTGATCAGCGGTACGCCGATGCGCAGGCAGCAGTCAGTGGAGCGGGCGATCGCCTCGGCCTGACCGCGCTCCTCAGCCCCGATTCCCGGATAGGCGCCGGCCGTGTCGATCAACGTGATGATGGGCAGGTTGAACCTCTCGGCGAGCTCCATGAGCCGGACGGCCTTGCGGTAGCCCTCGGGCTTGGCCATGCCGAAGTTGTGGCGGATGCGGCTCTCGGTATCGGACCCCTTCTCGTGGCCAATCACCATGACCGAGCGGCCGCGGAAACGGCCCAGCCCGCCCACGATGGCTTCGTCCTCGGCGAAATAGCGGTCCCCCGCCATCGGCGTGAAATCGTCGATCAGTGCGTTGATGAAGTCGAGGGAATGCGGGCGCTCCGGGTGGCGCGCTACCTGCGTCTTCTGCCAAGGCGTGAGCTTGCCGTAGGTGTCAACGAGGGCCGACCTCGCTTTCTGCTCCAGCTTTTTGATCTCGTCGGCGATGGAGACGGGCCGGTCGTCGCCTTCCAGCGCTCGCAGCTCGGCGACCTTGCTCTCGAGCTCGGCGATGGGCTTCTCGAAGTCCAGATACGTGCGGATGGCGGCAGGGCGTTCCAATACTCTTCTCGACTCTTCTCGCAGATTGCCAGGGGGCTGCGGACAATCGCGCCGTGCCTCCGGGCCTGTCAAGACCGATACGCCCTCCGGATTAACGCAATCTAGCGCTCCCTACGGGCGAGCGGATGATGCTGCTCCACGAGCTTTTTGAGCCGCTCCTCCAGGACATGCGTATAGATCTCAGTGGTGGAAATATCGGCGTGGCCCAGGAGCTGCTGCAGGGAGCGCAGGTCGGCGCCGCGGTCGAGCAAGTGGCTCGCGAATGCGTGGCGCAAGACGTGCGGGCTGACGCGCTCGGGATCGAGGCCGGCTTCGACGGCGAGCTCCTTCAGGTCGTGGGCGAAGCGCTGCCGGGTGACGTGCCCTTGAGCGCCACGCGATGGGAATAGCCATTTGGTAGCGACCGTCGGTGTGAAGTCTTCGCCCTCGCCCAGCCCCAGGTAGCGATCGAGCGCGGTCCTGGCAGACGCGTTTAGCGGCACGAGCCGCTCGCGCCCGCCCTTGCCACGGATGGTCAGCACGCGCTCGTCCCCGGAGAGGACGCTGCGCGGTAGCGACACGAGCTCGCTGACGCGCATCCCCGTGGCGTAGAGCATCTCGATGAGGCAGTTGAGCCGCAGCGCGCGGCGCCGGTCGGAGCCGGCCGCCGCTTCGGCGCGCTTCGCTGCGGCGGCGATAAGCCGGTCGACCTCGGCGACGTTGAGCGTCTTTGGCAGCGGGCGCTGTCTGCGTGGCGCCGCGTGACCGAGCGTGGGATCGTTGGCGACGACGCCCTCGGCGACGAGGAACTTGAAAAGCTGCCGCAGGGCCGAGAGCCGGCGCGCGCGCGAGGCGGGCTTCAGCCCGGCAGCTGCCGCTTCCCTGAAATAGTCGGATACGTCCGCGGTCGTGGCGGCGGCGAGCGCGACGTTACGGCGCTGCAGGAACTGCCCGAAGTCGCCGAGATCGCGGCGGTAAGCCTCGATCGTGTTCGCCGCCGAGCCGCGCTCGGCGCTCTGCATGGCGAGGAAGGTCTCGATGTGCGCCGGCGCTTCGACCATGCCCGCCTCGGCTCGATAGATTCGCAGCTAGTTGACGATGGCCCGCGGCCAGCTCGCAAACAGCGCCTCGAAACCGAGCCTGCGGGCATCCGGTTCCAACCCGGCCCGCTTCAGTGCGCGGATCGAATCGCCGAGCGCGATCATGTGGGCGCCTTCAGCGCCGTTGGGCCCCAGTGTCTTCATGGCGAGCAGGACCGTGCGGCCGAACTCGCGCTTTTTGGCGGCGTCCTGCAGCTCGGAGAGGACGCCCGTCTCGGGCAAGTAGCCGCCTGCCGGTTGCGGCGTGCGGCTCGCCGCCTCCCACAGCGGGATCGGCACGTCGTACTCGAGCGCGTCGAGCACGGTGGCGATGCGGTGGAGCAGCGTCGGGTCGAGGCGGCCATGTACGGCGAGATCTTCGACGTAGTGCAGGCTTGCGCCGCGGTCCCCAATCGCCTTGCTGTCGGCAATGTCGATCAACGCGAGCCAATGGGTGAGGCTTCCCTCCGGCGAGGCACCCAGTTGCGCGCCGAAGTTGGCCCAGCTGCGCGCCTTTTCGTAGTCGCCCGCTGCAAGCGCGATCTCGATCGCCGTCTCCGCGTACCAGCCGATTTCAGGCACCGGCACAACGGTGTCGCTGGCGCGCGCCGAAATGGCGAGCGCGCTGAGGTAGAGGCCGGCGTGGCGCGATTCATCGAGGAAAGAGCGGATGAGCCGCACCTTCTTCAAGGGCGTGCGCTCGGTCTCCGCCGCAACAAAGAGCTGCGCACGCCGTTCCGCGGTGTTGGCGACCGCTGCAGAATCGGGCTGCGAGGCGTGCGCGCGATAGATGTCGGCGAGCTCGTTGGGCGTGATGGCATTGACTTGAGCGGCGGCTTCCGCTGCCGGCAGCTTCAGTGCGGGCTGGACGTTGGGGTCGAGCGCGAGGGCGGCCAGCAGGGACGGGGCCCCCTGTTTCAGCAGCGCCGCCGGCTCGATGCCGCCGCCGGCGGCTTCGACGAGGCGATAGTCGAGCAGCGAGACGGTTTCGTTGCCGGCGATCTTCGCGTTCGTATGGATGGAAATGGCGTCGAGCGCCTCGAGTCCCGCTGAATCTTTGAGGCCCGCCTCGCGAGCCATCTCCGCCGCAAGCCCTGCCGCCGCTACGTCGCCGGCGACGGCGGCGCAATAGCCGGAGATCATGGCGGCCTGCGCCTTCAAGGGCGGCGGCAGATCGGCCGGAAGTGCGCCCGCGTTCTGCGCGGCGGTGCAACCCTGCTCTTTCTTGCCGAGCCCGATATCGTTGCGCGCGGCGAGCATTGCGACGAGGCCGCTAGCGGACGGCATATTCGCAAGCTCCTGGGCCGCCTGCTTGAGCAGGCCCGAGCGGTAGAGCGTCTCCAGCCGCAGCGCCATGAACTGCTGGTCGACCTCTCCGCCGTCGGGCGGCGTCACGTTGGAGGTGATGAGGCGCAGCCATAGCGAATGCAGCGCCGGCGAGCGCGGCGGGATCTCGATCTCGGCGATGAGGCGCTCGAAGGTGGCGACGTCGAGCCCGCGCCACAACTCGTAGGGCAGACCCGAGCCGTCGGGAGCCATCATGGGCGAAAGGTCGAGCCGCTCCACCGCCTGGCTCTTCGATTCGCCCGGCGGCGGCGCGATAGTATCGGGTCCCTGCGGGGGCGGAGGTTGCCGCTCGGGCTCGGGGCGCTTCTTCTCTGTGAAGAGGTTTAGTGGGTCCCAATCCTGCGCAGTGGCTTCGTTGGCGGGGAGCGCAAGCGCCGCGATCAGCACAAGTGCAAGGGCCCGATTGCGCATGGCGGTTGAGCCGGCTACTCGGTTCGAACTTTGACGCCCGGAACGGGCTTGGTGACGGTGCGCGTCTGCGGCTCGAATTTGGTGGCAAGGACGTAAAGCACGCCCAGGATGATGGCGCCGATGGTGCCAACGACCGCAAGAAACCGGAACAAGCTCGGCATTTTGCTATCCCGCGTCCTGTTTTAAGTCTCTTTGCATGGTGGCGCCATTATGACTTGCTCTTGGGCACAATCCAAAGTAGGCGCCGTTGCACCGCGAGGCGTTTCCGGATGCCTTACCGAGCCGCCGCGGGCGGCCAAATCGAATCGGGCTCGATCGCAAGAGTAAGACAAGATGGGCGAGGCTCAATCGCTTGAAGCGATCAAATCCACCTTGGGCGACAAATCGATCGTTATGGTCGGCCTGATGGGCTGCGGCAAATCGGCTGTCGGTCGCAGGCTCGCCGCCCGCCTCGGCTTGCCCTTCGTCGATGCCGACGAGGAGATCGAAAAGGCGGCTGGCCAGAGCATCGAGGACATCTTCGCCGAGCACGGGGAGCCCTATTTCCGCGAGGGCGAGCGCAAGGTGCTTGCCCGCCTGATGCGCTCGGGCCCCCAAGTCTTGGCCACCGGCGGAGGCGCCTTTATGAATGCCGAGACGCGCGCCGCCATCGCCGAGCGCGGCATCTCGGTGTGGCTCAAGGCCGATCTCGCGCTGCTTGTGCGCCGCGTGGCGAAGCGCAACAACCGGCCTCTGCTGAAAAGCGGCGATCCCCAAGCCGTGATGCAAAAGCTTATTGATGTCCGCTATCCCGTCTACGCGCAGGCGGACATCACGGTAGAAAGCCGCGACGTGCCCCATGACGTGATCGTCGCCGAGCTGATCGAGCGGCTCGCCGGAACACCACCAGCTGCGCGGACCGAGGAGGCGCAATGACCTCTGTTTCCGAAATAACGGCCGTTCGCACGGTTCAGGTGCCGCTCGGCGGCCGCGCCTACGACGTTCTCATCGGTCCAAATCTGATCGCGAACGCTGGCGCACTTATCGCCGCGCGCCTCGGTGCCCCGAAGTGTGGAATCGTGACTGACGAGAACGTCGCGCGTTTTCATCTTCCTGCACTCGAGGCCGCGCTCGAGCGCGAGAACTTGCATACGGGCTCGATCGTCTTGAAGTCCGGCGAGTCGACGAAGAGCTTTCGCGAACTCGCTCCGCTCACCGAGCGCCTGCTCGAGATGGGGCTCGAGCGCGGCGATCTCGTCATCGCATTCGGCGGCGGCGTCATCGGCGATCTCGCCGGCTTCGCCGCGGCAATCCTCCGGCGCGGGGTACGCTTCGTGCAAATCCCAACCTCGCTCCTGGCGCAGGTCGATTCCTCCGTCGGCGGCAAGACTGGCATCGATACCCAGCAGGGCAAGAACCTCATCGGCGCCTTCCACCAGCCGAGCCTCGTCATCGCCGACACTGAAACGCTGCGCACCCTGTCCGAGCGCGAGATGCGCGCCGGCTACGCCGAGGTCGTCAAGTACGGCCTGCTTGGGGATGCGGGGTTCTTTGCCTGGCTCGAGCAGAGCTGGCGCACCGTGTTCGCCTTCGAGGAAGCCGCGTTGACGCGCGCGATCGAGACGAGCGTCAAGGCCAAGGCCAGCATCGTCGGCCGCGACGAGACCGAGCAGGGCGAGCGTGCTCTGCTCAATCTCGGTCACACGTTCGGGCATGCCTTCGAAGCCTGGTGCGGCTACTCGGACCGACTGCTGCACGGCGAGGCGATCGCCATCGGAATGGCGATTGCTTTCCGCTTGTCGGAAGCGCTCGACTACTGCACACCGGGTACGGCGAAGCGCGTGGCGGCGCATTTCGAGGCCGTCGGGCTGCCGACACGCATCGCCGACATCCCGGGCGCAAAGCCCGACGTCGAGGCGCTCATGCGCCTCATGGCGCAGGACAAGAAGGTACGCCGCGGCAAGCTGATGTTCATCCTCGCGCGCGGCATCGGCGAGGCTTTCATCGCGAGCGACGTACCGGAAGGCCGCGTGCGCGACTTTCTCTCCGCCGAGATCGCTGGCGCGGGCCGCTAACTTGCCGTCCTTAGATGTGTGCTAGGTTGCCCGACTTTGCCGGAGCCCCGGCTTGAAGTGCAACAGCAACAGTACGCTCAGAACCCCTGCTAGCCCTTAGCTCCCATGCCTATCGCGATCGCCGCCATTATTGTCGCCATCGTCGTGCTCATCGCGCTGTCGGCCTTCTTCAACCTGGGCGAGACGGCGCTCACGGCGGCTTCGCGCGCGCGCATGCACGCGCTCGAGCAGGACGGCAACGCACGGGCCGCCGTGGTCAATAGGGTTCTGCGCTCGCCGGAGAAGATGATCGGCACGATCCTCATCGGCAATACGCTTGTCGACGTGCTCGCCTCCGCGCTCGCATCGGGCCTCGCCATCGTGCTCGTGGGCGAGGTCGGCGTCGTCTACGCCACCGTCGTCGTCACGTTCCTGATCGTCGTCTTCGCCGCGGTGCTGCCTAAGACCTACGCGCTTGCCTATTCGGACCGCGTCGCGCTTCTCGTGGCTCCGCTGATGCGGGTGGTGATCGTAGTGCTGAACCCGATCACGGTCGCCATCGAGTTCATCGTCCGGCAACTTTTAAAGCTTACGCCTGGAAAGGCCGATGACGAAGCCAACATCCTCGCCGCACACGAGGAGATCCGCGGCACGATCGAGCTGCAGAAGAAGGAAGGCGCAGTCGCCCGTCTCGACGCCGACATGTTGGGCGGCGTTCTCGACCTCCGCGATCTGCAGGTATCCGACATCATGGTGCATCGAACGAAGATGGAAACCATCGACGCCGACGAGTCGCCGCAGAAGATCGTCGATGACCTGTTGCGCACGCAGTACACGCGCGTCCCCATCTGGAAGGACGAGCCCGAGAACATCGTCGGCGTGCTGCACACCAAGGATTTATTTTCCGCGCTCGGGCGCTCAGGCTGGGACGTCTCGAAGCTCGACATCATGAGCTTTGCCGTCGAGCCGTGGTTCGTTCCCGACACGACGCCGCTCAAAGGCCAGCTCAACCAGTTCCTCAAGCGCAAGGCTCAGATGGCGCTCGTCGTCGACGAGTACGGCGAAGTGCAGGGATTGATCACCCTGGAGGACATCCTCGAGGAAATCGTCGGCCAGATCGCGGACGAGCACGACACCCACGAGGCCGCGATTCGCCCGCAGCCCGACGGTACCGTCAATGTCGACGGCACCGTTGCGATTCGCGATCTCAATCGCCAGATGAACTGGAATCTTCCCGACGAGGAGGCGACCACGATCGCCGGGCTGGTCATCCACGAGGCGCAGACGATCCCCGAGCCCGGCCAAGTTTTCACATTCTACGGCTATCGATTCGAAATCCTGCGCAAGACCCGGAACAAGATCGCGGCCCTGCGCATTAGCCCCGCGGCCGGAGCCGCGTCCCGCGTCAAGCAGGCAAGCAGCGCACAACCGCAAAAATCCTAGTTCCTGTGCGTGCTTACCGTTTGTTTGTAGCGCGCGGCCTCTCGTTCAGCTTAGGTTCAGGCGCATCCCTTGAATCTAACCAAGGCTCACGCTGGGAGGATGCGAATGTGTGCGGTGTCCTCTTGCGTTCGCGATAGGAAGCGCACCGAAAATAGGAAGGAACCGTAATGACCAAGCTGATTCCCCTGACCGTCGCTGCGGGCGCTCTTGCCTGCATCGTCGCCGCTGGCAGCGCCCAAGCCGCTCCGGCTTCGGGCATCGCCCTCGGCAAGCTCGCCAACGTCACCCCGGCCACGGCTTCGGTCGAGCAGGTCTACTGGCGCCGCCATTGGCATCACCGCCGCCATTGGCGCCGCTGGTGGTGGTAAGCACCGCTCGACGCGGCTAGATCCGTCGTCATAGTGTCGCCCCCGCACTTTTGCGGGGGCGAGACTTTTTTCAGCACAATTTTTTTCTAAGCCAAGCTCAGCTTAAGGGCTCGCCGGGAGCGCAAGCCTTGATTGCAAGCGCGTGCACCCCATCTTTCAGCTCGTCGGCGAGCACGTCGTTGATCATGCGGTGACGCTCGACACGCGTCTTCCCTGCAAACCCATTCGAAACGATCAGCACGCGGAAATGGCTTTCGCCGGTGCCTGGCGACGAGCTGTGGCCGGCGTGAAGGTGCGACTCATTGACCACGTCGAGGCGGCTCGGGCGCAGGGCGACCATCAGCTTTTCGCGCATGCGCGCCTCAAGGCTCATTAATGGTCGCCTCATGCTGCTGTGAAAAAGTTGATTCCCGCGCGCAGCTTGTGCGGCGGCTGAGCTGAGATCATACTTCACCCCGATGAAACTCAACTCCAAATATTTCGACAGCATCCGCGTCGCGCCCAAAAGGCAGCGCGCCGAGCAGGCGCGCGAGGAGCGTCCCTGCTGCCAATGGAAGGGATGCCGGTCGCCGGGACTTTACCGTGCGCCGCGTGGGCGCGGGCGCGACGGGCAATACTATCTCTTCTGCATCGATCACGTTCGCCAGTACAACGCCTCGTACAATTATTTCGACGGCATGAACGACCGGGAGGTGGAGGACTTCCAGAAGGACGCGATCACCGGTCACCGGCCGACCTGGAACGTCGGGCTCAACCTGTCGAACAGGTCAAAACAGGGCGCCGGCGACGCGAACGGCAGCGGTGGTCCGCGACACTCGACGATGCGCGCGCAAGACCCGCACGGCTTCTTCGCCTGGCGTGCCCGCGCCGCGCGCGAAGCCCCGGTGGAGGAGCGCCGCACGCTGAGGCCGCTCGAGCGAAAAAGCCTGCAGACGCTCAACCTGCCTGGCGCCGCCACGCGCATCGAGATCAAGGCGCGCTTCAAGGAGCTGGTTAAGATTCACCACCCTGATACCAACGGCGGAGACCCGCGCTCTGCGGACAAGTTGCGCGAGATTATCCAAGCCTATAACTATCTGAAGCAAGCGGGATTGGTGTGACTTTAGAGCGTGCCTCTCGCAACTCCTGAACCTGATCTCCTCGAAGGCCCCCGACGATGCGCGCGCAATCCCAGACGGCCGGCGAAGCCAAGCTGCCCGGCATACCGGATTTGAAGGTGTCGGTGCGGCAGGTCTTCGGCATCGACACAGATCTCGAGGTGCCTGCCTACTCCAGGGCGGACGAGCACGTTCCCGATGTCGATCCCGACTACCTCTTCAACAAGGAGGTCACGCTCGCGGTTCTCGCCGGCTTCAAGCACAACCGCCGGGTGATGATCCAAGGCTACCACGGCACCGGAAAGTCGACGCACATCGAGCAGACGGCGGCGCGACTCAACTGGCCGTGCATCCGCGTCAATCTCGACAGTCACATCAGCCGCATCGATCTTATCGGCAAGGACGCGATCGTATTGAAGGACGGGATGCAGGTGACGGAGTTCCGCGAGGGAATCCTGCCGTACGCGCTGCAGACCAACACCGCGCTCGTGTTCGACGAATATGACGCCGGCCGTCCCGACGTGATGTTCGTGATCCAGCGCGTGCTCGAGGTCTCGGGCAAGCTCACGCTGCTCGACCAATCGAAAGTGATCCGCCCGCATCCGGCGTTCCGCCTGTTCGCGACGACGAACACCATCGGGCTCGGCGACACGTCCGGCCTCTATCACGGCACCCAGCAGATCAATCAGGGTCAGATGGATCGCTGGTCAATCGTGGCGACGCTCAACTATCTGCCGCACGACGACGAGGCCAAGATCGTGCTCTCCAAGGTGAAGTCGTTCGCCAAGAGCGAGGCCAAGCGCAAGGCGGTCTCGCACATGGTGCGCGTCGCCGATCTCACGCGCTCGGCCTTCATCAACGGCGATCTCTCGACCGTGATGAGCCCGCGCACGGTGATGATGTGGGCCGAGAACGCCGAGATCTTCAACGATATAGGCTTCGCCTTCCGCCTGACCTTCCTCAACAAGTGCGACGAGCTCGAGCGACCCCTGGTCGCCGAGTTCTATCAGCGCTGCTTCGGCGAGGAGCTGCCCGAGAGCGCGGCCAACGTCGCACTGAGCTAGCGCGTATGACGACAGGCCCCAAACGCAAGGAAGCGCCGACCGAGCCGTTGAAACGGGCGATCGGCCTCACCGTCCGCGCCATCGCCGGCCAGCACGACATCGATATCGCCTTCGCGCCCGGCCCCCCCGAGTTCTCGCCCAAGCACGTGCTCTTGCCCGAGCCCTCGCGCGTGCCCTCGCAGCGCGAGATCGCCGTCATCCGCGGCTGGGCGGACAGCTTCGCGCTGACCGCCGGCTGCCATGACGTGAAGCTGCATAACAGGCTGGCCCCGGCTTCGGGCCCTGCGCGCCATGTCTTCGAAGCGGCCGAGCGCGCCCGCGTCGAGGCGCTGGGCGCCAATCGGATGCCCGGCATGGCGCGCAACCTCACCGCGCGCATCGAGGACCAGTACGCCGACCGCCGTTTCGCTACCGTCGCCAGCAAGGAGGATGCCCCGCTCGAGGACGCGCTCGCGCTCTTGATCCGCGAGCGGCTCACCGGCCTGCCGCCACCCGAGACGGCGAACGCGCTGGTGAACCTCTGGCGCCCCTCGATAGAGCAGCGTGGTGCCAAATTGCTACGGCGGCTCGAAAGCCTTGCCGAGGACCAGGAAAGCTTCGGGCGCCTCGTGCGCGACCTTCTGCGCGCGCTCGAGTTGGTGGAGGAGAGTGCGGACACCGAGGACGAGGAGAGCGGCGAGCGTAACGAGAACGAGCCCCAAGGCGGCGACAGCGAAGGCGACAGCACGGAGGAAGGCGAGGAGGGCCGGGACCAGCCGCGCGAGGAAGGGTTATCGGAAGGCGACGCGAGCGAAGCGCACGAAGCCTCCGAAACAACGAGCGCGGACGAGTTCGAGAGCGAGTTCGACGACCTCGAGCAGATCGAGACGCCGGAGCCGTGGCGGCCGAACGCCTCCGTCCTCGATAACCCGGAGGCCTTCGGCTACAAGGTATTCACGCGCGAATTCGACGAGGAGATCGGCGCCGAGCAGCTTTCCTCGCCAGAGGAGCTCGAGCGCCTGCGCGCCTATCTCGATCGCGAGCTGAGGACGCTCTCGAGCGCGGTGGCCCGCCTCGCCAACAGGCTGCAGCGCCGCCTGCTTGCGCAGCAGAGCCGCGCCTGGGAGTTCGACCTCGAGGAAGGAGCGCTCGACGCCGCGCGGCTCACGCGCGTCATCGTCGATCCCATGCATCCGCTGTCGTTCAAGCGCGAGCGCGATACCGAGTTCCGCGATACCGTCGTCACGCTGGTGCTCGATAATTCCGGCTCGATGCGCGGGCGCCCGATCATGGTCGCGGCCTGTTGCGCCGACATTCTTGCGCGCACGCTCGAGCGCTGCGGCGTCAAGGTGGAGATCCTCGGCTTCACCACGCGCGCCTGGAAGGGCGGCCAGTCGCGCGAGCAGTGGCTGGCGTCCGGCAAGCCGCAGGGGCCGGGGCGTCTCAACGACCTTCGCCACATCATCTACAAGACGGCGGACGCACCCTGGCGGCGGGCCAAACGCTCGCTCGCGCTCATGATGCGCGAGGGGCTTTTGAAAGAGAACATCGACGGCGAAGCACTGGCCTGGGCGCATCGGCGCCTGCTCGCGCGACCGGAACAGCGCCGCATTCTCATAATGATCTCCGACGGTGCGCCGGTCGACGACTCCACCCTTTCGGTAAACTCCGGCAACTATCTGGAGCAGCATCTGCGCCAAGTTATCGAGGAGATCGAGACGCACTCGCCGGTTGAGCTGATCGCCATCGGCATCGGCCACGACGTGACGCGCTACTATCGCCGGGCGGTCACGATAACTGACCCGAGCGAGCTTGCCGGAGCCATGACCGACAAGCTGGTCGAGCTGTTCGAGGAGGAAGGCCAGCGCACAGTCGGGCCGCGCTCGCGATCGCGCGGTCGCGTGCATTGACGTGCGCATTGAGGAGCTCGCCTTGAAGGCGGCAACAGAGTGCTTCGTCTCAACTTCGGTGATCGGCCTTGTTGTTTTCGGCAGTTCGGTTGCGTTCGCCGATCCGAAGCCCGCGAAGCCCGACCAGGCGGTCGAGGCCATCGCGGTCGAAGCCCGCCCCATCGCGGCGTTCGACAAGATCGATGCCGGCAAGACGCATTTCGGCAAGCTCAAGTGGCGCGGCGGCCTCGAGCTCACGTCACCTTCGCGCCGTTTCGGCGGCTGGTCTGGGCTCGTGCTTGACGCCGCCGGCAAGAAATTTTTCTCGATATCTGACGCCGGGAGCTGGATGAGCGGCGAGATCGCCTACGCCGGCGACCGGCCCGCGGCGCTCGAAGGCGTGCGGCTCGGTCCCATTCGCGCACTTTCGGGCAAGGCGCTGACGCGCAAGCGCAACAGCGACGCCGAAGGACTCGCGCTCGTCAGCGGCACACCGGACAAGGGCAGCGTGCTCATCTCGTTCGAGCGCAACCATCGCATTGGCCGGTTCGACATCGGCCCGGACGGCCTGTCGCCGGCGCTGAGCTACGTCGATTTGCCGCCCGGCGCCAGGAAGATGAAGTCCAACAAGGGCCTCGAAGCCGTCGCGATTTTGCGAGCCGGGCCCAACCGGGGATCGCTCGTCGCCTTCGCCGAGAGCCTCCCCGATGGCGCCGGCGATAACACGGGCTGGCTGTGGGTCAAGAACAAGCCGGTCGAGATCCATCTGACCAATCCCGGCGACTACGACGTGACCGACGCGGCAGGGCTCCCCGACGGCGGTCTGCTCGTGCTCGAGCGCCGCTTCCGCTGGAGCGAGGGGGTCAAGTCCCGCCTGCGGCTGATCCGCCGCGACGAGCTCAAGCCCGGTGGGCGCATCGAGGGCGAGATGCTCTTTGACGCGACCATGAACCAGGAGATCGACAACATGGAGGGGCTGGCGGTTCACGCTGGCGCCGGCGGTGAGATCATCGTCACGATGATCTCAGACGACAATTTCAACCACCTGTTGCAACGGACGCTGTTCTTGCAATTCGCCATTGAAGGCAGCGATCTTGCGCGCGCGGAGTCGGAGCGCCGCGCCGGCGAAAACCCAATCGAGAAGAAGTAGTCTGCGCGGCGCCGGTCTTAAGCGGCCGCCGGGGCTGCCTTGGCGGCCTTTCGGAGCTCGCGCTTGAGCTTGAGGCAGCGCTCCGAAAGATCTTCGTCGCTTGCTTTCAGCAGGAAAGCATCGAGGCCGCCGCGGTGCTCGACCGACTTCAACGCGTGCGCGCTGATGCGGAGCTTAACCTTGCGCCCGAGCGCGTCGCTAATAAGCGTGACCTCGCAAAGGTTGGGACGAAACTTGCGCTTCGTCTTGTTCTCGGCGTGGCTTCGCAACTGCCCGGAAAGGGGCAGCTTGCCAGTCAGCTCACAACGCCTCGTCATCTCAAAGCTCCTTCGCCACCGCTGCCTAGGGGTGACCCGCGCACGGAAAAATAGGGGTATGGAAAGTCGCTCCAGCCATGGCCGGAGCGACAAGGCGGTGTCTATGCCTGAGGCTCCTTGTGGCGTCAAGGCGTTGCGGCTTTGAGAGAAAGCTCGAGCCGACCCGCCCAGGCCGCCGGAAGAGCGTGCATCGGACGCTTCCATTCCGTCGCCCATTTCCTTATAGCGCAGACCTCGAAACGCGCGATGGGGCCACATATTTGACCAAAAACGGGGTTTAGCGTGCATGATTGCGTGCCGCGTCCAGGGGACATTGGGCAGTCATGAGGTACGGAGTTCGGCTTCACGGCAAGCGCACCTGCATTGCAGCGCTTCTGCCGGCGCTCTCGTTGATCTCCGTTGCGATTGTCTCGGCGTCGCCCGTCTGTGCCGGCTCCGGCCCGCTGCCGGCTCACGTGGTCGCAAGCTACAAGATCAGCTTCGGCGTGCTTGGCAACATCGGCAGCTTCCGCTTCAGGTCCGACGTCAACGGCGAGGCCTACAATCTTTCGGCCAACGCCAAGATCGACACCGCGGTGTTCGACTATAACGGCGCCATGTCGAGTATCGGCCGCGTGCTCTCGGCTGTCACCAAGCCCTCGCTTTACACTTTCCAGTTCAAGCAGAAGGTGTTTCTGAGCAGAGGCCAGTCCAAGTCGCTCGGCATCGGCTTTGACGACGCGGGGGTGAAGAATGTGAGCTGGGTACCGCCTCAAGACACTCCGGACGGGTTCATTCCGGTGACGAGGGAGCAGCTTCGGAATGTGCTCGACCCTCTAACCGGAGTAATGTCCCTCGCCGTCGGCGACACCGCGCGCCCTTGTGACCGTCGGCTGCCGATCTTCGATGGGCGTCAGCGCTTCGATCTCGTCTTCACGCTCGCCAGCATGCCTGCCTCGCCGACTGCCGATCAGGTATGCCGCGTCAAGATGATCACCATTTCCGGCTACAAGCCGGGCGAAGGCGCCGAATCGGTCATAAGCGGCAACATCGAGGTGGTGCTGCGCCCGGTACCGAAGGCTAACATCGTCATTCCCTATCGCATAACGGTGCCGACGATCGTCGGCGCCGCGGTGCTCACGTCCGATCAGACCGACATCACGATGCCCGACCAGCAACGGATCGCGATGCGCCGCTGACCGGCAGCGCGACCGCGCGGATCACATGCTCGATCGATAACCGCCAAAAAACGCGATACCGATCGTAATGGGCGGCCGAACGCTTCAGCGCGCGAAAATCAATCTGCTCTTGATCTCCGTCGATCCCTCTGCGATGGCAATGTGCAAGTGAGATGAGGAGGCCTTCGCAAATGGCCAGCGACCTCGAGATGCGCATCCGTCATACGACGGCGGTGCTCGGGCCCACCAACACCGGCAAGACACACCTCGCTATCGAACGTATGCTCGGGCACGAGAGCGGCATGATCGGCTTGCCGCTGCGCCTGCTCGCGCGCGAGGTGTACGACAAGATCGCCGCCCGCGTCGGGGCCGACAGCGTCGCGCTCATCACCGGCGAGGAGAAGATCAAGCCGGAGCGCGCCCGCTTCTGGGTGTGCACGGTGGAGGCGATGCCGCGCGACGTGGACGTCGATTTCCTGGCGATCGACGAGGTACAGCTCGCCGGCGATCCCGAGCGCGGCCACGTATTCACGGACAGGTTGCTGCACGCGCGCGGCCGCTCTGAGACTCTGCTGCTCGGCGCCCAGACCATGCGCGAGGCCATTGCCGATCTCGTGCCCGGAGCCAACTTCATCTCGCGCCCGCGCCTGTCGAAGCTCACCTACGCAGGGCAGAAGAAGATCACGCGGCTGCCGCAGCGATCGGCCGTCGTGGCGTTCTCCGCCGCCGAGGTCTACTCGATCGCCGAGCTGATCCGCCGGCAACGCGGCGGTGCCGCGGTTGTTCTCGGCGCACTGTCGCCGCGCACGCGCAATGCGCAAGTCGCGCTCTATCAGTCGGGCGACGTGGACTTCCTGGTGGCGACGGATGCCATCGGCATGGGCCTCAATCTCGACGTGGATCACGTCGCGTTCTCGGCCTCGCGCAAGTTCGACGGGCAGAACCACCGCAATCTGACGCCCTCCGAGCTGAGCCAGATCGCAGGTCGGGCCGGCCGCCACATGAACGACGGCACCTTCGGAGTCACCAGCTCGGCCGAGCCGTTCGACGCGGACACGGTGGAGCGCCTCGAGACGCACAACTTCGAAAGCGTCCGCGTCCTGCAGTGGCGCAACCGCAACCTCGATTTCTCCTCGCTCGAAGCCTTGAAAAGCTCGCTGCGCGAGACCCCGCACATCAAGCACCTGGCCCGCGCGCGTGCCGCCGACGACGTGGTGGCGCTCGACACCGTCAGTGGCGACAAGGACGTGCTGCGCGTGGCCATTGCGCCGGCCGCCGTCGCCAGGCTCTGGGAGGTTTGCCAGATCCCCGACTACCGTAAGATCTCGGGCCAGAACCACGCCGAACTCATCGGCACGATCTACAAGTTCCTGCTGGGGCCGAGCGAGCGCATCCCCGAGGACTGGTTTGCCAAGCAGGTTGCCTTCGCCGACCGCACCGACGGCGACATCGACACGCTCGCGAACCGCATCGCGCACATCAGGACGTGGACGTTCGTGTCGAACCGCGTCGACTGGCTCAAAGACCCGCCGCATTGGCAGGCGCGCACGCGCGAGATTGAGGACAAGCTATCGGACGCCTTGCACGAGTGCCTGACGCAGCGCTTCGTCGACCTGCGCACGAGCGCGCTGATGAAGGGCATGCGGGACAAGGACGAGCTGCACGCCGAGATCGCCGAGGATGGCGCGATCAACGTAGAGAACCACTACGTCGGCCGCTTGCGCGGCTTCCGCTTCTCCGCCGATGCGGGCGGCGGCGATGGCATTCACGGCAAGGCAGCGCGCAACGCCGCCGCGCAGGTGCTGGCGCGTGAATTGTCGATGCGCACGCGCCGAGTCGCCGCGGCGCAGGCGGACGCTTTTCAGCTGTCGCAGCGTGGGGTGATCGCGTGGAAGGGCGAGGAGATCGCCCAGCTCGAGCCCAGTGACGATCCGTTGAAGCCGTCGGTCAGCGTGCTGGCGGACGAGTACCTGTCCGCCCCGGACCGCGAGAAGGTGCAGGCGCGCCTCGACGCCTGGGTCGCGCAGACCATCGCGGAGAAGTTGAAGCCTCTCGTCGAGATCGGCCAGGCGGAGGACATCTCGGGCCTCGCACGCGGCATCGCCTTCCGGCTGCGCGAGAACCTCGGCATCCTGCGGCGCGAGACGGTGGGCGAGGAGATCAAGGCGCTCGACCAGACGGCGCGCGCGCAACTGCGCAAATACGGCGTGCGCTTCGGCGCGTTCAACATCTATTTCCCCACCCTTTTGAAACCCGCGGCAGCAGAGCTGGCGCTGGCGCTGTGGTCGCTCAAGAATGCCGGCACCTGCGGGGTTGCGCTCGAGGCGATGCCCGAGGTCCCGCGCGCGGGGCTGACGTCTTTTGCGCCCGTCCCTGCGGCACCCGATGCCTTCTATCGCGCCTACGGCTACCACGTGTGCGGGCCGCGTGCGGTACGCATCGATATGCTGGAGCGGCTCGCCGATCATATCCGCCCGCTGCTCGCCTGGCGCTCCGGTGCGGAGGGCGCTGCAGCACCCAAGGGCGCCACCGGCGACGGTGGTTTCACCGCAACGCCCGATATGATGTCGCTGCTCGGCTGCTCGCCAGAGGAGCTCGGCGGCGTTCTGAAGGCGCTGGGGTTCCGGGTCGACCGGCGCCCGGTCAAGAAGGCGTCGGAGGCGCCGGCCACCGCGGAGGCTGCGCAGCTGGCGGCCGCTGAAACTGCTGCCGACGCGCCGGCCGCCGAGCCGACGACGGAAGCGCCGGTCGCGGCGGCACTCGCCGCCGAGACGGTGGAGAAGGCCGCGCCAAGCGAGCCCGAGTTCGAGGAGATCTGGCGACCGCGCCGGCATCCGCGCGTGGAGCGTCGCAAAGATACGCCGCAGCGGTCAAAGCAACGCCCGGAAGCCCGGGTCGCGGCACAGACAGCGCAGCCGGCGCAATCCGCACCGCCCGCGCCACCGTCGGGTGGCAACGGTCACGACGCGCGGCCGTCGGCGCACCGCGAGCATCGTCGCGAGCGCAGCAAGGAGGGGGCAGAGCGCGGGCGCGAAGGCCGTCCGCGGCGCTCCAACGCTCCCGATCGGCGCCGGCGGGAAGAGCGCCGTAAGACCGAAGTTCTCACCGCCGCGCCGCCAAGGCGCGCCGGGGCCGACCCGGATTCGCCCTTTGCCGCGCTCGGAGCCCTGCGCGACGAGCTCGTCAAGCGGAGCAAGGAGAGCAGCACTTGAGCGGCCCGGGCGATGAACAAGCGCCGGCCGCCGGCGAAACTCAGCGCATCGACAAGTGGCTTTGGTTTGCCCGCCTCATCAAGACGCGGACGCTCGCCTCCGAGCTCGTCGCCTCCGGCAAGGTCCGTCTCAACCGCGTCAAAGTCGACAAGCCGGGCCACATCGTGCGCGTCGGCGATGTGCTGACGGTGACGCTCAGCCGCCGTGTACGCCTCCTAAAGGTGATAGGACTCGGGCTGCGGCGAGGCCCATCTGACGCGGCGAGATCCCTCTACGAGGAATTGACAGCGCCCGCCGATCCGCCCAAACCTCTTGCGCAATCGACGTTGCAGATCCCAGGCTTGCAGCAGAACGGGACGGGCCCCGGCCGACGTGCGGCAGGCAGCGGGCGGCCGACCAAGAAAGACCGGCGGGACATCGATCGGCTGAGCGCAAAAAGCCGCTGAGCTGTCGCGCACGACTTCGTGCGGGGTTCTTGCGCAAAATCGGGCTCGCCAAAGCACGCGCCTTGGCCCATATCGCACTGTACTGAGGACTGAAGCCGGACCCCATCAATGACCTACATCGTCAATGAGAAATGCATAAAGTGCAAATACACCGATTGCGTGGAGGTCTGTCCCGTCGATTGCTTCTATGAAGGGGAGAACATGCTCGTTATCCACCCCGACGAGTGCATTGACTGCGGGGTTTGCGAGCCGGAATGCCCAGTGGAAGCGATCAAGCCCGATACCGAGCCAGGGTTGGAGAAATGGCTCGAGCTCAACCGCAAGTATTCCGAGACCTGGCCGAATATCACGTCCAAGAAGGATGCGCCGCCAGACGCCGACGCGCACAAGGACGAGCCCGACAAGTTTGAGAAATACTTTTCCCCGGAGCCAGGCACTGGCGATTAGCGCCGGCTGAGGCCGCCAGCCCTGCCCCACCCCTTGCTTGCGGCAAAATGTGCAAAGCATGAGGGGAAAGCCTTGAATTCAAAGCCCCCCGTTAATCGGCCCCACATCCTGCGGGCCGGTCGGCCTTCATTTTCGATGAAGTTTATGTTACGGTAGCAGCAATTGAAGCTGAGAACTGAATACAAAACCGGAACAGGTGCGGACAAATAGTATCTCTTTTCCCCTGAGACTAACGACGATCCGCCGCACGCGGACCGAGGAAGAGCGGTTTTGACATAAGCCAATACAACTTCCGGATCGAAAACCGGCTCTGGCGGGTTTGCCCTTCGGATCCAAAAAGTTGCAAGAGCGACGGCTGACCTGTCGACGCCCTGGATTGGCGCGCAATCGTTCCGTGTGCAGTAAAGAGTACCACCCCGACGAGAAAGTGAGACGACCCCTATGGCTCAAAAGAAGAAGGCGCAAACTGCCGGTCGCGCGGCCAACTCTGCCGGCGCCAGCAAGAAAGGTGCCCGCAAGGCAGTCGTCGCGACGAAGGGGTCGGCCCGTTCGGACCACAAGCTGAAGGCCGTTCCGCGCAAGGCCACCGTCAGCCCGCAAGCGCCTGCCAAGAGCACGAAGCCCGGCGCCAAGACAGCAGGAACCGCTGCCGCCGTCAAGTCGGCCGCTCGGCCCGTCAAGGCCATGCCTGCCGCGGCCGCGAAGGTCGCCGGCAAGGCCACCGTCGCCGGCAAGGGCCCGGGCGCGATCGCCGCGATCCGCGCGGTCGCCGCCGCGATGAAGCCGTCGGGCCAAAAGATCACCGCAGCCGTCGCGCCCGCAACGCCTAAGTCGGTTGCCGAGAAGGCGGCCGCCTCGCGCCAGCTCGTGGCCGCGCAGAAGAAGCCGGTCAACCAGCGCCACGGGTTCCGCGCCAACGAGTTCATCGTCTATCCGGCGCACGGCGTCGGCCGCATCGTCGGCATCGAGGAGCAGGAGATCGCCGGCATGGCGCTCGAGCTCTTCGTCATCAACTTCGACAAGGAGAAGCTGACGCTGCGCGTGCCGACCGGCAAGCTGCAGAGCGTCGGCATGCGCAAGCTCTCCGAGGAGCCCGTCGTCAAGAAGGCGATGGAGACGCTGAAAGGTCGCGCGCGCGTGAAGCGCACCATGTGGAGCCGCCGCGCCCAGGAGTACGTCGCCAAGATCAACTCCGGCGATCTCGTCGCCATCGCCGAGGTCGTGCGCGATCTCTATCGCTCCGAGGCGCAGCCCGAGCAGTCTTACTCCGAGCGGCAGCTCTATGAGGATGCGCTCGATCGCATGGCGCGCGAGATCGCAGCGGTCGAGAAGCTCGATGAGCGCGGCGCCGTGCAGCGCATCACCGAGGTGCTCTCCAAGAGCGCGCGCGGACGCCGCCTTGCGGCCGAGGCTGAGGCCGAGGGCGGAGACGCTCAGACCGCGGCCGCCTGACGCGAACGCGGAAGGCGGCCTTTAGAGATCGACGCCCGGCAGCTTCGGCGCCGGGCGTTTTCGTTTCTGCGGCTCGCTCGGCCGCTCGCTGCTGAGCACGGGGCCCCCCGGTGCGGCCGGCGCCGGATGCGCGCCGTCCTCGATGACGGTGAGCTGACTCGGGTCATCGATAGCGATGTAGGGACCGCTGCGATATTCAATCCAGCCGCGCACCTCCACGCGCCGCCCCTGCAGCTCGGCAAGCGTCTTTGCCCACTCCGGGTTGGCGTGCAGGACCTTGGTGTCGATGCCGGCTGAGAAGTCGGTGCGCCAGTCGCGACCGAAATCCAGATAGGTGCGCGACTTCGCAGCCTTTACGCGCACGACGCTCCCCTCGACGATCTGATAGCTGTTGCGATAACGCAGAAGCTTGCCGGCTTCCACCGCGGCGCGCGTGGCATAGGCCGCATTCGCCCATAGGCCCGTTTGCGCCTCGCGGGCCACGCGCTCGTGCGCCAGCAGCTCGCGTGCGCAGGCGAAGCTATCCGGCAGTCCGTAGGCGCGTGCGTGCCCGGTGCTCAAGAGGCGCCCCTGAACCCACACGCGCTCGCCGTTCTCCTCGAGGAAGAGGTGCGCGAGCAGGCGACCATAGCGATCCTTGGTGCGGCCCGAGGTGGCGAGCTCGACGCTGCGGCCGACGACGAGATCGCGCAGCGCCGCCATCGCCGCCTGCTCTGGCGGCCAGGCTTCCGCGTCTGGTCTCATATCGGGCGAGCGCGGGGCGAGCGCGCCGATCAGGCGCACTTCCTCATCGTCGTCGAGCAGAACCGTCTCGGCGTCGATGACGCGCACGACGGAGCGCGTCGGCCCCGCCTCAAGCGTGCAGGTTTGCGCCTGCCATGCCTGTTGCTGCTGATCTTCGGCTCGCGCCGGCGTCGTCGCGACAAAGAGCAATAGCGCCAGCGCGGCGTAGGCGCCCGGCAAACGGACCTGTTGACGCGACGCGATCATCTCCGCCCCACGCGAGACGATGGGCGGGAGGCCTTGGGTGGCTCCCTCACGCCACCCCGCTCGGCTCCCTGGCAAACAAGTATAGGCGAGCAGCACGCGGGGCGGAACGCACTAACGCGCTATCTGGATCCGACCCGCATCGGTTCAGGTGTGGTGGTAGTGTCGTCGGCGCTGGGGCCCCTCCCCGCGTTCGGGCTATCGTCGAGCAACGGCGCGGCGCGTGCAATGCGGTCCAGGTCCTCCCGCTCCCACGCCGGCGCATGATCGAAGACGACGCGTTCGACGCCGGCGGACGGCGAGGCGAGAAACCCCTTGATGAGGATGCTGCCGCCGCTTGCCAGCTTGAGCAGCAAGTCGTCGGGGCTTTGCGCTGGCCGATAGAGCGAAACCTCGTCCGGCCCGATGCCGCCCGCGAGGACGAGCTGGTCGACATCGCCCGGCGTGGCCTTATCCTCGATCACGTCGTTGCCGTCGCCGTCGAGATAGACGTAGGCGTCGCTGCCCGACCCGCCGATGAGCCTATCGTCGCCGGGACCGCCGTAGAGGACGTCGTCGCCGCCCAAGCCGGTAAGAACGTTGTCGGCGTCATCGCCGAGCAGGCGGTTTGCCAGCGCGTTGCCTTCGCCGCGGACCGCTGAGCCGATGAGCTCGAGGTTGCGCTCGCCGCGGGCGAGCGTGTAATCGGTCGCGGATCTGATCGGCGCCCCGCCGTCGTCGCCGACAAGGCGTGCGTTTCGGGTGTGCTCCGCCGCTGCTCCGTGCCCGCTCCCCGGCGTGCGCTCGTAGGCGCTCGGGTCGAGGATGACATTATCCTCGACAAGATCGACCCCCTTTCCCAGCACGATGTGGTCCGTCGACTCATTCCACTGGATGCGCTCGATGGAGAACAGGTGATCGACCCCGCCGGGGAACACCGCGACATAGTTCGGCACCTTGCGCGGGATCCAGTAGCGGTTGAAGGCGATGCGCACCTCCTCGGCGCCGGAATAGTCCATGACATCAGCGCCGTCCTACGCGTAATCGAGGCCCGGCTGGCCGCCATGGACGATGTTGAACCCCAGCGACCAGTGAAAGAGATCGTCGCCCTCGCCGCCGTAGAACTTCTCGATGCGGTCGCGATCTGAGCCGCCGAAGAATTCGTCGTTGCCGCGCCCGCCAAGCAGCGTCGTGAACGTGCCATCGGTGCGTAGAACATCGTTGCCGCCCGTACCGAGCAGGGTCCCCGTGCCGGGCGACATGTGCAGCCCAAACGGCAGGCGCTCGGACGGATCGAGCCCGGAGTAGTAGATCAGCGAGGCAATGGCAGAGGACGAGTTGACGGTCGGCGTCGGCGAGCCGGGCAGTCCGAAGGCGATGTAGGGGTAATCCTGCTCTTCGATGTCGCGCGCGTAGGAGGCCATGGTCTCCCACGCGCCAAACGCGCTGCCGTCGCAGGCAAGGCAGCGGCTGCCCCGTACCTCCGGCGTTCCGATCTTGGCCACGAGCTCCTCGCGCGCCGCGAGGTTCGCCACCGAAAGGGTAGTGCGCCCGTCGGCGCCCTCGATGCCGAGGAACGTGCCGTCGCGGCCGACCTCGCGCACGCCCTCCATCACGAACCAATCGTCCTGGCGCGACCGGGTGCCGAGGTCGTCCGGTTGGTAGACGAGCTGCAGATGGTCGAAGCCGAGCAGGCCCAGAGCGAAAAGCTGCACGGGGATCCACTCGATGCGGATACACGGCATTGGCGGCAGGGCCTTGAAATAGGCTTGATATTCTAATCCGGCGCGTAAATCAGAGTTTAATACAATTTAAGGTTGTGCACCAGCGCGACGCCTGGATCATCGGGGTTGATCTGCAACCCCAGTGCAATTGGCGTCCGATGAAATTCGTTAGCTCGTATCCGGTAGCTTGCATAAAACGCGCGGCGCGCCGCGTGTCATCGGTCGGCACGAACTCCTGACGGACCCATGGGCGGCAACACCACGAGCCTGCGCATCGGCGTGGCCTTCGCGTCGATCATGCTGCTTGGTGCCTGCGAGCAGCAGAACAAGTACCAGCCGCCGCCGCCGGCCGAGGTAAGCGTAGCCAAGCCCGAGCAGCGCAAAGTCACCCTCTACATGGAGGTGACGGGCTCGACGGCCCCGCTCAACCGCGTCGATCTGGTCGCGCGCGTGCAGGGCTTCCTCGACAAGGTCGCCTACAAGGACGGCGCCGCCGTCAAGAAGGGCGACCTGCTGTTCCAGATCGATCAGCAGGACTTCAAGATCGCGCTGCAGATCGCGCAGGCCTCGCAGGAGCAGCAGGAGGCGCTGCTCTTGCAGGCGGAGGCCGACTTGAAGCGCAAGCAGGAGCTGGTCAAGACAGCGGCCGTGTCCGTCGCCACGCTAGACGACTCGAGGGCAAAGCGCGATTCGACCGTGGCCGAGCTCGCAAAGGCCAAGGGCCAGGTCGAGCAGGCCAAACGCAACCTCGAGTACACCACCATCACGGCACCCTTCGACGGCAACATGACCGCACGCCTGGTCGATCCCGGCGCCATGGTCGGCGCCGAAGGCCCGACCAAGCTCGCGACCATCGTGCAGATCGATCCGCTCTACGTGAAGTTCAACATCGACGAGCAGCAGGTGCTCACCGTACGTGAGCACATGCGTGAGATGGGCGTGACGCTAAAGGACTTGGGGCCGATTCCGGTCGACATCGGGTTGCAGACGGAGAAGGGCTATCCGCATACGGGCACACTCGACTACGTGGCGCCCGAGATTGATTCCAGCACCGGCACGCTCGCGGGTCGCGCCATCATCGACAACAAGGAAAACTTGCTCGAGCCGGGCCTGTTCGTGCGCGTGCGCATCCCCAAGCAGCTGAACGTCGAGTCGCTCTTGGTGCCGGACATTGCGCTCGGCAACAATCAGCAGGGCCGCTACCTGCTCATCGTCGACGACAAGAACCTCGTCGTGCAGCGCCAGGTCGAGGTCGGCGAACTCGTCGACGGCTCGCTGCGCATTATCAAGAGCGGGATTTCCCCCGACGACCGCGTGATCGTTGGCGGCGTCATGCGCGCTCTGCCCGGCAACACCGTCGTGCCCGTTACGGCCTCCGCCAATGCCGACAAGGCCGGCAAATGATCGCCAAGTTCTTTATCGATCGGCCGGTCCTCGCCAACGTGATCGCGCTGCTGATCGTGATCCTCGGCCTCGTCGCGCTTCTCCGGCTGCCGGTCTCGCAGTACCCCGACGTCACTCCCCCGACGGTGGTGGTGACCGCGCGCTATCCCGGCGCCAGCTCGGCGACGGTTGCCCGCGAGGTCGCGCTGCCGATCGAGCAGCGGGTCAACGGCGTCGAGGGCATGATCTACATGTCCTCGCTCTCGACCAGCGACGGACAGTACACGCTCACCGTCACGTTCAAGATCGGCACCGACGGCGACAAGGCGCAGATCCTGGTCGAGAACCGCGTCTCCAGCGCGCTCGCGGCGCTGCCCGAAAGCGTGCAGAAGCAGGGCGTGCAGACCAACAAGAAATCCACCTCGATTCTGGAGATCGTGGCGCTCACCTCCCCCGACGGGCGCTACGACAGCCTGTTCCTGTCGAATTACGCGACCATCAACCTGCTCGACGAGATCGCGCGCCTCGACGGCGTCGGCAGCGTCTCCGTGTTCGGCGCGGGCCAGTACGCGATCCGCATCTGGCTCGATCCGCAGAAGCTGCAGGCACGGGGCCTCGTGCCCGCCGACGTGATCAACGCCGTCAACCTGCAGAGCCGCTCGACCAGCGCCGGGCAGGTCGGGCTGCCGCCGGTGCCGCAGGGGCAGAACTTCCAGTATTCGATCAACGTGCGCGGCAAGCTCGACGAGGTCGTCGAGTTCGAGAACATCATCGTCAAGACAGACAGCGGCGGGCGCATCACGCGGCTGCAAGACGTGGCGCGCGTGGAGCTCGGCGCGCAGCAATACAGCCAGACCTTCAAGCTCGACGAGAAGCCGGCGGCCGGCATGGCCGTCTACCAGCTCCCCGACGCCAACGCGCTCGAGGTGGCCAAGCGTGTCGAAGAGCGCATGAAGGTGCTCGAGAAGGCTTTTCCCGAAGGGATGAACTGGACCATCCCCTTCAACACGACCAAGTTCGTGAGCTCGGCCGTGCACGACGTTTACCGCACGCTGATCGAGGCCGCGCTGCTCGTGCTCGTCGTCATCCTCGTATTCCTGCAGGATTGGCGGGCGACGCTCGTGCCGGCGACGACGGTACCGGTCACCATCATTGGCGCCTTCGCAGCCATGGCCATGCTCGGCTTCACCGTCAACCTGTCGACGCTGTTCGCCATCATCCTCGCCATTGGCATCGTCGTCGACGACGCCATCATCGTGGTGGAAGGCGCGGCCAAGCACATCGAGCACGGGCTCTCCCCGCACGACGCCGCGGTCAAGGCCATGGACGAGCTGTTGGGCCCCATCATCGGCATCACGCTCGTCTTGATGGCCGTGTTCGTGCCCGCGGCCTTCCTGCCGGGTCTCTCGGGTCAAATGTACCGTCAGTTCGCGCTCGTCATCGCCGCGACCTCGCTCATCAGCGCCATCAACGCCATGACGTTGAAGCCGACGCAATGCGCACTGTGGCTGCGCCCGGTGACGCCGCCGGAGCAGCGCAACATCTTCTATCGCGGCTTCAACAGCGTCTATAACCGGGCGGAGCACGCCTACGCCGGCCTGATGGCGCGCATGGTCGCCCATAGCGGCGTGATGGCGCTCATCGTAGCGGCGCTCGTCGGCCTCGCCATCTTCTCCTTGAGCCGCGTACCGACGGGTTTCCTGCCGATCGAAGACCAGGGCTACTTCCTGGTCGTCGTGCAGCTCCCCGAGGGCGCCTCGCTCGAGCGCACGACGCGCGCGCTCGACGACGTGACGACGCGCGTCAAGGCGCAGCCCGGCGTCGACAAGGTCGTCGCCATCGCCGGCCTGGCGGCGCTGAACGACAGCGCCAGCCTGTCGAGCGCCGGCGTCGCCTACGTCATCCTCAAGGACTGGGACAAGCGCAAGAAGGGCGAGGATCTGCTCGGCCTCTACAAGGGCCTTAACGCGCGCGTGCAGGACATCCCCGACGGCACCGCGCTCGTCATCCCGCCGCCCGCGATCCAGGGCATCGGCAACGTCGCCGGCGCCACCATGAAGGTCGAGATCCGTGATGGCAGCTTCGACTACGCCAAGCTGCAGCGCCTCGCCCAAGCGATCGCCGACCGCGCGCGCGGCCAATCGATGATCGCCTCCTCGACCAACGTCTTTCTTGCGGATGCGCCGCAGCTCAACGTCAACATCGACCGCGTGAAAGCCGAGACGCTCGGCGTTCCGCTTGGCAACGCGCTCGACGCCTTGAGCTCCTATATCGGCTCGAGCTACGTCGGCCAATTCAACAAGTTCGGCCGCGTGTTCCAGATCTACGTGCAGGCCGAAGCCGCCTCGCGCATGAACCCGGAAAGCCTGCAGTACCTGCAGGTGCGCAACAACGACGGCAAGATGGTGCCGTTCGGCACGCTGGCTTCCATCGAGACCGTGGCCGGGCCCTCGGTGATCAGCCTCTACAATCTCTACCCCGCAGCGACCGTCATCACCGCGACCGCGCAAGGCGCGAGCTCCGGCCAGGGCATCGGCCTGCTCGAGCAGATCGCCAAGGACACGCTGCCGCCCGGCACGGGCTACGAATGGACGGCGATGTCCTACCAGGAGAAGGAGGTCGGCAATCAGATCTACATCATCTACGGCTTGAGCCTCCTGCTCGTGTACCTCGTGCTCGCGGGCCAGTACGAGAGCTGGATCGCGCCGGCTACGGTCATCATCTCGGTGCCGCTGGCGCTGCTCGGCACCGCCGTGGCGCTGCTGGCGTTGGGCGTCGCCAACAACCTCTACACCCAGATCGGTCTCATTTTGTTGATTGCGCTGTCGAGCAAGAACGCGATCCTCATCGTCGAGTTCGCGCGCGAATTGCGCATGAAAGAGGGCCACGACATCCTCGCCGCCGCGGTCGAAGCCGCGCGCTCGCGTTTCCGGCCGATCCTGATGACGTCGTTCGCCTTCATCCTCGGCGTGGTGCCGCTGGTGCTCGCCAACGGCGCCGGCGCCAACGCGCAGAAGTCGATCGGCATCGCGGTGCTGACCGGTATGTTGGGCTCGACGCTGCTGACGGTGACGTTCGTGCCGTCGATCTTCGTGGTGCTGCAGCGGGTGGAGGAGGCGCGGCTCAGGCGCAAGGCAGCGAAGGCCGGTGCCGCCGGCGCGCCCGGCGGCGCACCCGAGGCAGCGGCTTAGCCGGGGCGCCGATATGATGCACAGGCGCGTCGTCGGGATGGGCAGCCGGTTCGCCCCGAATGGCCGGTTGCCGGCCGGTCACGATTTTCCGCCGTGGACACCGCCGCGCCCGATAGGTATGTGCCTATGGGCGATGCGGCCGAGGCAATCGGCAGGCTGTCCAGGTCAAGGCGAAAGCTCGGCCCCGTAGCTCAGTTGGATAGAGCACCAGATTCCTAATCTGGGGGTCACAGGTTCAAATCCTGTCGGGGTCGCCAATGATATCAATAAGTTAGACTTTATAAGCTGGCCACCATTTCCACGCCAGTAAGCACATAGTAAGCACGCCAGAGAATCTCGGTTCGGGCGTGACGGGCGCATGTAGTCAGGCAGAGTTGAAAGCGTGCACTGAAGTGCGGACACCCTGGCAGCGACAGCATGCATAACATAATCGTTATAACATTTTTATCATATTGACGAGTATGCTGTTTCTAGTATAAGTAGAGTTATAACAATTCCGGTATACCAAAATGAGCATACGAACGCCGAAAGAATTAGGAGCTGCGATCAGACAAGCACGTGAAGTTGCCGGGATCAGTCAAACTCAGCTCGCCGCACAAATTGGCACTAGTCAAGCGCGGATCTCCCGCTTCGAGGGGGGGGATGGTGCTACCAACCTACGAACCGTGCTGGAGATCCTTGCCGCGCTCAAGCTCTTAATAGAACTCCGGCCTGAGAGCCAACGAGATGAAGTCAGCCACGACGAAGACGAAGACATCGACCTCCGAGCCATCGCAAACACTGGCGTCAAAACATCTCGAGGCCCTACTAAACGATAAGCATGTTGGCATCATAGAGCGAACGAAGACAGGCAAGCAGCGCCTCGTCTACGACGAAACATACATTACGAACCCGAAAGCAATTCCCATATCGCGATCCTTGCCGCTCACAAAGCGTACCCACGATACGACCACCACTGCCAACTTTATGTGGGGATTGCTGCCGGACAATCCTTTAACGCTGGATGCGTGGGGGAAGCGCTACAAGGTCTCGCCTAATAATCCATTTGGTCTCCTGGCCGCCGTGGGAGAAGACTGTCCTGGCGCGATCCAACTCGTCGAACCCGACGCTGATCTCGCTAAGCGTGAAGGCGTTAAATGGCTAAGCGAGAAAGATGTAGCTGAGCGAATAAAAACGCTAAGAGCCGATCCTGGCGCAGCGAGAACTATGGATGACAAAGGGCGCGTTAGTCTGCCCGGCGCTCAAACCAAAACCGCGCTTTACAAGACAAGCGAAAAGTGGGGCGTCCCAAATGGACGCACCCCTACTACACATATACTGAAACCTGAACCCTTGGCTTATCCGGGCTTAGCATCCAACGAGCATTTCACTTCGTTGCTTCTCCGCGAACTCGGTCTCCCTAGTCCAGAAACCCAGGTCGTCGACTACGGCGGAATACCGACGTTCATAACCCAACGCTACGATCGATTTGTCGGCAAAGACGGGATGGTCCGAAGGATACATCAAGAGGATATGTGCCAAGCGATGGGGTTGCCGCCCCAAAAGAAATATCAAGACGAGGGAGGTCCTGGCATCCCAGAAATAATGGAAGTTCTGAGGTACTCTGAAGATCCCGATGAAGATCGAGACCGCTTTATGCGAGCCCAAGCGCTGAACTTCGTTGTCGCGAATACGGACGCTCACGCTAAAAACTATTCGATACTGTACGCCCAAGGCGGGAGGTTCCGATTGGCACCTCTCTACGACGTGGCTTGTTTAGGTGCGTACCACGAGGGTCGGTCAAATCTGGAACTTGCAATGACGATAGGGGGTGAACGGCTCCTTGAGCGAATTAAGCCAAAGAACTGGAGTAAAGCCACCGCCAATTCGGGTTATGACCCAGATAGAGCGCTTGCCCACGTGCGCGACTTACTTGCGAAGGTGCCTGGTATGACACTCGCTGTTCGCGCTGTCTGCGCTCAACAGCGGCTCAACCTAAAAATCATCAACTCAGTCATTGATGCGCTGTGGGCGAGAGCAAAATCCCTTTCCGGAATCTACGGTGCCGAGTTCATGGCTTAAAGAACCTGATACATTCCCTGCCACTTCGCGGACGCTGGCAGCTCTTCAACCAGTTCCGGATCGGGAAATGACGGTGAGCACCACTGCTGAGCCGCACACTTTGTCATTTGGCGATGATTCCAACCGGCTCATCCATGCGCTCCAAGATTGAAGCGTCATCGTTTTCAGGTTTGTTCACCCGCGTTGAGATCGGCCACATCATCATCGGCTCTGATGGAAAGGGGACGACGAGGTCACGGGGATCCGGATCAAGAGGCGATAGCCAGCGGTCGTAGTCCTTGGGCGCGATGATCACCGGCATTCGATCATGAATCCTCTCACAAGGCCATTTGAGTTCGTGGTGATGATCGCGAACGTCCTGACCCACTCAAAGCAGGCCCCAACGCCGACCGTGCCATCGCGTACTACACTTGGTGTATCGGCCAACAATCAATCTCGGACCTGCGTGAACGGTCGTAACCAATTGGTTTATCGGACAGTTTCTCGATCAACCCAGTCCGTACCTGACGCAGGTTCATGCACAACATCTGGCACTCCATGAATGGGAGTGCTAAAGAGAAGCGCACTCATCGGGCTCGCCTTAAGGCGAAGGCCTTGGGCCTTACCCCCGACAGCTCCAGAACTCAGCCAACTCAGGAGGTAAATCCCATGAAGTTCCGTCCTCTTCACGATCGCGTCGTCGTTCGCCGCGTGGAGGAAGATACCAAGACCGCCGGCGGCATCATCATTCCCGATACCGTCAAGGAAAAGCCCATGCAGGGCGAAATCGTTGCCGTGGGTCCTGGCGCCCGCGACGAAGCTGGCAAGGTCGTACCGCTCGACGTCAAGGCCGGTGACCGCGTGCTGTTTGGCAAGTGGAGCGGCACCGAGGTCAAGATCGACGGCGAGGAGCTGCTCATCATGAAGGAGAGCGACATCCTGGGGGTGCTCGAGGGAAAGCCCTCGGTGCGCGCCGCAGCTTAATGCGGTTCATCGCCAGCCTTCTAAAGAACTGATCAAGGGATCCGATAGGAGTTGATTCACATGTCTGCCAAGGACGTCAAATTCGGCCAGGACGCGCGCGAGAGAATGCTGCGCGGCGTCGATATTCTCGCCAATGCGGTGAAGGTCACGCTCGGTCCCAAGGGCCGCAACGTCGTGCTCGAGAAGTCGTTCGGCGCACCTCGTATCACCAAGGATGGCGTGACCGTCGCCAAGGAGATCGAGCTCGAGGACAAGTTCGAGAACATGGGCGCCCAGATGGTGCGCGAGGTTGCCTCCAAGACCTCCGACGTCGCGGGCGACGGCACCACCACGGCGACCGTTCTCGCCCAAGCGATCGTCAAGGAAGGGCTGAAGTCGGTCGCGGCCGGCGCCAACCCGATGGATCTGAAGCGCGGCATCGATCTTGCCGTCGCAGCCGTCGTCGCCGAGCTTAAGAAGAATGCCAAGAAGGTCACCTCCAACGACGAGATCGCTCAAGTCGGCACCATCTCCGCCAACGGCGACACCGAGGTCGGCGGCAAGATCGCCGAGGCCATGAAGAAGGTCGGCAACGAGGGCGTCATCACGGTCGAGGAGTCAAAGAGCCTCGAGACCGAACTCGACGTCGTCGAGGGCATGCAGTTCGATCGCGGCTACCTCTCGCCCTACTTCATCACCAATGCCGATAAGATGACGGCCGAACTTGAAGACGCCTACATCCTCATCCACGAGAAGAAGCTTTCCGGCCTTAAGGACATGCTGCCGCTACTCGAGGCTGTGGTGCAGACGGGTAAGCCGCTTCTCATCATCGCCGAAGACGTTGAGGGCGAGGCGCTTGCGACCCTCGTCGTCAACAAGCTGCGCGGCGGCCTGAAGGTCGCGGCCGTGAAGGCTCCGGGCTTCGGGGACCGCCGCAAGGCCATGCTCGAAGACCTTGCCATCGTAAGCGGCGGCACCGTGGTCTCGGAGGACCTCGGCATCAAGCTCGAGAACGTCACGCTCAACATGCTAGGACGCGCCAAGCGGGTCAAAATCGACAAGGATAACACCACCATCATCGACGGCGCCGGCTCCAAGAAGGACATCGAAGCGCGCGTGAAGCAGATCAAGGCGCAGATCGAGGAGACGACCTCCGACTACGACAAGGAGAAGTTGCAGGAGCGGCTGGCCAAGCTCGCCGGCGGCGTTGCCGTCATCAAGGTCGGCGGCGCGACCGAGGTCGAGGTCAAGGAGCGCAAGGACCGCGTCGAGGACGCCCTGCATGCGACCCGCGCGGCCGTCGAGGAAGGCATCGTCCCGGGCGGCGGCGTGGCGCTTTTGCGCGCCATCAAGTCGCTCGACGGCTTGAAGGTCGACAACGAGGACCAGAAGGTCGGCATCACCATCGTCAAGAAGGCGCTGCAGACGCCGGCGCGTCAGATCTTCCAGAACTCCGGTGAGGATGGCTCCGTGATCGTCGGCAAGATCCTCGAGAACAACAAGTACAGCTACGGTTACAACGCCCAGACGCTTGCCTATGGCGACCTCGTCGCCGAGGGTGTCATCGACCCGGCCAAGGTCGTGCGCTGCGCGCTGCAGGATGCGGCCTCCGTGGCCGGCCTCCTCGTCACGACCGAAGCGATGGTCGCCGAGCTGCCGAAGAAGGAGCACGCGCATCAGATGCCCGGCGGCGGTGGCATGGGTGGCATGGGCGGCATGGACTACTGAGGCTTGCCCTTCGAGAAGACGTAAAGCCCCGGCCGGCGCGCCGGGGCTTTATCTTTGTGAGGCCATGGAACATTGACGAAGAGACGCCCACTGGTCCGCGACTTTGGAAGTCTTGTGAACGGCAATAAACGGAACTTCTCAAGTGCGAGAGTTCTCGAATGAGTGAGCGGGTCGTCGTAACCGGCATGGGCGTGGTCACGCCGGTCGGCCAGAACGTGGAGGAGTTCTGGGTGGGGCTAAAGGAGGGCCGCTGCGGGATCCGACCCGTAGAGGGTGTTGAGCTCGATGGCCTTAGCGTTCGCATCGCCGCGCAAATCGGCGATTTTGATCATGCGGCTCGCCTAGCCGGGTGGAAGCGCGACAAGAGCATCATGCATTCCGGGCGCTTCTGCTGGTTGGCTGCCGCCGCCGCCGATGAGGCGATCAAACGATCTGGGCTCGAGAGCCCTTTTGAGAACGCTTACCGAATTGCCTGCATCATCGGATCCGCTGCCGGCGGTCAAATCAGCGCCGAGATCGCCGCGCGCGACCGTTACCTATTGGGCAAGCGCGCCGTGCACCCCATGCTGCTTCCGCGCTTGGTGTGCTCGTCGGCCCCTGCCCACATCGGTATCGAGCATGGGATCAAGGGGCCGACCTATGCCATCTGCAGCGCCGGCGCCAGCGCGGCGCACGCCATCGGCATCGGCCGCGATTACATCCGCAACGGCCTTGTCGATGTGGCGATCGTCGGAGGGTCGGACAGCACCATTACCTACAGTGCCTTGCTGGCGTGCCAGGCGATGCATCTGCTCTCGCCGGAAGGCTGTTTTCCCTTCTCGAGAAAGCGCAACGGCATCGTGCTGGCCGAAGGCGCCGGCGCGTTGATCCTGGAATCGGAACGCCATGCGCGCGCTCGCGGCGCAAAGATGCTGGCCGAGATCTGCGGCGTCGGCATGACGTCCGGCGGCGAGGACATGGTCCGTCCCCAAGTTGACGCCGCCGCCGAAGCCATGCGCCGAGCGCTCGAGGATGCAAAGCTTGCGCCGACCGCCATCGATTACCTCAACGCGCATGGGCCGGGAACGGTTCTCGGGGATCTTTTTGAGACCCGAGCCGTCAAGCAGGTCTTCGGCAGACACGCCTACGCAATGAGCCTCTCATCGACAAAGTCGATGCATGGTCACCCATTGGGTGCCGCCGCGGCCTTCGAAGCGGTCGCCTGCATCAAGGCGATGGAGACAGGCATCATCCCGCCGACGATCGGGCTCGACGAGAGGGATCCCGAGTGCGACTTGGATTATGTCCCGCACAGCGCGCGCCCGAAGAGGCTGACCTATACGATGTCGAACTCCTTTGCCCTAGGCGCATTGAACATGGCGATCGTGTTTGGGCCACCACCGGAGTGAGACCACTTGAGTGCTCGAAAAGCGCCTCATAAATTTGGCGTCACCGCGCGGACGGGTTTTTTGCCCGCTGGCCGGATTCGAGGAATTTAGTCTTGCGTTGCCGTTGCGACTACGAGCAAGCAATCGCCGCCAAGGTTAGGGATTAGCGAGTGAATAGACTTTCCGCGCACAGCCACGGCGAGACCGCAAGGCGGCGCTCTAGCCAAGGCCAGCTACTGCTGCATGTCTTTCAGCCATCCCATGTACCAGTGGTCGGTTGGCAAGCTCCAGCAGCAAATCCGCGTGGCACGCTTGCGAGGGTGAGCACCAGCAGGCGAGGCTCATCCCGTGCAACTGGTGCAAAGACGCCAAGACTCTTCGACGGCGGGCAATCAGGTGTTTCGCTACTAGGGCTGGGTAACGCGCTCCGAGTTGTTCGTCCGTTATTGCGCCGGTAAGCCACGCGCGGTGCATGCAGACGGCATCATCCACCCCGTACTTGACGGAGTCGAAGGGATTGCCAAACACGGTAGAGCGGTCCACCTTGCGGGTGTTCGGCGGCATTCGCCAACCTTTTCCTCGCTGC
The DNA here is from genome assembly GCA_963745205.1 of uncultured Alphaproteobacteria bacterium. GTDB lineage: Bacteria > Pseudomonadota > Alphaproteobacteria > Rhizobiales > Hyphomicrobiaceae > Hyphomicrobium_A. Next base: position 125,966 of record CAVUWX010000013.1, read on the forward strand.
AACTGAACTCGTTTTGGCATGGCGTTCCTCTTCGGTTGCCCCGCGGGTGCCAAGTTCAACCCCAACTGGACCAAAAGTGTGATCGAACAAAAAAAAGCCCGGCCACGAGAGCCGGGCTTGAGACCTATGAGCCCGCCGCCTGCCGTGGTGGCAAAGAAACGTCAGATGGTGGGCGACATGGCGCCTTCGATAGAGCGGGGTGCCCGGTGGCTCCAATCGATTTCGGTGATGGGACAGCAGGAGCATCGCAATGCCACGCAGAAGCGTGAGCCAGCCCACTAGATAAATGACCGTTCCCAGCGTTCCGATCCACATGGTGTGCGCCAGCACGATGGCCAGGCCTATCAGGACCCTGAGTGAGCCAAGGAAGTAGAGAAATGGTGGACTGTCGACGAACTTCGGCACCAATACCATCATGGCCTGCTCCCTGACGATCATCAGGACGCCTGAGAGGGCGAGATAGACGCCGAGGAATTGTGCGACGTAGGCGGTGAGGGTCATTGCATCACCAGTCGACAGTGTGTTGGCCGCGCAAGAAGAATTGGGTGGCATTGCGGGCTGGCCACAGTCAATGCGTTAGTCCGCTCAGGGAGCGTCGGGATCGGTCACTAACCTGCTCAAAGAGCAGAGCATAGCCTCCGAGAAAACGGCCAGTTTGTGCCGACTTCATTCTGGGACGGCTGTCGCGATCGCTTATTTCTAAGGCGACGCTCTGACGTGCCATGCTTCTCACCTGGGGGTTCCGCAACGCTCACCTGGTCCAGAGCCAAAGAACGAGGCTCAGGGCCACACTGATAATGAGTGATGTCATAAGGGGGATGTAGATACGAAGGCCGCCTCGCTCGATGACTATATCTCCCGGCAAACGGCCTATCCCCAACCGCTCCCCTAGCATCAATACTAAGCAGATGGCGACAAAGACTAGGCCAATCGTGATGAGCATCTTAGCCATCGCAATCACGTTCGCTAGCCGAGCCCGCGTTATGGCAGCGTAACTGCTTGCCTAAGATTGATCAGATGCCGAACTCCATCCCCATCGATGACTGAGAGGCTCGACAGCTCACCCCTTGGGAGGCCGACCTGCGCGGTCGCAAGACGGAGGCTGACTGCGTGAAAGAGAATTCGTTTACCGAGAACAAATAGCAGGTGGCGACCCAGTACATATACGGGTTTCAAGCGCACTGCGCCGCTTCAGAATACAACTGCCAACCCTCAATTTCTAAACCACAGTCGCAGAGCTATTATGCGTCACACGCTCGAACTGGATTTGCGAAACGCACTCTCAAACGGGGAGTTCGAGCTTTACTATCAGCCTCTGGTCAACCTGGAGAGCGAACAGATTTGCACGTGCGAGGCCTTACTTCGCTGGAATCATCCGACGCGCGGCAGAATCGCACCGGTGGAATTCGTACCGCTTTTAGAAGCGTCCGGCCTCATGGGAGCAGTCGGCGACTGGGTACTACGCCAAGCCTGCGCTGAGGCCTCGACCTGGCCTGCACACATACGCGTGGCTGTGAACGTCGCCGTCGTCCAGTTCAACAGCTCAGGTCTCGTAAACCAGATCGTTAATGCCTTGGCGGGGTCAGGACTTGAGGCGGGGCGCCTCGAGCTGGAGATCACGGAATCAACCTTCCTCGACGATAGTGTAGGAGCAATCGCTCAGCTGCAGCAGCTTCACGCACTCGGTGTTCGTGTGGCCCTCGACGATTTCGGAACCGGCTATTCTTCCTTGAGCTATCTAAGCGACTACCCATTCAACAAGATCAAAATCGATCGTTGCTTTATCAAAACGCTTTCTAAGGGGGATCAGACCTCAAGAGCTATCGTCAGGGCTGTGGCCCGATTGGGCTTGGGCCTTGGCATTGAGACGACTGCCGAGGGTGTCGAGACCGCAGAGCAGCTCGAAATCGTGCGCGCCGAAGGGTGCACGTCGGCGCAAGGCTACTTTTTTTATCAGCCGATGCCTGCTTCCCAAGTCAGCATGCTCCTGTGTGGCTCTCAGCGAGCCTGCCCACAGAGTCCTCGCCTCCCCAAAAACTGAACGTACGAGACCTCCGGTCGACAACCGATGAGGAGGAGCGTCTCCATGCGCTCCAACAATACGAGATACTGGACACGCCGCCCGAAGAGGCATTCGACCGCATCACCCGGATCGCGAAATCAATAATGCAGGCGCCCATTGCCATGGTTTCGCTTGTTGATCGAGACCGTCAGTGGTTCAAGTCGCGACAGGGCATCGATACAACTGAAACTCCACGCAACATATCGTTCTGCGCGCACACGATCCAAATGGATGAACCCTTCGTCGTCCCCGATACGCTGAAGGATCCCAGGTTCTGCAGCAACCCCCTTGTCACCGGACCAGCGCAGATCCGCGCTTATGTCGGAGTACCCTTGCGAACTTCTGCCGGACATAAGATCGGAGCCTTGTGCGTTAAGGACGTGAAGTCCCGCCAAGTCACCCAGGCTCAACTCGATAGCCTTCAAGATCTGGCGCGTCTCGTTGTCGATGAACTTGAGTTGCGGAAGCTGGCGGCGATCGACTTTCTGACCGGGGCGGCGGCGCCAAGGACGTTTCTGTTTGGCGGCAAGGCAGAATTCAACCGGGCTAGACGCCACCATGGCGAGCTCGCCTGCATTGCGTTCGACCTGGATGGTTTCAAGCGCATCAATGATACCTATGGCCATGCCGCGGGTGACCAGGTCTTGGCGGAAGTAGTAAGCCATTGCAAAGCGACGCTTAGGTCGACCGATGTGATCGGACGCATCGGAGGCGAGGAGTTTGGAATTCTCTTGCCCGAAACTTCGGCAGCGTTGGCGGTCAAAATATCCGAGGAAATCCGCGAGAGAATTGCTCTGCTGGTTGTCCGGCACATGGGGCACGAAATTAGGCTGACGGCGAGCTTCGGGGTGGCCGCCTTAACGTCGGAGGACCGATCGTTCAAAGGCATACTTGCCAGGGCAGATAAGGCCCTCTACGAGGCAAAGAGCGGCGGACGCAACCAAGTGATGGCTTCAAGCCGCTCGGTGCCGCCAAAGGTCGTGAACTTGAGGGAATTCGGGTAGTCGTTTTCTGAGTTGCCTGTTGGCAGTCACGGCAACCGCAGGTGCGCCAGCTTTTGGCCGGCACGCGCGGACCACAGGATTATGCGACGCCCCGTCGTGGCGCGGGAAAGTGCGCCTGTGGATACCCGCGCTAGTGATGGTCTCGACCGAGACCGAGCACCGACCTCGAAGGACCTCTCCGAGAGCCGAAGGGAGGAATGAATGACCGACTCCCGGAGAGATTTGCGAGATCCCCGCGTGCGACTTAACATCCCCGCGTGTGATTCAACACGGCCCTCGAGGAATCTCACCGCCGCATCCGTATAGGGCATTGTTCGAATCTAGACCAAATGCTGCAAAAGAAATACTCGGGTGTCTACGGGGTAGCTTTCCACGATCATTCGCGCGATGAAGCCGCTATCTCGCAAACGCCCGCAGGTTTCAGACAGGGCAACGCTGGCAGTTTCGCGCGGCCAGGAGTTCGAGGACACTGCTGACCTGACCGAGATACAAATGAGGTCTCCACTTGGCCCTAATCGGAAGAGCAGCCTTCGACAGTTTCTGAGGGAAGAGCGGACCCGGGACAGACGGCCCGAGAACGCGATACCGCCAGAGCCTCGACTTCCGCTTCCTCTGCAAAGCAGACGTCGCAAGTGACTTCGGCAGCGGTCAGGTGTCCAGACCGCTGTCCCGTCCGCTAATGTATAGACGCGCCCATTGGGGAGGCCAGGAATGCGCGTGGCTCCACTTCCGCTTCTGGGATGTTGCCGATGCCCACTACAGCGGCGATGAACCACGGGGAGAAGTCTTCTTGACCGCCCTGCCGATCACCATGAATTCGGGGAAGTTGCCGCACTCGTGGACATGTATCTTGATGCCGAGCACGTCGTGCAATCATGGGCCGGCGGTTCAGGGCCGCGACTGAGGCTTCGAATTCGCGCTTTTGCAGCGCAATAAGGCCTCGACTTCTGCCGCAAAGGACGCATTGGTGGTGCGACAGGCGCCGGTCAGCCGGGTGCCGATTTTTCAGGGCTCGCCTCGCAGAATGCGGGGCTTTGGGTGGTGGGAGCGCCGATAGGGCGCGACCTCAAACCCACGGAGCCCAACATGACCACAATTGAAGCACGCATCGCGACCCAGGCCAAACGCGCGACCGGCCGGGCGAGGAGGCAGTTCGCTCTCCAGACCTTGCCCCAAGGAGTTGATTTCCACACACCAGAAACGAGCAGGCAGCAACGCAAAACGGCCTACGGGTTCTTCCCTGACTCGATGGAGTCCGCCCCAGTCGATGGGCGCCTGCCTGGTTCGTCCGCGTGAGACTAGGGTGTGAACTCATAAACGCGTAGTCAACCGCCGATAAATGCGTGCCTGAGGTCGCGGCCGTTAATTGACGATGTCCGATTTGTGGGAGAAGCGGACTCAGCGCGGACGTCGAGTTTTATAAGGTCCTGGATCGTGGGCGGCCAGGCAGTCGCGCAATCTGGGCGCCGCTTGTGAAATAGAACGCACCGGTAAGTTCGCGACCTAGGGCGCACATTCGACTGGACTTCTTGCGCACGGGAAGCATTGCTGGGGCTGTCGGCCGGCGCGTGCAAACGGTCAGCAAAATAAGGACTCACCTCGCGGTTTGCGGGGCTTTGGGCAGTGCGAGCGCCGGCATTGGGCCGGCGCCCAGGATGGAGACGCCCTCATGGCTCGCACCCCAAAGACCAAATCCAAAGCTGTCACACCCGCAAAGTCCGCGTCACCCGCGCCACGGTCTCGACCTGGCTCGAAAGCCGCCGCGGTCATCACGCTTCTGAAAGCTAAACGCGGCGCAACAATCCCCGAAATGATGGAAGCCACTGGATGGCAGTCGCACTCGGTGCGCGGCTTCATCGCCGGGAGCTTGCGCAAGCGGCACGGCCTTGAGGCGATATCGGAGAAGCGGGACGGCGAGGACCGCCGCTATCGGCTGAGCTGAGCCTTCCGGTGGCAGGCGAAAGGGAGCTAAGCCAGGCGCTTCGTGCGCTGGAAGCGGCGTCACGAGAAGAACTCATTAGGCGGTGGCGAAGGTTCTACAGGTCGGAACCGCTGCGCTATGCCAGCAGCGAGTTCCTCGTTCGCGCGATCTCCTATGCCATGCAAGAGCAGGAGTTTGGCGGCCTTCGCACGCCGGCGAGACGCGAGTTGCTTGCGATAGCCAAGGGCGAGCCGGTGTCCGCGCAGGCCTCACGGGTCAAGATCAAGCCTGGGACTCGGCTGTTGCGCGAGTGGCATGGCTCGACGCACGAAGTGATTGTGACCGACGAGGGGTTCGTCTGGGACGGCGCGACGTATCGCAGCCTGTCTGCGATTGCCTTGGCGATAACCGGTGCCAAGTGGAACGGCTATCGGTTCTTCGGCCTGGTAAGAGGTCGCGGAGGAGCCAATGGCTGAGCGCAAGCATTTCCGGTGCGCCATTTACACGCGCAAATCATCCGAGGAGGGCCTTGAGCAGGATTTCAACTCGCTCGATGCGCAACGGGAAGCCTGCGCGGCCTACATCAAGAGCCAAAAGCACGAAGGCTGGACTGAGCTGCCAGCGCGATATGACGACGGCGGGTTCTCCGGTGGCAACATGGAGCGGCCTGGTCTGGTGCGGCTGCTGGACGATATCCGGGCAAAGCGCGTCGATGTGATCGTTGTCTACAAGGTGGATCGGCTGACACGGTCGCTCGCCGACTTCGCCAAGATCGTCGAGGTTCTGGATGCTCAAGGCGTGTCATTCGTGGCCGTCACCCAGCAGTTCAACACCACGACCTCCATGGGTCGGCTGACGCTGAACGTGCTGTTGTCCTTCGCCCAGTTCGAGCGCGAGATCGCGGGCGAGCGCATCCGCGACAAGATTAAGGCCTCCCGCCAGAAGGGCATGTGGCAATCCGCAGCCAGAATGGACAGCGTGAGAATGAAAAATGACAATGCCGTGTGTGCGGCCATGGAGGAGTACGCCCTCACTTCGTATAGGGAACTGACGCCGTAGGCGTAGCCCACGATGGCAAGGGTCGAGATGAAGAGAGGTGGAACCACGAGCCAATGCGGCCACGCCGCAAACCGAGGTTGGCGCGCCTTGAGGGTAAGAAGCGCAACGCCGACCATGAAAAAGCTGAGCGCCGTGGCGGGCGCCATCCGGCCGGGGGGCAACGCATTCGCGGTCTGTGCGGTGTCTGGTAGAATAAGTTGGTCGATGCCGAGATCCATTGTGAAAACATACTCAGCCAAGGTGAGGCCACCGAGCGCGATCACGATGACGGAGAGGGCTCGTCCAATGCGAAGCGACTGTGAGCCCTGTTGGGAGGTATGCAGAAGCCAAAGAGCCACTCCAGCGGCAAGGAAGGCGCAAGCGGAGTTCAGCTTCATCGTCGCTTGGCCGGGCATCACGCTCTTCAGCAGAGGGATGTTAAAGAGCCAGCCGCAGATCACCGCCAGGCCGACGGCGTTGTCACGTTAAACGAAAGTTGGCCGATTTTCATGCTCGTCTGAGCGGCTAAGGCATTGGAAACACGAATGTCGAACATAAGCGAGTAACTGCGTTTCTGCAGTAAAACTGCTTAATGTGACAACGCCCTCCGTCGACACCACCGCTCTTCATACGGAGCCCACCGGGATAGCGGTCTTCGAAGCCATGTTGCTCCACGAACTTGCGCCGGAGCGCGAGTGCGGCGGACGAGCCCGTGTCGATTTCAAATTTTCCGGCGATCCCGTCGACCGCGGCGGGTGCCACGGGAAGCTTATCGACGAAGACGAGCGGCACGCGCTTCCCGCCGGCTCGATAATGGAAATCTCTGGCGGGCATCAGAGTCAGCGTTCTGTGGTGGTAATCCAGCCTCACAGCAAAGCGTGGCGAGGCCGTCCGGCCCCCTCAGGGCTCACGTTTTTGAAAGACAAGGTAGTATTGCCTAGGGAGGAATTGATGCGTCTCCATGAGCGAATAACCCGCCGCGTTTAGTTCCTCGGTGACCCTTTCCGGCGAGATGCGATACTGCGCGGGCGGGCCGGTTGGCGATTCTGCCTTGAAGTCGATGATCGCTAGCCGTCCCGCAGAGCGTAGCGATGATTTCAGCTTGGCGAAATATTGGGTCCGGTTGGCGATGTGATGATAAGTATCCACGACGAGAACAACGTCGGCTGGCTCGGGGAGGTTGGCGGCGTCCGGGCTTGCCTGTACCGGGACGAGGTTGTTCAGATGCTCGCGTTGCGCTCGTTCACCGAGATAGCGCACCATGTCCGGCTCGATATCGACGGCGAATATTTTGCCTTCGGGAATGCGCTTGGCGATTTGCACGCTGAAATATCCGGTGCCCGCGCCGACATCGGCGACACGCGAGTGCGTTGCAGATGCAGGGCGTCCAAAATCTCTTCCGGTTTTTGCCAAGCGTCGCGTTCCGGGTTATCAAACTCTTTCGCCCATTTCTCTGCATCTTCGAATCGATGATGGAAGGCCCCGTCAGATGGACCGCCCATCTGATGGCTCGGATGGCCGCCCATATCCTGGTGGCCCGCGGGCACTTCGGAAGCGGTCTGCGCAAGAGAGTCGCGCGTGGCTGCGCCGCCCCATGCCATTCCGAGAGCAGTCACAATCAACATTATCCCGTTTTTCACCTGGCACCTCTTTAACTTCCGAGTTCGAGCAGCAGAGCGCCGGTCGGATGTCGGTGACATCGTGGGGGGACCGCAGGACGACACGCCTCACTTTAGTCGCGCGCACTGCGAGGTCCCGTTAATGGCCTTCGGCGATATTGGTCGGTGGCGCGATAGTGCCCGCTTTCAGACCGCAGG
>CAVUWX010000014.1:0-83274 GCA_963745205.1 uncultured Alphaproteobacteria bacterium
TCGCCGCGCTCGCGCGCATCAAGTCGTATCTCGACTACGGCGCGTTCACACCCATCCAGGTGGCAGCCGCCGCCGCGCTCAACGGACCCCAAGAATGCGTCGAGGACACCCGCGCCATCTATCACCGCCGCCGCGACTGCCTCGTCGAGACGTTCGAGCGCGCGGGCTGGTCGATCCCGCCGCCGCCCGCGACCATGTTCGCGTGGGCGCCGCTGCCGCCCGCGCGTTCCGCAATCTCGGATCGGTCGAATTCGCTAAGCTGCTCATCGAGAAAGCGGGCATCGCGGTATCGCCCGGCTTGGGCTTCGGCGAGTATGGTGAAGGCTTCATCCGCATCGCTCTCGTCGAGAACGAGCACCGCATCCGCCAGGCCGCGCGGAACCTGAAAAAGTTCCTCGCTCAGGCTCCGGAAACGATGCATAACGTGATCCCGATTCCGCAAAAAGCGCTCCGGTAATCGGTCACGTTCCATGCAACAGCCACTCACTTTGGGCATCGCCGGCCTTGGCACCGTCGGCGCGGGCCTCCTGCACCTGCTCAAGCATCACAAAGACCGCCTCGAGGAGCGGGCGGGCCGGCCGATCCGCATCGGCGGGTCTCGGCGCGCTCCAAGGGAAAGAAGCGCGGCGCCGACCTCGGCCAGGTTTCGTGGTTCGACGATCCCGTTAAGCTTGCGACCGATCCCTCAATCGACGTGTTCATCGAGCTGATCGGCGGTTCGGGCGGCGTTGCCAAAGCCGCGGTCGAGGCCGCACTCAAGGCCGGCAAGCACGTGGTAACGGCGAACAAGGCGCTGCTCGCCGAGCACGGCATCGCGCTCGCCAAGCTTGCCGAGGACCGTCACGTCGCGCTGAATTTCGAAGCCGCCGTCGCCGGCGGCATCCCGGTCATCAAGGTGCTGCGGGATTCGCTCGCCGCCAACGAGGTGCGCCGCGTCTACGGCATCTTGAACGGCACCTGCAATTACATCTTGACGACGATGGAGACCGAGAAGCGCTCCTTCGGCGACGTGTTGAAGGAGGCGCAGAAACGCGGCTATGCCAAATCCGATCCGACGTTCGACGTCGGCGGCTTCGATACCGCCCACAAGCTTGCGATCCTGACGAGCCTCGCCTTCGGCACCAAGCTCGCATTCGACCAGATCCACGTCGAAGGCATCCAGTCGAGAATCGCGGTGGACATCGAGGCCGCCAATAAGATGGGCTACCGCATCAAGCTCCTGGGCGTCGCCATGCGCACTGAAAGCGGCATCGAGGCGCGCGTCCACCCGGCGATGGTGCCGCAGCACTCCGCGATTGCAGAGGTCTCGGGCGTCACCAATGCCGTCGCCATCGACAGCGACTACTGCGGCAGCCTCTTCTGATCGGGCCCGGCGCCGGCGCGTACCCGACGGCCTCCGCGGTCGCGGCCGACATCCTCGACATCGCGCGCGGCACCGTCATACCGCCGTTCGTGACACAAACCCGCAATCTGAAGCCATATAAGAAGGCGAAGATCGGCGCCCATCAGGGCGCTTACTATGTGCGCCTTTCCGTCTATGACCGGCCCGGAGCCATGGCTGCGATCGCCAAACGCATGGGAGACCGCCAGGTCTCCATCGAGAGCATCGTGCAGCGACGGCCGCCGTCGGCGCTGCCGGGGATCGGTGCGCGGCTCAAACCCGGCGCGCCAACCCTCGTGGTGCTCATCACGCACGAAACGACCGAGGAGGCGATCCGGCAGGCGATCGACGCCATCGAGCGCGACGGCAAGGTGTCGGAGCGACCGCAGATGATCCGCATCGAGAAGCTTAGCGAGGACGCCTGACAGTAGGGGTGGAGTCCATGGCAGGAGAAAACGTCAAGCTCGGCCTCGACCGCGTGCTGGTGCTCGAGGTGGCCCGTGTCACCGAGGCCGCGGCGATCGCGGCGGCGCATTTGCGCGGGCGCGGGCAGGAGAAGGCCGCCGACAAAGTGGCGGTCGACGCCATGCGCCGCGAGCTCGCCAAGCTGCCGATCCGCGGCACCGTCGTCATCGGCGAAGGCGAGATGGACGAAGCGCCCATGCTCTACATCGGCGAGAAGGTGGGATCGGGTGAGGGGCCCGAGGTCGACATCGCGGTCGATCCGCTCGAGGGCACGACGATCTGCGCCAAGTCGATGCCGAACGCGCTCGCCGTGCTGGCGATCGCCGAGCGCGGCGGCCTTTTGCACGCGCCCGACATCTACATGAGCAAGATTGCCATCGGCCCCGGCTATGCGCAGGGGCTCGTCGATCTCGATGCGCCGCCCGCCGCCAATATCGAAGCGCTCGCCAAGGCAAAGGGCGTACCCGTCGCCGAGATCACCGCCTGCATTCTCGACCGGCCGCGCCACGCGGAGCTGATAGCGGCCGTGCGCAAGGCCGGCGCCGCCGTGCAGCTCATACCCGACGGCGACATCGCCGGCGTGATCTGGACCACCGATCCGGAGGAGACAGGCATCGACATTTATCTCGGTGCCGGCGGCGCTCCCGAAGGCGTGCTGGCGGCGGCGGCGCTGCGCTGCATCGGCGGCCAGATCGAGGGGCGCCTGCTCCCCGCTTCCGACGAGCAGCGTGCGCGCGTGCGCAAGATGGGCATCGCCGACGTCAACCGGAAGTTCAAGCTCGAGGACATGGCCTCGTCCGACGTGATCTTCTCGGCAACCGGCGTGACCGACGGCTCCCTGCTCGACGGCGTGCGCTTCAAGGGTGATTTCGCCGAGACGGAGACGCTCGTCATGCGCGCGCGCACCGGCACGGTGCGGCGCATCAAGACGACGTGCCGCAACGTCGGCGCGCGCTTCATCGGCGGCTAGCGCAGGGGCACGCCCTTCATGCGCCGCAACAGGTCCGCGATGGGGTAATCGACCCAGGCATGCGTGACGAGATCGCGGTGGGTCAAGTGCTGACCACCGGGAAAGATGGTGACGCTGCCGGGCTCCAGCCGCGGCTCTAGCGCGGTCGAAAAGTCGATCTGATTATCGAGGAGCACACGCTCCATCTCGGCATTCTTGCCTTCGGTCGACCCGAGATAGGTGCTGACGAAGAAGGCGGAACGGTCGTTCGAGATCCACGACGTGAACTTCCCGAGCTCGCCGTAGAGAGCATCGAGCAGCACGACGCCGCGCACGCGCTTCATGAGGCCGCCCTTCGATGCGCACCAGGCGGCCGGCAGATAGCCGCCGCTGTAGGCGACCATGACGATTGGCATGCTGGCGAACGTACGCACCGAGCGCGAGTCGCCGTGGAGCTTGGCGAGCTTCTGCGCGGCCTCGCCGATGAAGCGGGCAAAGGCACCCGGCTGCCAGAACTTCCCGGCGCTCGAATCCGAGGCGTCGGAAGCGAACTGCGGGGCCACCAGCACAGCGTTGACGCCCGAGGCCGTAATCTGCGCGGGAAGACGCTGACGGTAGAGCACGTCGCGGCGCAGTGTTGCGCCGTGGCCGTGGAAGAAGACGATCATCACCGCGGGGCGGCGGATGTCGAAGCCCTTGGGGATGTGCAAGAGCACGCGATCATCGCTGTAGGTCTCGTCTTCCCAATACGTGTGCCCGAAAAAGGTTCGGTGTCCGAGGCGCCCGTTCTCCGCGACGTTCAGGAACGGCTGGTCGGAATTGGCGACGTTGCCCGCATAGGGAAATGGGGCTGTGTCGAACGGGATGATTGCGGTCTTGTCATTCTTCACGGGCTGGGTGCGTGCATAGACCTGCTGCGGGATCGGCGGAATGGTCGGATGGAGTGCGCCCGTGGTCGAGGGCGCGCTGCGTGCCAGCGTCGGCTCCACGGACGGAGCCAGCGCACACACCGCGCCAAGCACGGCAAAAGCAGGAGCTAGTCGAGAAAGCTGCATTCCCCCTCCAGCGACACGGATCAGTGTGCGCAATGCGCGTTAGTTTTTAACCAACTGCCCCCGCAAGAGTTCCCCGCGGTGCGGCTGCAACACTTCCGACACACGCTTCAGTACAATGAAAAGATGTCGATTCGGGGGAAGCGGTCATGGCCGCCGCCAACGGGCAGGCAAATGGCCGCAAGCGGGATTGTAGCAGGGATGTCCGCAGGCGATGCAATTTGGCAACTTCATTGCGGCAAATCGGTCGGTCGATTGTGAGACTCTTCGTGCTCCAATAGGCTTTCCACAGGCAAAAGCGCTCAACCACGCAGGCTTTCCGAATGGCAATTGCTGACGCGATCGGTGCGCCCTCATCCGAGGAGCGCGGACTGGATCTGCGGACCGTTTCGACCGTGACGGCAGCGGCGATCGCCATCGCCGACATGATCGGTATCGGCGTATTCACCAGCCTCGGGTTCCAGGTGCAGGGCATCCCGTCGGTGTTTTCCGTGCTGATGCTGTGGGTCGTCGGCGGCGTCGCTGCGCTGTGCGGCGCCTTGTCCTACGGCGAGCTCGCCGCGGCGCTCCCGCGCTCGGGCGGTGAATACAACTTTCTGTCCCACATCTATGGGCGCGGCATCGGCTTTGTGGCGGGGTGGATCTCGGCGACCGTCGGTTTTGCCGCCCCGGTCGCGCTCGCGGCCATGGCATTCGGCAGCTACTTCGACGGCATCGCCCCGGGCATTCTCGGCATGGCGACGGTGGACGTGCTCTCTGCCAAGATTTCGCTCATCCCGATCGCCGTCGTTTGGCTCGTTGGTCTCATTCATTTGAATGGCGTCGCCCTCGGCAGCACGTTCCATAATTTTGCGACCGGCTTGAAGCTCGCGCTGATCGTTGTGCTGATTTTTGCAGGCCTCGCGCTCGGCACTGCGCAGCCGATCTCGTTTGCGCCGTCGGTCTCTGACCTTCACTACATCACGGGCGCGCCATTCGCGGTTGGGCTGGTGTTTGTGATGTATGCCTACTCAGGCTGGAACGCCGCCACCTACATCGCCGGCGAGATCCACAATCCGCAGCGCAGCCTGCCGCTCGCGATCCTCGCCGCCACGCTGATTGTGATCACGCTCTACGTCGGCCTCAACGCTGTATTCCTCTATACGACACCGATTGATCAGATGGCCGGCCAAGTCGAGGTCGCGCTGATCGCGGGCAAGCACATCTTCGGCGATGCCGGCGGCCGCTTCGTCGGCGCCCTGATCTGCTTGGGCCTCATCTCCTCGATAAGCGCCATGATCTGGATCGGACCGCGCGTCACCCAAGTCATGGGCGAGGACATCCCCATGATGCGGGTTTTCGCGAAGACGTCGAAGAGCGGGGTGCCGGCCGTCGCTATCATCTTCCAGCTCATCGTGACGACGATACTAATGGCGACGCGCAGCTTCGAGTCCGTGCTCGACTATATCCAGTTCAGCCTCACGTTCTGCTCGTTCCTCGCCGTGCTCGGCGTGATCGTGCTGCGCGTGCGCGAGCCCAACCTGAAGCGCCCCTATCGCATGTGGGGCTATCCGTTCACGCCGGCCGTGTTCCTCGCGGTGACGGCCTTTATGATGTACTACCTCATCATCGAGCGGCCATGGCAATCGCTCGCCAGCGTCGCCACGATGTTGGCCGGGTTTCTCGTTTATGCAATCTCGCTGACCCAGGCGCCGCGCCGCGCCGCAACGGAGAGTTCAATCGATGGATAGGACGTCTCGACCGGTGAAGGTAGTTGCGCTCGCATTGAGCTTCCTCGTCGTCGTTGCGCAGGCGGTTTCGGCCGAGACCGCAGCCGCGACGAATGCGGCAACGCCCGACGATACGGGCAAAATCCTCGCCGGCATGCAGCCGTCTGCGAACTCGCCGCTCGCCTCCTACACCAAGGACGCTAGCTGGGAGCAGCACGCCAAGCACTTCGATGCCGCCTGGGCCGCGCTCGACAAGCGCCAGCTCTCGAAGATTAAGGCCTGGTCGACGCAGTATCTGCCGCCGCGCAAGCCGGTCGTGTTCTACATGTTCAGCGGGCCGGACTTCCTCTATGCGGATGCGTTCTATCCGGGCGCCGACACCTACGTCTTGAGCGCGCTCGAGCCGGTCGGCGAGATCCCCGACATCACCGGGCTCTCGAAAGGGCAGGTGATGGGGGGATCGGTCGCATCGAGAACTCGCTCAACACCATTCTGAACTACAGCTTCTTCATCACCAAGAAGATGCGCGGCGAACTCGGCGGCGGCAGGTTCGGCGGCACGCTGCCGATCCTCTACGTGTTCCTCGAGCGCTCGGGCAAGACGATCCGCGACGTGAGCCTCGTCGCGCTCGATGCCGACGGCAACGTGAAGGCGTCCAACGATCCCTCGCTGCCGAAGAATCCTCCGCGGGGTGCGAAGATCACCTTCTCGACCGGTGCCGACGGCAAGCCGCAGACGCTCTACTATTTCTCAACCGACCTCTCCGATGACGGCGTGAAGAACAGCGGCTTCCTCAAGTTCTGCGACAGCTTCGGCATGGGCGACAGTTTCATCAAGAGCGCCTCCTACCTCTTGCATAACGACAACTTCTCGACCATCCGCAGCTATATCGTCGATCACAGCGACGCCGTGGTCGAGGACAACTCCGGCGTGCCCGTGCGCTTCTTTAAGCCGGACGAGTGGCAGCTTCTGGCGTTCGGCAACTACGTCGGCCCGCTCGGCATATTCCCGCATACCTATCAGCCGCAATTGCGCGACCTCTATCGCAAGCGCACCGCCGCGCTCGACTTCGGCATCGGCTACCGCTGGCGTCCTTCGGAATCGAACGTGTTGCTTGCCATCCGCGGATCGAAGACGGCGCAGCAGTCGCAGGCGCCGGCGACGAAGCCGTGATCGGATCGAGCTGACCGCCGGTCAAGCCCGGCAGTTGGGGAAAAATCGGCACCCGCGGCTCGCCAGACGGCACCGCGGGTGTTGCACTTTGTGCAAGATTTGATTCGGGGGGCGACCGATGGGCGCTTTGCGCAAGACGATCGATCGAGCGGCGGAGCCCGCGCCGTTCCTCGGCGTTGCCGCCTCCGCGCGTGGGTTCGTCTGGCGCGAGCGTCTGACCGCCGATGCGCAGCCGCTCGCCGCCTCCATTAGCCAGCGCCACGGACTGCCGGAGCTCCTGGGCCGCGTCCTCGCCGCGCGGGGCATCGCGCCCGACGACGTGCCCAACGTCTTGAGCCCCACGCTCAAAGCGCTGATGCCGGACCCCTCGAGCCTGCGCGACATGGACGCGGCGGGAAAGCGCATCGCGGACGCCATCGAGGCACGCCAGCCGGTGGCGCTGTTCGGTGATTACGATGTCGATGGGGCCGCGTCTTCCGCGCTGCTCGCCCGCTACCTCGCCCATCACGGCCTCAAGGCGCGCATCTACATTCCCGACCGCCTGTTTGAGGGCTACGGGCCCAACCCCGCCGCGATCGAAGGCCTCGTCAGGGATGGTGCCCGCCTCATCGTGACGGTCGACTGCGGCACCACGAGCCACGAGCCGCTCGCGTGCGCCGCCGAGCTTGGCTGCGATGTCGTCGTCATCGATCACCATCAGGCGGATGACCGCCTGCCCGCCGTATGCGCGCTCGTCAATCCCAACCGCCAGGACGACATCTCGGGGCTCGGCCATCTGTGCGCGGCGGGCGTCACGTTCCTCGTGCTCGTCGCGGTGACGCGCGAGCTGCGCCGCCGCGGCTACTACGCGAAGGGCTTAGCCGAGCCCGACCTTATGAGCGAGCTCGACCTCGTGGCGCTGGCAACCGTCGCCGACGTGGTGCCGCTCACCGGCCTCAACCGCGCCTATGTCGCGCAAGGGCTGCAGGTGATGCGTTGGCGCAAGAATATCGGCCTCAAGGCGCTGAGCGACGCCGCGGGCTTGAACGAGGCGCCGACGCCCTATCACCTCGGTTTCATCTTGGGGCCGCGCATCAATGCCGGCGGGCGCATCGGTGACGCAGGTCTGGGATCGCGCCTGCTCGCCGGCGAGGACGAGATGGAAGCGGCGCGCATAGCCGTCCTGCTCGACAGGCTCAACAAGGAGCGCCGCGCGCTCGAGAAGGAGATGCTCGAAGAGGCACTCGCCGAGGCCGACTCTGCAGTCACCGCGCGCCCCGACCTCCCGTTTCTGATGGTGGGGTCGCATGCCTGGCACAAGGGCATCGTCGGCCTCGTCGCCAGCCGCCTCGTCGAGCGCTTCCGCCGGCCCGCGTGCGTCATCGCCTGGGAGGGGGATAGCGAGGATTGCGACGGCACCGGCTCACTGCGCTCGCTTGCCGGCGCCGACATCGGCTCGGCCGTGCGCGAGGCCGTCGCCGCGGGTCATCTCGTCAAGGGCGGCGGGCACGCGATGGCGGCGGGCCTCACGGTCAAGCGCGCGAAGCTCGCAAGCGTGCAGCAGTTCCTCGAAGCAAAGCTTGCCGCGAGCGTCGGCGAGGCGCGCACGCGGGCCGACCTCGCCGTCGACGGCGCGCTCACGCTTGCCGGCGTCACCGATGAGCTCTTCGATCTCGTGGAGCGCGTCGGCCCCTTCGGCCAAAGTAACCCCAGCCCACGCTTCGCCTTCCCGGCGACGCATGTTCGTTTCGCCAAGCTCGTCGGCGAGAACCACGTGCGCTGCGTGCTCGAGGGCCAGGACGGGGCGCGGCTCGAGGCGGTCGCATTTCGCGCGGCAGGCGAGCCGCTGGGCGAGCTGTTGATGGGCACCGGCGGTTTGCCGGTCCACATCGCGGGGCACTTGAAGCGATCCTCGTGGGGCGGCCGCGAGCGCATTGAGCTGATCATCGAGGATGCCGCCGACCCGCGCCGCCAGCGCTGAGCCGCCGTGTGTCCTGGTCGGCTGCTAGTTTCGACGGCGCCAGGGGATCCGTCTTGCGAGGTTCATGATCGAGGCTTATGCGTTGACCGGGGGCCCGACGCTCGAAAGCTAGATCTCGGCCGCGGTTGCGTCTGGTCAATCACTCTTCAAAAAGTCATTTGCCCGCAACGGGAGAACGCGTCGTGCTCCGAGCATCGCTTTGCTTCCTTGTTGTCTCCTTCGACCTTATCGCCCGGTTCTCCCCCGTTGCGGCCGAGACATTCAAATGGCTGCAGCTTGGGCCGAGCGGGTTGGAAGCGCGCGTTATTACCGATGCGCCGGGCTGCCCCACCGTGCAGCTCGACGAGACTGAAACGAGCATGACCGTGCGCGCGTCTCCAGGCGAGACGTTTCCCGTCACGGTATGTGCGGCGCCCATTCCCGCGAGCGTGCACTCGGTGGCCATCGCCGGCGTTTCCCTCGCGTCGCCTCCAGTTACCGATCCCAAACGGATTGCCGTGATCGGCGATACGGGCTGCAGGCTCAAGGGCGATCACATTCAGGCTTGTGACGATCCCGCCCAATGGCCGTTTGCCGCGATCGCGGAGGCCATTGCACGCCAGAAGCCCGATCTCGTGGTCCACGTGGGAGACTACTATTACCGTGAGGCGCCGTGTCCGGCTGCCGTCGCCGGCTGCGCTGGAAGCCCTTTCGGAGACAACTGGCCCGTCTGGCGCGCAGATTTTTTCGCGGCCGCGGATCCACTACTGAAGGTCGCACCTTGGGTCTTCGTGCGCGGCAATCATGAAGTCTGCAGCCGCGGCGGGGAAGGCTGGAACCGGATGCTTGCTCCCTATGCCTTCGACGCTGCCGCAATTTGCAAGACAAACGAAGACCCCTATGTCGTCAAGTTTGCAGGCTTGACCCTCGCGGTCATGGATGTCTCCAAGGCCAAGGAGGACGAACTAGACGAGGCACAGGCTCAGATCTACCGCGCGCAATATTCAGCTCTCGCGACAATGACCAGCGGACCGACGTGGGTGCTTCAGCACCGGCCGATCTGGAGCCCTGGTGTGGAATTCGCCGGCCACTTTCTCGGTGACAACAAAACGCTGGCCTCCGCAGCGACCGGCGTGATCCCAAGCAACGTCATGCTGATCTTGTCGGGCCACCACCATCTGTTTCAGACGCTGACCTACGAATCCGATCTGCCTGTCCAGATCGTGGCGGGGAACGGCGGGGACTTTCTCAACCCTGGTTCTCCGACTGACCCTGCGGGGTGGGTCATCAATGGCGTCAAGGTCAAGAGCGGCATCGATCTGCCGGGATCGTTCGGTTTTTCCATCCTCGAGAAGCAGAGCCAAGGTTGGCGCCTGACGAACTTCGACACGCTGGGTCAGCCTCACCAATCCTGCTTGATCGACGGACGGTCGGCCAATTGCGTCGCAAAGTGAGGATGCGCCATTGCCGCCTCCGGCATTGGTCGCGGCGGCGAGTGTCGTGAAGGCTGCGCCGCAACGAGCGCTGCGAGCGCATCGAGCCGATGATCGAGGATGCCGCCGACCCGCGCAGCCAGCCCCGAGGCGCGGGGTATTGCGGCAGGGAGGGTTGCTTGCGCGCACGGGAAAACGACCCTATACCGTCGCGCCACCGGTCCCTTCGTCTATCGGTTAGGACGCGAGATTTTCAATCTTGAAAGACGGGTTCAGACTTCCGTAGGGACCGCCATGATTTTGCTGGTCCTTTTCAAGTTTTCCTGTCCGTTTGGCGGTCTGTTTCTCACTCTGTTTCTCACTTGTTGTTCTCTGACGGTTCACGGGTCATCATTTGCGCCTCGACTGGAGCTTGATGATCGCGGCGTTCGCCTGCTGCTTCTTGCTCGCGTCTTTCGTGTACTCCTCGACCATACGCGTCGTCCGGTGGCCGGTGATCGATCTGATCTCGCTCTCGCTGCACCCCAACTCGGCAAGTCGCCGTGCAGCGCACTTGCGCAGGCCGTGCAACACGCAGTCGTCAGGCAGTCCGGCATCGTTGATCGCCTCGGCGAACCACGCCCCGTAATAGATCGGGTCGAACGCCTTACCTTTTGACGTCGTCAGCAGGCTCATGTGGTCCTGGTTGCCACGCGCCAACTCGGCCGCGAGCTCCACATGTTCCGGTATCCACAGCGACTCGCCGGTCTTTTGCTGCAGAACCTGGATGGTGCCGCCGCTGCGATGCGCGCGTGTCATCGCAACCTGATCGGCTTTGCGCTGGCCGGTGTAGAGGGCAATCGCGTAGGCACGGCGCTGCATTGTGCCTGGTACCCATCGCGCCTCGAACTGCGCGCACTCCTCATCGGTCCACGAGCGATACTCGCCGCCCTTCAGTTCCTTGATACGCGCTGCTGGGTTGACCTCGAGGATCTCCTCCTCGACCGCGAAGTAGAGGACGATCTTGAGCAGCCGCAGCACATTGTTGGCGGCAGCGGGCGTTTCGGCACGGGCATCACGCATCTTGCGAATGTGCCGCTTGCGCAGGTTGCGCAGGGATTTGTGGCCGTGTTCGATGCTCAGCTGATCGAGCACGCGGCGATAGATTTCCTGCGTGCTGTCGGCTTTCTCCTTGAAAACAGCCGAGTCCAGGTAGTCGCGCACCAGGGCGCCGAATGAGCCGGTCAGGAAGTTACGCCGGTCATCCACCGGCTGCACGGTGTCGCCGCCCTGCTCGACGCTGCGCAACAGCGCGTGATACCGCCCCATGAACTCCTCGGACATGGGCGCTCCTGGCAGGCGCTCCAGGCGGCGGTTGCGCCGGAAATAGTAGTATTTCGATGCCCCGTGGCGATCGCGCTTGATGTTGATATAGCGCAGCGTCACTTCGGCCATGGCCCCACCTACGCGTCCCATTCGTCAAACTCCAAGTCTGCCACGGACGGGGGGCTGCCGGGAACAATCAAAATCGTGCCGTCCGGCTCTATTCGGATGGCCCGTTGTCTGAGAGCAGACGCGGCCGCCGTTCGACCTCGGCATGGTCGAGCCCCGAGGCTTGCAAAGCCAGCTCGAGCGTTGCGGTGACGTCGGCGGCGCTCATCGTCGTGCAGAGCTTCCAGGCGACGATGTAGCGAGAGAAGTCGTCGAGGACGGTGGAGAGATAGAACCAGCCCCAGCCGGTGACCTTGAGGTAAGTGAAGTCGGTCTGCCAGAGCTGGTTGATCGCTGTCGTCGGGTTGGCGAAGCGATCGGCTGCCTTCATGACGATGAAGGCCGGCGAGGTGACGAGCCCCTCGGCCTTCAAGATGCGATAGACGCTGGCTTCGGAGACGAAGGTCTTCTCGGCGTCGGTGAAGGCGACGGCCACCTCTCGCGGCGAGAGCTCTGGCTCGTCCAGCGCCCGCTCGATAACCTTGTCGCGGATCTCTTGAGGGATGCGGTTCCAGATGCGTCTCGGCCGCGGCTTGCGGTCTTCCAGCGCATCAAGTCCACCCGCCGCATAGCGGTCGAGCCAGGCGTAGAACGTCGTCTTTGGGATGCCGATCTTGTCGAGGGTACGTCTGACCGGCAGGTGCGAGGTCTCGACGGTGCGGATGATTTCAAGCTTCTCGGACGCGAAGTATCTCATTCGATGTCCTCCCCCAGAGCCAAAGTCCACGGCGTTGATTGCGTGATGGCGCAGAGGGCGTCTGCCATCCGCGCCGACGCCGAGCAAGGAGGCCGAGCAAGGAGAGTGTGACCGATCTTAGCGATGGAAATCTGACGTCGAAAGATGCGCCGCGAGGCAGAGGCTTGCCTCCAAAGGGCTGATGAAAAGCAATGAGCCCCGGATTTTCACCGGGCACTGGCCTCAAAGCCTCAGCCCAAAAAGCTTGAGTCTCGGCCGCAAGAGCGCCTTTACAGAAGCGAACGGCGAGATATTCCAGAGGCAGCAAAGGCCACGAATTCGACAACCAAAACTCCTGAGAAAATGTCGTGATAGGAGTGGGAGCTCCCGACCATTAGGTCTAGAGCGTAGAAGCCAACCACCACGGGCGCCGCAACTACTGCTGCCAGCACAAAAGCTGTTGCAATCTTGACGGCCCAATCCGCTAATCGCGGTGCAAGGGCTAATAACTTACGCATACGCCATTCTCCACTTAAACACGGAGAATAACTTATGGCTGGCGCAGTGTGACGGCAGCGGGAACGCCGGCCGTGGTCGGGCAACCAAAGACCTTGTCGCCGTTGAGGAGCGGATAGGTGCGGTACCTCGCCAGGCGCCAGCGCGTCGGCGGGCGCTGGTGACTGGGAGCACCACCTGATCAATGCAGCGAAAGGTGGCGGCGCGACTTCCAATGAACGAGCGTTGGAACTCCACCGATTGGCTCTGACGCTGGTAGAAGCCGATGGTCGTTTCGTGATCGCTCAGCGCCGGATCTGAGCCTAATGTGCAATCTCTACTCGATGACGCTCAACCGCGAGGCCATCCTCCGCCTGTTTCGGGTGTCTCACAATCGCGCCGCGGCCTACCAACCGCGGGATGCGATCTTTCCCGGCTATAAAGCGCCGGTCGAGCGCAAGGCCGCTGACGGAGAGCGCGAGCTCGTCGTGCTCAACTGGGGCTTCGTGCTTCTGCAGAAGGACAAGGCACCCAAGCGCGTCACCAATATCCGGGACGACAAGGCACAGACCAAGTTCTGGAAGTCGTCGTTCGAACAACGCCGCTGCCTGGTGCCGGCGTCCTACTGTGAGCCCAAGGGCGAGAGGCCGGCGACGTGGCATTGGTTCTCGATCAATAGCGATGACGCCCGTCCTGTGTTCGCCTTCCCGGGGGTTTGGACGCGCTACAAGGGGCCGCTCAAGAAGAACGGCGAAAATGTCGAGCAAGAGGTCTTCGCGTTCACGACCACCGAACCGAACGACTCACCGTCAGCATTAACCACGAGCGCATGCCCGTGCTGCTGTCGGACCCGGGCGACTTCGCGACGTGGCTCTCGGGCTCGACAGAAGAGGCGTTCAAGCTCGCTCGCAGCTACGCGGCCGACCAGATGCGCATCGTGCAGTCGGGGTCCGAACGAAGGGATCTGCTGGAGGCGGCCTGAGCAACGTCCTCGGCCCCACTGCTGTGCAGGGACCTTGCTGAACGTTCATTTGCCATCGATAGCCCGACGACGTAGTGAACTGATCGCGGCCCAAAAGTAAGGTTCACGCCTGATGCGCAGAATGGGTTTTGCCTTCGCAGCGTTTCTGTTGATGCTCGTTCTTGCCTGCGCCACGACCGTCCTCAACGTGTCGCGCAGCTACTCGGCGCCCTCGCAGAACTCGGAGTTTTACGGCCAGCTCGATCTCTTCGGCAATGTCCTTGAAGTGGTGCGCAGCAAATACGTTGAGCAGCCGGACGACGCCAAGCTGATCGAGAGCGCGCTCAACGGCATGCTTGCGGCGCTCGACCCGCACTCCGCCTATATGAACCCGAAGCAATATCGTGACCTGCAGACGCAAACTCGCGGCGAGTTCGGTGGGCTAGGACTCGAGGTCACGATGGAGAACGGCGTCGTCAAGGTGGTGTCTCCCATCGACGACACGCCCGGCGCCAAGGCCGGCCTATTGGCCAATGACCTCATCACCCACATCGACAACGAGCAGATCGTCGGGCTCACGCTGGAACAGGCGGTCGAGAAGATGCGCGGTCCTGTCAACACGCCGATCACGCTCACGATCGTGCGCAAGGGCGTGGATGATCCGTTCGACGTCAAGGTGATGCGCGACATTATCCGCATTAACCCCGTGAAGGCCCACAACGAGGGCGACGTCGCCTACATCAAGGTGACGGCCTTCAACGAGCAGACGCACGCCAACCTGGTCAAGGCCATCGACGAGGCCAAGAAGACGATTGGCAACAATCTCAAGGGCTACATCATCGATCTGCGCAACAACCCCGGCGGACTGCTCGATCAGGCCATCGCCGTATCCGACGATTTCCTGGAGGATGGCGCCATCGTGATCACCAAGGGTCGCAATGCGGAGGAAACACAGCGAGCGAATGCCCACCCGGGAGACGAGACCGACGGCAAGAAGGTCGTCGTACTCATTAACGGCGGATCGGCCTCAGCCTCCGAGATTGTCGCCGGCGCACTGCATGACCAAAAGCGCGCGACCGTTATCGGCACGCGCTCATTCGGCAAAGGCTCGGTGCAGACGATCATGCCGCTCGGCAGCAACGGTGCGATCCGGCTGACTACGGCGCGCTACTACACGCCGTCGGGCCGCTCGATCCAGGCCAAGGGTATCGATCCCGATATCGTCATCGAGGAACAGGTGCCTGACGACTTGAAGGCCAAACTTGCCGCCTACAAGCCTTATGGCGAAGCAAGCCTCCGCGGACATCTCAAGAACCCCGACGATAAGACGACGCAAGCGGGCAAGGATCCCGAGGAAGCTCTCGGCTCATCCGTCTACGTGCCCAAGGAGCCTGAAAAGGACACCCAGCTCCAGTATGCCCTGTCATTCCTGCGGGGAACGGCGACCGACGCCAAGACGGCCGGCGATCCCGGCAAGGTGCCCGAACCCGCAAAGAGCACGACGCCGAACTAAAAACGACGACACCCCGGACGTACGCGTGGTTGTCGGAGATGGAGCCGGGGTGGTTCGGTAGGCGCGCGATTGCGAACTGGCGAAGCGCTAATGCTGATAGACGCGCCGACGCGCTCGATAATAGCGCCGCGGGTGAGCCAAGCCCTGGCAGAACGCGCTATGGGTTCCGCTATAGAGCCGACTAGAACCCGACGCCCTTGAGGCTTCGTCCACTTCTCAGCTTCGCGAACGTACACCGCGACCATGGCCGAGGACTTGTGGCGGCAGTTCAGCATCGGCGTTGCCGTAGTGGCGCTTTTCTTTTGGCAAAGCGGGAACGAGCGCCGGGCAGTCCCCGTTATGTGCGCAACCACGCCGTGCGCCCCGGAGTACTCATGCTCGATTTTATTGCTACCGTCTTTTTAGCTGGGTTGATGCTGATCCCTGCTGTGAACGTTCTCGTCGGTGTCGTTGGTGGAGGCGCGAGTTTTGGCGTGTCGGGGGCGCTGGTTGGGGGCTGCCTTGGAACAATCATCACATTAACGGAGGTTCAGTTCCGTTCATCGCGACTGCTCCCTGCTTCAGTTCTCGCCAACGGGTTTCTGACTGGACACCATATGAGACAATCCGTGCGCGAGTTCAGCCAAGCCGCACTCCAATCAATAGTGGCGAAAGTCATATCCGTTCCGACCCGCTGGTTGGCTTAGTGCGCACCAGAAGCCGCGCGATGCGATTACCATTGACGATAGCCTCGGCACTTTGCGTTGCCGTCGGCGGATGCGCCATAATCACCGAACGCAGCTCGCTGGGATATGGCGACTACGTCGCGCTAAGCTGCGACCAGCTTGGGCAAGAGGCAGTGCGTCTCATGCGCGAAGCTTCCGATCGCAGTGAACACATACTGCAAAACGATCCGGATCGGCGGGACAAAGCCCGCCAACAGCTCAGGCTTGTAAGGCAGGCGAGCACCGAAAAAGGCTGCGCGGCTGTTGGGTCGGGACGAACCTGACCCTGAGAGGTCCCCATCACTCCCACACACCCTCAAACCGCCGCGCGGCGACACGTGTGTAGCGGCTGGTGTGCTTGGGATCGCGGTGGCCGAGCCAGTCCTGGATCAGTCGGAAGTCCTGCCCGCGGTTGGCGAGGGCATAGCCGCAGGAGTGGCGCAGCATGTGCGGGTGGACGTGGCCGAGGCCTGCCCGCTTGCCGGCGGCCGCGATGATGTGATTGACCGCCCGCCGTACCATCTGACATTCACGCTCAGAAACGAACAGCCAGGGTAGCTTGTCCACACGCATGGCGAGGTAGCGCTTCAAGGCGCGCAACTCATCGCCAGCCAGCGGCTGCTCGGTATTGAGCGAGCCCTTCGCTCGCTTGACCCAGAGACGGGCCTCCTTCAGGTTCACGTCGGCACGCTTGAGGCCAACCGCCTCCGACACCCGAAGCCCGTGCCGGTAGGTCAGCAAGAGCAGGGCGTGGTCACGCTCGCCGTGCCGCCCTTCTTTGGCGGCCTCTAGGAGGCGCTCCACCTCACCCGGATCGAGGTAGTTTTTCGAGCGCTCATGAGCATCAGTCGCGTCACTTGTCACCTTTTGCCGCTTGGACATGCTGATTGGCTCCTCCGAAACCTCAATGTTCATCGGAAAGCAGCATATCATACTTGTCTCAAAGCGCGCCCTCTGTGACGAGTGCGGTAGGTTGACTCAAGCAAGCGTTTGTCGCCAGATTTGTGGTTGAGGCGACCATCGCTGCTAGGTGCGCGCGCAAATCTTGAGCCTGGCAGTACCAGCCCAGCTCCCCGGTTTTGAGGATGGCCGCCTCGCTTACCCTTAGTACTGTAGGCACCGACTGGGATGCGGACGGCTATGGTCGCTTTCGTTCTCGGGGTTCCGCTCGCTGCGAAGGCGGATCCTCAGAGCGAGCGCACCATAGCCATGGATGAGGTCCGCATGGCCTCTCAAGCCGAGGTCCTGGCCGTCGGTTGTGGCTTTAAGCTCAATACCAAGCTGCGGGACATGCTGCGCAACGACGCCACGATCAAGCTCAGCGTCGAGGCGCTGTCGGGCATGGAGCAGTTCACCCGCACCTACACGCTGAACCTTCTCCATCGGCACCACCGTGGCATGTGTGCTCATGCCCTCACTCAGTTTGGTCCAGAAGGAGAGCAGATTCAGGGGCTATTGCTGCAGCCTTAGGCTGGCATCATGACTTCTCGGGGCTGGCGGCCCTTACAAATCACGCCTTCCCGGTCGCAAGCTGAGCCTTTCTTGCGCGGGGCCAATCATTCAGTTCCGCCGCGCCGCTGACTCGTCAATCGCGTCGCCTTCCGGGCACTGTCTCAGTCTTGAAATCTGCCCTATCACCCGCACAAAATTGGCCCGAATGACGGTCCTGAAGCGTCATTCGGGCCGGGAGCGCCAAACCCTGCAGGAGGTGTTGGCAAGGCGAGGCTAGCTGAGTCGCTGGCGACCCCTAACGCTCGCCAGTTAGAGCGCTGTGGAAACCGTGCGCGGAAATCCGCACGGCTTGACGGCTTTCGAGATTCGCTGTGGCAGTGCAGGGCATGCGGGAGATCAAAAAGCTGTTCACAGACATCGGGCCCTACATCTCTGCCTGCTTCTGGAAGGCCGTCGAGCTTCGAGAGCGGCGACGCGCCATGCTGACGCTTATCGGCGCACTCTTGGCGCTGCCTGTTGCGCTCGTATTCGGAGGGAGCAGCAGCGGCGCCCAAATTACGATCTTCGTCACGTCGTGGGCGCTCATCCAGATGTTTATCATCGCGCCGTTTGAGATGTGGCGAGACCGCAGACGAGAGGGGCTCGTCTTGGATGAGATCGGTCGCACAGACCGTCGATTCTACGAACCGCTGGAAATTAGTCTCACTAAAACAACGGCCGACTTGTTCATTGCGATCACAAACTGCGACACGAAAACAATAGATGAAGTTGGCGTGAAGATCGTCAGTTACGAATTCACGGGCCACACACATGCCATGCAGTGCTCACTTGGGCGGTCGCAGGCGCCGGGCCCACAATTTTTCCAGGGTTTGCTCGTAACATCTAGCCAGCCGTGATTTCAGGAAACACGTCGTGCGAGTGATCCGTTGGGCATTGCGGTTGTTGGCGCTTCTAGTGTTCATCGCGCCTGCCGCCTACCTCGCCGAGGTCTGGCCTAGAAAAACGCCTCCAGCACCTAGCGAAGTCAACCGCGCCCACGTGGAGGCCAGCGATGAGGCCGAGCGTCTCCTGCACCTCGGCAAGCGTACAGCCGCCCGGCATCGCCGCGCAGGGTCCAGAACACCCCTCGTTCTATGAAAGCCGCTGGATCTCGCTTTTATTGAGACCGCGTCGTCGCGCTGCGCGCAAGAACGCGCGCCGCTTCCTATCTGCAAGCGCATCTGTCTTCGGCCACAACTCTTCAACCTGATGGCTGTCGACAATGAAGCTATCGTAATCAAGCAGAGCGGTCCTCTGGGCCGAAGCGGCGTCCGATGCATGGAGGGTCCCGTCCGGCTCGATCTGAACGGCCCCCCGAGGGCAAATCCGCAGCTTCCAAAGCGATACAGGGTCCTCAACAAAGTTCGCCTTGTTCGGCCACAAAGCGCGCCTAGATGATGCGGCGGGCAGGAGTAGGGACCTCCCCAACGTCCGGCGCGGAACGCGCCGGCGCCATTGCGAAAACCGCGTTCAAGCCGGAAGGCACCGCCATGCGCGCACCCCTCGCTTCCCTGCTCGTTCTTTCCCTGTTCGGCATTCCCTCAGCCGCCAATTCAGCGGACAAGGTCACCTACCTCGAATGCCGCGCCGACAACGAGGACAAGCCGAGCCTGTTCGCTCTCGATGACACCACACAGAAGGTGTGCGACCGCGCCGTGCAGGACACCTGGTTCTCGCCCAACACCTTCGACGCCAAGCAGGTTTCCTGGCAGGACGGCACCTCGACCAAGTCGATCTACCGGAAGGGAAAGGACAAGCGCTACGAGCACAATGTACTGATCCTGGTGCACATCGGGCGCTGCAATCATGTCCATGCGCCATCGGCCGAGCTTTGCAAACACTGACGTTCGGCGGACCTTGGCTGCGATCAAGCACCCTTCGACCACGAGCAAGTTGAGCCCGGCGCGCAGAGCCGCTAGGCTGCAGCGGGCGGCAAAGTCTCGCGCGATTTTCTTACGGGGTAGGCGAGGATGGCTACGCAAACAAGCGACGTCGATGCGGTGATTGCGGCACTGCGCATCGTGCTCAACGAAGCCGAGAACACGAGCGGCTCGCTTCCGACAAAGGTCGTCAACCGTTGGATCGGCCAGCTTCCCGGCGCCTGGTGGGGCCGCTGGCGGCGACTGAAATTGCGCGGAGATTCTTTCGGGCGGGTATCGCGCGACGCACTCATCGGTCACGTACGCGCGACGCTCGCTTACCTCGAGGCCCAGCGCGAGGCGCTCGGCAAGCAGCGCTCCTGGTGGCGGTTTCTCAACGTGCCGAAGCGCCCTATCGCGAGGTCCGGGCACGCTGGCACGCGCATCGCCCCGTCCCATCCCGAGCCGCAGCGGACGGACGAGGACGAGGAGACGCAGCCGCGCCCGAAGTGGCTGAACTGACGACCGGCGGCCACTGAAGGTTCAGAAGGCTCACGCGACCTGCGCGCGGCGCTGCCCCCGGGCCGCAGACAGTGAAAATTGGCAGCCGTAGCGTATTCTGTTGTGTCAGCTGGCCCGTTTCGCGGAGGGCGTGCAATGGACGCCGAGAAATTCGCTCTCACGGTCATCATGGGTTTGGTCATAGCGGCCGTCGTCGGCGTTTCGCTGGCCGTTGCCAAGCGCTTCAAGATCAAGCTGCCATGGGATGCAAGGATCACGGGTTGCCCGAAGTGCGGGGCGGTCGAGGACTTCAATCCAGCAACGACGCAGGACACGATCGAGACGGATGGTCCGGTCGTGCGCGGAAAGCCGCGCTCCGGCTCGATGGAAGACCTGGTCAATGTTGTGGCCGTGATCGGCGGTATTGGGATGACGCTCGTCGGCTGCGTATTGTTGCTCTCGGGTGTGGCGGCGTGGGTGGTGGGGGGCTCCGGTATGAGCCTCACTGAGCGAGCATTGGTCGGGCTGTTGGGAGTAGGCGCGGCCATCATCGTGCTGCCCCTAGGCATCCAGGCCGGCACCTGGGGCTGGCGCCGGGGGCTGTTGCCGCCGGTGGTGAAATGCAAATCGTGCGGTTGGCGCGATCCGAAATACGCGGTCTAAAACAGCCGCCCGCTTCACCCCACCTGCGCTAACCCCTGCTCCAGATCGGCGATGATGTCGGCCACATCCTCGATGCCGACGGACAGGCGCACCACGTCGGGCCCCGCGCCCGCCGCTTTGCGCTGCTCGTCCGTCAACTGCCGGTGCGTGGTCGAGGCCGGATGGATTACGAGGCTGCGCGTATCGCCGATGTTGGCCAAGTGCGAGAACAGCTTCAGCGACGACACGAGCTTGACGCCCGCCTCGTAGCCGCCCTTGAGGCCGAACGTGAGCACGGCGCCGGCGCCTTTTGGGCAGATCTTCTTCTGCAAGGCGTGATAGGGGCTCGAGGCGAGCCCTGCGTAGCTCACCCAGTCGACTTTGGGCTGCGTCTCGAGCCAGGCGGCGACCGCAGCTGCGTTCTCGCAGTGGCGCGCCATGCGCAGGGGCAAGGTCTCGACGCCGTTCAAGATGAAGAACGCGTTCATCGGCGAGATCGCCGGCCCGAGGTCGCGCAGGCCCATCACACGCGCGGCAATGGCGAAGGCGAAGTTGCCGAACGTCTCGGCGAGCTTCATGCCGTTGTAGGAGGCGTTGGGCTCGACCAGCGTCTTGTAGCGGTGCTTGGCTCCAAGCCAGTCGTAGGTGCCGCAATCGACGATGACGCCGCCGATCGAATTGCCGTGGCCGCCGATGAACTTGGTGAGCGAGTGCACGACGATGTCGGCGCCGTGCTCCTTGGGATTGCAGAGGTAGGGCGTGGCGAGCGTGTTGTCGACGATGAACGGCACGCCGGCCTTCTTCGCCACCGCGGCGATGGCCGGCAGATCGACGACGATGCCGCCCGGGTTGGCGATCGACTCGCAAAAGACCGCGCGCGTCTTCGGCGTGATCGCCTTCGCGAAGGACTTCGGGTCGGTCGCGTCCGCCCACACGACGTTCCAATTGAACTTCTTGAACGAGTGATTGAACTGGTTGATGGAGCCGCCGTAGAGCTGCCGGCCGGCAACAAACTCATCGCCCGGCTCCAACAGCGTATGGAAGGCGAGGAACTGCGCGGCGTGGCCCGAGGCGACGGCGAGCGCCGCGGTACCGCCCTCGAGCGCGGCGATGCGGCTTTCGAGCACCGCCTGCGTGGGGTTGGTGATCCGAGTGTAGATGTTGCCGAAGGCCTCGAGCCCGAACAGGGAGGCGGCGTGGTCGGCATCGTTGAAGACGTAGGAGGTGGTCTGGTAGATCGGCGTTGCGCGCGCCCCCGTCGAGGGATCGGGCGCAGCGCCTGCATGCACGGCGAGCGTCGCAAACTTTGGGGATGGCGGTGTTTTGCCCGGCATTCATTCCTCCCACGTGCGAATTTGGGCCGAAAGGCTGGGCCCCTAGGGAGGCGATGGCGGCGATCAAGTCAACGGGAAATGGTGCGGTGCGGCGGCCCGGATAAGCAATTTCAGCGGACCAACAGGCGCCTACCTCTGCGCGCCAACGGAACCGCGGAAAGGCCGGGAGGATTCCCGGCGTTTCCGATCTTAGCTCCGCTCAGGCCTTGGCGAAGCGGCCAGCCGGGCCGCAGGTCCACTTGCGCGGGCGCCAGTTCGGATGGGCTTCCATCCATTTCGCCATCTCGGCCTGCCCCAGCACCATGCACTGCTGCGGGGTGATGTTCGCCGCCGCGAAATTCAGGGGCACCTGCTGGCACTTGTCCGGGTTGTCGACGAGGCAGAAGGACACGAGGATCTCGATCATGGGGCACCCCAAGGTTTGCCGAATGAACCCTCAAAGAGGGCCGATCCACCTTGGCCGTGTCCTCGTCCTTTCTTGCTTTTATTGATTGAAAGCGTAGTCCCGAATTGGGGGTTGCTCAAGTTTCAATCATGAGCAACTGGTGCCCAATTACCATTCAGCAACACTGTAGTAATAAATATGTCCCGATACGTGCCGAAAGCCCCGCCAATACTGCCGCCTCAACTGGTTGCGAGAGTGGCCCCTGCGCAAAAGCGCACAGGGGTCGCCAAGTTGGCTGCCCAATTGCGCGGCAATTTTTGCTGCAGCGCACAATGGCGTCCCAACTCGTTGCGCCGCCCAGCGCGGCGTTCACTGCGTCGTGCCGAAGGCGATTGCGCGGGCGCCTTCCAAGGATCAATGTCGACGCCGCGCCGCGCGAGCCATTCCGGCTGCCGGCCTCGGCACCTCGCGCTCGATGACCTCATCTTTCGATCCCGCCCAAGCCCAGACGACGCTCTTTGCCGGGCTGCTGCAGGTCGCGGCCGAGCACGGCTCTGACAAGATCGTTGTCGAAGATGCCGAGGGTGCGAGCCTCAGCTACAAGCAGCTCGTGCTCGCCAGTCTCGTGCTCGGCAGCAAGCTCGCGGGGCGTACGGAGCCCGGCGAGACCGTGGCGTTGCTCTTGCCGAACTCCGTCGGGCTCGTCGTCACTCTTTTCGGCCTCAACGCCTACGGCCGCGTGGCCGCCGTACTTAATTTCACCTCCGGCAAAAAGAACCTCATCTCTGCGCTCCGCACGGGGCGCATCCGCACCGTGCTCACCTCGCGCCGGTTCCTCGACGCGGCAAAGCTGCACGACCTCGCCCAAGCGCTCGCAGCAACAGAATGGGCCCCCAAGCAAAGGGTGCGCGTTGTCGCGCTCGAGGACGTGCGCGGCAGCATCAACATTTTCGACAAGCTCGCCGGCGCCATGCGCGCCGCGGTCGCCCGAAAGTTTGGGCGTGGATCGGCGAAAAGCGCGAATTCGCCGGCGGTGATCCTATTCACGTCGGGCACGGAAGGTGCGCCCAAGGGCGTCGTCCTCACCAACGCCAACCTGCTGGCCAACACCTACCAGATGCTCGACCACATGCGGGCCATCCTCGGCCCCGAGCAGATTCTCCTCAACCCGCTGCCGATGTTCCACTCGTTCGGACTGACGGCGGCCACCTTCGCTCCCCTGTTCGCCGGCGTGAAGGTCGTCCTCTACCCGAGCCCGCTGCATTACCGGCAGGTCACCAAGCTCGTCGAGCGCAGCAAGGCCACCGTCTTGCTGGCGACCGACACGTTCCTCGCCGGCTACATCCGCGCCGCCGAGCCGGGCCAGCTCGCCAGCCTGCGCGACGTGGTCGCCGGCGCCGAGCGCGTCAAGCCGGCAACGCGCGAGCTGTGGGCCAAGAACGGCACCGAAATCCTCGAGGGCTACGGCGTCACCGAATGCTCGCCCGTGCTGGCCTGCAACCAGCGCGGCGACAATCACGTCGGCACCGTCGGCCGCCTCTTACCCGGCATCGAGGCGCGGCTCGATCCTGTCCCGGGGCTCGCCGAGGGGCGCCGGCTATTTGTCCGCGGACCCAACGTCATGGCCGGCTATCTGCTTGCCGACCAACCGGGCGTCGTGACCGCGCCCAAGGACGGCTGGCACGACACCGGCGACATTGTCACCATGGACGACGGCTACGTGACAATCTGCGGGCGTGCCAAGCGCTTCGCCAAGCTCGGCGGAGAGATGGTCTCGCTCGCCGCCATCGAAGGTCTCGTGGGGGCGCTGTGGAACGACGTTCTGCACGTCGTGCTGAGCCTGCCCGATCCGCGCAAGGGCGAGCAGCTCCTGCTCGTCACCGAGAAGGCGAACGCCTGCAAGGACGAGCTGCTCGCGCACGCCCGCAAAGAGGGCTTTCCCGAGCTGTGGGTGCCGAAATCGCTGCTCGTCGTGCCGGCAATCCCGGTGCTTGCCTCCGGCAAGATCGACCTGCAGGCGACGCACGAGCTGGCAGCTCAGGCACGGCCGCCGGTTTGACATCCCGCCGGCCTAATTTCGGCGGCTTCGCCCCCTAGACCGTGGCCCGGCAAACACGTCCGCTTGCCGGAAAGATTTACCGCTAACGACAATCCTTGACCGCCGCGTCGCGCTCTTTCATGGATGGAGCGCTCGCATAATCGCTGCGGGCGGGGAAGCCTTACAGTCGTCCAAGAACCAAGACCGAGAGAGTACGAACGGCGATGAGTACGACGACGTCGACGGTACGCGTGGAAGGGGGGGACGTTGCGGCACTAAGGGGCCCGACGCTCGCCTGGGCGCTGCGTCGCACGCTGCTAGCCGTCGTCATCCTGGTGGTTGCGATCGGCGGCTTCGCATGTCTACTCTACGCCTCCATAGATCCCGACGAGGAGAGCGCGCCAGCCGCCAAATCGGCGCCGCACGCCGTTCCCTCCAATTCCACCGGGCATGCGCCGGATTATTCCGTCACGCCACGACGGGTTTAATTCGCCGCAGTCGTTGGATTACAGGCGCGAACAACGCGTTAGCCTCACTTTCTGCTCAATTGCCGTCGATGCACTCATCGACGGCCCTATAGCGTCGGCTTCATGACTGGTTAGGGCCTGCGCACTAGGGGTGCTTAATGCGCTTCGCCATGCTCGCCCGCAATCCTGGGCTTTATTCGCACGTACGCCTCTGTGAGGCGGCCCGCGCGCGCGGCCACTCGATCGACGTGGTCAACACGCTGCACGTGCACATGAACATAACCTCGAACCACCCCGTGCTGCGCTACAACGGCCGCCGCCTGCCGATCTACGATGCCGTCATCCCCCGCATCGGCGCCTCGATCACGCACTACGGGCTCGCGGTGCTGCGCCAGTTCGAGATCCAGGGCGTCTATCCCTTGAACGAGAGCGTGGCGATCGGACGCTCGCGCGACAAGCTGCGCGCCCTGCAGATCCTGGCGCGCGAGGGCATCGGCCTGCCCGTCACCGCGTTCGCGCACGGCCCCCGCAAGGCCGAGGACGTGATCAAGGAGGTCGGTGGCGTCCCCGTCGTCATCAAGCTCGTCGAGGGCACGCAAGGCGTGGGCGTCATCCTTGCCGAGACGGAAGGCTCGGCCAAATCGATCATCGAGGCGTTCAGCGCGGCCAACGTCAACATCATGGTGCAGGAGTTCATCCGCGAGGCGAACGGCTCAGACATCCGCGCCTTCGTCATCGGCGGGGAGGTCGTGGCGGCAACCAAGCGCATCGGCCGGCCGGGCGAGTTCCGCGCCAACATCCATCGCGGCGCCACCGCCGTGCGCGTGGAGCTCAGCGCCGAGGAGCGGCACACTGCCGTGCGCGCCGCCGCCGCCGTCGGCCTCAACGTGAGCGGCGTCGACATGGTGCGCTCCGCCCGCGGCCCCCTGGTCATGGAGGTTAACTCCTCCCCCGGCCTGCAGGGGATCGAAAGCGCGACGGGAATCGACGTCGCCGACCTCATCGTCGGCTTCCTCGAGGCCAACGCCTCCTACGGCAAGACCGAGACCAAGGGGGTCGGCTGAAGCAACCTCCGAAGGTTGCTGCGGCAAAGCCGCTGATTTCGCATGCGGCGGCGCAACAGCGCTCACATCTTTGCAATAGCAGTTGGAAAAGTGTTTGCGATCTCCGAGGCTTTGCCTTGATCACGCCCCTGACGCTCAACTATCATCGCAGGCGGGCGGCGGTCGTAGCGTTGCAACCTCCTCGAGGGCGGGATCGGATGACGGAGCAGCAAAAGCACTTTCCGGAATTCTACGTCACCGCCCCTCAGGCCTGCCCCTACCTACCCGGACGTCTTGAGCGCAAGCTGTTCACGCACCTGACCCAGGAAAAGCCCGCGAGCCTCATCGACAACCTCTTGCGCGGCGGCTTCCGACGCAGCCAGAACATCGCCTACATGCCCTACTGCGAGGGGTGTCACGCGTGCGTCTCGGTGCGCGTATTGGTCGATGAGTTCGTGCCAGGCCGCAGCATGCGGCGCGTC
This sequence comes from uncultured Alphaproteobacteria bacterium, assembly GCA_963745205.1. Lineage (GTDB taxonomy): Bacteria > Pseudomonadota > Alphaproteobacteria > Rhizobiales > Hyphomicrobiaceae > Hyphomicrobium_A. The sequence continues at coordinate 26,163 of CAVUWX010000014.1, forward strand.
ACCGAGAGGAACCAGCGGTTCGCGGCGGTGCGCCGCCCCCCCGAGCCGACGTCGGAGCAGTTCGCGCTCTTCCGCCGCTACATCGACGCGCGCCACGGCGACGGCGGCATGGCCGACATGACCGTGCTCGACTACGCCATGATGGTCGAGGACAGCGTCATCAACACGTTCGTCACCGAGTATCGCGTGAAGCCGGAGAACGCACTGCAGACGCGCCCCGAGAAGTGGCCGCTCGCGGCCGCAGCGCTCTGCGACCTGCTCTCCGACGGGATTTCGATGGTCTACAGCTTCTATGATCCGGACTTGGAAGCAGCCAGCCTCGGCACCCACATGATCCTCGAGCACATCGCCTACGCGCGCCAGCTGGGCCTGCCCTACCTCTACCTCGGCTACTGGATCACGGGCTCGCGCAAGATGAGCTACAAGATGCGCTACCAGCCGCAGGAGCAGCTCGGCGCCAACGGCTGGGTGCGCAAGTAGCCGGCTCTACGCAGCGTGCCGAATTCTTGGCTCACATGGTTTGCCGCCACGCCATATCGGGATAATTTCTCGCTGCCAGAGTATCCACACGGATTGAAAGCAGTCCCTGACGGAACTTGTGGCGGAGGGCAGTGCGGCCCGAACCTCTTTATAGCGGATGCCGTATTCGCTGAAGTTTAAGTAGATAAGCAGGTTCGCCCGCTCGCTATAGCGCTTAGCCGCTTTCAGTACGCAAGCAGCTTCCACCCAACCGGGTGCCGAGTTGGCGTCCGCGAGCCACTTCTCCATGGGAACGTGCCGAGGCGTTTCATCAACATCGCGATACTCCTCGCCGCGTCGGCGACTAGGATCTAATGCCTCTACCGACTCGAACCGCTCAACGAGATCGCCAACGCGGATTTCAAAGTCTGGCCACACATCGCGGACAAGCCTCACAAAGTGTGCATGCCGCAAACCGCCAAAGGTTGCAGCGACCCAGGCGTCCCGGAGGAACTCCAATCCGCCTTGGTTAAACCAAACGTCGGATGTGATCGGTTTAACTTTGCGTCATTCGGCAAGATGCTGCTTTAGATCAGCAATTTGCAGCCGCGTTAGCCTCTTCATCTTTATTCCCCATTGGGCATCTAGCGGCCAGTCAACACGATTTGTAGCTCTTCACGATCGGAGAGCGGTTTTTACTGCGCCAGCGCGGCGTTGAGCTTCTCAAACATGTAGCGCCACTTGGCCGACTGCGTGTCGACCAGCACCTTCATGCGTGCGCGCAATTCGTGCAGCAGCGCACAGTCGGGCGTCTTGGCGTCGGCGCCCTCCTGGCCGAGCGAGGAGATGTCGTTCAGGAGCTGATCGGACTCCTGGTCGAAGACGGCGATCTTGTCGTCGCGCACGTAAGGAGCCGCCTCCGTCATGAACTGATCGTGGCTCCAACCGCGCTTGTCCTTCAATTGGCGCAGCTTCTCCTGGAAATCCGGCTTGTTCTTCAAGTTGAGGTCGCGCAGCGCGGCCGCCGCGTCGTCGACGACGGCCTCGAATTCGGCCCGCGTACAGCTGTCGCCCGCGGGTGCGGTCGGAGCAGGCGCAGGCGCGGCGGGAGCCGTGGGAGCCGGCGGGGCGGCGCCCGGAGGCTGCGCGGGCGCGTCCGCCGTCTGCGCGCGCGCAGCGGCGCCCAGCGTCAGCGCGAGGATCGCCGCGAGGCGCAGCGAGGTGCCCATCCGTCCCATAGAGCAGTCCTAGCCGCCGCAGGTTTCCCCGGCAAGCTTAGCCGCGGCACCCCTGCGTAGGCTCGGCCATGGCCGAGCCTACGCAGCCACTGTAGCCACTACGGGCTCGGGGGCGCGTCGGCTTGATCGAAATGGGGTCTTCGAGCGGCCGTTTCCGACCTCACCAGTCGCGCTCCGAATGATACGGGCACCCACGTCAATGGAGGTGGTGCATTGCGCCGTGAGAACCGGGAGAGATCATGCCGAGTGCTGCGACAATCGCGATGATCAACGCTCCAAGCATCGCCTCGATTAGCGCGTTGCGCTGAAGCTGCTGCATCGCGCGCGGCAACTCGAGCCGAGGCGTCAACCGATAGCGATTGATCGCGGCAACAGCGACCATAGCGGCGAACAGCGCGATTTTCACGAGCAAGAGGTGCCCATATAGGGTGTCGAAGATATCTTCAAGGCTCCCCGCCAAGTTCCACGTGTTGATGAGGCCCGTGAGCAAAATCGCAGCGACCATCGCGACGCCCAGCGTCGAAAACCGCTGCGTAACGACGCGCGCGATGGAGACGGACTGCGCATCCTTCTGATAACGCAGGGCAGCGAGGAGGAGCGCCAACGGCACGAGCCCACCAAGCCACACGCCCGCTGCGGTCACGTGCAGCGCGTCGGCGGCAGTATAAAAAATGTTGGGTGCGGCGCCCGAGTGTCCAAGCCAGGCGAGCGTCGCGAGGAGGATGGTCGCGAGCGTCACGGATAACCAGCGATCTCGGCATGTCGCGGCGCAGACGGAAAGTGCGATAGCGATCGCAAGTCGCAGTAGCGATACTTGTCCGAATTGCGTTTCGAGCAGCACCTCGCCCGCGAGCGGGCCTGTAAAGATATCCTCGATCGGCTGCTCGGCGATAACTGCGGTGGTGACGGCGAACCAACCGAGCCCCGAAGCAACAAGAATGACAATGCTAGAGGCGACGATGCGCCTTAGCACGCGCTCGAAGCTTGGGTCTGCGAAAGAGGAAGCGACCACCGCCTGACGGAATATGACTACGCCGCTCGCCGAAATCGTCGCTGCAAAATGCAGCGCGCGCATCGAGAACAGAAGTGTGTCCAAGGGCGATCCGCTCACTTTCCGACGGTGAACGCGAAGCTGCCTTCTGTTTTGTGCGTGTCAACGGACAAAGCGCGCCAGTGCACGTGATACGTTCCGGGCAAGAGCGCCTTTAGGCCGACGCTCATGCGAGCGCCGCTCACGGCGGCGCCGCCTTGATCGACGCGGCCACCCGGGCCGCTAACCTCGATGCTACTGAACGACGGCTCAAGCTTTTGCGTGAACGAGAGCGAGACTTGGTTTGGAGCTTTGCGCACGGTGCTTCCGACGGCCGGACTTGCGCTCTCAAGTTGCGCGTGCGCGAGGGCGGTACCGGCACTCGCGAGCAGTGACAGAGTAGCGATGAGGGTTGATGCACGGTGCATGGTCAGTTTCCTATCGGTTTCATTGGTGGCGTGGAGGCGCCATCGCCAAGCAGCGGTTGGCCGATGGTGTAGGGGAACATGTCGTCGAGGTAGAGGTGCAATTGCGCGATAACGCCCGTTCCGGTGCCGCTCGCGCGGTTGACCGGAATAATGGCTTCGGCTCCGACCTGGTAGTAGTTGCCAACCCAAATTACGCCGGGATTGACGGTGCCGGTCGTGCCAAGCCCAGTGCCGGTGTTGTTAGAGACCGGCGTTTCAAAGCTCGCTTCCACGATTGGAATGAGGTGGTTGATGAAGTCGGGAAGCCCGGCGTCGATAACGCTCGATTTGAGATACGGCATGCTAAATTGCAGCGTGCCGCCGTATCGCAGGATGCTTGGATTGTTCTCAATGGAGATGTCACCGTCATCGATGGTGATGCTCGTCGATTTGGTGGGCACCGCATAGCCGACTTGCCCGGTCACGGCGAAGGCGCGCACCCACCCGAAAGAATCCGGCAGATCGCCGAAGCCTTTGCCGAAAAAGAACGTGGGCGTAAGCGTGCTGAAGCTGTCGGCGCCGACGCCATTTGATCCGGTCCCGCCCCACTCGACTGATAGCGCCGCCGACATGACGAACTCATGCTCGGCATTGGTATAGAACTGCGACATGAAGGATGTCTCGAGGTTCTGCCAACCGCTGGTACTCGGCCCGCCTGGCGGACGAATATGCGTCCACGTTGAACCGACCGAAACACCGAACGTATCGGTGATGCGCTTGGAAAACTCGGCGGAAATGTCGATTTCGCTGGCCGAGGGGTCGTCTCCGTTCCGCATCCAGGACACAGTCGGTAGCGAGAGCTCGTCGGCAACGCACGGGTCATCGACGGCAAGGGTTGCTGGCAAGAAGCGCCCACCGACAAAGCAATGAGCGGAGGCGTGCGAGATGGGAAAGGTTGCGGCGATTGCCAGTGCGGCCGTCCGCAAAATGGGACGCGACATGAGGGGTACTCCCCGTTACGCTACGGACTGAAAGACGGCGTGTTACCTGCAGTCAGGCGGGGAGGGGCGGTGCGCGGCTGCCGATGCCGCCGAGCCTCAGGCGCTCTTCGATTGCGGGAGCATCTGCTCGGACAGTGCTCGCGCTGGCTAATGTCGGAGTAGCGAGCGATAGCCCGAATGTGCTGGCAGCGAGAGCCTTGTTTGCGGCGGCTAAGCAGACCGGACAGTGCTGTTTCTGGCCGGTCGGTTTCTTGCCGCTGTTATCGAGGGTGCCGAGGCCACTGGCGCACAGCGGGATTGCGCCGAGGACGGGGTCGATGATCTCTGTTTTCCGCGACAAAGCGGGCGCGCAACAAAACGCGCTCGCAATGACGTTGCCCACAAGCGCAAGAAGCGCCAGGCCCGACCAAAGAGTGCGAGATCCGCGCGAGCTTGCCATCGAGGTAACTTATGTGCGACGCGCAAAGGCGGTCAAAGCAGTCTGGGTGTCGCGCTCAAGGGATTAGCAGAAGCAGTGTCGGCGAAGTCACACTCAAGCTCACCGTCGGAACCACGACGGTGGAGATATTTCTTTCCACCGGCCGTGACCCTTCAGTGCAGATCGCTGCAAGGGAATTGCAGGCCGAACTAGAGGCCCATGTCCTTGTGGGCCTCTTTCATATGGGCGACGCAGCCCTTCGTGTCGCCCGCCTTCATCGCGGTCTTGGAGGCGTCCAAATGCGTTTGCGCCGACTTCTTCTTGGCGGCGTCCGCCATCGCGGCCACCTTGCTGTCCATCACCTTCATGTGGGCGTCGGTGCACCAGTCTTTGTTGTCCTGGGCGTATGCGGGCACAAACATCGCCGCGGCGACGACGGCCGCTAACATTGCCGCTTTGAGCATGGTGTTCTCCTTGGGAGTCTTGTTGGGGCCCCGGCGCCAGTGTATTTCGCGGGCAGCCGGAGCCGGTAGGTTGAACGCACCGCGTAGTGCTTCGTTCCTGAGAGAAAATCCTTTTTCCAGTCTCCGTGACCGGTTCGACACAACACAAAGCGCCTGGATATTATAACATCGTCGACGGCCCATCGGAGATGCCATGCGCAGTTTTCGCCAGCACTGGGTGTACGGTTGGCTCGCGCTCTTGGCGTTGGCCACTCAGCTCATCCTCTCCTTCGGCCACGTCCATGTCCACGGCGCGCACCGGGCTGCGTCGGCTGCCCACCCGTGCCAAGGGAAGGCTTCGCCACCTTGCCCCGCCCCCAATGACGACGAACAGCACTGTTCGATCTGCTGGACCATAGCGATCGCCGGCTCCCTCGTTCTAACGGCCCCGGCCGCGCTCGAAGCTCCTTCCGTCGAAGCTGCTCCGCTACAGCCAGCGATCGTGACCGGCCAGCTGCGCGATACCGGCACCGTCCAGTTTCAAGCGCGCGCTCCACCTTCTCCGTCGATCGGTTAGCGCCGGCCTGATTGCCTTCAGGCTTTGAGGCCAGCGCCAACGCGCTCGCCGATGTGCGCTCGCGCGTCCAGCCCTCAACGACGGAGAGTTCCCATGCGTTTGCATAGGCCTTTGCCCATGCTTGCTTCCATCCTTGCGGCGGGGTCCGCTTGGGCCCAACAAGCTGCGCCTTCGCCCAACGGACAGGCGAACCCACCCGCGCAGCAAGGGACTACCGAACAGCTGCCAGCCGTTACCGTGATAGAGGCCCCGGAAAAGAAGGCGCCGAAGAAGACCACGGCCAAAAAGCCTTCATCCGCGCCGGGCGCGAACGCACAGCCTTCATCCTCGAAAACGGCGGGGGCACAGCAGGCCGGCCCGCTCGCTGTCGAGACCAAGGCGCTGGATGAGGCGCGAGATCACATACTTACGCAGATCGGCACCAACGCCTACCCGATGAACCAGCAATTGCTCGAAGCGATGCCTGAGGGGACCAATGCTCCCCTTTCCAAGGTCTTGTTGCAGGCGCCCGGCGTCACGCAGGATTCGGTTGCGAGCGGCCAAATCCACGTCCGTAACGAGCACGCCAACCTGCAATACCGCATCAACGGCATCATCCTTCCCGACGGCGTCTCCGGCTTCAGCCAAGTTCTCGATACCGCCTTCATCGGCAACATGGCGCTCATCACTGGAGCGTTGCCGGCCGAGTACGGCCTGCGGACCTCCGGCCTCATCGACATCCAAACCCGCAGCGGCGCCTTCGATAACGGCGGTAGCGTCAGTGTCTACGGCGGCAGCCGCGATACCATTACCCCGAGCTTCGAATACGGCGGAACGAGCGGGCAGACGCAATATTTCGTCACGGGCCGCTTCTTCGGAAGCAACGAGGGGATCGAGAACCCGACGTCGAGCGTGGTGCCGATTCATGACGACACCGAACAGGGCGGCTTTTTCAGCTACGTTTCGACCCTTCTCAATCCGAATACGCGCTTGAGCTGGATCTCGGGCAGCACCATCAATCAGTTCCAGATCCCCAACAGCCCGGATCAAGACCCCGTCTACCAACCATTCGGAATCCCGACGTTCAATTCATCGCTGCTCAACGAGCGGCAGTTCGAGCAGAACTACTATGACGTCGTCGCGCTGCAGCAGAAGTCAGACAACCTCGATTGGCAGCTCGCCTATTACGCCCGCTACAGCGACCTCCACTTCACGCCCGATCCGATCGGCGACCTCGTGTTCAACGGCGTGGCCTCCGACGTGCAGCGCCAGAGCTTCGCCAACGGTCTGCAGGGCGACGGCTCCTACCGCCTGAACGACCTCCATACACTGCGAGCTGGCTTCGTGATCAACGCCGAGCAGACTGACGTGAGCAATGCTTCGAGCGTGCTGCCCGATGGCAGCGACATCCCCATCGAGGTGATTGAGGGCACCTCGAAACTCGGCTGGCTGCTCGGCGTCTATCTTCAGGATGAGTGGAAGCTGACGAGTCAACTGACTTTGAACGTCGGCATCCGCTTCGATCAGATGTACCAATTCGTCGATGCCAACCAGTGGAGCCCGCGCGTTAGTCTGACCTACAAGCCCTTCGACGGCACGACGCTGCACGCGGGCTATGCCCGCTATTTCACGCCGCCTTCGCAGGTGCTCGCGAACCCCACTAACGTTGCGGCCTTCGACAACACGACGCAGGCGTCAGGAACCTGCGGCGGGCAATCCCCAGACGTGCAGCCGCCCTGCGGCCTCGTCCTGCCGGAGCGCTCGCACTATTTCGACGTTGGCATCGTGCAGCGGATTTTCCCTGGCCTCGAGGTCGGCGTCGACGGCTATTACAAGCTCGCGCGCGATCTGCTCGACGACGGACAGTTCGGGGCAGCGCTCGTGCTCGATGGGTTCAACTACGCTAAGGCCTACAACGAGGGCATAGAATTCAAGGCCGACTACAATGTCGGCAACCTGAGGGCTTACGGCAACATCGCAATTGCCCAGCAGAAGGGCACCAACATCGTCTCCAATCAGTTCCTGATCGACCCCAATGATCTCGCGTATATCGCCAACCACTATATCTTCACGGACCACTCGCAAACGGTGACGGCTTCCGCCGGAATTTCCTATCTGCTGTGGCAGCAGACCCGCTTCAGCGCGGACATGATCTATGGCAGCGGTCTGCGAACCGACGCCCCCGGCGTCCCCAATGGGGCGCACGTGCCCGGCTACACGCAGGTCAACGTCGGCATGTCGCACGAGTTCGCGTGGGGCGCTGCGAAGCCGGCGACCGTCCGCTTCGACATCATCAATCTCTTCGACACGGTCTACGAGATCCGGGACGGGTCTGGCATCGGCGTTTTCGCCCCCCAGTTCGGACCGCGCCGCGAATTCTTGGTCGGCCTCTCGCAAAAGTTCTGAAGGGCTTCGCGCAGTCGACTACTCGAATTCATACCCGAACATCAGACGCAACCGCCCGTGCTCGCTCTCGCGGGTAAGGCCCGCGGCGCCGCCGACCATGACATGCAGCCCGTTGGCGAATTCCGTCTTTAGATTGAGCTCCGCGTACTGCTGGGTGACATCGGGATCGAGCGTCAGGCCAAGCGCGCTGTCGCCAAGACCGCCATAGAGCTCGCCGCCGGCCTTGAGCTCCTTGATGGCCCAGCCCGAACGTGACTTCGAATGTTCGGAAGCTTCCTTCCCGGGATGCTCCTTGTCCTCTTGATTGGCCTCGCCGATAATCGCGTAGTTGAAGCCGAGCGCGTAGCCGAACTCCCAGCGCCCGGTATCAAGGTTTGCTTCATTGATCCAATTGAAGGCGACGTCCAGCTTGTTCGTGATGTCGTGGCCGACGATGAGCTTGCTCTCGATCTCGTGCTCAATCGTCTCGGTCCCCTCGGGGGCGTCTGTGCGCCCGGTGACCTCCAAGAGATACTTATGGTCGGGCTTTAGGTTCTCGTATTCGACGTAGAGGACGGGATTGAGAAAGGCGCCGTAATCGAACAGTCGGTAGCGGCTCTCGAGCCGCCACCCGCCGAACTGATAGTCTTCGCCATCTATCTTGTCGCCCTCGAGGTATAGGGCAGCCTCCCAGCGATCCGTGATCGCGCCTTCGATTTCGAGCAATTGAGCGTTGTAACGGGGCTCATCGCTCAACGCGTTGGAGAAGTCGCTAAAGACGTTGACCTCGACCTCGCCCTTCTCGTCCGTGTGGTGATCGTAGAGAACAAAGTTCGCCTCGTTTCCGGCCCACGCCCGGCCACTCAGCGCGCCGGCAGCCACAATGGCGCCGAGCATGAGAACGCGCGCGCGCACGTGCTTGCTTGGCTTCATCGGCGGTATTCCCCCAACGCGACAGTCAGTCCCTGAACCGCGGTGAGCGAACGTCGGCTGCGACGGCAACATTGTCAACTATTTCCGTCAAGTTTCTTTAGACGCGTTCTAAGCTGCACCTCGAGACTTCGATTACGATGACATTGCAGGGTTGCGTTCAGAACGCGGGGCCGAAGGAGTTCGAGCGCGGGAGGCCCTTCGGCGCGATGCGGCCGGCTCGCGCGCGCACGCCGACCCAGTCTTTGAGCTCCGCCCAGCTCAGCGTGAACGTGCGCCCGGCGGAATCAAGCCAGGATAAGCCGTCGGCCTTGTTGAACACGCGCGCGTCCGCGAGCTTGCCGCCCCCAAACGGCGACAATCTCGCCCAGACGAGCGCACATTCCGAGACAACATGATCTGGACGGACCAACGAAGCGATTCGAGGGGACAGGACAGTGGGACGACCGGCTGCTCAGGCGCAACGAACCGGCGTGGCCTGGCGCCTCGTCCCCAGGTTACCCAGGCTTCTAGCTCTGATGGCGTTGCTGCCGCTCTCCGCGCTTGCAGAGGAGCGCGCCGGCGCGTGGCACACGCAAACGATCCCGCAGCCACCCGCTCCGATCGTACAAGGCGCTGCCGCCGCTCCGCCGCGACAACTGAACGTGTTCGAACGGCAGGCGGCGGAGACGATCAAAATCACCAACGAGTTTCGTCGCAGGAACGGCCTTCCCGAGTTCGGAGAAGACCCGGTCTGTTCTCAAGCGGCTTTCGATCACGCTCAGGACATGGCGCGACGAGGATATTTCGATCACTTCGGACCCGATGGCAGCTCACCAACCACGCGCTACCAACACCGCAACACCGTGGGCCAACGCGTGATCAGAGTGACTGAGAACATCGCCCGAGGAAACGGGACCACTCCGGAGAGTGCGCTCCGGATGTGGCTCGACTCCTCGGGTCACCGCAAACACCTGGTCGGCAGGGAGATGAACCATATCGGCGTCGGTGTTGCCAACGGCTCCTGCTTCTTTGGCGCCTGCACCTACTTCGTCCAATGCTTTTCGCGCTGGCCCTAAAGGGTGCTGCAGCTCACCCTGCTGCCTAAAACGCGGGCCCGAAGGAGCTGGGCCACATCCAGGCGCGCGTGCTGGGGACAAATGTCACCGCCCCTTGCATATCGGCGTCGGTTGCGGCGGCGGTGCCGGATGATCCTTCTCGTATTGAACGAGGATCGGCTCGAGCGTTTCCTTCGGCCAGAATTTCGGAGAGCCGATTTCTCTCAAGCAGGAGGCGTTCCAATATAGTCCGGCGCGCGACGGCGACCGACCAGCCTTCACGGCTTGCGCGATGGCGTCGATGTCGGCTGCCTCAGGATAAATGTAAAGCGTCGTCGGCTTGTCCTTCAACATGGGGATGATTTGCTCGGCGTCCGATCGCGACCAACTGGTGCAGCCGTTGCTGCGGCCGTCGGCGTAGTCCTCGAGGTCTCCATATGGAACGTACCCATCCTGGTCCGCGTACGAGCTGTCCGGTTTTTTCCGGCGGCATACCCCCCGCAGCAACACGGCCGGATGCCCGCCGATGTCGCGCTCTTTCGCGTTTGCGGTGTCGCCTTCGCCGACAAACTGCACGAACGAGCGGATCAACGGCGCGTCCTTGCCCGAGGCGCGATAATAGCCTTTGAAAGACGTGATCACCTCGCCCGTCATATAGGCCCCGCCGGTCGTCAGTCTGGAATCCATCGCATTGCCGAAGTTCTTTGCGCACCGTTTGCCGTTTGTGAAATTCTTGCCGCTCACTTGGCGACCGCCGCCGTAACCGGACGAAATCGCGCGAAACGACTTCTCGGCTTCGCAGATGATGTAGAACCGGCGGGCCGGCCGCGTGGCGTCCATGGCGAAGTAGCAGGGATTCTTAGCCGCGCCGGCGCTGGTTTTTTGTAGGTAAAGTGCGCGCGCCCTCTGCAAAACGATGGGTGCGATTTGACCCTCGCCTTCGCCGACATGGGCCCGCAGCCAGGCCGGTACGTCCGAAGCTTGCTCCGCCGCAAACGATCGCAGCGAGCCCGGCAAGGTGACGATGATGATGAGGCCGACGACGCTGGCGATAGTCAGAAGGAGCGGTCTTGTCCGCAACGGCTCAGGTCTCCTGCTGAAGCAATTTGCCCGTGGAACTCATGGGGCGCTCACTAAAGGGGACCATAGGGCGCGCGGTGGTTCAAAACTAGGGCGCGCGGGGGTTCGACTACGGGCTTCTCCGCACTTGAAATGTCGGCTCAGGGCCAGTGGCGGACCTCAGGGCATGCGATGCGTGAGTACTTTCGATGCCTATTTCAATCCCTCAGCGGTCGGCGCCCTCTCGGCAATCGTCGGCAAAGCTGATTTAGAATGCGTTGCGGCCCTCAGCTTACCCGAGCATTTGCAGAAGAGTGGCTATAGCCACGCAACTCGTCGTAATCGAAGCAACAATCGCTGCAATATAGTAGATGCGCTGTAGCGTCATGGTGTCCTCCATGCCTGACGCTAGTCGCAACTAGTCGCGTTGCGCACGTGGTTTTGCTCGCAACACTTTCTTGCGGTCACTGGCAGACGTCTGACTCTCGCGAACCATGCGAGCCATCTTCTTGACTTCGTCGATGAACGTCCCATCGTCGAACCACCGCATCACAGTCGTGGCGTTCACGCCCAGAGCTTTGCCGATTGCTCGGTAGGATGGTTCCTTCCCCTCACATGCCATTTTTATGGCGGTCCATGCGGCTTCCTGACGAAGCTCTCGAAGTCTTTCTTCCTTGTTCCACTCGCATATACCGCCGCCGGTCTGGTGTCGGATCAGGACAATCAGGTCGCGGTGGAGGGTCATCTCATCATTCCACTCCAGCGAGTCGAGCATCATGTTGATAAGGTAGTTCACCAACGTGTCGCTGATAGCCTTCCCTCGGCTGACAAGATGCGTGCCGCCGCCTTTCTGAGCAGAATCGCGCTCGATAATTCGCTCAAGCAAGAGCAAAGAGAGTTCGGAGATTGACTCTTGATCCGCGTCCAACGCACCGGCAACAAGGTCAGGCGGAATGCTGAGCGCGGTTAGGGTGTCCTCGTTGTCCCACAGCCACTCTAGGGCTCCGGAGATTGCTATCTCGATCTTCTCGTTGGGATGCTGCCTCCGGAGACGAACGTAGTGCTCTATGGAGGGCTCGTCCTTAAACGCTTTCGACAATTCGCTAAAACCCACGAATCTTTCTCCCTGTCAGGGTGGGATGTGGTTGCCCGACGGTCGCTTCATGGGGTTCCAACCTTAGCAGTCTGCTTGTGCGGCTGCCAACGAATCAATTACCGTCAGGCAACTGAGCAAGCTGAAAATTGCCGCACGAGCGAGATGGCAGCAACATGCATCACATCCAGTTCACGACCTTCCTTAAGCTCCTGTCTCAGACGACGCAGGAGAAGGCGCGCAGCTACCGGCGCTATGATGAGCCGGGCGGATATGACTTCTATCAATCCTTCAAGCGGGGCGCTGAGGGGATCACGATTAAAGGCGAAGCGTTGGACCGCGCCGCGCACTCAATCGAAGCGCTGAGTAATCCTGTCGAACGGGTGCACAATCGCGCCGCGCTGACGGCGCTGGTAGATTGGCTCGGGGCTCGAAACACGTTCTTTGAGCCACCGCGGGGCGTGTATAGATCGCCTTCAAAGGCGTTGACCGTATCGCTGAAGCCTGAGGTTTGCCGCACGCATAAAGGGCGCAGACAGGTCATCGCAGTTTGGAACACCAAAGACGTGATCCTGACACCCACCGTCGCAGGTGTCGGCATCTACATGCTTCGGTCAAAGCTCGCTCGCGGCGACTATGCCGACTGCACATTTCATGTGTTGGACTTGGTGCGGGGCAAGCTCTACGGACCCGCGAGCATCCCCAATCACGTAGACTCGCTACTGGCGGCGGAGTTTGCAGTCGCGGACCAGCTTCTTGGCCACGACGAGGCTGCTTAACTCAGCCTTTGTCGGTCGTCGTCCGGAAGCGGATTCCGAGGCCTTCTGCACTGGCCGGCTCATTGGGAATGTCTGTTTCGGGTCAAAAGCGGGCGCATGAGGTTCCCTCCGCGTCCGCTCAGTGAATGTGCTTCGAGGCCTAGAACCCCGGCCCAAATGAGTTGGAGCGCGGGAAGCCCTTCGGCGCGATGCGGCCGGCTTGCGCGCGCACGCCGACCCAGTCTTTCAGCTCCGCCCACGACAGCGTGAACGTGCGCCCGGCGCTATCGAGCCAGGAGAGGCCGTCGGCCTTGTTGAATACGCGCGCATCCGCCAGACCGCCGTCCTTGAAGCGCTGCAGGATCACGCCCTTGCCGCGCGCCATCTCGTTGACCTCGTCAGCCGAGAACACCAAGAGCTTGCGGTTCTCGCCTACGGTCGCAACGTAATCGCCCTCGGCCGGCACGGCGAGCTTGGCCTCCTCCGGCTCGGCGACGTTCAACACCTGCTTGCCCTTGCGCGTTGAGGCGACGCACTCGTCCTCCGGCACGATGAAGCCGTAGCCCGCGGTGGAGGCGACGAGCAGCTTGCGCCCCGGCTCGTGTGCGAACAGCTCGGCAACGTCGTGGTTCTCCTCCAGCTCGATCATGAGGCGCACTGGCTCGCCGTGGCCGCGGCCGCCGGGAAGCTGGCTCGCCTCCAGCGTGAAGATCTTGCCGTTGGTCGCGAGCAACAACAGCTTGTCGGTGGTGTAGGCCTTGACCGCGCGCTTGAGCCCGTCGCCCTGCTTGAAGTCGAGCTTCGATAGATCCTCGACGTGCCCCTTTAGCGCGCGGATCCAGCCCTTCTCCGACAGGACGACCGTGACGGCCTCCTTCTCGATCATGGCCTGGTCGAGATCGACCTCGATTGCCGGCGCCTCCGCAAACGAGGTGCGCCGCGCGCCGAGCTCCGTCTTTTTGGAATAGCGCTCGCGCGTAGCCTTCACCTCGTCGGCGATGCGCTCCCACTGCAGGTCTTCGGATTTGAGGAGCTGCTTCAGTTCGCGCCGCTCCTTGGAGAGCTTGTCGTGCTCGGCGCGGATCTCGATCTCTTCCAGCTTCGACAGCGACTTCAGGCGCAGGTTCAGGATGGCCTCGGCCTGCACCTCGGTAAGCTTGAAGCGCTTGATCAGCTTGGCCTTGGGGTCGTCCTCGAAGCGGACGATACGGATGACCTCGTCGAGATTGAGATAGGCGATGAGGTAGCCGTCGAGCACCTCGAGCCTGTGCTCGATCTTTTTCAGCCGGAACTCGGAGCGCTTGACCAGCACCTCGATGCGGTGCTCGAGCCACTGGCGCAGCACGTCGCGCAGCGAGAGCACGCCCGGGATCTGCCCCGCCGATAGAACATTCATGTTTAGCCCGAAGCGCAGCTCCAGCTCGGTGAGGCGGAACAGGCTCTCCATCAGCAGCACAGGATCGACGGTGCGGCTCTTGGGCTCCAGGACGAGGCGGATCTCCTCCGCGCTCTCGTCGCGCACGTCGCCCAACAGCGACAGCTTCTTCTCGGTCAAAAGCTCGGCGATGCGCTCGATCAGCTTGGCCTTCTGCACCTGGTAGGGGATCTCGGTGACGACGATCTGATAGGTGCCGCGCCCGGTATCCTCCTTCGTCCACTTCGCCCTCAGCCGGAAACCGCCACGGCCCGTTTTGTAGGCTTCGAGGATCTGCTCCTTGGGCTCCACCAGCACGCCGCCGGTGGGGAAGTCCGGCCCCGGGATCATCTCCACCAGCTTGTCGATGGTGGCGTTGGGGTGCTTGATCAGATGCAGGAGCGCCGCGCACAGCTCATCGGCATTGTGCGGGGGAATGTTCGTCGCCATGCCGACGGCGATGCCGGACGAGCCGTTGGCGAGCAAATTCGGGAACGCGGCCGGCAGCACCACCGGCTCCGAGCCGGTGCCGTCATAGGTCGGCCGGAACGCGACCGTCTCCTCGTCGATGCCTTCCAGCAGCGCCTGGGCCACCTCCGTCAGCCGGCTCTCGGTGTAGCGCATAGCCGCGGCGTTATCGCCGTCGATGTTGCCGAAGTTGCCCTGCCCGTCGACGAGCGGGTAGCGCACGGCGAAGCTCTGCGCCAGACGCACGAGCGCGTCGTAGATCGCCTGGTCGCCGTGCGGGTGGTAGTTGCCCATCACCTCGCCGACGATCTTGGCGCACTTCTTGAAGCCGGCGGCGGGGTCGAGCTTCAATTCGCGCATGGCGTAGAGGATGCGCCGGTGCACGGGTTTGAGGCCGTCGCGCACGTCGGGGAGCGCGCGGTGCATGATCGTGGAGAGCGCGTAGGCGAGGTAGCGCTCTTCCAGCGCGTCCTGCAGCAGAATCGGCTCGATGCCGTCGGGCCCGGGCAGAATCGGTTTGTCGCTCATGGGGATGGGGTAACGCGCGGGAGAAAGCCCCGCAAGGCTAAGGTTGTGGATGCACGGGCGGTTGCGCCCTCCCTCCAAGAAGAAGCCCGGCTGAGCGGGCCGGGCTTCTTGTATGTGGCGGACGCTGCGGCCGCCTCAAGGCGGCGAGCGCCAAGCTCGAGCTAGTTGGCGCCGGCCACCGGCACGTCCATGGCGCGGATGCACACGGTTCCGTCAGCCTCGACATGCCCCTTGGCGTACTTCTCCTGTGCGATCCGCTCGAAGCTCTTGCGATAGATCTTGAAGGTGCCGAAGTAGGCCTCGCGATCGACCGGCGGGACGTCGATATTCTCCAGCGCCGGGTTCGAGACGAGCACGGTGACGCGCTTGCTGCCATCCTTCATGGCAAAGCGTACGGCCTTGAGACCAGGGTCCGCGACGGCGGCCTGAGCAACGGGTATCAACGGCATTTCTCACCCCTTTTATGGTGACGCTTCAGCCCAAAACGCACGGGTTCCGCGGGCGGTTCCTTGGGGTTTGCGATTTTAGCCAAAGCCGCTGAGCATAAGGGCTCCGGGGCCCGTAATGCGATGGTGCCGTCGGCGCACAGGCCAGATCCCGCGCGCTAGCGTTTGACGGCGTCGAGGTCCCGCTGCAGGCGGTCGACATCGTCCTTCAGGGCCTGGTCCTCCTTGACGAGCTCCAAGTGGCGCGTACCAAGCGCCTTGAGAACCTCCGGATCGTTCGGCGCCTTTTCGGATTCGGCGAGCAACGCGTCAAAGCGCGCCTTCAAGTCGGTCTGGCGGACTTTGAGACCCTCGATCTGAGTTTGGATCTGCGCGAGCTTGCCGCCGCGCTCGTGGGTCTTGGAAGCGTTGAAGAGCACGAGGCCCAAGGCCGCCGCGCACACGACCAAGATGACGAGCCGCCAGTTGGTCGCCCAATCCGGGGTCCAGTTTGCGGGCATGGCGCGCTCCGTTGCTGTGGTTTGGTGGTGGCATGCAGGTGCGGTGCTTGGGTGCCGGAGCGCGACCTTAGTCGATCGCACGCGGGCGGGCGAGGGTTACTCGGCGAGCTGGGCCCGGGGTCGATGGGTTCCATGCCGCGGGCCGGTTTGGCGCTCAATGCGATAGGGAGCGGGAAGCACGCCGTGGCGTTGTCGGCAGCCATTGTGCGCGCTAGTGTCGGGGACCGATACTGCCGGCTTGGCTATGGGCCGCCTCGGGAGGGCGGTATCATCCATGACCCTACAAGATGCACCACAAGACGCATCCGCGGCCTCACCCTGGCTGACGACGTGGTTCAAGCCGGGCGAGTCGATCACGCACGTCATCAACACTGATCCGCGCCACCACGTTTGGCTGCTGGCAGGTCTCGGCCTCATCTTCGCAATCATACTTCAGTTGCTCGCCAATGGATGGGCACCTGTACTGTTGGATTGGCGCGCAATCGCCGTCATCGCGATCGGCGGAGCGATCCTCGGTGTCATCTGGCTTTATTATTCCGGCTTCTTTTTCCGATGGGCTGGCAATCTATTTGGTGGACATGCCTCTGCTGCAGAAGTCCGTGCGGCATTGGCGTGGAGTCAGCTTCCCACGGTGCTGGGCGGCGCAGTCGGTCTTGTCGTCGGTCTGCTTCTCTTGAGCGCCGACATCTCGAAGCCTGTTATCGGCACCATCGCGGTAGTGGCGTGGCTTTGGACGCTCGTCCTGACTTGGCTCATGTTCGCGCGCATCCAAAAGTTCGGGTTCTGGCGGACGGTCATTAGCACGGGCCTAGGCTGGGTAGCCTCGTTAGCCGTCTTCCTTTTGATCGGGCTGACCTTCAGAGCCTTGGCGTTTCAGCCCTTCAACATACCCGCCGGTTCGATGATGCCCACGCTGCAGGTCGGCGATTACCTCTTCGTGTCTAAATTTCCCTACGGCTACAGCCGCTATTCATTCTACAACCTGATCCCAATTTCGGGCCGCATCTTCCCCGCCGAGCCCGAACGCGGCGACGTCGTCGTCTTCAAGCTGCCGCGCGACAACTCAACCGACTACATCAAGCGTGTGATCGGTCTGCCGGGTGACGAGATCACCGTGCGCGGCGGCGTGCTGTTCATCAATGGCAAGGAAGTGCCGCGCCGGCGCATCGACGATTTCGTGACGCGCGAAGACGGCGGCCCTCCACGGCCCATTCCGGATTATGAGGAAACGCTGCCCAATGGGGTGAAGTACACCATTCTCCAGGCCGGAACGAACGGGCCCCTCGATAACGTCGGTCCCTACAAGGTGCCGGCGGGCAAATACTTCATGATGGGCGACAACCGCGACAACTCGGTGGATAGCCGCGCGCCGTGGGGTGTCGGCTACGTGCCGTTCGAGAATCTGATCGGGCGCGCGGCGCTGCTCTTCTCGACCTCTCCTAACCGCTTCGGAACCACTGTGCGGTAACCGGCCGCTAGCACCTAAGCTAACGCCGTAAGCCCCGCAGCGCGTCGCGACGTGCGACCTGGGCACGAAGGTAGAGCGCACGACGTTGCGCCAAACTAATCCCCGCCTCCCCACCACGCCCTACACTCCCCTCACCCCGCCCCATGGGGACGAGCTCGAGACCGTCTCAAGTTTTGGGGGTGGGTGCGGCTATCACGTAGTAGCCACGTCACGAGGGTAACGACCGAAGGGCGTGGTGAAGGCGAATCGTCTGGGGATCCTGAACCCGCAGGTAGGGAATAAGGCCCCCGATTCCGGACGGTCGATGAACGGGCCGCTGACGGGGCGCGCAAGCGCCGAGCAAATAACATAGATGCGGTGCCTGCGCGCCCCGTCTCCCCATTTCTTCCAAACCCTCGGGGTTAAGCCCGCGAGGTGCGCGGAGCTTGCTACCCACACGCCGCTTTCACCCAACCCAGGCCCTCCCCCGTAGCCCTCCCCCGCCGGCTGCGCGGGCCACAAACTTCGCGACGAATTTTAAGTGAGTCAGACATGTCGTTGAAAGTGATCAGCTCTTCGGAACCGCCGACCGACGCTGGAGTTAGCGCGCCAAATCCGGCGGCGAGCGAGTTGGTAAATGTCCGCGTTCCAACAAACGACCTTCAGCCTCGCGGCCGCCGCCCTGCTCGGCGCGGCGTCGGCACCAGAGGCAACCGCGATGATCCAATGCGGGACGGCCTCCTGGTATGACGAGCGCGGCACGCAAGCCGCCGACGGCGGCACGGTCGATCCTGCCGCGCTGGTGGCGGCGCATCGCTCCCTCCCCTTCGGCACCAGGGTGCGCGTCGAGAACCTGAGCAACGGCCGTTCGACGACGGTGGAGATCAACGACCGGGGGCCGTTCACGCAAGGCCGCCTCATCGACGTTTCGCGCGCGGCGGCGGAGGCGCTTGCGTTCATCGACGGCGGGGTTGTGCGCGTGCGCATCTCAACGCTGGAGCCAGGCGAGCTCGCCCTAGGGGGCGCAGCGGAAAAGTGCCCGTGAGTTGCGGCCATGAGATGTGCCCGTGAGCGCACGTGCCCTTAAGATGCCGGGCGGCTACTGAAAGATGCGCTAAGAACTATTGGCCTCCGAACCAGGTGTCCACGAGCCGCTGGTAGGTGCCGTTCTCGCGCAAATCCAGAAGCGCGCGGTCGACCTCCTTGCGCAGCGGGCTGTCGATGGGGAACACGATGCCGAAGTTCTCCTTGCGGAACACCGGCCCCACGAGCTGCACTTTGCCCTTGCCGTCGTGGCCGGCGTAGTAGGAGAGCTCGGGCGCGTCGAAGACGACAGCGTCGACCTTCTTGTCGATGAGCGCCTGGTAGGCGGCATCGATCTGCTCGACCTCGAGGAGGTCGACCTTGTGGGAGCGCAGATAGGCGGCGGCCGTTGAGTTGCGGGTGGTGGCGACGCGTTTGCCCGGCAGGTCGTCGGGCCCTGAGATGGCGCCGCGGATCTGCTGCACCGTCAAGGAGGCGGTCAGCTGCGCGGTATAGTAGGCGACGAAGACGACGCCGACGAACATCCACAGGATGGCCAGCACGCGCGCGATCCAGTGGCGCGGCATCTGCTCGGCCTGCGTCGCCAAAGTTGCCCCCGCCCACCACATGGCGTGGAAAATGCCGGGGAAGTAGCGGCGGTCGGGAATGATGCCTTGCTCGTGGCGGCGCTCGACCAGCCACACGATGTGCGCGGGCACGATGATGAGGAGCAACGCGATGCCGAGCCACACCGCGATCGTCGGCGAGGTCAGAAGGCGCAGGAATTCCAGGAGCGGATTGGATGGCGCCGTGCCGCCGCCGCGCACCAGGATCTGCAGCCCGGCTTCCAGCATCGGCTGGGAGAAGTCGAACTGGCGGTCGCGTTCGGCCGTGATGGAGATTGCCGAGATGCCGAGGTCGGCTTGGCCGGAGCGCACGTCCTCGAGCAGCGCGCCGACGTCGGGCGCGATCTTGTACTCGGTCGTGACCTTCAGTTTGGCGGCGATGCCGTTCCACAGGTCCACGCTAAAGCCGGTAAGACGCCCGCGGTCGTCGATGACCATCGGCGGGATCACGCGCGTCGCCACGCGGACGGTGCGCGGGGGCACCTGCGCCAGCGCCATCGGCGCCGCTACCGACAGCAGCAGCCCGCAGATGCAGAGCCTCCAGATTTGCCGCATGCGATCCCCCAATCCCCGCCCCGGTTCTAGCCCTTAGAGTCGGCTGCGGAAAGAGCTCGCGAGACCTTAGCGCTTGCCCGCGATCACGTGGTTTTGCACGCCACGAGCGGCAAGCTTGGGGCGCAGGCTCGAGATGGTGCCGGAGTTGACGCCAGCCCAGCCGATCTCGCCCGACAGCCTCCCGTACTCGATCTTGGGGCAGCGGTTCATGACGACCTTGAGGCCCGCCGCCTCGGCCTCGGCCGCCGCCTGGTCGTTCTTCACGCCGAGCTGCAGCCAGATGGTCGTGAGCCCGAGCTTGTCTTTGAGCGCGATCGCCTCGCGCGCGATGGGAAGCGCGGCTTCGGAAGCGCGAAAGATATCCACGACGTCGACGGGTGCGGGAAGATCGGCAAGCGAGGCGTAGACCTTCTGGCCGAGGATCTCCTTGCCGGCAAGGCCGGGATTGACGGGGATGATTTTGTAGCCCTTGCCCATGAGGTACTTCATGGCGAAGTAGCTCGGCCGGCTCGAATTGGCGCTGGCGCCGACGAAGGCGAAGGTGCGCGCGGAGCTCAAGATCTCCGCGATGGTGTCGTCGCTATAGCTGTCGTGGGTCATGCCTGGCCTTCAATCGAGCGCGACGCGCCCGGTTTCGTCGAGCCTGAAATATGGATTGTAGGCGACCTCCCACAAGTGGCCGTCGGGATCGGCGAAGTAGCCGGCGTAGCCGCCCCAGAAGGTTTTGCCGGCGGGCTTCATCAATTTGGCGCCTGCGGCCATCGCCTCAGCAATTGCTTTATCCACCTCCATCGCGCTGCGCGCATTATGGGCGAGCGCGATGCCGGAGAAGCCTGGCTCGCTGTCGGCAACGGTTGCGTCCTCCGCGAGCGCCGCACGGCCCCACAAGGCGAGAACCACGCCGCCGGCGGGCAGGAACGCGACGCTCTCCTCCGAGGCGCGCGCCGCCTTGAAGCCCAGCGCCTCGTAGAAGCGGCGCGCGCGGGCGACGTCGGCGACGCCGAGCGTGATGAGCGTCAGCCTCGGCTCCATCGGCTTGGGCCCCCCTCGAGCCGCCGGCTAGCGGCCGCTCCACTCGGGCTTGCGCTTCTCGAGGAAGGCTGAAATCCCCTCCTGCGCATCCCGTGCCATCATGTTCTCCACCATGACCCGCGAGGCATAGGCATAGGCCTCGCTGAGCCCCATCTCGGCCTGAGCGTAGAAGGCGGCCTTGCCAATGGCGACCGTCACCGGCGATTTGGCGGCGATTTTGGCGGCGAGCCCCACCGCGGTCTCGACCACCTCCCTATCCGGCACGACGCGGTTGACGAGGCCGTATTCGGCGGCATCCTTGGCCGAGATCATTTCGCCCAAGAGCAGCATCTCCATCGCGCGCTTGCGCGAGACGTTGCGCGACAATGCCACCATGGGCGTGGAGCAGAAGAGGCCGATATTGACGCCCGGCGTAGCGAACTTCGCGCTCTCGGCGGCGACCGCAAGATCACAGGTGGCGACGAGCTGGCAGCCGGCGGCGGTGGCGGTCCCCTGCACCGCGGCTATGACCGGCTTGGGACAGGCGACGATCGCCTGCATCATGGCGGAGCAGCGCGTCATCGTCTCCTCGAAGAAAGCGATGCCGCGGTCGGCGTCGGCGCGGTGCGAGGTCAGCTCCTTGAGGTCATGGCCGGCTGAGAACACCGATCCGCTGCCCGTGAGTACGATGGCCGCGATGCTCGGATCCTTCGCGAGGTCACCGATCGCGACGTGCAACGCCTCGATCATCGCGAGCGACAGGCTGTTGCGTGTCTCGGGCCGGTCGAGCTTCAAGACCGCAACGCCCGCCCGCGGGCGATCGAGGAGCAGCACATTTGCGCTCCCCTTGGCCTTTGCAGCCGCTGACGTGCACTCCTGCATTCGTCCTCGATGCCTCCAAAGTACGCTACTGCAGCGCCTTCTCGATCTCCGCGCGATGCGCTTTGACGACGTCGACGTTCTCCTTGTGCTCGACCTTGGGCGTAGACTTGATCGCATCGGTCAACTGATCAACCAGCTGCTTCTTGTCCGCCTCGCCGATCGTGTTGTCCGCCTTCACGCCGTCGAGCTCTTTTGTCAGCGCATCGGCAGGATCGGTGAACTCCCCTGTCTGGGAATCGAGCCCCGCCATGATGAGGGAAATGTTGGCGGCGACGTCGTCGAGCTCGCTGAAGTCGGAAAAGCCGTGCTTCTTTGCGATCGTCTCGAGCTCCGCCTGCGCGGCTGCGTCCGGCTGTCCATTTGCCCCTTGCAGCTTGCTGGAGATGGTGGCGAGCTCAGGCTGCGCGGCAATGAAGTTGGTGACCTGCTGGTCCGTGAGCTTGATCTGCTTCATCGGAGCTTCAGGCTGATCCTCGGCGCGCGCGCCAGGACCAACGAGAGCGAGGCCCAAAGCCAAGCCCAACGCACCCCACCTGAGCGAACGCAACATGTACTCCATGGAAGGCTTCATAGATGGCCTCTCCGTCCTGTTCGGCCCGCAGACATAGACCGGTGCCACGTCAAGGGCCACGATTTTGCGACCGATTTCCGATTAGCCGCGGCAGGATACGGAGGGGCCGGGTGGTATTATTTTACCGTGTATGTGGTATTATATTGCCATAACGAGCAAGATATTGTTATATATCATATTTTTGAAGTTTTTCGCTTGTCATTTGACAACTCAATACCGTTTTGGTTGTTAGCACGCTTTACACCCCCGAAAGCGCCAGCAAACGGAGCGCCCATGATGAGGACCTACGTCGCCAAACCCGGCGAGGTGGAGAAGAAGTGGATCCTGATCGATGCCGACGGCCTCGTCGTCGGCCGGCTGGCCGCTCTGATCGCAACCCGCCTCAAGGGCAAGCACAAGGCGATCTACACGCCTCACGTCGACTGCGGCGACAACATCATCGTCATCAACGCCGAGAAGGTCATCTTCTCCGGCGATAAGCACACCGACAAGATCTACTACAAGCACACCGGCCACCCGGGCGGCATCAAGGAGACGACGCCGCGGCAGATCCTCGAGGGCAAGTTCCCCGAGCGCGTGGTCGAGAAGGCCGTGGAGCGCATGCTGCGACGCGGGCCGCTGCAGCGCAAGCTCATGCGCAATCTCAAGGTCTACAAGGGCGCCGAGCATCCGCACGCCGCCCAGAACCCGGAGGCTCTCGACGTGGCGAAGCTGAACCGTAAGAACGCGAGGGCCTAAGGATGGCGCAGGAAACCAAGTCTCTCGACTGCTCTCGGCGAGCTCAAAGGCGCAGCCCCGCCGGCGGATGCGGCGCCTCAGCACGTGCAGAAGCTCGACCAGCTCGGCCGCGCCTACGCCACCGGCAAGCGCAAGAACGCAATCGCGCGCGTGTGGCTCAAGCCCGGCAAGGGCATGATCACCGTCAACGACAAGGACTACACCAAGTATTTCGCCCGTCCCGTGCTGCAGATGCTGCTGCAGCAGCCGCTCACGGCCGCTAACCGCAACACGCAGTACGACATCATGGCGACGGTGCTGGGCGGCGGCCTCTCCGGCCAGGCAGGCGCGGTGCGCCACGGCATCTCCAAGGCGCTGACCTACTACGAGCCCGACCTGCGCGCCGTCCTCAAGAAGGGCGGGTTCCTGACGCGCGACAGCCGCGTCGTCGAGCGCAAGAAGTACGGCCGCATGAAGGCCCGCCGCAGCTTCCAGTTCTCCAAGCGCTAAAACGGCATCTGAAAGAATTTGTTGCAGTTCAGGGGGTCTTCTGAAAAGGCAATCACTTCATTGCCTGCATGCGACCGGCGCGCGTTCCCCACTAACCGGACAAAGGCTCAAGTCTGACCCGATGCTTTTGCACTCGTCAGTGCAATTCTTATCGCAGCCTCCCTCGTCGTATGCCTGGAGTGAAGCTTCACACGCCATACGATCTCGATCTCTCGGCGGGACGGTCGCGGGCGGGTTAGGGTCCGCGGTTGGCATATTGTTAGGGAGGATCCTCACCTGCGGGGCCGGGATCGGTGGGGCCACGGGCTCCCTCACAATCACCTGCGCGCTTGCATCAGAACAAGAAATAAGAAGTGCCAAAATCACTGTTCCGATCGCTGCCAGATAGCCCGTTGTCATGTGACCCTCTTCTGCAAAGCGGATGTCCCAAAGCGCTCTTGTAAGCCATCGACGAACCCCCGTCCCCGCTTTTTGGCCCACCGACGAGACAGCATCGGGGCGCCGTTCTCTTATGGCTTTAGCTTGCCGCGCTGGCGCACCGATGCCACATAGCTTTTTGGGACTTTCGCGGGCGCACGAGGGACACCTGTCATGGACTGGCTGATGCATGAACTGGCCGCGGGCTTGAGCTTTCTCGGCGAGGAGGCCGGGCACCTGCTCAGCATCGACTGGTACCGGCAGAACGGCATCGCGCTCCTCAATATCATCATGATCGACCTCGTGCTCGCCGGCGACAACGCCATCGTCGTCGGCATGGCGGCCGCGCGCGTGGCCCCCGAGATCCGCGCCAAGGTCATATTCTGGGGCATCGCCGCCGCGGTCGTGCTGCGCATGGTGTTCGCGGCGATCACCGTGCAGCTTCTCGCCGTCATCGGCCTCACGTTCGCCGGCGGCATCTTGCTCCTTTGGGTCTGCTGGAAGATGTACCGGCAGATCACGGCGAGCGACCAGCATGCGAACGCGTCCGCGGCCGGAACCAACGGCGAGCTCGGGTTCTGGTCGGCTGTAGGGCTCATCACGCTCGCCGACGTCTCGATGTCGCTCGACAACGTGCTGGCGGTTGCCGGCGCCGCCAACGGCGAGCCGCTGGCTATTGTGGTCGGCCTCGCCATCGCGATCGTGCTAATGGCCCTGGCTTCCCATTACATCGCCAGGCTGCTGGTCAGGTATCCTTGGATCGCCTGGATCGGGCTTCTTATCATCCTCTGGGTCGCGCTCAGCATGATCTACAAGGGTTCGCACGAGGTCATTTGCAGGGCATTCGGCTGTTGACGCGCAACGCGGCCGGACCTAGAGCGAACACGATACGAACCGGAGCTTGAGACCCGTGGGCGCGCGCCCGAACAAGGCCGCCTCGGCGAAACCGAGGATCTTCATCGACGGCGAGGCCGGCACGACCGGCCTTGAGATCCGCGAGCGCCTCGCCGCGCTCGCCGACGTCGAGGTGCGCCGTATCGAGCCTGCCAAGCGCAAGGATGGCAAGGCGCGCCAGGAGCTGATGCGCGAGGTCGACCTCGTCGTGCTGTGTCTTCCCGACGACGCCGCGCGCGAGGCGGTGGCGCTTGCTGATGAGCTGGGTGCCGACGCCCCGAAGATTCTCGACGCGTCGACCGCGCACCGGGTGGCGCTCGGCTGGGTCTATGGCTTCGCCGAACTCGATTCCCACCAGGCTGAAACGATCAGCAAAGCCAGGCGGGTCGCCAACCCCGGTTGCTATCCGACCGGAGCGATCGCGATCGTCCGGCCGCTCGTCGATGCCGGGATGCTGCCCTCAGACTTTCCACTCACTATCAATGCCGTCAGCGGCTACTCGGGTGGCGGGCGCAAGATGATCGAGGCCTACGAGGCTGGAACCGCGCCATCCTTCGAGCTTTATGGGCTAGGGCTCGAGCACAAGCATATCCCCGAGCTCATGCGCTATTCCAAGCTCACGCGGCGGCCCATCTTCGTGCCGTCTGTCGGCAACTTCAGGCAGGGTATGCTGGTGTCGATCCCGCTGCATCTCGATTTGTTGCCCGGCCAGCCGTGCCTGCGCGACCTCGAGCTCGCGCTCGACGCACACTATCGCGGTTCGAAGCTGATCGGCGTCGCAAAGGATCCGGGTGGGTCGATGACGCGGCTAACGGCCGAGACGCTCAACGACACCGATCGGCTCGAGATCTTCGTCTTCGGCAACGCCGATCTGCGCCAGGCCGTGCTGGTTGCACGGCTCGACAACCTTGGCAAGGGCGCAGCAGGAGCCGCCGTGCAGAATATCAGGCTGATGCTCGGACTCGGCGCGGACGCCGGCGCGAAGGGTCAGGCGCGCGAGGCGGCCCGTGTCATTCCGTGAAGGTGGACGGTCGCGGCCGCGACGACGATGGCGGCGCCCGCCTGGTGCGCGAGGGCGAGCGTGATCTGCACACCGAGCACCAGCGTGGCGATTCCGATACTCATCTGCGCGAGCAGCGCTGCGGCGAGCAGGCCGGCGGAGCCGATGAGACGCTCATCGTCGGCTGAGAGCTTGAGCGCCCAGACGTGCCAGAGCGCGAGCGCCACCACGAGGTAGGCGACCATGCGGTGGTCGAACTGCACTGTCGTCACGTTCTCGAAAAAGTTGAGATACCAAGGCGAGAGTTGGTCGAGCCCGTGGGGCACGAGACGGCCGTCCATCAGCGGCCACGTATTGTAAGTGTGCCCGGCCTTCAGTCCGGCAACGAGCGCGCCGAGCCCCGCCTGCAGAAAAATGAAAGCGAACAGCACGGCGGCGAAGCGCCACTCGCCGTTCGTAATGGTGCGCAGGCGCACACGCTTCTGCGCCGGTCCGGCATCGAGCCCGAGCCACACGAGCAGCGCAAGGATCGAGAACGCGATCAGTAAGTGCAGCGCCAGGCGGTATTGGCTCACGTCGATACGGTCGACGAGCCCCGACTTGACCATGTACCAGCCGATGAACCCTTGCAGTCCTCCGAGCACGAGGACGCCGAACAACTTCAGCGGCAAGCCGGGGCGCAGCCTGCTCGCGGCCCAGAACGCCAGAAACGGTACGGCGAAGCCGACGCCGATGAAGCGTCCGAGTAGGCGGTGGGTCCACTCCCACCAGTAGATGAACTTGAACTCGGCGAGCGACATGCCGGCGTTGACAACGCTGTACTCTGGGATCGCCTTGTACTTTTCGAAGGCGCCCTGCCAATCGCCCTCGTTCAACGGGGGTATGGCGCCGAGCAGCGGCTGCCACTCGGTGATCGACAGCCCGGACTCGGTGAGGCGCGTCGCGCCGCCGACCACGACCATAGAGAACACGAGAGCGGCGACGGCGAAGAGCCAAGCGCGCACGGCGCGGTCGCCGTCCGCCGCGGCGGCGCGCGATGCTGCCGGCGGTTCTATTGAAATTGCCACGACTGGAAACCCTAAAGCTTTGCGTCCGCAGCCTGATACGTCGCTTGGCGCGCGCGATCAATGCGCCCAACGAGCGCGGCGTCGAAAGGGAAGGCCTAGGCGGTCGAGGAATGCTGACCCGAGACGCGCTGCAGCGCGGTCATGAAGGCGAACGGAACACCCGACAGAAGCGCCTTTACGTAGCGGATGTCCTGGAAGTCGCCATGCAGAGACAGCCGCGGCAACCCGGTCAGCGCGTGCGCATGCTCGGCGTGGAGTAGCCCCTTCTGCGTCGTGACCGCCGTCGCAAGACCAAGCTCTTCGGCAATGCGGAACTCTCTCGGACCCGCGCTGTTGGCGCACCCATAAGGATAGCTGAAATGCCGGCAAGGACGGCCAAGCTCGCACTCGATGCGGGCCACGCTGTCAGCTATCTCGGCGCGAGCAACGGCATCGGGGAGCTTGGCCAGCGCGCGGTGCGTCGTGGTATGGGCGCCGATCGTCACCAGCGGGTCTTGCGCTAGCTCGCGCAGCTCGCCCCAGGTCATGAACATGCCAGCGTGAGCGGATTTGGGATCGTGGTTCTGCGCCGCCGCCAGCTCGGCGACGACAGCCCGCGCAAGATCTTCGGGGACCGAGCGCAGCCACCAATAGATCTCGTGGTAGGCGGCTTCCTTCTTGGCTGGGGTGCCGAGCGGAAAGTGCCGTCCTTGACCATTCATCCCAAGGGTGATGTGTGGGGCCGCGCTCAGTACCTCTTCGAGCGTGAGCCACCACAGCTCGGGATTGCCATCGGCAAAGTCGCTCGACACAAAGATCGTGAACGGAATCGAGTGGCGTTTGAAGATGGGATAGGCAAACTCGCGGTTGTCCCTGTAGCCGTCATCCAAAGTAAAGGCCGCAAACGGGCGATCGCCTCCCTCCTCGAGACGATAGGGAACGTCGTCGAGGGAGATGACGTCGAAACCCGCTTCCAGCGTGGACTCGATGACCGAGTCGAGAAACTCGGGGGTCACGCGCAAGATGCGGTTCGGCTCGAACTCCTGCGCGGGATCGGAGCGCACCTGATGCAGCATGAAGATGACGCCCGCGCCCTTGGTGTAAGGCGCGAGGATGTTCTCGGCTCTCAAATAGTGAACCGCCGCCAGCGCGGCCTTCAGAAGCTTGGTGGATCGCCTGCTCATGCTTCCACTTCAATGCACGGACGCCGGGCAATGGGTTCAAGCGTGCCCAACGCTCGCAATTTTCATGCAAGTCGGCGCGAGACCTCGACTATGCGTGGCGAGTCTCGTCCTTTGGTTAAGAAGATCAGGAAAACCCCGTACTTCGGGGCGCCAGATTAAGCCGACCGTGCCTCGGCGCCACCTTTGGCCGTGAGCCGCGCGAGCCGTTCCTGTACCAGGCGGTTCGAAAGGGGACGCTCGAGCTTGAACAGCTCGATGTCTGCCACCTCGAAGCCGAGGAAGGTCCCTGGCGCCTCCGCGAGCTTTGCGCGCCGCTTGCCCTCGGAGACGATGACGCCGGCATCGAACCGCCCCTGGATGGCCTCGAACAGGGCTCGCGCCGCCTGATTCGAGCCAACGATGACGATGTGATCATAGGCGGTATCGAGCGCGTCGAGCGCGAGGTTAACCTGATCGGGATCGAGCATCGCATCCGGGCTCATGGCGCCGGTGCCGGCCGGGATCAGATGCGCGGCGCTGCCAGGAACGCGCGCGACGACGTCCTCGAAGCGCGCCTTCCCCTGCAGCAGCTCAGCCAGGCCGGGGCGCGTCTGCGCGCCGATCGCCTCGGCGACACCGTGCCCGTCCGAGCTCCAATCCACGAGCATCACATCGGGGCCCGCATCCGCTAGCGCCTTGGCGAGATCGACACCGGCGGCGCCAGCATCGACGCCGTCTGTCTCGCCCGTGATGAGCGTCCGGAAGCCGCCGATGTCGGGGGGCCGGACTAGGAGCTGGTTTGCCAGCGCGGCAACGGAGTCGACCGTGTGAATGACACCCTTGGATACTGCAGCCGCGCGATCAGTCCCGCTACGCGCATGCTGTGCCTCGGCGCGAGGGTAGGCGGGCGCACCCTGCCATGTTCCCTTCGGCAGGGCGCCTGGCGCACGGGCGGCAGCGAACAATGCCTTAGTCACGACGATCGCGATGCCGAACAGCAGGAACGCTACCGCGACGAGCGCCGAATACGGCAGCTTCTTGGGGAAGCTCGGCACGCTTGAGGGCCGCGCGCTGGTAATGATCTGCGCCTCGATGGGCACGGCCTGGCTGTCGGCGCGCGCGCGGTTGGCCTCGAAGCGGGCCTGCAATTGCTCGAGCTCCTGGCGTTTCGACTTTGCCGCGGCCTCGAGCTGGCGCAGCTTGACCTGATCGTCGCCCGTGCCGACGACGCGCGCCTTCGTGTCGTCGAGGTTCTTCTTTGCCCCGGCCTCGTGGAGTGCGGCGGCCTGCGCGCCCTTCTCGATGCCCTCGATAATCTTGCTGACCTCGGCCTTGATCTGCCGCTGCAAACCCTCAAGATCAGCGTGGATCTGCCGCATGCGCGGATGCGCCGGGAGAAGCGTTGCCGACAGCTCGGCGAGCTGCCGCTCCAGGCGGACGCGCTGTTGCACAAGGTTCTCAATGAGCGGGGATTTCTGCACATCCGGGAGCGACTCGGCGTTCCCAGCGCGAACCATCTCGCGCGCGGACGCGGCCCTCGTCTCAGCCTCGCTGCGTGCTGCCTGCGCCTTGGTCAACTCCGCATTGAGGTCGGCGAGCTGCTGCTGGTTGAGGCCTGTGTCGTTCGGCCCCCCCTTGAAGATGTTCGCTTCGCCGCGGAAGCGCTCGACCCCGGCCTCGGCCTCGGCGACCTCTTTCATCAGCTTGTCGATCTTCGGCTGCAGAGCCTTCTGCACCTCGTCGGTCTCGGCGACCGTACGCGTCGCAAGCGAGATCCGGTAGAGCTCGGCGAGCTTGTTGGCGACCGCCGCGGCGAGCTTTGGATCTTGAGAGGTGAAGCGGATGCCGATGAACCGGCTCTCCTTGGGCGAATAGACGTCAAGGCGGTCGAAATACGCGCGCAGCACGCGCTCCTGCTCGGTCTCGCTGCCGCGGCCGAAATCGAAGACGTGAACGATGCGGCCAACGAGCGAGGGAGACTGAAGCGCGCCGTTGAACTCGGGTTTGTTGGCGAGGCCCTCCGCGGCAATGACCTCGACGGCGAGATCAGGCGACATCAGCGCGCGAACGTGCGTGTTGATCGCTTCCTTGTCCATGCGGGCGGCAACCGCCTCCGCCGAGGCAGCATCGTTGGCCTGTACCTCGCGCTTCGGCGCCACGAGTTGGATCTGCGCCTCGGAGCTGTATTCCGGCGTCAGGAAGGAGAGAATGACGTAAGCGGCAATGCCGGCCGCAAGGCTCAGCGCCAGAAGCTTGGGAACGCTTCTACGGAGGGAATGCCAGATTGCGCTGATGTCGATGTCGTCGGGTGAGGCGGTATTCATGGAATGCGGGTCCGCTCGAAAGAACGCCTAATCGGTGCTCCAAAATAGAGCGGATGGGGTAAGGATTTCCTTAAACGTACAGAGAAAACACATCTGCTCAGTGTTTGTTAACCAGTCGGACGGCACATTGCTTCGCAGGCGTATTTTCACTCGGCTGCGAATCCCATGTCCCTTCGGCTGGCAATACTTCTGGCGGCGTCGCTTCTCGCCTTGGGCGGTTGCGCGCAGGATGAGCTTGCCATGCTCGGCAACGTGCTTCCAGTCGACATCATCTATGACGCCCCCGGCGCCCCGCCGAGCACCGTTATCCCCGTTGCCGATACCGGCTGGGGCGACACGACCGTCTACCGTGGCGAACGGCCGGTCGTCGCGCCGCAGCCCATGCCGG
The DNA here is from genome assembly GCA_963745205.1 of uncultured Alphaproteobacteria bacterium. GTDB lineage: Bacteria > Pseudomonadota > Alphaproteobacteria > Rhizobiales > Hyphomicrobiaceae > Hyphomicrobium_A. Next base: position 56,907 of record CAVUWX010000014.1, read on the forward strand.
CATGGGGTCCACCCGCCGTCTTCGCCACCCCGGTTCCCGTCATGCTGCCTCCGGGACCGCACGCGGTGCCGGACTTCCTCGGCCCCTACTTGCTGGATACGGGCGACAAGCTGCGTATATTCGTCTACGGCCAGCCCAACCTGTCGCGCATCTATACCGTGGACCAGGTGGGTAACATCGCCGTGCCGCTCATCGGCTCTGTGCATGCGCGTGGGCGCACGACGGGCGATCTTGAGCGCACCATCCGCGCAAAGCTTGGCACCGACTATGTGAAAGACCCACAAGTGACCGTGGACGTGGCCCAGAACCGCCCGTTCTTCATCTTGGGCGAAGTCCGACTTCCCGGCCAGTACCCCTACGTGTCCGGCATGACGGTCGAGACGGCGGTCGCCATCGGTGGCGGCTACACCGAGCGGGCAAGCGAGCGCACCTTCCGCATCACGCGGCGCGTCAATGGCGTCGTCGACCTGATCGAGGCGCCGTCCGACTACACGCTGCTGCCGGGCGACACGGTCTACGTCTACGAGCGCATCCTCTGAGCGCGCCGGGGGAAGCGCGGTCGTGACCGAGCGCTTTCGCATCCTGCATTGCCTGCGCGCGCCCGTCGGCGGCCTGTTCCGGCACGTCCTCGACTTGAGCTCAGAGCAGGCCGCGCGCGGCCACGATGTCGGCCTCGTATTCGATTCATCGAACACAGACCCGCTCAGCGAGGCCCGGCTCGCGAGCGTGACGGACCGCCTGCGGCTGGGCGTAACACGCATTCCGATGAGCCGCTGGCCCGGGTTCGGCGACGCAAGCGCCAGCCGGGCAGTGGCGCAACTCGCCCGAGAAACGAACGCCAACGTGTTGCATGGCCATGGCGCCAAGGGCGGGGCCTATGCGCGCCTTGCCGCGCGGCTGCTGCGATTCCAGGGGCATCCCGTCGCCGCCTTTTACACTCCGCACGGGGGCAGCCTGCACTTTCCGGAAGGCTCGCCCGCGGCGATCGCCTTCATCGGCATGGAGAAGGTGCTGGCCCGCTTCACTGACGGGTTAATTTTCGAGAGCGATTACGTCCGGCGCGAGTACGAGCGCCGCGTCGGGGCCGGGCTTGCGCCGACGGTGGTGGTCACAAACGGCCTGCAGCCGTCCGATTTCGCCGCCCACGCGCCTGGGGCCGATGCCGCCGACTTCCTGTTCATCGGCGAACTCCGCCAGCTCAAGGGCGTCGATGTTCTCTTGCGCGCACTCGCCGCCGTCGCGCGCACGCGCCCCGTGTCTGCGGTTATCGTCGGCGCGGGGCCCGCCGGCAACGCCCTCGAGCACCTCGCTACTGAGCTCCTGTTAACGGCCACCGTGACGTTCCCTGGTCCGCTACCCGCTGCACAAGCCTTCGCCCGCGGACGCGCGATCGTCGTGCCGTCGCGCGCCGAAAGCCTGCCCTTCATCGTGATGGAAGCGGCCGCAGCGCAAGTGCCGCTGATCGCAACCAACGTCGGCGGCATCCCCGAAATCGTCGCAGGCTCCGACACGCCGCTGCTGCCGCCGGACGACGCCAATGCGCTGGCGCGAGCCCTGCAAGGATTTCTCGACGATCCCGAGACGGCAAAGAAGCGCGCGCTCGCTCTGAAACAGACGGTGCGCGAGCGCTTCGCCATCGGCGCGACGACGGCCGCCGTCCTCGACTTCTACGCGGCGCATCTCGCCCGCTAACCTTAACCGCAAACCTAAACGCGCAGCCCGCTCACCGGCCGGCCCGTGGCACGAAGTATGCGTTGGATACAGCAACTTCGGGTTACGAACCGGTCAAGAGCCCCGCGAAATGCTGCACGAGAGAGTTTCCGCCCCCCAAAGCGCGCCCCGCGTCGAAGCGCTGCCGATACCGCACCAGATCCCGCGGCTCGCCGATTTCCGCTTTCACGACAAGTCGAGCCTCATCTCAATGGCCGTGATCCGCGGCGCAGTGCGCGCCTTCGACTTTGCGATCGTCGTTGCGCTTGGCCTAACCATAGCGCTCCTTTACGTCGACGAGCCGATCGTCGTCGGCAACGCCGCCTTTCTCAGTGCCGTAATCGGCACGGGGGTCGCAACGGTGGCGGCCTTCGAGCTCCTGCAGCTTTACTCGCTGCCGGCGTTGGCCTCGTTCCTCCGCCAGATGCCGCGCGCGCTCCTTGGCTGGACGGCGACCTTCGCGCTGCTCATCGCGGGATTGTTCTTCCTCAAAGTGGGACACGAGTTCTCCCGCGTCTGGTTCGCGCTCTGGTTCTTTGCCGGCGCGGTCGCGCTGATGGCCGAGCGGTTCGCCGTTGGCACGGTGGTGCGTCACTGGACCCGGCAGGGGCGCCTTTTCCGGCGCGCCGCGATCTACGGCGGCGGCGCCATCACCGAGAAGCTCATCGGCGAGCTCGAGATCGATCTCGACAGCGACGTGCGCATCATGGGCGTATTCGACGACCGTGGAGACGAGCGCGTCGACCGCATCGTCGCCGGCTATCCCCGGCTTGGGGGCTTAAGCGAGCTCGTGGAGTTCGCGCGCAGGACACGCCTCGACGTCGTCATCATCGCGCTGCCGATCACCGCCGAGCGGCGCCTCTCGCAGGTCGCGCGCTTACTGTCGGTGCTGCCGGCGGAGGTGAAGATCCCGGCGCGCTCGACCGAGTTGCGCTTCACCCGCAACACCTACTCCCACGTCGGCAACGTGGCCATGATCGACATGCTCGAGAAGCCGATCGCCGATTGGGGCGGAGTTGCCAAGTGGCTGTTCGACAAGGTCGTTGGCATCATCGCACTCCTGCTGCTGGCTCCGCTCATGTTGGCGGTCGCCGCGGCAATCAAGCTCGACAGCCGCGGCCCCGTGCTGTTCCGGCAGAAGCGCCACGGCTTCAACAACGAGCTTATCGAGATCTTCAAGTTCCGCTCGATGTACATCGACCGCTGCGATGAGAACGCCGCAAAGCTCGTGACCAAGGACGATCCGCGCGTCACCCGCGTTGGCCGCTTCATCCGCAAGGCCAGCCTCGATGAGCTGCCGCAGCTCCTCAACGTCATCACCGGCTCACTCTCGCTCGTCGGCCCCCGCCCGCACGCGCTGCAGGCCAAGGCGGCCGGCCGGCTCTATGCCGCGGTCGTCGACGGCTACTTCGGCCGCCACAAGGTGAAGCCAGGCATCACCGGCTGGGCGCAGATCCACGGCTGGCGCGGCGAGACCGACACCCCTGAGAAGATCCAGAAGCGCGTCGAGCACGACATTTACTACATCGAGAACTGGTCGCTGCTGCTCGACGTCTACATCCTGTTCAAGACGCCGTTCGCGCTCTTGAGATCCGAGAACGCCTACTGAGACCCGCCCCATGCGCGCCGCGACCTCCGACATCGTCCATCATGGCATGGCGCTCTCCCGCGAGCGCGCGAGGCCGCGCCGAAGCGCCGTGCACTGGCTCACGCTCGCGCTCGTCGCGGTAACCATCGTCTCGAGCGGATTCGTGTTCTCCGAGCCAGCGCCGGTCGACGCGCTTACGATCGGTTTGATCGTGCTCCTGCCGGCAGTGGGTCTCGTGGCGTTCAACCCAATGCTGATCGCCTACTTCTCGCTGTGGACGGTCGCCGGCGCGTCGGCCGTGCTGGCGGCAACGCTGTCGCTCGACCTCAGCCTGACGCTGACCCACGTCGGCGTCACGCTCTATCTGACGCTCACCTCCGTCGTGTTTGCCGGCTTCATCGCCAAGAACCCGTCCGCGCACAGCGAGCTCATCTTCAAGGCATGGACGTGGGCCGCGGTTGCCGCCGCCGCCGCCGGACTCATCGGCTACTTCGGTCTGCTTCCCGGCGCCTACGATCTCTTCACCAAGTTCGGCCGTGCCAGCGGCCCCTTCAAGGACCCCAACGTGTTCGGGCCGTTCCTCGTGACTCCACTGATCTACATGGTGCACGTCGCCCTCGGGCGGCCGTGGCACCGCATGCTGGCCCCGCTTGCCATCGCAGGCGCGCTGACGCTGACCGTGCTACTTACCTTCTCGCGCGGGGCGTGGATGACCCTTACGGTCGCGCTCGCGATCTTCGGCTACCTCACCATGCTGACGAGCCGCCGCGCCATAACCCGGGTCAAGCTCATGGCGCTGCTGGCCAGCGGCGTACTCTTTGCAACGGGCCTCATCGCTGTCGCGCTCAGTACCGATAACATCTCGGATCTGCTTGTGCAGCGCTCGACGTTGGAGATGGAGTACGACACCGGCACCGAAGGCCGCTTCGGCGGGCAGCAAAAGGCGATGGGGCTCATCGCCGAAAATCCGCTCGGGCTCGGCGCGCTCGAGTTCGGCGAGCGCTACCACCCCGAAGAGGTGCACAACGTCTATCTGAGCGTGGTGCTCAATGCCGGCTGGCTCGGCGGCGGCGTCTACTGGATCCTCGTAGGGCTCACGGCGGTGCTCGGCTTCCGACACTCACTCAAAGCAACGCCAACACAGCCGCTGTTCCTCATTGTCTACGCGGCGTTCATCGCGAATGCCATGGAAGGCATCATCATCGATAGCGACCACTGGCGCCACTTCTACCTGCTAGCGGCGATGGTGTGGGGCCTGATGAGCGTGCGTACCCTCCAGCCGGCCACCGAGGCAACGTGGAATACGGTGTGGCCCCGCCGTTCCGCCAAACTGCGTCCGGCGGCTCCCGTCCCGCCGCGGCGCCGGCGCCGAACGCCGAGCATCGGCGCGGCTGCCGCGCTCGCCTGAGAAATCTCAGCGCACGAGCCGCAAGTGGTTGTCGAAGGAGCGTCCGGGGAACGACGCCGTCTTGAGGTGTGTGTGGTCGGGCGCTTCGGTCTGCAGCACGCCGAGGCCCGAGCTCAGCGCGAATTCCGATTGCGAGATGCCGGCTAGACCGCACCCGTCGATGAGCTGCGTCTCGCCGATGATCGCTGAGCGCTCGGTGTCGACGTAGAGGATGCACCCGGCCCTCGGCGCCGAGGCCGCGAGCACGCGCTTGTCACCGCTGATCGCAACCGCGCCGATGTAGCCTGCGAGCATGGCGCCCCTCGGCGCCTCGGGTTCGATGATGCGTAAGGGCGTGTCGACGCCCGCAAAGCCGATGAGCTCCGGCGTCTCCGCCGCCTCGCCTTCCCACTGCGCGCCGAACCAAACGGCGCCGCGCGCATCGGCCGCGATGTGGCGGATCGAAAGCTTGTGCAGGTCGCTGGCCTGATTGTGCTGGGCGATCAGGTCTCCCGTCGCGCTGTCGATGAAGGCGAGCGAGGGCATCATCGTATCGAGATTGAGCTTCTCGCGCCCCGTTTCGATGTGTGTCTCGATGCCGCCGTTGGCAACCGCGAGCGTGCGGCCGTCGGCGAGCAGGATCACCTCGTGCGGGCCGATGCCGAACGTCTTCATCTCGCCGATGCGCTTGTAGCCTTGCGTGGCGCTATAGACGCCGAGCAAGCCTTGCCGCGTTTCGACGTCGTGCTCTGTCGCCCAGAGCAGTCGGCCATCGGGCGAGAATACCCCGTGGCCGTAGAAGTGGCGGTTGGCGGGCGCCGTGAACAGCATCGGCTCGCGCCACCCGCGCACGTCGAAAGCGAGCGCAAACGAGCCAGGCCTGCGGGCGAACACTACGGCCTGCCCGTTTGTCGCGTCGAGTGCGATGTCGTGCCCGCGGTCTTTCAGCGGAAGCTCGCGCACGATAGAGCCGTCGAGGCGCAGGATCACGACCGAGTAGGTATTGTCCGGTCTCCGGCACGCCGCGATGAAGTCGCCGGCCTCGGATTCTGCCAGCCCATCGCGCGGAAGCATGTCAGCAAAGGCGCGCGAGGCCGAGCCGACGGCCAGCGCCGTGCCGATCAGGAAGTTGCGCCGGTCAATCGCCATCGAGCTCGTTGAACCCTATTGTCAGGCCGGCGAGCGGAGCGAGCTCGCGACCGATCAGCTTGCGAATGCCTTCCAAGTGAAAACGCACCATGCGCACCTCGCGCTCGCGGTCGGAATCGCTCTTCTCGCTCGCACCTTTTTCTATCGCGGCCGGGGCGTCGTGCGCGAGCCTTTCCCAGGCCTGGGCTATCCAGCTCGGCATCCACGCTTTCTGCTCCGGGACATTTCGGCCAAGTTCCATCACCTCGTACAGCGCCCTGAGCGAGCCGATCTCGGCCGCGACGTAGCGGCTGCGTAAGCCCGCGGCCGAGAAGGGGAGCGGCGCCGGCTTCCCTGCGAGACCCCCGCTCGCCGGCACGAGCGGCGTCAATTGGCGGTCCTGGATCATCTGCAGCCCCGTCACCAGCGCGCGGGCGAATTCGGACGGCGGTTCGGACGGCGTCTTGTAGCTGGCGTTCTCGGGACCGGGCGTGAGCATGCGTGCGCGCCAGCCCGTCTCGCCGCTCCATTCCGACACAACGTCGCGGGCGACATTATTCAAGTTGTTAGCGATCGCGACGGCGAGGTGGCAGCGATAGCGACCATCCTCGTCGTCGGCCATGATCGGCGGCTTAGCATTGAGCAAGATCTCAAGCGCGGGCAGGCCTTGGATGGCGGCGCTCTTGCCGACGAGCGCCCCCGGCTCGAGCGCCGTCACATCGCGATGCTCGATCAACGCACTGAGCTGGCGCTGCATTAACCCACGCGGGTCAGGCCAGAACGATATGCGCTCCGGTCGTCCGGTCACCGCCATAGGCCCGAAGCGCAGGAACTCGATCTCGGCCCACGCGAGCACGGCTTTATCGAAATCCTGCCGCGCGGCCGTCAGCCGCTTCGGCGTTCCGCCGCACGTCGCATCAAGATCTTCCGCGAGCCGGGAGCTCGCTTTCTGGAATGTCTCGAAGCGCGGGATGAGGTACTTGTCGACAACGTTAGCCGTCGTTTTGGACAACGCCGGAGCAGCGGCGTCGGCGGCGCAGGCAGCGCCCGCCCCGACCGCAAGGCCAAAACCAAGGCCCAGACCGAGACCGAGACCACTAGCTCTCAGCACTGCCGCCCCTCGTTCAACCGCGCTCACTGCATGTGTCTCCGTGGACCCCGTATGGCCTCTTGAAGGGGTCAAAGTACCACCGTCGTCGCCGCGCCACAGCGTCGCGCCCGGCAATTGCTTGTCGCTCTTCTAGAGCTCAAGAATATTCTTGACTTCGCGAGTACGAAATCATTCTGATCGAAGCGACGTGGATCGCTGGTGGCTCCATGCGTGCGGCCCTGCGCCGGGCTTACAAAAAGCACCCGAGCTCCAAACTTTGCGGCCGCCAGCGGCAATTTGAGAGGACGCTAACCATGCGCAAGGTGTTCGCCCTTACGATGGCGACCGGCGCCATGTTCGCCGTGAACGCGGCCGCAGCCCCGGCCCTCGACCTATCGAGCGTGATCACGTCCTATGCCGATATCGCGGAGGCGAGCTATTCTGATGCGCTCGCAGGCGCGCGCGGGTTGCAGACGGCCATCGATATCCTCGTCACTGAGCCCACCGATGCCAATCTGAAGGCGGCGCGCCACGCCTGGGTGGCGGCGCGTGTCCCTTACATGCAGACCGAGGGCTTCCGCTTCGGCAACAAAATCGTTGATGATTGGGAGAAGCGGGTCAACTCGTGGCCACTCGATGAGGGGCTGATCGACTACGTCTCCACGGGGTACGGCAATGAATCGCCCACAAACGACCTTTACGTCGCCAACGTCATCGCCAACAGCTCGATTAAGATCGCGGGTGAGCAGGTCGATACCTCCAAGATCACCAAGGAACTGCTGACGGCCAGGCTGCAGGAGGCGGGCGGTATCGAATCGAACGTCGCCACCGGTTATCACGCCATCGAGTTCCTGCTCTGGGGGCAGGACCTCAACGGCACCGGACCCGGCGCCGGCAACCGGCCCGCGACCGACTACGACGTCAAGAACTGCACGGGGGGCCATTGCGACCGCCGCGCTCAGTACCTGAAGACGGCGACCGACCTTCTCGTCGACGACCTCGCCTGGATGGCAGAGCAGTGGAAGCCGGGCGGCGCCGCGCGCAAGGCCGTGATGGAGGACAACGGGCAAGTTGGGCTCGTCGCCCTGTTCAAGGGCCTGGGGAGCTTGACCTACGGCGAAATGGTGGGCGAGCGCATGAAGCTCGGGCTGCTGATCCACGACCCGGAGGAGGAGCAGGACTGTTTCTCCGACAACACGCACAACTCGCTCTATTACGACGCCGTCGGCATCAAAAACATCTACCTCGGCTCCTACAAGCGCACCGATGGGTCGATCGTCTTGGGCCCGAGCGCCTCCGATCTCGTGCGCGCCAAGTCACCGGAGACGGACGAACGCACGCGCGCAGCGCTTGACGCAACGATCGAACACATGAGCGTGATCGTGAAGCGCGCGGAGGCGGGCGAAGCTTACGACCAGCTCATCGGCGAGGGAAATTCCGAGGGCAACGCCATCGTCGAAGCGGCGATCTCCGCGCTCATCGCGCAATCGAAGGAATTCGAGCGTGACATCGCGGTGCTCGACCTCAAGGCGATCGAATTCGAGGACTCCAAGCGCCTCGACGGCGGCGACAAGGTAAAGAAGCAAAAGCAGTCGCGCGCCGAATAACCAGGGTGCCAAGATGGGCTTGGGGCCGGGCACTTTACGCCCCTGCAGCCAAGCAGCGCCGCAGGTCAGGGGCCGCGAAATCAGCCGATGGTTGTCGATGGCCTATAGCAACAGATCGATCCTGCGGCTGACGCTGCCGCTCGCTCCGGGCCTCGCCACAGTCTGCGCTGCAGCGCTCATGAGCACCGCAGGTTTGAGCGAAGCGGCGCCGTCGGCGCCACCTCCCGATGAGGCCGGCGAGTCCCTTCCCGGCGGCACGGCGACGACGGACGAAAGCATCGACACGCGGGAAGCCTTCTCGCATTTCTCGCACGGCATTGGCTTCGAGGGTGAGGCGCGTTTCAAGGTGGGCAACGCCATCTTTCGCAGGCTCTGGGTCTCGGCTCCCTCCTCGACCACGAGCTCGGACGGGCTCGGACCACTTTACAACTCCCGCTCCTGCCAGAGCTGCCACCTGAAGGACGGCCGCGGGCATCCGCCCAACGGCAACTATCCGCAGGACACGGCCGAGTCCATGTTCCTGCGCCTCTCCATTCCGGCCGAGACGGACGAGCAGCGCCGGCTGCTCGCGGAGCACAGGGTCAATTCAATCGACGAGCCGACATACGGATCACAGCTTCAGGAGACGGCGATCCAGGGCTTCGACAACGAAGGCCACATGCACATCGACTACGAAGAAGTGCCGGTGAAGCTCAGCGGCGGCAGCACCGTGAGCCTGCGGCGCCCGACCTACTCGATCGTCGATCTCAAGTACGGGCCCCTGCACCCCAAGACCATGCTTTCTCCGCGCGTCGCGCCGCCGATGATCGGGCTTGGACTGATCGAGGCGATACCGGAGGAGCAGATCCGCGCCCACGCCGACCCCGACGACAAGGACGGGGACGGGATTTCGGGCCGCACCAACGAGGTGTGGTCGCTCGACGACAACCGGCTGGCGCTCGGTCGTTTCGGATGGAAAGCCGGCATTCCTTCGATCCGCCAGCAGGCGGGCACCGCTTTCGCAGGCGACATGGGCCTTTCCAATCCGATTGTCCCGAAGGCCGCCGGCGACTGCACGCCGGCACAGGTCTTCTGCCTCAACGCACCCAATGGCAACAGCGAGCGCGACGGCGGCTTCGAGGTGAGCCCGAAGCTGTTCGACCTCGTCGTGTTCTACGCACAGAACCTGGCGGTTCCGCCGCGGCGCAATTTCGCCGATCCCAATGTCGTCAGCGGCAAGGCGCTGTTCTATGCGCTCAACTGCCAGGGCTGCCACACCCCCTCCTTCACCACGGGCAAGGTGGAGGGGCAGGCGCACTTGAGCAACCAGAAGATCTGGCCTTACTCCGATCTGTTGCTGCACGACATGGGGGAAGGTCTCGCCGACAACCGCCCCGAAGGCATGGCGGACGGGCGCGAGTGGCGCACGGCGCCGCTGTGGGGCCTCGGCCTCACGCAGATCGTCAACGGCCACACGCTGTTCCTGCACGACGGGCGCGCACGCAACATCGAGGAGGCGATCCTCTGGCACGGCGGCGAGGCGAAGGCAGCCCGCGACGGCTTTGCGGCGCTATCGCAGAACGAACGCGACGCCCTGATCGCGTTCGTTGCCTCGCTCTGACGGCAACGGTTACTGCGCGCTCGCCGCGGTCTTGCGCGCCTGGAACTTGCCGCTCATGTCGACCACCGGCTGTGTGTCCGACGCCGTCGGCAGCTTCATAATGTCCTTGGCGTCGAGATCGAAGCGATTGAGGTCAACCATGCGGATCGTCTGGTCGGCATAGCTCTTGTAGTACATGCGAAGGTTCTGCGGGTCGCGCATCACCGTGAACAGCGTCTCATCGGCGTGGACGCCGCCGCCCTCGTTGGTGCGCGCGACGCCGTGCGGGATGTCGAAGTTGTTGAGGATGTGGAAACCATTGAACACGCCGGCGGTGGCGTCGGCGGCCGCGAAGGCGGTGACGCTGAACACGGCTGCGCGTACAAACCGCGATGGGGGCGTGAAATCGCCGGGCAGCCCGAGCATGCCAGCGCCCATGCCGAAGCTCTGGAAGGTCTTGCCGTCGAGCTTCACCGGTGGAACGTCGCGCGGGCTGAGTGCAATGTAGTTGCGCAAGTTCGTCATGTGCCAGTCAAAGCTTGGCGAGTTGGTAAGGACGCCGAGGGGATTGTCGTAGAGCACCAGCTTGCCCCCGATGGGCTCGATGACGAGGCTCTTGCCGCTCTTATCGGTGACGATCCAGTGGAATGGCTGCACTCCTCCCGGCCAGCCGGGGATCAGCGTCGGCGCCACGATCGCCTCGCCATTCTCGATCGCGGTACGCACCTCCTCCACGTTCGAGAACTGCGTGAGGATCCAGTTCGAGAAGTCGATCGAGGACATCGACTTGGCCTGGTTCTGCGGCGTTGTGGGCGTGTACTCGGCGTAGGTCGGGAAATAGAAGGTGCCGATCGCCAGCCCCTTTTCATTGATGCCGTCCATGATGCCTAGGTTGCCGAATGCGATAGCACCGAGCGCCCCGTACTTGGTGGTCCACTTCTTGCCGTCCCCCAGCGGCGTCGAGCCCGTAAAGCTGTAGCCGCGCGGCTCGACGGCAAAATCGATCACCACCGGGACGCCGAACTCGAGCGTGCGCCCGTGCACGATGGTCCCATCCGCGTTCTTGAGCAGGATGCCGGTGCATGCGGAGGCCGTTGTCGCGGCCAGGAACGTCATCGCCGTGGCAGCGGTGACGCCGCGGAAAAGCTTCGATGTGCGGTTCATGTGGGCGTGCTCCGTTGGCGCGCGCTCGAGCACAGCGCGGGAGCTATCCGCGTACCAGGTCTTGCTTTAGGCGCGGTGAGACCGGGAGATCGAATTGTAGGCATCGCCGACCCTTGGCGGATGCCGGTGGTCAGCCTCTCGCCGACTAGGTGACCAGTTTCTAAGCAGTTCAATGCCGGAGTGACAAACGGGCCACACCAATCCGAGCTAATATCCCCTGCCCGGAGCAGCCAATCAAAGCTCAACCAAAGCGCTCCGGCTAGGGGAGAATACAATGGGAATCGTCACCGCTCTTGCGGTCAGCATCGGCCTTTTAGGCGGCGTTGCGACTTATCTTTATCTTTCGGACTTCTTGGGTCTCGGACTGCAGATCTGGGCCGCCTTCATCGCGTGGGCGAGCTTCTATCACTGCGGCGGCAAGATACACGGCTTCACGTCGAGCATTCTTGCCAATCTGTGGGGCATCGTGTGGGCCGTGCTCACGCTGCTTGCCATCACGCGGTTGGGATTCGCGGACACGCTGGGGCTCCCCATTTGGGCCGGCATCTGCGTCGCGGTCGGCGTCGGCCTCATGATCCTCGGCTGCAACATCCCGATCTTCTCGGCGATCCCGGCCACCGTCTACGGCTTTGCCGCGACGGTGGCGCTGGCGCTGCTGTCGAGCGACGGCGTCAACCACCTTACGGAGCCGACGGTGCACAACCCGGCGGCCGTGATCGCGCTTTCGATGATCGGCGGAGCGATCTTCGGCCTCATCTCCGAGGCGCTTGCCGGGGCGATCGCGAAAGCGTAGGCGGTCGCGATCGTTTGTGATTTTTGCGTGCGGACCCGGCGCGCGAGCCGGTCCGCACGATCTGTTCAGCGCCGCGCCCGATGCTCGCGATAGCGCCGGATGAGCGCGTTCGTAGAGCTGTCGTGCTTAGGCATCGGCCCAGTTGAGCCGTTAAGCTCGGGAACGATGCGGTTCGCGAGCGCCTTCCCCAGTTCCACGCCCCACTGGTCGAAAGAATCGATCCCCCAGATCGCACCCTGGGTGAAGGTGCTGTGCTCGTAGAGCGCTACCAGGGCGCCAAGCGTGCGCGGATCGAGGCGCTCGGCGAGGATCATGTTGGTCGGCCGGTTGCCTTCAGCAACGCGGAACGGGATCTGCGCAGTCGGCACGCCTTCAGCCGCGAGCTCCGCGGCGGTCTTGCCGAAGGCGAGCGCCTCCGCTTGAGCAAAGAGGTTGGCCATGAGCAGATCGTGGTGGTCGCTGAGCAAGCTCAGCGGCTCGAGGAAACCGATGAGGTCGCAGGGGACCAGTTTCGTTCCCTGATGGATGAGCTGATAGAACGAGTGTTGCGCGTCCGTGCCGGGCTCGCCCCAGAAGATCGGTCCGGACTGATAACCGATGCGCTTGGCGTCAAGAGCGACGGACTTGCCATTGCTCTCCATCTGGAGCTGCTGCAGATAGGCGGGGAAGCGTGCGAGCGGCTGCGCATAGGGCATCACCCCGATCGCCTCAGCACGAAAAAAATTATTGTACCACACGGTCAGCAGGCCCAGCAGCACCGGCAGGTTCTTGCTGAGCGGCGCAGTGCGAAAATGCTCGTCCATGGCGTGGAAGCCATCGAGCATCGCGTGGAAGTTCTCCGGCCCGACGGCGATCATGGTCGAAAGGCCGATCGCGGATTCCATCGAGTAGCGCCCGCCGACCCAGTCCCAGAACTCGAACATGTTGGCGAGGTCGATGCCAAATTTCTGCACCGCGGCGCGGTTGGTCGAGACGGCAACGAAGTGGCGCGCGATGGCCGCCTCCGACCCCAGCTTCTCGATGACCCACGCGCGCGCGGTCGCGGCATTGGTCATGGTCTCGAGCGTGCTGAAGGTCTTCGATGAGATGATGAACAGCGTCTCCGCCGCATCGAGGTCCTGCGTCGCCTCCGCGAAAGCTGCCCCGTCGACGTTAGAGACGAAGCGGAGGCCTAGTCCGCGGTCGCTGTAACGCCGAAGGGCCCGATAGGCCATCTCGGGCCCCAGATACGACCCTCCGATGCCGATGTTGACCACGTTGCGGATGCGTTTGTCGGTGTGGCCGGTCCACAAGCCTTCGCGCACATTAGCCGCGAAGGCCGCCATACGGTCGAGGACCGCATGCACGTCGAGAACGACGTTCCGGCCGTGGACCTCGATCACTGCGCCTCGCGGGGCGCGCAAGGCGACGTGCAGTACCGCCCGCTGCTCGGTAGTGTTGATCTTGTCGCCGCGGAACATGGCGTCGCGCAGCACCGCCACGCCGCGCTCCTCGGCGAGGCCGACGAGAAGCTTCATAGTCGCGTCGGTGATGCGGTTCTTCGAATAGTCGAGCAACAGCCCGGCGCCCTCGGAGGTGAAGCGCTCAGCACGGCCCGGATCGTCGGCAAACATCTGCCGAAGGTGCATGTCTTTGATCTGAGCGTGGTGGTCGGCGAGCGCTTGCCACGCGGGCGACCCGGTCGGCGCCTCCTCCATCTCCGGGTCTCCTATTGCAGGGCTTTCGACTTGCCGTCGATCGACTTCAAGAGATCCTGCCACGACTTCGCGAACGCCTTGGCGCCGTCCGCCTGGAGCTGATGCCCTAGCGCATCGATGTCGATGCCGGCGCTGCCGAACTCGTCCAGCACCTTACCGCTGTCGCCGCCGTCCGCCGCGATGAGGCTGCCGACGTTGCCGTGATCGGCGAAGGCGTGCAGCGTCTCGTCGGGCATGGTGTTGACCGTGTTCGGTGCTGCGAGCGCGGTGATGTACATGGTGTCGGGCGACTTGGGGTCCTTGGTGCTCGTGCTCGCGAACAGCAGTCGCTGCGGCCGCGCGCCTAAGGATTCGAGCCGCTGCCAGCGGTCGCTGTCGAGCAACTCGCGGTAGGCGCGATAGGCCTGCTTGGAAACCGCGATGCCGAGCTTGTCACGCAGGCGCTCTCCCACCTTGTCGACAACGGCGCGGTCCCAGCGGCTGACGAACACGGAGGCGACTGACCGTACGTCTGGGCTCAGGCCCGCGGCGACGCGGCGTTCGAGCCCCTTAATGTAGGCGTCGGCCGCCGCAAGATAGTCGTTGCCCGAGAACAGCAGCGTGACGTTCACGGCAACCCCGGCAAAGATCGATTCCTCGATGGCCGGCAGGCCCTCCTTGGTACCCGGGATCTTGATGAAGAGGTTGGGCTTGCCGGCCCGATCAAACAGGCGCTTGGCCTCGGCGATCGTCGCCTTGGTATCGTAGGCGAGTAGCGGGGACACCTCGAGCGAAACCCAGCCGTCGACGGTCGCCGTGCGGCGGTGAACGGGGAAGAAGAGATCGGCGGCGCGCTTCAAGTCCTCAAGCGCCAGCTCGAAGAACAAGGCCTCGCCCGACAGGCCCGATTTCACGAGCTTGCGGATAGCGTCGTCGTACCAGGTGCTCTTGGCGACCGCCTTCTCGAAGATGGTCGGGTTCGAGGTGAGACCCGTCACGGATAGCTCGTCGATGTATTTGCGCAGCCGGCCGCTATCCAGCATGTCGCGGGTGATGTCGTCGATCCAAAGGCTTTGCCCGATGTCGTGCAGCTTCTGCGTCGCCTTCACGGGCGTCTCCCGATGAGTTGTTGGGGCCACGAGCAAGCCCAAGGGGTCACGAGCTGCCAGCCGCCGACCGTCATATCAGCCAGGGCAGCGCCGGCCGCAAGTCCGATGTGGCGGGGATCTGCGATGCCCGCGAAAACCGGGCGTTTGCGGGGCGCCAAGGAACCCGGCTGAGCACAACGGAGTTGGGATCATCGGGTGCACATCGGTCTGATTGCGACGTTCAAATCGAGGGCCAAGAAACCTTACTGCGGCTTTGTGCGATCCCGTGCAGGCCATTGTTATTCAACGCCGATGTAAAACGTGTGCGCATCAGGGGTACCCTTAGGCGAGTTCGATGATGGATCTTGTCGAAGCCACCCTCAAGAAGCCCGCCGTCGGGACGCTTCGCATTTACGAGGACCGCGAAGCGCTCGCGCACGCCGCGGCGCAATTGATCTGCGAGACCGCGGTTCTGAAACCTGGCCCTATCCGCATCGCGCTGTGCGGTGGGACGACGACGCGGGCGGCTTACGAACTGCTCGCGCAGGACCCGCCCCTTCACCGTCTGCCGTGGGGCCGTGTGCACTGGATCATCGGCGATGAGCGCTTCGTAGGGCGCTCTCACCCCGCCAGCAACTTTGGCATGGTGAACACAGCCTTCCTGTCGCGCGTGCCAGCGCCTGCCGAGAACGTGCACGCGATTGCCGCAGAAAACATCGATCTCGCCGAGGCAGCCGCACAATACGACACACGGCTGAAGCAGCTCTACGGTGCCGAGACGCTGCGCATGGACCGCCCGCTGCTCGACCTGACCCTGCTCGGCATCGGCGACGACGGCCACACCGCGTCGCTGCTCGTCGACCATCCAGTTCTGGAGGAAGGCGACCGCTGGGTCGCCCCCGTTCGTGACCAGCATCAATCGCGCGTCACCCTGACCTACCCAGCGCTCGAGGGCAGCCGCATCGTGGCCTTCATCGTCGCAGGCGAGGACAAGAGGGAGATCCTCGATCGCGTCCTGGCCGGCGATGCGAGCACACCGGCGGGGCGTCTGCGCCCTATCGGCGACGTCCTCTGGCTCGTCGATCAGGCCGCCGCCGGGCGCTGGTACTGATTTTTCGCGACTTGCATCGCCCTCCTCTGTCACCAACTCGCCCCCCGCGGTAACGCGGCATGATATCGATATATGCACGAGAGCGTCGAATAGCGGGAGCGCCTGAATTGATCGCGAAGCCGGCAAAGCAGTCCTTGCGGCAACGCTTGGTGCGCGCGGTCGAGGCCGTCAAGACAGCACTCTGGCCGACCGCCGCCGCAGATGGCACAACGCAGGAAGAGATCGCAGCGCGGGCGCGCGAGTTCGCACCTGTGGTCTGGCTGCTCGGCAAGGTGCAGTCGGGCAAGACCTCGCTCATCCGCGTGATGACCGGCTGCTCGACAGCCGAGATCGGCGACGGCTTTCGCGCCTGCACCACGACATCCCGCATCTTCGATTTTCCCGAGGAGGCACCGCTCGTGCGCTTTCTCGACACGCGCGGTCTCGGCGAGGCGCGCTACGACCCCACCGAGGACATCACATTCAGCGAGCGCCAGGCGCATCTCGTCATCGTGACGATGCGCGCGCTCGACGCCCAACAGGAGGCCATCGTCGACGTCGTGCACCTGATACGGCGCCGCCACCCAGAGTGGCCAATCATCGTCGTGCAGACGACCTTGCACGAGGGCCACCGGCCTGGCGCCAGCCATGTGCAGCCCTATCCGTTCAGCACCGGCGACGCCGCCGCTCTTTCCAACGCGGGTGTCAGCTCGGATCTGGTCCGCAGCCTCCTACGCCAGCGCACGCTCTTCGACGACGTTCCGGGCCACGGCGCGATTGTGTTCGTGCCAGTCGATTTTACGCTGCCGGAGGACGGCTGGGTGCCGCCCGACTATGGCCATGAAGCGCTCGTCGCCGCGCTGCAGGAAGTAGCGCCGGAAGCCGTCGCCTCGGCGCTGGCAAATCTCACCGGCACCGCGACTGACGCTCTCGCCGATCGCGCCCACCCGCACGTGCTGGGATACGCCAGCGCCGCTGCGGCAGCCGATCTCTGGCCGGTCGCCGGCGTCGCGCTGGTGCCGGCGGTCCAGGCCAAGCTCATCCACACGCTCGGCACCATTTATGGCGTCGTCTGGGACCGCCGGGCACTCGCCGAGTTCGCGAGCGCGCTCGGCGCCACCACGCTCCTGCGGGTGGCCTCCGGCTTCGGCGCGCGCGAGCTGGCCAAGCTCGTCCCCGTCTACGGGCAGACCGCGGGTACGGCGGCCGCGGCCGGCATGAGCTTTGCCACAACGTATGCGCTCGGCAAGGCCGCGTGCTATTTTCTCGCGCGCCGCAAGGCGGGCGCCAGCGATCCCGTGGGCGTTGCGCAAGCCTACAAGGACGCGCTTGGTTCCGCCCTGCGGCTCGCGCGCGAGCGAGGCATCTCCAATCCGCAGAACCGAAAGAGCTAGATGAGCCGGCAGACCCGCGCCCTATCCTACCTGCGCGCCGCGATGGTGATCACCGCGCTGGCGCTGCCTTTAGTATCGCTGGTCCTCCTCGGCTCGTTCTGGCTCTGGCAGCATGGCTACATCCTCTATTGGGCGGTCGCGGCGTGCGTCGTTACCGTGTCGGCGTACGCTGCGGAGCGGTGGATCCTGCGCGACGCGGTCAAGCGAACGCGCCCGCCCGAAGACCCGCAGAACGCCCCTGACCCATTGTGGAACGCGCGTGAGACGGGCGCCTGGGAAGCGGTGGTGCACATCATCGAGACGCTCGAGCCCAGCAAGATCGACAGCCGCGATGCCGTGCTCGCACTCGGCACGCGCACGGTCGATGCGGTGGCAAAGCAGATGCATCCCGGCGAGAAGGATCCGCTGTGGAAGTTCACGGTGCCCGAGGCGCTGGCGCTCATCGAGCGCGTCAGCTCCGAGCTTGGGCCTCTGGTGCGCGAAAGCATTCCACTGGGCGACCGCCTCACCGTCGGCCAGCTCCTAACAATCTACCGCTGGCGCTCGATCATCGGCGTCGCCGAATCCGCCTTCGACCTATGGCGCATCGTACGCCTCTTGAACCCCGCCTCTGCGCTGACACAGGAGATGCGCGAGAACGTGACGCGGCAACTCTATGACTGGGGGCGTGAGGAGCTCGGCCGCCGGCTAGCGGCTGCCTACGTGCGCGAGGTGGGGCGAGCTGCGATCGATCTCTACAGCGGCCGCCTGAGTGTTCCGGCCGCGACGCTTGCAACGACGGTCACCAAGGCGACGCGGCAGGACCGCTCCGAGCAAGGCCTCGCCGAGCCGCTGCGTGTGCTGATCGCGGGCCAAGTCGGCGCCGGCAAGTCTAGTCTAGTCAATGCGCTGGCGGGCGAGGTCAAGGCCGCGGCTGACGTGCTGCCGGCAACGAAGGGGTTCACGGCCTACGAGTTGAAGCGCCAAGGCTCTCCCGAGGCGCTGCTGATCGACAGCCCCGGCCTTGGCAGTGATGCGGACGAAACGGCGGCGCTCCTCAAGGAGGCGGACCATTGCGATCTCGTGCAGTGGGTCGTCTCGGCGACGCGTCCCGACCGCGAGTCTGACCGCAGGACGCTTAGCGCATTGCGCGACCACCTTGCCGCGCGGTTCGAGCGGCGCCAGCCGCCGATCCTTCTCGTGCTAACCCATATCGACCAGCTTCGACCCTTCCAGGAGTGGAGCCCACCGTACGATCTGGAAGATAGCGCGGTGCCCAAAGCGCAGTCGATCCGCCAAGCGCTGCAGGCTGTCGCCGAGGACGTGGGCATTCCGATCGAGGCCACCGTACCTGTCTGCCTCGACCCCGTGCGCGGCATCTATAACGTCGACACGCTGTGGGCGAAGATCCTCGACGTGATGCCCGAGGCGCAGAGCGCAAGGCTCTTGCGCGTGCTGCTCGCCGCTGGCAGTGAAGGCCGCTGGCGACGCCTATGGTCGCAGGCGGTCAATGCCGGCCGCGTCGTCACACATGTCCTCAAGTCGAAACCTTGATCGCCTGTGGGGAGGCGCGGCATCGAAGGCATCGATAGCCCGCGGCATCGCTGATAGTCTGCCGAGGTAAGGGCGAGCGCTCACGTCCCCGCGCGAGCGACGCCACGCGGCAGCGACGGGCATCGGGGGTTCGAATTTCCATGATCTTGGTCGGCATGATCGGTTACGTGCTCCTGCAGTTTGCCATCGGCGTGTGGGTCTCGCGGCGCGTCAAGAACGAGACCGATTACATTCTCGCGGGCCGCAGCCTCGGGCCGACGCTGGTCGCCTTCTCGGTGTTCGCCACCTGGTTCGGCGCGGAGGCGATCGTCGCCACCTCGGGCGAGGTCTATGACAAGGGGCTTGCCGGTGCTCTCGTCGACCCGCTCGCCTACGGTCTCGCCGTAATCGCGGCGGGTGTGCTCTATGCCGCGTTCCTGTGGCGCAAGGGCGTATCGACCTTCGCCGACGTCTTCCGCGAACGATTTTCGCCGGCGATCGAGAAGCTCGTGGTGGTGGTCCTGCTGCCGGGATCAGTGTTCTGGGCAGCGGCGCAGATCCGCGCTTTCGGGCAGGTGCTGGCCTCCGGTTCGGGCATGCCGCTCGCAACCGCCATCACCATCGCCGCGCTGCTCGTCGCCTCCTACTCTGCGGTCGGCGGTCTGCTCGCTGACGCGGTGACCGATGTCCTGCAAGGCTTCGCAGTTATAAGCGGCCTCATCGTGCTGAGCATTGCTGTGGCGTACGCGGGCGGCGGCGTGTCGAATGTGCTCGGGCACGTAGAGCCAGAGCGGCTGCGCATTTTCACCGCGACCGATGAACCACCGCTGCAGCGCATCGAGCAAATCGCGGTCGCGTTCTTCGGCTCGTTCGTGGCGATCGAGCTCATTTCGCGCTTTTTGGGCGCGCGCTCGGCCGGCATCGCCGCGGGCGGCACCATCCTGGGCGGCGTCATGTATATCGTGATCGGCGTTCTCCCCGTCTTTCTCGGCTTGGCGGCCTACACACTTGTTCAATCGAACCCGGAGCTCGCGGGAAAGCTCACGGATTCGGAGCGCACCGTCTCGGTGCTTTCGGAGCATTTCCTGCCGAGTTGGCACTACGTCATCTTCGGGGGCGCGCTTATCTCGGCCATTCTGTCGGTCGTGCACTCCGCGTTGCATGCCTCCGGCGCACAGGTCTCGCACAACATCGTCGTGCGCGTGGTGCCGGGGATGGGTGGGCGCGAGAAACTGATCGCCGCGCGTATCAGCGTCGTGGTGCTGACGGCCATTGCCTTCGTGCTGGCGCTGACGTCCGACCGCATTAAGGGCCTGGTCGAGATCGCCTCGGCATTCGGTAGCGCCGGCGTGTTCGTCTCCGCCGCCTTCGGCATGTTCACGCGCATCGGCGGCCCGCTCAGCGCCGGGCTCTCCATCTGCCTCGGCACGATCGTGTGGGCTGTCGGGCACTTCGTGCTCGAGTGGCCGACACCCTACCTCATCGCGGTCGCCTGCTCAGGCGTGGCCTACATTGCAGCGAGCTTCTGGACGCCTGGCTCGTTGAAAGCGAATGGTCGGAGCGGGGAGATTTGAACTCCCGACCCCCAGTCC
The DNA here is from genome assembly GCA_963745205.1 of uncultured Alphaproteobacteria bacterium. Lineage (GTDB taxonomy): Bacteria > Pseudomonadota > Alphaproteobacteria > Rhizobiales > Hyphomicrobiaceae > Hyphomicrobium_A. The sequence goes on from CAVUWX010000014.1 coordinate 77,305, forward strand.
CCCAGGAGCGTACGCCGATTGATATTGCATGGCTTTTTCGGGCTGACAGTCCGCCGGACTGCCGGTCCCAGTGGAGAAAAATTCGTACAATCAAGATGTTGCTAAGAGCACCACTTTGCTGAGGCTATGTTGAGGCTAAGCGCAGTCGCCTCGTTATCGCGACAAGCTTCCTCAGCCAAACTCATGGGGTTGCTCGTCTCACCGAACTCGAGTTGAGCGCCTTGACCGCAAAATTGCCCCTAGGCGGGCGACCACGCGTCGTTCAGCGGTCAGTTTGCGAGGTCAAAGCCGACGCTGTTGCGGAACAACGTTGACGCGTGCTCATGACCCTCAGCCGACGCTTGGGATCGTTCGATAGCGATCCGGATGCAGTGGAACTATTTTACACTCTCTATTGCCCCGTTACCGTCGAGATCTCGACTTCCGCCAGCGAGAGATCTCCTCGACGAGCTTCTTGGGCTTCACCCTCGTGACAGGCACCTCTCCGCGGAAAACCAACCCCGATGTCCCGTCCACCGTTATGGCATCGCCTTCCTGGATCGCCACCACACCGAAAGAGCCGCTACGTCCGCCCGCGTCGATCTTCAAGAGGTGGCAGCCGACCAGGCAGACCTTGCCGAGCTGCCGCGCCACGACAGCTGCATGCGAGGTGCGCGCGCCGTGCGCCGTTACGAGGGCCTCGGTCTTTGACAGGGCTTCGATGTCCGCGGTCTCGGTGTGCTCGCGCAACAGCACGACGGGCTTACCCTGACGCTTGAAATCATCGACGCGGCTCGTATCGAACACGGCCCCGCCAACTGCGACGCCGGCGCTCGCCGGTACGCAGCGAGCGATCGCCTGGGTACCCGGCGGCGGCGAAAGCTCCACGGCCTCGATCGCATCGAGATCAAGACCTTCGAGCAGAGCCAGGGCTGCGCCGGGCGGGATGATCTTCTCGCCAACAAGATCGTGGGCGATGCGCAGCGCGGCGAGCGGCGTGCGCTTGCCCGCGCGCGCCTGCAGCATGTAGAGGCGCCCCTCCTCGACGGTGAACTCGAAGTCCTGCATGTCGCCGAACTCCCGCTCGAGCAGACCACGGGCTTGGAGCAGTGCCTGGTAGGCTTCGGGCGCCCGCCGCTCCAGCTCGTCCATACCGAGCGCATTGCGCCGGCCGGCCACGACGTCCTCGCCTTGCGCGTTAGTTAGGTAATCGACGTAGAGCACATTGGAGCCATCCGATGGATTGCGCGTGAAGCCAACTCCAGAGCCCGAGTTTGGACCGGCATTGCCGAACACCATCTGTTGCACGATCGTTGCCGTGCCGACCTGGTCGGAAATGCCGTTGAGCTTGCGGTAGCTTTGAGCCCGCTTGCTCATCCACGACTTCAGGATGGCTTCCACTGAAGCGCGCAGCTGCGCGACCGGCGAGGACGGGAACTCCTGACCGACGAGCGTTTGGAACTCCTCCTCGAAGGCTGACGCGAGCTCGTCGAGCGCCCTGCTGTCGAGCTCCTCCACTTGGGCAAGCTTCTCTTCGGCGAGCTTCGAAGCGAGGATGTCCTCGAAGTGCCTCGCCTCGACGCCGTGGACGACCTCCGCGAACTGCTGCACGACTCACGCCACGATGCCCAATCTTATCCTGGCGCAGGAAGATCTCGACGATGTCGTGGCCTACATCCTGAGCTTACGCGCGCACAAATAGCGGACCCGTGCTCAGCGACGCGGCGGCGCGCCCATCCTATTGTGACCGCCGGTATTCCGATTCGGGCGTTTTGCCGTGGAGGTAATAGTAGATATTGGAGATCTCGCTCGGCGAGAAGCGAACTTGCGGCATCTCCCGGTGCTTCGGGCGAATGCCTTCGGTGAGTTCCGACTGGAGGCGCTCTGCCGGATACAATTCGAGAACAATCGATAAATTCGGAGCTCCCTTGCGTGGACTCTCGCCGCCAGGAGTCACGGCGTGACACCTGCCGCAGTTCCTCTCGAGCAGTGCTTTGCCATCGCTGGCCTGGTCGGCATGAGCCGAGCCGACGCAGCAAACTATAAACGCCAAACACCGCCACAACATCTCTAGCTCCGTCCGCATCCTTCCCACCTTCCAAGAAGTCTAGCCGCTCTCATGATTTCGCGTCACAGCTATGGGATCGATGTGACCGCGTCTTCTTCCGGCTTCTGCAATTCCGCCAATAATCCGATGAGCGCGTCAGCTATAAGCTCCAGCGCCAAGTGGGATCGATAATCTGTCGAAGTGGTTTCAGCGCTGTTGTCGGCCGAGCGATGAAGCAATTCATCAACGGTGGGAACCTTCAAAGGCATTGCTCTTCTCCCATAGGACTTCCCAGACACGGGAAGCTCTATATCACAACACCACTCTCCACCCTCCGAGAGCTCTAACGTCTCGCGTCCCTCGTCCCGCCACAACAATCCCGTAGGGCCAGATCGAAACGCAAAAGGGCGGCCTCACAAGACCGCCCTCCAAATCCAATCTTCTGGCTGCTTGCTTTACTTCTTCACGCACGCCTTAGTTGTGTCGTCCCACTTCATGTCCTTCGTCTTTTCGCAGTCGGCTTTTGTCTTTGGCGCGTCCGCTGCCAACGCAGGGGCGGCGACGGCAAGCAGAAGGCCGGCGACAATCGCTGTGCTCAGAATCTTAGCTGACATGTCAGATTTTTTCCTCCCTAGTCTCAAGCTATCATCCCAAATCCAGCATCTTGCGTGAGCCAGCCCAAGGGGTGCGAGCTGGCTCACGTATCGGCACCAACGCAAGACAACTCCCAGGTGCTCAGACACTATCGAGCGGGAACATCCAAGCCGGATTGACCAAGATCAAGTTGCCGGCCGGTCCTGTGCATAATTGCGCGAGGCAAAAGAGCCCGGAAGCTGTCGGGCACGTCGCGCGACCAAAACCAAATTCGCCACCGTCCGCATCCTCCGCACCTTCCAAGAACTCTGACGGCCGTGCGTATTGAACCGAATGCGCCCTATTGCGTTCCTGCACAATCGAAGCAAAAGAGGAGCGACATGAAGCTCCCACACTTCACGACTGCTATTGCCCTGCTGGTCCTCGCGACACATAGAGCGTGATGCTGCAGCAACAGCGTGTGCGTATTCAGGTCCGGGAATCAAAAAGTGATTCAACGACGTGTTATTAGTTACCCTCAGAGGAGGATTTGTTCGGCTTCACCTCGGAGCGAGCAATGAAACGAGCAAAAGTCAGGTTCGCCTGCATCGCCCTTGCAAGCGTTTCAATGCTAGCAATCACTCCAGCATTGGCTGACGGCATGCCGGGGAGCGCCCCCTGGGCTGAGGCCGTCGTTCTCATGCCGTCGGCGTGGTCGGGTTTTTATGTGGGCGGCCATCTTGGCGCCGCGCTCAATCAGCGCGCCTTCACCATTCAGGATCTGAGTGGTGGCGACCTCTCTTTGCCCTCCCCCTCCGAAGATCAGATCCTTATCGGCCTGCACGGTGGCTACAATTGGCAGGTCCAGCAAATCGTGCTCGGCATCGAGGGAGATGTCAGTTTTTCCAATGACGCCAACTATCTCGCCAGCATTCGCGGGCGCCTCGGGTTTGCACCATGGGATCGGTTGCTACTATACGGCACCGCCGGCGCTGCCTTTATCGGCCTCGATGAACCCTTCGCGATTGTACCCGCCGGCCAGGATCCCTCTCCGTTCACTCGCAACCGCAACGGCACTGGATTCGTCGTTGGGGGCGGCGGCGAGTACAGAGTTTTGCCGAACACCAGCCTTGGCGCCGAAGGCCTCTTTTATGATTTTGGTAGCAGCAGCACGCTGCTTAGCACCCCACCTGATGTCGGAGGCGAGCCCTTCGTCTTCAAAGACGACCTCAATTTCTGGGTGGTCCGTGGCCGGCTAACCTACTATTTCAACGGCCATTGACGCCAAGAATCTCGGGGGGAAAGCGCACCGTCTGCACCCTTCTCGTTTTCATCAGCGCCCCAACTTGCCATGGATACAAGCGCACGCGAGCTGAAGGCGTCACTGCGCCTTCTTGCCCGCGGCGTCGAACTGTTTGAGGAACGCGATCAGATCCTGAACTTTCTTCTCGTCCTTGATGCCGGCGAAGATCATCTTCGTGCCGGGCACCTTGACCTTCGGGTCCTTGAGATACTCCGTCAGATTGGACTCATCCCATGTGATGCCGGAATTCTTGTTGGCGTCTGAATAGCTATATCCGGCTACCGAACCGGCTTTTCGGCCGACGACACCATTGAGCTCTGGACCAATAGCGTTTTTTGCTCCCTCACCGATCTGGTGGCAGGCCTTGCAGGTGGCAAAGACCTTTTCACCCTCAGCTGGATCCTGAGCGCTGGCCGCGTTCACTAAACAAACTGCGGTTGCGACGGACATCACGATTCTTCGCATTGCAACTCTCCTGCATCCCCGCGATCTGACTCAAACCCACCGGCACGGTTGCACCACGAGGAGGATACGACCGAGCTCAGCACAAGCAAATGCCCTTTATGAACTTCTGTCTGCCGGTGACGTCGGCATTGCGGAAGCCTATTGGACTTTCTCCCCGACACCTTTGCTCGAGGCTTGACCGTGGGCTTTGGGTCGATAAGCCGCAGCACCGCCTGACCTAGATCAATGCGCGCCACCCCGACGGGCGGACCCTCCCAACAAAAGGTTCCTCATTCCGAGTCTTCTATCTTGGCGATCCCAAAAGGTATTCGCGTCAAACAAGGCACCCAAAGGAGGCGGACATGACGAGGCCAAGCGAACACTTGTCCATGCTTGACGAGAACTCTCCGGCGCCCGAGCTGATGGTGCGCATGATGGACCACATGGCCGCGAATTGGAAAACGGCCGCGCGCATCGACGGCGGTCTGGCTTGGTACGCAGCCCGCACCAAATGCATCTTCTGTCCTCATGAGACGGAATGCCGGAGCTGGCTAGACGGTCCCGAGGCGCTGCCGGAGTTCTGTCCGAATGCCAAATTCTTCAGGGGTTGTGCTGCGGCCTATGCTCACGACCAGTTTTTTGTCCCAGACGTCTTAGAATAGCGACCCTTCAGGGAAGTGATCTAATTACTGCGCGACGGATTGGCTTGACCGCGGCAAACCATCGGCTCAGTCGAAGAAGCTGAACCCTGGTAGCGATGAGGTCGGCCGCATCTCTCGCCTCAGGAATTCCAGCAAGAATTGCGAATGCCTTTCGCCCTGCTCGCTCTGACGGTTGTCGCGTCAAGCCTCAGCAACTTGCACGAGTCTTTGAGTGGTGAATGCGCAACAAGCGCATCGAGAAAGCGAACATATTTGAGCCAAAAGAAAGGCCACAGGCGGAATCAAGTGCTAGCTTGACGCACTGCCTTCTCGCGAGGGGGGATTACGGCTCGCGAAGGCGGGGGGACTGTTTGGATGACGCGTGGGGGACATCGCGCCATCGGCGCTGATCTATCGCCGCTCTATATCTTCGGCGGCGCTGGCGCTTGCGCCTTGGCCCTGGCGGCAGGGCTATCGCTGAGGGCAGGACCAGCCTCGGCGTTGCCGAGCTTTGCCCGCCAAACGGGCCAGCCGTGCGCGACTTGCCACAACGGAGTTTTCCCCCAGCTGACGCCCTATGGCCGTCAGTTCAAGCTCAATGGCTATACGTCCGGCGGCACCCGATGCCACGACAGCGTGGCTTCCGATCCGACGCCCCAGATCCCGATCTCCGTAATGCTGCTGCCGACCTACACCCATATTGGAAAGGATCTAGTTGATTTGCCTGTGAACCGGGATGGTGACCTGAACGGCTTAAAAACGAACAATAATGTCATGGTCCAGAGCGAAAGTGTTTTTTACGGAGGCCAGATTTACTGCCAGCTGGGGGCGTTCATTCAGGCGACTTATTCTAGAACCGACGAGGCCTTTGGTTGGGACAATGCCGATATTCGCTACGCGAACAGAGCCAATGTGCATGGCATGGACATTATTTATGGTCTAACAGTCAACAATAACCCCACCGTCGAAGACCCCTGGAATAC
>CAVUWX010000015.1:0-30025 GCA_963745205.1 uncultured Alphaproteobacteria bacterium
TTGCCAACGTGAGGGTCGACGGTTCAAATCCGTTCGCCCGCTCCAATTTCTCTCCCGAGAATTACTGACTTCGATGCGGGGCGCCGCGGCTCAAGCCATCGCTTCGACAGGGTCGGGGGCTGGCTCCCGGACCAAAGCTTTGTTAGAGGCATCGAGCCGCTCGAGCAGCTCCCCGGTCAGCGCGCGCATGGCGGCGCCCGCCGCCCCCGGATACTTCGCCATATAGCTGCGGTTGAAGGTCTGGAAGTTCGCCGCGTCCTGCAGCGCAGACATGCGCGGCACCGCCTGCTTGAAGCAGTTGTTCTCCGCGTTGGTCTCCAGCCAGCGGTGATACTCCTGGTCGGAGGGGGACTTTAAATCCTTCATGTTGATGATGACGCCGAGGTTCTCGGCAAAGCCCATCTCCGGGTTCAAGCTCTTGAAGCGGCGGAACACCTCGAGCCCGCACACCGACACGTAATCAGCCTTAGTCGGGGAGACGTGGAAGTCGGCCTCGCGCAGCCAGCACTCGGTCAGCACGGATAAGCCAGGGGGGCAGTCGATCAGCACCACGTCGAACACCTTGCGCACGGCCGCAAGCAGCGACGCGATGACGGTGCGCAGGCGCGCGTGCAGGCTTTCCTTCGAGACCTCGCGCTCCAAAAGCGTGAGCTGCATGTCGCTGGGGAGCAGATAGACGGTGCGCGCGTCGTCCACGTCGGAGACGTTGCGCACGATGTACTTCGGCCACTCAGCCTTCTCGTCCTTGAGCACGGTCGCGTGCAGGTAGTCAACGATGGTGGCGCCGTCGCTCTGCAGCTTATAGAGGCTCGACACGGTCATCAGCATGCTCGACACGCTCGCCTGCGCGTCGCTGTCTATCACCAGAACATTCTTGCCGTGGAAGGCGGACAGCGTCTCCGCCAGGGCCAGTACGATCGTCGATTTGCCGACGCCGCCCTTGGTGTTCATCACCGCGATCGCGTTGTGCATGATGTCCGGACTTGCCCCTCTCGTCCTCGCAGGCCCCCAGACCCTTCGGGGCGCCAAAAAGCGCCCTGCTTCAATGCCGTGAGAATATGGCAGCCATGGGATCAGTGGCAACGATCGCCCTCAGCGATTTAACGCGTCTCAGAACGGAACGTGACAAATAGGTGGAGAAACGCCAGCTTGCGCCATCACCTTGCGGCCGCCATCAACACTCAATACATGAACTGCCCGTAAATGAGACGACTTGCTTCTCTGGGAGGCTCTTCCGTCATGGCTCACGCGCCGGCGCTTCGCTTCACCCGCCCCTCGACTGCATTCGCGCTGATCGCGCTCTGCCTCGCGCTCGCGGGCTGTGGCATCAACACGATCCCGACCTACGAGCAGAACGCCAAGGCGGCGTGGTCGGAGGTACTAAACCAATACAAGCGGCGCGCCGACCTGATCCCCAACCTCGTGGAGACGGTGAAGGGCTTCGCCGACCAGGAGCGCACGGTCCTGACCGATGTGGTTGAAGCGCGCGCCAAGGCCACGCAGGTGCAGGCGAACATCCCACCCGACATCCTGACCAACCCCGAGGCGATGCAGAAATTCCAAGAGGCGCAGAGCCAGCTCGGCGGCGCGCTCGGGAAGCTGCTCGCCGTCGTCGAGCGCTATCCCGACATCAAGTCGGGCCAGAACTTCCTCGCCCTGCAGAGCCAGATCGAGGGCACCGAGAACCGCATCGCCATCGCGCGCCGCGACTACATCAGCGCGGTGCGCGCCTATAATACCGAGTTGACGACCTTCCCCGGGCGGATCTGGCGCACGGTCATGTACTCCTCCTCCAAGGAGATGGCGACATTCGACATCGCGCCCGAGGAGATGAAGACGCCCAAGGTCGATTTCAACAAACCTAAGTAGGCTCGCGCCGAGGGCCGCGCCCATGCTCCGAGTCTACTTTGCCCGGCGTTTTGCCGGCACCATCGCCTGCTGCATCGCTTTTGCGTTGTTAGCGGTGGCGTTCGCCGGCGGCGTGCTTGCCGACCCGGTGTTCCCGCCGTTGACCGGGCGCGTCGTTGACGATGCAGGCCTGCTCACGCCGGGGGACCGTACCGCGCTCGATACCGAGCTCGCGTCGCTAGAAGCAACGTCGACCGACCAGCTCGCCGTCGTCACGCTGAAGTCGCTGCAGGGCTACCCGATCGAGCAGTACGGCTACCTGCTCGGTCGCGCCTGGGCTATCGGTCAGAAGGGCAAGAACAACGGCGTCCTGCTGATCGTGGTGCCGAGCGAGCACAAGGTGCGCATCGAGGTCGGCCGCGGGCTCGAGCCGATCATGACCGACGCGATGTCGAACATCATCATCAATCATGCAATCGTACCGGAGTTCCGCAAGGGCGACTTCGCGAGTGGCATCAAGGCCGGTGTACGTGACATCAAGGACGTGCTGCTGGGGGACGCCGAGGAGGTCAAGCAGCGAGCGCTCGGCGCCCGCCGCTCCGACGCCCCCGACACCATGCAGATCATCTTGCTGATCTTCTGGATCTGCGTCGTGCTCTACATTCTATATGCGGTTTATCGCTCTGCCCTGGCCGCTCAAAAAGCCGACGTCGCTGGCGCGCGAAGAGCCGGCCGTACCGCAGTCATACCGGGCAGCTCGGACAGCTGGGGCGGCAGCTGGTCGAGCAGCGGCGGGAGCGGCGGCGGTGGCGGCGGATGGTCGGGTGGAGGCGGCGACTTCGGCGGCGGCGGCTCCTCGGGGAGCTGGTGATGACTGGGCGGGAGATGTTTCGATGAGGCTATTTTCCAGCGAGGAGGAGCGGCGCGTCTCCGACGCGATCACGCAGGCCGAGCGCAAGACCTCAGGCGAGATCGTGGTCGTAGTCGCCGCGCGCAGTGACGCCTATCTCTACGTTCCGCTGCTGGTTGCCGCGCTTGTGAGCTTGCTACTGCCCTGGCCACTGATCTTCTTCACGCGGCTTAGCGTGGAATCGATCTATCTCGCGCAGCTCTCGCTGTTCCTCATCCTCACCGCGCTGCTGCTGCCGCTCGCCGTGCGCACCGCCTTTGTGCCTCAGCGCATAAAGCGGCTGCACGCGCACCGGCGCGCGGTCGAGCAGTTCATCGCGCAGAACCTGCACACCACTACCGGACACACGGGCGTGCTTATCTTCGTGTCGGTGGCCGAGCGCCACGCGGAGGTCTTGGCCGATGCCGGCATTGATGCACGCGTGCCGCAAGGGACGTGGAAATCGATCGTCGATGATCTCACCGCCGCCATTGCCGACGGCAAGCCGGCCAATGGGCTGGTCGCTGCCATCGCGGCCGTAGGAACCCACCTCGCGCGTCATTTCCCGCCCGATACACGCAACGTCAACGAGCTCCCCGATCATCTGATCGTGCTGCCCTAGACCCGATTTCCCAGGACGTGAGCGCGGGGCATTTTTCGTGCTATGTCCTCGGGCCATCGGGCTTGCTTGGGGCTCGCCGGGGGGATCGCCTTGACCATTGCCACGCCCGCTCATCACACCGTGACGCGCGCGCCGCTGATTGCCCGCATCTCATGGATGCTGTTCGATTGGGCCGCACAGCCCTTTTACACATTGATCCTGACCTTCCTGTTCGCCCCCTACTTCGCCAACGTGGTGGTGGGAGACGGCCCGCGCGGGCAGGCCTTGTGGGGCTACGGAGCGGCGGTCGCCGGCATCGTCGTGGCGGCGGGCAGCCCCTTCCTCGGCGCATTCGCCGACGGCCGCGGACAGCGGAAGCCTTGGATCGCGCTGTTCTCAGCTATTCTCGCCGCCTCGATGGCGACGCTGTGGGTGGCGACGCCATCGGCGACCATGCCGACCATCCTGTTGGTCCTCTTTGCCTTCGTGTGCGCTACTGCCGCGGCCGAATTTACCGCGGTGTTCACCAACGCCATCATGCCGGGGCTGGTGCCGGCAAACGAACTCGGGCGCCTGTCGGGCGCGGGCTGGGCCTGCGGCTATTTCGGTGGTCTTGTGAGCCTCGCTATGGTTGCGGGCCTCATCGTGCCGTCGCCGGAAACGGGGACGACGCTGCTCGGCTTGCAGCCGCTGATCCCGCTCGACATCACCGCGCGCGAAGGTGACCGTCTGGTCGGCCCGCTATCGGCTGCCTGGTACCTCGTGTTCATGATCCCATTCTTCTTGTTCGTGCCGGACGAGAGCCAACCGCATCGGCACGACCGGCGGCCGGCAACGGCCGAGCTGTGGGACACCGTGCGCACGCTGCCCAAGCACCGCGATCTGTTGCTGTTTCTGATCGCGCGCATGATCTTTACCGACGGCCTCACCGCCATTTTCACTTTCGGCGGCATCTACGGGGCGGCGGTGTTCGGCTGGGGTGTGCTGGAGCTCGGCCTGTTCGGCATCATCCTGACGCTTATTGGTGCCTTCGGCGCGTTGATCGGCGGCGTGCTCGACGACCGCTTCAGCGCCAAGGCCGTAATCCTAGGCGCGCTCGTCATTCTGCTGATTGCGGCGTTCGGCATCCTGTCGGTCGACGCGACGCACGTCCTCTTTATCGTCTCCGTCGAGCCCAAGGCGCAGGGCTCGGCACCATTCTCGTCGGCCGGAGAGCAGGTGTTCCTCGCCTTCGCGATGGTGGTCGGCCTCGTTTCTGCGCCGGTGCAGGCCTCGAGCCGCTCGCTGCTCGCACGCCTGGCGCCGCAAGAGAAAATTACCCAGTTTTTTGGGTTGTTTGCTTTCTCGGGGAAGGTGACGGCGTTTTTCGCCCCATTTCTGGTGGCGACGCTCACGGCGCTCACCGCCAGCCAACGCATCGGCATGTCTGCGATCGCGCTGTTCCTGATCGCCGGCATTGCGCTGATGCTGCCGGTACGCTCGCCGCCGCGAGAGGGCTAGTGAAGCAAGCCCGAAATCCCCATGTTTAGAAGCAGTGACGAGCCAAGCCACCAAAGGGAGGTTACATGAGACGCATTCTGCCCGTGCTGGCGGCGGCGCTGCTGCTTCCGCTGGCCGCGCTCTCGCAGGAGCAGCCCGTTTCGCCCAAGGGCGACGAGCCCGCCGAAGAGCCACCGGCGCACCCTTCCGCCAGTGAGGCGATCGACAAGGCGAAGGAAGCCGCAACCGCGGCAATAGAGGCCGCCAAGCAGGCCGTGCTCAAGGCGATCGACAAGGCGAAGGATCACGCTGACGCCGCAATTGCCGAGAGCAAGGATGCGAGCGGCAAGGCCATGGACAAGGCGACCGAGGCGACGCGCATCCTCGACAAGGCGGCGCAAGCCGCGCGCGAAGTCTTGGACAAGGCCAAGACGGCCACCTCCGAGGTGCTCGACAAGGCCAAGGAGGCGACCAAGGACATGGGATCGAAAGGCAAGCCCGAGGACGACAAGCCGGTCAAGCCGCCTCCGCCCGATTCACTCTAGGAGGCAACCGCCCGCGTCGGGCGCTCAATCGCTCAAGAACCGAAACGGGCCAGGGAGACATCCCTGGCCCGTTGGAGTCTTAAGGCGCCGGGCCCGGAGCGGGCTCCGCGGGTGGTGTCGCCGGCGCAGGCGCGGCAGGTGCCGCCGGCGCCGGGGCGGCCGGAGCCATGGCGTCAGCCGGTGGCGGCGGCGCGGTGGTGGCGGCGGGTGCCGGGGCTGCCGCTTTCTCCGGAATCGGCGTGTAGACGTAGACGATGCCGGCGACAATGGCGGCGAGGATAACGACGAAGACAATCGCCCTGATGACTGTGTTCACTAGCTCAATCCCTCAGCTCCGTGGATCTTGCCGGTCACTCTAAGGCCTTTGGCTGCCGAGCACAATCACTGCCGGTGACGCTCGGCGACCATGAACCAGGACGGGCCGGAATGCGGGTCGTTCCAGATGCGTTTCCATCGAAAACCGGCCTTCTCGTAAGCCCGCACGGCGCGCTCGTTCTTGACCGAGGGAAACACGCACACGGCGACCGCGAGCGCGGAAGTGAACACCTCGTCCTTGAGCAGCGCCAGCGCCGTCTGCCCGACGCCGCAGCCACGGTGCTCCTCCGAAGCGATGAAGAGGTCAAGATCCCAGGTGCCGGGCTCGAGATCCTGCGGCAGCGATTCTCCCCACAGCGTGGCGTCGACGGCATGCGCGTAGCCAACCGGCTCGCCGTCCGTCTCGATGATACGGCACAGCGCGTGCGCGGATGAAAGCGCCATATTGATCTCAGCCTCGGTCGCCGCGAGCGGCCCCCACCAATCCTGGATGTCGGCGCGCGCAAGCCAGCTGCGGATCAGATCCCAATCCGGCCGGCCGGCCGGGCGCAAGCGGATCGCGGCGCTCTCCGGCATGCGTCAGTGCCGGAAGTGGCGCATGCCGGTGAAGACCATGGCGAGGCCTTTCTCGTCGGCCGCCGCGATCACGTCAGCGTCGCGCATCGAACCGCCCGGCTGAATGACGGCGGTTGCTCCCGCCTCGGCCGCGGCCAGCAGGCCGTCGGGAAACGGAAAGAAAGCGTCCGAGGCGACCACCGACCCGCGCGTCAGCGGCTCTTGTGAGCCCATCGCGGCGGCAGCGTCCGCAGCCTTCAGTGCCGCGATGCGCGCGGAATCGACGCGGCTCATCTGACCCGCTCCGATGCCGACCGTGGCGCCGTTCTTCGCGTAGACGATCGCGTTCGACTTGACGTGTTTTGCCACCTTGAAGGCGAACAGCAGGTCGGCGAGCTCCAGCTTGGTGGGGGCCCGCTTGCTGACGACCTTCAGGTCGGCCGCGCCGACGGTGCCGTTGTCGCGCGACTGCACGAGCAGCCCGCCGGCCAGCGAGCGCACCATCACGCCGGGCGCACGCGGATCGGGCAGCCCGCCCGCCGTGAGCAGGCGCAGGTTCTTCTTGGCGGCGAAAATCGCCTTCGCCTCCGGCGTTGCGTCGGGCGCGATCACGACCTCGGTGAATATCTTGGTGATCTCCTCGGCGGCAGCGGCGTCGATCGGGCCGCTCAGCGCGACTACGCCCCCATAGGCGCTGACCGGATCGCAGCTCAGCGCCCTTACATAGGCTTCCTTCAGCGAGCCTGCTGTTGCCGCGCCGCAGGGGTTTGCGTGCTTGATGATGGCGACGGCAGGGCCCACGCCGCCAAGCTCCGCGACCAGTTCGTACGCCGCATCCGTGTCGTTGAGGTTGTTGTAAGAAAGCTCCTTGCCCTGGTGTTGCACGGCCGTGGCGACGCCGAAGCGCGAGTCGCCCGTGACGTAGAAGGCCGCTGACTGGTGGGGGTTCTCGCCGTAGCGCAGCGCCTGCGAGCGTTTCCCTGCGAACGCGCGCCACTCGGGCGCACCATCACCCAGAACTGCCGCGAACCAGTTCCCGATCGCCGCGTCGTAGGCGGCTGTGCGCGCGTAAGCCTTGGCGGCGAGCTGCTTGCGCAAACTGAGCGTCGTGGCTCCGGCATTCGCGCGCATCTCGCCCAGCACGCGCTCGTAGTCCGCGGGCTCGACAACCACGGTCACGCTGGCGTGGTTCTTCGCCGCCGCGCGGATGAGAGCCGGGCCGCCGATGTCGATGTTCTCGATGCATTCGTCGAAAGGAGCACCCTTCGCCACCGTTGCCTCGAAGGGATAGAGGTTCACGACGAGTAGATCGATCGGCATGATGCCGTGCGCCGCGGCCTGCCGTTCGTGCTCGGCGTTGCCGCGCACGGACAGCAGCCCGCCGTGCACCTTCGGGTGCAGCGTCTTCACCCGTCCGTCGAGCATCTCGGGAAAGCCTGTCAGCTCGGCCACGTCTTTCACCGGCAGCCTTTCGGCGCGCAGCGTCGCCGCTGTGCCACCGGTGGAGATGAGCTCGACGCCCATCTGCGACAGAGCACGCGCGAACGGTAGAAGGCCAGCCTTGTCGGATACCGAGAGGAGCGCCCGGCCGATTTTGCGCTCAGCCGTCATGCCGTCTGCTCCTCGCGCACACGTTCGACCACCCAGTTGACGTCGCTGTTGCCAAAGGTGGCGCCGCGCAAGACGATCTGCATCGCAGGGCGCGGACCGGCACTGTTGGCGAAAAAGGTGCTCTCCTCGACCGTGAGCGCCGCGCCTTGCACGGTGAAGCGCCAACACTCGCCGCCGGGCAGCGAAAGCTCGGTCTCGTTCGGCTCGCTCCGCATCCGGCAGGCCACTTCCGGATGCAGGTGGAAATGGATTGCGAAGGGTACATCCGCCTTGAACCGGATCTTTCGCTTGGCGCCGTGGACCCGGTCGAAGCCTTCCAGGCGCGCCCCGTCCTCGGCGAGCTGCAGCCGCCGACTGTGCACGAGACCGAAGCGGCGCTGGTAGCCGTCGTGGCTCGCCTCCAGCGCGACGCCGCCGCCAACGTCTTCGAGGTGCCAGTCGACGTTGTCGGGATGGCGTAGCGAGAGACCGCCCGTCGTTTTCAAGCGCTGTTGTGCGACGAGCTTCGCCGAGGACTGCTCGGCAAAACACAGGGTGTTGTGATTGGCGGTGGCGCGCGCCGCCGGGATCCAATCGGCACCAGCGCCGCCCGGCATGCCACCGTTGACGAAGAGCAGATGGCGTCCCGCTGCTCATCTCGAACGACAGGCACCCGGCCTGCGCCTCACCCCCGACTGCGAGGGGCGGCGGCGACCCGACATCGGCAACGAGAATGCTCTCGCCACGTGCAAGCCGCGCGTAGCCGGAAGCCCGCGCCTCGTTCAGCATCTGCGCCGCAGCGTCGCCGTAAGCGAGGATGATGCCGAGGCGCGCGGCGGCGGGGATGCTGACTCCGTTGAAACGCGCGAGCATGCCGTCTCCGAGGCGAAGGAAGCGGATCATGGCCTGCATGCGCGCCAACATCTCGACGAGCTGGGGAGGCGGCTCGCGATCGCGCGCGACGAAGCACTGGTTGAGCGGCAGCAGATCGAGCATTAGCTCGACGAGGACGTCGGGGTTGCGGCTCATGTGGCCGCCATCGGGAAGGATCTGCCGGCGCAGCTCGGCCAGGAGCGTTGGCTCCACGTCTTTCAGTTTGCGCTGCTGCCCGGCGACGGAAAGCTCCGCAAACATCAGCGCAATCAGTGTAAGCAGCCGCGGATAGCCGTCAGGCGCGTCCCGACGCGAGGCCGCCAGCAACGCGATCTGACGGCCGAGGCTGGCAGTGATAGCCTCGTAGGTCGCCGCGTCCGCGTCCTCCAGGAGAAGCGTCGCATGCGAGATCCAGGAGATCAGTCTGCGCGCGGCGACCGCGGGCTCCGCCGCGACGCCTTTGCTGTTGCCGAAGCGGATGGCCCACTCGGACCCGAGCAGACGAGCGCCCCGGCGTGCATCGTCGTCGGCCGCCGCAGCGAGGTTGCGCAGCCAGCCGAAACCATGCAGCTCACGCTCCCAGGCGGCGGTCGGCGGCGCGATGTCGAACGGCGAGCGACCGCGCAGGAACGCGATGCTCCCCGCTAGTCCGAACTGCCCGTGCTCGATCTCGCGCCAGAAGCTCGGATCGGCGGTGCGCAGATCCTGCGGCACGATCAGCAGCCGGTCGATCGGCCGCGACGCAACCGACCATGCCGGTAGCCAGGCCGCAAGCATTTGCGCGGCTGCAGACTGCTGCGAGCGTTCGGCCGACAGCGCCGCGATCTTCAGGCGGTCCCTAAAGGTCATTTCCGCCATCGACGGACCTCCGCAGCCGGGCTCACGCTCACAGCGCGCAACGGGTGGCGCTAGGCAAGCATTCGTTCCGAGTACCCCCGCGCGCCGCCCAAAACAAGGACGGCGTCACGACGAACTGTGCGCAGGTTGGGCTAAGCGTCACAATCACGCGCGGCGGGAGAGGCGAGCCACATAGAATCCGTCGATCCCGGACAGCTCGCTCTGCGTATGCGGCAAGTGGAACGGGAGCGTGCGTAGGTCGCCGTCCGCGGTGATCCAAGCGGGCGAAATCCCGCTCTCTCCGGGCATGATCGGCAGGCGTGCGAAGTCGGGCTCGCGAGCGAGCAGGCGCGCGACCTGCTCGATGCCCTCCTCGGGTTCGAGCGAGCATGTGCAGTAGACGAGCACGCCGCCCGGCCGCACAAGGCGCACGGCATTGTCGAGCAAGCGGGACTGCAGCGCGGCGAGCGCGGCGACGTCGTCTGGCCGCTTCAGGTGCAAGAGGTCGGGGTGGCGTCGGATCGTCCCTGTCGACGTGCAGGGCGCATCGAGCAGCACGGCATCGAACAGCTTACCCGGCGCCCAGGTCGCGGCATCGGCTTCGACGACATCGGCTTTAAGTTGAAGCCGGTCGAGGTTGGTGCGCAGGCGCGAAAGGCGCGCGTTCGAAAGCTCGACCGCGGTGACGTTGGCGCCAGCCGCGGCGAGCTCAGCCGTCTTGCCGCCAGGCGCGGCACACAGATCGGCGACCGTTCGGCCGGCAACATCCCCCAGCAAGCGGGCGGGGAGCGCGGCGGCAGCATCCTGCACCCACCAGGCGCCATCTGCATAACCGGCAAGGTCCTCGATGCGGCCGCCGGCGGCAAGCCGCACCGACCCTGTCGGCAGTGCAGTCCCGCCCAGGCGCTCGGCCCACAGTTGAGGGTCTGCCTTGACGCTCAAATCGAGCGGCGCCTCGAAAAGCGATGCCAGCGCAATGCGACGAGCGTCCGCCTCGCCGTAGGTTTTGCACCAACGCTCGAACAGCCAGGGGGGGATATTTAGGCGTGTCGCGTCGCGATCCTGAAGCGCGCTCGCGGCTTCACGTGAAACGCGCCGCAGAACCGCATTGACCAGCCGGTCATATCGCTTTGCACGAGGGTCATGTCGCGTTTGCTCGACCGCCAAACCGACGGCAGCGTGCGGGGGCGTTTCGAGGAACAGAAGCTGCGCGGCACCGGCCAGCAAGATCGGCCACAGGTTGCCGGAGGGCTCGGGCGGCGGCTTCTCAAGGTAACCGCTTACCACGGCTTTCAGCTCGCCGGCGTGCCGCAGCACGGTCCCGGCAATGAGGCGGGCGAGGGCGCGATCGCGCGGCGGTAGCGCGTCGGAAGCAAATTCCTTGGCGAGTGCGTCGTCGAGCGAGCGCTGCTTGTGCATGACGGCGGCGATGAGCCGGACCGCGGCTTCACGCGCGGCGAGCCCGGCCGGCGGCGGCTCTGTCTTGCGCTTGGTATGGCCGTCCTTGGCCTTCGACGCCGCCCCCGAGCTGGTCACGCGTTAGCCCCATGGCCCGCGCGCGCGCCGCACGGCCCAAGGGCCGGACTCGGCGGACAGCGGAGCTGCTGGTGATCTCGGCGGGTCGCCCATCTGCCCGCCCTCACGCGCCATCTCTTCGAGCGCGGCGATGCGGTTCTCGGTGCTGGGGTGGGTCGAGAACCAGTTGTCGAACCCATGCCCGTTGAGCGGGTTGATGATGAACATGGGCGCGGTCGCGGGCACGCTCTCGGCGGTCTCGTTGGGAATCTGTTGAGCGTAGCCTTCAATCTTGGCGAGCGCGGAGGCAAGCCACAGCGGACGACCGGAGATGATCGCGCCGCCGCGGTCGGCGGAATATTCGCGCGAGCGGCTGATCGCCATCTGCACGAGCATGGCCGCAATGGGCGCGACGATGATCGCGAGCAATGCGCCGATCATGCCGACGCCACTGCGGTCATCGCGGTTGCCACCGAACAGGAAGCCGAACTGCATCCATTGCGCGAGCATGGAGATGGCGCCGCCGATGCTAGCGGCCACCGTCATCGTGAGCGTGTCGTGGTTCTTCACGTGCGTGAGCTCGTGCGCGATCACGCCCGTCAGCTCCTCGCGGCTCAAAGTCTGCAGCAAGCCGGTCGAGGCGCAAACCGCCGCGTGCGCGGGGCTGCGCCCGGTGGCAAATGCGTTGGGCTGCGCACTCTGCATAACGAACACGCGCGGCATCGGCAGACCGGCACGCTGCGCCAGCTCGCGCACAATGCCATAGTATTCGGAGAATTCGCGCCCCGCGCGCTCGTCGACCTCCTGCGCGCCGTACAGGCGCAGCACCATCTTGTCGGAGTTCCACAGGCTGAACAAATTCAACGCGAGCGCCAGAAAGAAGGCGATCACCATGCCGGTTTGCCCGCCGACCGCCGCGCCGAGCGCGACGAAAATCGCGGTGAGCAAGGCGAGCAGCATGGCGGTGCGGACGTAGTTCATCGGTTTCCTCCGCTCCTTGAAATCGGAGCCGTTTCCGACATGCTATATGGATAAGGTCGACGACAACAACCAGAGGCGGCGAGACATCCCCGATGGTGGAAAAGCAGGAGAAACGCCCGCCGACGCCGGCCGCCGAGCGCGCGCTCAAAGAGGCGGAGGAGCGGCGCAGGCGCCAGAGGCGCGACGAGGATGGAACGCCGGAGGTCGGCGGCCGGCAAGGCCCCGACCCGGCGCGCTACGGCGACTGGGAGAAGGACGGCATCGCCTCCGATTTCTAGCGCCACCACGCGATCCCGAATGACGCGCGCGTAACCCGCTCGTAACATTAACGCCACTCGCCTGCGGCTCGCGTCGGTTGCGGCACTCACCCGACGCTTACCGCCAACTCTTCAGGATCTCCCATGCGCCGACCGCGCCGCATCATCCTAGGCGTGCTGCCCGCAGCCCTCATGCTGGGCGCCATCTTCGCCGCGTTATGGCTTGGCCTCGTGCCACAGCGCTACTCGCCGTTGCCTCCGGTCTCGCTCGATGAGCCGCCAAGCTGGTTCGTGGACATCCGCCTCGCCGCCCTGCGGCACGATCCCGCGCTGTGCCGAGCGATCCTGCGCGAGCCGCACATTGCGGCAACGCCTGTTCCCGACAGCCCCATCAAGGACGGATGCGGCTGGGTCAATGCCTTCCGCTTGAGCGCGGTCGGCGGGGCGGAGCTCGGCGTCGACAAGCTCACGTGCGAGGAGGCGGCAGCGCTGGCGCTGTGGGTCGAATACGAGGTGCAGCCGCTCGCGCTAGTCGACCTTCGGCAGTCGCGTGACGGGCCTCGAGGATATGGGCGCCTACTCCTGCCGCAACATGATCGGCAACAGCAAATGGACGAACCTGCGCAGTGAGCATGCGCTAGCCAATGCCATCGACATTTGCGGCTTCAAGCTCGCGGACGGCCGCGTCATCACGGTCGCCAAGGACTACAAGGGGACCGGACCGGAGGCGGCGTTCCTGCACGCGGCACACATGCGCGCCTGCAAGTATTTCCGCGTTGCCATCGGGCCTCAGTTCAATGCCGCGCACTGGAACCACCTGCACCTCGACCGCGGCGTGTTCGAGCGTTGCAAGTAGCTGCCGTGCGACTGGGACTGCGAGCTATTTCCGCTCTGAAACCCGAAGTTGACCTCGTCCTCCGGCACTGCCTAGGTCCGGCCTTGACCCGAAGCGGACCTATTGGACAGTCGCCCGATGCAGATACGGAGCTCTACCGCATCGAATTCATTACGCTAAAATTTCGTGGGTGGTGAGGTGGTTGCAGCCCTTTTGCATTGTTGTGGATCTGCCACACCCGCAACAGCACCACTGACGGTCACCGTTAGTATTCCGGTCGTGCGATCAATCGTGAAACTATCGGTGTGTCAGGTGCCTCTGCCGCGGACCAACTGATCGCCGTCGGGGCAATAATAGCATGAGCGCTCTGCACTGGGGAGCCAATCGTAGCACGCTGCCAGGTGACCGTTGCGGTTTCTGTATTGATCCATATCCGACGAAAGAGAGTTGAATTCGCATAGCAATCAAGCGCCAAAGTGTCCGCCATCGCGTCGGTTCCCCCGACAATTACGTATATTGCAGCAGTGATCATTGTGATCCTGCTGCAAGATTGACGCGCCTTCATTGGCAGCTCGTGCGGCTAACTGTTTTCTTATCCACGGTTGTCTCGCAATATTGCTTCCCGTCGTCGCCCACGCAGGTGCGGAAGTAGCTTCCGTCGGTCTGCTTCAGCCAGTCTGTACAGTTTGGAGCGGCAAATGCTGTTGTGGCGGAAAACAAGAGTGTCAAATGCTGTTGTGGCGGAAAACAAGAGTGTAATGGCGACGGCAAGGCGAATCATGGACTGCCTCCTTGTGAACTTCGCGGCAGTGATTTTGACGATAACGCAAGGTTGTCGCAAGAGTGCCGAAGGCAGCGTTGGCCTTGATCAGCTACGCGGATAATGACGCGAATGGCCCAAAACATCCGCGCGGTATGAGCTAGGCGAGCTGCCGCTCCCGGCGTCAGAAGCGGACGTTGCTTCCGTCGTCCTGCCTACCCCAACTTCCGGTTCTGGCGGTTGTTGATGAGGTCGTCGACCACCGCCGGGTCGGCGAGCGTGGAGGTATCGCCGAGGGTCGAAAAATCATCCTCCGCGATCTTGCGCAGGATGCGGCGCATGATCTTGCCCGAACGCGTCTTGGGCAGCCCCGGCGCAAACTGCATGAGGTCGGGCGAGGCGATGGGCCCGATCTCCTTCCTCACATGCGCGACGAGCTCCTTGCGCAGATCCTCGCTCCACTCTTCGCCGTTGATCAGCGTGACGTAGCAGTAGATGCCCTGACCCTTGAGGTCGTGCGGGTAGCCGACGACCGCGGCTTCCGCGACCTTCGGGTGCGAGACGAGCGCGCTTTCGACTTCCGCCGTGCCGAGGCGATGCCCCGATACGTTGATCACGTCGTCGACACGGCCCGTGATCCAGTAGTAGCCGTCCTCGTCGCGGCGGCAGCCGTCGC
Organism: uncultured Alphaproteobacteria bacterium; assembly: GCA_963745205.1. Taxonomy (GTDB): domain Bacteria; phylum Pseudomonadota; class Alphaproteobacteria; order Rhizobiales; family Hyphomicrobiaceae; genus Hyphomicrobium_A. Next base: position 14,557 of record CAVUWX010000015.1, read on the forward strand.
CGGTGAAATAGTTGCCCGGATAGGTGGAAAAATACGTCTGCACGAACCGTTCGTGGTCGCCGAAGATGGTGCGCGCCTGACCCGGCCAGCTGTCCCGGATGACGAGGTTGCCAGCCGCCGCCCCCGACAGCAGGCCGCCCTTCTCGTCGACGAGGGCAGGATCGACGCCGAAAAACGGGTTGGTCGCCGAGCCGGGCTTGAGGTCGGTGGCGCCGGGCAGCGGCGTGATGAGGATGCCGCCCGTCTCCGTCTGCCACCAGGTGTCGATAACCGGGCAGCGGCCTTCGCCGATGACATGGAAGTACCACTCCCACGCTTCCGGATTGATGGGCTCGCCGACGCTGCCAAGCAAACGCAGCGAGGAGCGGCTCGTGCGCTTCACGAAATCGTCGCCCGCGCCCATCAGCGCCCGGATTGCCGTCGGCGCGGTGTAGAAGATGTTGACCTTCCATTTGTCGACGACGTCCCAGAACCGCGACATCGTCGGATAGTTGGGGACGCCCTCGAACATGAGCGTCGTCGCGCCGTTGGCGAGCGGTCCGTAGAGGATGTAGCTGTGCCCGGTGACCCAGCCGACGTCGGCGGTGCACCAGTAGATGTCGCCGTCGTGGTAATCGAACACGTACTGGTGGGTGACGGACGCGAATACGAGATAGCCGCCGGAGGTGTGCAGCACGCCCTTGGGCTTTCCCGTCGAACCAGAGGTGTAGAGGATGAACAGGGGGTCTTCGGCCGCCATCTCGACCGGCGGACAGTCGGCTGACACCTTTGCCTGCTCCTCGTGCAGCCACAGATCGCGGCCGGGTTCCCACGGCACCGGGCTCCCCGTGCGGCGCACGACGAGCACCTTCTCGCCGCCCTTGCCGACCTTCTTCAGTGCCTCGTCCGCGTTCTTCTTCAGCGGCACGTGCTTGCCGCCGCGCACGCCCTCGTCTGCGGTGACGATGAACTTAGACTGCGCATCCTCAATGCGCCCCGCGAGGCTGTCGGGCGAGAAGCCGCCGAACACAACAGAGTGCACCGCGCCGATGCGCGCACACGCGAGCATGGCGTAGGCGGCCTCCGGGATCATCGGCAGGTAGATCGTCACGCGGTCGCCCTTCTTGACGCCGTGCGCCTTCAAGACGTTGGCGAACTTGGAGACTCGCTCGTGCAACTGGCGATAGGTGATCTTCTCGTCGCGCGATGGATCGTCGCTCTCCCAGATGATGGCGACCTGCTCACCGCGCGCCGGCAGATGGCGATCGATGCAGTTGGCGCTGACGTTGAGGGTTCCGTCCTCGAACCATTTGATCGAGACGTTGTGCGGATCAAACGAGGTGTTCTTGACGCGCGTGTAGGGCTTGACCCAATCGATGCGCCGGCCGATCTCGCCCCAAAACCCGTTGGGGTCGCTGAGAGAGCGATCATAGAGGCTGCGGTACGCCTTCTTGTCGATCCAGGCGCGCGCCGCCCATTCGGCAGGTACCGGATGGAGCTTGTGCGTCATGGTCCGAATTCCTCCCTCGTTTCTATTTTGGCTCGATTATGGAACTCGATTATGGAAGCTGCCACCGGCGAGGGCAATTTCGCCCTTCGTGCAATCTGCGACGGAGCTTCAGCCGCCGAGCCAGCCGATCACGGCACCTTGCAGCAGCAGCACGCCTAGCCAATGACCTGCGTCAAGCATCGTCAATGCCGGCTTCATGCCCTGAAACGTGTGGTTGACCACCAGCGTCGTGGCGACGAAGCCCAGCCAGAGCAGGGCGCCCGAGACCGCGCCATGCCTCAGCGTAACCTCCCCCGGACCGAGGTGGTGGATAATGCCGGCGAGCACCCAGGCCATCACGAGCAGGGCAACGAAGGAGATGACGAAGGGCGTGGGGCTCGGTCCGCCTCCCCCTTTGACGTCGGCTTCGGTCTTCCCCGCCGCCGCCATCCACTGCCTGGGGAAGAGCACGCCGTACCACAGCCAGCCGAACATGAAGCTTACGACGGCGGCGAGCACGATCGCGAAGAGGTTGAGACCGTCGAATTGCATGCGCTTCCTCCCGCTGCGAGTCTTTGGGCAGGATACTATCAGATCGCAGCCGTTCCGTCCGCGGCCCTCGCGAGACTAGGACGCGGAGAAGCTCCACACCGCCGTTTTCTTGATCTCGGCATCCTCGAGATCGCGCGTCACCGGAACGCGGTACTCCGCGATCGCCTCGAAGCGGCCCTTGGGGAAGTAGTTGCGCTGCGGGTCGCCAATGAGGACGAACGCGCCCGACGCCGCGCCCGCTTCGATGAATGCCAGCACGCGGTCGGCAAGCGCGCGCTCGTAGAAAAGATCGCCGACGAGAATAACATCCACATCCACCGAGCAGCTGGACAGGAGATCGGCGCCCGTCGTCGCGATGCTGACGCCATTCGCGGCTGCATTGAGGCCGATCGCAGCGAGCGCCATGGGATCGATGTCGGCTGCGAGGACGCTGCGTGCACCAGCGCTCATCGCGGCGATGGCGGAAAGCCCGCACCCCGATCCGAGGTCGAGCACACGCCTGCCCGCGACCAGCTCAGTGCGGTCGAGGAGCAGGCGCGCCAGCGCCTGCCCGCCCGCCCAGGCAAACGCCCAGTAGGGCGGGGGCACATTCATCTCGCCGAGCTCCTCCTCGGTCTTCTGCCAGATGGGCAGCGATTCCTCGGCGAGCAGCAGCGTGATCTCCGGCACCAGCGGCGGCCGCAGCGGCTTGGTGTTGGCGCAAATGAACGCCTCCGCCGATCGGCGCGATGTGAGATCGGGCCCCGGGAGCGGCGCCGCGCTCATCCCTTGAGCTTCCGGGCGTCAAGTCCGCCCATGCGGCAGACCTCGGTCCACTCGGAAGCCGTGACGGGTTGCACGGAAAGGCGCGCATTTTTCGCCAGCACCATGTTTGCAAGCTTCGAGCTCTGCTTGACGGCCGCCAACGTCACGGGCTTCGGCAGCGGTGCCACGGCGCGCACATCAACACATTTCCATACGCCGGTGTCGTCCTTGGGATCGGGATGAGCCAGCGCCGACACCTCCATGATGCCGACGATCTCCTTGTCTTCGCCCGTGTGGTAGAAGAAGCCCAGATCGCCAATCTGCATGGCAACCATATTTTTGCGGGCTTGGAAGTTGCGCACGCCATCCCAGGCCTCGCCCTTCTTGCCGCGCGCTTTGAGCATCTCCCAGGAGAAGACTTCGGGCTCGGTCTTGAACAGCCAGTAGGCGGGCATAAGTTTACCTCGGCTCACATGCGTGGTGCGGGCGAGTATGCCCGCGAGGCCGACGAGAGGAAAGCTTCAGGCGAACACGACCGCGCGGCGGATGGCGTACACGCCGATGAAGCTCGCGCCCGCCGCCATGGCCTTGGCGAGGATCGGACTTGCGCCCATTCCGGTCGCCGCGGCGATGACCGCTGCCGTTACGGCAACGCCTATGAGCCCGCTCGCCACGAACTCCCAGAACCTGCGGTGGGCCGATTTCGTGGAAGCTGCGGTCGCAAACACGAACCGCCGCGACAATTGATAATGCAGCACGATCCCGCAGGCATACCCGACGACGCCCGATAGCGTCGGGTGCCCGATGGCGTCATTGAGGGCGAGGAAGACCCCGAAATCGAGGCCGAGCGCCAAGGCACTGACCGCGGTGTAACGCGAGAGCTGCGGCAGCAGTGCGCGCACGGGGCCGAGCGAGCGCGCAGCAAAGCTTGTGACGTCCGACCCGGCACCCCAACGCCAACGAGATATGCCGTGATCGACGCTCATGCGGCCGGCCTAACGCGGCGCGGAACCTGGCGTACGCTGCGCAGGGCCCCCTGCTCGCTCGAGACGCCGGCCTCGTGATACTCGGCGTCCTCGTTGACGTCCCACACGTCATAGACCGTCTCGCCGGCGAGGATGTTACGCACGGTCAGCATGGCCGTCATCATCGCGTGGTCCTGGTTGTTGTACTTGTGCATGCCGTTGCGGCCGACGAGATGCAGCGTCGGATAGTGCGCCTCGATGTCCTCGCGGATCGCGTCGATGTGCATCTTGTATTCATCGTCGTAGACCGGATACGCCTTCTTCTGACGCACGACGCAGCCGTCCTTGACGTCGCCCTCACTCGCCAATCCGATTGTTGCGAGCTCGCGCTTGGCGAGCGCGATGAGCTGTTCGTCCGTCGCGGTCCACAGGCCGTCGCCCTCGAAGCAGAAATACTCGAGCCCGAGGCACGAAAGTTTCTCGTCCGGCACCATCTCCGGCGACCACGAGCGGAAGTTCTGGATGCGCCCCACGAGCACGTTCGGCTCGTGGATGTAGATCCAGTTGTCGGGAAAGAGGTCGGGCTTGTCGACGATCAGCGCGACCGTGATGAAATCGCGATAGCGCAGCTTCTCGGCTGCAGGAAGCGAGGCGGGCGCCGGCTCGATCGACGCCATCAGCTCGCGAATCGGCGCCGACGAGATGACGTGGCGCGCGGTGAAGAAGCGCTGACCCTCAGCGCTCGAAGCGCCGATCGTCCACACGCCGCGCCCCTCGTCCCAGGACAAGCTATTGAGCTTGTGCCCCATGTGGATCGTCCCACCCTGCGCCTCGACCTTGGCGGCGGCGGCGTCCCACATCATGCCGGGCCCTTTGCGCGGGTACTGGAAGCTTTCGATGAGCGTCTTGATGACCTTGTCGCCCTGCTGCGCGCCGGGCTTCATGTTGATCGAGCGGCGCAGCGCGTTCGCCATGGCGCTCCACAGGTCGAGGCCCTTGATTCGCTGCGCGGCCCAGTCGGCGGAAATCTCATCGCACGACATACCCCACACCTTCTCGGTGTAGGTCTTGAAGAAGATCGAAAACAGCCGGTCGCCGAACTGATTCGACACCCATTCGCGGAAGTTCTCGGGGTTGGCGTTGGGGAACGTCTTTTTGTAGGCGTACGACATCACGCACATCGTGCTCTCGACGACGCCGAGATTGCTCAGGGCCTCGAAGGCTTTCAGCGGATACGAGTAGTGCTTGCCGTCGTAGTAGATGCGGCTCAAGCGCGGGCGCTCGATGAAGTCGTCGGGCAGGATCTCGCGCCAGAGGTCGACGACCTCCTTCGACTTCGAGAAGAAGCGGTGTCCGCCAATGTCGAAAAGAAAGTCCTTATAGTTAACCGTTCTGCTAATGCCGCCGACATAGACGGGATCGGCCTCGATCACCGTAGTCGCGACTTTGGCCTTCGTCAGCAGATAGGCGGCGGTTAGGCCTGCGGGCCCCGCGCCGATGACGAAGACTTCCGAGTGCTCCACCTGAGGTCTCCCGCTGCGATAGCCACGCGCTCGCGGCGCAGGCGCACTGACCCCTCGTGCAGCCCGCAAGCTAGATCGCAACGCTGAAGAAACCCTTGCGCGGACCCAGAAGCGGGCGGTTTGCCGCGGCACGCGTTTACAGGGCCGCAAGGGCGCTCCGTTAGCGTCCGCTTCGAGCAAAGGGAGACGGATGACATGGCGATGGTGGCTGCCGGCGACCGGCAGCACAGTCTCATGCGTGAAGGCTTCGGGCGGGCACGGCTCGGGCGCGGCACTCTGCTCGCCTGGTCCGCGCTCGGCGTCGTTGCCTTTGCCGCGCTCGTGTTCTGGTTCGACCCGACGCGTCTCTTGACGTCGCTCGGCGACACGGACGACGCCACGCGCATGCTCGAGGTGCGCGAGTGGATGGCGGGCGCCTCGTGGTTCGACATGACGCTTCCGCGTTTTGGCGGCGCGCAGCCGCTCGTCTCGCACTGGTCGCGCCTGATCGATCTGCCGCTCGCCGTGCTGCTCTCCGGCTTCGAGATTTTCCTTCCCGCCGACAAAGCCGAGCTCATCGTACGCGCGCTCTGGCCGCTCCTTGTGTTCTGGGCGTTCGTCTATCTGCTCGCCCGCGAGGCGGAGATCCACGGCGGGCGCGTCGCGGCATTGTTGAGCATCGCGCTCACGGTGACGTGCATCATCGGCATCGTGCAGTTCCTGCCCGGCCGCATCGACCACCACAACGCGATGATCCTCTGCGCCGTCATCGGCATCCTGCGCTTGGCGCGCAGCTTCGATGACCCGCGCGCGGGTTGGAGCGCCGGCGTGCTGCTCGGGCTCGGTACGGCTGTCGGCTACGAGGCACTCGCACTCACGGCCGCCTGCCTCGGCGCTGCCGCGCTCTACGGTATTCTGCCGAACCGCAGCCTGCTCGGTCCCTCGCGCGCGGCCGTGGCTTTCGCCGCCACGCTCGCGCTAGCGCTGGCGATGACCACCGCGCCGGATCGTATGTTCACGAGCCACTGCGACGTGCTGTCCATGAATCTCGTGTTGCTCGCGGTGTGCGGCGCTATCGGCGTCTCGGCCGTGGCAGCGGTGGAGGACCGGCTCTCTCTGCCGTCAAAGATCGCGCTGCTCGCGCTCGCCGGCGCGGTAGGGTTTTCGCTCTACGCCGCTGCCCAGCCCCTTTGCCTTGCCGGGCCGTTCGGTGAGGTCGACCCCGAGCTCATCCCCATCTGGCTCGGCAGCGTGTCGGAGACACAGAGCATCTTCTCGCTTGGGTCGCAGCTCCCGACGCTCGGTGGGATGGCGCTCGCCTACTTCGCGGCCGGCCTCTATTGCGGCCTCAAGCTGATGCGCACGGATCGCGACGACTCCCTGCGCTTTCAAGTGCTTGCGCTCATCATCGCGCTGCCGCTGAGCTTCTGGCAGATCAAGCTCCTGCCCTACGCGACGTTCCTGCCGGTGCCGCTGCTCGCCGTCGGGCTTGCACGGCCGCCGCAGACGGCGAAGGCGCCCGCGAGCCGTCGGCGCACCCTGCTCACACTGGCAGCGACGCTTATCCTCATCGCCATGGCGGGATGGTTTATCATACGGATTTCGACACCTTCGACGACGCGCATGAAGGAAGCGCTGAAGCCCGTGCAGGATTGCCAGTCGACGGCCGCCGTCTCGGCGCTGGCACCGCTTCCCCCCGGTCTCGCCGTGGCCGACGTGAACCTCGGCCCCTACATCGTCGCGCTGTCAAAGCTCGATGCGCTCTCGGCACCCTATCATCGCCTCGACAAGTCGATCATCGAGGCTCACCGCATCCTGCACGCCTCCCCACAGGAGGCCGAGCGTCGCCTGCGCAGCGATGGCGTCCGCTACGTCATTACCTGCGCGGGGCTCGACTCCACGACCGTGCGGGGCGAGATCCCGGCCGATGCCCTGCAGACGCTGCTCTTTGCCGGCACGCCGCCGGCGTTCCTCGAGCCGGTGCCCCTCAACGTGTCGACGCCGCTGAAGGTCTGGCGCCTCAAATCATGAGTGCCGATCAGTCCTCGTGCTTGAGCGGGCGCTGCATGAGCTGGCCGATGGCGTCGGCGACGGTCAAGCGCCCCTCGACGATGTCGCACACCGCCGAGCAGATCGGCATCTCGATGCCCTTCTCGGCAGCGATGCGCCGCACGGCCACCGCGGTATAGATGCCTTCGGTGACAGCGGTTCGTCCGCCCAACGCCTGGGCGAGACTCTGGCCCTGGCCCAGCGCACGGCCGAGCGACATGTTACGCGACTGCGGACTGCCACAGGTGAGGATGAGGTCGCCGAGGCCGGAGAGCCCGATGAGCGTTTCTGGGCGCGCGCCGAGAGCCTCCCCGAAGCGGCGCAGCTCCGCGAAGCCGCGCGTGACGAGCGCCGCATGCGCGCTGGCGCCGAGCCCTTTGCCGTCGACGATGCCGGCGGCAATCGCCAGTACGTTCTTCAAAGCGCCGCCGAGCTCGACGCCGACGAGGTCGCTCGTCCAGTAGAGGCGCAGGCTGCGGTTGCCAAGCCGCTCGGCGAGCACGCGCCCCATGGCCTCGCTGGCGCAGGCGATGGTGAGCGCCGTCGGCAGTCCGCGCGCCACGTCGGCGGCGAAGCTCGGCCCCGAGAGCACCGCGCGCGGCGCCTCGGGAAGGGTCTCACCCAACACTTCGCCCATCAGGCGGCCGCTCGTCTGCTCGATCCCTTTGGCGCACAGCACGATCGGCTGGCCCGAGCGCAGATGCGGTCTCAAGTGCTCGGATACGGCGCGCACGTGTTGCGCCGGCGCGACCAGCAGCAGCACATCGCTTTGCGCGACCTCGGAGAACTTGCCCGTGGCGCGAATCGCAGGATCGAGCGCGACGCCGGGCAGGAAAGCATCGTTCGCGTGCCGCTCGTTGATGCCGGCGGCGACCTCGGGCTCGCGCGCCCACAGCAGCGCGTCGCGGCCGGCGCGCCGCAGGGATTGCGCCAGCGCCGTTCCCCAAGCTCCGCCGCCGATGATGCCGACGCTATCGATCTTCAAGAGCGCTCCCCGCTCGCAAGCCGAAGCCGCACACCTAGCACGGGCAAAGGCTCATGCCTTCACGCCAGCACCGATAGCAGGTTGCGCGTCAAGGTCGAGGGGCCAGCGCGGGCGCACCGGCGCTCCGAGCGGATCGATCAGCCCCAACGCCAGGCGCTCGGCACCGGCCCAAGCGATCATCGCCGCGTTGTCGCTGCACAATTGCGCCGGCGGCACGTGGAAGGCGTATCCGCGCTTCTCGGCGAGGGCGCGCAGGCTTCCGCGCAGACGCTCGTTTGCGGCGACGCCGCCCGCCACGACGAAGCGGAGGGGGGTCCCGGACCCGAGACCCTCGGCCGCGATGTCCATCGCCCGCGCACACCTGTCCGCGACCGATGCGATGACCGCGGCCTGGAAGCTCGCGGCGAGGTCGGCGACATCCTGCGGTTTCAGCGGGGCGAGTTGCTCGGCCGTCCGCCGCACCGCCGTCTTGAGGCCGGCGAAGGAGAAATGCGGCTCCGCACGGCCGAGCATGGGACGCGGGAGATCGAAGCGGCTTTCGTTGCCCCCTCGCGCCGCCTGCTCGACCGCGGGACCGCCGGGAAAGCCGAGCCCCAAAAGCTTCGCTGTCTTGTCAAATGCCTCGCCCAGCGCGTCATCGATGGTGGTGCCAAGGCGCTCGTAGTCGCCGACGCCGCGCACGATCAAAAGCTGCGTGTGGCCACCGGAGACGAGCAGCAAGAGATACGGCGGCCGCAAGCCTTCCGTAAGCCCAACGGTCAGCGCGTGCGCTTCGAGATGATGCACGGCGATGAACGGAAGCCGGTTCGCCAACGCGATCGCCTTGCCCGTAACGAGCCCGACGATGAGGCCGCCGATCAGTCCCGGGCCCGCGGTCGCCGCAACCGCATCGAGATCGGCGAAGTCGATGTCGGCTTCGCGCATTGCCTCTTGGATGAGAATGTCGAGGCACTCCACGTGCGCACGCGCCGCGATCTCCGGCACTACGCCGCCATACGGGCGGTGGCGCTCCCATTGCGTGCGCACCACGTTGGACACGATGCGGCCGCTACCGTCTGGGAGCCGCGCCACCACCGCCGCCGCCGTCTCGTCGCAGCTCGTCTCGATCCCGAGGACGATGCTGAAGTCGGGGATGTTTTGCTCGGGGCTGTCCATCGCTGGCGCGGGCGACCTCGCATTTGCCTTAGCGGCGCCGTGCAGGCATTAATGGCGCCCAATCGAGGCTGTCGCTAGCACCCGGAGAGAACCGCTTGCAAGCAGCGAAGATCCGCATCGGCACGCGCGGCTCGCCTTTGGCGCTGGCGCAGGCGCGCGAGGTCGTCGGGCGGCTTACGCATGCGCACAAGCTTACCGAGGGAGCCTGCGAGCTCGTCGTCATCAAGACGAGCGGGGACCGCATCACCGACCGGCCGCTAGCTGAGGAAGGCGGCAAGGGGCTCTTTACCAAGGAGATCGAGGAGGCCCTGCTGGAGGGCGCCATCGACCTCGCCGTGCATTCCGCCAAGGATATGCCGACGGTGCTGCCGCGCGGTCTCACGATCGGCGCCGCCTTGAAGCGGGAAGACCCGCGCGACGCCTTCATCAGCCTCGAGTATTCTTCCCTGAGCAAAGCGCCGAAAGGCGCCGTCATCGGCACGTCTTCGCTGCGGCGGCAGGCGCAAGTTCTGCACCGCCGCCCGGACCTCAAAATCGTGCCGCTGCGCGGCAATGTGGAAACGCGACTCAAGAAGCTTGCCGACAGGCAGGCTGACGCGACGTTTCTCGCTTGCGCGGGGCTCAACCGGCTTGGGCTTGCCGACCACATCCGCGAGCGCATCAGCACCGAGGTCATGCTGCCGGCGGTGGCGCAGGGCGCGATCGCAATCGAGCGACGCGACGAAGACGCCGACACGGCCCAGCTCATCGCTCCCTTGAACGACGCGGCGACCGCCTTGTGCGTCGCTGCCGAGCGCGCGTTCCTCGCCAAGCTCGACGGCTCGTGCCGGACGCCGATCGCCGGCCTCGCCGAGCTTCACGGCAATGTCCTGCGCCTTCGTGGCGAGATCCTAACGCCCGACGGCAAGCAGCTCTTCGCAACCGAGCGCAGCGGAGGCGCTGAGACGGCGCTGCGGCTCGGCGAGGAAGCGGCGGCGGAGCTTCTCGAACGCGCTGGACCCGACTTCCTGCGTGTGCTCGCCTGATGCACGTCCTCGTGACCCGGCCCGAGACGGACGCGGCCGAGCTCAAGGCTGCGCTCGAGGCGCAGGGGCACGAGGTCACGGTCGAGCCGTTGCTCACCATCGAGGCGATCCGCGTCGAGGCCAGCGCCTTTGATGGCGCTAAGGGCGTCATTGCAACGAGCCGTAACAGCCTGCGGGCGCTTGCAGCGGGCGAGGCGCTCGCGCGGGCGGCAAAGCTCCCGGTCTTCGCGGTGGGGCCGGCCACAGCCGAGCTCGCGCGCGAGCTGGGGTTTCAGGGCATCACTGCCGGTGAGGGCTCGGCGAGCGATCTCATTCGGCTCATCGTGAACTCCAAGGTCGGTGAGAAGGGTCCACTCGTGCACGTTGCCGGCGAGGAGGTCACCTTCGATCTGGGCGCCGAGCTTGGCAGCCGTGGCATCGAGGTCCGCAAGGTGACCGCCTATCGCGCCGTGGCCGCCGGTTCGCTCCGACCACAGACGGCCCGCGCCATCGCCGACGGCGCGCTCGACGCCGTGGTCCTGATGTCGCCGCGAACGGCGGCAATTTTTGTCGAGCTTGTCGGAAAAGCGGGCCTTGCGGAGCCGGGCCGCCGTCTCGCCTACGTGTGCCTGTCGGCAAATGTCGCCGGCGCGCTCAAGGGCCTGGCCCCCGCCCGCGTTAACATCGCCGTAAGGCCAAATTCCTCGGCAATTCTCGAAGCTGTCGCCCGGGTGGCAACGCATTCCTCAGGGGTGTAGCTTAGCGTCAAAGAGAACTGGTAGCTCTATGCGACGCGCCGCTACCACGCGGCTGCCCTGTGCTCCAAGAGAGACCGCTAACCAAGGTGCATTGGCTCCCATGAACACGCGCAAGGACGACCCCGCAAAGCCGGTGGCCGGCAGTGACACGAGCAGCAGCCGCCCGCACGCGACCCTCGATCTCAAGGCAACCGTGATCGATCCCCCCGCGGGCAACAACGAGAAGCCCCCTGCGGCAGCGCCCGATGCAACCACCCCCAGCGCAAGCGCACTGCCGGGCGCTTCGCCGCGCGGCGAGGAGGGAGCCGCGAAGCCCGAGCCGCCCAAGAAGCCGGCTCCAGCCAAGGCAGGCGGCTATGGCGGATTTTTCTCGCATGTGGCAGCCGGCATCGCCGGCGGCATCGTGGCCCTGTTCGCGGCCGACATGCTGGCTTCTCAACTCGGCTTGAGCGGACCCTCGGAGCACGAGGACGCGACCGTTGCCTTGCAGCAACGCATCATCGCACTCGAGGCCGCGGGCAAGCAGAAGAGCGCCAATCCCGAGCTTACGTCGCGGCTGGCCGCCGCCGAGGCGAAGATCGAGGGCCTCGAGAAGGTCGGCGGCAGCGTCGATCGTCTCGCCAAACGCCAGGATGAGCTCGCCAGCAGCATCAAGGCCGTCGATGCGAAGACGGCACCGCGCCCGGACGACGCGACCGTGCAGGCCCGTGTCACCAAGCTGGAAGAGCAGCTCAACGACATGAGCGCGGCCGCTGCGAAGGACCCGCAAAGCGGACGTCTGCCCCAGCTCGCGGCGTTGACGGGCAAGGTCGTCGACCTGGAGTCGACGATCAACACGCAGCTCGACGCTCTGCGCAAGAGCGTCACCCAGGAGCTCGATACGCGCCTTGCTACGGCAAACGAAACGAGCGAAGCGGCGAAGTCCGGCACGCAGCGCATAGACCGTGATCTTGCTGCCTTGAAGACGGAGAGCGGCCAGCTCACCGCCCGCTTCGACGCGCTCAAGGCCGATGCCGACCGCGCCGGCGCGAACCTGAAGACGACCGGGGACGAGCTGAAGAAGCTGAGAACCGAGCTCGACGTGCGGCTTGCTACGTTCGCCAAGCCCGAGGACATTTCCGGTGCGGTGACGCCGCTCGCCGGAAAGCTCGCCGGGCTACAGCAGGACGTGCAGGGCGTCGTCAAGAGCGAGGCCGACCGCAAGGCGACGGCCGAACGCATCGTCCTGTCGCTCGAGCTTGCGAACCTGAAACGCGCCATCGATCGCGGCAGCAGCTTTGCCAACGAGCTCGCTGACGCGCGCAAGCTCTCGGGCGGCAGCGTCGACCTCACCCAACTCGCGGGCTACGCCGGCCGAGGCGTGCCGACGCTCGCCGAGCTGCAGAAGGACTTTAAAACGACGGCCTTCAAGATGATCGACGCCGACGACGCGCCCGGCGACGCCTCTGTCATTAATCGGCTGCTCGCTGGCGCCAAGTCAGTCGTACGCGTGCGCAAGGTCAGCCAGATCGCGGGCGATACCAGCGTCGAAGCGGTCGCCGCCCGCATGGAAGCGGCGCTCAACGCGGACCGGCTGGGCGACGTGCTGGCCGAGGCGAAGACGCTGCCGCCGCGCGTGCAGGACGCGGCGCGCGATTTCCTCGCCAAGGTCGAAGCCCGCTACGCCGTCGACGGCGCACTTTCGACGGTCGAAGCGCAGCTCAAGGCTTCGCTGGTGGCGCCTGCGACCGCGCCGGCCAAATCGCAGGAATAAGGGGGCCCAAATGCTGCGCTTGATCGGCTTCCTCGTCGCGGTGGCGCTCGTCGCCGCTGGCCTCGCCTGGCTCGCGGACCGTCCCGGCGAGCTCACCGTCGACTGGCAGGGCTACGTGATCGAGACGAGCGTCTTTCGCGCCATCGTCCTGCTCTTTGCACTCCTCGTCGCCGCGCTCCTGCTGTGGTCGCTGATGCGCAACGCATGGCAGAGTCCGGCGGCCGTAGGCACCGTGCTCGCCAAGCGCCGGCAGAGGCTCGGCCTCGACGCCTTATCGAGCGGCATGATCGCGCTCGGCGCCGGCGACCGGGCGGCCGCCATGCGCTCGGCGATCCAGGCGCGCAAGTCGCTGCCGAACGAGCCGCTGACGCATCTCTTGCGCGCTCAAGCCGCGCAGCTTGCCGGCGATCGCACGACGGCGCGGCGCATCTTCGAAGCCATGCTCGCCTCCCCCGACACCGAGCAGCTCGGCCTGCGCGGCCTCTTCCTTGAGGCGCAGCGCGAAGGCGAGACCGAGGCGGCCCGGCATTTCGCCGAGCGCGCCGTCGCGCAGAACCCGAAGCTCGCCTGGGCGGTCGACGCGCTGTTTGAGCTGCAGTGCAGCCAGTCCGACTGGTCGGGCGCGCTGGAGACGGTGACGATCGCGCGCAAGAACGGCCACATCGAGCGGCCGAAGGCCGATCGCCGGCGCGCGGTTCTGCTCACCGCGCAAGCGCAGGCGGCCGAGGAAACCGATCCCGAGCGCGCGCTGACGCTCGCGCTCGAAGCGCACGCGCTCGCGCCCGATCTCGTGCCGGCGGCGGCGATTGCCGGGCGCCTGCTCGCCTCACGCGGAAACACGCCACGCGCCGCCAAGGTGCTGCAGCGGACTTGGAGCCGCTCCCCGCACCCAGATCTCGCCATCGCCTACGCTTATGCGCGTATCGGCGACAGCCCGCGCGACCGGCTCGACCGCATCAAGCAGCTCGCCGCCTTGAGCCCCAACTCGCTCGAGGGTCCCATCGCCGTTGCCAACGCCGCCATCGAGGCGCGCCAGTACGAGGAGGCGCGCACCGCCCTGGAGCCGCTGCTTACAGGGACGCCTGACGCAGCGCGTGGCGACGCTCATGGCCCGCATCGAGAGTGAGCAGGGCGACAAGGGCCGCGTGCGCGAGTGGCTCGCGCGCGCCGTGCACGCCCCGCGCGACCCGGCCTGGACCGCCGACGGCATCACAGCCGACCACTGGGCTCCGATCTCGCCGGTGACGCACGCGCTCGATGCGTTCCAGTGGCGGGTGCCGGTCGAATCGGTCGACCACCAGGATGCGGGGCTGTTGGCGAGCAAGGCCGAGGAGCTGGCGGCGCTCGGCGTGGACCACGACGCCGCGCCGGAACACGAGACGCCGCGCACGTCGCCCGCCGACCAAGCGAGACGGCGGCGCCGAGACGGTCGAGCCGGGGCACGATGACGATTTGCCCCCGCCTGCGGCTGCGGCCGAGGACCGCGAGCCCACGGAGCAGCGCTCGTCGCGATCCGGGGAAAACGGACGAGGGGCCCTCGCAGGCGGCGGCAAGGTCCGCCGCGGCGACCACCTCCGAAGGCGAAGCCGGCCCCGCGCGCCGCCGCTCTGCCGCTCGCCCCGCGGCGAAGATCCGCAAGGACGAGGAGAACGGGAAAACGCGCGTCTTCGTCGCGCCGCCCGCGCCCGACGATCCGGGGCCAGAGTCGGCCGGGCAGGACGAGCCCGTCCTGCCGCTGCGGCCGCAACGCGCGTGAGGCGCAGCCGCCAATGTCACGAGGCGCGCAACGCGCGCTTGGCGTCTTGCATTCGGCTGAGACGGGCGCTATCCCTCCACGCCTAAGCCGCAATAGCTCAGCTGGCAGAGCACGTCATTCGTAATGACGGGGTCGCAGGTTCGAGTCCTGCTTGCGGCACCAGCAAAATCAGCAAGTTAAACCACCACGACCCGATCTGCCTATTTGGCTCGTGCACACACCATGCACACACTTGGCCCCTGATGGCTTCAGATGTGGTCGCTAAGGCCCCAGGCAAGGCTGCGCAGTTCCGCGGACAGGTGTTGAGGGGAAATTGTACCTAGGAGAAAAGCGGCCGCGGCTGAGCCTTCTAGGCACTGGGCGGGCTTAGGGCCTCGGGATGCGGTAGGCCACGGACTTCTTGCCGTTCTCCTTCGCCGTTCTCTTGTCGGTCAGTTTCCCGAGCTGTCGAGCGATTGCCGTCCAGTGGCGAGGCTGCCAGCCTTCCTGCGCGCAGAGCTCTGCGTACCATCGCTCTAGCTGCTTTTTCTTGACGTACTTACCCGGCGTGCATTCGGCCTTCAGGAGGTCGAGCAGAACCGTGGCATGGATGAACGCTTCGGACTGAGACTTCTCGGGGTAGATGTTCTCGATCTCAATCCGCTTGCGGCGCCGTTTCGGTCCTTTGGTGAAGGCCTCCGGTTGAGGCCCGCAATTGGGGACCATGATTGGGGCCAGCGGTAGAAGCCCGAGGTTCAGGGCCCCGGTTGAGGGCCCTGGTTCACGTCCCCAATTCAAC
>CAVUWX010000016.1:0-150084 GCA_963745205.1 uncultured Alphaproteobacteria bacterium
CAAGCGGTCTCGTTCGAGCCGGTGAAGGAGACGCCGCGCACGCGCGCGTCCTTGGCGAGGGCTTCGCCCAGGCGACCGCTCCCGGTGAGGATGTGGAGGACGTCCTTCGGCACGCCCGCCTCGTGCAGCAGCCGCGTCGCCAGGAAGGCGGTGATCGGCGTCTGCTCCGCAGGCTTGGCGAGAACCGTGTTGCCCGCGGCGAGGGCGGCCGCCACCTGGCCGGTGAAGATGGCAAGCGGGAAATTCCACGGCGAGATGCAGGCGAATACGCCGCGACCGTTGAGCGTTAGCGTATTGCGCTCGCCCGTCGGTCCGGGGAGCTGCACCGGGGCGCCGAACAGCCGGCGCGCCTCGCCGGCATAGTAGCGCAGATAGTCGACTGCCTCGCGCACGTCGCCCTGCGCGCCGTCGAGCGTCTTGCCGGCCTCACGCACGATCACCGCCATCAATTTCGCGCGGTCGCGCTCGAACAAATCTGCTGCGGCCTCGAGGATCTCTGCGCGCACGGCGCCGCCGCGCGCGTTCCAGGCGTGCTGAGCCTTTGTGGCGCTGTCGATGGCGGCATCGGCTTGGGCCGGCGTGGTGATACGCACCGTACCGATGCGCTCGCGCCGGTCGTGCGGGCAGGTGATAAGGCTCGCCGAATCGCCGCCGGCCGTCGTCTGCCCGGCGATGATTGGACCGGCGTCGAAGGTCTCGTCTAGAGCGGTGGTCATACTCGCGAGCAGCTCTGAGCGCACGCTGCGCTCGGTCAGCGCCAGGCCCGAGGCGGCCTTGCGCGGCAGATAGATGTCGCGCGGGCGGGGGAATGCCCGGTCCGGTGCGGCGGCCGCCGCGCGCTCACGCTCGGCCGTCTCGACCGGATCGCGGATGATGTCGGCGACGGGGGCC
The DNA here is from genome assembly GCA_963745205.1 of uncultured Alphaproteobacteria bacterium. Taxonomy (GTDB): domain Bacteria; phylum Pseudomonadota; class Alphaproteobacteria; order Rhizobiales; family Hyphomicrobiaceae; genus Hyphomicrobium_A. The sequence goes on from CAVUWX010000016.1 coordinate 892, forward strand.
TCGTCGTCGGCGAGCCGGTTGACGAAAGAGGTGTTGGCGCCGTTCTCCAAGAGCCGCCGCACGAGATAGGCGAGCAGCGCCTCGTGCTCGCCGACGGGGGCGTAGATGCGGCACGGACGCCCGATGCCCCCCTCGCCGATGATGCCCTCGTAGATCGCCTCGCCCATGCCGTGCAGGCGCTGGAACTCGAACACGGCGGGGCCGCCGGCGACATGCGTCGCTGCAAGCGCGTGCGCATTGTGGGTGGCAAACTGCGGATAGAAGGCCTTCGGGTCGCTCAAGAGCAGGCGCACGCAAGCGAGGTAGGAAACGTCGGTGTTGAGCTTGCGCGTGAACACGGGATAGTCGGCGAGCGCGCGCTCCTGCGCCCATTTAATCTCGCTGTCCCAGTAGGCGCCCTTGACGAGGCGGACGGGAATGCGCTTGCCCGTGCGCTCGGCGAGACGCCGCAGCCAGCGCAGCGCGGGGACGGCGCGCTTGCCGTAGGCCTGCACGGCGAGGCCGAGCCCGTTCCAGCCGTCGAGCGCGGAGTCGGTGAAGGCGGCGGCGAAATGGTGCAGGGTCGGGTCGAGGCGGTCCTGCTCCTCGGCGTCGATCGTGAGCGACAACCCGCGCGAGCGCGCCGCGCGCGCCAGGCTCAGAAGCCTCGGTGTAAGCTCCTCGTCGAGGCGGTGCTCCTTGCCCGGCTCGAAGCGCGGGTGCAGGGCAGACAGCTTCACCGACAGGCCCGGGCGCCGATAGAGCGCATCAACGTGCATGGTGGCGAATGGCCCTGCCGCGTTGCCGATGGCGTCGATTGCCGTCATGTAGCGCTCGAAGTAGGCGCCCGCATCCGTCTGCGTGCGCGCGCCTTCGCCGAGCATGTCGTAGGAGAACAGGTAGCCCTTGTCCTCGTAGTCCTGCGCGCGCACCAGCGCATCCTTGATGGTGCGCCCGAGCACGAACTGGTCGCCCAGCACCTTCACCGCCTGACGCACGGCCTGGCGGATCACCGGCTCGCCGGAACGCGCGACGAGCCGCTTGATCGCGTCGATGGGGTTTGACCCACGCGCCGACTTGAGCTTGACCACGCGCCCCGTGAGCAGCAGCGCCCAGGTCGAGGCGTTGACGAACAGGCTGTCGGAGTGCCCGAGGTGGCGTTGCCAGTCGCCGCCGGCGATCTTTTCGGCGATGAGCTCGTCCGCGGTCTCGCTGTCGGGGATCCTGAGCAGCGCCTCCGCGATGCACATTAGGATGACACCTTCCTCGCTCGATAGCCCGTACTCGCGCATGAAGGCATCGACGCCGGCGTGCTTGTCCTGGCTCGCGCGGGCGGAATGGACGAGCCGGCGCGCGATATCGGACGAGCGGCGCCGCTCGTCCTCGCTGAAGACGGCGCGCTCGAGCAGGCGGTCGAGCAGCCGCGTCTCATCGATCAGGTGGTGCGCCGCGATTTCGTCGCGCGGCGGCAGCAACTGCGCGGTCTCCCGCACCGCTCCACTCGGCTCGGCCATCTTCACTGCGCCCATGCTGCCCTTAAAGTCGCCCAGCCCGCCCAATTCGATATGGGGGATGCTAGCAAATCGGCAAAGGGTGCGCTTGCCGACACGCCTGCTCCTCCACTCTTGACGCGGGGCATTGGGTGGATGACCTTCGCGCCCGATTTAGGGAAGAGAAGCTGCCCGTGGCGCGCGCCAAGCCGGAAGTCGTCCGCACCGTTGCCGAGCTACGCCACGTCGTCGCCGGCTGGCGGCGAGATGGCCGGCGCGTGGCGCTCGTTCCCACCATGGGCGCGTTGCATCAGGGCCACGTGGCACTCGTGCGCCGCGCTGCCTCACTCGCCGACCACACCATCGTCTCGATCTTCGTCAACCCGACGCAGTTCGCCCCCCACGAGGACCTCGCGCGCTACCCAAGAGACGAGGCGGCCGATCTTGTCCGGCTCGCGGCCGAGTCCTGTGATCTCGTGTGGGCGCCCGCGGCTGCCGAGATGTATCCGGAAGGATTTGCCACTCGCGTCGTACCGGCCGGCGCGGCGCTCGGCCTCGAGGCGGATGTGCGCCCGCACTTCTTCGGCGGCGTCGCGACGGTATGCAGCAAGCTATTTGGGGCGGCGACCCCCGACCTCGCGGTGTTCGGCGAGAAGGACTACCAGCAGCTCTGCGTCATTAAGCAGATGGTGCGCGACCTCGACATGAACCTCGAGATTGTCGGCGAGCCGACAGTGCGCGAGGCGGACGGGCTCGCGTTGTCCTCGCGCAACGCCTACCTCACCGCGACCGAACGCAAGATCGCTCCGGCTTTGTATCGTGTCCTCGCCGAGGTTGCGACTAAGGCCGCCGCGATCGCGCGTGGCGAAGACACGGGCCGCGGCTCGAAGCGCCCGCGGCCCTCGGCGCTCGTGCCCGATCCGTTTAACCGCGGTGAGCCGCAACTGGCGCAGCTCGAGGTGCTGTGCGAAGAAACGGCACTCGCCATCGCGCGGGCCGGATTCAACAAGATCGACTACGTCGCGGTGCGCGAGGCAGAGACCATGAAAGTGGTCAGCCGCACGGCCGATCGGCCCCTGCGCGTGCTGGCCGCGGCGCGGCTCGGCGCGACGCGCCTCATCGACAACGTTTCGGCGTAAGCCTTTAGCAGGCCTGCGATATTCAGGCCCAGCGGAACCAAGAACGTTCGATCGGCGTTAGCAGCTGCAGCAAAGGATGTCGTGCCATGCACAGAGTTCTGATTTGCGAGGATGAACCACTGCTCGCCGCTGACCTCGCCTCCGATCGTCGAGGAGTCGGGGCACTTTGTATGCGGCGTGTTCCATAACGCGCGCGAAGCGCTCAACAACGCGGACGAGCTCGCTCCTGATCTCGCGATCATCGACCTCAACCTCGCCGATGGCGACACCGGCGCCGCCGCTGCCCAGACGCTCCAGTCGCTGGGCATCCGCGTCATCATACTGTCGGGTCACTCAAACGTCGGCGCTGGCCTTGGGTGCGTACCGCACACGTTTGCCGCCAAGCCTGTCAGCAGGGAAGTCGTCACCCAGCTTCTCGGTCCTGCGCGCCCCAGCTCGGCAGCCCAGCCCTGAAAATTGACAGCATCTTTTTGGCAAGCTGCGCGGCAAGGCCGCGCCGGCTTTTTTGACGTTTTCAACCTTTAGAGCTCTGCTGTCAGCCTTCAGAAGCGGCTGCCAATTGGCCACCTGCGAATAGTAGGCGAGGCCGGCACGCCTCGTTGGCGCACCGAGCTGCCCGTCAATCCTTCGTGAGGGCCGGGACGCCCTTGCTGCCTTCCAGCTGGTGATTGCTTTCGTCCTTGAGGTGCACACCGGTGATCTGCTGCCGGAACGCCTCGCGCAGGAGCCAGTGGCCCCTGAATGCCGCCTCCTCTGCGCTCAGTCCCCCGCGGCGGATGTTGGAAATGCAGTTGCGCTCGCCGTCCTTGCGCCCGACGCGGGGGCCCCACGTCAGGTAGGCGCCGAGGCTGTCGGGCGAGGAAAGGCCCGGGCGCTCGCCAATGAGCACGAACACGGCGCGCGCGCCGAGCAGCTCGCCGGCATCATCGCCGAGCGCTACGCGCCCCTGATCGGCGAGCAGGATCGGACCAAGGCTCCAGCCGCTTTTGCGCGCGAGCGGCAGGAAGGCCGCGATCACCGCAGCAGCGTTCGCGCTGACGCCCGTCGAGGAAAGACCGTCCGCAACCAGAATAAGCAGATCCGGCGACGGGCCTGCCATCGCTGCGAGGCAGCCGCGTGCTTCGGGGCTCAGGCGCCGTCCGAGGTCGGGCCGGCGCAGATAGGTGTCGCGGTCGCCAGCAGCGCTCTCGATGCGAACGGTCTTGAGCTTGAGAGCAGCGAGCGCCTCTTCGATGGGAGCCCAGTCGAGAGGCCTCGTCACCGCATCACGCGCCTGCGCGTGCGCCATGGAGAATCTCAGCACTTCGCGGATCGGTAGCGCCGAACCGGCCCGTCCCAGTCCGATGCGTGCGTCGGTGAAGCGGCGCAGCACTGTCCAGGGGCTGTCCGACGTCATGCGGCAAGACCTTGGACGTGGTCGAGCAGAGCGTGTTTGGCTTGGCCGACAAGCCGGCCGTTCTCGTCCGCCAACCCCATGCGCTCGAGCCAACCCTCGAACTCGGGCGCACGCCGCAAGCCCAGCGCCTCGCGCACGTAGAGGGCATCATGGAAAGAGGTCGACTGATAGTTGAGCATGATGTCGTCGGCGCCGGGCACACCCATAACGAACGTCACGCCCGCTGCACCGAGCAGCATGAGGAGCACATCCATGTCGTCCTGATCGGCCTCGGCGTGGTTGGTGTAACAGACGTCGCAGCCCATCGGCAGGCCCAAGAGTTTGCCGCAGAAATGGTCCTCGAGGCCGGCGCGAATGATCTCCTTGCCGTTGTAAAGGTACTCGGGACCGATGAAGCCGACGACGGAGTTAACGAGGAGGGGCTTGAACTCGCGCGCGACCGCGTAGGCACGCGCTTCGAGCGTCTGCTGGTCGACGCCGTGATGGGCGTCGGCCGACAACGCGGAGCCCTGGCCCGTCTCGAAATACATGACGTTGTCGCCGACGGTGCCGCGCTTCAAGCCGAGCGCCGCTTCGCGCGCCTCGCGCAGCATCGCGAGCGTTACCCCGAACGAGGTGTTCACCGCCTCCGTGCCGCCGACCGACTGGAACACGAGATCGATCGGCGCCCCGCGACGCATGGCTTCGATCGAGGTCGTCACGTGGGTGAGCACGCAAGCCTGGGTCGGAATCTCGAAGCGGTGGATGATGTCGTCGAGCATCGCGAGGAGATCGATGATTCCCGCCACGTTGTCGCTTGCCGGATTGACGCCGATCACGGCATCGCCGCATCCGAGCATGAGGCCGTCGACGATGGAGGCCGCGATACCGCGCCTGTCGTCGGTGGGATGATTGGGCTGGAGGCGCACCGCCATCCGCCCCTTGAGCCCGATCGTGTCGCGAAACCGCGTGACGACCTCCGCCTTGCGCGCCGCCAGGATGAGATCCTGGTTGCGCATGATCTTGGACGTGGCAGCGGCCATCTCGGGGGTGATCCCGGGTGCGAGCCAGGCAAGGACCTCGGTCGTGGCGGCTTCCGACAGCAGCCAGTCGCGGAATTCGCCGACCGTCATCTGCGAAACGGGCGCGAAGGCCGCCGTATCGTGGCGGTCCATGATGAGGCGGGTCACGTCGCAGCTCTCGTAGGGGATGACGGCCTCGCTGAGGAACCGCTTCAGTGGAACGTCGGCGAGCGCCATTTTGGCAGCGACATTCTCCGCGGCGCTTCTAGCGGCGACTCCAGCGAGAACATCACCCGATCGCAATGGCGTCGCCTTGGCCATCAGCTCCTTCAAGTCGCAGAACCGGTACGACACCTGTTGCCACGCCGCATGGTACACGGGGGTGCTCTCCCTGACCGATCCGATCATCGCATCATAGCCGAGGGAGTGCGGCGCTTTCAAAGCGGCCGGCCTCTTCGTCCCCACCGACGAGCAGATGCCTACCTTGACATGTTGGCCGCGGGTTCTTGCCGGAGGGAGGCATCGCGCGTGACGGGCTCAATCTCGCCCGGACGCCACGTCTTGGCGAAGAAGGGCTCGAGCGGGCTGTAGAGGCGCAGGATCACGAACCAGCCCTTTCCGGGAACCGTCTTGATCCAGTTGCTCTCCTCTGCGCCGGAGGGCTTGCTCGGCGAAAAGTAGACCGTGGTCGAGCCGTCCTCGCTCACCACCGCTGCCGGGCTCGGAAAGCTCTGCGAGCCTGCGCGCGGAAAACGCTGCTCTGTCTGCAGCATGGATCTTGTCTCGTTGTCGTAAACAGTCAGCGACCAGAACTTCGCTGCTGGAATGTCGGAAGGTAGCTTCACCTTGTAGGTCTTGCCGCCGTCGAACGGCTCCCCGCTCGAATCGAGGATGCCGAACAGGTATTGCGAGCCGACGTCGGGCAGACGCATGACCATCGCCGGCGTCACGCCGGTCGCGGCGTAGAAGAAGGCCGCGCGCGCGTCGAGCGTGCGCGCTCCCGTGTAGGGGAACTGCTTCACGCCCTCCTTGGTGATCTCGGGCGGCGGGCGCGTGAAGTCGTAGCCCCCGACGAACAGCGGATTGAGCCATTTCGAGGCGGGGCCATAATAGGCGAAGCCTTCCTGTTCGCGCGGACGCAAGGCTAGCGTGCGCGCCGACGCGTTGCCGATGGCGACGGCATCGGCGAGGATCTTGCGCATGCGCGCGTCCGGATTGAACGGCTTACCCTTGACGATGCCGACCGCTGCGAACTCGCCGCCGATCTCCGGCTCGAGCGCCTCGGCCGGCTGCTCCTGCACGAGCGCATCGAGCATCTCGTAATAGGAGAAGTCGTTGGGCGGGATGGTGTTCATGAAAAGTCCGGTGCCCTCGACGAACTTCGGCGAAGTGGGCTTGCTCAGGTCGGCGAGCGGTCCTTTGCCAGTGAGGAACGTGCCGATGCTGGTTCCGTAGGAGCCAGGAACGTACGGGTAGATCTTGAGCGAGCGCTTGATGGTGGCAACGGCAGGCGCGTGATCGTTGTTCTCTAGGAACGCGCGTCCGAGCAGCGCTACCGACGTGGTGGTCGGCCGGCCGATGAAATAGCCGCCGTCCGGAAGCGGCCCGCTATAGCCCGGCGGCAACAGCAGATACTTGCCGCCCGTTCCGCGGTCCGGTCCCGGCGTGCCGAAGTCGATCACCCAGCGGAACCACAGATCGTCGAAGAGGCCGAGCGTGCCGGGCGGCGTCTCGACGACGAGCGGCCCATTGCTGAGGTTGAGGTTGCTGAAGAAATAGATGGTGTCGGCGTTGGCGGTGAGGAACAGGGAGCGGGCGTCCATCAGCCCGGAGAAGATCAGGACGTCGTTGTCGGCGACGCCCGCCTCCCGGATGCCCTTGCGCGCCGCGAACATCGACACGCCGCGCAGTCCTTCGAGGAAGGACGAGACGCCACGTTTCAGATCGAGCTCGTCGTAGACCTTCTGTGCGGTCTCGGAGGTCGGAACTCCATTGGGAAATTGCAGGATTCCGATGGAGGTATCGACCGCGGCCGGGGTGGTGATCGATTGCGGGATGGGCGTCGTTGTGGATTCCGCCAAGGCTGCGCCGGGCGCAATCGCCGCCAGGGCGATGAGACCAGCCCGCAGGGGGGCGCGAAATCTAGGAGGCCAATCGACAGACATTTGAAACCCCCGCCTTCATAGGCGCTGGCGGAAGCGCGCCGCGCCGACTGCTTGAAACGCACACAGTCGCCGATTTGCGTGAATTCGGCGTTGAACGAGCCCCTCGAATTGCAAATATGCTGCAATCGAGGGGGGCGCCGGCGAGCCTTGCAGCGCGCTTCCGGCGGCGGCTGCGGGTCGCGCTTCAAAAGCGCGCAAAGGCGATCTAGATCAATTCGCTTTTGCGCAAACCCGTGACCATAACTCGACCTCGAGCCTTGCCGGCGACGCATCCGACGAGAAATCCGGGGACCTTCGCGAACTACGAGGAAACTGCACGCATGCGATTGCCGACGGTCACCGGCCAGCGCTACGCTTTTGTCGTCGCCGGGGTCACGTTCGTGACGATGCTGACGGTGGCCGGCGTGCGCTCGGCGCCGGGCGTGCTCATCGTGCCGTGGGAGAGCGCGTTCGGCTGGGAGCGCAGCACGGTCTCGGGCGCGGCCGCCGTCGGCATCTTCCTATACGGCCTCATGGGCCCGTTTGCGGCCGCGCTGATGCAAAGCTTCGGCGTCCGCCGGACGATCACGCTCGCGCTGTCGCTGCTGTCTCTTTCGGCGGCACTGAGCCTGTTCATGACCGAGCCCTGGCAGCTGGTGGCGACGTGGGGCGTGCTCTCGGGGCTCGGAAGCGGCTGCGTCGCCTTCGTGCTCGCGGCGACGATCGTCAACCGCTGGTTTACATCAAACCGTGGGCTCGTCATGGGCATCCTTTCGGCGAGCACCGCCACCGGCAACCTGGTCTTCCTTCCGGCGCTCGCCAAGCTCTCCGAGCACGGCTGGCGGCCGGTCGTCATTGCGGTTGCGATCGCGACCGCCGCACTCATTCCTGTGGTGCGGATCTTGATGCCCGAACGGCCCGCCGATATCGGCACGGAGCCCTACGGGTCAGCTCCCGATGCGCCACCCGCTTCGGAGGCGACGCGCGCCAATCCCCTGCGCACCGCGTTTGCCACGCTCGCGGGGGCCGCACGGGTGCGCGATTTTTGGCTGCTGCTCGCGACCTTCTTCATCTGCGGCTTCACCACGCACGGTTTGATAGGCACCCACCTCATCCCCATGTGCTCGGACTATGGCATCGCGGCGGTTGACGCCGCGGGCCTGCTGGCGATGATGGGCATGTTCGACCTCATCGGCACGACGGCCTCGGGCTGGCTCACCGACCGCTTCGACGCGCGCAACCTGCTATTCATCTACTACGGGGTGCGCGGGCTTTCGCTGATCTATCTGCCCTACACCGATTTCACCTTTTACGGTCTGTCGCTGTTTGCCGTGTTCTACGGGCTCGACTGGATCGCGACGGTGCCGCCGACGCTGCGGCTGACCAACGCGGTCTTCGGCGACAAGTCGGCGCCCATCGTGTTCGGCTGGATCGCGGCGGGCCACCAGATCGGCGCAGCCTCCGCAGCCTTCCTCGGCGGCGCGTTGCGCTCCGCGCAGGGGAGCTATATCGAGGCCTTCTTCATCGCCGGCGCGGCGGCCTTGCTGGCGGCCGGGCTATCGCTCTTCATCGCGCGGCCTATGGTTGGGCCGAGGCTCGCGGACAGCCTCCCGGCTTCGTCAGGTCATTGATGCTAATGTCCCGCACAATCCGTGGGCGGCTCTGATGAGGTAGGAGGCGGCGCCGGATGCCGCGTGCAGTCGGAGTTGGCCTCAAGGGGCGTATTTGCGAGCGCGCCTGCGGATAACAGCATGGTTAGCCAAAGCGCGATCCGGATGACGGGGACATTCGCATGTCGAGCGTGTGGCATGAACGCCTCATTGCCGAGTTAGGATGGCGGACAAGAACTCACGGTGTTGAAGACGACAATCTTCGTTGACAATGCCGCCGGCTTGAACGGCTCCGTCAAAGCGGGCGTGCTCTTGTCAACGCCGAATAAGACGAACTCGACACAACTTCCCAGAGTCGCGATCTGCTCGCTCGTGACCGCCCGTTCGACGTTAGCGGTCGATGCGAAATCGAGCGGCCCAAAGAGGACGGGGTACTCGCCAATGGTCGGTCTAGTGCTCTCGCGAGCGCGGAGCCCGACATAGATGTCATAGCTGTGGCGATTTTCCTTCTCCACCACGGGCGCGTCCGAGAATGCTGCCTCGCTGAATGAGACGATGGCACGCTTGTGCTCGGGGTCGTAGAACCAGCGGTCAAAGATGAGCTGCACCACGTCGAGCTTGCTCCAGCGCTGCAACTGGCCCTGCATCAACGCCACGGCGATCTGTGCGGCAATCCCGACGACGAAGAAGATCAGCGCGTATCTGAGAAATCGATAGATCGCCTCGAACACCTCCGGTCGCGGGGCGAGCCGATTGCCCTGGGCATCGCGCATATCCTGCTCCTTCGAGAGCAGGTAGTAGCCGAGCAAAAGGAAGGCTAGCGAGCCACCAATGCCCCCGATCTGGACCAGCTGAATGAGGATGTTCACGATAGATTTTCCAATAAAATGAAGGTGGTATGCTGAAATAAAAAGAACGACCGGAACATTAGGCGAAGTTCTTGCCGGCAACAACCTTGAATTGTAGACGCCCACGGGAGCGGCTTGCCAACCCGCATCGAAGCTGCAACGTCAATCCCTCGAAACTTCAAGGGGATTCGCTGGAGCGCGCTCCTCGTGCTTGCGTCTCGTGCTCGGCCGCAATAGGCAGCCAGACCGGAGCCCGTGACCCATGGCCGGAGCCGTACGCGACCTCTTCTCAACGCTCGAAAGCTTCATGACCGACAAGACCGGCCGCTCCCGCCGTTCGCCTGACGCCTCGGATGCCTACACCGCCGCCGACATCGAGGTGCTGGAAGGCCTCGAGCCCGTGCGCCGCCGTCCCGGCATGTACATTGGCGGCACCGACGAGAAGGCGATGCATCACCTCTTCGCCGAGGTGATCGACAACTCCATGGACGAGGCGGTCGCCGGGCATGCGAGCCGCATCGAGGTAGTGCTCGGCAAGGACGGCTTTCTTTCGGTTACGGACAACGGGCGCGGCATTCCCGTCGATCCCCACCCCAAGTTCAAGAAGCCGGCGCTCGAGATCATCCTGACGACGCTGCACTCGGGCGGAAAGTTCGAAAGCAAGGTCTACAACACCTCCGGCGGCCTGCACGGCGTCGGCGTCTCCGTGGTCAACGCGCTGTCGGAGACGCTCGAGGTCGAGGTCGCGCGCGGCCAGCAGCTCTACCGCATGGAGTTCAAGCGCGGCGATCCGCAAGGAAAGCTGCAGAAGCTCGGGCCGGTGATGAACCGCCGCGGCACCACCGTGCGCTTCAAGCCCGACGAGAAGATCTTCGGCAAAGGCTGCGCGTTCAATCCGGCGCGACTCCTCAAGATGGCGCGCTCCAAGGCCTACCTGTTCGGTGGCGTGGAGATCCGCTGGAGCTGCGATCCGTCCCTCATCACGGGCGAGACGCCGGCTGAGGCGACCTTTCATTTTCCCGGCGGCCTCAAGGATTATCTGACGAGCGAGATTGCCGGGCAGACGCTGGTGACGAAGGAGATGTTCGCCGGCCGCACCGAGGGCGCCAACGGCCACGGCTCGGTCGAGTGGGCGGTCGCCTGGATCGCGGACGAGGACGGCTTCCTGCGCTCCTACTGCAACACGATCCCGACGCCCGACGGCGGCACGCACGAGAATGGCCTGCGGCAAGCGCTGTCGAAGGCGCTGCGTGCCTACGGCGAGCTCACCAACAACCGGCGTGCCGCGCAAGTGACCGCCGACGACGTGATGGACACCGCCGCCGCCATGCTGTCGGTGTTCATCCGCGAGCCCGAGTTCCAAGGCCAGACCAAGGACCGGCTCGCCACCCAGGAAGCCTCGCGCATCGTCGAGAGCACGGTGCGCGACGCCTTCGACCACTGGCTCGCCGACAGCCCCGCGCAGGCAACTAAGCTGCTCGAATGGTCGATCGACCAGGCCGAGGAGCGCCTGAAGAGGAAGCGCGAGAAGGAGATCGGGCGCCAGTCGGCGACGCGCAAATTGCGCCTTCCGGGCAAGCTCGCCGACTGCACCATCCAGGCGGCGGCCGGCACCGAGATCTTCATCGTCGAGGGAGATTCAGCGGGCGGCTCCGCGAAGAGCGCGCGCCTGCGCGAGACCCAAGCCATCCTGCCGCTGCGCGGCAAGATCCTCAACGTGGCGAACGCCTCATCCCAGAAGCTCGCGCAGAACCAGCTGCTCGCCGACCTGATCCAGGCGCTCGGCTGCGGCACGGGCACGAAATATCACGACGAGGATCTGCGCTACGAGCGCGTCATCGTGATGACGGATGCCGACGTCGACGGCGCGCACATCGCCTCGCTGCTCATCACGTTCTTCTATCAGGAGATGCCGGCGCTGATCGAGAACGGGCACCTCTATCTGGCGGTGCCGCCGCTCTACAAGCTGACGCACGGGCCGAAATCGTTCTACGCGCGCGACGACCGCCATAAGGACGAGATCGTGAAGCGCGAGTTCAAGGCCGGCCAGAAGATCGAGGTCAGCCGCTTCAAGGGCCTGGGCGAGATGAACGCCGCCCAGCTCAAGGAGACGACGATGGACCCCAAGCGGCGCACGCTTTTGCGCGTCGAGATCGGCGATGGCGACCGCAGCGCCATCTCGGAGGCGATCAACGCGTTGATGGGTTCGAAGCCCGAGGCGCGCTTCCGCTTCATTCAGGAGCGCGCCGCCTTCGCGCAGGATTTGGATATTTAGGCCAGGCGGACCCTGCCCGACACTTCCCCTAGAGCCAGGGTTTGGCGTAACGACCAACGTGGCGGCGCGCGAGCGGCTAGAGTCACTCGGTACGCTTCGCGCCCGCCTCGGCTTCACGCCTCTGCCGACCCTCTTGCTTTTTGGCACTGGGGGTCTCGCCTTTGGCCGTGCCTCATCTGATATTGGGGTCTCTTAAATCGAGACCGCCACGCCGCCCGCGGCGCTATGCAACAACTTCAACGGTGGCAAGGGCATCACCTTCACTCCGTCATCCGGCTCCCGTTCGAGCACTCTCACCGGGTGGACGGCTGGCGGCGGCGGGGAATGGGCATTTGCGCCCAATCTGTCAGCAAAGGTCGAATACCTTCACTATGACCTCGGGACGATGCACTACAGCGCCAATTCGATCACCGACATCTCGTGCGGCGGCGCCCCCTTTGCGTCGGTCAGCCTTGCGCCGTCGGCCGAGTTCAAAGGAGACCTCGTACGAATGGGCTTGAATATTAAGCTCGACGGGCCATGACACCCCCGGTGCACGGCCAGGGTGAAGCAGGCCCCCGGTGCCCGGTCACAAGCCGGGGCTTATGGCGCCCTCGTCTACGCGAAGAGCGGATTTGTGTTCTTTGATGGCGAAGCAAGCCAGGTCACGATGGAAGCTCTAAGCGGCGCGGATTAATCGCAAGGCACCGTGATGGTCTGGCCGGCCGTCGGGAAATAGCGCTTGCAAGTCGCAGGGGTCTTCGCAGACGTATCGGCATCGGCCTTCGTCACCTCGGCCTTCACGGCGTCGGCCTTCGTCGTGGCGCTCGAGGCCACGCTGGCGATGGTCGAGTTCTCGCTGCGCGACTTCGCGGTGTCCGCCCTTGCCGTGTCGGTCTTCGGCGTCTCAATCACCGGCGTGACCTTGTCCTTGTCGGAGGCGATGCTGACGATGCTCGAATTCTCGTTCTGCGCCTTGTTCTCCGCCGGCTCTGGCGTCCTCTTCGCGGTCTTCACGTCGTCGTCGTTGCTCCGTCTGCGCTCCACCCTGTCAAGACGCTGAGGCGCACGGTAGCGTTCGGTGCTTTTGGACCGCTCCTGGCCCGATCCGTAAACGGGGGGGCTCCACTGTCCGCCCTGCTGAAAGTTGGGCCCGACGTAGAGGGGGCCACCGTAGCCGCGGCTTTCGTAACTCGGCCCCTGAGCTGCCGCGGATGCAGTTGTCAGCGCGAGACAGGCGGCGGCAAGGGCGACACTTGTCTTGGACATCGTGACCTCCTGGATCAACCGGCGGCTGTGCCGATCCATGCGACTTCCATGTTTGGTCGCCCTGATAGTAGCCGAAAGGGGCGAATTCGAGAACGAGCCTTTTGCTCGCTGCTGTTGCCCACATCGATGGCTTACGAAAGAATGCCCAACCGAGCCCCAGGGGAGCCCCCATGCCCGACTTCGCCTACCAAGTGCTGATCCGCCTCGCAGTCATGCTGCCGACCATTCTCATCGTCGCCTCCCTCGTCTGGATTCTCTTGAGGAAATTCAGCGTGGTGGCGCCGGGCACGCCGCTCGACCCCAAGAACATGCGCACGTGGCCGCTCAGCTTTGTCCTGGCCGACGCGGCGCTGTTTGCCGTCATCTTCGCGCTCGTTGCCGCGTGGATGGGCGAGGGGGACTGGAGCGCCGCGGTCGCCGGCGGCGTCGCGGCCTTGATCGCCATCGGGCTTGGGCCCTTCTTCGTGAAGCGCTTCTGTGCCTGACGCGCTTCTCGGCCAGGAACAGCAATTATGCCGTGGAGAGCCCGATTTGGCCGCGTCCGGCAGTGTCGATCGTCTCGCGAGCAAGCAAACCCTGTGGCAGGATCGCTCCCCTCGCAACCGGAGGAGAGCAACGATGGCGAAGAACAAAGAGCCTGGCGACAACCGCCGCGTCGGCGCTGTGAAGACCCGCAGTCAGGTCAAGAACCCCGTGACGGGAAAGTGGACCAAGCGCGACGACAAGAGCGGTAAATTCATGGACCAGAAGGCCGACACCAAGCCATTCAAGGGCGTGCGCAAGGAGAAATAACTACCAGCTTCGCGCCCAGAAACTTTGCGCAAACGCATAGCGCGCCAGTGGTCACCACTGGCGCGCTATGCGTTTGCATGTCCGCCCACGAACAACGCCGCTCAGCCTTTCTGCAATGACGCCTCGACCTCGCGCTGCAGGCCGGCCGCGTCGACGATGTCGGCATGCTCGAGCGCGGCCGTGTCGACGAATACCGCCTCGCGCTGCTTCGGCGCATACTTGGCCCCCAGCACACCGAGCGCGGTCGGGTTGCCCCTATCGTTCTCGGCCTCACCGAAGTAGCCCTCCACGATCACGCCCTTCTCGCGATACTCGGGATCGCGCAGCAGCGCCTCGTGCAGCTTCGGCAGATTATAGTGCGGGACCGACGCGATCATGTGGTGGGGCAGGTGGTAGTCCATGCCCCAGGGGAACACCGCGTAACGCACGATCGGCCCAGCGAGGAACACGCGCGTGTTGGTGTAGCGCCCGCGGTCGGCGTTCCCGTGCTGCACCCACTGGCGCAAAATCATGAACAGCGGGAAGGTCGTGAACACGGGCAGCACCCACAAGAGCGCAAAGTAGCTCCAGGCCGCGCCCCAGGCCCAGCCCATGAGCTGGGCATACGATACGAACGCGAACAGGATCGCGAGGTGGGTGACGCGGCCGATGGCGGTGAGCTTGTGCGAGATCACGCGGTCGAGCCGCGTATGCATGTAGTATTTCTGGGGTAGCAGCGCGAGGAATGCGACCACTAGGGCCCACATCGCCGGCAGCACGGCCCAGAACGCGAGCCAGTTACCGTTGATGGTCATGGGCACGATGATGGCGGGCGTGACGACAGTGAAAAGAACGCCCGCGCGCAGCGGCCAGTGCGCCGGCGGCTGGTCGGGGAGCTCGTAGGGGCTGCGATGGCGTCCCCCGCCCATGGCGCTGTAGCGGGCGCGGGTGAGCGTATAGCGGATGAGGTTCGGCAGCCACAGCTGCTTCACGAGCTTCCACACCAGCTCCATGTGGGTGATGGGAAAATCGAGCCAGTGGTCGCTGTCATGCAGCTGCGCGATATCGGGATCGCGCTCGGGGTCGTTGATGAACTGGTGGTGCGCCAGGTGGTGCAGCCGGAAATGGAACGTCGTCGTCAGGATGGGAAAGGCCGCGAGCCAGTCGGAAGCGAGCTCATTCAGCTTGCGGTTGGCGAATAGGATGTAGTGCGTGCCTTCATGCACGGCGCCGCCGAACTGATGCTGGGAGGCCCCCACGGCGATGACCGCCAGCACGGTGACCGGAATGCTCCACCACCAGCCGATCTGCCCTGACATCGCCAGGTGGTCGACATAGATCGCACTCCCGATCGAGGCCGCGAGCACGACGTAGATGCGGGCGAGATAGACCCAGTTGGTGGTGTTGTCGCGGATTTTGAGGACTTTCACCTCTTCGGGCGCTCGGCTTGGGCGCTCACGCGCCGCGCCCTCTTCCCTGACGCGCGCCGTTGCCTCGGTCGCCACCCTAGCTGCTACCGCCATTGGATCCTTTCCTCCTACAGCCCTGGCGCCGCCGAACGCTCAAGTCATTTTGGCAGAATGCGGATTTCCGATCCAACGCATTCGCCGGGTGCGACGATCCATGCTGGGGCCGGCAATTCGGCCCATAAGCCCCATCCAGTGGGGCGCGGCGGCCGCTTCTAATCTTTATCAGAAGCATTAAGAAATGCATTCTGCTGGCCCTGAGTTCGCGCTCACTGCATACAGGGGATAGGCAGGCGCTAGCCGCCTGTCTGGGAGACCGCAAGAACCGGGAAATCACGGCGAGATCAAATCGCCGTTAGGGATTAAGGGGACACAGGAAATGAACATCAGGGCGCTTGCTGCCGAATTCGTCGGGACCTTCATGCTTGTCGCATCGGTCCTTGGCGCGGCACTCTTCTCGTTTCCAATCGCCGGGATCGTCGGTGTTGCGCTGTCGATCGGCTTCACTGTGATGGCGATGATCTTCGCGATCGGCGTCGTCTCGGGCGGCCACTATAACCCCGCGGTCACACTCGGCCTCGTTGCCGGCGGTCGCTTCTCGGCGTCCGAGGCCCCCTACTACATTGTCGCGCAATGCCTCGGCGGCATCGCCGCAGCGGTCGTCTTCTACCTCATCGCGAGCGGCAAGAGCAGCGGCTTCGAGGTCGGCACTTTCGCCTCCAACACCTACGGCGGGCCCAACGGCTACTCGATGCTCTCGGTGTTCCTGATCGAGACGCTGCTGACGGGATTCTTGATCTTCGTGATCATGGGCGTGACCTCCGACCGAGCACCGGCGGGATTTGCCGCCATCGCCATCGGCCTCACTCTGTCAGCCATCCACATCATGGCCATTCCGGTGTCGAATGCCTCCGTCAATCCGGCCCGCAGCCTAGCTACCGCCGTCATTGCGCTCGGCAAGCCCTTGGCCCAGGTGTGGCTGTTCTGGGTGGCACCGATCCTGGGCGGTGTGGCGGGCGGCCTCTTGGGGCGCTGGCTGCTCGAGGAATGATCACAAAACGATGACAAGTGGCGCGTTGCAAAAATAGCGGTCCCGCCGCGGCAGCGCGCCACATCTATTGGTTTTTCTTGCGTTTTTCTTACACGTATGCGAGCAAGCCGATGGCTCGAGCGCAGGGGATGTGATTCCATTAGTCCCTTTTCGAGACCCCGATTTTTCTTTGCCGATTTCGGCAAATCCTCAATCCCCCTGCGCTCCGTCATCCCGCTGCCGCAAGGCTGGCGCGGGTAGTGCATGAACGCAGACGGAGACGTTGACTTTTGGAACATAAGACCTTCGCTGAGCTTGGTCTCAGCCCTAAGGTGCAGGCGGCAGTCGAGGCCGCAGGCTATACGACGCCGACCCCAATCCAAGAAGCCGCCATTCCCGTCGCCGTGACGGGCCGGGACGTGCTCGGCATTGCGCAGACGGGAACCGGCAAAACCGCATCTTTCGTGTTGCCGATGATCGGACGGCTGGAGACCGGCCGCGCGCGGGCGCGTATGCCGCGCTCCCTCATTCTGGCGCCGACGCGCGAGCTTGCCGCCCAGGTGGCGCAGAGCTTTGAGAAGTACGGCATCAACCACAAGCTGAACCTGGCGCTGCTCATCGGCGGTGTGTCCATGGACGACCAGGTCAAGAAGCTCGACCGCGGTGTCGACGTGCTGATCGCCACACCCGGACGCCTGCTCGATCATTTCCAGCGCGGGCGCGTGATGCTGATGGGGGTAGAGATCCTCGTCATCGACGAAGCCGACCGCATGCTCGACATGGGCTTCATCCCCGACATCGAGAAGATCTGCAAGCTGTTGCCGCCTCGGCGGCAGACGCTCGTTCTTCTCCGCCACGATGCCGCCCGAGATCACGCGCCTCGTCAGCCAGTTCCTCAAGGACCCCGAGCGCATCGAGGTGGCCCCGCCCGCGACCACAGCAAAGACGATCACCCAGCGCTTTAGGTTCTGCCCCAACGGCGAAGACTGGGCCAAGCGCGAGATGCTGCGCGAGCTGATCGCGAGCCAGAACGTCAGGAACGCTATCATCTTCTGCAACCGCAAGGTCGAGGTGGCGATCCTGCACAAATCGCTGGTCAAGCACGGCTTCAACGCCGGCGCGCTGCACGGCGACATGGACCAGAAGGCGCGCACGGAGACGCTCGACAAGTTTCGCGCCGGCGAGCTGATGTTGCTGGCCGCGAGCGATGTCGCCGCCCGCGGCCTCGACATCCCCGACGTCAGCCACATCTTCAATTTTGATCTTGCCGTGGCAGCCCGACGACTACGTCCACCGCATCGGCCGCACCGGTCGCGCCGGCAAGGAGGGCGTCTCCATGTCGCTCGTCACCACGGAGGAGCTCAAGAGCCTCAAGGACATCGAAAAGATGCTGGGCGAGCCCGTGGTCTGGCTGGGCGAGGCGCCCACGGCGGAAGACTTCGCTGAAGCGGGCAAGAAGCGGCGCGGACGTGGCGGCCGTGGCGCACCCCAGCGGGGACGCGGACGCGGGCCCGCTCCATTGGCGCGCGGCGGCGACAAGGGGCGGCGCGACGAGCACCGCTCGCACGTTCGCCCCGCTGAGCAACGTGCCGAAGGACGGCCCGAACGCGGGGTCGAGCCGCGCAGACAAGAGGCGCACCGGCAAGAGGCACCTCGACACGAAGCACCCAGACAAGAAGCGAATGGGCAGCGGCCTCCGAGAGGAGAGCGGCCCCGACAAGAGCCTCGCAGACACGAGGGCCCCAGACAAGAAGGCCCGAGACAAGAAGGTCCCAGGCCCGAGGGTACCCGACTCGAAGGCCGGCGGCAGGAGCCGCGCGCGGCGGAGAAGCACGTCCAGCATCGCCACGCCGAAGGCGGCAACGGGCAATCGACACCCGTCCAACAGCCGCGGCCCGAGCGTCAGCGTCAGCAGACCCCGCGCGGCCGTGGCGAGGGCCAGCAGCAGCCGGCACGCTCAGGCTTCGCCGACAACGTGCCCGCCTTCCTGCGCAGGCCCGTAAAACGCCCGGTGAAGGTTGCGAGCGAGTAGCCGCTTCGTTTCGGGTTAGCTTCGGGCCACGCCCGAGAGCATCCGGCGCAGCACCGTGTCACGTAGCGCGAAGTGGTGGTAGAGCGCCGCCGCGGCGTGGACGACGACGACGGCGATGAGTGCATATGCCAGCCACTCGTGCGCCTCCGCGAGCAGCTCCCGGTAGGGCGATCCGGCGTCTAAGAACTGCGGCACCGGCACGACGCCGAGGATCTTGGGCTCGAGCGGCTGCTTGAACGTGCCCGACATGAGCCAGCCGACGATCAGCGTCGAGAAGGTCAGGGCGTAGAGCAGCCGGTGGCTGATCCACGCGGCCGTCCGCTGCCAAGCGGGTGTACCCTCCGGCTGGGCCGGCTCGGCGTTTGCGGCACGCCAAAAAAGCCGAACTAGCATCAGAGCGAGTAGCGTGATCCCTATCGAGGCGTGGATGGCAACGTAGAACCGGCGCGCATCGCGCGGGGGCACCTCCGTCATCCACAGCCCGAAGGCGAAGAGACCGAGCACCATCGCGGCGACGATCCAGTGCAGCGTACGTGCCGGCCAGCCCCAGGCCTCGTTCGTGTTGCGGATCATGCGTGCTCCCTTTCGGCGCGGCCGATGCGGCCTCCTTCGCCGTAGTCTGAGTGTCCCATCGACAGCGTCAAGTGGCGCTTGCCCCCAAATCAAAAGGAGCTGCCGGGCTCAATGAGGAAGGCCTCCTCCCCGGGCGTGGAGGCGCGTCCCAGCACGGCGTTGCGGTGGGGAAAGCGGCCGAAGCGGTCGACGACTGCCTTGTGACGCACCGCCCAGTCGGCGAGGTCTGGATCGCCGAGGCTCGAGATTAGCTCCACTGAGCGCGCCTGGTCCGCCTTGTCCTCGCTGTGCTCGAACGGCAGATAGAGGAACAACCGCTGGTCCTTTCCGAAGCTTTTCTCGAACCCCTTGGCGATTGCGCCGCGCGATACTTCGCGCGCGAGCACATCCGTCGCGAACGCCTGCGCGCTGCCGCGAAAGAGATTGCGTGGAAACTGGTCGAGCACCAGCACGGTGGCGAGTGCGCGCTCGGGGCTCGCCAGTGCTTCGGCCGCCGGCCGCTTCGCCAAGACCTCGTAGAGAATCAGAAACCGTTCGCGAATCGTCTGGTCGATCGTCGCGTCCTTGCGGAACCACGCGTCGGGGCCGAGCTCGTCGAACCAGAAGCCGATCACCTCGCCTATCCACTTCTCATCGGCGGCGCCATGCATCGCGGCTAGTCGTTCTGCGCCGACGCCTCGGGCTCGGCTGCGGGCACCAGGTTCACGCTCTCGCCGCACCCGCAGGCGCCCTTCTGGTTGGGGTTGTTGAACACGAACTGGCTCGCGAGCTTGTCGGTTTTGTAATCCATCTCGGTGCCGAGCAGATACATGATGGCCGAGGGCTCGATCATCAGCACCACGCCCTGGTCCTCCACGACCTCGTCGTGCGGCCCCTTCGCGTCGACAACCGACATCGTGTACTCCATGCCCGCGCAGCCGCCCTTCTTGACGCCGATACGCAAGCCCAGCGCGTCGGGGTTGGCCTCCAGAATCGATCGCACGCGCGCGGCGGCGGCGTCCGTCAGGGTCACGACTTTGGGCATCATGCGCAGCGTGGGCATCGGCTTACCTGCAAGCAGTGTCTAGTGTCATATAGGGCAGCGCGGCGCTCTGCCAAAGTGGCCTTTGCGCATCAGAACATGTTGAGGGCCAGGCGGGCTTCGTCCGACATGCGGCCCATATCCCAGGGCGGATCGAACGTCATGGTGACGGTGGCGGCGTTGACGCCTGGTACCGCGTCGACCGCGTTCTCCACCCATTTCGGCATCTCGCCCGCAACCGGACATCCGGGCGCCGTGAGCGTCATGGTGATCGATACGTTGCGCTCGCCATCAATGTCGATGCCGTAGATGAGCCCCAGCTCGTAGATGTCGGCGGGGATCTCCGGGTCATAGACGGTCTTCAATGCGGCGACGATGTCGGCGCGCAGCCGCTCGTCCTCCTCGGGCGGGAGCGCACTAGCTGCCGCCGCGGCCGCCGGAGCGGCGGGGGTGATGGGCTGGTCCTTGGCAGCGGCTACCGGCGCGACGGCGGGCACAACTGCCGCGTCCGGCCGATCCTGCTCCACAGGTTTGCCTTCCATGATCCCTAACTCCCGCAACGCTATACGAACAGCTCGTGCGCGCGCTTCAGCGCCTCGACCAGCGCATCGACTTCCCCTTTGGTGTTGTACATGGCGAACGAGGCGCGGCAGACAGCTGTGACACCGAGGCGATCCATCAGCGGCTGCGCGCAGTGATGGCCCGCGCGCACCGCAACGCCGGACCGATCGATGACCGTTGCCACATCGTGCGGGTGCAGCCCCTCGATGGTGAAGGAGACGATGCCCCCTTTGCCTGCCGCCGTGCCGTAGATCTTGAGCCACGGCAGCTCGGCGAGGCGCGCGTGCGCGTAGGCAACAAGCTCCGCCTCGTGGCGGCCTATTCTGTCGCGGCCGACCTGCATCATGTAGTTGAGCGCCGCGCCGAGCCCGATCGCCTCGACGATGGGCGGCGTGCCGGCCTCGAACTTCTGCGGGGGCTTCCCGTAGGCGATGCGGTCGACGTGCACGGATTCAATCATGTTGCCGCCGCCCTGGTAGGGGCGCATGGCGTCGAGATGCGCCTTCTTGGCGTAGAGCACGCCGATGCCGGTCGGGCCGTACGTCTTGTGCCCGGTGAAGACGTAGAAGTCGCAATCGAGGTCGCGCACATCCACCGCCATGTGCACCGCCGACTGGCTGCCGTCGACGAGCACCGGAATGCCGCGCGCGTGCGCGATGCGCACGATCTCCTTGATCGGCACCACGGTACCGAGCACGTTCGACATGTGCGTGATGGCGACAAGCTTGGTGCGCGGGCTCAACAGCCGCTCGAACTCGTCGAGCAGCAGCTCGCCGTCGTCGGCAATCGGCGTCCACTTGAGGACGGCGCCGCGGCGCTCGCGCAGGAAGTGCCAGGGCACGATGTTGGAATGGTGCTCCATGATCGAGAGCACGATCTCGTCGCCCTCGCCGATGCGCAGGGCGCCGAAGCTGTCGGCGACCAGATTGATGGCGGCGGTCGCGTTGCGCGTGAACACGATCTCGTCGGGGCTGCCGGCATTGAGGAAGCGCTGCACCAGGGAGCGCGCGTCCTCGTATTTGGAGGTCGCGAGGTTCGACAGGAAATGTAGACCGCGGTGCACGTTCGCGTACTCGAAGCGATAGACGTGGTCCATCGTTTCGATCACCTGGCGCGGCTTCTGAGCGGACGCCGCGTTGTCGAGATAGACGAGCGGCTTGCCATAGACGTCACGGTAGAGGATCGGGAAATCGGCGCGGATGCGCTCGACGTCATAGGCCTCGCCGGCCGG
This sequence comes from uncultured Alphaproteobacteria bacterium, assembly GCA_963745205.1. Lineage (GTDB taxonomy): Bacteria > Pseudomonadota > Alphaproteobacteria > Rhizobiales > Hyphomicrobiaceae > Hyphomicrobium_A. Next base: position 22,707 of record CAVUWX010000016.1, read on the forward strand.
CGCCGGCACAGCGGGCCGCCCCGATGCGCGCTGCAGCTCCTTGGTCTCGTGCGTCCTCGTTGCCATCATGCCCTCGCTGCCGCCGGCAGATTGTCGAGCCACGCCCTCGCCAACGCCGCCAATACCTCGCGCACGTCCTCGCGCTCGACCTTCGCAATCGCCTCTCCAATAAACGATTCGATCAGCAGCGCACGCGCCTCCTGCTCGGGGATGCCCCGGGAGCGGCAGTAGAACAGCATACCCTCGTCGAGATCGGCGCTGGTCGATCCGTGGCCGCAGATCACGTCGTCGGCAAAGATCTCGAGCTCGGGCTTGGAATCAAACTCGGCGTCGGGCGAAAGCATGAGCACCTGGGCCATCTGCTTGCCGTCCGTCTTTTGCGCGTCGGGACGCACGATAACCTTGCCCTGGAAGATGCCGCGCGCCTCATCTGCAAGCACGCCCTTGAAGAGCTCGCGGCTCGAGCATCCCGGCACCGCGTGATCAACAACCAACGTCGTGTCGATGTGCTCGTGGCCGAGCGCCAGGAACGCGCCCGAAAGATCGACCTTGGCGCGCTCGCCCCCGAAGGTGACGGCAAGCTGATTGCGCGCGAGCGCAGTGCCGGCCGTGAACTGGAAGCCGCGGTAGTCGGCGCCTTCGGCGAGGTCCACGAGCCAGTTGGAAAGGTGTGTGGAGCGCCCGGCCCCGAGCGCACACTTGACGTGCGTGACGCTCGCGCCCTTGGCAACACCGATCTCGGTAACGGCGCTCACCTGCGAATTGGATGCGGCCCCGGGCAGCGTCACGAACACCTCTACAATGGTCGCGTGTGCGCCGGGCCCCACGCTCACAATGTTGCGGGTGGCAACGAAGCGGGCCTCCGAGCCAGCGCTCACGCTGACGATGAGCAAAGGCTTCTCGAGCCGGGCGCCGTCGGCGATGCCGATCACGGCGCCGTCGGTCACATAGGCGGTGTTGAGCGCCAGGATGGGCTCGTCGCCGCTGCGCTTCAGCGCCAGCAGGTCGCCGGCCGCGGCCTCGTCCGCGAGCGCGCGTGCCAGCGGCATCACCCGAACGGATTTATGGTTGCCGGCGCTGGAGAGCACCTCGGCGAATGCGCCATCGACGAACACGAGCCGCATCGCGTCGAGCCTCGCGAGCGGGCCGAGTGCGGCCGCGAGATTTGGCGCTTTGACGGTCACGGGCGCGCCAAGACTCGGCGGCAGCGCCTCCTTCATGAGGTTGCGCAAGTCGGTGTACTTCCATGCCTCGATGCGCCGGTGCGGCAGCCCCAGCGCACCGAAGCGGCCGATGGCCTCCTTGCGTCGCTTCAATACGGCAGGGCCGCCCGGCAGCTTGTCGGCGATCGCTGCGAAGGTCTCGGTCAGCGCCTGCTCCGCCTTGGTCTTCAACACCGCTACGTTCATCTCGCGCCTCCCCAGCGCCTCGCTTGCGCGCGCGTGCGCGCCGGTCGCCCGCTCCGCCTTCGAATGGGCCTGCTGCTCCTCGCCGACGGATATATTCGCTTTGCTGCTCACGCGGCCTTCCCCTGGTACTCGGCATAGCCCGAGGACTCGAGCTCCTTGGCCAGCTCAGGCCCGCCTGATTTCTCAATGCGGCCATCGATCATCACGTGCACCTTGTCGGGGACGATGTAGTCGAGCAGCCGCTGATAGTGAGTGATGACCAGCATCGAACGATCCTTGGAGCGCATGGCATTTACGCCGTCCGCGACGATGCGCAGGGCGTCGATGTCGAGTCCGGAGTCGGTCTCGTCGAGCACGCACAGCGTTGGCTCGAGCACCTCCATCTGCAAGATCTCCGAGCGCTTCTTCTCGCCACCGGAGAAGCCGACGTTCACCGGCCGCTTGAGCATCTCCATGTCGATGTTGAGCCGCGCCGCCTTCTCCTTGACGAGCCTGAGGAACTCAGGCGTCGACAGCTCCAGCTGCCCGCGCTGCTTGCGCACGGCATTCGCGGCGGTGCGCAGGAAGGTGAGGCCGGCGACGCCGGGGATCTCCATTGGGTACTGGAAGGCAAGGAACACGCCCTTGGCCGCCCGCTCCTCCGGCTCCATGCCGAGCAGGCTCTCGCCGTTCCAGAGAACATCGCCCTCGGTCACCTCGTAGTCCTCGCGGCCGGCAAGCACGTAGGCGAGCGTCGACTTGCCCGAGCCGTTAGGGCCCATGATCGCGTGCACTTCCCCCTTGGGAAGCTTGAGCGACAGGCCCTTGAGGATCTCGCGCTCCTCGTCCGCGATCTTCACGTGCAGGTTCTCGATCTCGAGCATTCCAACTACTCCGCTAATTCGTCCTGGCGGGCGCCGATCCCGCTTGTCTTTCACTCGCGCTCGCCCCAGCGCCACCGCCATTCGCCGTCGGTCTTGACGCGTGCGAACCCGACGAACGACAGGGTGACCAAGGCGACGGTGCCGAGCCACAGTGCAATGTCCGTGAACGTCGCGGTCTGCGCGTTGGGCGCCGGGAAGAACCACAAGAGCATCACCATCACCAACAGGTAGGCGAATGACGCGGCCCAACCCTGCCAGGTCACGGGGCGCGCGCCGTAGCCGTAGCGGCGGGGCTTGAACCAGTAGGTCTCGTCGCGCTCCGTCATCCCACGCTTCCTTCCAGCGAGACGCCGATCAGCTTCTGCGTCTCCGCCATGAACTCCATCGGCAACTTCTGCAGCACGTCGCGCACGAAGCCGTTGACGACAAGCGCCACCGCCTCCTCTGCGGAGAGCCCGCGCTGACGGCAGTAGAACAGCGTCTCGTCCGAGATCTTGGATGTCGTCGCTTCGTGCTCGAAGTGTGCGGACGCGTTCTTCGCCTCGATATAAGGTACGGTGTGCGCGCCGCACTTGTCGCCGATCAGAAGCGAGTCGCAATTCGTAAAGTTGCGCGCCCCCGTCGCCTTGCGGTGCGCGGAGACGAGCCCGCGATAGGTGTTGTTTGAGTGTCCGGCGGCGATGCCCTTGGAGATGATGCGGCTCGAGGTGTTCTTGCCGAGGTGAATCATCTTGGTGCCGGAGTCGACCTGCTGGTAGCCGTTCGACACCGCGATCGAATAGAACTCGCCGCGTGAATTGTCGCCGCGCAGGATGCAGCTCGGGTACTTCCAGGTGATGGCGGAGCCGGTCTCGACCTGCGTCCACGAGATCTTGGCGTTGCGGCCACGGCAGTCGCCGCGCTTGGTCACGAAGTTATAGATGCCGCCCTTGCCGGTCTTGTCGCCTGGGTACCAGTTCTGCACGGTCGAATACTTGATCTCGGCGTCGTCGAGTGCGATCAGCTCCACGACGGCCGCGTGAAGCTGGTGCTCATCGCGCATCGGCGCCGTGCAGCCCTCGAGGTAGGACACGTACGCTCCCTTGTCGGCGATAACGAGCGTGCGCTCGAACTGGCCGGTCTGCTTCTCGTTGATGCGGAAGTAGGTGGAGAGTTCCATCGGACAACGCACGCCTTCCGGCACGTAGACGAACGAACCGTCGGAGAACACCGCGGAGTTGAGCGCGGCATAGAAATTGTCGCCCTGCGGCACGACCGAGCCGAGGTACTTGCGCACGAGCTCCGGGTGCTCGCGCACGGCCTCCGACATCGAGCAGAAGATCACGCCAGCCTTGGCGAGCTCCGCCTTGAAGGTCGTGACGACCGAAACGCTGTCGAACACGGCATCGACGGCGACGCGCGAAGTCTTCACGCCGGCAAGCAGCTCCTGCTCCATCAGCGGAATGCCGAGCTTGGCATAGGTCGCGAGCAGCTCCGGATCGACGTCGGCGAGGCTCTTGGGCCCTTCGGTCGATTGCGGCGCCGAGTAGTAGTAGAGGTTCTGGAAGTCGATCTTCGGATAGGTGACGTTGGCCCACTTCGGCTCGACCATGTTCAGCCAGCGGCGATAGGCCTCGAGCCGCCACTCGAGCATCCACGCGGGCTCGCCCTTCTTCTCCGAGATGAAGCGCACGATGTCCTCTGAGAGGCCCTTCGGCGCCTTCACCGTCGCGATCTTGGTCTCGAACCCGTACTTGTACTGGTCGACGTCGATCTTCCTGACCTGGTCGATCGTCTCTTGAACCGCTGCCATAACTACCCTTTCGCCTCGAACTCTTCGCTCATGCGGCGATCGCCGCGGGCTTTGCAACCTTCTCCCAAGCCGCGAGAAACACGGCGATGTCGTCGTCCGTCGTCTGCGGACCGAGGCTGACGCGCACCGACGAGCGGGCCATTTCGGGCCCGAGCCCCATGGCCTCGAGCACGTGGCTCGCGCCGACCTTGCCCGACGAGCAGGCGGCACCCGCGCTCACCGCGACGCCTTCGAGGTCGAGCTTGATGACCAGCGTCTCGGCACGCGCACCCGCCAGCGCGATGCACGAGGTGTTTGCGATACGCTGAGCCGCGCCTCCAACGATCACGGCGGACGGCGTTGCGCGCGTCACGCCCGCCTCGAGCCGTGCGCGCAGCTTCTCCATGCGTTGTGCCGCGTCGGCGTCGCGCTGGATCGCTTCGGCGGCGGCGCCGAACCCGGCGATGCCGGCGACGTCCTCGGTGCCGGCGCGACGGCGGCGTTCCTGACCGCCCCCGGCGATGAGCGCCGGCAGCGTTACGCCGTCGCGGATGATGAGCGCACCGACGCCGCGCGGCCCGCCGATCTTGTGCGCCGACAGCACGAGCGCGTCGGCGCCAAGCGCGGCGAAATCAACGGCAATGCGGCCGGGCGCCTGCACGGCATCGACGTGCATGGTCGCGGCGATGTCGCGCGCGAGCGCCGTCACCTCCGCCACCGGCTGGATCACGCCTGTCTCGTTGCTTGCCGCCATGAGGCTGACAAGCACACGCGCCGAACGCGCGCGCGCGCGCTCAAGCAGCGCGGAGGTCGCGTCCATGTCCACGACGCCATTCGACGCGACCGGTAGAGATGCGAGCCGCGCACCGGCACGCTGCGCCGGCGCCAGCACCGAATCGTGCTCGATCGCCGACACGCAGATCTCGTCCCAGCCGGCAGCCATCACGCAGTTGTTCGCTTCCGTCGCGCCGCTGGTGAACACAACCTCCGAGGGGCTCGCGTTCACGAGTTGAGCGACCTCTTCGCGCGCCCGCTCGACGATCGAGCGTACGGCCCGGCCTTCCGCATGCACCGAGGAGGGATTTCCCAAGGCGTCCATCGCCGCGACCATCGCCGCGCGCGCCTCCGCGCGCAGCGGTGCCGACGCGTTGTAATCGAGGTATGTGCGCGGATGCGTCATCCGACCGCCAATTCCTTCTCCCGCGGCCGCACCGCGAGCTTCTCGGACGGGATGCCGTCGAGCACCTCTTGCAATGTCACGTCGGAAAGGAACGCCGCGATATGACCGCCGAGCGCGTGCCACAGCTCGTGCGTAAGACAGCGCTGCTCGCCGAGGCAGCCGACATCGCCGTCGAGGCAGCGCGTCATGCGCGTCTCCTCGTGCACGGCCTCCATGATCGCGGCGATGGTGATGTCTTGCGCGCGCCGCGCGAGCACGTAGCCGCCGGAGCGGCCGCGCGCGCTTTCGACGAGGCCTGCCCGCCGCAGGCGCAGGAAGATCTGCTCCAGATAAGCGACCGACAGGTTCTGCCGCTCGGCAATGGCCGAGAGCGGGACCGCTGCGCCGTCGCCGCCACACTTGGCGAGATCGGCCATGGCCATTACGGCGTACCGGGCTTTGGTGTTCAACTCCACGACGCCACATCCTCCATGCCGGTCAGCCGCCTCGCACCGGCGTTCCCGGCGCTTTCGCTTGCAATCGGCACCCTCGCCTGTGCTAAGAAGCGCGACCGTCAAGAGCCGGATGCCGCTGGACCCCGCTCTTTCGAACAGTTCTAAACTTGAATATGTAAATTCCGAGCCCACAAGTCAAGGTTTCGGAGCGGCCGAATTAACGGTCTTTCCGAGCGGCGGCGGACCGAGCCACAACCCCCAAAAGAGCTGAAAAAGAGATGCCCGAGCTGATTATCAATGGGCCTGCGGGCCGCATCGAAGCCCGCTACCACCACGATAGTGCGGGTGACGGCCCCATCGCCCTCATCCTGCATCCTCACCCGCAGTTCGGCGGGACCATGAACAACCAGGTGGTCTACACGCTCTACCACACGTTCGCCGAGCGCGGATTCTCGGTGCTGCGCTTCAATTTCCGCGGTGTCGGCCGCAGCCAGGGCATCTGGGACGGCGGCCCCGGCGAGCTGTCGGACGCGGCCTCCGCCCTCGACTGGCTGCAGATCATCAAGCCCGACGCCAAAAGCTGCTGGATCGCGGGGGTCTCCTTCGGCACCTGGATCGCCATGCAGCTGTTGATGCGGCGCCCCGAGGTCGAGGGCTTCATCTGCGTCGCGCCGCCCTCGAACCTCTACGACTTCTCCTTCCTCGCGCCCTGCCCCTCCTCCGGCCTGATGATCAACGGCGACAAGGACCGCGTCGTGCCCTCAAACTCGGTGGCGGAGCTTTCCCAGCGCCTCAAGACCCAGCGCGGCATCAAGATCACGCACCAGGTCGTGCCCGGCGCCAACCACTTCTTCGAGAACAAGCTCGACGAGCTGAAGGAAGCCGTGGGAACCTACGTCGATCAGCGCATGGAGCAGGCAGAGAAGGACCGCGCCAAGGAGAAGGAGCGGGAGCAGGAGCGGGAGCGCGAACGCCAGCGCCAGCGTGAGATCGAGCGACAGGAAGAGCAGAACGGCGGCGGCGCCGAAGTCTGAAGCAGTTTCGCCGGCGAACGCGGGCAGTTGGCATCGTGAAGAAGATCGTGCTGTGGGCAGCAGGCTTTCTGGTTGTCGCGGTCGCGCTCGGCGCGGCGGCGTACTGGTATTCTTTGAGCCTGCCCGGCAAGAGCTTCACCGGTCCGCTCGCCCCGCCCACGCGCGCCGAGGAGGACCTGGCGCAGCGGCTGAAGCGCCACGTCACCGCCATAGCGAGCGTGCCCCACAACGTCTCGCATCCCGAGGAGCTCGAGAAGTCGGCCGCCTACGTCGAGGGGGAGCTGAAGGCGCTCGGCTACGCGCCGCAGCCGCAAGTCTACGAGACCGACGGCAAATCCGTGCGCAACATCGAGGTCGTGCTGGCGCCGCCAGCCGCGGGGCCGGATAGCGAGAGCGTCGTCGTCGGCGCGCACTATGACTCCGCGGGCGTGGCGCCCGGCGCCAACGACAACGGCACCGGCGTTGCCGCCGTGCTCGAGCTCGCGCGCATGCTGAAGGACGCGCCCTTGAAGACCAAGACGCTGCGGCTCGTGCTGTTCGTCAACGAGGAGCCGCCCTACGACCGCACCCCCTACATGGGCAGCGTCCGCTACGCGCACATGCTGAAGGAGCACAACGTGCGCGTTGCCGGCATGATGTCGCTGGAGACGCTCGGCTGTTTCTCGGACGAGCCCGGCAGCCAAAAGTATCCCGCTCCCTTCGGGCTGATCTTCCCCAACAAGGCGAACTTCATCGCTTTCGTCGCCATGCCCGGATCGCGCAACTTCCTGCACGACGTGGTCGCCAGCTTCCGCAAGCACACCGACTTCCCGACCATCGGCGGCACGGCACCCGATCAGATCGACGGCATCGGCTGGTCGGACCACTGGTCGTTCTGGAAGCTTGGCTATCCGGCGGTCATGGTCACCGACACGGCGCTGTTTCGCTACCGCCACTATCACAAGCCGACGGATACGCCCGACAAGGTCGACTTCAAGAAGCTCGCCCGCATCACGCTAGGGCTCGAGCAGACCGTTCGCGACCTGCTGCAGTGATTTTCAGCGTGGCGCCTTCACCAGCACGCCACCGGTCAGCGGCCGCGCCACGCCCGTCGTGTCCGGATAGGTGATCGGCAATCCCAGCACCGAGCGCACCGCGAGATAGGCCCACGCCTCCGCCTCGATGAAGTCGCCGTTGAGCCCCAGCGCCTCTGCCGGCACCACGGCATTGGGCACGTGCGCGGCGAGCATGCTCATGAGCGTGCGGTTCTTGCGCCCGCCCCCGCATATGACCCACACCCGCGGCTCGATCGGCACGTGCTCGCGCGCTTTCGCGATCGAGGCGGCGGTGAACGCGGTGAGCGTCGCCGCGCCGTCTTCCAGCGATAGCCCGGCGACCGGGCCCGCGGAGAAGTCGTTGCGGTCGAGCGACTTTGGCGGCAGCGCGCCGAAGTATCCGTTGGTCAGGAGTGCCGTCAGCGCCGCCTCGTCGACGCGCCCGGCCCCGGCGCAGGCTCCGTCCGCGTCGTGGGCGGCACCCGTGTGCTTCAGCATCCAGTCATCTATGAGCGCGTTCCCGGGCCCCGTGTCGAAGGCGATGATGCGCTCGCCGATCCAGGTGACGTTGGCGACGCCGCCGATGTTCACGAAGGCGGCCGGCAGCATCGAGAGCTGCACCGCGAGCGCGCGGTGGTAGATCGGGACGAGCGGCGCCCCCTGCCCCCCGGCCGCGACGTCGGCGGCGCGCATGTCGAACACGACGTCGAGGCCGGTTTCCCTCGCCAGCAGCGCCCCGTCGCCGAGTTGCACCGTCATGGCGCGCGCCGGATCGTGCAGCACCGTCTGGCCGTGGTAGCCCACAAGATCGATGGTCGCGCGGTCGATGCCGTTGGCGGCGAGAAAGCGCTTCACCGCCTCGGCGTTGAGCATGGTCAGGCCGCGTTCGAACTCGCCTAGGGCTCCGGGGCGATCCTCGCGCCGGGCAAGCGCTTTGGCCTCGCTGAGCGCCGTGCGCAGCCGGAGCTTGACCTCGGGCGGATAGGGAAACGCGGCCGCCGGCCCGTGCTGCAGCTCGCGGTTGCCGTCGGTGGCGAGCAGCGCCACGTCGATGCCGTCCATCGAGGTGCCGCTCATCAAGCCGAGCGCGCGCTGAAGCTTGCCCATCAGACCCTTCCTGTGCAACTTCGCTGCCCATCCGGCTCGCGGAGCGCGGAAAGTCATACAGGCGTCATGGCCAAACTCAAATCAGACTTCGTGCGAACGCTTCAAGAGCGCGGCTTTGTGCACCAGTGCTCCGATGAGGCTGGCCTTGATGCGCTGGCCGCCAAGGGCGAGGTCGTCGCCTACGTCGGCTACGATTGCACGGCCCCCTCGCTGCACGTCGGCAGCCTGCTCTCGATCATGATGCTGCATTGGCTGCAACAGTCAGGCGGCAAGCCGGTCGTGCTCATGGGCGGCGGCACCACGCGCGTCGGCGATCCTTCGGGCAAGGACGAGACGCGCAAGATCCTGTCGCTCGAGGATATCGAGAGCAATAAGGCCGGCATGCAGCAGGCGTTCGCGAAGTTCCTTAAATTCGGCTCTGACAAGACCGACGCCGTCATGGTCGACAACGCGGAGTGGCTCGCTCAGCTGAACTACATCGAGTTCCTGCGCGACGTGGGGCGGCACTTCTCCGTCAATCGCATGCTGACGATGGATTCGGCCAAGCTCCGCCTCGAGCGCGAGCAGGAGCTGTCGTTCATCGAGTTCAACTACATGCTCCTGCAGGCCTACGACTACGTGGAGCTTTCCCGCCGTTACGGCTGCAACCTGCAGATGGGCGGCTCCGACCAGTGGGGCAACATCGTGAACGGCATCGACCTCGGCCGCCGCATGGGGTCCCCACAGCTCTACGCCCTCACCTGCCCGCTGCTGACCACAGCGTCGGGAGCCAAGATGGGCAAGACGGCGGCCGGCGCCGTGTGGCTCAACGAGGCGCAACTCTCCGCCTACGACTACTGGCAGTTCTGGCGCAACACCGAGGACGCCGACGTCGAGCGCTTCCTGAAGTTGTTCACCATCCTGCCGCTCGATGAGATCGCGAAGCTGGGGGCGCTCCACGGCGCCGAGATCAACGAGGCAAAGAAAGTGCTCGCCACGGAAGCGACCGCGCTGCTGCACGGGCGCGAGAAGGCGGAGGCAGCAGCCGCAGACAGCGCGCGAATACTTTTCTTATAGAGGTTCGAGGGCATCAATTTGGCGGCCAAGCAGACGTCGAATTCATTCCCGCCGCACCTGATCGAGATCTGCCAACTGTAACCGTTCGCAGAGCTCAACTCGAAGCCGGCTCGGAGTTCTGACGGCCTGCATCAATGCCGGCCTTGTCGCATCGAACAGCGAAGCGCGGCGACAAGATCAAGGGCGGCGGCGTGAAGATCAACGATCAGGCCTGTGACCGACGAGAAGCGAGTGTTTGACACTCGGCAGATCTCACGCGTCGACGGCGTCATCAAGCTCTCGCTCGGCAAGAAGAAGCACGTACTATTGAAGCCGGTCTGACGAGCCGACCCGAGCTTGATCTACTGCTTTTTCTTTTTCGGCGGGGCTTGGGTCGTCTGCGACGACCAGCCGTCGACGTTGTCGGAGTCGGCCTGCTGCGCCTCGTCCCCCTCCGCCGTCGGCGCTTGCGGCACGGCCATCGTCGTGCTCGATGCCCGTGTGTTTTCCTCAGATGCCGGGTTCGGCGTCTCGTCGCGCCGCTGCACCTTCGGGTTGGGGTTGGTCATCTGGAAGATCTCGCGGAAGATCCCGGGCGCCAGCATGGCCAGCGGATTGACGACAACCTCCGGGTGGTCCATCGGCCCTTGGATGGCATAGGTCATCCCCGACAGACCCTCGCACTTCGGCCCGAGAGCGATCGGCCCCAGGATCGGAATCTCGCACAAGTCTCCCATCAGGCCCTGCAGCGGCACGTACGTCCCGCCGAGGTTCACGCGTCGCGTCTTGAAGTCGACCTTGCCGCGGATGGAGGCGCCGAGCAGTGGCCCGCGCAGATAGGATTCCTCCATCACGAACTGCCCGTAGCCGACCGAGAACGGCACCCGCATGCGTGTGAACTCGAACACCTCGCGCACGACCTTGGGTCTGTCCTTCGGGGCACCGCTTTTGCCGGCCGCCTGCTCGTCGCCCGCGGTGCTGAACACCTCCGACACCACGGGGTCGCCGAGGATGCGGAAATCCTCCACGTAGAGAACGCCGGTCTTCTCCGCCGGCCCCTTGCCGTCGAGGTTCACCTCGAGCCGCACGCGCCCGCCCTGGATGTTCGGATAGAAGTCGATGAGCTTGAACGCCTGGCCGGCGTCGGTCGAATCGGCCAGGAGCTGGCGCGGCTGCCCGGCGTCCTGGCGCAGAGCGACCGCGAGCGGCTTGCCGCCGTCGAGCGTGCCGCGCACATCGAGCGCTGTAAGCTTCTCGCCGCGCTTGGAGAGCTTGAGCTTGACGCCGCGCAAGTTGACCTCGGAGAAGCCTATGACGTTGGAGATCTCGGCTTCGAGATCGATGCCGTCGCGCGGCTTTTTCGCGGGCGGATGCTGCTCGGCGAGCTGGCCCAGCGAGAACAGCGAGCGGAAGAAATCGCGCCCGTCGAAGGTGGCCCCGTGCGCCTTCACCTTCCACACGTTGTCGGACCCCAGCGAGCCCTGCACCTCCATGCGCGTCACGACGTTGAGCGAGAAATCGGGGAAATAGAACTCGCGCAGCCGGTTGTCGGCACCGATCGCGGCCCAGCCCTCGATGGCAATGTCGTCGCCAGCGACCTTGAAGTTCTGCAGCTCGATCTTGTGCGTACGCCCCTGCGCGATGTCGCACTGGAGCGTCGCCGGGCGCCCCGGCGATTTGTGCCAGGAGACGTTGTCGAGCAAGAGGTCCGCGTTCGACAGATCGGCCCGCAGCCGTATCGCCGGCTCGTTGCGCTGGCCGCGCGTGATTGTGATCTCGATCGGTACCTCGCCCTGCACGATGTGGTTGACGTCGAGCCCGAGCTGGTTGCGGTCAGTGTTGTCGAGAGTCGCCGTGATGCGCAGCGGCGGCTGCTTGTCGATGGGCGCGTCGAAGATGCGCTGCCAGCTGACCTTGGCGAGGACGCCGTTGATCAGGAGCTGACCGTTGGCGTCGACCGCCTTCTCCGTGATGTCGAGGCCGATGGTCGCCCCCTGCACATCGTACGGGCCGAGGAAATCCTTGGCCTTGCCGTCACTGATGTGCGCCTTGCCCTCGACCTTGATGGCACCCGCGGCAAGCTCCGCCCGCAGCGGCAGCGTCACCTTGAACTGCCCGTCGAACTTTCCTTCGAGATTCTGGCGCGGAAGTCCGGCCTCCTCCAAGAGCCCGAGCGGCGATTTCTCGATCAAATCGAGCACCAAGCCGAGGCTCGTCTCCGACCCGAACATGATCTCGCCCATCGAAGGCGCCTCGCTCATGACGTTGGTGGCGGTGAAGCGGCCACCCTTCAGCGGCACGAGGTGGTCAGGATCGAGCGCGATTGCTGCGTCGGGGACGTTGATCTCGAGCGCGTCGTTCTCGATGCGCATCAGGAGCCGCGGGGCGACGATGGGGGGCATGTTCTCGATGACGCGCATCTCGACGTCGGAAGCCTGCAGCGCCAGCGAAAGGCGGTGCTCGTTTGCATCGGCACCCGTCTCGCCCGGCTCCATACCGGCGCCGCTCACGAAGCGGAACGTGCCGCCAAGGAAGTTGGCGTGCGCTACGCGCTCACCCACCCAGTCACGCGCGTCGGACGCAATCGCCTTCGGCCACAGCGCCTTCAGCGTGTCGAGCGGCATCGGGCTCAGGGTGCCCTCGAGCCGGGTGCTGGCGGGATCGGCGCCGGCGACGAAATCGCCCTTCAAGGCGATCTCCGCACCGCCGGCCTTGAGGTTGAAATCGGCAAGCTCGATCTCGCCGCGGTGCGGGAGCACACGGCCCGTCGCCCGCCAGGATTGCAGGTTGACCGTGGGCACCGCGAACTCGGCCGCGGCGAACACGCCTTCGTTGGCGCTGAGGTCGTAGGACCAGACCGGATGGCCGTCCTGCGGCGTCTGGCTCTGCATTGCGCCCGACATAGTGATGCGACTGCCGCGCCAGCGCAGCGTCGAGGGCGAAAGCAGGACGCGCTGCGCAGCCCCGTCGTAGGCGACCTTGATGGTGCCGCCGTCGACCTCCAGCGGCGCCTCGGGAAGCGCGGGAAGCCGCAAGCTGCCGTGGCCGATGTCGGCGCTCAGCGTCGCGACACGGAGGTCTCCGGCGGTGGACAACTCGAACGTCGCGTCGACTGCAACCGGCATGTCGAAGGCTTGCAGCAGGCTGAGCTGGGGTACTGCGGGTGCGAGGGTGCGGGGGTAAAGCTCGCGGATCGACGTCTTGAGGCGCAGCGTGTGGTCGCGTTCCAATTCATCGGTCTCGAAGGCGAGCTTCCACGGCTGGCCGCCGGACTCGATGGTGGCGCGGCCGGCGATGACGCTGCGGGCGCGCGCGTGCCTGAGCGCGATGGCCAGCGAGGGCACGCGCCACTCGGTCGAATGCCCGGCGTACTCGAGCACGACGGTCGCGTTGCGCAGGCCCACCTCCTTCAAGAAGGAGGTGGCGCCGATGCGCTTGCGTGCACGCGCCGACATGTCGGTGATGACGCGGGCAAGATCGATGCGCTTCAAGGCTCTGGGCGCGGGCTCTGGCACGGCGGCCGGTGCCCCCACGCTCTTGGGGCTCGACGAGGAGGCCACCGGGCCTCGTGGGCCGGCGGGAGGCGGAGGTGCGGGCACGGGCTTCGGCACCTCAGGGGCTCCCCCCTCCGCATCGCTCTCGACCGGCTTGGGAAAGCTCAGCGCGAGCCCGCCCTCATCGGAATAGAAGATGTAGAGCTTGGGTTCGATCAGCTCGACGCTTGCCGGCACAATGCGCGCCGACCACAGCGCGGAGGCGCTGAGCTCGAAGGCGGCAAGCGGGGCGGAGGCCACGACATCGCCGTCGGGCTCGGTCATGCGCAGGTTGCGCAGGCGGAACTCGACGCCGCCCGTCTCCGACAGGCTGACGACGGCGTCGTCGATCTTGACGGAGCTACCCTCGAGTTCGGCGTTGATGCCGCGTTCGATCGGGGCCACGAGGAACTTGAGCGAGACGGGACCGTGGCGGAGGCGGACGTAGCCGAGCCCGAAGACGAGCACGGCAAGCAGAACGACGGGGGCAAGGACGAAAACGGAGCGGCCGAGGCCGTGCAGAACCTGGTCGCAGGCGTAGGCGGTCGCGTTCAGGCGCTGGCGCAGGACGGACGGCCGCTCTTGATCTCGCGCGTGCGCGACGGCAGGGACACCCTTCCTTCTTCCGGTCGTTTGCACGCCAGCCCCTCGATAGTCTCGAGACTACTCTCGACGCAAACCGACATGACAACGGACGTGTCCCATTGGCTCCCCCACCCGCTCCTCGATTGCCTTCTTATCGGCAACGCCTTTTGCGCGCGGGTCTAACGTCGACCACCGCGCTCAAGGCCTGCCGCTAATAGCCGTCCGAAGTCCCCCAACGCTTGCACCACCGCGGCCTTGCGGCTAAGCCTCCCGACCCGGCGCAAATCTCGGCATGGGGTTCACGTGCATGGGAAAAAGCGACAAAAGAAAGGCATCCTCTCCATGGTCGAAGACGGCAAGCAGGCCCCCGATTTCGAGCTCAAGGATGCGGACGAAAAGAGCACAAGGCTCAAGGACCTGAAGGGGCGTCCGCTGGTGCTCTATTTCTACCCCAAGGATGACACCTCGGGGTGCACGGCGGAGGCCAAGGGCTTCACCTGCCTCATCGACGATTTCAAGCGCGCCGGCGCCGAGGTGATCGGCGTCTCTCCCGACAGCCCGCAGAGCCATCGCAAGTTCCGCGAGAAATACGGGCTCGGCGTGCGGCTGCTGGCAGACGAGGCCCGCGAGGCGGCGCAGGCATACGGGGTCTGGGTTGAGAAATCAATGTACGGGCGGAAGTACATGGGCGTCGAGCGCTCGACCTTCCTGATCGACAAAACCGGCAAGGTTGCTCGGATCTGGCGCAATGTGAGGGTTCCGGGTCACGCCGAGGAAGTGCTGGAAACGGTCAAAGCGCTCAAAAGCTAAGCTGCCGCTGCTCACCAGCGTAAGACGGCCACAGGTCGGTCCCATCCTCCCGCCGCCGCGTGACCAGGGAGCCAAAATATGTTAGGAACGCCGTAGGGGAAGCATCCGGCAGCGTAAAATCGCCACGATGCCCGTATCTTGGGTCACGATCAGGTCCGGATAGCGTCACGATCAGACGTCGTTGCGTTTGTCGCATCAGCGGAGGTGGAAGCGTATGTTGCCGAACTTCAAGAGATCCGAGTCGGAGCCGCCCAAGGTCACTCCGAGCCTTCCTCCCAACGCACCTCAATCGAGCGGTCTCGGCGCGCGCACGCTCGGGCTGGCGCGCAGCGGCGAGCGCAGCACGGCCTCCGTCATCGGCCCCGACCTCACGATTAACGGCAACCTCGTGTCCAAGGGCGAGGTCCAGGTCGACGGCGAGGTGCAGGGCGACATCCATGGCACCTACGTCGTCATCGGCGAGAAGGCCCGCATCACCGGCGGCATCATCGCCGAGGAAATCGTGGTGCGCGGCCACGTCATGGGCTCGGTGCGCGGCAAGCGCGTGATGCTGCAGTCCTCCAGCCACATCGAGGGCGACATCTACCATCAGGCGCTCGCCATCGAGCAGGGCGCCTTCTTCGAGGGTAAGTCGCGCCGCTCGGATGACCCGATGGCCGGGATCTCCAAGCCCGACATACCCGGCTTCAACGGTACGGGAAATGATCTGACCTGAGGTCAGGCCAGGATCGGACCTTGAAATATTTTGCGCCGCGCATGCTGATGCGCGGCGCAACTGCATTCAAGAGCGAGCTTCAGCGCCAGGGCGCGATCGCGACGCGGTTGCCCCCGAGGCTTTCGAACGTCCGCTGGCGGCAAGTCAGCACCAGCACCTGATGGCTGCGGGAGGCGAGCTTCAGCGCCTTGAACATACGCTCGATGCGCGCGTCGTCGGAATAGACGAGGGCGTCGTCGAGGATGAGCGGGGCGGCGTTGCCGGCCTCGGCGAGAAGCCGACCGAAGCCCAAACGCACCAGCACGGCGAGCTGCTCGCGCGTTCCCTCGCTCAAGGTCGCGACAGGCTCGGCCGCGCTCCCCCGCTGCAGCGTCTCCAGGGTGAAGGCGTCGCCAAAGCGCAGCCGCGCATCGGGGAATACGAGGCGGAGGTAGGGCTCGAGCCGGTCGAGGACGGGCTTAGCGAAGCGTTCGCGCGTCTCGCCCGAGGCCTTGTCGATCTCGCTGGCGAGAAGTCGTAGGGCGCCGAGCTCTTGAGCAAACGCGCACACGCGCTCGTCCGCTGCCGTGCAGGCTTCGTCGAGCTCGGCGACGGTCGAGCCGACATCATCGGCGCGGTCGGCTTTGAGCTCGCCTTCGATGCCGGCCTCGGTGCGGCGCAGCTCCGAAAGCTCATGCTCGGCGGCTGAGACAGCGGCCGTCGCCGCCTCGGCCGCGCGTTTCAGCGCCGCAAAGCGCGCCTCGTCGGGGGCCGCATCGCGCCACGCCGTGACGTCGCGCACCGCCGCGTTGCGCGACGCCGTCACCTCCACAAGCGCGGCCGCGAGCTTGTCGGTCTTCGCCTTGCATGCGGCCGCGTCGCCCAGGTCGGCGGCGAGCCGCTTGATGTGGTCGCCCCGCTCGGCCGCAAGCGTGCGCTGCTTGACCTCGCCCATGCGCGTCTCGTCGCGCGTCGCTACGGCGCCGGCGAGATTGGCCTCGGCGTCGCTCAGCGCCTCGCCCAGCTCCTGTGCGCGTAAAGCCAGCTCCTCCTGGCTCCGGGTCGGGGCAGGCCCGAGCAGCGCAGCGCGCTTGGCAAGGTCGGCGTGGGCCGCCTCCAGCCGCTCGATGCCGTCCGGCGCGCGCGCCTGCACTTGTGCGCTCGCCTCGGCGAGCCGGGCTTGCAGCGCGCGGCGCTCGTCCGCACGCCGCTCGGCCTCCTCCAGCGACGCGGCTCCCATCTTGCGCAAAAGGTCCCTGAGCTGAGCCTCGTGCGCCGCCATGTCGGCCGTGTCGTCGCCAGCGCCTTCCGATTGCCCAGGCGCCACCGTGATGACGCCGACGCCCTCGATCTCGAGCGTGATCGGCTGCGTCGGTTGGATTGTCGCGCCGTGCGCGACGGCCTTGCCGCCGATCCTGATCTTGCCCGCGCCGCCCGCTGCATAGGTGATGGAAACTTTCGGAGCGGCGGCTGCCAGCCGCGCCGACAGCGTAGCGATGCTCTGCGCCGCGCGCCGGGCCGCGGCGAGCAGGCCGTCCTCGGCGCCGTTCGCGGCAATCGCCTTCGCGAGGTCCTTGCGCTCGCCCGCGGCGGACCGCGCTGCGGCAAGCCGCTCGCCCACCTCGCGCAGACGCGCAGCGTTGTCGCGCGCCTTGCCCTCGCGCTCGGCAACGGCGAGCGCCTCTTTGATCTCGTCGCGCTTCTTGCGCGCGGCCTCGGTGCGGCCGTCCTCCTGTCCGAGACGCTGCGTCAGCGCCTGGAGCTGCGCCGCCTCGCGCGACCTGGCCTCCTCCAGCTTCGATAGGTCGGCGATCTTCGCCTTGATGCTCGCGAGCGCCGCCTCGCAGGCGGCGAATCTCTCCTCGTGCCGAGCGAGCGCCTCCTCGGCGAGGCGCAATTTCTCGTGCGCCGCGCGCGCTGCCTCGAAGGCCCGCTCGGCATCGGCCTTGGCCTGCCCGCGCAGCGCTATCGCCGCCGGATCGGCGAGCCGGGCGATTTTCTCACGCACGACTTCGAGCCGGTCGAGGCGGCCCTGCGCTCCGGCGAGCCTCGAACGCGCTGTCTCGCGGCGAGCGGCGAGATCGCGCTGCTCGTCGAGCGCCGCCTTGTAGCGGCCCGTCGGCCGCGGCGGATTGTGCCCGGTGACGAGCTCGCCCAGCTCGGCCCTGAGGCGTGCGGCGACGAAGCGAGTGGCCCCGCCGTCGGCAACGCTCTCGACCTCCTCTTCGACGGCGGAGAGGAGGGCGCCATCCGCCGTCGCCGCCTTGAGCGGCGCCAGCGTTGCACCCTGATCGACCCAGAGAAGCGCGAAGTCTCCCGCCGCGTCGGTACCCGCCAGCAGCTCTGCGAGCCGCGTCTCCGCATCGCCGCCACGCGAGATCTCGCCCGAGCGCAGGTTGAGCAGCTCGGCTGAGCGACCCGCCAAGAACTGCTTGCGGATGCGCCAGCTCTTGCCGTCGATCTCGAAATCCACCTCCACGAGCGGCGCGCCGCCCGCGTGCGGGCGCAGCGCCTCGACCGTCTTGCGATCCTTGGAGGTGTGCTTCTCGCATAGCGCGAGCTTCACGGCCTTCAGGATCGTCGACTTGCCGAGCTCGTTCGGGCCTGCGAGCACGTCGAGACCGCCCGACAGGCCCTCGAGCGCAATCGGCTCGCTGAAGCGCCCGACTTCCTTCAGACGGATGGCGCGGATCTTCACGCGGATCCCTCCGCCTCGGCGCGGCGCGCGAGCGCGAACAGCTTGCGCAGCGCGCGCTGCGCGGTCGCGGCTTCCTCGCCGTGCCCGTCAGCCGCGGCCTTGAGGCGCTGCGCGACAGTGCCGAGCACACCCGGCCCCAGGACGTCGAGATCGGACGTTGCAGCCTCGGTCTCGAGCGCGGTGGTGTCGGTCTGCAGATGGAAGAGCTGCGGCGCGAGCCTCGCCAGCCGCTGCTCGATTGAAGCGTACTCGCCGAGCGAGACGAGACCTTCGAGCGAAAGAGCTATCAGGCGGCGCGAGGCCTCGCTGCCGAAGCCGTCGACCTCGGCCTCGAGCGGCCCGAGCCCATCCGCGCGGTCGAGCCTGTGCTGCCGGCGCAGCCACGTGAAGTGCGCCGTCGGGACGCGCTCCACCTTCGGCACGGCGGCTGTCGCCTCGATGGTGACCGCAAGCACGTGCCCCGGCTCGTTGTCGCGAAAGCCGTCGGGCTCCGGCGTGCCGGAGTACCAGACGCGGTCGGAGATGCGCGTCGTGCCGTGCCAGTCGCCGAGCGCCAGATAGCTGAGCCCTGCGGACTTTACGCGCGCGGGATTGATGGGAACGTTGGCATCGCCGGCGCTGCCGAAGCCCTGCACAGAGCCATGCGCGAGCCCGATGCGGATGGTGCCGGGGGCAGAGGCGGCGGCGTCCATGAAGGCGGTCGGGTCGCGGCTCGTGCTCTTGGCGGTGAGCGGCGCCGCCAGCAGCGCCACGCCCGGCACCAGCTCGACGACCCCTGCGCTCGTGTGCACGCGCACGTTCCCCGGCAGACCACCGGCGGCGATCAACTCCCAGACCCCGCCCGCGCGCGCCGGATCGTGGTTGCCGGGCAAGAGGTGCCAGGTGAGCTTGGGGTGGCTCTTGAGCCGGGAAAGGAGCTGACCGGCGAGGGTATCGGGGAGCGTCTCGGAGTCGAGCACGTCGCCGGCGACCAGCACGGTTCCCGCGCCTGCGGCCTTCGCCGCCGCAGCGACGCGATCGACGGCATCGAGCCGCTGCGCGCGCAGCACAGCCGCCTTGTCGGCCGGGAGCGCGCCAAAGCGCTTGCCGATCTGCCAATCGGCCGTATGGAGGAACGTGAACGCCATGGGTTTAGGAATGGTGTTCTCTTTTTGTTCGATGCGCAAGAGGGGCTTCGAATTGTCCGTGAGTCGCTGCCGATCAGCCACCCTCCGATGCGAAACCGTCAACGCCAATGGAACTGGACCGAAACTTCGCGGTTTGCCCGACGTATCTGGCCGCATCGACGGGGACGGGAAGTGCCCACCGCCGCACCACGAGACGGGCGTAGCTTGGTGGAGCAGCTTCAGGTGCTGATCCAAGCGATACGCGAGGCGATATCCCGCTCGCGTGAGATTATCTCACGTCTGGATTCGACCAGGCCGCCAGGAAAACGCCACGATCCCTCCGGCTAGACCCTCTCCGTCGAGGCGGCCAGGGCCCGCGACCAGCGGGCGCTCCGGCCTGTTCCTCGACGCTCGTGCGGCCGACGCCTCATGCGCCCTCGTCGTCGTCCTCGAACTCGTCATCCTCGACCAGGCTTTTGAGGGTTTCGACAATTTGCCCCTCGCCATCCTCCTTCGACTCGACCAGCCACTCCGCCAGAATGGTCTCACCCTGCTTGAATACGACCTTGAACGGGAGCTCCTCCCCCGAGACCGGAACCACATCGCCCGTGACGAAAGCCATGACACCCTCCTTGCTATGGGCTCCCCGCGGGGTCTGCCGCGCGGAGCGAGCGCACACTAGCCACAATTCGAGACATTTCGTGCGCACCGGAGGCGCGACTTCGGCTGTGGAAAAGGTGCATTCTAACAGCTGCCTCAGCGAAAGACGGGAAGCCCGTGGCGGCAGACGCTGAAACCGTCGTGATCGGCGCAGGCGTCGTCGGCCTCGCTATCGGCCGCGCGCTCGCGTCGGCCGGGCACCAGGTGCTCGTGCTGGAACGGCACGACCGCATCGGCACGGAGACGAGCTCGCGCAATTCCGAGGTGATCCACGCCGGGCTCTACTATCCGCCGGGCAGCCTGCGCGCCAAGCTATGCGTTTCCGGCAAGCTGCTTCTCTACAAGTTCTGCGCGGAGAACGGCATCGCGCATCTCAACTGCGGCAAGCTTCTGGTCGCGGCGGACGAAAGCGAGACGGAGAAGCTCGACGCGATCGCCGCCAACGCAGCGGCGAATGGCGTCACCGACCTGCGCAAATTGTCGGGTGAGGAGGCGCGCAATCTCGAGCCGGAGCTCGCCTGCGTCGCCGCCTACCTATCGCCGTCCACCGGCGTCATCGATACCGCCGGGCTGCTGGGCGCGCTCGAAGGGCACCTGACGACGCTCGGCGGCGAGCTCGTGCTCAACGCCAGCGCCACGCGCATCGAAGTCCCTGTTGGCGAGCGGCGAGAGTTCATCATCGAGATTGCCAGCGGCGGCGAGAGCAGCACGCTCACCGCGCGCAACGTCGTGATCGCCGCCGGCTTCGGCGCCACCGCGCTCGGCCGCACGCTCACCTATCCTGCCGGCTATCGCGTGCCCCAGACCTACCCGGCGAAAGGGCACTACTTCGCGCTCGCCGGGCGCGCGCCGTTCCGCCACCTCGTCTATCCCATGCCGCAGGGCGCCTGGCTCGGCGTGCACCTCACCTTCGACGTGGCACATCGCGCCCGCTTCGGCCCCGACATCGCATGGACCGATGCTGTGACCTACGACTTCGAGGACGCGGACGGGGTGCGCCGCGCGCGCTTCGAGCGCGCGATCCGGCGCTATTGGCCTGGGCTGCCCGTTGGCGCGCTGCATCCCGACAGCGTCGGTGTACGCCCCAAGATCTACCGCGAGGGCGAGCCGGTCGCCGACTTCGCGATCGACGGGCCGGCCGCGCACGGCATACCCCGCCTGGTGGCGCTCTACGGCATCGAGAGTCCCGGCCTCACATCGTGCCTCGCGATCGGCGAGCACGTCGCGGCCATGCTTGCAGCGTAGCTACGCTAGCGATAGCTTCCGCGCGCCGCTTAGGGACAGGGGGACCTCATGGCCCGGCTCTTCTTCGCCTCGTTCGTGACCGTCGGCCTCTTGCTCGGCATGGTCGTCGGCGTGACGCTCGCCGCCATGGTGGCGACCGACCAGGTCGACCTGACGCTCGCGATCACGCTGACGATCGTCATCAACGGCGTGATCTGGCTCGTGAGCCCGTGGATCACCGACTTCTCGCTGCGCTGGTTCAACAAGCTCGCCTGGCTCGACGATGCCACCGTCAAGGCCCGCTATCCCGCCGTGCATCAGATGACGCACGCGGTCGCCGGCGAGTACGGCTTCAGCGCGCCGAGCATTGGCATCATCCCCGACCGCAATCCCACCGCCTTCACCTACGGCCTGCTGCGCTCCAATGCGCGCATCGTGCTGACCGAAGGTATCTTCGAGTTCCTCAACGAGGACGAGACGAGAGCGGTTGTCGGCCACGAGCTCGGCCACATCGTCAACCGCGACTTCATCGTCATGACCGCGGCCGGCACGCTCGTGCAGATCCTCTATCAGGTCTACGCCTCCTCGATGCGCACGGCGCGCTCGAGCAGCAGCAAGAAGAACGGCGGCATCGTCGTCGTCGGGTTCGCGGCGCTCGTCATGTACTACATCGGCATCTTCCTGCTCTACTACCTGAGCCGCACGCGCGAGTACCTCGCCGATACCTTCTCTGCCCAGCGCGTAGAAGCACGCCACCTCGCCAGTGCGCTGGTCAAGATCGCTTACGGCATCGTCAAGGTCGAGGACACCGCGGCAACGCAGAGCCTGTTGCAGAGCACGCGGCACATGGGTGTCATCGACGTCAAGAACGCGCGCCACGTGGGTCTCGTCGCCGAAAGCGACACCGCGAGCCCCGGCCAGGCAGCCGAGGCGATGCTGTTTGATTACTACAATCCGTGGGCGCGCATCATCGAGCTCAACTCCACGCATCCGCTGACCGGCATGCGCATCGCCAACCTCGGCGAGATCGCCAAGGAGAAGGGCCAGCAGTTCGGCGACTACGACATTCCGGCGGCGGCCAAGCGCGTGAACCTCGACCGCGGCGCTTTGTGGCGGCAGTTCTGGCGCGAGCTTTCGATACTGATGGCGCCGGTCGCCGTTGCCATCCTCGTTTGCCTTATCGGCGCTTGGCCGCTGGCACCGGCGGCCGCGGCGGCAACCGTCATCGCGACCTTGTTCGTGCGCTATCCGCCCGCGCCGCCCGAGAATACCACCGTCATGGCCCTGATGACGAACCCGGCCGCATCCCCGGTCGTGGGGCGGCCCGTGCGCCTTGAGGGCACGCCCATCGGCCGCGTCAATCCAGGCTTTTTCGGCGGCGAGGACGTGATCTACCAGGACAAGACCGGCATCCTTCCTGTCGATTTCCGCTCCATGCTGGGCTTCCTCGGCGACCTCTATACGGGCTGGCGCCGCATCCCCAAGTATCTTGGCAAGTCCGGCGACGTCACCGGCTGGTTCCGGCGCAGCATGGGCGGCTCCATAATTCTGAAGGAGCTGAACACGACTGGCGGCCAGTTGCGCGCACGGCCCTTCTTCTGGCAAGCGCTGCTATGCGCCATCGTCATCGGCGCTACGATCTATTTCGCCGCAGTCGTGGGCCCCTCTCGCATGTGGCATCCATTCGCGCAGAGCGGCATCCAACCCGACGCGGGCGCGGAACCCGGAGTGCCGGCCGAATAGGATCGATTGTCAAACTTGCGCCGTCGCCGCGTGTCAGATGCGGCACTGAAGACTGCCGAAGCGGAGGAAAACGAAGGCATGCGAGAGTGCGCACGTCGACTTGCAGCATCGATTGTCGCGCTGGTGGCGGCGCACGGTGCCCACGCGGGCGAAAATCTCGACGGCTACTGGATGGACTCCGACGGCGAGGTCATTCTCAACATCGGTCCCTGCGGGGACGCGCGCTGCGGCAAGGTCGCATGGCTGCGCAAGCCGCATGGACCCGACGGCGGCCCCTTGCGCGACTACAGGAACCCGGACGCCGGCCTGCAATCGCGCTTCGTCTGCGGCTTGCCCGTAGTCATCGGCTTCAAGAAGCAGCCCGACGGCACCTGGGGCGACGGCACCGTCTACGTGCCCGACCATGGCACGAGCTTCAGCGGCTACGCGGAGGTGTTGAACCCCAACCAAGTGAAGGTCAGCGGCTACGTGCTGATACCCCTGTTCGGCTCCTCCGAAGTGTGGACACGCGTCAACCGCAAGCCGCCGAGCTGCGAGGAGCAGGCCAAGATGATAGCCGCCGGCCGCTGGACGGAGGATCAATCGAAATGGCCTCCGGTTCCCTCGGTCGCTGCGCGCTGAACCGCGACGTTCGCATGCGGACACTCACGCAACAACGGACCTTGCCGATCGCAGCCGGCCGCTTTGCCTTGCTCTTAGCCGCGCTGTCGATGCTCGCGACCTCAACCTCGCGGGCCGAGGAGCTTCCGAAGGAAAAGGGCGTCGCGCGCACCGTCAAGATGTTCGACATGTTTTGCCTGACTCAGCTTCCCGACATCGAGGGGATAGAGCGCTTCGCTGGGTTTGGGGAGTTCGCGCAAATGTCGGGCGACGAGCTCGCGCCCTTTAAGACGGAGCCGCCCGCAGAAAAGCTGCTAGCCTGGCGCTTCCACGATTTCGGCGCGGAGCTGATCCTCACGGCCACACGCGCCAAGCCCGACGAAGCCTCCAAGCAAAAGCACCCGGCGTTCGCGAAGGGCAAATACGTCGCCTGCTCTCTGCTTGTCCCCAACGATGCGCCACGCGAGGACATCGTGAAGGAGCTCAATCACCGGCTCGGTCGCGAGCCCGACGAATCCCTTGACGACGGCGGCACCCACATCTCCGCATGGAACAACGAGACAGCCCAAGCGCTCACACGCGTCGTCTACCGCGCGTCGGCCAAGAAGGGTGGCAAGGGCGCCTTGAGCGCCAGCGTCATCGTCAAAGACTAGGGCACCCACTACTGCCCACCCCTGTTCCGCGGGGAACAGCCTCAATCCCAGTTTTCGGTGAATTTGCCGTGGCGCAGGGCAACCGCTTGCGGGTCCTCCTGCGCGAACGAGAACAACTAACTCGCCTCGCTGAGGCCCGACAACATTTGAAAGGTGACCCCATGCGCTTCAATGCAATTGCCCTACAGACGGCCGCGCTCGCTGTCGCCCTGCTGTCTTCTGGCGCGGCGCGCGCCAATTCCTCCCCGCTCGGGCTGTGGATCGACCATACCGGCCGCGGCGCCGTGGAGATCGTGAACTGCGGCGACAAGTTGTGCGGCTACGTCGCTTGGGTGAAGGACGCCAAGAACAACGACGCATGCGGCGACCAGATTATCGGTGACCTGAAATCCGCTGGTGGCGGCAGGTGGGACAACGGCTGGATCTGGGATCCGGATTCCTCTTCGAAGTACGACGTCGAGCTGACGCCAATGGGCGACCAGATGCGCGTGCTGGGCTACGCCGGCACCAAGTGGCTGAGCGAGACCTATACTTGGAAGCGCGCTCCGGGCGACCTCAAGAAGTGCGTAAAGCCGGGTCAAGCGACCGCGGTTACGCCGGCACCAAAGCCCGCTGCCGAAGCTACCCCTGCCGCTCCCGCGGTGGCGAAAGTGGCCGCCGTCGAGCCGGCCGCTCCCGCGGTGGCGAAGGTGGCCGCCGTCGAGCCGGCCGCTCCCGTTGCCCCGGCGGTAGACAAGGCAGCCGAAGCCAAGCCTGAACCCGCCGAAGCGCCGGCCGCCAAGTCGACTGACGAGGCGCCGAAGGCGAAGCAGGCGAAGAAGAAGGAAGGCCCGAACGCCGCCACCATGGTCGCCCGCATCGTCGAGGCCATGGACGACGAGGACGAGCCGGTCACTCCCAAGCCGGAGCACACGCCCGCCAAGAAGGACTGCAAAATGCAGCTTCCCTACCTGGACATGGCGGTGACCTACGCTTGCGACAACTGAGCGGATGAGCTGGGCGCGCTTTGCCCCCGTGCCGCTCAGCCTCCCCAGCGGCCCATGGTCCACGCCATGGGCCGTTCGACTTTTTCCTCGTCCGTGAACACGAGGATCGATGCCGGGAGATCGCGGCCGCGTACGAGCCCGATGACCTCGATCGGCTGGTCGACGCCGCGCACGGCAACCTCCATCATGGACTCTCTCGTCGGGTTCCAGCCGGCGCGCTCCGCGACCGCGCGCGACAGCACCACCTGGAAGCCTTTCTCCTTGGACAGCGCCTCGAGCCGGCTCGCCACGTTGACAGCGTTGCCGATCACCGTGAAGTCGACCGCCTCGCCGTAGCCGATACGGCCGAGCAGGAGCGGGCCGACCTCGATGCCGATGCCGACTTGCAACGGCCGGCCCAGCTCCGCCTCGAGCTTGGCGTTGATGTGGTCGAGCACGAGATCGATCGCGCGGGCCGTGCGCAGGGCTTGGCGGCAACCGATCTCGATCCCCGTATGCTGCCCGAATACGGCGAGCAGCCCGTCGCCGAGGAACTTGTCGATCCAGCCGCCGTGCTCGGTGATCGCTCCGCCGACAACGGCGAAGAACTCGTTCAACACGTACACGACGTCGTAGGGCAGCCGCTTCTCCGACAGGCGCGTGAAATCGCGCAAGTCGACGAACATCACGACGAGCGATTTCTCGACGCCGGCGGAATCGGACTTCTTCCAGCTGCGCCGCTTCTGGCCCCGTCGTTGACTGCTTCAGGAGCCGCGTGACGACCAGGTTGGCGGTGGGACGGATCTGGCAGGCGAGCCGCACGTTCGGGGGCGCGTTGATGCTGCCGAGCGTCACGCTCTCGGGGAACGTGGCGGCGGGGAGCGCGCTGCCTCCCTTATCGATGCGCACTCGGCAAGTGGAGCAGCGTGCGCGACCGCCGCACACGGAGGCGTGCGGCACCTTCATCATGCGGCTCATCTCGAGCAGCGTCGGTCCGGGCGGAACCTTGATGGTCGGGCCGCCGGTGTAGGTGATCGTCACCTTGGGCCCGAACTTGCGCGATAGGTAGCCGAGCAGCAGATAGAGCGCGATGACCCCGAGGATGCCGCCGAACTCGATGCGCGTGAGCGTCCTGAGCCACGCGAGCGTGGCGCTCGCGATCGGGCCTGGCCAGTGCGTTACGTTCTTCAAGCCCTCGTAGACGCGCGGGACCTCGATCGCGGAGGCGACGCTGCTGCCCGCCACGATGAAGCCGGCGAGGGCGGAGATGGGGATCAGGATCGCAAGCGCCAGGAGGATCGGCAGCGCGCGCCGGTAGGGCGCGTAGAGGCGCAGCCAGAAGTGGATGCCGAGGCAGCCGTGCACCCACACGAAGATGAGCAGCATGCTCTGCACGATGGCGCTCGCTGGCCACAGCTTGGCGAGCTCGTAGATGTAGATGTCGTTGACGCCGAAGAAGGTGTGCGCGATGCGCGTGTTGACGATGTGCGGAAAGAGCCAGAACGGGATCAGGAGCCCGAGCGCGACCTGCACGAACTCCCAAAGCGGCAATCTCAGCGTGACGCGGCCGGCGAGCTTGTAGAGCGCGAGCGAGATGTGGATGACGAGCGCGCTCAAGAGAACGATGGTGCCGGGCACCGAGCGCGTGACCGTCCAGCGCCACTGCTGGACGGTCTGCATCCAGTCGAGGCTGACGAGCCCCAGCGCGTGGTTGAGGAAATGGGTAATCACGAACGTGAACAAGATGAGGCCGGAGATCAGCCGCAGTCGTTGAAAGATGTCGCCGCGCCACAGGATGTGCATTCGTGCCGGACCCGTTCGAAGCTGCCGAGGCAGAATATACCTTGGCGGCTATGGCTTAAACCAAGGGTAACCGTCAACGCTTGTCGCCGCTCGCAAGCCGTCGCTCGAGGAAGGCGGAATAGCGCGACATGCCGAAGCAGAAGAGCCAGAACACCGCCCCGGCGAACACGTAGCCGGTCGCGGCCGTCTGCGGCTGAGAACCACTTGGCGTCGGACGAAATCGACTGCTGCACGATGCCAAGCAAGTCGAAGAGGCCGATGATGAGCACGAGGCTCGTGTCCTTGAACAGCGAGATGAACGAGTTGACGATGCCGGGGATGACGAGCTTCAGCGCCTGCGGCAGCACGACGAAGCCCATCTTTTGCGCGTAGGAGAGGCCGAGCGCGTCGGCCGCCTCGTATTGCCCGCGCGGGATCGCCTGCAGGCCGCCGCGGATGACCTCGGCGAGGTAGGCGGCCGAGAACAGCGCCACGCCGATGAGCGCGCGCAACAGCTTGTCGAAGGTCACGTCCGGCGGCAGGAACAGCGGCAGCATCACGGATGACATGAACAGCACGGTGACGAGCGGCACCCCGCGCACGAACTCGATGAAGGCGATCGACGCCCAACGCACGATCGGTAGCTCCGAGCGCCGACCGAGCGCCAGGAGGATGCCGATGGGGAACGACGCGGCGATGCCGACGCTGGCGACGACGAGGGTGAGGAACAGGCCACCCCACAGCTCGGTCGGCACGTATGGCAGGCGCGGCACGCCGCCGTGCACCAGCACAAAGCCGACAATCGGGAACACGATGAGCAGATAGAGCGACAGCCACAGCTTTTGCGGAACACGCGGAATCATCAGCGGCACAAGACCGGCGAGCGCCAGCACATACGTGAGGTCGACACGCCAGCGCTCGGTCGCGGGGTAGCGGCCGTACATGAAGAGGCCGAGCTTGTGAGTGACGAAGGGCCAGCACGCGCCGACGTCGGGCTTGTTGCAGGCGCTCCCGTCGCCGCCGGAGAACACCGCGCTGATCAGCGCCCAATCGAGGACCTGCCAGAGGACGATGCCGATCGTCGCGAGCGAGAGAGCCGTCAGCGTCGCGTTCCCCCACGACGAGAGGAGGTTGGCCCTGACCCAATCCATGCGCGTGCCGCGGCTCTTGTCTTGCATTGCCATGGCCTAGCGCTCCACCAGCGCCATGCGTGCGTTGAACCAGTTCATGGCCAGCGCAGTCGTGAGGCTGATCGCGAGATAGACGCCCATGGTGATGAGGATCACCTCGACTGCCTGGTTCGTCTGGTTCAGCACCGTGCCTGCAAACACCGAGACGAGATCCGGGATACCCGATCGCCACCGCGAGCGAGGAGTTCTTGGTGAGGTTCAGATATTGGTTGGTCAGCGGCGGGATGACCACGCGCAGAGACTGCGGAATGACGACGAGGCGCTGCACCTGCCAGGGGCGCAGCCCCAGCGCCGCGGCAGCCTCCTTTTGCCCGCGCGGTACCGCCTCGATGCCGCTGCGCACGATCTCGGCGATGAAGGCTGCGGTATAGAACGTCAGCCCGGCGAGCAGCGCCATGAACTCCGGCTCGATGGTCAGCCCGCCTTCGAAGTTGAAGCGGCTCAAGTGCGGCGTGTCGAGGCTGAGCGGTATCCCGAGCAGCAGCAGAGCAAGCAGCGGCAATCCCGCGATCAGCGCAAGCCCGGCTGCGGTAGCAGGAAACGTCTGCCCCGTTTCCCTCTGGCGGCGCCGCGCCCAGCGGGCAAGCACCACGGCCCAGGCGATGCCGCAGAGCAGCGCAACCATAAGGATCGGGCCCGTGCCCACTTGCAGCACGACGCGGGGCAGGTGCACGCCGCGCACGTCGAGATGGACGCCACCTCCCAGCGCGAGCGCCTGCTGCGGCATCGGCATGGCGCGCAGCACGCCGACGTACCAGACGAACAGCTGTAAGAGCAGCGGCACGTTGCGGACAAGCTCGACGTAGGCCGTCGACAACCGCGCGACGATCCAATTCTGCGACAGGCGCCCGAGGCCGATGGCGAAGCCGAGCAGCGTCGCCAGAACGATGCCGAGCCCCGAGACGAGCAAAGTGTTCAAAAGCCCGACGAGGAACGCGCGGCCGTAGCTCTCGGTGCTGCGGTACTCAATCAGCGTCTGCGAGATGTCGAAGCTCGCGGTCTTGCTAAGAAAGCCGAAGCCCGAGGCGAGGTTCTGCTTGCGCAAGTTCTCAGCGGTGTTGGTGACGATCTCGTAGCCGAGGATGACGAGCGCCAGCACCAGCGCGACCTGGAGGATGAGCCCACGCGTCTTGGGGTCGTAGAGCCAGTCGAGGCTCCGCACCGCTTCTATTCTGCTGCGCTGTTCCCCCGCCATGGCCAGCCCCTCAGCGGATGGGCGGAGGGTAATGCAGCCCGCCGTCCTTCCAGAGCGCATTCATGCCGCGCGGAATGCCGAGGGGTGAGCCCGAGCCGAGATTGCGCTCGAAGCTTTCGCCGTAGTTGCCGACGGCCTTGATGATCGACACCGCCCAGTCGTTCGACAGCCCGAGCCCGGCGCCGAAGCCGCCTTCAAGGCCCAAGAGCCGGCGGATCTCCGGATTGGGGGACGACATCATCTCCTCGACGTTCTTCTGCGTTACGCCGTCGGCTTCCGCATTCAGCATGGCGAAATGCACCCAGCGCACGATGCCCGCCCACTGGTCGTCGCCTTGGCGCACGG
Source organism: uncultured Alphaproteobacteria bacterium (assembly GCA_963745205.1). GTDB lineage: Bacteria > Pseudomonadota > Alphaproteobacteria > Rhizobiales > Hyphomicrobiaceae > Hyphomicrobium_A. The sequence continues at coordinate 52,357 of CAVUWX010000016.1, forward strand.
CAGGCCCGAGCGGCTCGCGCGAAATGAGCTCGGGCAGGATGACGCTGTCGTCGGGGTTGGGCAGACGCGTGCGCTCCGAGATGAGCTGGGAGCTGTCCGTCGTGAAGCTGTCGCAGCGACCCGAGTTGTAGGCCGAGAGCACCTCGTCGAGCCGCTCGAATACAACGGGGCGATAGCTCAGTCCGCGGGTGGTGAAATAATCGGCGAGGTTCTGCTCGTTGGTCGTCCCGGTCTGCGCGCAGATGCTGGCGCCGGCGAGCTGCGCGACCGCGGTCAGGCCCAGCGCCTTCTTCACCATGAAGGCCTGCCCGTCGTAGTACATCACCCCCGTGAACGTGAGCCCCAGCGAGGTGTCGCGGCTCATGGTCCACGTGGTATTGCGCGAGAGCAGATCGACCTCGCCCGATTGCAGCGCGGTGAAGCGCTCCTTGGCGTTGAGCGGCACAAACTTGACGTTGCTAGCTTTGCCGAAGATGGCGGCCGCGACCGCGCGGCAGAAGTCGGCGTCGATGCCGCGCCACTGACCGGTGTCGTCGGGGGCGGCGAAGCCGGCGAGCCCGGTGTTGACGCCGCAGCGCAGCTCCCCGCGCGCTTTCACGTCGTCGAGCGTCTTGGCGCCTGCAGCCTGCGCAAAGATCGCGACGGCGAGGATGAAGGTCGAGAACCGCATCGTCACGTCCCTCGCTTTGCGGTCAGTGGGCCAGGATCTGCGACAGGAATTGCCGCAGCCGCTCCGACTTGGGCTTGCTGAAGAAGGCATCGGGCTTGGCGGCCTCTACGATGCGCCCCTGATCCATGAAGATGACCCGGTCGGCGACAGCGCGCGCAAACCCCATCTCGTGCGTGACGACAAGCATGGTCATGCCCTGGAGCGCGAGCTCGGTCATCACGTCGAGCACCTCTTTCACCATCTCGGGATCGAGCGCGCTCGTCGGCTCGTCGAACAGCATGATGCGCGGGTTCATGGCGAGCGAGCGGGCAATCGCCACGCGCTGCTGCTGACCGCCCGAGAGCTGGCCCGGATATTTCTTCGCCTGCGCCGCGATGCGCACGCGCTCGAGGAGCTGTATGGCGAGCTTCTCGGCCGCGGCGCGCGGCATCTTGCGCACCCACACCGGGGCAAGACACACGTTGTCGAGCACGGTCAGGTGCGGAAACAGGTTGAACTGCTGGAACACCATGCCGACCTCGGAGCGCACGGTCTCGATTCGGCGCAGGTCGTTGGTTAGCTCGTGCCCGTCGACGACGATGCGGCCCTTATCGTGCGGCTCGAGACGATTGATGCAGCGGATGAGCGTCGACTTGCCGGAGCCGGACGGCCCGCAGATGACGATCTTCTCGCGCGGCGCGACGCGCAGCGACACGTCGTCCAATGCGTGGAAGTCGCCGTACCACTTGTGCACGCCCGACATCTCGACTGCCGGCGCCTTATCGGGTGCAGCGCTCGTTTCGGCCTCAGGCATGCCCCCTCCAGGTTCCCGTCATCATCGTCGCCCGAGGCGCGAGATCAAGACGTTTCTGCCACGCCGAGCTTGCGGCCCAGGAATAAGAGCTCGCGACCATCGATGCTGGTGCGCGCAATCTCGGCAAAGCCATTGCGCGTGTAGAAGGTGACGTTGCGCGAATCGGCCGACGTCACGACGTGCATGCCCGGTGCGCCCGCGGCAAGCGCGTCGGTCGCGAAGGCGGCGATCAGCCTGCCGCCGATGCCGCGATTGCGGAATTGCGGCGCGAGGTTCACGTGCAGGTGCGCGGGAAACTCCCACGCGGCATTGGCGAACGCTTCGAAGCCAACGGGCTCCAAAAGCGACCCAACCAGATAGCCCGCCAGCGTCCCGTCGTCCGCAAGCGCGACGTAGGCGAACTGCGGCTCGGTTGCGAGGTATTTGCCGAGCCAGCGCGAGCGAAAGGCCGCGCGCTCCCCCTTTCCGGCAAAGGTCTTGGTGCCGCTCGAACTCGAAAAAGATGGCGTCGATCTCCGGCGTCAGCCGCTCTCTGTCCGGGATGCTGACCCAGCGGCGGATGACAACGTCGCGGGGACCATCGAAAGTCGGCGCCATGCTCGCAGCGCCCTACTGCGCGCAGCCGCGGTAGCGCTGCAGCCAATTGCGGTTGTTGGTCTCGATGGCGCGCTCCATCAACCAGCGGCAGCCTTTGATGCCACGGCTCTCGTCGCTATAGAAGCGCGGTGGGTAGGGCTGGCGCACGCTGTCGCTGTCCCTGCGAAAGGCCGGGATTGAGCGAAGCGTATTCGAATTGCGGGCGATGAAGCGCTGCTGGGCATAGCTGGACGGCGCCGCACTGGCCTCGGTGGCGGGCACGGTGCTCGCCATCACCAACAATCCTGCAAGCAAACGCCTCACCAGACCGCCTCCACAAACGCACCCACCTCATATGGGCTCGCGAGCGCAACATTGCGCGCCGACCGGACCTCAAGCGCGCGGCACCGAGCCATAATTGCGGCTGTAGGGCTCCGTCGGATCGTCGGGAACCCTTTGCGCGCGCAGCGGCGGCGGCCGCTGCGCCTCGATGCCGTCGTCCTCGACTTCGACCGGAGGGCCCGCGCGTAGCCCCGCCATCTGGCCGGGCGCGCTTGCACCGTACCAGACGGGCGCTTGCGTTGTAGATCCAGTTGTACTGCACGCACCAAGCGCGTGAGAAAGGAGGAGCGCTGCAATCCAGCCCAGCGCTCCTGTTACTCTTGCCCGGGACTGGCCGGCACGCGACACCGACGAACGCAAAAGCGACATGGGACAAACGCCTTTCACTGAACGCGACTGTCCCAATTCTGAACGCTTGGGGTTAATGCCGCCCTAAGCGCCGTCCGGATTTGACTAGCACTAACCACTGGCTTGCTAAGCTGCCGCTATGACCCATCGCGACGAAGGCCGCCGCACACGGCCGAACCTGGCAGCTATCGTGCTCGTGGCCGCGGTGTAGTTCTCGCGCTTCGCGCGCGGATCTAAATCATCCGATGCATGACGCCGAGGGGCGGGCCGCACGGCTCGATTGCTTCGAGCGGCTCATAGAGCAGCGCTCAGGTCAGCATGACCTGTGCATCATCGGTGGGTTGTGGCGACGAGCAAGGCCCAGCGGCGTTAGCCCGCGCATGCGTCGTAGCGGTCCCACCACACCCGGCTAGCTGTCCTCACCGCGATGCTGTGCAGGCACGCACAATCACCGTAACCGCAGACCCTGTAATAGCGGACGGGATGCGGATTGGAATAGTATCTAGGCGCGGAGAATTGAGGGAACGGCGCTGACCGTCGATGCGTCCATGCGCTGGCGGAGTCCGCCGCCGTCACAAGGGCCGTGGCGCTTGCGAGGCAGGCCACGAGTGCAGCCGCTTTCGATATCGCCATGGAGAACCTCCCAGATTGCGCTGCCTGAGCCTGCAGAAAATAGCACGCTACCGTTAGAAAAGTACTCAGCGAGCGTTGCGAAAAGGCACCGGCTCGCACGAAATTTCGGGGTCGGGCTAGAGGCGCACGAGGCCGCTGGCGCCGATGCCGTTGAACGCCGCCTGCACGGCGATGCCGGCCAGCAGGATGCCGAACACGCGCATCAGCACCCGCTGCGCGGTGATGCCGATGACGTTGTTGAGCTCGTGGGAGAGCAGGAGCAGCGCGAGCGTTATCGCCATGACGGCGCCGAGCGCAGCGAGCGTGATCGCGAGCCCCCACGGATTGCCGCCGGAGTTGGCCGCGAGCAGGATGCCGGCGCTCATCGCGCCAGGCCCAGCGAGCAGCGGCGTCGCTAAGGGGAACACGGCGATGTCGTCCTTCTTTTGCGCCTCTTCATCTTCGGGCTGGGTCAGCTTGAAGGCGCTCGTTGGCTTCGCGAAGATCATGTCGAGCGCGATCATCAACAGAATGATTCCTCCGGCCGTCTGCAGCGCCGGGATCGTCACGCCGAGCTCATCTAGCAACGGCTGGCCAAACAGCGTGAACACGAGCAGGATCGCGCTGGCGATGAGGGTGGCGCGCACCGCGATCGCCGCTCGCGCGCGCCGCGGCATCTTGGGGGTGAGGGTCGCGAACAGCACGGCTGCCTCCACCGGACCGATGGTGGCGAAGAAGGTCGTGAAGGCTCTGAGTGCGGTCTCGATCATTGAAGCTCGTGTATCGCGGGCTAGCCGCGCACTGGTGCCCGTTGTCAGCAGTCATTTGGCAAGGCTGCTAACACACTGGCCCGATGGAACAAATTCGTTGTGCTTGGGCTTGTCTCAATTATCATCCCTCAGCATATGCCGAGTCTCGACGGCTCGGCATCTGATCGGGGGATCTGATTTGGGGGACATTGAAGATGGCCCAGACGGAATTTTGCGACCTGCTCCGAGGATACAGCCTCACGACCGCTGAAATCCTCTACCGCCTGCCGGACCACCCGGCGCTCCTGCAGAGCTACATCTGGCAGGACTACGACCTTCACCCGCGCTTCCCCAAGCTCAAGGGCTTTCTCGATTTCTGGACGGAGAAGCTCGACGGCAAGCTGTTCAAGGTGACGATCGCCCACAGCAAGCTGCTCACACCCGCCGAGGTGCGCCTAGTCGGCGCCGAGTTCAAGGTGCACTGAACGGCTTTAGCTCACTGCTCATCGGGTAAAAGGTGCCCCGGCTCCACACGCCCGTGGCGGGACGGCCGTCGCGGCTCTCCTCAACGCCGAGCGCGACAAGGTCGAAGGTGAGCGCGCGCGTGAGCAGGGCCTCGAGCCGTCCGCGCACCAAGAGATAGGGCTTCAGCCCGCCGCCAGGCTCCTGCGCGGCGAACCGCAATGGATGCCCCGGACCGCAAGCGACGATATCTCCCGCGTTGGTCATGAACGTTAGCGCCTGTCCGCGGCTCTCGCCCTCGACCTCCACCATCACCGCCAGGAACGGCGCGTCCTCGACCGCCACGTCAACCTTCTCGGCGGGCGTGACGAGGTAGGTGCGCCCGTCCGCGTCCCTACGCAGCACACTGGCAAAAAGCCTCACCAGCGCCTCGCGCCGGATGGGGCTCTCCTGATAGAGCCAGACGCCGTCGGCACGGATCTTGAGGCCAATGTCTCCGCAGTAGGGCGGCTGCCAGCGCTCCACCGGGGGATGTGCCCGACCGTGCGCCGGCTCAATCGCACCGGCGCTCGGCCCGCGGCTGACGCTTCTGCTGATCTTCGTGCCGTCCTTCGGCATCCGCGTCTCGCCTCAAATCCGTCCAACAGCCGGCATCAGGGCCTGTGACACCCTACCCCCCAAGTCTAACGTAACATTCACTTGACCGGGCCGAACGCCCCCCTGATCGTTCACGTTCATATTTCCGCTATGCTGCCTACCGCCGCCCCCAAAACAGCCAAGCGAGCCCCGAGCCTATGAGCACCCTCACCGAGACCCAAGCCGATATCGTCCCGCGCCTCGAAGCGGCGGCTGAGCGTGTGCAGCGAGCCCACAAGGCCGCCGCCTCCGTCATCTTCGGCCAGGACGTCGTAATCGAGCGCTCGCTCATCACCATCCTTTCGGGGGGCCACGCCCTGCTGATCGGCGTCCCCGGCCTCGCCAAGACGCTGCTGGTCGAGACCCTCGGCAAGGTCCTGGGCCTCGACGCCAAGCGCGTGCAGTTCACCCCCGACCTCATGCCCTCCGACATCATCGGTTCGGAGGTTTTGGAGGACGTGCCCGGCAAGCCGCGCGCCTTCCGCCTGGTGAAGGGCCCGATCTTCACCCAGCTCCTGATGGCGGACGAAATCAACCGTGCTTCCCCGCGCACCCAGTCGGCGCTGCTGCAGGCCATGCAGGAGCACCACGTGACAGTCGCCGGTCAGCGCTACGACATCCCGATCCCGTTCCACGTGCTCGCTACCCAGAACCCGCTGGAGCACGAAGGCACCTATCCCCTCCCCGAGGCGCAGCTCGACCGCTTCCTTCTGCAGATCGACGTGACCTATCCCGACGTGCTCGCCGAGCGGCGCATGCTGTTTGCCACCACCGGCACGGACCAGACGCAGCTGCAGCGCGTGTTGAACGCCGACGAGCTCATGAGCATCCAGCGCCTCGTGCGTCAGATCCCCGTTCCCGACAAGGTGGTCGACGCGATCCTGAAGCTCGTGCGCGCGGCCCGTCCCGGCACCGGCGCCAGCGAGGAGACCGACCGCTTCGTCGCCTGGGGTCCCGGCCCGCGCGCCAGCCAGGCCTTGATGCTTGCCGTACGCGCCAAGGCGCTGATCGAGGGGCGCCTCGCGCCGTCCGTCGACGACGTGCTGGCGCTGGCCGATCCCGTCTTGAAGCACCGCATGGCCTTGACGTTTGCCGCGCGCGCGGAAGGCCAGGACCTCGGCGCCATCATCTCCCGGCTCGTGGCGGGGGTGGAGTAGGGAATGGCGAACGCCGCCGAGCCTCGCCAGGATGCCGCCCGAGGCGCCGGCGTCCTGGGCCTGGAACGTGAGGCACTCGGTCTCGCCGATCGGCTGCCGAACATCCTGATCGAGGCCAGGCGCATCGCTCAAACGGTTGCACACGGCATCCACGGGCGCCGGCGCTCAGGCCCGGGCGAGACCTTCTGGCAGTTCCGGCAGTTCCAATCGAGCGACACCGCGCGCCAGATCGACTGGCGCCGCTCGGCCAGCTCCGACCACCTCTACGTGCGCGAGCGCGAGTGGGAGGCGGCACACACCTTGTGGCTGTGGCCCGACCTGTCGCCGTCCATGGATTTCCGCAGCCACCTGTCGGCGACGACCAAACGCGAGCGCGCGATCGTGCTCATGCTGGCGGCGGCCGAGCTGCTCGTGCGCGGCGGCGAGCGCGTCGCCTTCCTCGGACTGACGCAGCCGACCGCGAGCCGCAAGGCGACCACGCGCATCGCCGAGGCGATCATCACCAATCAGACGGCGCCGGCGCTGCTGGCGACGCAGCCGCCGAAGACGCATCTGACGCGCTTCTCCGGCGCGCTTCTGTTCAGCGACTTCCTCGACCCGATCGCGAGAACGCGCGAGCACATCGAGGCGCTCGCCGCCGACGGTGCCTCTGGCCACCTCGTCCAGATCCTAGACCCGGCGGAAGAGTCGCTGCCCTACGAAGGGCGCACCGAGTTCCTGAGCCCCACCGGGGACGACCGCTGGGTCATCGACCGCGCCCAGAGCCTGCGCGCGCGCTACCGCCAGCGCTTCGAGGCGCACCGCGCCGAGCTTGCCGCAATCGCCAAACGGCTGGGCTGGTCGTTCCTCGTGCACCACACCGATCGCCCGGCGTCCGAGCCGCTGCTGACGCTCGTCATGCGGCTGCAGGGCGGCGGCGGCGATCACCGCTGGCAGGGGCACGACGCGCAACAGACATCCGGGGCCCGCCCATGAGCTTCGGCGCGCTCGCCTTCCTCAATCCGTGGCTGCTCGGCGCGCTCGCGACGCTGCCGATCATCTATTGGCTTTTGCGCACCGTCCCGCCGCGGCCGCGCCAGGTCACGTTCCCGCCGACGCGCATTCTCGTCGGGCTCGAGAACCAGGAGAAGACGCCGGCCAAGTCGCCGTGGTGGCTGACGCTGATCCGCCTGCTCGCCGCGACGCTCATCATTCTTGCGCTGGCTGAGCCGGTGCTGAACCCCTCGCGCGAGGCGGCGCTTGACGGCAAGGGCCCGGTTGCGATCCTCGTCGACAACGATTGGGCATCCGCCGCTCACTGGGGCGAGCGCCAGCGCATGATTGACCGCGTGATCGCGGAGGCCGAGAGCCACAACCGCGCCGTGGTGGTGGTGCCGACCGCCAGCGCCGCCAAGGCCGTGACCGCGCGCATCGAGGCTCCGGCCGAGGCGCGCTCCACCGCGGCCGCGCTCGAGCCGCAGCCCTTCGCACCCGACAGGCTCGCCGCCGTCAAGGCGCTCGAGACCGCGCTCGAAGGCGCCCCCAAAGGATCGCCCAGTGTCGTCTGGCTCAGCGACGGCATCGATCACGACGCCAAAGCGGCCGAGACCGCGCAGCGCCTCAAAGCTCTCGCACAGGACGGGACCTTCGCGATCGTCGCCGGCGACCGCGGCGACGAAGCCATCGGCATGTTCGCCGGCATCGGCCAGAGTGGCAAGTTGGACGCACGGCTCATGCGTGCCGGCGGTGGACCGCACAGCGGCTTCGTGCACGCCTACTCGGCGCGTGGCCAGCGCCTCGGTGAGACGCCGTTCTCGCTCGGTGCGGGCGATCCCTCCGCCACCGTCGCGCTCGAATTGCCGCTGGAATTGCGCAACCAGGTTGCTCGCGTCGAGATCGCCGGCGAGCGCTCGGCCGGCGCCGTGAGCTTGCTGGATGCGCGCTCCCAATGGCACCGCGTCGCGCTCATCTCAGGCGAAAGCCGGGAGCAGGCGCAGCCGCTCTTGGCGCCGCTCTACTACATCGAGAAGGCGCTCGCGCCATTCTCCGAGCTCGTGAAGCCCAAGGGCTCCAATCTCGTCGCCGGCATCCACGATGCGCTGGCGCAGAACGCCACCGTCTTGGTGCTCGCCGACATCGGCACGCTCTCGGGCGAAGCCAAGAAGAAGGTGGAGGACTGGGTGAAGCGCGGCGGCATCCTCGTGCGCTTCGCCGGACCGCGACTCGAGAACGGCGGCGATGAGCTGCTCCCCGTTCCGCTGCGCGTCGGCGGCCGCACCCTCGGCGGCGCGCTCTCCTGGTCGACGCCGCAGCCGCTCGCCCCGATCGAGGACACGAGCCTCTTCGCCGGCATCCCCGTGCCGCAGGAGGTCACCGTCAACCGCCAGGTGCTGGCCGACCCGGCCATGCTCGGCCGCGACGTCGATGTGTGGGCGCGGCTGCAGGACGGCACCCCGCTCGTTACCGCGCGCAAGCTCGGCCAGGGGCAGATCATCCTCTTTCACGTCACCGCCAACTCCGACTGGTCGAACCTGCCGCTGTCGGGCCTGTTCGTGGAGATGCTGCGCCGCATCTCCGCACTCGGCGGCGGCGTCGCCGACGAGGGCGAGGCGAGCACGGGCGACGCGGGCAGCGCGGCTGCGCCGGAGACGCCGGCCGTGCTGGCGCCGCTACAGACGCTCGACGGCTATGGCGTCCTGAAGCCGCCGCCGCCGACCGCGCAACCCATCTCCGCCGCCAAGGTGCATGACATCGCCCCGAGCCTCGACCATCCGCCCGGCTACTACGGCGCCGCGTCCTCGCCGCGCGCGATCAACGTACTCAATGCGAATTCCAAGCTGGCACCGCTGCCGCCGTTCCCGGCCGGCGTACAACGGCTGAGCTACGAGAGCGAAGGCGCCAAGCCGCTCAAATCGTGGCTCCTGCTCGCGGCCCTAGGGCTCTTGTTCGCCGACATCGCCGCTATAATCCTCCTGCAATGGGGCGCGGGCCTATCGCGCCGCATGCGGCGTGCGCCAGCGGCTGCCGTTGTCGTCGCCGCGCTGCTGTTCGCGCTTTCCGCCGTCCCCGCTTCGACGTCGCTCATGGCGCAGGAGATATTCTCAACGGCGAGACCGACGCCGAGGTCGTGCCGCCAAAGACGCCGGTCTCGCCCAGCGACCAGCGCGCGATGGATTCGACGAGCAAGGTCACGCTCGGCTACGTGCTCACCGGCAACGCCGAGATCGACGAGGTGAGCCGTCAGGGTCTCGATGGCCTCGGCCGCTTGCTCGCCGTACGCACCGCGGTCGAGCCCGGGCAACCCGTCGGCATCAACATCCTCACCGACGAGATCGTGTTCTACCCCGTGCTTTACTGGCCGGTGCTGCCCGATGCCGCCGCGCTGCCCGAGCCGACGCTCGCCAAAATCGACGCCTACATGAAGCAGGGCGGGCTCATCGTATTCGACACGCAGGACTACGGCCGTGGCCTGCCGACCGGCGGCCCTCAGCTCGGCCAGGGTGAGAGCGCGCTGCAACGCATCCTCGGCCGCCTCGACGTGCCCCGGCTCGAGCCGGTGCCGGAGAACCACGTCCTCACCAAGGCCTTCTACTTGTTGCGCAACTTCCCCGGCCGCTGGGACGGCGGACAGCTATGGGTCGAGGCCCAGGACACCAGCGCAAGTCAGGACCAGGTGCGGCGCGCGCGCGTCTCCGACGGCGTCACCTCGATCATCGTTACGCCCAACGACTTCGCGTCCGCCTGGGCGCTCGATGAGCAGGGGCGGCCGCTCTATCCGACCGTCGGCGGCGGCGAGGACCAGCGCGAGATGGCCTTCCGCACCGGCATAAACATCGTGATGCATGCGCTCACCGGAAACTACAAGGCGGACCAGGTGCACGTGCCGGCGCTGCTGGAACGGCTCGGGCAATAGGGACGCGGCATGAACTGGTCGATCGACTTTGCGCCCGTGCTTCCCGCCCCGTTCTTCTGGGCCGCGGGCGCGCTCGCCATCGTCCTCGTCGGCTACCTGCTGTTCCGCCGCTCGCGCGGCGCGCTGCTGCGCGCCGCCGCGCTCGCCGCCCTCCTCGCCGCGCTCGCCAACCCGACCCTGCGCGAGGAGCAGCGCGAGAGCCTGTCCAACGTCGCCATCGTGGTGATCGACGAGAGCGCGAGCCAGACGCTCGGCGACCGCAAGGAGCAAACCGCCGCCGTCAAGGCCGAGCTGGAAGCCAAGCTCAAGAAGATCCCCAACCTCACCGTCAAATGGGTCGAGGCCTCCAAGCCCGGCGAGATGACCTCGCCTGGCACGCACCTCTTCGGCGACCTCAACAAGGCGCTGGCCGACACCCCGCCCGACCGCCTTGCCGGCGTCATCCTCGTCACCGACGGCGAAGTGCACGACGTGCCGAAGAGCGCAGGCGCCCTTGGCTTCGACGCACCCGTGCACGCGCTGCTGACCGGGGCCTCCGACGAGTTCGACCGCCGCGTGGAGGTGTTGAAGGCGCCGCGCTACGGCATCGTGGGGCAGTCGCGCGACATCGAGGTCGCCGTGCGCGAAGCGGGCCGCGAGACCGACACCTCCGAGATCGTCACCTTGAAGGTGCGGCGCGAAGGCCGCCCCGACGAGATGGTGACGACGACCATCGGGCGCCCGGTCAAGATCGATATGCCGTTCCCGCACGCAGGGCAGAACATCCTCGAAGTCGAGCTCGACACGGCGCCCGGCGAGCTCACACCCGCCAACAACCGCGCGGTGATCGCGGCGGAAGGCGTGCGTGAGAATTTGCGCGTCCTGCTCGTATCCGGCGAGCCGCACGCGGGCGAGCGCACGTGGCGCAATCTGTTGAAGTCGGATGCCGCCGTCGACCTCGTGCACTTCACGATCCTGCGGCCGCCTGAGAAGCACGACGGCACGCCGATCAACCAGCTCTCGCTCATCGCCTTCCCGACGCGCGAGCTGTTCTCGGAGAAGATCAACGACTTCGATCTCATCATATTCGACCGCTACCAGCACCGCGGGCTGTTGCAGCTTCCCTACTACGATAACATCGCCCGCTACGTGGAGGAGCACGGCGGCGCGTTGCTCGTTGCCGCCGGCGACGACTACGCCGGCAGCCTCAGCCTGTTCCGCACGCCGCTCTCCCCGGTGCTTCCCGCGGTGCCGACGGGGCGCGTGTTGTCGGAGCCGTTCAAGGCAACGTTGACCAGCGACGGCCGCAAGCATCCGGTGACGCAGGATCTGGCCGGATCGGGTTCGGAGAATACGCCGCCGACCTGGGGCCGCTGGTTTCGCCAGGTCGAGGTGCGACCCGAGCACGGACGCACGCTCATGGACGGCGCCGAGCACGAGCCGCTCCTGGTGCTCGACCACAAGGGCAAGGGCCGTGTCGCACTGCTCACCTCCGACCAGGCGTGGCTATGGGCGCGTGGCTACGAGGGTGGCGGCCCGCACAGTGACCTGCTGCGCCGGCTCTCGCACTGGCTGATGAAGGAGCCCGATCTGGAGGAGGAGCGCCTGCTCGCCTCCGCCAAGGGTCTCAAGCTGACGCTCGAGCGCCGTTCCATGGAGGACAAAGTCGGGACCGTCACGCTGTCGGGGCCAGGCGGGGAATCTTCCGAGGTGACGCTCGAGCCGGCCGGCGCCGGCATCTGGCGCTCAAGCGTCGACGTCAAGATCCCCGGGCTCTACAAGGCGCAGTCGGGCGAGCTGACGGCGGTGGCGCACGCCGGCATCGACGATCCCATCGAGATGAGCGAGGTGACGGCGACCGACAAGAAGCTGCAGCCGATCATCGATGCGACCGGCGGCGGCGCCTTCTGGACCGGAAGCTCGGCTGCGGCCGTGCGCGCCAACCCGTCCTCGGTCGACGTGCCGCGTGTCTCCATGCTGGCGAATGCTAAGGTGCTCGCAGGCTCGGGCTGGCTCGGCCTCAAAGACCGCGAGGCCTACGTTACGCGCGGGGTGAAGCTGACGCCGATGTTCACCGGCTTTACCGCGCTCTCAGCCTTGCTGCTGCTGATCGCGCTCGCCTGGTGGCGCGAAGGGCGCTAGCTCCCCCTTCGCATGCGTCTTGTTGTACGCCTCGCCAAGGCTCACACTCCCGCGTGCGAATCAGATAATCGCGGGGGCTCATCCATGGATACATCACTCTTTCTCGCCCGGTTGCTTGGACCAATGCTGCTCGTCGTCGGCGCGGGCGTGCTTATCAATGGCGAGAACTTTCGCGCGATGGCAAAGGAGCTCATCGCCAGTCGGGAGCAGATGTTCATTATCGGCCTGCTGACGCTGCTCGGCGGCCTCGCCATCGTCACCACGCACAATGTCTGGCAGGGCTGGCCGACGATCATCACGGTCTTCGGCTGGATCTTCGTCGTCGGTGGCGCCCTTCGAATTCTCTTCCCCGACGTCGTCCGCTCGATGCAGGGTGCGGCGCTGGACAAGTCCATGCTGCCGGCCATCGGCGGAACCGCGCAGGCCCTCTTCGGCGCCTGGCTGTGCTACGTCGGCTACATCGCGTGAGCCCTTGCGCCCCGCGACCGCGCGGCGCACACTAAGACCGTTCCGAGGGGCGCCGGAGGCATCCGGCTGAGATTGCGCTAGGCTAACGCGCGAGCACCCTTAGAACCTGATCCGGGTCATGCCGGCGAAGGGACGGACGCGCAATCTTTCTTCCCCTTCGGCCCGACCCGACCGGCGGCTGTCTTCGGCGCGGAGAAAATGCGCATGTCGAGCTCCAAATTGATTGCCGGACTTATCGGTCCGCTGCTCTTGGCCATCGGCGCTGCCTTGCTGCTCAACAGCGGCATGTTTACCGCCATGGTGAGCCAGCTCGCCCAAAACTATGGGGTCGTCTTTCTCGCCGGAGTGATGGGGCTCGTCGGCGGGCTCGCCATCTTGCGCTTCCACAATATCTGGTCGGCCGACTGGCGCGTGCTCATCACCATATTCGGCTGGCTATCCGTGATCGGCGGACTTGGCCGCATGCTGATGCCCAACAAGGCCGCGACCATCGCCCAGTCGATTGTCAACGTCGAGTGGCTTCCCTATTTCGCGGTCCTTCCCTTGGCGCTCGGAGCGTTCCTGACGTTCAAGGGCTACGAGAGCAAGGCTTAAATCTGCTCGACCTCCCGATGAGGGGCGTCGCATTGGAGAAGCTCATGGAAGCCTCGGAAACCTCGATCTACCTCGCCAAGCTCATGGGGCCGATCTACCTCGTCGTCGCGGTCGGCATGCTTCTCAACCGCGACTACTTCCGCACCATGGCCAAGGAGGTCGCGGCAAGCCCGGCGCTCTTCTACCTCACGGGCGTTCTCGCGCTCGTCGTTGGCGGCCTCATCGTACTCCTTCACAACGTCTGGAGCGGATGGCCTATCGTCATCACGCTCGTCGGCTGGGCCGCGATCGCCAAAGGCGTCGTGCGCACTGTTCTGCCTACGCGGGCTGCGAGCTGGGTCGCGAAGGTCACCGACAATGCCAACGCCCTGATGGCGGCAAGTCTCGTCGTGCTCGCGCTCGGCGCCTTTCTCACCGCGATGGGCTATGGGCTCGGGGGTTGAGCCCGCTCAGCAGGAGGTCTTGGCATGAACAAGCCAACGCGCAATTCCGAGCTTGCGATCCCCAAGGTGACGACGGGACCGCTGCCTGCTTCCACCAAAGTCTACTCGGCTCCCGACGGCTACCCCGAGGTCCGCGTGCCGTTCCGCGACATCGCGTTGTCCCTTGAAAGCGGCGAGCCGCCGTTCCGCGTCTACGACCCCTCCGGCCCCTACACCGATGCCGCCGCCGAGATCGACGTCGCGCGCGGCCTGCCGCGCCTGCGCGAGGCCTGGGTCAAGCGGCGCGCAGTCGAGCAATACGAGGGCCGCGCGGTGCGGCCCGAGGATAACGGCAACGTCGCGGCCTCACATCTGGCGCGCGACTTCCCCGCCAAGCCGCGGCCCTACCGCGGACTTGCAGCGCAACCCATCACCCAGCTCGAATTAGCGCGCGCCGGCATCGTCACCGAGGAGATGGCTTACGTCGCGCATAGAGAGAACATGGGCCGCGAGGCCATGTTGGAGCGGGCGCGCGCGGCGCTGAAGGACGGGACGAGCTTCGGCGCCGCCATGCCGCCCCACATCACGCCCGAGTTCGTACGAAGCGAGATCGCGCGCGGCCGCGCCATCATCCCCGCCAACATCAACCACGCCGAGCTCGAGCCGATGATCATCGGCCGCAACTTCCTGGTGAAGATCAACGCCAACATCGGCAACTCCGCCATCACCTCTTCGGTCGAGGAGGAAGTCGAGAAGATGGTGTGGGCGATCCGCTGGGGCGCCGACACGGTGATGGACCTGTCGACGGGGCGCAACATCCACACCACGCGCGAGTGGATCATCCGCAACGCGCCCGTGCCCATCGGCACCGTGCCGATCTACCAGGCGCTGGAAAAGTGCGACGGCGATCCGGTCAAGCTCACGTGGGACATCTACAAGGACACGCTGATCGAGCAGTGCGAGCAGGGCGTCGATTACTTCACCATCCACGCCGGCGTGCGCCTGCCCTACGTGCCGCTTACCGCAACCCGTGTCACCGGCATTGTGTCGCGCGGCGGCGCGATCATGGCCAAGTGGTGCTTGGCCCACCACAAGGAGAGCTTCCTCTACGAGCGCTTCGAGGACATTTGCGACATCATGCGCGCCTACGACGTGTCCTTCTCGCTCGGCGACGGTCTGCGCCCCGGCTCCATCGCGGACGCCAACGACCGCGCGCAGTTCGCGGAGCTCGAAACGCTTGGCGAGCTGACCAAGATCGCCTGGGCGAAGGGTTGCCAGGTGATGATCGAGGGGCCCGGCCACGTGCCGATGCACAAGATCAAGGTCAACGTGGAAAAGCAGCTCGAGCTGTGCGGCGAAGCCCCGTTCTACACGCTGGGCCCGCTCGTGACCGACACCGCGCCCGGCTACGACCACATCACGTCGGGCATCGGCGCGGCGATGATCGGCTGGTTTGGCACCGCCATGCTCTGCTACGTGACGCCGAAGGAGCATCTGGGGCTGCCCAATCGCGACGACGTCAAGACCGGCGTCATTACCTACCGCATCGCCGCGCACGCGGCCGACCTCGCCAAGGGCCACCCGGCGGCGCAACTGCGCGACGATGCCTTATCGCGCGCGCGCTTCGAGTTCCGCTGGGAGGACCAGTTCAACCTCTCGCTTGACCCCGACACGGCGCGCGCCTTCCACGACGAGACGCTGCCGAAGGAAGCGCACAAGGTCGCGCACTTCTGCTCCATGTGCGGGCCCAAGTTCTGCTCCATGGAGATCACGCAGCAGGTGCGCGACTACGCGGCGCGGCTCAACGAGGCGGGCGTGGAGCTCGCCGAGGAGACGACTATGGTCGACCCAGATGCGCGCCAGGCTGGCATGGACGAGATGAGCGAGAGGTTCCGCGCTCTCGGCAGCGAGGTGTATGTGGACGCGGGGAAACTCCCCGCGCGCCGCCGCGTTGAGGGATCGGAGTAGCTGGCCGCGCCCTGCCTGCATCGCGAAAATCGAGGGGGCCGAATTTCGTGAACCTGCAAGGTGAGGCCGCGCCAGGCCGTACCGTATCCAAGGTCGCCGAGGTCACGCTCGCCTTCTGGATCATGAAGGTGCTCGCCACCACGCTCGGCGAGACGGCCGGCGACTTCCTCTCCATGACGCTCGGGCTCGGCTACTACGCCGGGCTCGCCATCACGTTCTCGATCCTGGCCGTCGTCTTGTGGGTCCAAGTCGCCGCCAGCCGCTACCATCCCGTGCTGTTCTGGACCGCAATCATCGCCACCACGACGGCCGGCACGGAGGTTTCCGATCTCATGGACCGGTCGCTAGGTCTGGGCTACACGGCGGGCTCGGCGATCCTCGTTGCCGGCCTCGCGGCGACGCTCGCCGTCTGGTTCGTGCGCGAGGGCGATCTGCGCGTCTACCCCATGACGAGGCGCGACGCCGAGATCATGTTCTGGATTGCCGTCGTCTTTTCCAACAGCCTCGGCACCGCGTTTGGCGATTTCCTTGTCGACGATATTGGCCTCAGCTTCGTGCAGGGTGCGTTGGTGACGGCGGGCGTCATCGCCGTCGTCGCCGCCCTGCACTACCTCACGCGCTTGAACGACGTGCTGCTGTTCTGGATCGCCTTTATCTTCACGCGGCCGTTCGGCGCCACCTTCGGCGATCTCCTCACCAAGCCGGTGGCGGACGGCGGCTTGAACCTGCCGCGCGGGACCGCATCGCTGATCACCTTGGGGCTGCTGGCCGCGGTGCTGTACGTGTCGACGCGCGCGTCGGCCAGCGTCGGCGGCGCCAGACCCTCAGGGTCCGACACCACATGACGCTCCGCCGGTAGACCTGAATGTTGAGCGAGACGTTCCGTGAGCCGAGCGGGAGGTGTATGTTGACGCGGGCGCGGGTCGGGAGATGATCGCAGCCTACGTCGGACGAGCTAAAGGAGCCTCACGTGCGCACATTATTGGCCGCTATCGCACTTGCCTGGCTTGTCGCCGCGCCGGCGCTCGCCTGCCCCAACATCCCTCCGCTCGGCACCGCCATCGACGGCTTGCTGAAGCAGACCAAGCTCACGGAAGCCGACCAGAAGAAGGTCGAGGATCTGCGGACGCAGGTCGACACGCTCAAGGCCGCGGGCAACGAGGAGGCCGCGCGCAAGGCGGAGGAGGAGGCCATGCGGCTGTTGGGCTTCGAAAAGACGTGGCTCAGGTGCGGGGTCGGCACCTTCATGTGGGTGAAGATTGCCACGGGTGAGCCGAAGAAGTGAGCGGCGCGTGCGGGGTGGACCCGGAGCCGAATGGTGAGCCGCATGCTGCGCAAGACATTCTGCGGGAGCCCCATATGCGCGCACTGCTGACGGGCATTGCTCTGTGCTGGCTACTCGCTGCGCCGGTGCTGGCCTGCAAACTTATCCCTCCGCTCGGGTCCGGCATTGACGATCTGCTGCCGCAGGCCAAGCTCGCCGACGCCGACCTCAAGAAGGTCAAGGACCTGCGGGACCGGATGAGCGCGCTGGCAGCCGCAGGGAAAGAGGAAGCCGCGCGCAAGGCGGAGGAGGAGGCTATGCGCCTGCTCGGCTTCGAGAAGGCGTGGCTCAAGTGCGGGGAGGGCACGTTTATGTGGATGAAGATTGAGCCGAAGGGGTAGGCAGAGCGGGGTTACCGCATGCGCGAGATCGGTGAGCCGCTCCGCGAGCTGGGCGGGGAGGAGTTGGTGAAGGCTATAGCAGCGCCGTCGCAGTCCAGCAGATGAAGCTAATCCTCATCATTGCGGGGCCGAATGGCGCCGGCAAGACGAGCTTTGCAAACCAATTTCTCGGTGCTGGCAAGATCAAATTTGTTTTCATGAATGCTGATGAAATAGCGCGCAACCTCGGCAATCCGCACCTGTCAAAGTCCGCAGTCGAATTGCATGCCGCCCGAGAGATGCTAACGCGCATCGACGCGCTCGTCGCTGAGGGGGTGGACTTCATGTTCGAAACCACCCTGGCGTCTCTCACCTACGCGCAAAAGATCACTGAGTGGCGGAAGCAAGGATACTACGTTACACTTATCTACTTGCGGCTTCCCAGTGTTGAAGCTTCACTTGAACGCGTGCACAGACGCGTTGCTGCGGGTGGTCATGACGTGCCAGAGGCCATCGTCAGGCAGCGGTTCGCCAAGAGCTTAGCCTACTTCGAGAAATTGCTTCATGGAATCGTGGGTCGATTGAATGAACAAGAAGCTGAACGTCGAAGAGGTGGAAGAGGCGCTGAAACGCGCGGCGCGCGCTGCAGTCAGCGGAAGTAGAGACGAGCGCGCGGGGCGATTTGTTGTGAGAGACGCGGACTCGGGCCGTATTTCCGACAGGCGTAATGACAAACGTAAAGAGGATCGATCCCCAAAATCGAAATAACCCGCCTCGCCAGCCGAGGCACCCCCAGCGTCACGTCTCCTCGGCGCCATCGCACCCATCACTTCCCCCCAAACTTCTCGCCCCAGCCATAGAGCGCCTTCAGCACCGGTCCCAGCGCCGTGCCCTTGGGGGTGAGCAGATACTCCACGCGCGGCGGATGGCGCTCATACATCCGGCTCGCGATGATGCCGCTCTCCTCGAGCGACTTGAGACGATCCGACAGAGTGTTGGGCGCGAGCCCCGGGAATGCCTCCTGGAACTCGGAGAATTTGCGCGGTCCGAGCCGCAACAGATCGCGCAGGATGAGGAACGTCCACCGCTCGCCGACGATGTCGAGCGTGCGCGCCACGGGGCAGTCGAGGTCATAGGTCTTGGCCATGTGGGATAGATAGAACACCGGCTTCGAGATGGCAAGTCGCTTTTTTATTGCAAGTCGCTTGCTGTCGTGTATTTGGTGTTGGCGTTCCAACCTTGAGCCCCTGGATTTGAATGCAAGGAGGACCGCCATGACACTGTTGACCTTCACCACCTTCAACATCGTAGCCGCCAACTTCGTCATCGTCGCCGTTGCCGTCTACGGCGTCGCAAGAGCGCTCGCCGCCGCCGGCTGGGAGAGAGCGCGCATAACGCGCGGCGTCGCCCTCGTCGCCACCCTACTCGGCGTCTGGCTCGCGGCCGCGCTTGTGCTCACCTGGAACGGCGCCTTCTCCGGCTCCGCCGAGCGTCTGCCGACGATCGAGTTCGGGATCTTCCTGCCCATCATCGCCGGCGTGTGGCTCTATCGGCGCTCATCTTTCCTGCGCGAAATCGTGGCTGCGGTTCCCCAATCCTGGCTCATCGGCATCCAGACCTACCGCGCGCTCGGCTACATTTTTCTCGCGCTCTATTCCGTCGCGCTCATTCCCGGCGTCTTCGCGCTCCCCGCCGGCACCGGCGACATGATCGTGGGGCTCTCCGCGCTTCTCATCGCGTGGACCTACCGGGCGACAGCCACGCCGCCCAACGGCTTCGTGCGCCTATGGAACGGCTTCGGCATCGCCGACCTCGTGGTGGCCGTTGGAACCGGCTTCCTCTCCTCGCCCTCGCCGCTGCAGCTCGTCGCCTTCGATCTGCCCAACCAGATGATCTCGGAGTTCCCGTTAGCGCTGGTGCCCGTGTTCGCGGTGCCGCTCGCGATCCTCTTGCACCTTGCCTCGCTCGGCAAAGTGCGGAGCGAGCAAGAGAACGGCGCCAGGCTGGCGCACGCTTGACCGGCCGGCGACACGAACGAGCGCCGGAACGCTGCGGCGAGGTTCCGGCGCTCACCGCACCCCGAACCGCAGCGCGCTGCGCGCCTTGAGCTTTGCTGCCTCCACCTCGCGGTCGCGCGGCGGCGCCATGGTGACGAGCGACCCCAGCAGCTCCTCCGCCGTCTTCGTCACTTGATCGACGGCTCTGGTGAAGGCCGCCTCGTTTGCCTTCGAAGGGTGCGTGAAGCCCGACAGTTTGCGCACGAACTGCAGCGCGGAGGCGCGGATCTCGTCCTCGGTCGCCGGCGGCGAGAAATTGTAAAGCGTCTTGATGTTGCGGCACATGTGAGCTCTCCCGACGGACCGTCGATAGCCGGCGGCAACCAGGCAGCGCCGAGCGGTTCATGCTCCACCCATAGTGCGCGAGGTCCCGGGCGTCCGGCAACCCTCGGTCGGCCCGGGCCGACCCGGAAGCGCGATCTGGCCCGCTTGCCGGGCTCGAATTATGCCATGATGCGGGCATGATGCGGGTCCACCAACACCGCACCGGACCATTCGAGGGAAAAATCACGATGCCACGCAACCTGATCTGGGTCGGACTGTTTTCCGTCCTCGCGATCGTCACCGCGGCCCCCAGCGGCAAGGCGGGCTCCGCCTACGAAATCGACGCCGGCGTGCACGATACGCTCGACCGCTTCTTCTACAAGGTCGGCGGCGCGCGCGAGCTCGCGCACAAGGCCGTCGGCATCCTCGTGTTCCCCTCGATCGTGAAGGCCGGGTTCGGCGTCGGCGGCGAATATGGCGAGGGCGCGCTGATGATCGGCGGTCGCCCGGCCGCGTACTACAACACCGTGTCGGCCTCGTTCGGGTTCCAGCTCGGCGTGCAGGAGCGCTCCGTCATCATCATGTTCATGACGCCGCAGGCGCTCGAGCAGTTCAGGCGGACGAAGGGCTGGAAGGTCGGGGTCGATGGCTCGGTCGCCATCGTGACGGTCGGTATCGGCGGCTCCATCGACACCAACAAGATCACGAGCCCGGTCGTCGGCTTCATCCTCGATCCCAAGGGCTTGATGTATAACCTGACGCTGGAAGGCTCGAAGATTTCTCGCATCGATCGCTGAGCTGCGCCGGATTTGGGCTATGATGCCGGCGGATTTCCCTCGCAACCGGATGATATACCCATGACCGGCGCAATCCTCGTCCCCATCATCGTTGCCTACCTGTTCATCTCGATCCGCGTGCTGCGCCAGTACGAGCGCGGAGTCGTGTTCAACCTCGGCAAGTTCTCCGGCGTGCGCGGTCCGGGGCTGACCGTAATCTTCGTGCCCGTGCAGACGATGACGCGCGTATCGCTGCGCACCGTCACCATGCAGATCCCCTCGCAGAAGATCATCACCAAGGACAACGTCTCGATTGATATCGCGGCCGTCGCCTACTACCACATCAGTGATCCGGAGAAGTCGGTCATCGCCATCGAGAACGTCTACAACGCCATCAACCAGATCAGCCAGACGACGGTGCGCAACGTCGTCGGCCGCTTTTCGCTCGATCAGCTGTTGTCGCAAACGGCCGACATAAACGAGCAGATAAAGGATGTGATCGACGCCCATACGGAGCCGTGGGGCACGCAAGTCACCGCCGTCGAGATCAAGGACATCACGCTGCCCGACAACATGCAGCGCGCCATGGCGAAGGAGGCTGAGGCCGAGCGCGAACGGCGTGCCAAGATCGTTGCCGCCGAGGGTGAGTTCCAGGCCGCCGTGAAATTGGGCGAGGCCGCCGACATCATCACCGCGCACCCCGTGGCGCTGCAGCTGCGCACGCTGCAGACCATGGCGGAGATCGCGACCGAGAAGAACTCGACCATCATCTTCCCGGCGCAGTTCATGACGACGGTGCAGGAGGCGATGGCGATCCTGCAAAAGGATTCGCAGTCCAAATAGCCGAAGTCTTTGCGCAGCCGTCGCGGCGTCGAAGTCGGTGGGCGCCGGCTTAGCCGGCGATCTCCGCGGTCACGACCGGCTCGATGTAAAGCTCGCCATCGCGCCACAGGCACACATACGCCTCGGGCCGCATCAGCGGATCGACAAGATTGAACAGCATTGGGGGTCCTCCTCGTTTCGAATGCGAGGACCGTATGACTGCGGGGCGCCCGCGGTTGTTCCGCGTGGAACACCCGCTGCGCAACGCGCGCCAAGAAGCATGAAGGATTGTGGGTTACGCCGCGTCGCGGTCCGGCACGCCTGAAGGGCGCGTGCCCCGCGCCACCGCGTGCAACTTCGCCTTCTCCGGCACGTGGTGCGTGCGCACGCGCACTGCCAGCAAGTAGATCGTGGCGATGGTAAGCAGGTAGGCCAGCACCTCGATGCCGTTCGGGCGATCCATGTAGCCGATCAGCACGTGCAGCACGCGGCCGGGCCAGGTGTCCTCGCCGAGGAGCCAAGAGGTGTCCCACAGCGTACCGCCGAGCACGTCGATGAGCCCCGCGTTCGACAGCTGCCGCACCGCCTCCGCCGCGAGGCCCGCGGCGAGCAGCGTCACCAGCACGCCCGTCACCGTGAACACACGCCGCAGCGGCACCACCATCAGGCCGGTATAGACCACGGCCGACATGGCGGCGCCCAGCACGAGGCCGCCGGCGGAGCCGAGCGCCAGCGCCGGGGCGTTGGAGGCGCCCTGCATCATGATGCCAGTCAGGAACAGCACCACCTCGCTGCCCTCGCGCATCACCGCGCTCGCGACCGCGACACCCAGAACAATGACCGACTGGCTGCCGGCCACCACCGCGTGTCCGAGCTGCTTCAACCGCGCCGTCATCTCGCGCGCGTGGCTCGCCATCCACACGACGTGCCAGGTGAGCATGATGACGGCGAGGAACAACACCGCCGCATTGAAGATCTCCTGGCCGCGTCCGGCGAAGGCTTGCGAGATCTCGGCGGCAAACACGGCGACCAGAACCGAGCCCGCAAGCCCGGCGAGCACGCCGAGCGCCACCGCGCGGCCGCGGCCCGGCACCCCGCGCGAAGCCGCGAGCACGACGCCGATGATGAGCCCGGCCTCGAGCACCTCGCGGAAGACGATGATGAGCGCTGCTAGCAAGGGGCTTACTCCGCTACGATCGTGCCCTTGGCGGTTTCCTCGTGGTACTCGCCCACGAATGCGTACGTTCCCTTGGCGAGCGGCTTTAGTCGGATGGTCGCGCTCGCCTTGCCGGCGATGACCTTCTCCACCCCGAGCGGATGGCTCTCGAACTCTTCAGCCGTCGCATCGAGGTTGTTGACCGTCAGCTTGATCGCCTTCGATGCCGGCACCTTGATCTCGGCGGGGTCGAACTTGTGGTCTTTGAGCGAGATCGTGACCTCGGCCTCCTCGGCCGCGCCCGCCGGCGGTAGCAGCGCCATGATCCCAAGCGCGAGTGCCGCGGCGCCCAAGACGAGACCGTTGGCAGTGATGACGTGCCGCATCTTATTTCTTCTCCCGATCGACAGTACCAAGGCAGAGATGACCCAAGTGGACTTCCACTGTCAACAATGATGTCCTGCGCGGAATCGCCTCCGGGCGTCGGCGCGCGGCGCCGTGCGCCGTGTACGTGTGGCTACGTCTGCATTATGACGTTGCAACGGCGCGATTGCCCGGATTGGGGAGATTGGAATGGTTCGAAGGTGCAGCCATCTGCAAACGATCCGGGAGGTCACCCCCAGCGCCGAGGGCTGCGAGGAATGCCTCGCCATCGGCTCCGACTGGGTGCACCTGCGCCTCTGCCTCACCTGCGGGCACGTCGGCTGCTGCGACTCTTCCCCGAACCGTCACGCGACGAAGCACTTCCATGCCACCAAGCATCCGATCGTGCGCTCGTTCGAGCCAGGGGAGGATTGGAAATGGTGCTACGTCGACGAGGTGATGATCCCGTAGCGCGCTCCCCCGGTAGCGGCTTGCGACGCTGATCTGCCATGGCGATGCGCGCGCAGCCAGGGTGTCGAGCACACCCGCGGGGAACGGCGCCTTGGCCTTGGGGTCGGGCGTGTTGGAGATGAAAGGCGTCTCGCTTACCAGCTTTCGAATTCTTAACTTTTCAGATCGCGCAAAGCATGGCAGCTTGCAGACATCGTTCAACAATCGAAAGGAGGTGATCCGATGTCGAGTGGGATCTTGAGGACGGCGATGTCGCGGTCGCTCGGGTTCATGCCGGATCTGCCTCTGGTGGCGGCCTAGCCCAAGCGTTAAGCGGCGCAGCGCGACAACCGCTGCAACACGCCGCCGAAGTCTCACGGGGGCCGTCCTAAGGACGGCCCCTTTGCTTTAGGGCGCAGTGCCCCCTGACCACAGCCGCGGCGCCGAACTAGCGCCCACCTCCCCCTCGATTGCGCGGCGCCGCCGGCAATCCTACGATGGCTTCGGACGCCGACAAGGCGCTCAAGGGATGATGGCCTATGCGTATCGGGGCGCCAGCGGCTGCACTTCTTCTCGTCGTGTCGACGAGCGTCGCCTACGGATGGGACATCGACACGTCGACCGACGACGTCGACGTGCTGTACGAAAGCAGACCCCTAGATCAGTCGGCCAGCGGGAAACCGCCAGATCATCCCGCGGATGCGGAAGAAGATGCCAACTACGAATACGATTATGAGGCGCACAACCGCCGCTGCGAACCCATCTTGTTCACCACCGACGTTACCGAATGTGAAAATTGCCGCTCCGAGCTGAAGACGTCCGTGCGCATCGAGCCCGGCCAGACCGTCGGCATCGGCTCGATGGTTCGCCTTGACCAATCGAAGTCGTGGAAGTTCAATTTCAATACCGACTGGACGGACGCCGAAGGCGGCGGCGACCCGACCTCAAACCAGCAGCCGGCCCATCCGCATTAGCCGGCGCGGGCGCGCCAAGGCTACCGGAACTTGTTGGCGAGTTGCACAAAGCAATTGCGCGCGGCGCGGTCGCTATATCAGCCTGCGGTAGCGCGCGGTCGCGAATTGCTTCCATCCGGCCCCTTGCGACGTGCGCTTCGGTTCAGCGGCGTTTCTGCGGCACGAGCAAGAGCGCGCGGGACGACAGATGGCTGACGCAGGCACTCTCGCATGGCAAACGGTCTCGGAGCCTCGCGCCGCGACGCGCGCTGCCGACACGCTCCCCGATCTGCTACAGCCCGATCTCGACGTCGTTTTCGTCGGCACCGCGGCGGGTCTGCACTCGGCCCACATCGGTCACTATTACGCCGGTCCCGGCAACCGCTTCTGGTCGACGCTCTACCTCGTCGGCATCACGCGCCGCGAGTTTGCGCCCGAGGATGATGCAAGCTTGATGGACCTCGGCATCGGTCTCACCGATTTATCGAAGGTCGGCTCCGGCACGGACCACCAGATCAAAGAGGACGATTTCAACCTTCCAACGTTCGACGAAAAGCTGCGCGAGTACCAGCCGCGTGCGATCGCCTTCACCGGCAAGAAGGCGGCAAGCCTCTGGCTGAAGCGCCGGACCAATCGCATCGCGTATGGGCGCCAGCTGCCGCGCAACAACTTCCCCGAGGTATTCGTGCTGTGCTCGCCGTCGGCTGCGGCAAGGCGCTACTGGCGCCTCAACTCCTGGCACGAGCTAGCCGACTGGCTGCGCGCGACGCAGCCCTGGCGCTTCTAAGAACGGGCGCTTCTAAGCTCCGCAACAAAAGTGCAATGGTTCGCGTCACGCCACCCCCGCGACGACAAAGCGCCGCGCCGACTTGTCTGCGGCCGCAAAGCCTCCTAGATCGCTCAGGCACGTAACCAATGCGCACACCGGCCTATTCGACCTTCACAGGAGCCCCGTCATGCCCGAAGGATCGCGCGCTCGAGCCTCGCTCACCACCGACCTCTTCGATCCGGTCCAGCTCGGCCCCCTGACCCTCCCCAACCGCATCGTCATGGCGCCGCTCACGCGCTCGCGCGCCGACGATAACGGCGTACCCGGCGAGCTGCAGGCTACCTATTACGCGCAGCGCGCTACCGCCGGCCTCATCGTTTCGGAAGCAACCAACATCAGCGCCCAGGGCAAGGGCTACATCCGCACGCCCGGCATCTGGACGCCCGAGCAGGTCGCCGGCTGGCACCTCACCACCAAGGCCGTGCACGACAACGGTGGCCACATCTTCCTCCAGCTCTGGCACGTCGGCCGCGTCTCGCATCCCGATCTGCAGCCGGGCGGTGCGTTGCCAGTGGCGCCCAGCGCGGTACGCGCCGAAGGCCAACAGGCCTACACCTATGAAGGCTTCAAGCCGCTGGTGACGCCACGCGCGCTCGAGACGGACGAGATCCCTGGCATCGTCGCCGACTACGCGCATGCCGCGAAGTGTGCGAAAGACGCCGGCTTCGATGGTGTCGAGATCCATTCTGCCAATGGCTACCTTCTGCAGCAGTTCCTCTCCGACAAGACCAACAAGCGCACCGATCAGTACGGCGGCTCGATCGAAAACCGCACGCGCCTCGTCGTCGAGGTCGTCGACGCCGTGGCCCGCGTGTGGGGCGGCTCGCGCGTCGGCATCAGGCTGTCGCCGCTGACCAAGTTCTCCGATATCGGCGACAGCAATCCCGAGCCCGTCTACCTGTCGCTGATCGGGCAGATCAATCCGTTCGGGCTCGCCTACATCCACGTCATCGAGGGCGATACCGGCGGCGAGCGCCACCCCGTCGGCGGCTTCGACCTGCAGAAGCTGCGGCGCGCGTTCGACGGGCTCTACATCGCCAACAACAACTATGATCTCGAGCTCGCAATCGAGGCGCGCGCGCAGAACCTCGCCGACCTCATCTGCTTCGGGCGTCCGTTCATCGCCAACCCCGATCTCGTCGCGCGACTGCGGTCGGGCGCGCCGCTGGCAACCCCCGATCCGGCGACGTTCTATGCCGGCGAGGGCAAGGGCTACACCGACTATCCGAGCCTCGAGTAGCGGTCTCGAGCCGGTTAACCACGCCTCCCGTCGAAGATCTCCTGCGGTCTAAGCCGCGGCCTTGCTGCTGCCGCGCGAGCGGACTACGCAATCGGCCGCGGGGTTCCCACGTTGCGAGGAGAGACTACGATGAGCGCCAAGCTCGCCGGCATCGCGCTGGCGGTTGCCGCCGCCGGCCTGCCGCTCGCGCCCTCGGCGGCGTTTGCCGGCTGCACGACGAAGCACGGCAAGGCCTGGGCCTGGACCGAGGACTTGGCCCGCTTCCAGGCGTGGGAGATCGTCGCTCAGCTGTCCGGCAACTGGCCCATCCAGACGGATACGTTCCGCAACGAGCACTATAAGTGCAAGCCGGATGGCAGCGGTTACACCTGCCTATCCGCGATCGACGTTTGCAAGTGACGGCACGCAGCCGCGCTGCAGTCCGAGCTGTCGAGCGGGGAGCCTTTGAAGGCTCGCCCTCCAGCTTTGCGTTGATTCTTCATCCAGTCTAGAAGAGACTGCTCGCATGCCACTGGAGACACTAGGAGTTTTTCATTCATGTATTGCCTTCAGATCCGGACACTGACGGCGCTCGCGATGATCTTCGCAGCCGGCGCGCTCAACACCGCTGCTGCGGTTTCACCCGGCGGCACCAACCTGCATGCCGCGCCGCGATTGCCAATTGTCCGCATCAATGATGATGACGACGACGGCTACCGTTACCGCCGCTATCACCGGCGCGGTCGTGTCGTCGACGCGCCCTACACCCACTTCGACTCGCGCGGGCCCGTCATCGTCGACGCGCCCTTCACGCACGTCGGTGTCTCCGGCAGCCGCGTTCGCGTCATCGCGCCGTTCGTCAACCTGTCGATCCCACGCTAGCTAGGCGATTGAGGCTGAGTGCGCGGCGTGGCGGCAATATTTCGGCATGGTTAAGTGCGCGCCCGCAGCGTTTTGCGCGGTTTTTAGCGTTTCTCTCACTGCCAACCCGCCACAGATCGCTCCGCAAGGGCATTTTCGGGCGCTCACGACATAATTGCCTCACGTAGGCGTGGTCCGCTTTCCTCGACGGGGTGTCAGATTTCAGTCGAGGGAGGTTTTCGCGTGTTTGGCCGCAGTTCCAATCCTGAGCCGAAGTTTCCCAGTGCCCCGGCGAGCACCACCGCGACGCCGCCATCTGCGAAGCGGGCTCCCGCGCCGCCCGGCTTCGTCTCCGCCCCCGGAAGCAGGCCGGTATCGGTCATCGGGTCCGATCTCGCCATCGTCGGCCAGAAGATCACGCTCGTGTGCCAGAGCACGCTGATGGTGATCGGCGAAGTCAATGGCGACATCAACGGCGACGACGTGACCATCGGCGACACCGGCAAGGTCACCGGCACCATCACGGCGCGCTCGATCACCGTGCACGGCAAGGTCAAGGGCGCGCTGCGCGGGGAGACGATCGCGCTGCACCCGACCGCGCACATCGAGGGCGACGTGCTCCAGATAAACCTCATCATCGCCGAGGGCGCCAAATTCGACGGCCGCGTGCGCGTCGCCAAGGATTCCTCCGAGATCAAGCCGATGCTCGACGCCGCGGCGGTGGCCGCCGCAACGGCCGCGCCCTGACGGCAGGGCGACGACGCTTCGATTGAATTGAAGCTTGCTTGACGCTCAGGCCGACGTCTTGTCGAGGCCGGTGATGCGCTCGAGTAAGCGCGCCCGGCGCGAGGGCTTGACCGCCTCGGCGCTGCTCGTTTCCGCAGGCTTGGCGGCTGCGGGGGCCGGCTCTGCCGAGGCCCCCTTTGAGTCCTGCGCAGTTTCACCGTCGAGCGCCTTGAGGAAGCCGCTCACGCGCCGCGGATTGCCCTTCTGCGCGGCCTCCTCGGATGCGCCCGTGCGCGCCAGGCGCGTCACGCGCGGATCGTTGATGCGGTCGACAAGCGGTCGACTTGCGGGCTCTACCGCAGGCGCCGTACGGCGCCCCGGCCCCGAGGCCGGCATGGTGCCAGACCCTAGCCTGCGCATCTCTTCCATGAAGTAAGCGGCCTGGCGCGCAAGGCGCTCATTGCCAGACGCGACCTCCGCGCGCAGCGTCTGGATCGTGGTGCTCTGCTCGTCCGACAGCGCCTTCAGCGCGCTCAAGCGCGCTTTGAGCGCGATCTTGCTGTCCTTGATGCCCCGCTCATCGCTGTCGGCGGCCTCATAGGTCGATAGCGCCGCCTTGAGGCGCAAAACCTCTGCGGCCTGATCTTGGTTGGCGGCTTTCAGGCGGCGCAATTCCGCTTGCGCCTGCGCATCCTCGGCAGCGCCCGCCGCAGCGGACGCTTCCATCGCACCATCGACCGCTCTCAGCGACGGGGGAGTCCTTGCTCTGGCCCAGCCCCAATCCCTTGCGGCGTCCCATGACCTTCGCTGGCCGGCTCGGCTCATGGCCGCCGTTGGCGCCAGCCAGCGGCTCGCGATCGGCAAGCGCCGCGGCCGCTTCCGCCACCGGACCGGCGCGCGTCAGCATCGCCTGCAGACGCGCGATGAGCGCCGCCTGATCACGCGTCTTCGTCCGCAGCGATTCGATTTCCGTGCGCAGCGCCACTTCGCCGTCGAAGCGGGGGTCGCCGAGCCCCTCGCGATTGCGCGCCGCGCGCGTGTTGATGGCGGCCTTGAGCCGATGCACCTCGTCGCTCTGCTGGGTGTTGATCTGCGTCGCTTCCTCGAGGGCCCGCGCCTGCTTCTCGCTCCCCTGGCTCAGCGTCACGATCTCGCGGTCGCGCTGGAAGAGGAGCTTCCTCGCCTCCGCCAGCCGGTGCTCGACCTTCGGCAGGCGGTCCATGATCGTCTGCTCGAGCACGCGGCGCGCGTTCTCGTGCTCCTCCAGCGAGGACCGCTGCTGGGACACCTCGACCTCGAGGCTGCTGATCGCAGCGTCGCGCCGGTTGAGCTCGACCATCTGCCGGGCCGCGGCTTCCGCCGCCTCCTCGACCGTCATCTCGAGCTTGTGGATGCGAATGGCGTACTCGGCCCGCAGCCGGTCCTTGTCCGCGCGGATCTCCGCTTCCGTGAGCGGCATCGAGCGCTTGAGGAAATCTGTCGTGAGGCGCGCAACCCGCCGCCGGTAGAGAGGCGACAGGAACAGCGTCAGCAGCGCCGCCGTGAGGAAGCCAAGGGCCGCCAGCATGACCATCTCGATGCTGATCACGCGCGCGTCCTCGACTGCGAAATTCGACGCAAACCAACCCCCTCGGTCTGGTGCAGGTCGAGCCTCCCGGATCCGATTATCCGACTAGCGAGCATTTTGCGCAATGCATCCACCGCGCGTCTCTCCACCCGGCCCTCATTCACCCTACGGCGTCGACTTAAAACGGGTTCCACGTCGGCTCCTGCGTATACTTTAAATACCCCACGTTGGCACCTAGCCTGAGCCCGATGCCAGCGCGTATGGGCGCGAGCGTGACGTTGCCGTGGGTCTGGAACTGGATGCCGACGCCACCCACGATATACGCCGAGCCCTGCACGCCCGCATACCGTTCGTAGATCTGCATCGGATCGCGCAGGTTGTAGACGAGCACCATGGTCTTGGAGCCCTCGCCGCCGAAGTCGTAGCCGATCGAGGGCCCCTGCCAGTAGACTTTGTGGACGCCGGCATCCTTCGTATAGAGGGTGCCCTCGCCGTAGCGCAGACCCGCGACAAAAGCGCCGCCCGCGTCCTCGCCGAGGATGTAGCCGTTGGGGCGCCCGGACTTCTGGAAGGCATATTCGACGACGCTTGCGAGTCCTTCGCTCACCGAGCCGAAGAAGCGGTGGCCGGCATCGATGATCTCGTTCTGCGAATAGGAATTGTAGGGCGGCGGCGGACCCCGGTCGGGCGGACCCCGATCGTAGTCGCTCGCCGGATGGTAGGGCTCGCCGTAACCGGGCCCTTGGTCGTTGGGCCGGCGCGATGCCGTGTCGGGTCCGTCGTAGCGGCGGTAGTTGTCGTCCTCGCGGTAGACGCCGCCCGGGCGGTAGGGCGGCTGCGCATCAGGTGGCGCCCGATCTTGGTCGTAGGCGCCGTCACGGGGAGGCGTGTACGGGTCGGCGCCGCTCTGCGGGGGTTGGTACGCATCGTCGGCCGCGCGCACGCCCGTTACAGGTAGGCCGGCGACGGCAAGCGCGCTCAAGGCCAAGGCGACGATGACAAACCGGCGTACCCCGGCGGGTTGCGGCATGACACGACCCATTGTGTTGCAGAGGCTTCCGCGGGCGATCCGCGAGATACTTCCAATTTTATGATCCTTCGGCGCAAAGTATTACGAAAGTGTGGCCGATCCGCGATCTGGCGTAGCCAGGAATACGGCGCCTTTGCAGTGACTTACGGACTGATCGGCAGGGGCGCGCGAGCCCAGGCGACGAATTTCGGGTTGGCGAACCGCGCCTCCGATTTCCCATAGCTCAAAGGCTCGCCGTCGAGCGTCGTCACGCAGCCGCCCGCAGCCTTCAAGATCGCGTCTCCCGCGGCGGTGTCCCATTCGCTCGTCTCCCCGAGGCGGGCATAGAGGTCCGCCTCGCCGCGGGCGATCAGGCAGAATTTCAAGGACGAGCTCGCCTTGCGCTTCTCCGCGATGGCGAAGCGCTGCAGGAAAGCATCCGTGCTCTCGGCTGCATGCGACCGGCTCGCGAAGGCAACGAGCGCCTTCAAGTCCGGGTCGCGCCCGTGCAAGGGCTTCAACTCGCGGCCAGCGAGCGTCGGGGCGTCTGCGGGCGCGATTTTCGCTTCCACCGCGTGCTTTGGACCGAGCGTCGCAAACAGCAGCGCAAGTGCCGGCGCGTAGATGATCCCGAACGCTGGGCGCCCGGCCTCGATCAGCCCGATATTGACGGTGAACTCCGGGCTGTTGCGGATGAAAGCGCGCGTGCCGTCGAGCGGATCGACGAGAAAGAAACGGTCGCCGATCGCAGGTGTGCGTCCCGCCGCGACCTCCTCCTCGGCAATCACGGGCACGCCGGCAGCGGCCGCATGCAACCCCGCGAGCAGCACCTCCTCGGCCTCGTGATCGGCGATGGTGACCGGCGTTGTGTCGGCCTTGGTCGCGACCGCGACGTCCGCCTTGAAGTGCGCCATCTCTATCCGGCCGGCGGCCAGCACCGAGGGAAGCAGCGCATCGAGGAGAAGCCGGTAATCCTCTTGCCTCATGCGCGGAAGAAATCTCCTGATTCGCGACAAGCACGCCAACGATGGCCGTAGCCGTTGCCGCGTGACGATCCGCAGAAGCGGCGGGCCCAAATAAAATAAGGCTCATGGCGCGCGCCGCGCGCCAAGCCTTTGCATCCGTGTGCGGCGCGTGTATCAGATGGCAAGAGCTCTTCGCAAGCGGCCCCGTGCGTCTGGGTAGTGTGCGCTCGGGCCGGGCATTCCCGGCTGGGTCGGGGCGCCGGAGCTGCCGCCGCCGTTCGGCGGCGATAGAAGAGGGGGCACCGATGGGCCAACGCGCCACTCCGACCGATCTCGAACTTGCCGCGCTTATCTCCAGCAAGATCTGTCACGACGTGATTGGCCCGGTAGGTGCCATTTACAACGGCCTCGAGATCCTCGACGAGGACGACGACGAGGAGGCCAAGAACTACGCCCTCGACGTCATCCGCAACGTAACCGAGCAGGCCTCCGCCCGGCTGCAGTTTGCGCGCTTCGCTTTCGGCGCCGCGGGGTCGGCCGGCGCCATGATCGATCTCGGCACCGCCGAGCAGATCTCGCGCGGCTTCATCGGCAAGGGCAAACACAACCTCACGTGGCGAACGAACCCCGGCCACATGGGCAAGGACAAGGTGAAGCTGCTCTTGAACCTCGTCGCCAGCGCCGTCACCGCGCTGCCGCGCGGCGGCGACATCGAGGTGCAGATGGGCGGCTCGCTCGAGGACCCGAGTTTTTTGATCCGCTGCCGCGGCCCCAACGCGCGCGCGCCGCAATATCTGGGCGAATTCATCACCGGCGACCGCCTCCCGGCGCTCGATGCCATGACCATTCAGGCCTATTACACGTGGCGCCTCGCCGGCACCGCGGGTATGCGCCTTGAGGTGCTTCCCGATGGGGCCGATGTCTTGCTCTCGGCCAAGCCGCAAGCGGCGAGATAGAGCGCTGCCGCGCGATTTCTTTTTCCGCAGCGCGAGAGTCGCGGCGGTGCTGGCGCTCGCGCCGTCTTGCTTGCTAAGCCTCGTTCCGGCCAACACCTGAAACTCAAGAGCTCTTGAAAAGTGCTGCGCGTCGAGCACCTGCAGGCGGGCACGCTGCCGCCCCTCACCTTCGAGGTCGCCGCCGGCGAGTGCCTCGCCGTCGAGGGACCTTCGGGCGCCGGCAAGACGCGGCTCTTGCGCGCCATCGCCGACCTCGACCCGGCGCCGGGCCAGGTCTTCCTCAACGGCGCGGAGCGCAACGAGATGCCGGCGCCGCGGTGGCGCCGACACGTGCGCTACTGCGCGGCCGAGCCTGCCTGGTGGACCGATACCCCGCGCGAGGGCTTTGCAGACGCGCCGTCGGGTCGCGTGGAGCGGCTCCTGCATTCCCTCGGGCTCGACTCGACTGTCCTCGACCGCGCCGTCGCCGCACTTTCGACCGGCGAGCGTCAGCGCCTCGCCCTCGCCCGCGCACTGATCGACGAGCCGCAGATGCTGCTTTTGGACGAGCCCACCGCCGCGCTCGATCCGCAGTCGGGCGCCCTCGTCGAGGAGCTCATCCGCTATCAGACACTGGCGGGTCGCAGCGCCATCCTCGTGAGCCATGACCGCGGCCAAATCGAGCGGCTGGCGCACGCGCGGCTGCTACTGTCGAAGCCCGAGGCCGCAAGCCCGCCCGCGATGGCCGCGCCATGAGCACCATCGCCCTCACGCCCCTCGATCTCGCGCTGGCTGCAAGCCTGCTCGCGATCAACGCGGCGATCTCCTGGGCCTTCGGCCTGCGGCTCGAGCGCAGCATCGTCGTTGCGGCCGCGCGCATGGTGGTCCAGCTCGCGCTCATCGGTTTCGTTTTGAAATTCATCTTCGCGCAGACCTCGCCCGTGTGGACGCTCACGCTAGTGCTCATCATGGCAGCGGCCGCCGGCGTCGAGGTGGTTACGCGCCAGCATCGCCGCGTGAAGGGCTGGCAGGCGTTGGGTCTCTCCTCGGCGACGCTGCTGTTCATCGGCGTTGCCATCACCTCGCTCGGCGTCGGCGTCATGATCGGGCCCGACCCCTGGTACGCTCCGCGCTACGTGCTGCCGATCCTGGGGATGGTGCTCGGCAACGCCATGACCGCCATGAGCCTCGTGCTCGATACCTTCTGCGAAACCGTCACGCGCGAGCGCGCGTCGATCGAGGCGCGGCTCGCGCTCGGCGCCCAGCGCCGGGAGGCCATGAGCGGCGCGCTGCGCAGTTCGCTGCGCACCGGCATGACGCCGATCCTCAACTCGATGGCGACGACGGGCATCGTGGCGCTTCCCGGCATGATGACGGGTCAAATCCTCGCCGGCGCCGATCCCATCTTGGCCGTCAAATATCAGATCCTGATCATGTTCCTCATCGCCGCCGCCACCGCGCTCGCTGCGTTCTTCGGGGGCTTAGGCGCGGTGCTCTTGTTGACCGACAAGCGCCACCGGCTGCGGCTCGAGCGCCTCGCCGCCGCGAAGTGAGCCACAGCAGAAACACGTACGCCGGAAGCAAGCCTCCGGCGCAGCGCAAATTCCGATCAATGGGCCTTATGGGTCGAGCGGCGGCACGACGCCGCCCTTGCTCGCGGCACTGGCGGCCACGGCGGCGGCGGCGGCCTCCTTCGCCGCGGCGGCAGCCGTCTCGGCCGCAACGGCTGCGCGCTCGGCGGCAGCGGCAGCGGCGGTCGCGGCTGCGGAAGCGGCGGCCGGATCCCTCTTGTCAGCGGGCTTGACCGGGGCCGTGGCCGCGGGTGGCACGTCAGGAACCGCGTCCACGCTCTTCACCGGCGCCGGCGCCACATCCGGCGCGACGGCCGCGTGTTTCTTGAGCGCCGAGAGCGGATCCTTCGGGAGGGTGCCCGTCTCGACGATCGCGGGCGGTGGGCTCGTCGGCGGAGGCGTCGTTTCGGCGGCCTTGGCCGGCTGGGCTGCCGGAGGCGGCGAGGTAGGCTCGGTTGCCGCCGGTGGAGCATCGGCGGGCGGGGTGTCGGCGGCGGTGTCGGCGGCGGTGTCGGCCGGAGGCGAAGCCGGCGGAGTCTCGGCGACGGGGGGCTGGGCCTTGGCGGCCGTGGCGGTCTTCTTGTCGTGGCCCGTCAGCGAAGCCTTGCGGATGGGCGTCGGAGGGATGCCGGCCTCGGCTTCGTCGGGCGACGCCGCGTCGGGCGTCGAGCTGCCCTTGCCGTCGTTCCAGCAGACGTTGGCGGACGCCGTGCAGGTGTGCTCATCGAACACCACGAAGTTGAGGAACAGCTCGCAGTTCACGTCCTTCTTGCCGGTCTTGTAGTCCTTGATTTTTTGCTCGGCGGCCCACTCGGCGATGTGCTTATCGAGCAGGTCCTTGGCGTCCTTGGTGGGGCCTTCCTTGCCGTAATCGTTCACCGTGAAACCGAATCGCTTGCACGTGGCGTTAGCGGCGCCGGCGTCCAAGGCAACGCCGAAGAGCACGGCAGCAGCAGCAAGAAAGAGCGGTGAGCGCATCAAAAGCCCCCTGTCGGCACGGACTAAACTCCCCGTATCGCTGAAGCTATAGCGATGAGTCCGGCCCATGCCTAGGTCCGGTTCCACCATTTGTGTGCAGCAAAAAACAGCGAAACATGGGCGGTTAGGCCCGTCAGTTCAGATACGGTGAATCGCCGCCGTTTCGGTTGATGGCCGAGTTGAAGAAAAAGCCGCTGTCGAAGGGTCCGCCTGGCGACTGCTTGTTGATCGAGGGGTCGATGAAGCCGCCATAAAGCTGGAAATAACGGGCGATTTCCGCCGGCGATGCGCCCTGGCTCAGGGTGTAGCCGCGCCCTTGAGTGCGGGCATGGCGTCTGGCCCGGTACGGGGGCTTTGGCTGGTCAGACTGCGCCCAAGCGCCTGCGATCGTGTCCATCCCGGCCACGTCCGCCGTGACGAGCAGGAGGAACGCCGCCGCGCTCAAGATGCCCGCGTAAATCAATGACCGGCTCATGATCCAACAGCCTCTTTCCTGATCCGGTTTCCCGGAGACCGCCCCGTAGATTTGGGTCGAGAATATCGAAATTCGCCCCCCGGACCGGCAAATCCGTGTCCGGCCATACGTTTTACCGCCCTCTGTCACCCGCCGAACACGGCTGGCCGCTGTTCAGTTCCGCAAACGGCGCGGTCAGAACAGTCGGCAATATCATTCTCATACACTGCTTAGTGACCCATTAACCGGCCGGCGCCCCGCGCGCTGACCCAGGTCGAGCGGCGCACGGCTCAGCTCTTGCAGATCGTCGAAGTGCCGACGCAGTTGTAGCCGAGGCCGCCCGGGCTGCAGCGGTAGGCCGGCGCGCCAACGCGGTAGCCCGGCGTGGAGCCGGTTGCCATCCAGCTCGCCCACGTGCCCCAGTCGAACGACTGCAGCAACGCCTCGTAGACCTGAGACTTCGCGCCCGCAACGGTGGTGTTGGTCCCCGAGGCCGATTTTTTGAAGCACGACCCGGCCTGTGCGGGCGCACCTGCCCCGAGTGAGAACGCGGCGAGTGCCGCGACCGCGATCGCCGTGTGATGAAGCTTGGTCATGGCGGCATCCTCCGTACTATGACGCTTTGAGAGCGGTCGAGCTTGCCGCAGACAGATGCCGTTGCCCATCGGGAGTGAGCAAAGATTCAAAAAAATCCCGGGGATCGTGGCCATCGAGTGACGCCACGCGCCAAAGCGGATGTCTGTGAATGGCTCGGGCCGGGCTGGCTCAGGCGGAGCCTGCAAATTGATGGCCTTCGGACCCTTGCCGTGCTTGTCGGGCTCGGTCTCGAAAGAGATGCGCATCCCCTCGTCGAGATTGCCGATGCCGGCGCGCTCGACGGCCGTCACGTGCACGAACACGTCCTTGCCGCCGTCGTCAGGCTTGATGAAACCGAATCCCTTCTGGGAATTGTAGAACTTTACGGTGCCGCTCTGGCGCATCGCGGAGGTCTCCTAACATCGGTCGGTTGGGAAGAGGCGCACGGCTGCGGAAGCCGGCAGCGCTGACTCGGGAGTCTTCGCAATTCGGGTTGGGCTAAGGCGCGTGAGCACGGCATGCGCGCAAGAATCTCAACTCAACGCAAAGTCTCCGCCGGGGGTGCGATCGACTGCCCGAGCGACAAATTATCGGGGAAAGGATAATCCCGCGCAAGAGTTCAGGCGGGATGCTTGCGCAACGAAGTGGCATGGTCTCCGAGATCCTGCACGCGAAACGCGGCGCCCTCGCCTTGCGCCAAGAGGCGCACGAGCTCCGGCAGCAGCACGTTGAGCTTGCCGGCGAGCGTGTAAGGCGCATTCGCCACGATCAGGCCGGCACCGTTGAGGCGCTGGCTATCCTCAGCCCCGCGGATCATCAGCTCGACTGCCAGCACCTTGGGGAGTTCGAGCGCGGCGACCTTGCGGCGGAATGCGGCCACCGCCTTCACGTCCTTGATCGGGTACCAGAGCAGGAACGTCCCGGTCGCGAAGCGGCGCACGGCCTCCTGCAAGCCCTCGACGAGACGGTCGAGCTCGCCCTCCTCCTCGAAGGCGGGGTCGACGAGCACGACGCCGCGGCGCTCCTTCGGCGGCAGCAGCGACTTGAGCGCGATCCAGGCGTCGAGCGAAAGCACCTTCGTCTCGGTGTCGCGTGCAAACAGCTTTGCCAACTCCGCATGATCCTCGGGGTGGAGCTCGTTGACGACGAGGCGGTCGGCCGCGCGCATCAGGCGGCGCGTGATAAGCGGGCTGCCGGGATAGCGCTTGAGCGCGCCCGGGCCGTTGACCTCGCGCACCACCGCGAGATAGGGCGCGAGGACCGCGGCCGCATCGGCGGGCAGATCGGCGTCGATGACGCGGCCGATCCCGGCCTGCCATTCGAGGGTCTTGAGGGAGGCTTCCGCGGCGAGATCGTAGAGGCCGGTGCCGGCGTGGGTGTCGATGACGCGGAACGGCGCCGGCTTCAGCTTCAGGTGCTCGATCACGAGCGCGAGCACCGCGTGCTTCAGCACGTCCGCGAAATTGCCGGCGTGATAGGCGTGTCGGTAGTTCATGGCACGCGCATCAGAGCCTCGGCCCGCAAGCTGTCAAGGCCGACGCGCTAGCGGTTCTTCCATAGCGTTCGCTGGGTGACGACCTAGTCGCCATCGGCAGCGCCTTCAGGGCGCCCTAGAGCGAACGCCATGAACTCCGTGCGCTCGAGCCGCTGGTTCAGCCAGTGCGCTCAAGCCTTCTTCTCCCACTTGCCGCCGGCGCTCTGCTGCCAGTAGGTGACGGGACAGCCGGCTCCCTTCGCCGCCGTCCATTGCGCGCGCGCTTTCGCGACCGCGTCGGCGTCGTTGCCGTCGAACATGTAGACGATGCGCACGAAGCCCGAGAACGCGTCCATCTCCGCGCCGTCGACGAGAAAGCGCACGCCGGCGTCGTTGGGGGTCTCTGGTCCGGTCGTGAGATAGACGGGCTGCTCAGCGGCGTGGCCGTCCTTTGCCGTGCCGTGCGCGAGGAAGCTCTCCTCCTTATACGTCCACAGCGCGAGGTCGATCGCGGCGAGACGCTCCGGAGAGCTCGCCTGCACCACCGCGCGCCAGCCACGCTCGAGCGTCTTCTCGACGAGGCTCGGCAGAACCTTTTCGAGAGCCTGATGCTCGAGGTGATAAAAAAGAACCTCGGTGCTGTTCAGAAGCTTATGCTCCGCCGCAAAATGCTCGCTGCACTGCGGCGAGCTTAGACGGCGCGGCGCGGAATGCCAAAAGGCCCTTGCATCGCGCACCCCCGCGACCTAACTGTTGGGGTCCGGAACGGCGCCAGACGTGCGGCTGTCGTCCGTGCGGGTGGTGAGCCTGGTGGCATCTTAGGGTTCGCCACCGCTCCCGCCCGCTGCGTTTTCAGCCAAACAGCAAGTCGGAAATCGCGCGCGACTCAACGCCTCGTAAGATATTTGCGCGGCACCAGGCCCTCGGCGACGAGCGCATCGACACAGCGTTTTGTCAGCGTTTTGCGCGAGGCTTCTATGCACGCGTTCAACGACGTCGAGCCTACGGCATACGCCGAGCAGAACCGATAATAGTCGTTTTCGCAGGCGGCGTTGACGCGCGGCGAGTAGGCGTGAACGGCAGAAGTGGCGGCAACGAGCAGCAGGCTTGCCGCGGCACAGCACGTTGCGGCCCCACGTAGGCGGTGGGCGCCAAGGTACTCCAACATGACGCAATGTCCCTCTTGATGTGCCCAGAAATGGCCAGGTTCCGACTGTCGCGGCAGCGGGACGCCTCGAGCCCGCTTCCCCGACCCCGCGATCCTAGCTCGGCGCGCACGGCGAGAGCGTATCCCCGCGGCCGCGCCGCGAAGAAATTGCGCGCTTCATTTGCGCTTGGCGTACGGGTTGTCGCCCTTGCGCAAATTGAGGCGCAGCGGAACGCCCGGCAGATCGAACGCCTCGCGCAGGCTGTTGCTCAAGTAGCGGACGTAGGACTTCGGCAGCTCCTCGGGCTGGGAGCAGAACGCGACGAACGTCGGCGGGCGCGCGGAGGGCTGTGTCATGAAGCGGATTTTGATGCGCCGCCCGCGCGCGGCCGGAGGCGCGTGCCGC
The DNA here is from genome assembly GCA_963745205.1 of uncultured Alphaproteobacteria bacterium. Classification (GTDB taxonomy): domain Bacteria; phylum Pseudomonadota; class Alphaproteobacteria; order Rhizobiales; family Hyphomicrobiaceae; genus Hyphomicrobium_A. The sequence goes on from CAVUWX010000016.1 coordinate 91,369, forward strand.
GCTAAGGCCTCCTCGAGCCAACGGTTGAGTTGGGACGTCGGCACGCGGCGGTTCCAGATGTCGTAGGCAGCGAGCACGGCGGAGGAGAGCTTGTCGAGCTTGCGGCCCCCGAGCGCGGAGATGGGGACGAGCGCGACACCGGGCACCTGCGACAGCCGATCCGTCAGGCTCTCGCGCAGCTCCTTCAGCGTCTTCTGCTTGTCCTCGACGAGATCCCATTTGTTGACGGCAAGGACGAGGGCGCGCCCCTCCTGCGTCACGAGATCCGCGATCGTGAGGTCCTGGTGCTCCATGGAGCGCTCGGCGTCGATGAGGACCACGACGACCTCCGCGAACCGGATGGCGCGGATGGCGTCGCTGGCGCCGAGGAGCTCGGCAGCGTCCGTCACCTTGGCTTTGCGGCGCAGGCCGGCGGTGTCAAAGAGGCGCACCTTGCGTCCCGACCATTCGAGGTCGCTCGCAACGGCGTCGCGCGTCAGCCCTGGCTCGGGCCCCGTGATCATGCGCTCCTCGCCGAGGAAGGCGTTGACGAGCGTCGACTTGCCCGCGTTCGGGCGCCCGACGATGGCGACGCGGATCGGCCGCGCCGGCCCTGCCTCGATCTCCGCATCCTCGACGCGCGCGCCGCGCTCCTTGACCACCGGCTTGAGCCCCAGCGCCGCCTGCATGTCGTTGACGAGATCGATCAATCCTTCGCCGTGCTCGGCCGAGATGGCGACCGGCTCGCCGAAGCCGAGCTCGTAGGCGGCGTAGAAGCCGGCCTCGCCTGCGCGACCCTCGGATTTGTTGGCGACGACGATGACGGGGCGCCCGGAGGCACGAACCATTTGCGCGAAAGCCTTGTCACCAGGCGTCACGCCCTCGCGCGCGTCAACGAGGAACAGCACCAGGTCGGCCTCGTTGAGGGCGGTCTCCGTCTGCTGGCGCATACGCTCGGCGATCGACCCACGCTTGCCCTCCTCCAGCCCCGCCGTATCGACGATGGTCACCGGGTTGCCGGCAAGATCGGCCTCGCCCTCGCGGCGGTCGCGCGTGAGCCCCGGCATGTCCGAGACGAGCGCTGCGCGCTTGCCCGTCAGACGGTTGAACAGGGTCGACTTGCCGACGTTGGGCCGGCCGATGATGGCGATGACGGGGGTGGACATAGGTGGAGGAGGCTCAACCATAGGGTGGCGCACTTATCGCGCATCGGGCCGCGCGAGCATAGGCACGGCGCGTGAGCAAATCGCTACCGGGACGGCTGCTCCGCGATCGCCTCTCTAGTTGAGCGCGATCAACTTGGCGTTGTCGGTCAGAATATACATATGCCCCTGCGCGACGACGGGCGCCACGTAGACCGGGCTGCCGAGATCCTTCTGCACCGTCACGCGCCCCGTCGATGCCTCGACGCCAACGAGCGCTCCCTTCGCGGAGGTGAGCCACAGCGTGCCGCCCGCGAGCGTCGGCCCCGACCAGGCATTGGTGCCAGGAAGCTTCATGGTCCACTGCACCTTGCCATCCTTGCGCGCGATGGCGAGAAGCTGGCCTTGCGTATCGACCACGAACACGCTGCCGCCGGCCACCCAAGGCTGTTGCGTGCCGGGAATATTCAGCGACCACAACCGCTCGCCCGTCGCCATCTGGGTGGCGATCATGCGCCCGGCGTGCCCGACGGCGAACACGGTGCCGCCGTCGATGGCGGGGCGAGCCGCGTCGCTCATCGAGGTCATTTCGGATGTCATACGCGTGCGCGACAGGCTCTCCGACCACGCCGCCGACCCATCGGCAACATGCAGCGCGACGAGATCGCCCGAGGGATAGGGCACCACCACGATGTCGCCTTCGACGGCTGGGCTCGCGTTGTTGATGAGGCTGGCCTGCTGCGGCAGGCCGCGCACCGACCACAGCTCGCCGCCGTCGGCGCCAGCGAGGCAGTAGAACTTGCCGTCGAGCGCCACCACGAATACCTTGTCGCCGACCGCGGCGGGGGCAGCCCGCACGGGCGCGTCGAGCTGCCTCTCCCAGATCTTCTTGCCCGTCTCCGGGTCGAGCGCGACGACGTTGCCGAACCCGCTCGCGGCATAGAGGCGGCCGCCATCGACGGCGAGACCGCCGCCATAGCCGCCAGAGCCGCTGTCGCCGCTGCCCAAGCTGCTGAGCGAGAAGGAGGGAAGCCAGCCGCCGCTCGCTGCCTCACGCCCGGGCATCAGGGAAACACGCCAGAGGGCAGAGCCGCCCGAGGTCGAGAAGGCGCTCACGTTGCCGACGGCGTCGAGGGCGTACACGCGGTTGGCATAGACGATGGGGCTCGCCGTGACGCGGCCCGCGCTGCTCGACCCGGACCCGGCGTCGGCAATCCACAGCTGCTGCGCGGCGCCGGAGAAGGCGAGGTGGCCCGGGGAGTTGTTGGGCAGCCCGCCCGGCTGCGCCCAGTCCTCGTTGGCGACGGGCGCCGGCAGCATGATGGGCGCGCTGGCATCCGCGAGCTCGCCCGTCACAATCGAGTCCTGCGCCTGCATCACGGAGATGCGCTTGCCGGGCAGCGGCACCTCCTTGTCGGCAAACGGATTGATGTCTTTGAACTTGGGCAGTTGGGGGCCGTCGGCACAGCCGCAGAGAAGGGCGAGAACCGAGAGGCCCCCGCCGAACATCCTCCACCGCCCGATCCCACCCCGCATGAGGTCCCCTCTACTTCTTCGCGTCGGCCGGCGCGGTGGCGTCCGGTGCACTGATCACGGCCGGCTGCGGCGCCCCCGGCGGAATCGGCTCGGCAGCCGCCTTCTTGCCGAGCTCCGCGGCGGCAATCTCGGCGAGCACGATCTGCGCGCGCTCGGCGATGCTCTGCGGCGTCTTCTGGTCGACGAGAAGCGGTGTCAGCGCGGTGCGTGCTTCGTCCGGCTTGCCGGCCTTGAACGCGGCGACCCCCAACATCTCACGCGCGCTGTAGCGCCACGGGCTGGCATCGCCTGCCAGAGGGTTGAGCCGATTCTGCATTTCGGTAAAGTCGGCCTCGCCCATGCGCGCGGCCGCCGCCTGTAGCGCCGCGTAGTCGCGTAGGAGGGGATCGGCATTGGCGGATTTGGCGAGCTCGTCGTAGGCGGCAACCGCCTCCGCCTTCTTGTCTTGCTTCAAGAGCGCGCCCGCTAGCTGCAGCCGCGCAAGCTCAGGATAACCGCCGGTGCCGTCGGCGATGATGCTCGCGAACTCCTTCTCCGCGCTGCCGTCCTTACCGGTGGTGGCGAGATCCATGGCGCCCTCGTAGCGCTCGCCCGTGGTCTGGGCGGCCGTGATGCGCCGGTTCTCCACATACTTGTAGCCGAAAACGCCCACCACGATCAGTGCCGCTCCCGCGAGGATGAACGTCCCGTATTCTTTCCAGATTCGTTCGTAGCGCTCGCGCCTCAGCTCTTCTTCGACTTCGCGGAGAAAGCCGTCTTCCTGATTTGCCATGCCGGTGTCAGCCCTGATCCTTGGCGCTTTTCTTATCAGAGGCCCAGCTGCGGGCGTCTGGAACCCCGCATACATAGCCGACAGTATCAGGTGCGCAAGTAATTGATTGCTCAAGGCCTAAATCGGCCTCCCGTGTCCCCCACATCACTTGCTGATGGGGTTTTTCGGCTTTTTCGTGGCCCGCGACCCCGAGGTCTCGACCCGCTCGGGCACCGCTCTTTCCTCTTTCCGCATGGCGTAGGTGTGCTCCGGAGTCGGGAAGGCGCGCGAGCGGACATCCTGCGCGTAGTCGCGGATCGCGCCTTCGATGACCTCACCCACCTTGCCGAATTTCTTGACGAATCGCGGCACCCGCGGCGAAAGCCCCAACATGTCTTCCATGACCAGAATCTGCCCGTCGCAGCCGCGCCCGGCGCCGATGCCGATGGTCGGCACCGGGATCGACGCCGTAATGCGCGCCGCCAGCGGCTCGGTGATCGCTTCGAGCACGACGCCGAACGCGCCTGCCTCGGCGACCTGTCGCGCGTCCTCCTCGATTGCCGCCCACTGCTCCTGGCGGCGCCCTTGCGCCTTGAATCCGCCGATCACATTGACCGACTGCGGAGTCAATCCGACGTGCGACATGACCGGGATGCCGCGCTCGACGAGATAGTGGACCGTCTCCGCCATGCGTCGGCCGCCCTCGATCTTCACCGCGCCGCAATCGGTCTCTTTCATGACGCGCGCGCAATTGCGAAACGCCACCGCGGGACTTTCCTCATACGAGCCGAATGGCATATCGACCACGACGAGCGCGCGCTTGGCGCCGCGCACCACCGCGCGGCCATGCATGATCATCAGCTCGAGCGGCACCGGCACGGTCGTCTCGTAGCCGTGCATCACCATGCCGAGGCTGTCGCCAACGAGCAGGAAATCGCAATACCGGTCCGCAATCGCGGCGGTGTGCGCGTGATAGGCGGTGAGCGCGACGATGGGCTCGCCGCGGCCCTTCATGGCCGCGATGTCAGGGGCCATCACACGCTTGAGGGTGGAGTGCGTCGACATGGTGGTAAGCATACTCGTTTCAGGGGGCGGCGTCCGTTGGCGTTGCTTTTACACGAAATGGACAAACCGTGGTCGCGCGGCATCTATTCATTTTTTTCAGCGCTTCCAAGGCCTAGCCTGCTTGCGCTGAGCATTCTGCTAACGAAGATTTAGGGTTAAAACCAGCATATAGTCTGGTCTGTTCAGACACACTCTCAGCTTGGGCGGGTGCTTTCTTGCAAACCTTCGGTAAATCGGGACGCGGTTCCCTGAAAAGACGTTTCTCCACCTCTGCGCTGGTTGCTGCCGCACTTTTCGGCGCCGGCATCTTCGACGGCGCGCAGGCGCAATTCTTCCCGTGGAGCGGTGGCGGCGGTTGGGGTGGGGGTTGGGACGACCAGCCCCGCCGCGCGATCCGCCGCATTCCGCGCAACGTCGAGGATGACGGCGAGAAGATCACCTCTACGCTACCGAAGCCGACGGGGCCGCTGGTGCTCGTCGTGTCGATCGGCAAGCAGACCGTCACGGTCTACGACGGCACGCAGAAGATCGCGGTCTCGCAAATTTCGAGCGGCATGCCCGGGCATGACTCCCCGACCGGCATCTTCTCCATCCTGGAAAAGAACCGCTACCACTATTCGAACCTCTACGGCGGCGCACCCATGCCGTACATGGAACGCATCACCAATTCCGGCGTGGCCATGCACGAAGGCGTCGTCCCCGGCTACCCGGCCTCGCACGGCTGCATCCGCCTGCCCGGCGCCTTCGCGCGCAACTTGTTCGGCATAACCGAGGTCGGTGCGCGCGTCATCGTCACCCAGGACGATCTGACCCCCGCCGAGTTCCAGAGCCCGCACCTCATCGCGCCGCTGCCGCCCGACGAGCAGGCGAGCAATCCGCAGGAGCGCGTCGCCACGGCCGAGGCCGCGTCCGCGACGACGAAGGATTTCCCGGGCGTGATCGGCGTCACGCCGGCGGTTGCCGCCGAGGCAACCGACAGGCCGCGCACGCGTGCAGCCGCCGCGGCCGCCCGCGCCGCCGAGAAGCTGCAGCTTTCGGCCGCCATCACGGATGCGGAGAACCGCAAGACCGCGGCGATCGCGAACGCGAAAGCCATGGCCGATGCCGCGCGCGCCGCCAAGGATGCGACCCAGAAGGCACGCGCCGAGCAGGGCCGGCTCAAAGACGCCGCCGAGAGGGCGGTCCGCGACGCCGCCAACGCCGCCGACAAGTTCAAGGACTTCACCGCTAAGCTGCTCAAGGTCGAGGTCGACAAGCTCACCAAGGAGGATCTCGACAAGCAGTCCGCCGATGAGCTCGCCGAGGAGACGAAGATGCTCGACCTCGCCGACGCCATCGCTGCCGCGAAGAAGGCGCCCACCGACCAGGCGCCCGAGATCGAAAAGGCCGTCGCCGCTTCGGCCGAGGCCGACAAGGTTGCCAAGGCCGCCGCCGACGCCGCCAAGGCCGCGGACAAGGCCATCGCCGACGCCAAAGCCGCTCTCGCCTCGGCCAACGCCATCGACGCGCGCAAGGACAACCCCGTCTCGATCTTCGTCAGCCGCAAAACCGGACGGCTCTCCGTCAAGCTCGGCATGGGCGATCCGGTCATCGACGTTCCCGTCACCATCACCAACCCCAACATGCCGCTCGGCACCCACGTCTTTACTGCTGTCGGCTATACGCCCGGCGAGAAGGGCATGCGCTGGAACGTCGTCACGGTAAATACGGCCTCGGCCGTCAGGGAGAAACCATACCGGCGCCGCAACCGCCACGACGACGAGGCCTACATTGCGCCCGCGGGCGACAATCCCGACCCCGCCAATGCGCTCGAGCGCATCCAGATCCCCAAGGACACGATGGGTCGGCTGGCGGAGCTCGTGAAGCCCGGCTCCTCGTTCATCATCACCGACTACGGCTTGAGCCGCGAGACAAGCAAGCGCACCGACTTCATCGTCGAGCCGTGGCGCAGCAGCACGGCAGCGCCGGTCGAGTACGAGGGCGGCCGCTCGCCCGACTAGGCGCGCCAGCACTTGCAGACAAAAGAAGGGTGCAATGGCTCGAGCCGTTGCACCCTTTGTATTTCCGCGGCGCTCAACCCGGCAGGCGCACCGTGCGCTCGGGCGGAGAAACGAGTACCGCCACGGGATCTCCGATCGCCACGCGCCCGCCCTCGAGCACCCGACACGTGACGCCGCCGCGCCACTGCGGATAGAGCGCGCGCATGAGGCCCTCGCGCGCTTCGTCCATGCGCTTGCACGGCGTCGTCGGGTAGGTGATCTCGAGCACGGCGGGGCCAATCTGTACGATGCCGCCGAGCGCGCGCGGCAGCTCCACGCCCTCGACGAGGAGGTTCGCCCGCCGCGCCGTCCACGCCAGATCGGCGGCGTTGCCCAACTTCGCCAGCTCGGCGAGCGCCGCCTCCCAGGCTTCGCGCGCGAGCAACGTCACGCCGCGGCGCGGAAACTTCCTGCCCTTGTGATCACCCTCGACGCCGCCGTCGGCCTCGATGAGCGCAGCTTCGACGGTCTGCATCGGCGCCCGGTGGGCGGGCCGGCGCGCGATGCCGATCAGGCGGCCTGTCGCCCGCTCGCTCATGCGAGCGGCGAGACGCCGATGAAGAACTGATGCGCCCACAGGAGGATCACGAGGTAGAGCGCGGTGCCCACGCCCAGCACGATCAGATCGTTGTACCAGGGCCCCGTCTTGGTCCCGAGCGGTCCCAACGCGTGGCGCCTCTTGATCGAGATGCGGTCGTAGACGGCGAAGGCCAGGAAGCTACCGAACAGCACGAGCGCAGCCAGGTCGCCGTTGGCGAGAAGATGCGCGAGCGCCCAGATCTTGATGGCGACCAGCATCGGGTGTTTCAGCGCCGTGTGGATGCGCGAGGGAACGTAAGTGGCGACGAGCGCGATGATCGCGGGCAGCATGAGGCCGACGGCCAAGTGCCGCGTCCACAGCGGCGGCGCCCAGAGCTGCGGATTCTTGCCCGGGTGCATCTGCAGCTTCGCGAAGCCGATCACGATCAGCGCAAAGCCGACGAGCGAGAGGAGGCCGAAGATCGCCTTGTAGCCGGTGAGACCGAAGCGCGCGATGAGCCCATCGCGCATCGCCACGTTTGAGGGTACGAGGTGGATCGCGAAGAACACCACCAATCCGATCACCAGCACGAGCATGGAACGACCCCCCTAATGCTCAGCGTGGACATCGTTGCCACGCTACCGCCACCACTATAGGCTCTTTTAGAATCCGGGCGCTTCGGTCGCCAGTCTGTTCGCAGCCCGGTTCGTTTCCGGAGTGTGCGGCCTCGCCCCAAGTAGGGAGGGGTGCGTCATGCGTATCTTCGCCGCTCCGATGCCGGGCCTGCGGAGTGCGTCGCCGGCGGCTTCAGGCGTCGTCGTCGAGTTCCCAGTCCGTCCAAAGCGCAAGTCAAGTGGCGTTGTCCCACCCCAACCCCAAACAAAAGGGATGAGCGCCGCCATGGCCGCACACGCCGAGCTGAAGGAAATCGTTCCCGATTCGGAGCGCGCGCTCGCGCTGGAGATCGCCAAGGCGATGCAGCCGCCGCTGATGAGCCGGCTCGCACGCATTCAGGGCTCGTTTGGGGAACTCGCGAGCGCCGATGCCGCCGAGGATGCACCCGCGGGGCCAATCCCGCCGCCGGTCCCGGTAACGCCGATGCCGGCCGCCGCGCAGCCGGCCGCGGCCATGGCCGCCCGGCTGGCACCGTCGCCCGCGCTCATGGACCTCATCGCCGACGACCCCGACGCCGGCTTCGCTACGCCGCCAGCGGCGGAGTGGCTCGGCAAGGCGCGGCGCGAGCGCACCCGCGCGCGCCTGCGCAACGGGCTCGCCTGGGTCGCGACGCTCGCCATCGGCGGCGGCATCGTGGCGGCAACGATGCTGATGCTCCCGCAGTAGGAGCGTGCCCCTCACGGCAGGAAGCCCTTGTCGAGGTCGTGCGCCTGGCGCTCGAGCGAGCGGCCCTTGGCGTCGAGTCGCGTTGCCGTCCACGCGATGTGCGTGCCGCCTTCCTGCGACGTGCGCGAGCGCAACGCGACCGCGACCGTCTCTCCGGCCTTGGCGGCGATCGGCGACATCAGCGGGAAATAGAGCTGCTCCCAGTGCGTGCGCTCTTCCCCGGGTGCGGTCGAAAGCACGATGCCGGGGCTGAGCTCTGCGCTCCACCAGGTGGCAAAGCCGTAGACGGTCACGGGCGCAGCTGCCTTCCAAGCCGCCTCGCCCTTGCGCGTCGAGCGGTTCTCCTTGGCGAAGTCGACCACGTCCCACGCCTTGGCGCCGGCTCCGCCGTCGAGCAGCTCCTTTGGCGCCAGCGTGCGCACATAGATGTTGTTGAGGCTCATCGTCTTGGCGGCCTTGAGATCGAAGCCGGTCTCGTCCCAGGCACTGAGCTCGGCATGGATGCGCTCGCTGACGACGGGGGCGACGAACTGCGTGACGCGGCGTGGGATGATCACCCCACCGGGCAGGAGAAAGCGGGCCCGTGCGTCGTTCAGCGTCTCGATGATGTGCTCCTCGAACGGGTAGTTGCCGAGCGTCTCCGACACGACGACGTCGACCTTGGGCGGGTCGACCATCTCGGTCGAGTGGCAGGGAAAGAGGTGGCAGTTGCGCGCGCGGTTGGCTTTGAGCGCCTTCGCTGCGACGCCCGCGACCTCGGCAGCCTCGTAGAGGAACACCTCGCGCGCGCCGAGCTTCGCCGCCATCAGCGCGAGCAAACCCGTGCCGGCGCCGATGTCGGCGACCGTCGTCTCGCCGCGGCGAATGACGGCGGCGAGCGCACGCCCGAAGGCCTCGTTGCGCACGCGGTCGGCGATCAGCGTCCGGTGATATTCGATGCGCATGGTCTTCAGAGTTTCAAATCAGGGCCGCGGATCTGGTAGAGCATCAACGCCGTAGCAACGGCGAGGTTGAGTGAATCGAGCTGGCCGGCCATGGGAATCTTGACCAGCCGGTTGCACGCACTTGCAACCGGCTCCGACAGGCCCGGGCCCTCGCTGCCCATCACGAGCAGCGTCGGCGCGCGGTAGCGCACCTTGCGGAAATCTTCTGCTCCATCGAGATGCGTGCCGACGACGTCGCCGGCCCAGCCCGCGCGCCAACCCAGGAACGACTCGCGCGTCATGCTTGACGAGCGGGACCGCGAAGATCGAGCCCATGGTGGCGCGCGCGCACTCGCGCGAATAGGGATCGCAACTCTGGCCGATAAGGATGACGCCGCTCGCGCCGACCGCATCCGCCGTGCGAATGATGGTGCCGAGGTTGCCCGGGTCGCGCACCTCCTCCAGCGCGAGCCAGAGCTGCGCGCGGTCGATCTTGGCCGCGGGCGCAGCGTCGGCCCAGCGCTGGCGGAACACCGCGAGCATGCTCTGCGGATTGTCCTTGGAGGCAAGCTTGCCGAGCACGGCCTCCGACACCTCGAGGCATTCGGCGCCGGCTTCCAGCGACCATGCAACGAGCCCGCGCGCGATCCCGCTCGCGGCCGTGCCGGCGCGGTAGACCAGCGTCTCCGGAATGAATCCGTGCTCGCGTGCAGTGACGAGGATCGAGGTGCCTTCGGCGACGAACAGCCCGGTCTCCTTGCGGACTTTACGCATCTCAAGCGCGCGGATCGCTTTGACGCGATCGTTCTGCAGGCTGGTGATCGGCTTCGGCGCGACGGGTTCATGCGGCATCGGACACCCACCGCGTGAAAAGCGACGTCGGCACAGCGCGTCCGCCGCCCTGCTCGCGGATCGCGAGCTCGCCCGATTCGAAGCGGCCGCCACGCTCGCTGAGGACTTCGCGGCAGAGCTGGTCGAAGGCGAGCGAGGAGGCGCGGATCGCGTAAATCGTCAGCACGAGCGATGCCCGGGACGGCGCGAGCAGGCGCGCGCAGTCCTTCAGCAGCGGCGGCAGACCGGAAAACAGATCCCACACCTCACCCTCGGGCCCGCGCCCGAACTTCGGCGGATCGACGAGAATGACGTCGTAGGTCTTGCCGCGGCGCACTTCGCGCGCGACAAACTTCTGCGCATCCTCGAGGATCCAGCGGATCGGCGCGGCGCCGAGCTTAGAGGCCGCCTGGTTCTCCTTGGCCCAGGCGATCGCCTTCTTGGAGGCATCGAGATGCGTCACCTGCGCACCAGCGCCCGCTGCGAGCAAGGACGCCGCGCCGGTGTAGGCGAACAGGTTCAGGACGCGCGGGGGCTCGTCGCGCGCCTCGCGCAAGCGCTTGAGCATCCACTCCCAGTGCGGAAGCTGCTCGGGGAAGAGGCCGAGGTGGCGGAAGCTCGCCAGCCGGCACAGCATGGTCACGTCGGAGAGTTTCACCGGCCAGCTTTCCGGCACCGGCTTCATCGTGCGCCAGCGGCCTTTCTCCTCATCGTCCTCGCCAGCGAACACGGCATCTGCCTTGTCCCAATCGCGGCGGGGAAGCCGCGGGGTCCACAGCGCCTGCGGCTCCGGGCGGTCGACGACGACCTCGCCGAAGCGCTCGAGCTTGCGGCCCGCGCCGCTGTCGAGGAGCGCATAGTCGGGAAAGCCTGGGGTCTCGATGAGGTGCAGGGGGGACGGCGTGCGCATCTTTCTTCTCTAGGACAGGCGCACGCTTCTAGCACGGCGCCCGTGTCGAGCTATCTCCGGGAGGCGAAAATGGGGGTCTGCCGCGGCTTGGCGATGCTTGATGACACGAGCGCTCCGCTCACCCGGCGACCTATTTCGTGCGATCGCTCTGCGCCTTGAGGGGATCGCGCTCCTGCTGCAGGTCCTCGAGCCGCTCCTGGCCTTGCAGCTCCGACTCGCTCCCGGGCGAGTGTGGCGTCTTCTGATTTTTGAGTGCCTTGATGCGCATCTCCAAGATCTGTTGTTGGACGCGGACGCTCGCGCGCTGCGACCAGAAAATCGTGATGAAGGCACCCGCTGCGACGAGGAATACACCTAGGATCAGCGACAACCGCATCGGCTCGTCTCACGAAAGATCTCGGTGAGCCCTTCGATATTACACCGGCCCCCATCGGACGCCGCCAAAAAAATAAGCCCAGCCGTTGGGCCGGGCTCCAAGTCGTTCAAATCACACCTGCTGCACGTGGTGGCAAGAAGAAACGTCAGCGGGCGCAACTGAGGTTTCGCGTAGCGGGACTTGGTGGCGAAAATCAGCCGCGCAGCAATTTTCAACACAACGTTGCAGCCGGAATTTGGTTCCCGGCTCGCTCGAAGTTTGGCGCCGGCGCCGGAGCTCGGGGTTGCCCGCCGTGCGCCCGAACGGCTCGCCCGCTTGTGTTCAAACTGTCCTCAAGTCGCGTGTCGCTCAATTTGCGAAGCGCACCTGCAGCCACCGTTAAGGCTTGCCTGTTAGCCCTAGGTCCCTGCGCAACCGCAGCGACGGAGGCAGTTCCCATGACCGGATGCGAGCACCGACACGATGGCGAAGCGCTCCCCGACGCCGGGCGCAGGACGTTCATGCTGCAAACGGCGGCGGTTGCCACCGCGGGCGCCGTAACCGCGGCCGGATTTGCAGCGCCGGTCGAGGCAGCGCTCGACGCCGACAAGCACAAGTTCATCCAGGAGGCGAACGAACTCGCCATCGAGTCCGTCAAGAAGGGGCGGTCCATTCGGCGCCGTGATCGTGAAGGACGGCGAGATCATCGGCCGCGGTCAGAACCGCGTGCTGCTCACCGGCTGCCCCGTGTTCCATGCCGAGGTGACGGCGATCATGGACGCCTCCGCCAAGCTCAACCCCAAGGGCCTGCTTGGCAGCGACTACGGCCCCGGCACCATCCTCGAACTGATCCCGCGCGAGCCCAACTCGCCCGACCTCGTGCCCGAGCGCGCGCGCATGCTCAAAGGTTGCGAGATCTACATCAACGGTGCGCCGTGCCCAATGTGCATGGGCGCCATCTATTGGGCGCGCATCGATCGCGTGTATTTCGGCAATAGCCTCGAGGACACGAGCAAGATCGGTTTCGACGACGCCTTCCAGTACGAGGACTTCAAGAAGCCGTGGACTAAGCGGCGCATCCCCGTGGTTGAGAACTTCGAGCGCGACATGACGCTTGAGTCCTACCGCGCGTGGATGAACAAGGCCGACCGTCACTATTACTGAGCGCTCGCTTAATCCAAATCCGCGACTGCGACCGGGCCGCCGCCCTTCAAGCGCTGCGCCAGCGCGCTCTCGATGAAGGGGTCGATCTCGCCGTCGAGCACCGCTGTCGGGTTGGTGCTCTGCGTGCCCGTGCGCAAGTCTTTCACCAGCTGATAGGGCTGCAGCACGTAGGAGCGGATCTGGTGGCCCCAGCCGATCTCCGTCTTGCTGGCGGCCTCGGCGCTGGCCTTCTCCTCGCGCTTCTTCAGCTCCAGATCGTAGAGGCGCGATTTCAGCAGCGCCCACGCGATGGCGCGGTTCTTGATCTGCGAGCGCTCCTGCTGGCTCGCGACCGCGATGCCGGTCGGCAGGTGCGTGATGCGTACTGCCGAATCGGTCGTGTTGACGTGCTGCCCGCCGGCACCGGAGGAGCGGTAGGTATCGACGCGGCAGTCGCTCTCGTTGATCTGGATGTCGATGTCCTCGTCGACGACGGGGTAGACCCACACGGAGGCAAAGCTCGTGTGGCGGCGCGCGTTCGCGTCGTAAGGCGAGATGCGCACCAGCCGGTGCACGCCCGATTCCGTCTTCAGCCAGCCGTAGGCGTTCTCGCCCTTGATCTCGAGCGTCGCCGATTTGAGGCCCGCTTCTTCGCCGGGGCTTTCCTCGATGAGGCTCACCTTGTAGCCGCGCTCCTGCGCCCAGCGCATGTACATGCGCGTCAGCATGGAGGCCCAGTCCTGGCTCTCGGTGCCGCCGGCGCCCGCGTGCACCTCGACGTAGCTGTCGTTGCCGTCGGCCTCGCCCGACAGCAGCGCCTCGACTGAGCGCCGTTGCGCCTCCTCGTCGAGCTTCTTGAGCTGCGCCTCGCCTTCGACAATGCTGGCGTCGTCGTCCTCGGCTTCGCCGAGCTCGATCAGCGTGACGCTGTCCTCTAGGCCGCGCTCGAGCTGCTTATAGGCGTTGATCGAGCGCTCGAGCTGCTGGCGCTGGCGCATGATCTTCTGCGCCGCCCTGGGGTCGTTCCACAGCTTGGGGTCCTCGGCCCGCTTGTTGAACTCCGCGAGCCGCGATTGCGCGCTGTCCCAGTCAAAGATGCCTCCGCAGGAGGATGAGGGCCTCCTTGATGGAATCGACGAGCTTTTGCGGTTCGGCACGCATGGGTTTGCCTCGAATTTCAGAATCTGAGGCAGAGATATAGTGGCCGAAGGTGCCGCTGTAAACGCGCGCGCCTTTGCAGGCGTCAGCCCGAGCGTCTCACCACAGGCCGCCGCGACCGGCGCCGAAGGTGGGCGGGCGCTGTCGTTGCGGCTCGCCGTAGGCGTCATCCGCCGGCGGTGGTGCGCCTTCGTCCCCCGACCCCGTGAAGCCGATCACGGAATAGGCGTCGTCGGGCTCCTCGCCCGGCTTGAACGCTTCCATGATGCTGGTCGGGTCGTCGGCCGAGGCGCGCAGGCCCGTGCGCAGGTTGACGCGCACGAGCTTGAGACCCGGCGGAACGCGGAACGGCGCCGGTGGCGTGTCGGCGAGCGCCTGCTGCATGAAGGCGCCGAAGATCGGCGCGGCGACCTTGCCGCCGGTCTGGAACTTGCCCATTGGCGTTGGCGTGTCGTAGCCCACGAATACACCCACCACGAGATCGGGCGAGTAGCCGATGAACCAGGCGTCCTTCTCCTCGTTCGTGGTGCCGGTCTTGCCGGCGAGCGGACGCCCAACCGATTTCAGCACGGTCGCGGTGCCGCGCTGGATCACGCCCTCGAGGATCGAGGTCATCTGGTAGGCCGTGTGCGGGTCGATGATCTGCGGCCGATCGTCGGGGATGTCGGGCTCCTCCTGGTTCTGCCAGGAGTCTGCCTTGCAGCTCTCGCAGACGCGCTGGTCGTGGCGCCAGACCGTGTGGCCCCAGCGGTCCTGGATGCGGTCGATCAAGGTCGCGTGCACGAGGCGTCCGCCGTTGGCGAGCATGCAGTAGCCGGTCGCGAGCCGCATCAGCGTCGTCTCGCCGGCGCCGAGCGACATCGACAGCACCGGCAGCAGATCATCGTAGATGCCGAAGCGCTTGGCATAGTCGATGATGATGGGCATGCCTAGATCCTGCGCCAGCCGCACCGTCATCTGGTTGCGCGAGTGCTCGACGCCGAAGCGCAAGGTCGACGGTCCGGCGGAATTCTCCTTCTCGTAGTTCTCCGGCTTCCAGATATCCTGGTTCGGCCCCTGCTCGATCTCGATCGGTGCGTCGAGCACGATCGACGTCGGCTTGTAGCCATTGTCGATCGCCGCCGAGTAGACGAACGGCTTGAACGAGGAGCCGGGCTGACGCTTGGCCTGGATGGCACGGTCGAACTCGCTCATGGCGAAGGAGAAGCCGCCGACGTCGGCGAAGACGCGGCCGGTGTGCGGGTCGAGTGCGACGATGGCGCCGCCGACCTCGGGGATTTGCATCAGCGACCAGGTGCCGCCGAGATCCTTGGTATCCTTGGGCGCGACGTAGATCACGTCGCCGAGTGACAGCACGTCGCTGACCGTCTTGAGTGGGCCTTTCTTGGCCGCGGACTTCGCCCACTTCACCTCGTCGAAGCCGATTTCGACCGCCTCGCGTTTGTCGACGAGGGTGCCGTCCTGCTGCTTCTCGGGCCGCAGGCCGACGGTGGCTTTCGTCGGCTCGAGCTTCAGCACGATGCCGAGCCGCCACGGCTGGATGTCGCCGGGGCTCTCGACTTTCCCGAGCGCCGCGCCCCAATCGCCGGTGATGTCGATCTTCGCAACGGGCCCGCGCCAACCCTTCTGGCGATCGAAGTCGACGAGCCCGTCGATCAGCACGCGGCGCGCGATCTGCTGCAGCTTGGGATCGAGCGTGGTGCGGACCGACAGGCCGCCGCTGTAGAGCTTGTCCTCGCCGTAGGTCGTCAGCAGCGTGCGCCGCACCTCCTCGGCGAAATACTCGGCGGCGAAGATGTGCGCGCCGTTCGGGCGAATATTGATGCCGAGCAGCTTCTTCTTGGCGGCTTCGGCCTCCGCGGCCGTGATGTACCCGTTCTCCTGCATCTGCCCGATGATCCAGTTGCGGCGCGCGATCGCTGCCTTGGTCTGGCGGAACGGGTGGTAGTTGTTGGGACCCTTCGGGAGCGCGGCCAGGTAGGCGGCTTCCTCGATGGTGAGATCCTGCAGCTCCTTGTTGAAGTAGCTCATGCCGGCCGCGGCGACGCCGTAGGCGCCCATGCCGAGATAGATCTCGTTCAGGTAGAGCTCGAGGATGCGGTCCTTCGAGTAGGCGCGCTCGATGCGGATGGCGAGGATCGCCTCCTTGACCTTGCGCTCGATCGTGCGGTCGCTGCTCAACAGGAAGTTCTTCGCCACCTGCTGCGTGATGGTCGAGGCGCCCTCGGTGCGGCGCGCGCGGCCTTCGAATTTCAACTCGGCCGCCTTGAAGACGGCGCGCGCGATGCCCTGGAAGTCGACGCCGCCGTGCTCGTAGAAGCGGCGGTCCTCAGCCGACAGGAAAGCGGCGATCACGCGCTTGGGGATCGTGTTGATCGGCACGAAGATGCGCCGCTCGCGCGCGTACTCCGAGATGAGCGCTCCGTCCTGCGCGTGGATGCGCGTCATCACCGGCGGTTCGTACTTGGCGAGGCTCTCGTAGCCGGGAAGGTCCTTCGACACCTTCCACAAGAGGAAGCCGGCAGCGGCGGAGGCGGCGAGGAAGCCAACGACCAATGCCCCAAACCCGAAGCCCAGGAAGCTCAAGAGAAGGCTCCGGCGCCGCCTGCGCTTGCGCGTGGGCGGTTGGGGCGGATGGTTGGGGTCGTGCATCAGCCTCTAATTCCGTTCATCGGGCACGTGTTTGGGCATTTCCGGACGGGCTTCGCAATGCAAAAAGCCACCCCCGTGACGCGGTGCACCTTAACACGGATTATGGCATCAAATCGTCGCTCGCCAGGGTTTAGATAACGTTTCGTGGCGCTAAGCCGCACGCTCACCGCGACCCTGTGGTCCTTTTGCCGAAATAAGCGTCAACGGCGGTCGAGATCGAGGTCGCAACCCGCTCCTGCCACGCGGGAGAGTTGAGCAGCTTCTCATCCTCGGCATGGCTCATGTAGCCAAGCTCGATGAGCACCGACGGCGTGTCGGCCTGGCGCAGCACCTTGAACGCCGCCGACCGATGGGGATCGCGCGAAAGCGACACTGTCTTCGTCATCTTCTTCACCAGCGTGTTGGAGAAGTCGGCCGAGAAATTGGCGGTCTCGCGCTTGAGCAAATCGATCAATATGCTGCGCACCTGCCCATGCTCCTCGAATTTCGCGGTGGCGAGCCCGGCAATGGCGTCGGACGCGTTCTCCTTCTCGGCCATGAGGCGGGCTTCCTCGTCGGAGGCGCGCTCCGACAGCGTGTAAACGGTTGCCCCGCGTACGGTGTCGGCGTTCTGGGCGATGGAATCGGCATGCAGCGAGATGAAGAGATCGGCCGCGAGCGTTTTGGAGCGCTTGAGACGCTCGTCGAGCGAGATGAACACGTCCCGCGTGCGCGTCATGTAGACATCGTAGCGGCCTCCCTGCGACAGGCGGTCCTTGAGCTTCTGCGCCACGGCGAGCACAACCGTCTTCTCCGGGAGGCCGTCGGCGCTCATGGCGCCGGGGTCGATGCCGCCGTGACCGGGGTCGACGAGGATGACGGGCTTGGCTCGGTCTTTCGGCTTCTCGCTGCGCTCCTCGTAGATCTCGGGCTTCAACTGCGGCGCCTGCGCTGTGCGCTCCCCGCCGGTGCCGCCGCCAAACGCCGCGGGTGTCGTCGCCGTGAGCTCGACCGAAAGCCGGACCGCCCGGTCCTTGCCGGGGATCATGCCGGCCTTGGCGATCAGCACCGGTTGCCTCGCATCGAGGACGATGCGCGCCTTGCCCTCGGCCAGCAGTCCATAGCGGAAAGCCGAGATGAGGCCCTTGCCGTCCTGGCCCGTCCCCTTCGGCAGGCGGAACACGACGTCGGGCAGGTCGATGACGACGCGGTAGGGATCGGCCAGCGTGAACACTTCGGCCTGTACGCCAGAGGAGAGGTCGAGGAGGAACGTCGTCGCCGCCTCGTTGCCGGCGAGCTCCGCTCGGGTTGCGCTGACGGCGCCGATCTTCTCGGGCTTCTGCGCTTCCGCGCGGGCCGCGCGCTTCTCGACGATGGTCGTCGCCGGAGACGGGGGCACGTTCTGCGCGACGGCCGAAGGGTTTGCGCCCTTGGACTTGGTTTCTACCGCGGAGGCCGACTGAGGGCCAAAGACCGCCGGCAGGCCCAATACGGCCGCCACGATCCACGCTCGTCCCCTCCTCGGCATGAGTTGCCGATGCCCCCTTCGCCCGCTCGCCGCCGCCACAATTGCCGTTGGCGAATTTAACGGTTTCTTGGCCTCATTACCTTCAAATTGCCCCTAAATTACTGTCTGATAGCAAAGTGTTGGCCGGTCGGTCGGGTGCGTAGGGCCTTATATCACGCTTGCCAGCCTACCGGCGAACCCGTAGTTATCTGATTTGACGCTGCTGATGCCCCTTCGGCGGGATTAAGTGTGCGCCGCGCCAAGCCCAGGTTGTGAGGCTTAAGCCCCCTCCCCGCAAAGCGCCGGATCGCCGCTCCCATGCCGGATCAGGGCCCCTGCAGATCGAAGAATAAGCGGTCGTCGTGTGCTGTCTCGCTGCGATCTCATTGAAGATCCAAGCTTTTGGCCCGGCTGCCGTTGAAACTCTGGCACTCAGAGGTAGCCGCGCTCCCTAATCTTACGCCCAGGAAAGGAAGGCATGCTGAGCGAGGGTGCTATCCCCGACGCTCACGCCAGGTGAGGAGCAAACAGCCCGGGTCCCGTGTCTTCGGCCGCGCGCTCGGGAGAACTTGAAAGTCGTTGCGAATGAACACCTTGAGCACGACCAGCTTGAATGCCCCTGCGCGCGATCAACAGCGCCGCGGAGTTCGCCCGGCCGTTTCCGGGACCAGGCAGGCACGTGCTGCAGCCACCACCCCAAACATACCGTTTTCACATCAAACAAAAACGCGCGCCCGAGACCGGCGCCTCGCCCGCCAAGGTCAAATCCGGTTCGGATTTGCGACCCTGAGCGGCAGCCCGCACCGCCGGCGCGCTAAGGATCGGCAAACATGTCCACCAACAAGATGCTTATCGACGCCACGCATCCGGAGGAAACCCGGGTCGTGGTCCTGCGCGGCGGCCGGGTAGAGGAGTTCGACTTCAAGTCCGCCGCCCGCAAATTGCTGCGCGGCAATATCTACCTCGCCAAGGTGACGCGCGTTGAGCCGTCGCTGCAGGCCGCCTTCGTCGAGTATGGCGGCAACCGCCACGGCTTTTTGGCCTTCAACGAAATCCACCCCGACTACTACCAGATCCCGGTCGCGGATCGCCAAGCCCTCATTGAGGAGGAGGCGGCAGCCGAAGCCGAGGAGGAAGCGGCCGTCGACGCGCACGCGGAAGCGGTGGCAGCACGGCGCGGGCACCACCCCCAAGACGACAATCGATCCGAGGACGACGAGAGCGGCGAAGAATACACGAGCGAGACGGTTGAGCCAATCGAGCCCGACGCGCACGAGCATGCCGAGCACGAAGAGAGCGAGGGCGCGGACGAGGGCCACCGCACGATCGAAGCTGCGGTGCCCGAGGACGACCGCATCTCGGAGCAGGCACCGACCGAGCAAGGATTGGCGGCCAACGAGAACTCGGAAGGCGCTGACGGCGCAGGCACCGACGACAGGCCGCAGCATGCGTCCGGCGAAGCCGGCGGCGGCGAAGGCGGGGGGGTGCAGGAGATCGAGGCCACCCCGGCTCCGAACGAGGTTGAACGTGTCGAGCAGGTTGGCTCGGGCGAGGATGCGATGGAGGAGCTGCGGGTGCGCCCGCGGCGGCGGCAGCGCAGCTACAAGATCCAGGAGGTCATCAAGCGGCGCCAGGTGATCCTGGTGCAGGTCGTGAAGGAGGAGCGCGGCAACAAGGGTGCGGCTCTGACGACCTACCTTTCGCTCGCCGGCCGCTACACGGTCTTGATGCCCAACACCGCGCGCGGCGGCGGCATCTCCCGCAAGATCACCAACCCGCAGGACCGCAAGCGCCTGAAGGCCATCGCCGCCGAGCTCGAGGTGCCGGAGGGCATGGGGCTCATCATCCGCACGGCGGGGGCGGCGCGCACCAAGCAGGAGATCAAGCGCGACTTCGAGTATCTGTTGCGGCTGTGGGAAAGCGTGCGCGATCTGACCCTGCGCAGCCAGGCGCCGAGCCTCGTCTACGAGGAAGGCAACCTCATCAAGCGCTCGATTCGCGACCTCTATAACAAGGACATCGACGAGGTCATCGTCGCTGGCGGCGAAGCGCACCGCGAAGCGAAAGACTTCATGCGCATGCTCATGCCGAGCCACGCCAAGAACGTGACCCTCTACGCCGAGCCCGAGCCGCTGTTCACGCGCTTCCAGATCGAGCGCCAGCTCAACGCCATGTTCAGCCCCTACGTGACGCTGCGCTCGGGCGGCTACCTCGTGATCAACCAGACGGAAGCGCTCGTCGCCATCGACGTCAACTCCGGCAAGGCGACGCGCGAGTTCTCGATCGAGGAGACGGCGCTGCACACCAACGCGGAGGCGGCCGACGAGATCGCCCGCCAGTTGAAGCTGCGCGACCTAGCCGGCCTCATCGTCGTCGACTTCATCGACATGGAGGAGAAGCGCAACAACAGGAATGTCGAGCGGCGCCTCAAGGAGGCCTTGCGCTTCGACCGCGCGCGTATCCAGGTCGGCCGCATCAGCCACTTCGGCCTCTTGGAAATGTCGCGCCAGCGCCTGCGCACCGGTGTGCTCGAAGGTTCGACCTCGCAGTGCGCCCACTGCCAGGGCACCGGCATCATCCGTTCCACCGAATCGGTGGCGCTTGCCGTGCTGCGCGGGCTGGAGGACGCGATCACAGCCGGCGCGCGCACGCCGCTCGTTGCCACGACCACGCCGTCGGTGGCGCTCTACATCCTCAACAACAAGCGCGCCTTCATCAACGACATGGAGACCCGGCACGGGCTCCCCATCAGCGTCACGGGCAGCGACAAGCTAGCCGGCGCCAACTTCACCATCGAGAAGGGCGCCGCTCCTGCGCTGCCGCAGCGCCGCGCCGAGCGCAGCGCGGTCAACATGGAGTGGGGCTTCGAGGACGAAGCGGAAGCAAACGAGGCCGACGGCAACGAGCCACCGGCGCGTGCAGCCACCTCGGTGGAGGAGGTCGGCGAAGAGGATCGTGGCGAGCGCGGAGAACGTGGCGGCTCCGACGAGCCGCGCCGTCGTGGCCGCGGGCGCCGTCGTCGCGGCGGTGGCAGTGGCGCCGGCGGGCGGCGCGACGAGCGCCGCGAAGGCCCGGGCGGCGGTGGCGAATTGCGCGCGGGCGGCGAGCAGCCGTATGATTCAGACGATGCTCCCGAGCGCGGCGAGCGCGCGGAAGCCTCCGAGAAGGGCGCGGCCGCGGCCGAGGGCGAACAGCCACCGCGCGGCGAGGAGCGCAGCGGCCAGCGCAGCCGCAGGCGCGGTCGCCGCGGCGGCCGGCGCGGGCGCGATCGGCAGCCGCGCAACGGCGGCGGCAACGGCCGCGATGGCGCGCGCGAGCACGACGGCGAGACCTACGCGCGCTCGGGTGGCGACCAGCCGCTCGAGAGCGAGATACCGGTCGAGCGCAGCGCCTCCCAACCGGAGGCGCACGCGCGGGCCGAGCGGCCGCAGGAACGTTCGCCCGAGCGCCCGCGTCCGGCGCCTGAGGCCGAGCCGAGCCGGCCCACATCCCGCCATGTCGAGCCATCGGAGGCAACGACCGGCGAGGCGGCCGCGGACAAGCGCACGCGCCATCGCGGCGGCTCGAGCGAGCCGCGGCTCGAGCGTATCGTCGTGGGGCAAGCCAAGAACGACGACGCGGGAACAGGCGCAGCGCCGGCGGAATCGTCGGCGCCGGTGCGCAAGGGCTGGTGGCAACGCCGTCTCGGCGGCGAGTGATTTTGCCTTATCCGTCCATCGCGACAGAAAGGGCCGGAGCATCGCTCCGGCCCTCATTCGTCGGCGGCTCGTGTCGACGAAGTAAACTCAGTCGCTCAATGCCAGTCGTGCCCGTCGCGGCCGCCGTGGCCGCCCATGGCCCAGCGATGCCCGAAATGGCCGCGCCTGTCCTGGCCGAAGTGGCCCAGCACCTGCGAGGCGACCGCCTTCTGCTCGTCCGACAATGAGGCATAGAACGGCTTCAGGACCTCGGCGTACTCCTTGGCCTTCTGCGCCCGCTCGGTCATCTTGGCGGCGACCTCGGTCAGGCGCTGGCTGCGCTTCTCGATGCGGTCGGGCAGCGCGACTTGCTCGTGTTCGTGCTTGCCCTTTTCGGCGCGGTGCTCTTCACGCTTGGCCTGCCACGCCTCGCGCGCTTTGCGGCGATCGGCGAAGCCGGCGCGGATCTTCTCCTCGACGGGGGCAAACAGCTTCTCCTGCTCGGGCGACAGCTTGAGCGCAGCCTTGGCCATGGCGATGCGGCCATCCTCGAGCCGCGCCAGCGTCTCGGGCGACGGCCCGCGCTTCACTTCGCTCTGCTCGGACTTTGCCTGGTCGCCCTGCTCGGTTTCCGCCAGAACGATCGTGGCCGGGACGGTCGCGGCCAGGAGCGTGATGGCAAGGGCACGTGACAACTTCTTCATGATTGTCTCCTGATTAACTCTATGCAGCCGCGGGGGAATTGCGACGCTGCTGGTGGGAGAACGCATGCGGCCCCAGCGATCCGTCGGGGCGGCGTCACCAAACGGTGTTTTCGAGCAGGATGGTGCCCCTCAAGCCTGCCGGCGCAATCCCGACCACGCCTTCAGGCGGCGCGCCGCTTCGGCCATGTCGGCCGTGGTGCCGGCGTAGCAGAAGCGCAGATAGCGGTGGCCGCGCTCGCTATCGAAATCAACGCCCGGGGTCGCCGCGACGCCCGCCTCCTCCAGCATCGCTTTGGCAAATGCGGTGGCGTCGTTGGTCATGTGGCTCACGTCGCAATAAAGGTAGAAGGCGCCATCGGGCGGCGCGAATTGGGTGAACCCGGCTTGCGGCAGCGCGTCGAGCAGGAAGGCGCGGTTATCGGCATAGACGCGGCGGTTCGCCTCGAGCTCGTCCATGCCGTCGAAGGCACCCAGCGCCGCGGCCTGCGCGATCGCGGGCGGCGCGATGTAGAGGTTCTGCGCGAGCCGCTCGACCGCGCGCACGAGCCGCCGCGGAACAACCATCCAGCCGATGCGCCACCCGGTCATCGAGAAGTATTTCGAGAAGCTGTTGACCACGATCGCGTCGGCGCTGTAGGCGAGTGCGGTCTCGGCGCGGGCGCCATACGTGAGGCCGTGATAGATCTCGTCCGAGATGAGCTGCACGCCGCGCTCGGTGCATATCTGCGCAAGCTCCGCGAGCTTCTGCGGCGCGATCACCGAACCGGTCGGATTGGCCGGGCTCGCGATCAGCAAGCCCTTGATGCCGTCGTGGCTGCACGCCTGCCTCACGTCCTCTACCGTCGGCATCCAGCCGCCGGCAGGTCCCGTTTCGATCAGCACTGGCGTCTGGCCGAGGGCGTGCAGGATGTGGCGGTAGCAGGGATAGCCGGGCGACGGCAGCGCGACTGCGTCGTGGGCATCGAACACGGAGAGGAACGCCAGCACGAAGGCGGCGGACGACCCTGTCGTCACCACCACGCGCTCGGGCGCGACGTCGAGCCCGTACCACTCGCGGTAAAGCTTAGCGATGCGCGTACGCAGCCCCTCCTCGCCCAGCGCCATGGTATAGCCGAGCGTCGAGCTCTCGAGCGCGCGCATGGCTGCGAGCCGTGCCGCCTGCGGCGCCGGCGTCCCCGGCTGGCCGACTTCCATGTGGATTATGCTGTGCCCGGCGGCCTCCTGCGCCTGCGCGGCGCGCATCACATCCATGACGATGAAGCTCGGAATATTGCCGCGTGCGGATCCCGCACCGAGCAAGGACGCCGCACCGCCAAGCCGCTCCGATTTTTCCCGCTCAGCCATATGGTCCCGTGTGCCTCAATTCACGCGCTTTCGCGACGCTTCGCGCGGGCGTCTCCGCCGCATTCTCGCCCGCGGACGATGCTACCGAACGCCCAAACGAATGGCGTATTTCGCGCATTCCTTTTTGGCGTGTTGCCGCGGCGTGGGGTTGCGTTGACGAGGTTTGTATCCCCAACTAGGGTCCGATCACAGCGTCAAAAACCTAGCTCCGGGCCAGGTCCGTTGCAGATGATGGTTCGTTTCAATCCCACGTCCTGCAATCCCGTGTCGGTCGGCGCGCGAACCGCGGTGCGGTCGGCCCTGTGCGGGCTGGCGTTCGCCGCGCTAGCACCCGCGGCACACGCACAAAACCTGCCGCTCATCCGCGACACCGAGATCGAAAACCTGCTCAACGACTATGCCCGGCCGATCTTCCATGCCGCCGGCCTCGGCTCGGGCCGCATCAAAGTGCGCATCGTGCAGAACGATGTCTTCAACGCCTTCGTGCTCGATGGCCGCAACGTCTTCATCCACACCGGGACGCTGATGCAGGCGCAGACGCCCAACGAGGTGATCGGCGTGATCGCCCACGAGAGCGGCCACATCACCGGCGGCCACATGGCCGCCCTGCGCGCGCGCGTCGCCAAGGACCAGACGCGGGCGCTGCTGGCGCAGATCCTCGGCATCGGCCTGATGGTCGCCGGCGGAGTCGCGGGCGGCGGCGCCGCCAACGATCTCGGCGGGGCCGGCCAAGGTATCCTCTACGGCGGCAACGAAATCGTCATGCGCTCGCTCTTGGCCGAGCGGCGCCAACAGGAATCGGCGGCCGACCAGGCGGGCCTCACCGTCCTCAACGCGACCAAGCAATCGGGTCGCGGCATGCTCACAACCTTCGAGCGCTTCGCGCAGCAGGAATACGTCTCGGACGCTCAGAAAGACGCCTGGGCCCGCAGCCATCCGCTCTCGAGCGACCGTCTCGCGCGTCTGCGCCAGCTCGTCGAGTCGAGCCCCTACTTCGCGGCCAAGGATCCGCCGCAGCTCCAGCTCCGTCACGACCTGATGCGCGCCAAGCTGTCGGGTTATCTCGAGCGTCCGCAGACGGTGTTCAACCGCTATCCGCCGACCGACCAGACGCTGCCCGCCCGCTACGGGCGTGCGATTGCGCGCTTCTTCGAGGGTGGCCCTGGCGCGCTCGAGGCCTCGCTCGCCGAGGTCGACGGGCTCCTGCGCGAGCGGCCCGACAATCCCTACTTTTGGGAGGTGAAGGGCGACCTCCTGATGCGCGCCGGCAAGACGCACGAGGCGATCCCGCCGCTGCGCCAGGCAGTCAAGCTGCAGCCCGACGCCAACCTCATCATGGTGCAGCTCGCCTCCGCGCTGCAAGCCGACGGCAGTGCCGCGGCCACCGCCGAGTCAACCGTCCTTCTGCGCAAGTCGCTCGCCGACGACGAGAACTCGCGCGCCTACCGGCTGCTCGCCAACAATTTCTACAAGGACGGCAAACGGCCGCAGGCCGACGCCATGATCGCGCAGGCCTATTTCATCGAGGGCGATTTGAAGCAGGCGCAGATTTTCGCCAAGCGAGCGCAGTCCCAATTGCGCGCCGGCACGCCGGAATGGTTGAAAAACGACGACATTATAAACTACAAGCCTGAAACCTGATGGCGGCAGCCGGCACCGGCTGTTATTCGCCGCCGCGACATCCCGAAGTGAGGCCTACACAATGTCCTTGAGTCCCCGCCCGAACCTCCTGCGCGCAGCCGCCCGGCTCAAGACGCTGTGGCTTGCCGTCCCCGCGATCGCCGCGCTCGTCCTCTTAGGCTTCCTCGGCCATTGGGCGGTCAACGCACCCGAGCCCGTCACGGTCGCCGAGGCCGAGCCCGCTGCCGCCACGTCGGAACCGGCAAAGGCGCCCGAGCCGGCCGCCTCCGCTACCGCCGAGCCCGCCAAAACGCCCGAGCCGGCCAAGGCCCCCGAGGCAACTAAGGCCCCCGAGGCGACCAAGTTCTCGCCCGACCAGAAGAAAGAGATCGAGCAGATCGTCAAAGGCTATCTCGTCGCCAACCCCGAGATCTTCGTCGACATCCAGAACGCGCTCGAAGAGAAGATGGAGAAGGAGCAGACCGAGAAGCTCAAGGTCGCCATCTCCCAGAACGCCGCCGAGATCTATCGAGCGCCCGCCGCCTCCATCGGCGGCAACCCCGACGGCGACATCACCGTCGTCGAGTTCTTCGATTACAACTGCGGCTACTGCAAGCGCGGCCTGCACGACGTCGTCAAGCTCGTCGAGACCGATCCCAAGGTGCGCGTCGTGTTCAAGGAGCTGCCGATCCTGTCAAAGGGCTCCGAGGAGGCTTCGCGCGTCGCGCTCGCCGCGCAGAGACAGGGCAAGTACTGGGAGCTCCACAAGGCCATGCTCGGCGCCAAGGGCCAGATGAACGAGGCCGCCGCCCTGCAGATCGCCGAGAAGCTCGGCCTCGACATGACCAAGCTCAAAGCGGACATGGCCTCGCCCGAGGTGAAGGCCGAGGTCGAGAAGTCGCAAGCGCTCGCCAAGAAGATGGGCGTGAACGGGACACCGCACTTCCTCATCGGCGACCGCGCCATCGCAGGCGCGCCGGAGGATCTCTACGATCAGCTGGAGCGCAATGTCACCGAGCTGAGAAAGCAAGGCTGCTCCTATTGCTGAGCTTGGCGGCACACCCCGCCGCACCTCAAGTTGTTGCTGCACGCGGGCGCCCGGGCGCGCTCTGCCGGCTCGGTGCGCCGGGCTTCCGCGGCGATGGGAAAGCTGATAGACGGGGAACAATAGTCCGTTTCCGGGCCGCCGGCGTACGGGCATTCCCTGACGGCGCTCGAGAAAATCATGGCCAAACCGATTTACGTCCTTAACGGACCCAACTTGAACATGCTGGGACTGCGCGAACCCGCGATATACGGGCGGGAGTCGCTTGGCGACGTGGAAGCGCGTGCTCAAATGCGTGCGAAAGCGCTAGGCCTCGTCATCGACTTCCGCCAGTCGAACGACGAGGGCAAGCTCGTCGACTGGATCCAGGAGGCGCGCGACAAGGCGCAAGGCATCATCATCAATGCCGGCGCCTACTCGCACACCTCGATTGCCATTCTCGATGCCCTGCAGGCAGCCGAAGTGCCCGCCATCGAGGTGCACATATCAAACATTTTCCGCCGCGAGCCCTACCGGAATCATTCCTACGTCTCGCAGGCGGCCAAGGGGGTGATCTGCGGCCTCGGCGCCAAGGGCTACGAGCTTGCGCTCGAGGCCATGGCCGAGATGCTGGCATCAGCGCGGCGTGGCTAAGGGCGGGCGGCCGGCGAAGCGGCCGCACAAAAAAGGACAGCGACGTATGACGGCCAAGGATCAGGGTGAAAGCTCCAGCTCCGAGCAGCAGTTGATCCGCGAGCTTGCCGATCTGCTGAACAAAACGGGCTTGAGCGAGATCGAGATCGAGAAGAGCGGGCTCAAGGTGCGCGTCGCGCGCACCGTTACCGTGCAGGCTGCCGTCGCCGCTCCCGCGCCGGCAGCCGCGCAAGCCGCCGCGGCGGCTGCCGGCAAGGCCGCCGCCAACGACCCCGCCAAGCACCCCGGTGCGGTGAAATCGCCGATGGTCGGGACTTGCTACCGCTCGCCCGAGCCGGGCGCGCCTGCGTTTATCGACATCGGCGCCCGCGTCTCGCAGGGCGACACCCTCCTCATCATCGAAGCTATGAAGACCATGAACCAGATCCCGGCGCCGCACGCGGGCAAGGTCACCGCGATCCTCGTCGAGAACGGTCAGCCGGTCGAGTTCGGCGAACCGCTCGTCATCATCGAATAAGGGAGTGAGGCAGTAGGCAGTGGGCAATAGGCAGTGGAGCGCTCCATCATCGACGATCTCCCTCTGCCTATTGCCCACTGCCCACTGCCTGATCAAAGAATGTTCGACAAGGTCCTGATCGCCAACCGGGGGGAGATCGCGCTGCGCATCCAGCGCGCATGCAAGGAGCTCGGCATTGCCACCGTGGCGGTGCATTCGACCGCCGACGCCGACGCCATGCACGTGCGCCTCGCAGACGAAAGCGTCTGCATCGGGCCACCCCCCGCGTCCGAGAGCTACCTCAACATCCCGCGCCTATTGGCTGCCTGCGAGATCACCGGCGCCGACGCCGTGCATCCCGGCTACGGCTTCCTGTCGGAGAACGCCCGCTTCGCCGAGATCCTCGAGGAGCACCAGATCACCTTCATCGGGCCGACGTCCGAGCACATCCGCATCATGGGCGACAAGATCGCTGCGAAGGAAACCGCAAAGCGCCTCGGCATCCCCGTGGTTCCCGGCTCCGACGGGGCGGTGACCAGCGAGCCCGAGGCGATGAAGATCGCCAAGACCATGGGATTCCCCGTACTCATCAAGGCGACCGCGGGTGGCGGCGGCCGCGGAATGAAGGTGGCGCACACGCCCGCCGACCTCGGGCTGGCGCTCGCCACCGCGCGGTCGGAAGCCAAGGCCGCCTTCGGCAACGACGCCGTCTACATCGAGAAGTATCTGACCACGCCGCGCCACATCGAGATCCAGGTGTTCGGCGACGGGCAGGGCAACGCCATCCATCTCGGCGAGCGCGACTGCTCGCTGCAGCGGCGGCACCAGAAGATCATGGAGGAATCGCCCTCACCGGCGCTCAACGCCGATGCGCGCCGCAAGATCGGCGAGACGGTCGCCGCGGCCATGCGCGAGATCAAGTACCGCGGCGCCGGCACCGTCGAGTTCCTCTACGAGGACGGCGAGTTCTACTTCATCGAGATGAACACGCGCCTGCAGGTCGAGCATCCCGTGACGGAAGCGGTCACCGGCATCGACCTCGTCTTGGAGCAGATCCACGTCGCCTCTGGCGCCCAGCTCGTGCACAAGCAGAAGGACATCACCTTCTCCGGCCACGCCATCGAGTGCCGCATCAACGCCGAGAACCCGCGCACCTTCCGCCCCTCGCCCGGCCAAATCACCTACTGGCACCCGCCGGGCGGCTTGGGCGTGCGCGTCGATAGCGGCGTCTATCAGGGCTATCGCATCCCGCCCTACTACGACAGCCTCATCGGCAAGCTCATCGTGCACGGGAAGACGCGCAACGAATGCATGATGCGGCTGAAGCGGGCGCTGTCGGAATTCGTCATCGACGGTGTGGAGACGACGATCCCGCTGTTCATCGACCTTATCCGCCAGCCCGACATCGCCAACGGCCTCTACGACATCCACTGGCTGGAAAAGTACCTGGCCAAGGGCTGATCTGTTTCTTGGCGCCGGCGTTTGCGATTTCTTCTCAAGATTCCTACACTAAGGATGGGGAGGCACGTGGTCCCCCAAACGACTTCGCATGGATTGGACCCGGTTTCTGGGCCCGCAGATTGCATGGCTTCGCGCGACGACATCGTCATCGAGATCACGCCGCAGGTGCTGCTCAAGGCCTACACCTGCGGCATCTTCCCCATGGCCGAGAGCGCTGACGACCCGGCGCTCTACTGGATCGAGCCGCAGCACCGCGGCATCCTCCCGCTCGATAAGGTGCACGTGCCCCGCCGGCTCGCGCGCACGCTGCGCACGACGCACCTCGATGTCCGCATCGACACCGACATTGCCGGCGTGATCGAGGGCTGCGCCGCCTCGCGGCCCGGGCGGCGCTCCACCTGGATCAACGAGCGCATCCGCAACCTCTACCGCGACCTCTTCGACTTGGGTCATTGCCACACGGTGGAGGTATGGAACGGGGCGCGCCTCGTCGGCGGCCTCTACGGGGTCGCGCTCAACGGCGCCTTCTTCGGCGAGAGCATGTTCTCCTACGAGCGCGACGCCTCCAAGATCGCCTTGATGCACTTGGCGGCCCGGCTCGCACACGGCGGCTTTCGCCTGCTCGACACGCAGTTCGTGACCGACCACCTGCGCCAGTTTGGCACGGTGGAGCTCAACCGTGAGGAGTTCCACCGCCTGCTCGAGAAGTCGCTCGATGTCGCGGCCGACTTCAAGCGGCTCGCGCCCGATGCGAGCCCCGAGATGATCCTGGCGATCCTCGAGTCCCCCGGCTCCCCCCCGCGAGGGTAGTACGCGCGCCCCCTGTTCCCTCCGTTACAGCGCCTTCCTGTCACCTCCGGTACCAATCGGTTCGACAGCGGCCGGACCTGGAACGGGACCGCTGTCAGCGAAGACGCGCCGCGGCGGTCGCGGCGTGTCTTCAACCCGCTGAAAGATGGAGCCATGCAAATGCACCTGCGCACCACGTTGCTCATGACCACCGCCGTCCTTCTCGCCACGCTCGGCGGGTCCATCGCTTCGCAAGCGGACGACTCGCTCGGCGCCCCCCTCGCTACTGCGCTCAACGATTCCGATCCGTTGACCGCATCCGACGATACCGGCCTCGGCACGACGAGGTCGATCAACACGTCCGATACCACGCCCGCCGCCACTCCTGCGGACGCGACATCGAAGTCTCTCACGCCGAACGCCGACGCCGAGGCTGCGAAAGCCGCCGCCGCCAAGGCCGCTGAGGCAGCTGAGGCCGCACAGGCCGAGGCAGCTCAGGCCCAGGCAGCTCGGGCAGAGGCGGCCGAAGCGGGCGGCATGGACCCCCGCGAGATGATGGAAGCGCGCATGGAGGCGCAGCAGGAGCAGATGGAACGCGCGCAGGAGCAAATGCAAGAGCGCGTGGAAATGATCGAAGAGGTTCTCACCGGCGAGTGAGTGTTCCCTGCGGAACAGCGCCACAGGGTGGACCTCGCTAAGGTTCAAGCATTGGAGATCAATTCAGCACAGGAGATCGCCAGCACCTTTTACGAGTTTCTCTCCCGGCCGGACATGCCTCCTCGTCCCCGTCCCCCCGGACCCGGTCGGAGACTTGCCCCCCAGCCTCACGGCTGGGGGGCATTTTCGTTTCAGAGGCGACCAATGATCTCGTGTTGCTTTAAAAAAAATCGGCGCCCCTCGCATTTTTCTTCCCGACCCTGTTCCGCCCGGAACAGCCGCGGGGGCCGCTCCCGCGGCATACTCCCTTACAGGCAGAGCACGACGGGCCACGCTCCCAGACGCTCTCCCCGGATTTGAGCTTCCTCTTTGAGTTTCCTTGCCCACGCTTCCTCCCCGAGCCTCAAAGCCCCGCGCAACCCGCGGGGCTCTTTTTTTTCGGAGGAGCGCGGAATGGTCCGCGAGCTAGGCCTGCTTCTCGCGCCAGCGCTGTAGCAGCCAGTCGAGCGAGATCGGGCCCGGGCCGGCGACGGCGAGCCAGCCGAACAGTGCCATGTAGGAGACCTCCTCGAAGCCGAGCAGGGTCTCGAGCGAATCTACGTCCGCGAGCTTGGCGCTGAGGATCGCCACGACCATCGTGACGACGAGCGGCACGGCGGCGATGCGGGTGAAGAGCCCGAGCAGCAGCAGGAGGCCGCCGAAGAACTCAACGCCCGACACGAACGGCGTCATGATGTGCGGGAAGGGGATGCCCCAATCGATGAAGTTCTGCGTGATGCGATCGAGCGCGTTGAGCTTGCCCCAGCCGCTCCACAGGAACACCCAGCCGACGACGATGCGGGCAAACAGCGGCGGCAGCCAGGCAAACCAGGCCGACAGCCGCTCGGGTGCGTTGATCAGGAAATCGACGATGAATTTCATTGGGGCTTCCCCGTAAGAGTGCGCGACGTATCCGCGCCAGATACGCGCACATCCCTCCTCCCGTTACGCCCAGTGCTCTTCTCCCCTTGACAGGCAACCATTTGGTTGCCTATTAGGAGCATGAGCGACGACCCCGTTTTCCGGGCCCTGGCGGACAAAAGCCGCCGGCAGCTCCTGGACAGGCTCCACGCCGAGAACGGCCAGACGCTGGGTGAGTTGTGCGAAGGGTTGGCCATGACGCGTCAGGCCGTGACGAAGCACTTAGGCATCCTGGAGGAGGCCAACCTCGTCGCGGTGAAGCGTCAGGGCCGTGAGAAGCTGCATTTCATCAATCCGGTGCCGATCAATGAGATCGCCGAGCGCTGGATCGGAAAGTTCGAGCGCCCGCGCCTGGGCGCCTTGTCGAAACTCAAGAGGTCGCTTGAAGGAGAAGGGTCATGAGTAGCGCCGACGGTTCCACGTTCGTCTACGTCACCTACATCCGCACCACGCCCGAGAAGCTGTGGTCGGCGCTGACGGACACGGACTTCATGCAGCAGTACTGGTTCAACTGCCGCGTGGAGAGCGACTTCAAGAAAGGCTCGCCCTGGAAGATCGTGTACCCCGATGGCCGTTTGACCGACAGCGGCGAGATTCTCGAATCCCTCCCGCCAAAACGCCTCGTCATCAAGTGGCGCAACGAATTCAAGCCCGAACTAAAGGCCGAGGGCTATGCGATCTGCACCATGGACATCGAGCCCGCGGGCGGCGCCGTGAAGCTGACGATCACACACACGATCGACAAGAAGAATGCGAAGTTCATCGAGGCGGTTTCCGGCGGCTGGCCGAAGATCCTGTCGAACCTGAAGTCGCTCTTGGAGACGGGCGAGCTCGCGCTGGCGGAGAAGCCGGTCTGAGCCGGCAGCGATCAAATCTCGTCGGCCTCGATCAATTGCATGACGATGGGGGCTTTATGATGCTGCGTCGTCGCTCCCATCATGGAGCCGCGAACGTGCACATCCTTTCCCACGAGTCCGGGCAAGCTCGCCTGCACCTTATCGTCGAGGGAATAGACGTGGATCTCCGTGCTGGCGTCCACGTTGTCGGTATCGCTATCGCCTTTGACGCACACCGCTGCGGGGAGCTGCAAGATGAAGGCGTCGTCGCGCTGGATGAGGCGCCCCTCCGCTATCATCGTATCGTCGTTTGCGGGCATGCATTCGTAGGCTCTCGCCGTGGCGAACGTGATCAAGAAAGCCAGACAAGTAATGAGAAGCGTTTTCATTCGTCAGCACTCACTCCCACTCGATCGTGCCGGGGGGCTTGGAGGTGATGTCGTAGACGACGCGATTGATGCCGCGCACCTCGTTGATGATGCGCGTCGCGGTCGCGCCCAGGAACGCGTGCGAAAAATCGTAGTAGTCGGCGGTCATGCCGTCGGTCGAGGTCACCGCGCGAAGTGCGCACACGTAGTCGTAGGTGCGCGCGTCCCCCATCACGCCGACGGTGCGCACGGGCAAAAGCACCGCGAACGCCTGCCAGATCGCGTCATAGAGCCCGGCCTTGCGGATCTCGTCGAGGTAAATGGCGTCGGCCTGGCGCAGAATCGCGAGCCGCTCCTCCGTCACCTCGCCGGGAATGCGGATCGCCAAGCCCGGCCCGGGGAACGGATGGCGCTTGACGAAACTTTCGGGCAGCCCCAGCTCGCGCCCGAGCGCGCGCACCTCGTCCTTGAACAGCTCGCGCAGCGGCTCGACCAGCTTGAGGTTCATGCGCTCGGGCAGGCCGCCCACGTTGTGGTGCGACTTGATCGTCACCGATGGCCCGCCGGTCGAGGACACGCTCTCGATCACGTCGGGGTAGAGCGTGCCCTGCGCCAGGAACTTCGCCCCGCCGAGCTTCTTTGCCTCCGCCTCGAACACGTCGATGAACAGCGCGCCGATGGTCTTGCGCTTCTGCTCCGGGTCGGTCGCGCCGGCGAGGGCATCGAGGAACAGCTTCTTCGCATCGACGTGCACCAGCGGGATGTTGTAGTGCCCGCGAAACAGGCGCACGACCTCCTCGGCTTCGTTTTGGCGCAAAAGTCCGTGGTCGACGAAGATGCAGGTGAGCTGGTCGCCGATCGCCTCGTGGATCAACACGGAGGCGACGGCGCTATCGACGCCGCCCGACAGCCCGGAGATGACGCGCGCATGGCCGACCTTGGCGCGGATCTTTTGCACCTCGCTGGTACGGAAATGCGCCATGGTCCAGTCGCCCGGTAGGCGCGCGATCTTGTGCACGAAGTTTGAAAGCAGCTTGCCGCCATCGGGGGTGTGCACCACCTCGGGGTGGAACATGGTCGTGTAGATGCGGCGCGCCTCGTCGCTGGCGATGGCGAACGGCGCGTTCTCGCTCACAGCCTTGACGGTGAACCCGTCGGGCAGTCGCGTGACGCGATCGCCGTGGCTCATCCACACGGGGTAGCGCTTGCCGACCTCCCAGATGCCGTCAAACAGCGCGCTCTTCTCCCTGATCTCGACCTCGGCGCGGCCGAACTCCGCCGGGTGGCCGCCTTCGACCGTGCCGCCGAGTTGTACCGCCGTCGTCTGTTGGCCGTAACAGATGGAGAGGATCGGCAGGCCGGTTGCAAAGATCGCTTGCGGGACGCGCGGCGAGCCCGCGGTCGTCACCGAGGCCGGACCGCCCGACAGGATCAGCGCCTTCGGCTTTAGCCGCGCGATCGCGGCTTCCGCGGTGTCGAACGGCACGATCTCGGAATAGACGCCGGCTTCGCGCACGCGCCGCGCGATGAGCTGCGTCACCTGGCTGCCGAAGTCGATGATGAGGACGGTGTCCGTCATAAGGTTAATGGCTTCCGTTGAGCCGCGGCGGGAGGGCGACCTGGCACGCAACTTGTTTGTACTTCCGTAAGCCTGGGGCGGGCAGTGTGCGCATCCCCCGATCGAGGCCCCGTTTTATAGCGACGCGCGCAGGAACTTGGGAGTCAGGCCGTTGGCAAATGTGGAGATGTCGCTGAAGCGCCTGCAAATCGCGCAAGCGGCCGCCGCGGAGCCGGACCCGCGGGCGGAGCTTTTCCGCGAATCGCTCTCCGACAGAGCGCGGCGCTGGCTGCTGGGGACCGTGTATGCCTGCCACCCCAAGCGCGTGGGCGACCTGCCCTACCTCCTCGCATTCACACTCGCCGACATCGCCCGCGGCGGCACGCGCGTCCCCGACCAGGGCGCGACGCACGCCCGGCCCGATACCTTCGCCGGCGTGTGCCGCGATATTTCTCCCGAGACGATCATGGCGGCGGCGCGACTGGGGTTCTTCCCGTGGACGCATTTCGGCCCGCTCAAGTGGTGGACGCGCAAGGATCGCATGGTGCTTTTTCCCAATGAGCAGCGCATCGGCAAGCGCCTGCGTCGCGACATGAAGAAATCGGACTACCGCGTCACCTTCGACGATGCCTTCGACGAGGTCGTCAAGGCCTGCGCCGGCCCTCGCAAGGGCCGCCCCGCGGGCCTCACGTGGATCACCCCGCGGATCATGTGGCTCTATTCCGACCTGCACGCCCAAGGGCATGCGCATTCCTTCGAGGTGTGGAGCGAGGACGGCCGGCTCGTCGGCGGCGGCTACGGCATCGCGGTCGGGCGCATCTTCTTCACCGAGTCGCAGTTCAGCCGCGAGAGCAATACCTCCAAAATGGGCTTTGCCGCGCTCAACCACCATCTGGCAAAGTGGGGCTTCATCCTCAACGACGGCAAGCAGCACGCGCCGGGCCTCGAGGAGATGGGCTTCCGCGAGATCGCGCGCGCCGAGTTCGAGGCGCTGCTCGCGCAGCACGCGGATGTCGCCGTCAAGCAGGGCCCGTGGAAAGTCGAAGCCGACCTCGCGGCAGTGGCGGCCTGAAAAGCGCGCTAGCTGTTGAGGCGCCAGAGCTCGAAGTTGAGCGCGGCCGCAAATGTCACCCACAGGAAATAGGGCACGAACAACAGGGTGGCGATGCGGCGCACGGGCCAGGCTGCACGCATGAACAGCACGATCGCCACCCACAGCGCGATCATGTCGTAGAGCGCGTGCGTGATCTCCTTCTGCCCGAACATCATCCACGACCACGCCGCGTTGAGCGCGAGCTGCGCGAGCCAGAGCCATAAGGCCGGCCCGAAGCCCTGCGCGCGCCAGACAATCCAGCCCGCGAACGCGATCATGACGTAAAGGACGGCCCACACCGGCGGGAACAGCCAGTTGGGCGGCGTCCATTCGGGCTTGGCGAGCGCATCGTAGAACGGCCCCGGCAGGTGCCGCATGCCGGAGTAGCCCGCGAGAGCAACGAGAGCGAGGAAGACAAGGAGCGCCCAAGGGCGCTTCACTGCGCCGCCTCGACCTGCGGCGAGGCGGAATGCGCGGGCTTCGCCACGATCCCAAGCCGCTCTACGGCGGCCGCAAGGATCTGGCCGAGCAGCTCCGAGTAGCGCATGCCCTGGAAGCCGGCCATCAGGTTGCACTTGCCGTCCCAGCACCAGCCCGGATTGGGGTTGACCTCCAGCAGCTTGATTTCGCCCCTGGCGTCGGCGCGGAAATCGAAGCGCGCATAGTCGCGGCAGCCGAGCCGCTCAAACAGCCGCGCCGAATGCTCTATCATTTGCTGCTGCTGGATCTCGGAGAGCTCGGCTTCCTGGTAGCGGATCTGCGTCCAGTAGGCGCTGTCGGGCTCCCACTTCAATTCGTAGCCGAGGATCTTCGGCAGCTTCTGGTCCAGCCGCGAGAAGTCGACCTCGAGAATCGGCAGCGCGCGCAGGCCCTGGTCCGGATTGCCGACCAGCGTCACCGAGTATTCGGCGCCGGTCAGGTATTCCTGCACCAGGATCGGCCGCTTGGGGAAAGCAACGCGCAAGCGCTCGAGATAGTCGAGCAGCGCCTTCTCGTTCTTGACCACCGCGTCCTTGGTGATGCCCTGCGAGCTGTCGCCGTAGTTCGGCTTCAGCAGCGCCGGAAACACCGACGGCAGCGTCGCGCCCTGATCACCCGGGCGCACGTGCGTCTCGAGCGGAACCGGCACGTCGAGCGTCAGGGCGACGGCGCGGACGAGGCCCTTGTCGTAGCAGGCCGCAAGCGCCGAGGGTCCGGCCCCCGTGTACGGAATCTCCAACGCCTCCATCATTGCTGGGACGTGCAGCTCCTTGAACGGGTCGTTGTTGAAGCCCTCGTCGCACAGGTTGAACACGAGGTCGGTGCGCAGCTCCGTCAGATCGCGGTCGAGCGTCGTATGGTTGTCGAGATAGCGGAAGGTGTAGCCGGGCAGCTCCGACAGCGCGTCCTTGAGCCGCCGGATGGTGTCCAAATCCTCAGGGTTGAACGTACCGCCGCGCTTCACCGCATCGGGAAGGCGCGGGTCGCCCATGACCACGGTCACTTCGAGCTGTTGGACTTTGCCTTTGGGCTTGCGGATAAGCTGCGGCCCGTCCGCCGACAGCAGGATCCGCCGGGCCATCATGCCGAGATCCTGGTCGCGGTCGGACAGCGCCTCGGCGTTGCCGTGGTGGCGAATGTTGCGGAAGCCGGTCTGCTCCAAGAGCTTGGCGATGCTTTCGCGCGTATATAGGCGCTCGGCGTAGAACTGATCGGCGATAACGCCCAACTCGTCGTGGACTATCACCTCGCGCGAGATGAGCCGCTCGCGGTCGCCCGACAGCGAGCGCTCGCGGCAGACGAAATGGTGCTCGTCGATCCACTCCCACGAGCGGCGCTCGAAGTGATCGGCCATGTAGGCGCCGTCGGTTATGTCGAGCACGAGCTGGCCCGACGGGCGCAGGATCTTGCCGACTGCAGCCAGCACCTTCTCGTCGTCCTGCTTGTTGGAGAAGTAGCCGAACGAGTTGCCCATGATGGCAACGCAGTCAAAGCTGTTCTCCGGCAGCCGCGGGTTGCGCGCGTCGCCTTCCTTGAACACGACCTGCAGCCGTTCCGACTGCGCGCGCTTCTTGGCAAGACGGACGAGGTAGCGGGAGCGGTCGACGCCGGTGACGTTCTTGAAGCCGCGGCGCGCGAGCTCGAGGCAGTGGCGCCCCTGGCCGCAGCACAGATCGAGGATCTGACTGTAGGGCTGCACCGCGGCAGCGCTCACGATGAAGTCCACATCGCGGCGGGTGTTCTCGACGTTCTCGACGACGTCGCCGTCGGTCTTGACGTAGAGAGCGTTGAAGAGCTTGCGCCACCATTCGGCGGGGAGATGCGCCTCGAGATCCGAGACAGGACCGAGACACGAACGTGGCGTCGGGCGCTTGGGCCGTTTCGCCTTGGCAGGAGCTGCCATGATGGACGGATGTCCTCAAAGGCCGCGCTCTGGCAACTCGGGTTTGAAGACCCCCGCGCGCCGGCGATCGGTCGGTCCAAATGCCAAGGCCCCTCTGGCCTCGCTAGCTCGCGAACTTATTTGTCAATTACGACTTTGCAAGAGGCAACTTGCAATTTTCCGCCGCCTCGTTGTCACGATCGCACCTTGTGCACCGACCTTAAGCATCTCCTCGCCGCAACAGCGCGATGAAGAAGCCGTCGGTGCCGTGCCGGAGCGGGGTGAGCTGGAGCGAGTCGTCTCTCCCGTCCGCCGAGCGGGGCGGCTCGGCGCCAAGACGCGCGCGCCAGGCCTCTGCGTACGGCTGAAGCGCGAAGTCGGGGTGCTCGGCGAGAAAAGCCGCGACCTGGTCGCCGTTTTCCTCCGGCAGGACCGAGCAGGTGACGTAAACAAGCGTACCGCCGGGCTTCACGAGCCGGGCGCCAAGCGCCAGAACGCCGCGCTGCTCGGCCTGGCGCTCGGGAATGTTTGCGGGTTTCAACCGCCATTTCGAATCGGGCTTGCGCCGCCAGGTGCCGGAGCCGGTGCAGGGCGCGTCGACTAGCACGACGTCGAATCGGGGCCCCAGCGCCAGCAATGCCGCCTCCTCGCCCGCCTCCATGACCTGCACGTTGCGCACGCCCGCGCGCTTCAGGCGCTCGAAAATGGGGCGCAACTGTCGCTTGTCGGCGTCGTAGGCGTAGATCTGGCCCGTGTTCTGCATGCCGGCGGCGAGCGCCAACGTCTTGCCGCCCGCGCCGGCGCACAAGTCGAGAATCTGTAGGCGCGGGGCGGCGCCCGCGAGCAGGGCGGCGACCTGCGAGCCCTCGTCCTGCACCTCAAACCAGCCCTTCCCGTGGGCGGTCTCGGCCTCGAGTGCAGGGCTGCGCGCCGCCCCTTCCGGCGCCGGGACACGCACGCCCTGCGGCGACAGCGGCGTCGGCACCGCCCCGTGGCGCTCGAGCGCCTTCAAGACCTTCTCGCGCGTCGCCTTCAGCGTGTTGACCCTGAGATCGACGGGCGCCCGCGCGCTCAAGGCTGCCCCTTCCTCGGCAGCGCCGGCGCCGAAGGCGCGCTCGAAGGAGCCCACCAGCCAATCGGGAATGTCGCCGGCGACCGAGGCCGGCGCATCAGCGGGCAGCGGCCGGTCGAGGCACGCCGTCTCCTCCTCGGTGAGCGGAGAAAATGCGTGCTCCGAGCCGTCGGCCAACGCCGCCACCTCGGCCGCGGTCACGCCGAAGGCGCGCGGCGCGGCCCCCAGCGCGAGAGCGCGCGGGGTATCCGCCCCCATTTGCGCGGCGATGGAGTTGCGCCGCCTCAGCGCGTCGTAAACGAGGGTGCCGATGGCGGAGCGGTCGCCGGAACCGGCGAAGCGGTGGGATTTTCCCCAGTCGGCAAGCGCCATCCCCGCGGGGCGATGGCGCTCAAGGATGTCCTCGAGCACCTCGGCGGCGGCGCGCAGCCTGGCGCCTGGCCGCACCGCCTCAAGCTCCCGCGCTGAGGATGCGTACGGCGAAGATGATCCACATGACCACTAGGGCAAGGGCCGCGACCGTCTGGGAGGCAAAACGCTTCGGCACCTCGTTGCTACCCGTGTGCACGTAAGCGTGCGCAATCCGCGCGACGACGAACACCCAGGCGAGCACCACGAAGATGATGTCGTTTGTGCGCGTGACGAGTATGAACGCCGCCAGCGCATAGAACAGCATCGGCAGCTCGAGCTGATTGTGGAAGCAGTTGGCGATCTGAGTGGCGCGCGCGGGCCAGTTGGGCTGGCGCAGCGAGATGTCCTTCGGCTTCACTTGTCCGCTGAGCAGCGCCTGACGGCGCTCCTTGGCCATCCAGAACATGAGGCCAAACGTGAGCGCGACCTGCACGAACACCGGCAGCAGCAAGCTCGTCACGGACATGGGTTCGACCTCATTGGATTGCAGTCGGTGCAGTTAGAGCGTTATCCCGACAGAATGGTCAAGCAGGTCTATTCACTGCAACTCTTCCCGGCCACGTGCCCTGGCCGGCCGGGCGGCTTGGCGTGTATGCGGGCGATGAGCCTGAGCGAAAGCCGGTTCAAGTGGTAGAGCCGCAGATGCGCCGGCAGATCGTGCCCTCGATCCCAGCCGTCCCGTCCTCAACGTGTGACTCCGACGTCCGTGTTGTATAATGCGCTTCCAAATCGGTCACAGAAACGAGGCGAGGACATGCCATGGCAGCCAAGAAGGGCGGCAAGGGATCGGGAACACGCAAGGTGGGCAAGAGCGCCATCACCGGCAAGTTCGTCAGCGCCAAGGAAGTGAAACTACACCCGCGCACGACGTTCAAAGAGACCGTGCGCACCGGGAAGCGCGGCAAGAAGTAAGGTCGCGAGCGGGTGAGGGGCTACGGCCTCGACGAAGGGCACATCCCCTCACCCCGCTGCCGCGCTTACGCGCGTGCAGCCGACCTCTCCGATCATGGGGAGCCGATGCTCCGCATGGACGGGGGGATGAGCGTAGCATCGTGGACTGCCGGTGCGCAGCGACCGCGGTCACACGTTGCTCGGGTAGTTCGGGCTCTCGCGCGTGATCAGCACGCCGTGCGCGTGGCTCTCGTGGATCGCCGCCGGAGACACGCGGATGAACTTTGCCTTCTCCTGCAAGTCGGCGAGGTTCTTGGCGCCGAGGTAGCCCATGCCGGCGCGCAAGCCGCCAACGAGCTGGTGCAACACGCCCTCGGTCGGTCCCTTGTAGGGCACCTGTCCCTCGATCCCTTCCGGCACCAGCTTCAAGGTGTCCTTCACCTCCTGCTGGAAGTAGCGGTCGGCCGAGCCCCGTGCCATGGCGCCGATCGAGCCCATGCCGCGGTAGGCTTTGTAGGTGCGGCCCTGGTAGAAATAGGTCTCGCCCGGGGCCTCGTCGGTGCCGGCCAAGAGCGAGCCGATCATCACGCAGCTTGCGCCCGCCGCGAGCGCCTTCACCACATCGCCCGAATACTTGATGCCGCCGTCGGAGATGATGGGCACGCCGTGCTTTGCGGCCTCCTTGGCACAGTCGATGACGGCGGTGAGCTGCGGCACGCCGACCCCCGCCACGATCCGCGTGGTGCAGATCGAGCCAGGGCCGATGCCGACCTTGACTGCATCCGCGCCCGCGTCGATCAGCGCCTTGGTGCCTTCCGCGGTCGCCACATTGCCGGCGATCACCTGCACGCGGTTGGACAGTGTTTTGATGCGCTTGACTGCCTCGATCACACGGATCGAGTGGCCGTGCGCGGTGTCGACCACGATCATGTCGCAGCCCGCCGCCATCAGAAGCTCGGTGCGCCTGATGCCCTCCTCGCCGACCGTGGTCGCCGCGGCGACACGCAGTCGACCCTCGGCATCCTTGGAGGCGTGCGGGTGCTTCTGCGCCTTCTCGATGTCCTTGACCGTGATGAGGCCGATGCAGCGGTTCTGGTCGTCGACGACCACGAGCTTCTCGATGCGGTTGGTGTGCAACAGCCGCTTGGCTTCCTCCTGCGACACCGAGCGGTTGACGGTGATGAGCTTCTCCTTGGTCATCAGCTCGGAGACGGACTGCTCGAGGTTGGTCGCGAAGCGCACGTCGCGGTTTGTGAGGATGCCGACGAGGCGCCCCTTGTCGGAGCCGTTCTTCGGCGTCTCGACCACCGGCACGCCGGAGATCGAATGCTCGGCCATGAGGGCCAACGCCTCGCGCAGGGAGGCGCCGGGGTGAATGGTGACGGGGTTCAGCACGATCCCCAATTCGTACTTCTTCACCTGCGCGACCTGGCGCGCCTGCTCCTCGGGCGCCAGGTTGCGGTGGATGACGCCGACGCCCCCCTCCTGTGCCATGGCAATGGCAAGCCGCGCCTCGGTCACGGTGTCCATGGCGGAGGAGATGACGGGGATGCTGAGGGATATCGAGCGCGTGACGCGGGTTGTCACGTCGGCCTGGCTCGGGAGAACTTCGGAGGCGGCCGGCACGAGGAGGACGTCGTCGAAGGTCAGCGCGACGCCGGAATCCAGTGTGGGCGGGCCTTGGGCCATGCTTCCGCGGTCTCCTTTGACCAATGGAGCCGGGCGACATGTTCTCGAGCCCGGCGGGAACGATGTCGGCAGCCCTATACCACCCTGGCCCGTGCGAGGGAAGGGACGCGCCGTATCGTCCACGCGGGCATCCACGGGGCGTGACGATGCGGGGGGAGCCACGCGCACCTGCTCCGCCCCTCAAGCCCCGTGCCCGAAAGAATCAATCGGCCTGCAGGTTGCCCCGGCTCAGGTCGAGATCGAGGTCTTGCCATCGGAGGGCGGGGCCACCGCCGGTCCCGCCGCGTTCACCGCCGCGGGCAAGAACTTCGCCAGCGCGTCGAGCACCTGATCCATCGGAATGCCGAGCGACTTGGCGATCTGCTGCACGTGCTCGTCGCCCAGCGCCTTGCGGATCTGATCGGGCGTGATCGGCAGGTTGTCCTTGTTCTTGTCGAGCCAGGACTGCACCTGCTTGGCAAAGCCCGCGTCCTGCAGCTTGGCCAGCATCGACTGCATCCCTTCGTCGCCCATCACCTTTTTCATGAGCCCCGGCAGCGCCGCTTGCTCCGCTTCGCCGACGAGATTACCAACCGCACCTTTGAGGGCATCGCTCCAGCTCATGGGATCAACCTTTCCTCGGGTTTGAGGCCTTGCCTGCGAGGCCTGGGGTGTGAGGCTTCAGGTAAGGCCTGGGTCTCC
Organism: uncultured Alphaproteobacteria bacterium; assembly: GCA_963745205.1. Classification (GTDB taxonomy): domain Bacteria; phylum Pseudomonadota; class Alphaproteobacteria; order Rhizobiales; family Hyphomicrobiaceae; genus Hyphomicrobium_A. Next base: position 133,547 of record CAVUWX010000016.1, read on the forward strand.
GGCCCCTCGTCTTTGCTCGCCCACTTTTTCTTTTAGCGGATCTCTCCGCCGATGATCTTTGCGCGATTGCGATAGCAGTTTCTGTCGGCGGGAAGCGTCACGGGCTGACGATAGCGCGAACCAATCCTTAGCCTTGCTTACGGATTTGTTGAAGGGCGCCCTTGTGGCGCCCAATCGCCCGCCAACATTTGCGCCGGGGAAGAGAAGGAAGAGCAACACCTGGAGGAGACGATGACGAGACTTCTGATGGCTTTGGCCGCGACCTGCCTGATCGCGGGCGGCGCGGCGGCCGACACTTGCAAGGCGGAGTCGGAGGCCAAGAAGCTGCACGGCGCGGCCGAGACGAGCTTCATGAAGAAGTGCGAGAAGGACGCGACGGCAAAGTGCGAGGCCGACGCCAAGGAGAAGAAGCTGCACGGCGCCGCCGAGACGAGCTTCACCAAGAAGTGCGTGAAGGAGGCGACCGGCGCTTAAGTGCCGGAGCGCCTCCGCCGCCAATCTGCCGACTAGCGAGCGCCGGCGCCGAACCGCACCTTGGGTTCGGCGCTGGCCGGCCCGTTGTCCTCGGCGGCAATCACGGTCATGCGCCAGCCCGGCCCGAGCGGCTGTGTCGGCACGTTGAGCGCATAGACGAACAGAGCGGCGACGGCGGCCGTGGCCGCGGCCATGGCCGCGGTTCCAATTCTGAACAGCGAGATGTGCAGCAGCAAATTCATCGGTGGGGCTCGCGGGCTTTGAGGATGCGCGCGCCCGGCTGGCGGATGCCGGCGCACGGTTAATGTAACAACTCGCGATGCGGCTCCGGGGTTCCTGCGCCCGCGCGCCACGCCCAAAAACCGTCGCACTGCTGACCGACACCCGCACCGGGGCTCGGCCCTTGCGTCACCCGAGGAGGAACATGATGCGCGGCTTCGCCAAGGCTTTCTTCGCTTCAGCCGTCGCCTACGGCTTCTTGGGCATGCTCATGGGCCTCGACATGGGAATCCGCCACGACCACGTGGAATTGCCGACGCACGCCCACATCCTGGTCGTCGGCTGGCTGAGCTTCGCCGTCTTCGGCTTCTTCTACCACCTCCTCGGGCACGCGGTGCCGCCGCTCGTCGCGAGCCTGCACTTCTGGCTCGCCGAGGCCTCTCTCGCCGTGCTCGTCACCGGGCTGTGGCTCATCTACTCCCGCCGCCCCCAGTTCGAGCCCTTGGCGGCCGTCGGCTCGATCGGCTACGCGGGCTCGTTTGCCCTCTTTGCCATCGGCGCCTTGATCGCGCTGCGCGCGCCACCAGCGGCGTAGGCCGCGGACCTCACACCTTCACCGCCGTGATGGTCTCGAAGGAGACCGGGAACAGCGCGCTCACGCGGAAGCGCTCGACACCCGTTGAGCGCAGGTTGGCGGCAGCAAAATACTGCGGGTAGTCGTAGATCTTATGCAGCGGCGTCCCGCCCAGCAGCCAGAAGCTGAACATCGACAGATAGTAGTAGCCGCGCTGCAGCGCCCGCGTCGTGAGCCACCCGCACGGATAGGAGAAATCGCCGATCAGCAATTTCCCGCCGGGCTTCAGCATGGTGGCGAGGTGGCCGAGCACGGCCTCCATCATGGGCTCCTTGAACACGTTCAAGAAGAAGTTGGCGACCACGATGTCGTAGTGGCCCGGGCGCTCGTGCGCCAAGACGTCTGAGCAGATGAGCTCGAGGCAGCCCGCGGCGTCCACGGCTTGGAACTTGCCCGCGGCACGGTCGAGCATCCCCTGCGACAGGTCGATCAGCGTCAGGCTCACCTGGCGGTTCGCCGCCAGCACGGCGTCCTCGCCGTCGCCGACGCCGGCGTACAAGATGCGCTGGCCGGCTTGCAATTCCCCGATCTGGGAAGCTTTCAGCGCGCGGATCTGGCCGCCGCTGTAGAGGTGGGCTGCTGCGTCGTAGAGCTTAGCCACGCGGTCGTAGCTCTTGCCTCTGTCGGCCATTGTGGGGTCCCCCGGGGGTTGATGTGTTGCGGTTGGATGATTGCGGTTAGCTGGAGGGGGGTGCGTAGCATTTGAGGCAAGTTGCATGTGTTCCGTGGGGAACAAGTAGCGGAACAACGGGGGGAACAGCGTGGGAAATAGCGGGAAACCCGCGCCCGCACACCCGCTCAGCCCTAGTTTTGTCGGGCCGGCAGCACCACATGCAGGTATGCCGGTAAAAACCTCTGTCCCCTTCGGCGGCGTGCACGGATGGCTCGCCGACCTGACGGTTCCCGCCAAGAACCGCGCCCCCTCCTCGGTAAATTCCTACTATGCGGCCGAAGCCGACGAGTGGCGTGCGCTGGCGGCCATCCGCATCCACGCCGGGCTCGACGCTGACGCGGCTTTGGCGTCGCGGCGCGCGCTCTCCATGCGCGAAGTGCAATGGCTCGGGATGAAGCCGGGCCAAGTCCTGACCGCATGAGGCTCGCGGCTCCGCGACGCTAGCTTCACCCGCGTCGCGGCGGCGCTTGCACCACTAGCTTGCAACACCAGAGGGGATCGGCCCATGGCGCGTCCGGTGGACTATCGCAAGTCGCGCGGCAGCAAAGGCGTGCACACCGAGGACGAGCAGGTGCCTCGCGGCAAGACGGACCAAGGCCGGCAATCGCCCGCCTTTGATCGCGATCGTGGCGCGCCGAACGCCGGGGTGCAAGCGGCGGCGGAGCCAGCGTGAGGGGCGGCAGACCCAAGCGCGGACCACGGCACGCATGCCGCGGGTCACGAGGGACAGAAGAGCGCCCGCAAGACAGCAAAGACATCAAAGTAGCTTTCGCCAGTTAGGCTTTGGTCATCCGCGGCCGCCGCTGTGGAGAGGCGTCGCTGCGTTGTAGGCGGAAACAGGGGGTGGGGCCGGCACGTGCTCGGTCGATGGTCGTTTATGCGCTTCGCTTAGGCACTTTGACTTGTCGGCGAGTTCCGTTTTTGGCCCGTCGCGACAGCAAACCGAGAACCGGTATCCGACCACTGCTGCCTTAGGGCGGCAGTCGGGCGTCCTCTCGTCACTCGATCCCAGAAACCGACATAGCTCCGCGCGCGGCATCGTGCTCGACACGACTGGTCGATCCCACAGCCCGAAATACTGGGTCTCCAAAACGGCGTAAGCAGCGTTTTAGCGGGCCATTCCGGGTTTGGACATTTCCCGACATCGGTGGATGGCCGAGGCTAGCTTTACCATTCTGTCGGTAGAATTGCAGAAATACTCCAGACAGCGAAAGCCGGGGCCCGCGCCTCGGAGAGGAACCGAGTGTCCCCAAGAGCACATCGGAGGCCGCGTCCGGTCAGCCAATCCAGATAGCCCGATTTGATACTTGATTGAGGCAAGCACGGACTGGCATCAACCCGGGGGGCATGGGCGCAACAGATCGATTTTCGATGACGCAATCAACAATTCGACGTTTAAGACTACCCGCCATCGTAACGATTGCGGCTATTGCCGCACTGACGGCGCTGACCGCCGAAGTCAGGGCGAGAGTGTCGGCCCCCTCCGCAGAGGCGACGGCGCCGCGAGATGCCGGCGAGCCGATCATGGCGATCGTGTCGATCAAGTCCCAGCAGGTCACATTTTATGACGCCGACGGTTGGATTCTAAGAGCGCCGGTGTCGACTGGCACCACGGGACGCGAAACGCCAGCCGGCGTCTTCGCCGTTATCGAGAAGGACTTGGACCACCACTCGACCCTCTATGACGATGCCTCGATGCCGCACATGCAGCGCCTTACTTGGAACGGCTTAGCGATGCATGGCGGCCCACTGCCGGGGTATGCCGCCTCGCACGGCTGCGTGCGGATGCCATACGGTTTTGCGGAGAAGCTGTTCGACAAGACGCGGATCGGGATGCGCGTGATAATTTCCCCGAACGACGCAACTCCCGTCGAGTTTTCTCACGCAGCGCTGCTGGTGCCGAATGCGGAGGCCGTCGCTGCTGCTCCGGAGCGTGCCGAGACGCTCGCTCGCGAGGCAGCCGAGGCCGCCAAAGCGGCCGACGAGACGAAGAAGTCGGCCACGAAAGCGGCGCGCGAGGCGGCATCGTCCAAGGTGACGCTGCGCAGGCTGGAAGGGCTCAAGTCCTCGGCCGACGCCAATCTCGCTTACGCCGAAAAGGCAGTCGCCTCCGCAAAGACGGACGAGGCCAAGGCGCGTGCCGAGGAACAGAAGCTCAAGGCCGCTGCCAAGGCAACCGAAGCGGGCACGAAACTCGACACCGCCAAAGCCGATGCGACGTCGAAAATTGATGCCGCAGCCAAAGCAGCGGATGCCGCCAAGGAGGCCGCGAACCAGGAAGGCTGACACCGCGAAAGCGGCGAACGATGCAAAGCTCGCGCTTGATCCGGTCTCGGTCTACATCAGCCGCGCGACACAGAAGCTCTACGTGCGGCGGAACACGCATAAGCCGTGGCCGGATGGAGGCGAGGTCTTCGATGCGACCATTGAGGTTCCGGTCACGATCCGGGACCCTGACAAGCCCATCGGCACGCATGTGTTTACGGCGATGGCGCGCAACGACGCGGGCCTTCGCTGGACCGCGGTCACGATCGACAACGGGGACGATGCCAAGGACGCGCTCGACCGAATCAGCATCCCGAAGGAAGTTCTCGATCGCATCGCGCCGACCGCGCTACCGCGATCCTCGATCATCGTCTCGGACGAGCCGCTGAGCCGCGAGACCAACTATCGCACCGAGTTTATTGCGGTGCTGAGCAACCAGCCCCAGGGCGGCTTCATAACGCGCCGGCCCACGGTCTCTGTTTCCCTGCAATTCGGCAACGCCGGCGGCTTCTTCAGCTTCTTTGACCAGCCCGGCCCGGGCCCGCAACCTGGCTATAGCCGGCGGCGCGGCCGCAGCAATCAGGTGCAACCGGGTTGGTGGCAGTAAGTGGCGGCACGCCGGTCGTTGGCCTCCTGGTCGCGCCGTCACAGGTTCGACTGTAGCGCTTTCAGCAAGCGTAAGTCCCGTCGGGCGGGCTGGGCTACCGACGTGAAGTCCGAGCATGTCCGTAATCTCTGCATAGCGGACGCCGCCGCGCTTAGTTCAATGATGGCTGACGACAGCAGCTATTGGCCCTTAGCCGACGTCCGGCGCTCGCCGCCAAACTAATCCCCGCCCTCTCCTCCTCCCCTACACTGCCCTCACCCCGCCCCATGGGGACGAGCTCGAGACCGTCTCAAGTTTTGGGGGTGGGTGCGGCTATCACGTAGTAGCCACGTCACGAGGGTAACGACCGAAGGGCGTGGTGAAGGCGAATCGTCTGGGGATCCTGAACCCGCAGGTAGGGAATAAGGCCCCCGACTCCGGACGGTCGATGAACGGGCCGCTGACGGGGCGCGCAAGCGCCGAGCAAATAGAATAGATGCGGTGCGTGCGCGCCCCGTCTCCCCATTTCTTCCAAACCCTCGGGGTTAAGCCCGCGAGGTACGCGGAGCTGTGCCCACTGTCATCCCGGGCAAGCGAAGCGGAACGCGGAGCGCAACCCGGGACCCAGCACAAGGAGCGTCGGAGACACGAAGGTGCTGCGCAATGCGCTCACCCTTGGGTCCCGGACAGCCTCCGCTATACAGCGTCGGCTTCCGGGATGACACCGCCGGCCCCTACAGCACCAGGCCGCGCAGAATGATAGAGGCGACCGTGAAGTAGATGACGAGCCCGGTGACGTCGACGAGGGTGGCCACGAACGGCGCCGAGCTCGTCGCCGGATCGAGCCCGAGGCGGCGCAACAGGAACGGCAGCATGCTGCCCGCAACCGCGCCGAAGCCGACGACGCCGATAAGGCTCACCCATACCGTGACGGCGAGCGCCAGATAGTGGGTGCCGTAGTCGGCCCAGCCGGTCTCCTGCCACAGCACGATGCGGGCAAAGCCGATGGCGCCGAGCATGGTCCCGAGTGCGAGCCCCGACACGATCTCGCGGCTGAGGACCCAGGCCCAGTCGCCGAGTTTCAGCTCGCGCAGGGCGAAGGCGCGGATGATGAGCGAGGTCCCCTGCGAGCCGGAGTTGCCGCCGGAGCTGATGATGAGGGGCACGAACAGAGCGAGCACCACCGCGCGCGCGATCTCGTCCTCGAAGTGGCCCATGGCGGTGGCGGTCAGCATCTCGCCGAGGAAGAGGGCGGCGAGCCAGCCGGCGCGCTTTTGCACCATCTCCCAGATGGGCACGTCGACGTAGGGGGCGTCGAGCGCCTCCATGCCGCCCATGCGCTGCATGTCCTCGGTCAAGGTGGAGACGAGCGCATTCGTTTGCCGCAGCCGGCGGGCGAGCTCGGCCATGATGCGCATGGCGGCGTCCGGATCACGGTGGATGAAGTCCACGAACTCCTGCCGCTGCAGGATCAGCACGTGCAGCGGGGAGGTGGCGGTGGCGGAAGCCGAGCGCGGCTCCCCGTCGATGAGCGCGAGCTCGCCGAAATATTCGCCGCGCCCCAGGGCTGCGAGCTCGACCCGGCTTTTGCCGTCTCCGCAGGTGATTTCGACCGACCCCTCCTCGATGATGAAGAGGGAGGCGGATTCGGTATCTCCCTCCCGCACGATCACGGCGCCCGGCGCAAAGCGGGCTTCATCTAGCCGCGCGGCCAGCGCGCTGAGGTCGTCCGGGGCAAGCGCGGCGAAGGCGGGGATGCTGGCTAGAACTTCAACTGGGGTCATGTGTCGCCTCCTCCGTTCACTTCCCGCGGAAACCCGTCGCCAGCACGTAGAGCTCAGCCGAATCTGTGCGCGACGCCGGCGGCTTCACGTGGCGCACGGTTGCAAACGAGCGCTTCAAGAGATCAAGCAGCTCGCGCTCGGTGCCTCCTTGCAGCACCTTGGCGAGGAAGGCGCCACCCGGCGCCAGCACGTCGCAGGCAAAGTGGGCAGCGGCTTCGGCGAGCGCCATGATGCGCACGTGGTCGGTGCGCGTGTGGCCCGTCGTGGGCGCGGCCATGTCGGACAGCACCACGTCGGCGCGGCGGTTGCTCAAGAGGCTCTTCAGGTGCTCCTCCGCGCCCTCGCTCGTGAAGTCGAGCTGCACGAAAGTTACGCCGGGGAGCGCCTCGACGGCAGTTATGTCGATGGCGACGACCTGGCCCTTGCCGGCGATGGCGCCCGTCCGCTCCGCCGCGATCTGGCTCCAGCCGCCGGGCGCGGCGCCGAGGTCGACGACGCGGGCGCCGGCTTTGAGGAATTGGTGCTTGGCGTCGATCTCGGCGAGCTTGTAGGCCGCACGCGAGCGGAAGCCCTCGCGCTTGGCGGCCGCCACATAAGGGTCGTTGAGCTGGCGCTGCAGCCAGCGCTGCGAGGAGGCTTTGTGGCGGCGCGCGGTCTTGAGGCGCACGTGCAGGCGCCGATCGGCTCCGCCCGGGCCCGTCGTCGAGCCAGACTTCGAGCCGCTTTTGGGGCCGCCCTTGCCCCCGCCTGTGCGCTTTGGCATTAGACTACCTTTTAGCGGCGACGACGGCGGCGGCCGGTGCGCAACACGCCGTCCTCGGCCATCAGCGTGGTCAAGATGCCCTCGCGCAGGCCGCGGTCGGCTACGCGCAAGCGCTCGCACGGCCACAGGCGCAAGACAGCCTCGAGGATGGCGCAGCCGGCGAGCACGAGGTCGGCGCGGTCGCGGCCGATGCAGGGCTCCGCGATGCGCTGCTCGTAGCTGCGGCCGAGGAGATCGTAGGTGACGGCGCGTACGTCGCGCAGGTTGAGCCAGCAGCCGTCGACGCGGTTGCGGTCGTAGCGCGGCAGCCCGAGGTGCACGCCGGCGATCGTGGTCACGGTGCCCGAGGTGCCGAGCATGTGCACGCGCTTTCCGGCGAGGCGCTTTGCAAGCTGGTGTTCGGCTTCGAAGGGATCGAGCATGCGTTTGGTCTCGGCGACCATGGCCTCGAAGTCGTCGGGCCCCACGTGGCGACCGCCGAAGCGCTCGGCTAGCGTGACGACGCCGATCGGAAGCGACGTCCACGCCGCCATGAAGTCTTGCGCGTCCGCCCGGTCGGCGCGCCGGTCGCGGCGCCCGTTGCGGCGGGAAAGGTCGAGCAGGATCAGCTCGGAGGAGCCGCCTCCGATGTCGAACACCAGCACGTAGTCGCAGCTCGGGTCGATGAGCGCGGCCGACCCCGAGACGGCGAGTTGTGCCTCGGCCTCGGGGGTCAGGATCTCGATGTCGAGGCCGAGCTTATTGTGCACCTCGGCCAAGAACTCCGCGCCGTTCTTGGCGATGCGGCAGGCTTCGGTGGCGACGAGACGCGAGCGTCGCACTCTTGCCCGGTCGAGCTTGGCGGCGCATACTTTCAGCGCCTCGTGCGTGCGCGCCATGGCGGCGGGCAACAACTGGCCCGTCTGCCCCACCCCTTCGCCTAGCCTTATGATGCGCGAGAAGGCGTCGACGACACGAAACCCCCGGCGGGAGGGCCGCGCCAGCAGCAGGCGGCAGTTGTTGGTGCCCAGATCGAGCGCGCCGTAGACGGCGTCGCGGTCAGGCCCGTCGGCAGCTTCACCGTTGCGGTGCGCGGGGGTCGATACGATTGGAGGGACGAGCTCAGCGGCCGGGGCTATCCCCTCGGCCGCGGTGCTGGCGCCGGGCGCGTTCCTCGCGCCGCCGTCATCAGGGTAGCCCTGCAAGGCCCAAACTCCAGCGCCTGGCATCCGGCCTCCCGTGCTGACGGGAGTCCTTGTCATCAGGCGTCTCCTGGATGACACTTGCGGCGCACTTTACCAGCAAACGCCGCCACGTAAAGGCTTGCCGATCGGGTGAGGGCGCCGTGATTTGCCGAGGGTCTGCCGCGCTTTTGAGCAGTCCACCAACGCGCTTTTCCACAGCGCCGCGCGATTGATGTGCTTCTCGAGCACCGTCGGACAGCAAACCCGAGGGTCGCGCCGTCACTTGCGGCCTCGAGGCCTGGCTTGAGCTTCGCTGTCCCCGCGAGATTCCGAGCGTGCTAGATTGGCCGCGAAGAAATACAAACAGGTCCTCGGCCGCAATGCTTGCGAAGTACCTTCTGGTCGCCGCGCTGCTGCTGCCGACAAGGGCGGCGGCGGGCGAGCTCTCGGAGGAAGCGGGCAAGCGCCTGCTCGCCGCCTACCCCGAGCAGCTCGAGCGCATCGAGAGCGGCATTCTCGTCTGGCGCGACGGCACACGCATGCCACTCGATGACGGCAAGGGCGAGAAGCCATTCGCCGAGTGGCTCGATCACCCCGATATCGAGGACATGCTCGCCGTACCCTATCCGGAGGGCGACCTCGCACTGCCGCCGGCCAAGGACGTCGACCCTGGCCGCGCGCGCAACACGGCGTTCTTCGACAAAGTGTATGGCGACTGCCGCAAGGGCGAGGTCGAGAAAAACCTCTCAACCGTCGTCTGGCTTCCGAAAAAGACCGGGCAACGGCTGCCCTTCAGCAAGGTCAATGGCGCGGCCCAGCACCTCGAAGCGGTGAGCCGCGAACTCGACGAACTCCCTGCAAAGTTCGACGTGTACCTCTTTCCCTCCGCCGGCACCTACAATTGCAGGCCCATCGCCGGGACCAACCGGATCTCCGCGCACGGCCAGGGCATCGCCATCGACATTGCCCTGAAGCACTCGGACTATTGGCGCAACACCTCGCCCGGCAAGGATGGCGGCTACGCCTACAGGAACGAGATCCCGATGGAGATCGTGCGCGTCTTCGAAAGGCACGGCTTCATCTGGGGTGGCAAATGGCACCACTACGACACCATGCACTTCGAGTACCGTCCAGAGCTGCTAGGTGCTGGCGGCTGACTTGTGGCGGCGGGGGTCGCACCAAGCGCATAACTGCGCTTTGGGGTCCCGGGCCCGTAGGTCGCCCGTGACCTGCGCGGCAAAATCGCACCGGTCGGTCTGACCGGGATCGAAGGCAACTCCGAAGTGAGTAGCGAGTGGCAGGTTGCGAGCGAGTGGCCTTGCTGTTATATGCGCGCAACCGGCCGCCGTGCGCGCCGCGATCCCGGCATTGGGGGATCGTCTAACGGTAGGACTGCAGACTTTGACTCTGCCTGTCTAGGTTCGAATCCTAGTCCCCCAGCCAACAAGTCACGTGCTCTTGCCAGTCTCCAACTGGGAGTGATGCCCCCGAAGAAAGCCCGCGGTTTCCGCGCATTACAACCCTTCGCGCATCCGACCGCCCCAGACCGGTCTCTGGCTGGCGGTTTCAGGAGCCCAATTGCCCCGAGTCTCCGAAGGCCAAGAACGGGCTGGCAGTTTGGTGGAAAGGGGCGTTACGCCAAGCGTACGGTAAACCTCACCCTACGTGCATTAAGAGAGTCGACGCGCCTCTCTCGGTCAGGAGAGTAATTTGGGGCGCTGGCGCGATGCTACGGGGGTACGGTTGCCTTCAAGAGGTTGCGCTCAGCATCCCCTCCTTCGGACGTCGCTCCCCAGCCGGTCACTTCGAGCGGCTGACCGACGGGGACCTTCATTTCCGCGTTTGCAAGGGGAATGACCCTCCCGCTTGGAGGTGATGTGAGCTTGAGCAGGGCGAGGTCGTTCTCGTACGTCTTGGGATCGTATTTTTCGTGCACCACAACCCGTTCGATCTGGGTCCAAGTGCCAGCCGTGATGTAGTTCGTCGCACCGGCCTTGGCCTTCACATCTCCCGACTTTGTGCCCGGCTCGATGCAATGCGCCGCCGTCAGCACCCACCTTTGCGCAATGATCGATCCCCCGCACAGGAAAGTCCCCTCAGGTGTCTTGATATTAAGCGCGACCTGCCAGGGATGATCCTTGATGTTGGTCTTCTCGCCACCGACGATGCGGCGACCGCCGAGCTTGATCGTTTCCTGAGCGGCTAGGCCGTCAGCCAATCCTGTTCCGACGGTCAGGGTAAGGGCCAGGACCAGAAGTCCACGTCTTCGTTTGCATTCTGCGTCCCCTATTGCAGTCGCAGCAGTGCTTCCTCCGGCACGTACCCGAGCTTCTCGCCCTCGCGAGCGATCACGGCCCAGCCATTTGCAATTGGACAACGCGCACTTGCGTTCCTGCAGCAAGCGAGCGGCCAGCCTTGCGCATTGCTCGATGGCTGCTCGCGAACCTGTTCGGCTCGGATCAGTACGTGCGTTGGAGACTTGGGGATGTCGTCTCGGCCAATCGCGGAGGTCTCGGCGTTGGAGACGGCGGCAACCCGCTCACCCAGGGGAAAGTCGTCGGCAATGGTGTTGTGCGGCTGCTGGCGCTCTCCAAACACGCGCTGGCTGATCGTCGGGACTTGGTCGTAGACGTAGGCAGCAAGCTTGGCCAGGGTCACCTCCTCGTTTCCACTGCCTTCGGGTTTCGTCAGCTCCTCAAGGATCGTGTAGGTGAGCAGGCCGTGGCCCTGATAGCCCTCGAAGGCTGCGCTGCTCGCCGCCGTGATCACACTGCGACCTGTCGCATGCTGCAGCCGGTCGATTGCCGTCTCCTGCTCGGTGTCGCCCCGCGGCCGCGCGCTCTCGCAGGTATCGAGAATGAGGATGCTCTTCTGCGCCGGGATCTTGGCCAGCCACTTCTGCAGCATGTCCTGGCTGATGCCGCCACTCATCACCGTCTGCCCGCCCTCGAACTGCAGATCCTGCGGCAGGAAGTAGTAGGTGCCTGCAATGCTGCGGCCGTGACCGGCGACGTAGAGCACGAACACGTCTGAGGGCTTGACCTCACTCTGCAGGCTGTCGATGGCCGCCTCGATGCCTTTAGCGGTGGCATCCTTATCCAGAAGAGGGACCACCTTGGGCTCCCCATAGAGGCCGCGCGCCACAGACTTCAAGGTATCGCCCATGGTCTGGGCATCGTTGGCCGCGTACTTCAAGTGCCACTCTGATTTGGCGTAGTCGCTGACACCCACCGCCACCACGTACATGTGCGGGCGCTCTTCGGTCGTCACGCCGAACTTGTCGATCTCGATGCGGTAGGGCTCGGTGGCGAGCAGCCCCGCGCCATTGTAGGCGGTGATCTCGATGACGTTCTTTTTCGTAGGATCGATGCGCAAGGTTTGCGTCGCAATCCGATAGCCGCCAGCGCGTCGTGGGCGCCTGCGGCTCGGAGGCGCTAAGCTCGCCTTGCGTCACGCCATTGACACGCCAGACGACTTTGTCGCCGATGCCGCCGCCGGTGTCGGTCAGCCGGACCGTGACCTTGGCGGTGTCGTTGATCAGTTCCGTCTTGCGCTCGGGCAGCTGCTCGATCTGCGGCGCCGAACCAGAATCGAGGATCTTCTCCAGATTGAGCTTCGAGGCCGCATCCGCGTACTTGCCTTCGGGGTCACCCTTTGAGCAGCTGCTCAACAAGATCGTGACGGTAAAGGTGATCATAGAACTGCATGACCGAATACGTCTTCAAAGCCACGCACAATGCTCAGCGCCTGCGATCCTTTGGGCGAGGCCACGAAGAATCCTTTGGGCGTAATCGCCAGCCACTCACCGTCTCGCTCTCCGATCATGCTGGCCAGCAGCTCACCTGTTTGGAGGCTCCAGATCCTCACCGTCGTATCGCCTGCTGCCCGACAGCACGCGGCCGCCGTCGGGCGAGAACGCAACCGAGCTCAGTAACCGAGTGCCCCTCGAAGGTGCGCAGCAGCGCGCCCGTGGCCGCGTCCCACAGCTTCATCGTCGTGTCGCCGCTGCCCGACAGCACACGGGCTGCCGTCGGGCGAGAACGCAACCGAGGTGACCACGTCCGAGTGCCCTCGAAGGTGCGGATGAGCGCGCCCGTGGCCGCGTCCCACAGCTTCAGCGTCTCGTCATCGCTGCCCGACAGCACGCGGGCGCCGTCGGGCGAGAACGCAACCGAGAGGACCGCGCCCGAGTGCCCCGCGAAGGTGCGCAGCAGCGCCCCCGTAGCTGCGTCCCATAGCTTCATCGTATTGTCCGCGCTGCCCGAGAGCACGCGGGTGCCGTCGGGCGAGAACGCGACCGAACTGACCAAGCTCGAGTGGCCCTCAAAGGTGCGCAGCGGCGCGCCCGTGGTCGCATCCCATAGCTTCAGTGTGTGGTCGTCGCTGCCCGAGAGCACGCGGGCGCCGTCGGGCGAGAACGCAACCGAGTTGACCGCGTCCGAGTGCCCCTCAAAGGTGCGCAGCAGCTGCGCCCGTGGCCGCGTCCCACAGCTTCAGTGTCTTGTCGCCGCTGCCCGACAGCACGCGGGCCCCGTCGGGCGAGAACGCAACCGAGAGACGACGCTCGGAGTGCCCCTCGAAGGTGCGCAGCAGCGTGCCTGTGGCCGCGTCCCACAGCTTCACTGTCTTGTCATCGCTGCCCGAAAGCACGCGGGTGCCATCGGGCGAGAACGCAACCGAGGTGACCGCATCCGCGTGTCCCTCGAAGGTGCGCAGCAGCGCGCCCGTGGCCGCGTCCCACAGCTTCACCGTGTTGTCGCCGCTGCCCGAAAGCACGCGGGCGCCATCGGGGAGAACGCCACCGACCGACCGCATCCGCGTGCCCCTCGAAGGTGCGGAGCAGCGCGCCCGTGGCCGCGTCCCACAGCTTCATCGTCTTGTCATCGCTGCCCGACAGCACGCGGGCGCCGTCGGGCGAGAACGCAACCGAGATGACCCCGTCCGAGTGCCCTTCGAAGGTGCGCAGCAGCGTGCCCGTGGCCGCGTCCCATAGCTTCACCGTCTTGTCCTCGCTGCCCGAGAGCACGCGGGTGCCGTCGGGCGAGAACGCAACCGAGATGACCGCAGTCTCGCGTGCCCCTCGAAGGTGCGCATCAGCGCGCCCGTGGCCGCGTCCCACAGCTTCACTGTCTTGTCCCGCTGCCCGACAGCACGCGGGTGCCATCGGGCGAGAACGCAACCGAGCTGACCGCGTCCGAGTGCCCCTCGAAGGTGCGGATCAGCGGCCCGTGGCCGCGTCCCACAGCTTCACCGTCTTGTCCCCGCTGCCCGATAGCACGTGGGTCCCGTCGGGCGAGAACGCGACCGAGTTGACCGCGGTCCGTGTGCCCCTCGAAGGTGCGGATGAGCGCGCCCGTGCCACGTCCCACAGCTTTAGCGTCTTGTCCACGCTGCCCGACAGCACGCGGGCGCCGTCGGGCGAGAACGCAACCGACTGACACGAGTCCGAGTGCCCCTCGAAGGTGCGCAGCAGCGCGCCCGTTGCCGCGTCCCACAGCTTCACCGTCTTGTCGTCGCCTGCCGACAGCACGCGGGTGCCGTCGGGCGAGAAACGCAACCGAGTCGAGCCGGCGAGTGGGCGATTTGAGGAACGATCTCGATCTTCGGCGGATCCTCGGCACGTACTCCGGCCGGGAGTGACAGACAGGCCAGTGCCAGCACCGCCAGCACTCGAAGACTGAGACCGCCGGAAGCTCCCCATCGCTGCGCCCCAAAAATACAAGTGTCTCAGTACGATTTCTCGCGGAAATACGGTGCAATCTTCCCAAGTCCGAGTTGCGTCCGCAAGTCGTCATCCCGATGCATGGGTTCGCGCCTGGCCTATCGGTGCGGTTGCAGCGTCGGCGTCGCCGCTACCGTGAGCCTGCATAGCGACGTCACTGAAGTGGCGCTAGCGCGCCCACGGGCACGTACCCGAGCTTTTACCTCACGAGCGATCACGGCCCAATCCTCCAGCTGCTGCACGACGCGTACTTGAGTGCCAGCGGGCTGAGCGGCCGCGTCGGCCTGGTGCATCATTGGTGGCTGCTCGCGAACACGCTCTGGTCGGATGAGGACGTGCGTGGGGGTCTTGGGGATGTCGGCTCGGCCATCGCGGAGGCTTCGGCTTGATGACAGCGGCAACCCGCACTCCCAGGGGGAAGTCATCGGCGATGGTGTTGTGCGGCTGCTGGCGCTCCCCAAACACGCGCTGGCTGATCTCCGGGACCTGGTCGTAGACGTGAGCCGCGAGCTTGGAGAGGGTAACCTCCTCATCTCCGCTGCCTTCGGGTATCGTCAGCTCCTCAAGGATCGCGTAGGTGAGCAGCCCATGGCCCTGATAGCCCTCGAAGGCTGGGCTGCTCGTCGCCGTGATCACGCTGCGGCCCGTTGCATGCTGCAGCCGGTCGATCGCCGTCTCTTGCTCGACGTCACCCCAGGGCAGCGGAGCTCTCGCAGGTATCGAGGATGAGGATGCTCTTCTGAGCCGGGATCTTGGCCAGCCACTTCTGCAACATGTCCTGGCTGATGCCGCCACTCATCACCGTCTGCCCGCCCTCGAACTGCAGATCCTGCGGCAGGAAGTAGTAGGTGCCTGCAATGCTGCGTCCATGACCGGCGACATAGAGCACGAACACGTCGGCAGGCTTGACCTCACCCTGCAGCCTATCGATGGCCGCCTCGATGCCTTTGGCGGTGGCATCCTTGTCCAGAAGAGGGACCACCTTGGGCTCCCCATAGAGACCGCGAGCCACAGACTTCAAGGTATCGCCCACGGTTTGGCATCGTTTGCCGCGTATTTCAGGTGCCATTCGGATTTGGCATAGTCGCTGACGCCAATCGCCAGAACGTACATGTGCGGACGATCTTCGGTCGTCACGCCGAACTTGTCGATCTCGATGCGGTAGGGCTCGGTCGCGAGCAGACCCGCACCATTGTAGGCGGTGATCTCGATGACGTTCTTCTTCGTGGGATCAGGCGCAGGGTTTGCGTCGCAATCCGGTAGCCGCCAGGCGTCGTGGCGCCTGCGGCTCGGAGGCGCTAAGCTCGCCCTGCGTCACGCCATTGACCCGCCAGACGACCTTCTCGCCGATGCCGCCGCCGGTGTCCGTAAGGCGGATGGTGACCCTGGCGCTGTCGTTGATCAGTTCCGTCTTCTCAGGCGGCTGCTCGATCTGCGGCGCCGGACCAGAATCGAGGATCTTCTCCAGATTGAGCTTCGAGGCAGCATCGGCGTACTTGCCGTCAGGATCACCCTTCAGAAGCTGCTCGACCAGATCAGGGCGGTAGAGGTGGTCGTAGAATTACAGAACCGAAAGGCGCCAAGCCACGAACGACACTTAAGGCCTGCGGTCCTTTCGTAGAAGCCACAAAGAAACCTTTGGGCGTAATGGTCAGCCACTCACCGTCCCGCTCTCCGATCATGCTAGCCAGCAGCTCACCGGTTTGGACGTTCCACATCCTCACCGTCGTATCCCAGCTGCCTGAGAGCGCGCGGGTGCCGTCGGGCGAGAAAGCGACCGAGGTGACCCTGTCCGCGTGGCCTTCAAAGGTGCGAATTAGCTGTCCGGTCGTCGAGTCCCACAGCTTCACGGTCCTGTCGGAGCCGCCAGCGCGCGAGCGCCATCGCGGGAGAACGCGATCGAGGTGACCCCCCTTTGAGCCCTCCTCAAACGAGCGCGAGAGACGTCCTGTGGCAGCGTTCCAGAGCTTGAGAGCGTCCCGAGCCCCCCGACAGCACGCGGGCGCCATGGGCGAGAACGTGAGCGAGGTGACGCCCTTAAGAATCCCCCTTCGAAAGAGCGCAAGAGGTGACTGTTGGGCAGCGTCCCACAGCTTGATGTGATCCTGGCACCCGCAGATCACGCGGGCGCCATGAGGGCGAGAACGCGATCGAGGTGGCAGTACTCGAGGTCCCCTCGAACGAGCGCAAGAGGTGTCCTGTGGCGGCGTCCCGCAGCTTGAAAGTTTCGTCCCAGCCCCCTGACAGCACGCGGG